>NZ_JAWPMI010000004.1:0-626909 GCF_033345435.1 Rhodanobacter sp. KK11
CGACCTGGAGCGGCGCCAGCCGCTGCGTGCGCGGATCCTGCGCGAGATGACCCGGCTCGGGATCGAACCCGACGTGGCGCGCACGCTGGTGGCTGAACTGCCCGAGCAGATCAACGCCGACCAGGCACGCTACCTGCCGCTGGGCATGCTCAGCCGCAGCCTGATGGTGAGCGGCCGCGACCTGTCCGGCGACGACAGCAGCGTCGTCGCGCTGGTCGGCCCGACCGGCGTGGGCAAGACCACGACCATTGCGAAACTCGCTGCGAGAGCGGTGATGCGCCACGGCGCCGACCAGGTGGCGCTGGTCAGCACCGACCACTACCGCATCGGCGCCGCCGCGCAGCTGGAGCACTACGGCCGGCTGCTCGGCGCGCGGGTCTACCCGGCCTACGACGCGCGGAGCCTGCACAAGGTGCTGGAGATGCTGCGCGGCAGTCATACCGTGCTGATCGACACCGCCGGCGTCGCCGGCAGCGACCCGCGGCTCAACCAGCAACTGGAGATCCTCGCCGACGCCGGCGGCCTGCGCGCCTGCCTGGTGCTGGCGGCGAACGCGCAGTCGCAGGCGCTGGACGAGGCGGTCCGCGCCTACCTGCCGCTGAAGCCGCAGGCCTGCATCCTGACCAAGCTGGACGAGGCGCCGGCGCTGGGCGGCGCCTTGTCGGTGCTGATCCGCCACAAGCTGCCGCTGGACTACGTCACCGACGGCCAGCGCGTGCCCGAGGACATCGCTGCGGCGGATGCGCGCGCGCTGGTGTGCCGCGCTGCGAAGTCGCTGAAAAGCCCGCCGCCCGACGACGGCCTGATGGCCGAGCGCTTCGGCTTCGCGGTGGCTGGCGCATGAGCGGAGCATTGGCGATGGATCAGGCTTCCGGACTGAAGCAGCTGTTGTCGGTCACGAGCGGCCGGCCCGCGGCGGACACGCCGTCCGCCCACCAGGCCAGCAGCCTGCTGGCCGCCGTGTCGGCCGCGCAGCGGCCCTGCCGCACGATCGCTGTGGCCGGCGGCAAGGGCGGCGTCGGCAAGAGCACGGTGGCGGTGAACCTGGGCATGGCGCTGTCGGTGGCCGGGCACGACGTGGTGCTGCTGGATGCCGACATGGGCCTGGCCAACGTCGACGTGATGCTGGGCCTCACGCCGTCGCGCCACATCGGCCACCTGCTCGACGGCGAATGCACGCTGGACGAACTGATGCTGGGCGCGCCGCGCGGCCTGCGCGTGGTGCCGGCCGGTTCCGGCGCGCGCCGGCTGGCGCAGCTGGACAACGGCGAGCACGCCGCGATCATCCGCGCCTTCGACGAACTGGCGCAGCCGCCCGAATACCTGCTGGTGGATACCGCCGCCGGCCTGTCGGACAACGTGACGATGTTCGCCGCGGCCGCCGCCGAGGTGATCGTGGTGGTGTGCGACGAGCCGGCGTCTCTGACCGATGCCTACGGCCTGACCAAGGTGCTCAGCCGCGATTTCGGCGTGCGGCGCATCCGCATGGTCGCCAACATGGTGCGCAACGAGGGTGACGCGCGGGCGCTGCACCAGAAGCTGGCGCGGGTCAGCGACCGCTTCCTCGACGTGGTGATCGAGTTCGGCGGCTGGGTGCCGCACGACGAGCGCCTGCGCCAGGCCATCCGCCGGCAGTGCGCGGTGGTCGACCTGTGGCCGTCCAGCCACGCCGCGCTGGCATTCAAGCAATTGGCCGGTGCGGTCGATAAATGGGTGGAGCCCGACCGCGCGGGTCTCGACCGGATCGCTTTTTTTGGAGGCCGGACAACACCGGTGGGTGGGGTGCCGAGATGAGCGTGGCTTCGGAATATCTGCAACTTTCCCGCGAGAGTGCCGACGAACTGGTACGTCGGCACGCGCCGCTGGTCCGGCGGATCGCCTATCACCTGATGGGGCGGTTGCCGGCCAGCGTCGACGTGGGTGACCTGATCCAGGCGGGAATGATCGGCTTGCTGGAGGCGGCACGGCACTTCGCCCACGACAAGGGCGCCAGCTTCGAGACGTATGCGGGCATCCGCATCCGTGGCGCCATGCTGGACGAGTTGCGCAAGACCGACTGGACCCCGCGTTCGGTGCACCGCAAGACCCGCGAAGTGGCCGAGGTGGTTCGCCAGATCGAGACCGAGACCGGCGCCGAGGCCGACGACGCCGAAGTCATGCGGCGGCTGGGCATCGGCGTGGAGGAGTACCACCAGGTGCTTGCCGACGCGGCCTGCGTGCGCCTGCTCAGCCTTACCGCATCGGACGACGGCGAGGAGGGCTCGGTGCTCGACGTGGCCGACGAAGGCAGCCTGGGCCCGTCCGAGAACATCGAGCGCGACGGCATGCGCGAGGCGCTGGCCGAGGCGATCGGCGGCCTGCCCGAGCGCGAGCAGATGGTGATGTCGCTGTACTACGAGCAGGAACTGAACCTCAAGGAAATCGGCGCCGTGCTCGGCGTGAGCGAATCGCGCGTGTGCCAGATCCACGGGCAGGCGGTGATCCGGTTGCGCGCGCGGCTTGCCGGTTGGCGCAGTTGATCGAGTAAATCCCCCCGAATCCCCGCGGCCGGACCTCGGCCTGTACCGCACGTGGAGAAGACGTTTGGACAAGAACATGAAAATCCTGGTGGTGGACGACTTTTCCACCATGCGACGGATCGTCCGCAACCTGCTGGTCGAGCTGGGCTTCAGCAACCCGCTGATCCAGGAGGCCGACGACGGCGAGAGTGCACTGGCGCTGCTGCGCAGCCAGCCGTTCGACCTGGTGGTGACCGACTGGAACATGCCGAACATGACCGGCATCGACCTGCTGCGCGCGATCCGCACGGAGGAGTCGCTGAAAGGCCTGCCGGTGCTGATGGTCACCGCCGAGAACAACCGCGACCAGATCATCGCCGCCGCGCAGGCCGGCGTGAACGGCTACATCGTCAAGCCGTTCACCGCGGTCACCCTCAAGGAAAAGCTCACCAAGATCTTCGAACGGATCGCCGCCAGCGGAGTCAGCGCATGAACGCACCATCCTCCCTCGCCATCGACGAGACCCTGCCGCCCGAACTGCGCAACCTGCTGAACAGCCCCGACGGCCCGGCCTTCGAGCAGGCGCTGGACGCGATCGTGCGCCAGCGCGAGCAGCGCCTGTTCCGCGCGCTCGGCCAACTGGCCCGCGAACTGCACGACGCGGTGCGCCGGCTCGGCGGCGAACTGGCCCAGGAAGGCGTGCCCGGCATCATGGCCGATGCGCGCCAGCACCTGCAGGACGTGCTGGAGATGAGCGCGCAGGCCGCCCATCGCAGCCTCGATTTCGCCGAGCGCATGCGGCCGCAGGCCGAATCGCTGACGCGCAACGCCGGCCAGGTGCTCGAATGGACCAACGGCAACGACGCCGCCGCGGTACTGGCGCGCGAGGCGGTGGCGTTCGCCGGCAGCTGCCGCGACGGCCTCGCCGACATGGTGCTGGCGCAGTCGTGGCAGGACCTGACCGGGCAGCGCATCAAGAAAGTCGCCAGCTTCATCGGCACGGTCGAATCGTCGCTGCTGGAGCTGGTGCGGCTGACCGGCGCGCTGGCCGGCGCCGAGGCGCCGGTGGGTGCGGTGAAGGTGTCCAGCCAGGAGGATGCCGATCGCCTGCTCAGCGAGTTCGGGTTCTAGGTGAACGCGGATTTCGACAACGAGCTGCGCCAGGATTTCCTGGTCGAGGCCGGCGAGCTGCTGCAGCGGCTGGACGAGCAGCTGGTCGGGCTGGAAGCGGCGCCGGGTGACGGCGAGCTGCTGAATGCCGTGTTCCGCGCCTTCCACACGGTCAAGGGCGGCGCCGGGTTCCTGGCGCTGGAACCGATGGTGGTGCTGTGCCATCACGCCGAGGACCTGCTCAACGAGGCCCGCAACGGCAAGCTGGTGCTGGGCGCCGTCCACATGGACGCGCTGCTCGAGTCGCTCGACCTGCTCAACGGCATGATGGGGGCAGTGGGCAGCGGAGCGCCGCTGGACATGCCGCCGCCGGCGCTGCTGGCATCGCTGCTGCCGGACAACCGGCCGGCGGCGGTCGTACCGGTCGCCGCGCCGGCGCCGGCGCCGGCGCCCGCGGCGACCGGCGGCGGCACGATCGACGACAGCGAATTCGAGGCACTGCTGGACAGCATGTACGGCAGCGCCGCGCCGGGCACTGTCGCGCCGGCGCCGTTGCCGGCCGCGCCGGCGGCGACGATCGACGACGACGAGTTCGAGGCGCTGCTGGACACGCTGCACGGCAAGGCCGGCCAGCCCGGCGCAGCGCCACCGGCCGCTGCCGTGCCGCCGACGCCGGCTGCTCCCGTCGCTCCCGCGCACCACGCGGCGCCGGCGGAGAGCACCGTGCGGGTGGATACCGCGCGGCTGGATACGCTGGTCAACCACGCCGGCGAACTGGTGCTGGCGCGCAATCGCCTGCTCAGCCTGGCCGCGCGTCACGGCAACGAGGCACTGGCCGAAGCGGCCGGCGAACTGGATCGCATCACCGACGAACTGCAGAGCGCGGTGATGGGGATGCGCATGCAGCCGGTGGGCCGCTTGTTCCAGCGCTTTCCGCGCATCGTGCGCGACCTGGCGCGCCAGCTCGGCAAGGAAGTGGAACTGGTGCTGGAAGGCGAGGGCACCGACCTCGACCGCAGCCTGGTCGAGGCCCTGGCCGACCCGCTGATCCACCTGCTGCGCAACGCGCTCGACCATGGCGTGGAGATGCCCGGCGAGCGCGAACAGGCCGGCAAGCCGCGCAAGGGCCGGGTGTGCCTGTCGGCCAGCCAGCGCGGCGAGCGCATCGTGATCGCGGTGCGCGACGACGGCCGCGGCATGGACCCGGAGATCCTGCGCCGCAAGGCGGTCGAGAAGGGCGTGGTCGACGCGGCGCAGGCCGCACGGCTGTCCGAAGTCGAGTGCTACGAGCTGATCTTCCGCCCCGGCTTCAGCACCGCCGCGGCGGTGTCGGACATCTCCGGCCGCGGCGTGGGCATGGACGTGGTGAAGACCCGCATTACCGAGTTGGGCGGCACCCTGGCGGTGCATTCGCGACTCGGCCACGGCAGCGAGCTGGAGCTGGCGGTGCCGCTGACCCTGGCCGTGCTGCGCGTGCTGATGGTGCGCGTGGACAAGCGCCTGCTCGCCTTGCCGCTGGGCAACGTGGAGGAGGTGTTCGAACTCGACGACGGCCAGGATGGCCTGCTGGACGGTCGCCTGGTCGCCCGGCACCGTGACCGTGCGCTGCCGCTGGTCGACCTGGTCGGCTGGGCCGCTGCGGCGGCCGCGAGCGCGGGCCGGCACGTGGCCGTGCTGCACATCGGCCACCAGCGGCTGGGCTGCCTGGTACACGAGGTGCTCGGCCGCGAGGACGTCATCGTCAAGCCGCTCGGCCCGCTGTTCGACGGCGTGCCGGGCGTCGCCGGCGCCACCGTCACCGGTGACGGCCGGCTGGCGCTGGTGATGGACCTGGCCGGCCTGGCCAGCGGCGACCGGCAATTCCCGACTTCACTGCAACTCACCGGCTGACTGGCATGGACCTGGTAAGCATCATCGGCACCATTCTGGCCTTTCTGGTCATCATCATCGGCACCATCCTGAAGGGTTCCACCGTCGGTGCGCTGTGGAACGCCGCGGCGTTCGTGATCGTCTTTGCCGGCACGGCTGCCGCCTTGCTGGTGCAGACCCAGGGCAAGGTGCTCAAGCGCGCGTTCAAGATGCTCTCGATGGTCTACCGGCCGCCGCAGCACCAGCCGGGCGACCTGATCAGCCGCATCGTCGGCTGGAGCGAGATCTCGCGCCGGCAGGGCCTGCTCGGACTGGAGCCGCAGATCGAGGCCGAGCCGGACCCGTTCGTCAGCAAGGGGCTGCAACTGCTGGTCGACGGCGGCGAGCCGGAGGCGATCCGCAGCGTGCTGGAGGTGGACCTGGAGACCCGTGAGGCGATCGACCTGGCCGCCGCCAAGGTATACGAGATGGCCGGCATCTACTCGCCCACGCTGGGCATCATCGGCGCGGTGATGGGCCTGATGGCGGTGATGCAGAACCTGGCCGATCCGAGCAAGCTCGGCCACGGCATCGCCGCGGCGTTCGTCGCCACGATTTACGGCGTGGCGCTGGCCAACCTGTTCATGCTGCCGATGGCGGCCCGGCTGAAGGGCCTGATCAGCAAGCAGACGCAGATGCGCGAGATCCTGATCGAGGGCCTGGTGTCGATCGCCCAGGGCGACAATCCGCGGCAGATCGAGGCGCGCCTGCAGGGTTACCTGGCATGAAACGGCGCAAGCACGACGAGCACCTCAATCATGAGGCCTGGGCGATCCCGTACGCCGACCTGATGACCCTGCTGCTCGCATTCTTCGTGGTGATGTATGCGGTCTCGGTGGTCAACGAGGGCAAGTTCCGGGTGATGTCCGAGTCGCTGATCGAGGCGTTCAACGGCTCCAGCCACGCCATCGCGCCGCTGCCGCCCACCCACGTGCGCCCGCACAACATCAACCCGGCGATTGCCGCGCCGGCCGGCCAGTCGGGTGCGTCGATGGTGCCGATCGCGGTGCCGATCCCGCCGCACCCGGTGGCGCTGCGCGGCGGCAACGGGCGCGACGTGGCCAACCGCAGCGCGCCGCAGCAGGACCTCGGGCGCATCGAGAGCGAAGTGCGCAAGGCGCTGCAGCCGCTGATCGACCGCAAGATGGTCGAGGTGCGCAACAAGGTGGACTGGCTGGAAATCGAGATCCGCACCGATATCCTGTTCCCCAGCGGAGTGGCCCAGCTGTCGGCGCCGGCGCAGGGCATCCTGCACAGCCTTGCCGGCGTGCTGGGGGAATTCGCCAATCCGTTGCGCGTCGAGGGTTTTACCGACGACGTGCCGATCAACACCGCGCTATACCCCTCGAACTGGGAGCTCTCGGCGGCACGCGCCGGCAGCGTGGCGCGCCTGTTCGTCAACAGCGGGGTGGCCCAGGACCGGCTGGGCATCATCGGCTGGGGCGAGATGCACCCGGTGGCCGACAACGCCACCGTGGAAGGCCGCAACCAGAACCGTCGCGTGCTGGTGGTGGTGATGTCCAACAGCCCGCTGCCGACGCGCGAGCACAGCGACGCCGACGATCTCGGCCAGCATGCCGGAGTGGCCGAGGCGCCGGCACCCGCCATGCTGCCCACCGTGCGCGCCGTCATGCCGCTGACGCCGGCCTCGTCCGAAAGCGGCGCGGCGGACAACGCATCCGCCGCGCCGGCCACGACGGCGGCGCCGGACGCCAACGACCGCGCGGGCCGCCTGTCCGAGCGCACCAGTCCGGCCCATGCCGTCCGATGAGCGGGCCGCACCATCATGGAGTCACCGCATGAACGCCACTGTCGCTGACAGCATCGCAGGGAGCCGCCACTGGCTGTCGTTCCGGATCGGCGCGCAACTGTACGCCGCGCCGCTGGACGAGGTCAGCGAGGTCATCCGCGACGGCGAGCTGACTCCGGTGCCGGGCGCCGCCCCCGACCTGCTCGGCGTGCGGCATCTGCGCGGACGCATCGTGCCGGTGATGGACGGCCGTCGCCGACTGGGTCTGCCCGCCTTGCCGGCGGCGGACCCGGCCACCGTGCGCGTGGTGATGCTGGCACACGCCGGCCAGCGGGTCGGCCTGCGGGTGGATGCGGTCGGCGAACTGCTGTGCAGCGACGGCATCGAGATCGCGCCGCCGCCGCCGGGGCGCGTCAGTCGCGCCGGCGATCCGGTCAGCGGCGTGCTGGCCTGGCAGGGCGGTTTCGTGGCCCTGCTCGACGTGCGCCGGCTGTGCCGGGCGGATGAGGGCGGCAGCCATGTGGCTTGAGCTTGGCGTGGGCGTGCTGCTGCTGTTGGCACTGGCGCAATCGGTGTTGCTGTTCCACGGCTGGCGCCAGTTGCGCGAGCTGCAGCGGCGCGTTGCCGCCCAGTCGCGCGACGTGGCCTATGCCTGCACCGACGTGCCGACCTCGATGCTGGTGACCGCGCTGGGGCAGCTGCAGCGCCAGCTTGGCCGGATCGAACAGCAACCGCCGCCGACCCGCCAATCCTACGAACTGGCCCAGCAACTGGCGCGCGAAGGTGCCGACGTGGAGCAACTGGTCAGCCGCTGCGGCCTGTCGCGCGACGAGGCGAAGCTGGTGCTCGCGATGCGCCCGCCGGCCAGGTAAAGCACCGGTTCAACGTCTCCCGGTGCCCGGCGCTGCCTTTGATGATGGGCAGCGACTCTGCTTTCCTCTCCCACTCGAGGGAAATGTAATGACCCAGCGGTTCCTGCACAGGTCAGGCCGCTAAAGCATACGCTTGAGCGGGTGTCTTCATGCCCAGTGCCTGATGCGGGCGCCGGTGGTTGTAGAAGCCGATCCAGTCGCCGATCACGCGCATGGCGTGCTGCTGGGTCTCGAAGCGGTGGCGATGGGCGCATTGCTCCTTCAAGGTGCGGATGACGCGCTCGACCATGCCGTTCTGCTGCGGGCAGTGCGGGGTGATGAACTCCTGCTTCAGGCCGTAGCTGCGCACCAGCCGGGTGTAGATGCGGCTGGTGAACACCAAGCCGTTGTCCGAGCGCAGCAGGAATGGCGTTGCAACCCGCCCCAACGTGTCGTAGCGCGCAAGCAGTGCCTGCTCCAGGGCCGCGGCGGCCGTGCTGGCCTTGCCACTGCGCGAGAGCTGCCAGCCCAGCAGCTGGCGGGTGTGGCAGTCGATGACCAGGGCTAGCGTCAGCCAGCCATCGCGACCACCCCAGATGCGGCAAAGGTCGGTGGCCCAGCGCTGATCCGGTGCCGTCGCCACGGAAGGCAAGGCCTGGACACGCGGGCGATGGCCCACCGCACGCTTGCGTACCTGCCAGCCCTTGAGCTGGAAGATCCGCTGCACGGTGTTCTTGTTCATGCCCAGCAGCCCAGCCACCGTGCGGTAACCGAACGAAGGTTCTTCCTCAATCAACGCCTTGATCGGTGTGGCCAACGCCTCGTTCACCTCCGGCGGCGCCTTGGTCGGCCGGTAGTACACCGTGCGTCGCGCCACGCCAAACCACCGGCACAGCTTGGCCATCGATACCGCGATGCCGTCCTCCTGCAGTCCCTGCTGGATCGTGACCATCAGGTCTCGTCCTTGCCCAACAGGGACGCCAATTTTTTTCGTGCGCGCAGCTCCAGCATGGCCTCGCCGTAGGCCTCCTGTAGGTCCTTCAGCTGTCGCTCGTACTGCTCGCGCACATCTTCCGGCTTGGCGCGCAGGGCGTTCTCCATCCCCGCCTTGCCCTGGTCGATCCATTCCTCGATCTCGGAGGGCTGCAGGTCAAACTGCCGGCTGGCTTCCGCCACCGTGGTCTTGCCTTGCACGATCTCCAGTACCAGCGCCGCCTTCCGGCGTGCCGTCCAACGCTTGATCTCTTCGTCCATCGTGATGCTCATGGGGTGTTCCTCTTCAAGGTAACACCTGAGCAGGTTTTCACTGGGTCAGTACAGAAAGGGCTTGGGGGAGAGGGGCCTTTGCTCTTCGTCACCGCTGGATCAAAGCCGTTTCGGTCGCCTGCGGCGCCTGAGTTACTTTTCTCTTGCGTGGCCAAGAAAAAGCAAGAGAAAGGCGACATGGCGGAAGCGGCGCCAGAACAGGTTTGAATGAAACGCCGCCTGACACACGTTGCCCGCCGTCATGCGGCGGACATGCAACACCAGAAGATCCCATCCGGCAGCGGCCCGAACGCCCAGGGCAAAAACTTCATGCAGCCGGCATTGACGGGAAGTCTCTTACGGAGTGGTTAGGGCGATAGTGGACAATCTAGCCCCGATTCAATACCAGTTCACGCATTATGAGAAGTTTTACATCTTCTTTGAGTTCCCATAAATATCTATCATGTCCGCCTAATCGTTGGATTTCGCCAAGCCCATATTTTGCCCATACTTTACTTCTGTCTTGAGATAATTCTGTGTATCGAGAGACGGATCCCTGATGGGCAACTGAATTTCTAAATGCAAACCAAACATTGACGTTTTCCCAAGAATCCTTTGTGTTACCGATTTGAGATTCTCGCAATAGGTTAAATACAATATTTACACTACCTCTTACATATCTCAATTGAGAGTCATTTTTCAGTGGTTCACCTTCATAGTCAAGCAAGGGTTTCGATGAATCATAATTTCGGCTTTCAGCAAGGGTCTCGAGAATTTGCCAATATCTAACGTACTGAAAGTCGGTATTTTTTTCGCGCCTAGCCTCTTTGAATAATCTGGCGAAAAACTGGTTTATGGGTTTGGTCTGAAGGCCCGCTAAGTAAGTTTCCAATTGCCGAGGACTTTCCCCAGATAAATTCCCAACCAAGAGGTTGCCAATATACGGGTTCGAAATTGGGTAGTGCATGGCCTTTCCAGAAATGCGATCTAACAAAACTATCCCGAATATTTCACCACTGGAATCTCTTGACAGGGCAGCAGCGAGTAATAGTAGAACTGCTTTATCAATGCAATACTTATTTATTTCATCATAATTCGATCCTATCACTTCCGGGAAATGTAAAACGAACGCAGGATTTGATCGTTGCGAGGAATTACGAAGTTCGTTGCTGTATGGGAAATTTAATCTCACGCTACTGTTATTTTTGAAAAACTCATTCACTAAATCTATTTGGTCTTTAGCTCCTAGGCCGCTATTTGTTGGGATCATTTCGAAGTGATCAAATCGAATTCTTGTGCCTATGAGAAGATTGTGGACAAATACAAACACACAACAGTTTTTTAACTGTGCGTCTTTAGAACTTCGAATGTCAACAGGTTTCAAAAATTCTTGTTCAAGATGATATTCAATATTTAATATTTTTTTACGAAGCTCTGCCTGAGTGTGGGGCTCTTGTTCTTTGTCGATAATCTCAAAAAACATACGTTCATAGTCTTTTCCAGATATCAAATCAACTTGTGGCAATATTGTAGGTTCTTTTGGAGAGTGAAATCTAACCATTTTGACTTCAAATATTCCTAGATCTAAGTAATTGGTATCTATATCTACTTCGAAAACTCCATTTTTTATTTTTGGATCTGTGCCAAAGCCTAATCTTGAAATTGGATTCACCACACCAGCATCATACACTTCAATCTGAACTCGCTGATAATTGGAACCTTTCTCAAATGCTACTTCAACGGGAAGCGGCTCTCCTTTTGTCGCAGAAACTCTCTTCAAAGAGACGATAGTCATGTTGAGCCCTAATGAGGTTGTAGAAAAATCTCTGCCGACCTTGCTTCAATACCCCTCACGTGGACAAGGGGATCGGTATGGCGCGTTACCGGCACATCGACATGAGTTCGCAGCTGTTGCCGGTGGATCTGCAGGCGCAACTGGTGCCGGGATCATTTGCCCATGCCGTGCACCACCTGGTCGATCAGCTGGATCTGTCCGCCTTCGATGCGCATTACCGCAATGATCCTGCCCCAACTTGGGGCATATGCATCCCATGCTCCACGCTCGCTGAGGCACCGTCAAGCGTGGGAATCCCTGCAAACCATCAAGGACTTGTCCGGCTGTCTCGGCTCGCCGCGCAGGCGGATGCTGGCATGCATATCTCGCGAAATGAGGTGTGCATGTCTTGTTGCTCCGAAAACGCCGATATGCATGCCGATGCGGGCAAGTCGCGGCGGCTGCTGGGCGAGGTGTGGCGGGTGCTACGGGTCAGCCACTACAGCCTGGGTTCTAGAGGGGTTCCATGTTCACTTGCCGGCAGGACAACTCGCGTGCGAAGGCGCGGATGCCAGACCACGGCTTGCATGCTTTGGACTGTCGTGCGACGAGGCGGCGCTGATCCTCGCGCCACGTGTGCCGGTGGCGCGAATCAGCCTTGTTCTTCCGCCGCGTCGTACACCGCCGCCAGCACCGAGGCAGCCGCGGCGTAGAGCAGCGCCGGTACGTCCTCGCGCAGGCGCAAGCCGGTCAGCAGGGCGGCGATCTGCGGATCGTGATGCAGCGGCAGGCCCAGCACCTGCGCGCGCGCCAGCAGGGCTTCCAGCGTCTCGGGCGGCAGCGGCTTGATCTCGGCCTGGTTGCCGCCGGCCAGCCGCAGGCTGACCCGGCGCAGCGATGATGGCGTACTCATGCGGTGGCCTGCAGCAGCACGGCGCTGTGCCGGCCCGGCGGCTGCGGCAGGCCGACCTGGCAGCTCAACTGGTCGAGCAGCACGCCGCAGGCGGCCAGCCGCTGGCGCAGCGGGCCGAACTGACGTTCCAGCCGTTGCGCCGTCTCCGCCTGTTCGGCCCACAGCCGCACCGCCAGTCGCGGTTCGCGCAACTGCAGTTCGCCCTGCACCGGACCCAGGGTCGGCAAGTCCAGCGCGAAGCCGAGCGTCCAGCCATGACTGCCGTCGACGGGATCGGCGGCGAACTCCAGCTGCAGCTGCAGCACGTCGCGGCCGTCCTTGCTTTGCAGCGGAATCTCGATCATCCAGGCCGGCAGCGGACTGGCGCCGGCTTCCAGCTGGGCCACTTCCACCCGTGCCAGCGCTGCCTTCACGTCACCGTGCAGGCGATCCAGCAGCAGTTCCACGCCGTCGTCGGCCGGCGCCAGCGGCAGGCGCGGTTGCGCCTGCATGCCACGCTGCAGCAGCGGCGGCGCGGCATCGCTGCGGTTCGGCGGCGCGGGCGCCGGCGCACGCCGGTCGAGCAGGCCGGCCAGGCGCAGCAGCGCGCCTTTCCAGTCATCCTCGGCCAGTGCGGCCAGGCTGCCGTGCGGGCTGGCCAGGCGGGATTCGAAGAACAGGCCGCTGCGGCTGATCGCCTCGCGCAGGCCTTCGCCGCGGGTGATTTCGGCGGGCGTGCGCAGCGATTGCTCGAGCAGGGCCAGCGCCGTGCGCAGGTCCGGCGGCAGCTGGCGCAGCACCGGCCGCTGCGCCAGCGTGCCCAGCGTGGCCAGCAGCGGCGCATAGCCGTTCTGCTGCGGCAGGCGTTCGCGCAGCACGCGCTGGAAGGTCGGGTCGGCCGGATGCGACAGCACTTCCAGTTGCGGCTGCGCGCCCAGGCTCAGCACCCGCACCTGGAACTGCGCCGGCAACTGGCTGCCGGGCAGCTCCGTCTCCACCGTGAGCGCGCCGACCTGCAGCACCAGCAGGCCCTGCGGGTTCACCCCCAACGGCCGCGCCGACAGCACGCTGCCGATGCGCCAGCTTTGCGCCGTGGTGCCGGAGGCTGCACCGGCCCAGGTGAGAGCGGCCAGGCTGGTCGGTTGGATGATCACGTCGGTTCCTGCACGCGGGCCGTGGATGCGAGTGGGGGCGTCCAGCAGGACATCGGCCGCGCCCGGGCGAACTTGAGCCGCGGCCCGTATCGGGCGCCTGGCGCATACGCGGCCGGCATTTTCGCTGGACATTCCTGCGCAAGCAGGCATCCGGCGCCGTTGTGCTTCAAGGGTTTGCCGGCACTGGCCCCGGCTTTCGCCGGAGTGACGGCGGTTTTCCGCGGCGCCCTAAAGCGATCGCGCCGATGGCCGATAAGCCACTCGTCAGCGCCGACGGGCGCGCGTGGAGTGGCGGCATGGCCGGCAAACGAGCGGCGAAGCAGGAACAGGGCGGACGGCAGACGGCACCGGACGGCGCCGCCGCGGTGGTGCTGCCGGCCGACTGCCGCATCGCCGCCCAGGCCGCGCTGAAGGTGCAGTTGCTGGACGCGCTGGAGCAAGGCGCCGGCGTGGTGCTGGATGCCGGCGAAGTGGAGCGTGTCGATACCGCGGCGCTGCAGCTGCTGGTGCTGCTGCGGCGCGAGCTGCAGGCGCGCGGCGCCACGCTGGACTGGCGCAACGCCAGCGCGGCCTTCAACGAAGCGGCCGGCCTGCTCGGCCTGGCGCGGATTCTGGAACTGCCGGCCGCAGGGCCGGCCTGAACGAGGTGGCAGCATGGCAAAGATTCTCGCGGTGGACGATTCGGTTTCGATGCGCGGCATGGTGGCGTTCACCCTGCGCGGCGCCGGCCACGAGGTGGCCGAGGCCGAGAACGGGCAGCTGGCGCTGGACGTCGCGCGCGGCAGCGCGTTCGACCTGGTGCTGGCCGACGTCAACATGCCGGTGATGGATGGCATCGCCATGGTGCGCGAGCTGCGCGCGATGGACGCCTACAAGGGCGTGCCGATCCTGATGCTGACCACCGAGTCGCATACCGACAAGAAGATGGAAGGCAAGGCGGCCGGCGCCACCGGCTGGCTGGTCAAGCCGTTCGACCCGGAGCAACTGCTGGCGACCGTCAAGCGCGTGCTGGGTTAGACGTCCATGGGCGCGGTCGACCTGACTCAATTCCACAAGACCTTCTTCGAGGAGAGCCTGGAAGGGCTCGATGCGATGGAGGCGGCGTTGCTGGCGCTGGACTCGGGCGCGACCGACCTCGAGCTGGTGCATACGATCTTCCGCGCCGCGCATTCGATCAAGGGCGGTGCGGCGACCTTCGGCTTCGCCGACGTGGCCGCGTTCACCCACGTGGCCGAATCGCTGCTGGAGGAAGTGCGCAGCGAACGCCGCGCGGTGGATGGCGGGCTGATCGACCTGCTGCTGCGCTCGGTCGACTGCCTGCGCGCCATGCTGGCGCGCTCGAGTAGCGGCCAGCCGGCGGCCGACGCCGACAGCGAGGCGCTGCGCGGCGAACTGGTGCGGCTGGTCAGCGGCGCGGCGGCAGCGGCGCCCGCCGCCGCGCCGCAGGCGGCGGCCGTGGACGGCTGGGACATCCGTTTCGTCGCGCTGCCGCACCTGCTGCAGACCGGCAACGACCCGCTGCGGCTGTTCCGCGAGCTTGGCCAACTGGGCCGGCTGGAAGTGCGCCGCGCCTTCGTGCTGGACAGCGCGCCGGCGCGGCTGGCCGAGCTCGATCCCGGCCAGTGCCATCTCGGCTGGGAGCTGCGTCTGCACGGCGCGGTGGCACGCGGCGACGTCGACGCGGTATTCGACTGGCTCGACGGCGACTGCGAACTGGCCATCGAGGCGGTGGCCGTGGAAGCACCGGCAGCGGTTGCCGCTCCCGCAGCAATGGCGCCCGTGCCCGCCACGCCGTCGGCACGCGAGGCCACCGCGACTGCCACCTCCGGCGAAGGCGGTTCGATCCGCGTGGGCATCGACAAGGTCGACGCGCTGATCAACATGATGGGCGAGCTGGTGATCACCCAGGCGATGCTCAGCGACATCGGCGAGCATTTCGATTTCTCCAGGCTGGAACGCCTGCGCGAGGGCCTGGCGCAGCTGGAACGCAACACGCGCGAGCTGCAGGAAAGCGTGATGCGCATCCGCATGCTGCCGATCGGCAGCGTGTTCAACCGCTTCCCGCGGCTGGTGCGCGACCTGGAACGCAAGCTGGGCAAGCAGGTGAAGCTGGAACTGCACGGCGAGCACACCGAGCTGGACAAGACCGTGCTGGAGAAGATCGGCGACCCGCTGGTGCACCTGGTGCGCAACGCGATCGACCACGGCCTGGAAACGCCGGAGAAGCGCCGTGCAGCGGGCAAGTCCGAGGCCGGTACGCTCACCCTGGACGCCCACCACGAGGGCGGCAACATCATCGTGCGGATCAGCGACGACGGCGCAGGGCTCAATCGTGCCGCGATCCTCGGCAAGGCGGTCGAGCGCGGCCTGGTCAGCCCGGGCCAGGAGCTTTCCGACGAGGAGGTGGCCGAGCTGATCTTCGCGCCCGGCTTCTCCACCGCCGCGCAGGCCACCGACCTGTCCGGCCGCGGCGTGGGCATGGACGTGGTCCGCCGCAACGTGCGCGACCTCGGCGGCAGCGTGAGCGTGAAGAGCGTGGCCGGCCAGGGCAGCACCTTCACCATCGCCTTGCCGCTGACCCTGGCGATCATCGACGGCCTGGTCACCGCGGTGGGCGAGGAGCGCTACATCGTGCCGCTGATTTCCATCGTCGAGTCGCTGCGGCTCGGGCCGGAGGCGGTGCGGCGCCTCGCCAGCGGCGGCGAGGTGTTCCATTTCCGCGACGAGTACCTGCCGATCATGCGCCTGCACCGGACCTTCGGCTGCGCCGCGGCGGTCACCGAGATCGAGCGCGGCATCGTGGTGGTGATCGAGGACGATGGCCGCCGCGTGGGCCTGCTGGTGGACGACCTGCTGGGCCAGCAGCAGGCGGTGATCAAGTCGCTGGAGGCGCATTACCGCCGCGTGCAGGGCATCTCCGGCGCCACCATCCTCAGCGACGGCTCGGTGGCGCTGATCGTCGACGTGGGCGGCGTGGTGCAGCTGAGCCGGCGCAACAAGGTCACCGGCAAGGCCGCCTGAGCCGCTGCACGCCGGGCGTGCGCCGGCGCGACCATCGCCACGGGTTTCGGCCGTCATGCGCCAATCCGCCGGGCCGGCAACGGCCTGGCGGTTTTTTCATGCGGGGTCGGCCACACGCGGCTGCGCGGCGCAGCGCCGGCGTCGCCGTGCGGCTCAAGTTTCCACCGGCCACGCCGACACAGGCAGAGACAACGGGGGGCCGCGGGCCTCCATCACGAGGTGACAGGTCAATGAACGACAGCAAGCAGGGCGTCGCGTCCACCGTGCAGCAGCTCACCTTCAGCCTGGCCGGCGAGGAGTACGGCGTCGACATCCTGACGGTGCGCGAGATACGCGGCTGGACACGGGTCACGCGGATTCCGCAGGCACCCGCCTACGTGCTCGGCGTGCTGAACCTGCGCGGCGCGATCGTGCCGGTGATGGACCTGCGCCTGCGCTTCGGCCTGGAGCGCGAGAGCTACGGCGACAGCACGGTGATGATCATCGTGGCGGTGGCCGAGCGCCTGTTCGGCATCGTGGTGGACGCGGTGTCCGACGTGGTGGACATCGACATGGCGGCGATCCGGCCGGTGCCGGACATGGGCGCGATCGTCGACACCCGCTACCTGAAGGGCCTGGCCACCCATGTCGAACGCATGGTGATGCTGCTGGACGTGGAGAAGCTGATGCGTCCGGAAGACGTTGAAACCCTGGACGCCGCGCTGACGGACGTCCGGGATGTCGAAGTTGCCGCTTGATCCGGGAATCACGATGAACATCAAGAAATTCATGGCACGTTTCACCAGGCTGCCGAGCCTCACCGTCAAGGCCCGCCTGATCGGCACGTTCTCCCTGCTCGGGATCATGCTCGTGGCGGGCGCGGCGGTCGGCCTGGGCATGATGCAATGGCAGAACGAAGGTCTGCGCCACAGCTACGAAGACGCCATGGTGCCGGCCCAGCTGATGGGCGACCTGCGCTCCAAGTCGCTGCTGAACTTCGTCGTGCTCGGCGAGGCGGCGGGGGCGATCGGCAAGCCCGACCAGGTGAAGCAGAAGGTCGCCGAATCCCGGACGATCCAGAAGGAAATCGCCGAGGTCGACAAGAAACTGTCGGCGCTGCCGATGAGCGCGGGCATCATGGCGAAGTACAAGGCCTACCGCGCCACCGACGCGGATTACGAGAGCAACCTGAAGGACATCTACGACGCCCTGGCCCAGCAGGACGAAGGCACCGGCGACCTGCTGGAGATGCAGGTACGCCCGGAGCTGATGCTGCGCCTGGATACCCTCAACCAGCTGGTGCAGGCGCAGAGCGGCGAGGTCAAACAGCTCTACCAGGACCAGCTCGCCCGCTTCAGGATGGTGCGGGTGCTGGTGCTGATCGCGCTGGCCGGCGGCCTGCTGTTCGCGCTGCTGGTGGCGACCTTGCTGGTGCGCTCGATCAGCGGCACGCTGACGCATCTGGTCAAGGTCGCGCATGCCATCGCCGAAGGGCAGCTGGGCCACGAGATCAAGACCCGCCGGAACGACGAACTGGGCCGCCTGCTCGACGCCTTCCGCACGATGGACGAGCGCCTCAGCGCGATCGTGGGCGAGGTGCTTCACGGTTCCGACGCCGTGAGCAGCGCGGCGCAGCAGATCGCGCGCGGCAACGACGACCTCAGCCAGCGCACGCAGGAACAGGCCTCCAGCCTGGAGGAAACCGCCTCGTCGATGGAGCAGATGACCTCCACCGTGAAGCAGAACGCGGAGAACGCCAGCCATGCCAACCAGCTGGCGCGCGGCGCCCGCGAACAGGCCGAGCATGGCGGCGAAGTGGCGGTCAAGGCGATCGCCGCGATGGCCGAGATCGACGCCTCCAGCCGCAAGATCGGCGACATCGTGGGCCTGATCCAGGAGATCGCGTTCCAGACCAACCTGCTGGCGCTGAACGCCGCGGTGGAAGCGGCGCGCGCCGGCGAGCAGGGCCGCGGCTTCGCCGTGGTGGCCAGCGAGGTGCGCAGCCTGGCGCAGCGCAGCGCCGGCGCGGCGAAGGAGATCAAGGGCCTGATCGCCGAGAGCGAGGAGAAGGTGCGCAGCGGCTCGGAGCTGGTCAACCAGTCCGGCAAGGCGCTGGCCGACATCGTCGACAGCGTGAAGAAGGTCACTGACATCGTGGCCGAGATCGCCGCGGCCAGCCAGGAACAGTCGGCCGGCATCGACCAGGTCAACAACGCCGTGATGCAGATGGACGAGATGACCCAGCAGAACGCGGCGCTGGTCGAGGAAGCCTCGGCCGCCGCCCGCGCCATGCACGAGCAGGCCGGCGACCTGACCAGCCAGGTGGGCTTCTTCCGTCTCGCCGCCAGCCGCCCGGCGGCGGAGGGCGCGCCGCGGGAGCGCGTAAAGGACGTGGCGCGGGCCACCGAGGCGGTGTTTGCCGCCGTGCGCAAGGCGCCGCCGCGCGCCGTCGCCGCCGAGGCGGCGGATGCCGGTGCCTGGAAGGAGTTCTGAGATGGCCGTCGCCGCCGGTGCGGGCGCAGGCGATATCGCCCCGGCAGGCGACGGCGTGGTCCTGCTCGGCAACGCCGAGTTCCGCTTCCTGCGCGACTTCGTCTACCAGCACTGCGGCATCGCGCTGGGCGAGCACAAGCGCCAGCTGGTGCAGGGACGGCTGGCGCGGCGCCTGCGCGCGCTGGGCCTGCCGGACTACGCCGCCTATTGCGCGCTGCTGCGCGACGATCCGCAGAGCGAGCTGGGCGAGCTGGCCAGCGTGATCAGTACCAATGTCACTTCGTTCTTCCGCGAGCCGCACCACTACGAATTGCTGGAGCGCGAATTGCTGCCGCAGTGGTTGCAGCACAAGCGCCGCGACGGCGACCGCCTGCGGATCTGGTCGGCCGGCTGTTCCACCGGCGAGGAGCCGTATGCGCTGGCGATGGTGCTGGCCGAGGCGCTGGAACAGCATGGCGCCGCGGGCGTCGACGCGAAGATCCTCGCCACCGACCTGTCGCCGCAGGCGCTGGAGGCCGCGCGCAACGGCGTGTATCCGCTGGACCGGCTCGGTGGCGTCAGTGAAGAGCGCCGGCGCCGCTGGATGCTGCGCGGCGCCGGCGAGTACGAGGGCTACGCCTGCGTGCACCCGCGCCTGCGCGAACTGGTGACCGTGCAGCCGCTGAACCTGCTGCACGAGTGGCCGATGCGCGGGCCGTTCGACGTGATCTTCTGCCGCAACGTGGTGATCTACTTCGACCAGCCGACCAAGCAGCGGCTGTTTCGCCGCTACGCCGCGCTGCTGCCGGCGGGCGGCCACCTGTTCCTGGGCCACTCCGAGTCGCTGCACGGCATCAGCGACGATTTCGACCTGATCGGCCGCACCGTCTACCGGAAACGCGGATGACGCCAGTGCGGACGGCCGATCGCCGGGCGCTGCCCACGCTGCTCGAGGCCATGCCCGGCTTCGAGCATCTGCGCCGCTTCTGGGACCCGGGCCAGCAGCGCATGGTGGTGAAGGTGCTGCCGGGCGAGTTCTACGTGAGCGCACAGGACGAGCTGGTCAGCACCGTGCTCGGCTCCTGCGTGTCGGCCTGCATCCACGACGTGAACCGCGGCATCGGCGGCATGAACCACTTCATGTTGCCTGAGCCGATGGGCGAGCGCGGCGACTGGTCGTCCACCGTGGGCCGCGCGGCGCGCTACGGCAGCGACGCGATGGAGCAGTTGATCAACGCGATATTGAAGGCGGGCGGACAGCGCGCGGACCTGCGCGTGAAGGTGTTCGGCGGGGGCCGTGTGCTGGCCCAGCTCAGCGACGTGGGCCAGCGCAACATCGACTTCGTGCACCGCTACATCGCTGCCGAGCAATTGCAACTGGTGGCGGAAGACCTGGGCGACGTGTACCCGCGCCAGGTGCAGTTTTTCCCGTACAGCGGCCGGGCGCGCGTGCGCCAGCTGCGGCGCAGCGACGACGTGGCGCTGGTGGCCGACGAGCGCGGCTACCTCAAGCGTTTGGCAAACGATCCGATAAAGGGTGAGGTCGAGCTGTTCTAGCGGCGGGATGTCCGCCGCGGCGCGAAGACCGGGCCGCCGCCGGCGGCAGCGGCCGTGGATGCATTGGCAAGGTGGGCAATGGAAAGAGTGCGTGTTCTGGTAGTCGACGATTCCGCGCTAGTGCGCAAGCTGATGTCGACCATGCTTGCCTGCGATCCGGGCATCGAAGTCGTGGGCACGGCGGCGGACCCGCTGATCGCCCGCGAGAAGATCAAGCAGCTCGATCCCGACGTGCTCACGCTGGACGTCGAGATGCCGCGCATGGACGGACTGACCTTCCTGGAAAACCTGATGCGGCTGCGGCCGATGCCGGTGGTGATGGTGTCGTCGCTGACCATGCAGGGTGCCGAGGTGACCCTGCGCGCGCTGGAGCTCGGCGCGGTGGACTTCCTGGCCAAGCCCAGCAGCGACCTGGCCAACAGTTTCGGCGACAGCGCGCGGGAGATCTGCGCCAAGGTAAAGCAGGCGGCGCAGGCGAAGCCGCGCGCGCGCACCACGGTGCGCAAGCTGGACGTGGCGCCGCGGCTCTCGGCCGATGCGGTGTTGCCGCGGGCGCAGATGCCGGGCAGCCGCGGCGGCAGCCCGATCATCGCGATCGGCGCCTCCACCGGCGGCACCGAGGCGGTGCGCGTGGTGCTGGAGGCGATGCCGCCGGACGCGCCGCCGATCCTGGTGACCCAGCACATCCCCGCGGCCTTCAGCGGCCCGTTCGCCGCGCGCATGGACCGCTGCTCGGCGATGCGCGTGTGCGAGGCGCAGGACGGCCAGCCGATCCAGTCCGGCCATGCCTACATCGCGCCCGGCAGCCACCACCTGCTGGTGATGTGGGACGGCGCGAAGTACGTGTGCCGCCTGCACGACGGCCCGCCGGTGAACCGGCACCGCCCCAGCGTCGACGTGCTGTTCCGTTCGCTGGCGGCCAGCGCCGGCGCGGCCACCATCGCCGCCGTGCTCACCGGCATGGGTGACGACGGCGCGCGCGGCCTGCTCGAGCTGCGCCAGTCCGGCGCCGCCACGCTGGTGCAGGACGAGGCCAGCTCGGTGGTGTGGGGCATGCCCGGCGCCGCCTGGAAGCTCGACGCGGCGAGCGAGATGCTGCCGCTGGACCATATCGCGGCGCGCCTGCTGGGGCTGGCCCGCCAACTTCACACCGGCGCCGTCGGCGCCTGACCTGCGGATACCGGATCATGTCGCATCTTCCCGCCTTCCTCGCCCCGCCCCGGCTCCACGGCTGGCTGGCCAGCGCCGTGGCCCTTCTGCTGGCGCTGCTGTGGCACCCGGCCTGGCTGGCGCCGCTGCTGGTGCTGGCGCTGACCGCGGCATGGGCCGTCGCCGCCCGCGCCGACGCACCGGCGCCGGTCGCCGCCGCCGCCGCCAACAGCGAACCGGTGCGCGTGGCGCTGGAGGACGTGCGCAGCGCGCTGGTCGACGAGCTCGGCCACGCCACCCGCGAACTGCACCAGGGCCTGGACCTGCTGCGCGACGCGGTCTCCGAACTGGGCGGCGGCTTCGACGGCCTGTCCAGCAAGACCGCGCTGCAACAGTCGCTGCTCAAGCAGATCATCGACGTGCAGGACGGCGGCGTGTCGGTGCAGGACTTTGCCGCGCGCACCGGCGACCTGCTGCAGCACTTCGTGGGCATGATCGTGCAGATGTCGCGCGAGAGCCTGCGCATCGTCTACCGCATCGACGGCATGGCGAAGGAGATGGACGCGGTGTTCGGCCTGCTGCGCAACGTCAACACCATCGCCGAGGAAACCAACCTGCTGGCGCTGAACGCCGCGATCGAGGCCGCGCGCGCCGGCGAGTCCGGCCGCGGCTTCGCGGTGGTGGCCGGCGAGATCCGCAACCTGGCCAGCAATTCCAACCAGCTCAACGGGCAGATCGGCGGCCACGTCGAGCGCGCCCGCACGGCGATGGAGCAACTGCGCGGCCTGATCGGCGCGATGGCCTCGCAGGACCTCAACGTGGCGCTGTCGGCCAAGGGCGGCATCGACGCGATGATGGCCCACGTCACCGAGAGCGACGCGCGCACCAGCAAGGTGGCCGACCAGGTGGTCGAGATCAGCCGCGGCCTCGGCAGCGACGTCTCCACCACGGTGCGCTCGCTGCAGTTCGAGGACATCCTGAGCCAGCTGATCGGCCAGACCCGTACCCGGCTCGCCGAACTGCAGGAGATCACCATCGAGTGCACCCGCGACATCGAGGAACTGGCCTGCGCCACGCTCGAGGCCGACGCGCTGGAGGAACGCGCCCAGCGCGTGCGCAGCCGGCTGGCGATCCAGCGCGAGAAGGCGCGCCTGCGCTCGCGCGGCCCGGCGCTGCAGAACTCGATGGATGCCGGCGAAATCGAACTCTTCTGAGGATGGCAACATGATCGTCCACCACGACCACGAACTGGACTGCCTCACCCTGCAATTGGGCGAGCACTTCGACTTCAGCATCCACCGCGACTTCCACGACGCCTGTTTGGGCAGCGGCAAGCCCGCGCGCAGTTACGTGGTCGACCTGGGCGCGGTCACCGGCATGGACAGCTCGGCGCTCGGCATGCTGTTGCTGCTGCGCGAGCACGCCGGTGCCGACCGCGCCGACATCCGTATCGTCAACGCCTCCGACGAGCTGCGCGGCACCCTGCGCGTGGCCGGCTTCGACAAGTTGTTCGTGCTGCACTGAGCGCGTCGGCGGTTTTCGCGCCGGCCGCGCATCGCCGGCGTCGGACACGAAAAGGCTCCTTTCGGAGCCTTTTTTCGTGTCATGGCGCCGGATGCCTCACCAGGTACGCACGTCGACCACGCTGACGGTGTAGTCCTGCATGTTCCGCTACCAGTCCGGCATGAGCAGCTTCACTGTCAGTGTGGTCGACGTGCGCACCTGGTGAGTCCCTCTCGACCCGCGCAGACGGAAGGGTCCCGCAGCGAGCCTTGCCGTCCGCGGCGAGCTGCGCTCAGCCGCGGCCGTGCTCGATGAACCACAGCCCGGCGAACAGCTTCGGGTCGATCGAGTAGCCTTCCGCGGCGCGGGCGAACAGCCAGGCGCCCGCTTCGCGGCGCGGCACCTCGTGCACCACGATGTTCTCGGTGTCGTCGCCGCCGCCGGGGCCGACCTTTTCCAGGCCCCAGGCGCGCACGAAGGCGATCATCTCGGTGCTCATGCCCGAGGACGACGGGCCGCGATGGACGAACTCCACCCGCGCGCAGCGCCAGCCGGTTTCTTCCTCCAGCTCGCGGCGCGCCGCCAGCAGCGCGTCTTCGTCGGCCAGGCCGGGTTCGTCGCCGACCAGGCCGGCCGGCATCTCGATGGTGTTCTGCAGGATCGATACGCGGTACTGCTCGACGAACAGCACCTTGTCCTGCGGCGTCACCGCCAGGATGATCACCGCGCCGCCGGGGTGGTTGCGCTCGGCGTATTCCCAGCGGCCGCGCTTGCGCAGGCTCAGCCAGCGGCCTTCGTACAGGGTTTCCACCGGTGCGAAGGCATCGGCGGGGACATGGCTGGCGGAGTCGTTCATCGGCGGTTGCGTGCGGAGCGGGCGTTGGCCGGCATCTTGAACGGTCCGTGCGGCAGCGACAACCGCCCGCCGCGCACTATAGCCATTTCGCGCGCTTCAGCCCGAGATAGATGCCGCCGACCACGCTGCCCACCACCATGATGATGGCGGGGTAGGCCCACGGCTGGGCGAGCTCGGGCATGTGGGTGAAGTTCATGCCGTACCAGCTGGTCAGCAGGGTCGGCGCGGCGAGCATCGCGGCCCAGCCGGCGAGCTTCTTCATCACCTCGTTCTGGCGCAGGCTGACCAGCGACAGGTTGACGTTGATCGCGGCGGTGAGCATCTCGCGCATCGCGCCGATCGCCTCGTTGACGCGGAAGGCGTGGTCGTAGACGTCGCGGAAGTACACGCGCAGTTCGTCGGGGATCAGGTTCGGATGCAGCCGGATCAGCTGGTTGATGATGTCCTGCAGCGGCGCGACCGCCAGGCGCAGCGTCATCAGGTCGCGCTGCATGTCGTACAGGCGGCGGATCGTGCTGCTCTTGAACGTCTCGCCGAAGATGTCGTGCTCGAGCTGCTGCACCTCCTCGCGGAAGTCGCGCACGATCGGCAGCAGGTTGTCGACGATGAAGTCGAGCACGCCGTACAGCCCGTAGCTGGGTCCGTTCGCCAGCAGCTCCGGCGCGTGCTCGCAGGTGCGCCGCGCCGGCGCGTAGGACTGCGAGGCGCCGTGGCGCACGGTGACCAGGTAGCGCGGGCCGAAGAAGATGTGCGTCTCGCCGAAGGCCAGCTCGCCGCCGATCAGCTGCGCGGTCTGCACCACCAGGAACAGCGAGTCGCCGTAGGCTTCCAGCTTGGTGCGCTGGTGCGCGGCGTGCGCGTCTTCGATGGCCAGGTCGTGCAGGCCGAATTCGTCCTGGATCTTTTCCAGCAGCGCCTCGTCCGGCTCGTACAGGCCGACCCATACGAAGGTGTCCGGTTCGGCCAGCACGTCGCTGATCGCGTCGATGGTGATTTCTCCGACGCGGCTGCCGTCCTTGCGGTAGGCGATGCAGTTGACCACCATCGGCGGGCTGCTGGCTGGCGGTGCGCTCGGCGGCGGGATCGCATTCATGCGCGCATCATGCCCCGCACCCTCGGACGGGGCAATCGGCTCACCGGCGGCGCAGGCTCCACGCCAGCGCCAGCCAGCACGGCAGGGCGAACAGCAGCCACGGCTGGTTCTGCTGCACGGTGCCGGGCAACAGGTGCAGCAGCACCGCGGCCATGCAGGCGAGCAGCTGCAGTGCGATCGCGCCGTCGATGAGGCGCGAGGCGGCGAGGCCGCGGCGCGCGCGCCACAGTGTGGGCAGCAACACGAACGCCAGCGGGTTGAACAGCAGCAGGTTCGCGTTGGCCCAGGCCGAATGGTGGGTGGTCAGCGTCCACAACCCAAGCAGCAGCAGGCCGACCAGGCCGGCGGCAAGCAGGTACAGCGCGCCGAGCAGGGCATGGCCGGCCGGCCAGCGGCGACGGGCGAGCACGATCAGCGCGGCCAGCAGCAGGCCGGCCAGCGCCAGCGGCAGGCGCAGGTCGGGCGCGGTGGGCGGTGGCGCCTGCAGCCGGTTCGGCGAGACGAGCCGTTCGTCCTGCACCAGCGGGCGCAGGCCACCGCGGCCGTCGCCGACGCGCACCGCGCGCAGCTGCGCCTGCAGCACCTCGGGCAGGAAGCTTTCCTGCCAGGCATCCAGCGGCTGGTCGGCATACGGACCCAGGCCCAGGTCGAGCAGCAGCATCAGCCAGGGCTGCGCGCTCATCAGCCGCACGGTCTGCTGACGATAGGTCATGCCGCCGGGGCGTGCCTTCAGGCGGGTTTCCAGCACGCCGCCGAGCGCCTTGTCCAGCGCGTCGCGCACGCGGGTGGTGCAGTTGTCGACGTAGTAGTCGTAGGCGTAGCCGGCATTTTCCGGGCGCAGGTTCCACAGCAGGAAATCGCGCAGCGCGGCGGATTGGTCAGCCGTCATCGCCAGCCGCTGGCGGGTGATCGAGCGGCCGGTCCCGACGTAGTAACGCTCGTCGACATCGCTGGGCGCCGCGTCCATCAGGTAATGCATGCGGCCGCGGGCGAAGTTCAGCAGGAAGTTCTTTTCGCTGAAATCGAACACGCCGTAATTGAAGTTGACCGCCTCGCCCGAGACCGTGTCGCGCAGTTCGATCGCGTCGTGGCCGAAGCGTTCCCAGTAGGTTTCGCCCGGGCCGTAGGTGACCAGCGACACCTCGAGGTTCGCACCGGGCGCGTTGGCGACGCTGGCGTGGGCGGCCGGAAGAATGGCGAGCAGCAGTGCGAGCAGCAGTGCGTACAGGTGGCGGTGACGGGTTTGCTGGCGGGGGAAAATCATGCAGACGCCTGTGCGCTTTTGCTCCTCCCCCGCTTGCAGGGGAGGCTGGGAGGGGGCAAAGCAGTTACTGCCGGACCACGCGGAATGCCTGCACGCGACGGTCGTCGGCCTCGGTGACGTGGAACAGGTAGTCGCCGACGCGGACCTCTTCGCCGACCTCGGGCAGGTGGCCGAATTCGGAGGTGACCATGCCGCCCACCGTGTCGTATTCCTCGTCGGAGAAATTGGCGCCGGTCTGTTCGTTGAAATCCTCGATCGGAGTCAACGCGCTGACCAGCCAGTCGCCGCCGGGCTGCGCGTGCATCAGCTCGGGCTCGACCTCGTCGTCGTGCTCGTCGTCGATCTCGCCGACGATCTGCTCCAGCACGTCCTCGATGGTGACCAGGCCGGCGACGCCGCCGTATTCGTTGACCACCAGCGCCATGTGGTTGCGGCTGAGCCGGAATTCCTCCAGCAGCACGTTCAGTCGCATCGACTCGGGAATCAGCACGGCCGGGCGCAGGATCGCGCGGATGTCGAAGTGTTCGGCGGCGCCGAAGTATTTCAGCAGGTCCTTGGCCAGCAGGATGCCGAGGATCTCGTCCTTGTCCTCGCCGTGCACGGGGAAGCGCGAGTGGCCGGATTCGACCACGGCGGCGAGGATGTCGGGCAGCGGCGAGTCGGCGGCGAGCATCACGATCTGCGCGCGCGGCACCATCACGTCGTCCACGTCCAGCTCGGTGACCTTGATCGCCCCCTCGACCATGGTGAGGGTGTCCACGGACAGCAGTCCGTTGGTCTGGGCGGAACGCAGTTCCTCGATCAGTTCGTCGCGGTTGCGCGGCTCGCCGGAAAACATGTGGCCCAGTCGATCCCACCAGGTTCGGTGGGCCGGGCCGCTGGTACTGCCAGGGTCGTCGCTCATTACTCGTTGGGATTCTGCCCGAAGCCGGGCGGAAGACTGATTCTATAGGAAAAATCGCGACGGTTCAGGAGCGAAGGCCTGGCAGGGCGGACACTGTTCGCCGGCTTTTGACTTCGCTGGATGAGCGGCGGGCGGTGCCCGCCCTACTGCGACAGCGGGGCTCAGTTCAGGGCACAAGCGACGTGTTGCTCTCCCGCCTCTCTGAGCGGTGTAGGGCGGGCACGGCCCGCCGGCTCTTGATCTGGTGCAACAACGGCGGGCGGTGCCCGCCCTACGCCAATGCCGGGCTCAGGCGTAGGGATCGGCGATGCCCAGTCCGGCCAGGATGCGCGTCTCCAGCGCTTCCATCGCCTCGGCCTCGGCATCTTCGATGTGGTCGTAACCGAGCAGGTGCAGTACGCCGTGGACGGTCAGATGGGCCCAGTGGTCGCGCGGCGATTTGCCTTGTTCGGCGGCCTCGCGCAGCACCACCGGGGCGCAGATCGCCAGGTCGCCGAGCAGCGGCAGGTGCACCCCGGGCGGCAACTCGGCGGGGAAGGACAGCACGTTGGTGGCGTAGTCCTTGCCGCGGTAGTCGCGGTTGAGCGTGCGGCCTTCGTCGGCGTCGACGATGCGGATCGCCAGTTCGGCGCCCTTGCGCCGCTTCGCCCCGCGCAGCGCCGCCTCGACCCAGCGGCGGAAGCTGGCTGGTGCGGGCAGGCCGGCGCGCGGCACCGCGTAGCCGACGGCGAGCGTCAGCGGCGCGCTCATGCGCCGTCCTCGTCCTTCTGCTCGAACGTCTCGTAGGCGCGCACGATCTTCGCCACCAGCGGGTGGCGCACCACGTCGCGCGAAGTGAAGAAGGTGAAGCTGATGCCGCCCACGCCGCGCAGCACCTCGATCGCCTGGCGCAGGCCCGAGCGCGTGTTGCGCGGCAGGTCGACCTGGGTGACGTCGCCGGTGATCACCGCCACCGTGCCGAAGCCGATGCGGGTCAGGAACATCTTCATCTGCTCGACGGTGGTGTTCTGCGCCTCGTCGAGGATCACGTAGGAATCGTTCAAGGTGCGCCCGCGCATGTAGGCCAGCGGCGCGATCTCGATCACGTTGCGCTCGATCAGCTTGGCCACCTTCTCGAAGCCGAGCATTTCGTACAGCGCGTCGTACAGCGGGCGCAGGTAGGGATCGACCTTCTGGCTGAGGTCGCCGGGCAGGAAACCCAGTTTCTCGCCGGCCTCAACCGCCGGGCGCACCAGGATCAGTCGCTGCACCCGGTTCGCCTCCAGCGCCTCGACCGCGCTGGCGACGGCCAGGTAGGTCTTGCCGGTGCCGGCCGGACCTACGCCGAAGTTGATGTCATGGTTGGCGATCGCGTGCAGGTAGCGTGCCTGGTTCGGGCCGCGGCCCTTGATCACGCCGCGCTTGACCTTGATCACCACTTCCTGCGCGCCCTCGGCGGCCGCGTCGGCGATCGTGTCGATGCCGGATTCGGCCAGTTGCAGGTTGATCTTCGCGCCGGTCAGGGCCTCGTCCGCGGTGGCGGCGTACAGCGCGCGCAGCACTTTCTCGGTGGCCCTGGCGGGAGCTTCCTCGCCGATCACCTGGAAGATGCTGCCGCGGTGGTTGATCTCCACGCCCAGGCGCAGCTCGACCTGGCGCAGGTGTTCGTCGAACGGGCCGCACAGGTTGGCGAGGCGGGCGTTGTCTTCGGGATCGAGGGTGAAATCGCGTTGGTTGAGTTCGCTCATAGGGGCGCGAGAGTAGCGCGCCGCTGCCCGGAGAGCCACGGCCGCGGCCGGCGACGGATGGCTTGCCGATAATTAACTATTGAATTAATTTATGCGCATGACTGCTTCGAACAAGCCGAAAGCCGGGCGTCGCGCCGGTCGACCCAGCGGTGACGAGCCGGACCTGCGCGCGCGCCTGCTCGATGTCGCGATCGCGCAGTTCGCGCGGGCAGGCATCGGCGCGACCCCGCTGCGGGCGATCGCCGCGGGGGCGGGTGTCACGCCGGCGATGCTGCATTACTACTTCGGCGACAAGGCGCGGCTGGTCCGCGCCGTGATCGACGAGCGGCTGCTGCCGGTGCTGGCCCCGTTGCGCGCCCGGCTCGAAGCTGCCGGCGACGATCCGTCCGAACTGATCGGGATCTTCGCGCACGGCATCGCCGCGGCGGTGCAGCGCCATCCCTGGCTGCCGGCGCTGTGGGTGCGCGAGGTGCTGTGCGAAGGCGGCGCACTGCGTGAGGTGCTGTTCGCCCGGGCCGTGCCGGGCGTGCCGCAATTGCTGGCGCAGCGCTTCGCGACGGCGCAGGCGGATGGGCGGCTGAATGCGGCGCTGGACCCGCGCCTGCTGGTCGTCTCGCTGGTCGGATTGACCCTGTTTCCTGCCGCCGGTGCGCCGATCTGGCGGCGTGCGCTGGGCGCCGAGGGGCTGGGGCCCGAGGTCATGCTCGAGCACACCTTGGCGCTGTTGGGGCAGGGAGTCGGCACGGCGCAACCCGGAGAAATCGCATGAAGATCGCGTCCGCCAATCGCCTGTCGCTGGCGACCCTGCTGCTGGTCGTGACCAGCCTTGCCGGTTGCAGCAAACCGCCGCCGCAGGCACTGGGCACGCTCGAGTTTGACCGCATCACCCTGCCGGCGCCGGCGGCCGAGCGCGTCGTGGCGATCGAGGTGCGCGAAGGCGAACCGGTACGAACCGGCCAGCCGTTGCTGCGGCTCGACCCCGCGCGCACCCGCGCCGAGCTCGCCACGGCACGGGCGCAGGCGCGGCAGCAACGCGAGCGGCTGGCCGAGCTCGAAGCCGGGCCGCGCCGCGAGGACATCGACAAGGCGCGCGCCAACCTCGCCGCCGCACAGGCGCAGGCGCGCGAGGCGCGGGCCTATTACGCGCGGCTGGCGCCGCTGAGGGGCAACGGCTACGTGGCCGCCGCCGACCTCGACCGCGCCCGCGCTGCGGCAGGCAACGCGGATGGCCGGGTGGCGGCGGCGCAGGCCGCGCTGGACGAACTGCTGCACGGCACCCGCCCGGAGCAGCTCGCGCAGGCCCGGGCCGCGGTGGCGGCGGCCGACGCGCAGGTCGACGCGCAGCAAGTACTGCTGGGCAAGCTGGCCGTGGTGGCGCCGCGCGCCGGCCGCGTCGACAGCCTGCCGTACAAGCTGGGCGACCAGGCGCCGGTCGGCGCGCCGCTGGCGATCCTGCTGGCCGGCGACGCGCCGTACGCGCGCATCTACGTGCCCGAGCCGCAGCGCGCCGGCGTGCGCGTGGGCGACATGATGCGGGTGTTCGTGGCTGGCCGTGCGCAAGCATATGAGGGCAGGGTGCGGATGATCCGCAGCGAACCGGAGTTCACCCCGTACTACGCGCTGATCGGTGACGACGCGGCGCGGCTGAGCTATCTCGCCGAGGTCGCGCTGGGCGCGGACGCGGCGGCACTGCCCGCCGGCCTGCCGGTGCGCGTCGAACTCGGCGGAGCCGCGCAGTGAGCACCGGCGCCGGCGGCGTGGCGATCCGCGCGCGCGGCCTGACCCGGCGCTTCGGCAAGCTGGTGGCGGTCGATCATGTCGACCTCGAAGTGCCGGCCAGGCGCGTCTACGGCTTCCTCGGCCCGAACGGCTCGGGCAAGTCGACCACGATCCGCATGCTGTGCGGCCTGTTGACGCCGAGCGAGGGCGAGATCGAGGTGCTCGGCCTGCGCATCCCGGCGCAGGCCGATGCGTTGCGTCCGCACATCGGCTACATGACGCAGAAATTCTCGCTGTTCGAGGACCTCAGCGTGCGCGAGAACCTGGAGTTCCTCGCCGCGATCCAGGGCGTGCCGAAGGTGAAGGCGGGGCGCCGCGTCGGCGAGCTGATCGGGCAATACCACTTCGGCGATCGGCAGAAACAACTGGCCGGCACCCTGAGCGGCGGCCAGAAGCAGCGCCTGGCACTGGCCGGCGCGGCGATCCACGAGCCGGAATTGCTGTTCCTGGACGAGCCGACCAGCGCGGTCGATCCGGAATCGCGCCGCGACTTCTGGGAGAAGCTTTTTGAACTGGCCGACCTCGGCACCACCCTGCTGGTCTCGACCCACCTGATGGACGAGGCCGAGCGTTGCCACCGGCTGGCGATCCTCGATCGTGGCGTGCTGGTCGCCGACGGCACGCCGCATGAGCTGACCGCGCAACTGGAGGGGCGTACCTTCCTCGTCGAGACGGGCAACCCGCGTGCTGCCCAGCGTGCGCTGGTCGATGTGCCGGGCGTGCTGGGCGTGGCCCAGGTCGGCAATACCTTGCGCGTGCTGACCGGCGCCGACGGCGCGACGCCGGACATGGACAAGGCGTTGGCTGCGGCCGGGCAGGAAGCCGGACTGGCGGCGGCACCGCCGAATCTCGAAGACGTGTTCGTCGCCGCCACGCGCAAGGGCGGCGGCGAGGAGCGCGCGGCATGAACTGGCGCCGGCTGTGGGCGATCGTGGTCAAGGAGCTGCGCCAGCTGCGCCGCGACCGCATCACGCTGACGATGATCGTGGGCATTCCGGTGATCCAGCTGGTGCTGTTCGGCTACGCGATCAACACCAACCTGCGCGGGCTCGATGCCGGCATCGTCGACCAGGCCAACACCGCCGGTTCGCGCGCGCTGGTGCTGGACATGCTGGCTACCGGCGTGGTCGCGCCGGTGGCCAGGGCGGAGACGCCGCAGGAACTGATGGCGATGATCCGCCAGGGCCGGATCAGCATCGGCATCGTGGTGCCGCCGGATTTCGAACGTCGCCGCATCGACGGCCGCGCCGTGGCGCAGATCCTGGTCGACGGCAGCGACACGGCGGTGCAGGCCGCTGCCGCGCAACTGATGCAGGTGCCGATCGACAGTGCCGTGCCCGACACGCGCGCGCCGCCGACCAGCACGCCGGCCGAAGGGCGGATCAGCGTGGTCGGCTTCTACAACCCGCAGCGGCGTTCGGCGGTCAACATCGTGCCCGGCCTGATCGGCGTGATCCTGACCATGACGATGGTGCTGTTCACCGCCATCGCGGTCGTGCGCGAACGCGAGCGCGGCAACATGGAACTGCTGATCGCCACGCCGCTGACCAGCGCCGAGCTGATGGTCGGCAAGGTGCTGCCGTATGTCGCGATCGGCCTGGTGCAGACCAGCGTGATCCTGGCGCTCGGAACGTGGTTGTTCGAGGTGCCGATCCGCGGCAGCGTGCTCGATGTCTACCTGGCCGCGGGTCTGCTGATCCTCGCCAACCTGGCGCTCGGCCTGCTGATTTCCACCCGCGCGCAGTCGCAGTTCCAGGCGATGCAGATGACCTTCTTCGTGTTCCTGCCGTCGATCCTGCTGTCGGGCTTCATGTTCCCGTTCGCCGGCATGCCGAAGCTGGTGCAATGGCTTGCCGAGGTGTTGCCGCTGACCCATTTCCTGCGCCTGATCCGCGGCGTGATGCTGCGCGGTGCGGGGTTGTCGGAGATGTGGATCGACGTGCTGGCGCTGGCGGTGTTCACCGGGGTGATGATGGCGCTGGCGATCGCGCGGTTCCGCAAGCGGCTGGATTGAGGAGCTGCCCGATGGCGCTGTAGGAGCGCACCCTGTGCGCGATGCTCTTCGTCACGTCACCAAAAGCATCGCGCACAGGGTGCGCTCCTACAGCAACAACGCGTAGAGCGGGCATCGCCCGCCATCGCCGTGTGTCGGAACCGTGGCAGGCGGTGCCCACCCTACGCGGCGACTTCGCCGGCCAGCTTCACCCGCCCCCGCAGCGAGTTCGCCATCGCCTCGGTGATCACCACGTCGACGAACTGGCCGATCAGGCGCGGGTGGCCGGCGAAGTTCACGTAGCGCATGTTCTCGGTGCGGCCGCTGAGTTCGTTCGGGTTGCGCGTGCTGGGCTTTTCGACCAGCACGCGCTGCACGGAACCGACCATCGCCTCGTTGATCTGCTTCGCATTGGCGTTGAGCGCGGCCTGCAGGCGCGCCAGCCGTTCGTGCTTCACCGCCGCCGGGGTGTCGTCGGCGAGCTTGGCCGCCGGCGTGCCGGGGCGGGCGGAGAAGATGAAGGAGAAGCTCTGGTCGAAGCCGATGTCGTCGACCAGCTTCATGGTCTTCTCGAAATCCTCGTCGGTCTCGCCGGGGAAGCCCACGATGAAGTCGGACGACACGCAGATGTCCGGCCGCACCGCGCGCAGCTTGCGGATCTTCTGCTTGAACTCCAGCGTGGTGTAGCCACGCTTCATCGCCGAGAGGATGCGGTCGGAGCCGGCCTGCACCGGCAGGTGCAGGTAGTTCGCCAGCTGCGGCACGTTGGCGTAGGCCTCGATCAGCGAGTCGGAGAACTCCAGCGGATGCGAAGTGGTGAAGCGGATGCGGCCGATGCCGTCGATCTGCGCGATCGCGTGGATCAGCACGGCGAGGTCGGCGGTGCCGCCATCGAAGGTCGGGCCGCGGTAGGCGTTGACGTTCTGGCCGAGCAGGTTCACCTCGCGCACGCCCTGCGCGGCGAGCTTGGCCACCTCCACCAGCACGTCGTCGAACGGGCGGCTGATTTCCTCGCCGCGGGTGTACGGCACCACGCAGTAGCTGCAGTACTTCGAGCAGCCTTCCATGATCGAGACGAACGCGGTCGGGCCTTCGGCGCGCGGCTCGGGCAGGCAGTCGAACTTTTCGATCTCGGGGAAGCTGATGTCCACCTGCGGCTTGCCGGTGGCGCGCTGCGCCTCGATCAATTGCGGCAGTCGATGCAGCGTCTGCGGGCCGAACACCAGGTCGACGTAGGGCGCGCGCTTGACGATCGCCTCGCCTTCCTGCGAAGCCACGCAACCGCCGACGCCGATCAGCACCGGCTTGCCGTCCTGCTTGTGCTGCTTCCAGCGACCGAGCTGGCTGAACACTTTCTCCTGCGCCTTTTCGCGGATCGAGCAGGTGTTGATCAGGATCACGTCCGCCTCGGACTCGTCCTGGGTCAGCTCCAGGCCGTGCGAGGCCTTCAGCACGTCGGCCATCTTGGCCGAGTCGTACTCGTTCATCTGGCAGCCGTGGGTCTTGATGAAAAGTTTGCCGCTCATGGGCGTGGGGTACCGTGGTTCGTGTAGTCGGACGCGCCATCCGATGAACCGCGCAGTGTACCCGCGTGCAAGCGATGCCGCCAGCAATTCGACATGGCGGATCAACCACTTGCGAGGCGGTCCGGGTGGCGCTGGTCGCGCCCGCGGGTGCCGGAACGCCGCATGGCGCACGGAATCGGCGCTTCGCACTTGGCGCTGGCGCCTGCCGGCGGCACACTGCGCCCCATGTTCGGCGTCGCAAGCCATGGGGGAAGCGTCGATCGGCCTGCCGGGGGCTTCCCATTGCGTTCGATCCTTTGCGGGGTCGCGTTCGGCTGTGCGCTGCTGTGGTGGCCATCGGCACGCGCCGGCGTGCTGTACCAGTGCACCGGCGCCAGCGGCGAGGCGGTGTTCAGCAGCAGCAAGGCCGGCTATCGCGGCTGCAGAGTCATCAGCAGCTATGCCGCGCCTGCGTCGCGGCGCCCTGCGCCACCGGCGCCACCGCCGCGAACGGCGCTGGGTCGGGTGGCCGGCTCGGCCGTGACCACGGCACGCAGCCTTGCGGCGGACGCCGGCGAAGCGGCCTCGCTGACCGGCGTGCGCGGCTCGGTCGAGACCAGCGCGCAGCGCATCGGCGGGACTTCGGCGGAGCAGGCCTCGCTGGCCGCGGTGCAGGGCTCGGCCGAGAGCACCGCGCTGGATCCCGTTGCAGCCGGGCCGGGAATGCCTTCGGGCAAGGCAGGCTCGAAGGCATCGCCCGCGGCGGCTTCAAGAGACACCGGGGCCGGGGTCGTGAGACGCACCTACTACTACAAGGTCGTTCGCGCAGACGGCAGCCTGTACCTTGGAGATCAGCAGCCTTCGGTGCAGAAAGGCGATCTCGTGACCAGGAGCTTCGTCGAGTACATCCAGACCTGCTTTGCGTGCAGCCTGCACTCGACGGTCCGCTGGGGCAGCGTGCCGCTCAACCTCACCGCGTATGCGGACACGATCCGTGCCGCCAGCATGGAGTACGGCGTCGACGAGGCGTTCCTGCGCGCGATCATCCATGCCGAGAGCGCGTTCAATCCGCGTGCGCTGTCGCTGAAGGGCGCGCAGGGGCTGATGCAGCTGATGCCGGGCACGGCCAGCGACATGGGCGTGCTGGACGCGTTCGACTCCGGCCAGAACATCCGCGGCGGCGCGCGCTACCTGGGTTTGCTGTTGCGCGACTTCGACGGCAACGAGCGGCTGGCTGCCGCCGCCTACAATGCCGGCCCCGGCGCGGTGCAGCGCTACAAGGGCGTGCCGCCGTACGCCGAGACCCGGGTCTACGTGGAGCGGGTGGGCACCTTGCGCAAGCGCTATGGCGCGGCGATCCACCCGCCGCTGGCGTCGCGCGGGCCGGGCTGAGCCGCGCCGGCGCCAGCCGCGTCAGTTGCCGAACTCGGCACCGGTGTTCATCGCGGGCCGCTGGACGGGAGTGATTTCGAAGTGGAACGGATTGCCGTTGCGCAGCCCCGAGACTTCCACCGGACTGCCGGGCTTGAGCGCCGCCTCGTGCCGGCGCAGGTCGGCCGGATCGCGGATGTCGTCGGTGCCCAGGCGCAGCAGGATGTCGCGCGGGCGGATGCCGGCCAGCGCCGCCGGGCTGCCGGGATAGACCGCGGTGACCAGGGCGCCGCGCGCCGCCCCCGGCAGGCCGCTGTTGGCGGCCACCGGCACGAATGCGTAGTCGGCGCCGAGCCAGCCGCGCACCACGTGGCCGGTGGCGATGATCTGGTCCAGCACCTTCTTGGCCGTGGTCACCGGGATCGCGAAGCCGATGCCTTCGGCGCCGGCGGCCTTGCCGATCAGCAGGGTGTTGATGCCGACCAGGTCGCCCTCGGCGTTGACCAGCGCGCCGCCGGAATTGCCCAGGTTGATGGCCGCGTCGGTCTGGATGAAGTCCTCCGCGCTGGAACTGTTCAACTGGCGTCCGATCGCGCTGACGATGCCCATGGTGACGGTCTGGTTGAGGCCGAGCGGATTGCCGATCGCCAGCACCACGTCGCCGGGCCGCAGCGGCTGCTCGGCGATGTGGATCACCGGCAGGTTGCTGGCGTCGATCCTGAGTACCGCCAGGTCGGATTCCTCGTCGGCGCCGACCAGGCTGGCCTTGGCGATGCGCCCGTCGTACAGCAGCACCTGGATGTCGGCCGCATGGACGATCACGTGGTTGTTGGTCAGCACGTAGCCCTGGCCCTGCGCGCTGACGATGACGCCGGAGCCGAGGGTCTGCTCGCGGTGCTGGAAGGTGGTGGGCTGGCCGCCGAACAATTGCTGCAGCACCGGGTTGTCGTACATCCGCACGGCCTGCTCGGTGACGATCTTGTTGGCGTAGATGTTGACCACCGACGGCGCCGCGGCGGCCACGGCGTCGGCGTACGAGACCGGGCCGCTGTCGACACGGCTCGGACTGGTCTTGTGGGCCGGTGGCGCGTCCAGGCCGAAGCGCTCGCGCAGGCGCTCGCCGCTGCCGGGCCAAAACAGGCCGACCACGAAGGCCACGGCTAGGCCGAGGATGGCGAAGCGCGCGATGAAAAGGAGCGTGCCGGCGGCATGTTTCATGTCGAAAGAAGGGTCCCGGCAATCGTGGCGAGTGTTGCGGCAACTGGACTTCGCCGCGATGCGGTTTATTGTACGGGGCGGGGCCTGACGCTACACTAACGCGATTTTTGCGGGGTCCGAAACCCCACCTGCCATGACATTGCAAGCACCGGAGAGCCTGATGGCGAACGAAGTCGTCGATCATGGCCGCCGCCGTTTTCTGACAGCAACCACCGCGGTGGTTGGTGGCATCGGAATCGTGTCGGCGGCTGTGCCCTTCATCAAGTCGTGGGAACCCAGCGCGCGCGCCAAGGCCGCTGGTGCTCCGGTCACCCAGTCGCTGGCCAAGATCGAGGCGGGGCAGATGCTGACCGTGTCGTGGCGCAGCCTGCCGGTGTTCGTGCTCAACCGCACCAAGGCCCAGTTGGCCACGCTGCCGATGGTCGACTCGCGCCTGGCGGATCCCAAGTCCGACGGCACCTCCGCCGACCAGCAGCCGAAGTACGCACAGAACGAGGCGCGCTCGATCAAGCCGGAGTGGCTGGTGGTGATCGGCATCTGCACGCACCTGGGCTGTGTGCCCGACTTCGTGCCGGAGATCAAGCCCGAGCCGTTCGATCCGGAATGGAAGGGTGGCTTCTACTGCCCCTGCCACAAGTCGCGCTACGACCTGGCCGGTCGCGTCTACGCCGGCGTGCCGGCGCCGAAGAACCTGCCGGTGCCGCCGTACCATTTCGTTGACGACAGCACCATCCAGATTGGCGTGGATCCGAAGGAGGCTGGCTAATGGCCAACGTATTCACGAGCATCGGCGAGTGGTTCAACGAGCGGGCGCCCGGCTTGATGCCGGTGTATCGCAAGCACATGACCGAGTACTACGCGCCGAAGAACTTCAACCTCTGGTACTACTTCGGTTCGCTGGCGCTGCTGGTGCTGGTCAACCAGATCGTCACCGGCATCTTCCTCACCATGAACTACAACCCGAGCGCGGCAGGAGCCTTCGCCTCGGTCGAGTACATCATGCGTGACGTGGAGTGGGGCTGGCTGATCCGCTACATGCATTCCACCGGCGCGTCGCTGTTCTTCGTGGTGGTCTTCCTGCACATGTTCCGCGGCATCATGTACGGCTCGTACAAGAAGCCGCGCGAGCTGGTGTGGCTGCTCGGCATGCTGATCTTCCTGGTGCTGATGGCCGAGGCCTTCATGGGCTACGTGCTGCCGTGGGGCAACATGTCGTTCTGGGGCGCCAAGGTGATCATCTCGCTGTTCGGCACGATTCCCGTCATCGGCGGCGACCTGGTCGAGTGGATCATGGGCGACTTCCTGCCGGCCGACGCCACGCTGAACCGCTTCTTCGCGCTGCATGTGATCGCGCTGCCGATCGTGCTGCTGCTGCTGGTGGTGCTGCACCTGGCAGCGCTGCACGAGGTGGGCTCGAACAACCCGGACGGCGTGGAGATCAAGAAGGGTCCCAAGGGCAACCGCTGGGATGCGCTGAAGCCGGCCGACGGCATCCCGTTCCATCCGTACTACACGGTGAAGGACCTGGTCGGGGTGGGCTTCTTCCTGCTGATCGCCGCGTTCATCATCTTCTTCGCGCCGACCTTCGGCGGCTGGTTCCTGGAGCACGACAACTTCATCCCGGCCAACAACCTGGCGACGCCGTCGCACATCAAGCCGGTGTGGTACTTCACCCCATTCTACGCGATCCTGCGCATGATCCCGTCGCTGTTCGGCACCGCCGTGTGGGGCGTGCTGGGCATGTTCGGCGCCATCGCACTGCTGTTCCTGCTGCCGTGGCTCGACCGTGGCCAGGTGAAGTCGATCCGCTACCGCGGCACCGGTTTCAAGGTGGCGCTGGGCCTGTTCGTGGTGTCGTACATCATGCTCGGCGCGGTCGGTGCGGGCGTCACCGCCGAGGTGATCCCGGTCTGGTTCGGCGACGTCGACGTGACGTTCTGGGAGAACCTGTTCGGCCGCGTGATGACGCTGATCTACTTCGGGTTCTTCGCCTTCCTTTGGGCCTACACATACTACGGCTGGGAAAAGACCAAGCCGGTTCCGGAACGGGTGACCACGCATGACTAAGCGGCAGCTGCTAATGAAGCGATACATCTTCCCGGTGGCCGTGGCGTTCGGTCTGGCCGTCGGCAGCGTGCCGGTGCAGGCTTCGGAAGGCGGCCTGCCCCCTGCCGGCACCAACGTGCAGGACCAGGCCTCGCTGCAGCGTGGCGCCAAGCTGTTCTTCAACTACTGCGTCGGCTGCCACTCGCTGAAGTACATGCGCTACGAGCGGATCGCCAGCGACCTGGGGCTGACCGAGCAGGACGTGATGCAGAACCTCAACTTCACCGGCGCCAAGTTCGGTGAAACCGTGGTTTCGCACATGCCCGAAGCTTCGGCCGCCAAGTGGTTCGGCAAGGCTCCGCCGGATCTCTCGCTGGAGGTTCGCGCGAAGGGCGCCGATTGGGTCTACGCCTATCTCAACTCGTTCTACCTGGACCCGAGCCGTCCGGTGGGCTGGAACAACACGGTGTTCCCGAACGCGTCGATGCCATTCCCGCTGTGGGAATTGCAGGGCCTGCAGACCGCGGTGATGACCGAGGCCAAGCCGGGCGAGGACGCCACGGTGGAGAAGCTGGTGTTGTCGCAGCCGGGCAAGCTGACTCCGGCGCAGTTCCAGCAGGCCAGCCGTGACCTGACGACCTTCCTGGAATACGCTTCCGAGCCGGCCGCCCTGCAGCGCCACCATTACGGCGTGTGGGTGCTGCTGTTCCTGGCGTTCTTCACTTTCCTGACCGCCTTGCTGAAGAAGGAATACTGGAAGGACGTCCACTGAGCAGCCTGGATGGCATTATCCGACTGCGGCGGCCACGAGCCGCCGCAGTCGTCTCACCGATGGGGAATTGCGCATGGTCCCAAGCGCTCGCTCACGCAGCGTACTGACGCTCTACACCACCGCCGATGACGTGCAGTGTCATCGCGCCCGGCTGGTGCTGGCCGCCAAGGGGGTCAGCTACGAAAGGGTATTGGTGGATCCGGCCCGGCCGCCGGAAGACCTGGTCGACCTGAATCCGTACGCCAGCACGCCGACCCTGGTCGATCGCGATCTCACCCTGTTCGACACCTCGGTGGTGTGCGAGTACCTCGACGAGCGTTATCCGCACCCGCCGCTGATGCCGATCGATCCGCAATCGCGCGCGCGCCTGCGGGTGGCCGCGGTGCGCATCGAGAAGGACTGGCTGACCGAGATCGACATCATCCGCGCGGGCGGCCGCCCCGCGGACGCGGCGCGCAAGCGGCTGCGCGGGCATCTGCTGGCTTCGGTGCCGCTGTTCAAGGCCGCGAAATTCTTCCTCAACCCGGAAATGAGCCTGGCCGACTGCCTGGTGGCCCCGGTGATCTGGCGGCTGCCGTGGCTGGGTGTGGAGCTGGGGCGCGAAGGCAAGCCGGTGATCGATTACGGCGAGCGTTTGTTCCACAGTCAGGGTTTTGCGCGCAGCATGACCGACCAGGAAAAGGCGATGCGGCAAGTCCATGAGCAAGAATGAAGCGGTACCGATGACCACCAACCGCCCATACCTGCTGCGGGCGATCTACGACTGGATCAGCGACAACGACCTGACCCCGTACGTGCTGGTCGACGCCGGTTTCGCCGGCGTGCGGGTGCCGCCGCAGGTGGTCAAGAACGGCCAGGTGGTGCTCAACCTGGCCATGCGTGCGGTGGCGAACCTCGACCTCGGCAACGAGTGGATCAGTTTCGAGGCACGCTTTTCCGGCGTCAGCCAGGCGATCCGGATCCCGGTCCAGGCGGTGCTGGCGCTGTACGCGCAGGAAAACGGCCAGGGCATGATGTTCCCGGCCGAGGAAGAGGGCGACGACACGCCGCCGCCCGCTCCCGAACCCGACGGCACCACGCCGGCGCCGGGCGCCACCGACGTTGGCGGCGACAGGCCGAAGCGCGGCATGCCGCACCTGCGCGTGGTCAAGTAGGCAGCGCCGGAGAGGAAGTCTGCTGCGTTCGCCGGTTGCGGCGGACGTCGCCGGCACTCAGTTCAATCGGCCGCGCGGGCGCAACGGTACGACGTTGCCGGACGGCGGGGGCAGGGCATCGCTCCCTGCGGCGGCCTCTTCGTGCGGCAGCAGCTCGATCGTGGGCAGGCTCAGGCTGCTGAGCGTGTTGCCGAGCATCCACAGCCGGGCCGACTCGCGATCGTGGCCGTCGATGCTCACCTCGAAACCATAGCAGCGCTCGATCCTGCGCAGGCCGTCGACGCGGCGCAGGCGCACGGCGCGCAGGCCGACGGTTTCGTCGAGCAGTTGCAGGCCGTGCTGCTGGCATTGCTGCCGCGCTTCCAGCACGGCACGCTCGCGCGCTGCACTGAGCCTCAGCCACAGTGCCACGACGGCGGCCAGCGTCAGCAGCAGCAACAGGTTGGAAAGGTCGCTCATGCCCGCAGTGTGTGGGCACGGGCAAGTGGGCGCAAGCCGGCGCTCAGTCCAGTTGCAGGCGCAGCGACAGGTCGACGGCGCGCACGTGCTTGGTCAGCGCACCGACCGAAATGAAATCGACGCCGGTGCGCGCGTATTCGCCGATGGTGCGCAGGTCGACGTTGCCGGAAACTTCCAGCGGCACGCGGCCGGCGGTGCGCTGCACCGCCTCGCGCATCTGCGCCAGCCCGAAATTGTCCAGCATGATCCGGTCCACGCCGGAGCGCAGTGCCTGCTCCAGTTCGTCGAGGTTCTCCACCTCGATTTCGAGCAGCAGGTGGGGGCGCAGCCGGCGCGCGGCCTGCACTGCGGCGCCGATGCCGCCGGCGGCGATGATGTGGTTTTCCTTGATCAGGATCGCGTCGTACAGGCCCATGCGCTGGTTGTGGCCGCCGCCGCAGCGTACTGCGTACTTTTGCGCCAGGCGCAGGCCGGGGATGGTCTTGCGGGTGTCCAGCACGCGCACCGCGGTGCCGGCGACGGCAGCGACGTAGTCGGCGGTCGTCGTGGCGGTGGCGGACAGCAGCTGCAGGAAATTCAGCGCCGAGCGTTCCGCGGTGACCAGCGAACGGGCATGGCCGGACAAGCGGCAGATCACCGAGCCGGGAGCGACCCGGTCGCCGTCGCGGACTTGCCAGTCGATCCGCACGGCGGGGTCGAGCCGGCGGAAGCAGGCGTCGAACCATGGTGTACCCGCGATCACCGCCGCATCGCGGCAGGTCAGCTCGGCGCGGGCCCGGGCATCGAGCGGCAGCAGCTCTGCGGTGGCGTCGCCCGGGCCGAGGTCCTCGGCGAAGGCGCGTTCGATGTCGACGACGATCTGGGCGGCGTCCGGCGCCGCAAACGATGGGGCCTCGCTCATTCGGCGGCCGTACCGGCGGTGGGCGCAGCGCCGGGCTGGCTCAGCTTGTCGACGATCGCGCTCATCGCGCGGTCGAACAGCGCATTGGCTGCCAGCACGCGGGCCTGGCCGTCGGTGATCAGCACGGTCAGTTCCTGCGGCGAGTAGTCGGCCACCTTCAGACCACGCCGGTTGACGAACAGGTAGCGGCCGCTCATCGGGCTGATCCAGGACAGCTTGGCGCGGGTCATCGGCTCGTCGGGCAGGCAGAATTCCAGCCAGGTGCCAGGCTGCAAGGCCTGCACCTGGTGCCATTCCGGGCTGTCCAGCGGCGCCTCGGCGAAGTCTTCCCCGAGGTCGTCCTGCGGCGTGGTGTTCTGGTCGATGACCGGCTGGATGCTGTCGGGGATCGCCAGCATCGCGGCGTCTTCGTCGACGGCGATCGTTTCGGCGGCGTCCAGCGTTTCGCCGAGCTGCTGCCGGTAATAGGTGTGCAGCTGGCCCAGCAGACGCTCGATGTCCTGTTCCTGGAACGCCACGTTGGCCAGGCCCTGGCGCAGCGCGCGCTCGATCCCGGGCAGCATCTGCCGCAGCGCCTGCCGGCTTTCCGTGGTGGTCACCGGCCCGGTGCTGGCGATGAAGTCGTCGACGAAGCGCAGCGCGCTCTTGAACTCGGGCGAGGCCTCGCCCTGGCGCAGCAGGGTCAGCACGAGATGATTGGCCCAGGCGCGGGCCAGCACGCCGTGCACCAGCGGCGGCAGTTTGTGCTCGCCGATGCGTTCGAGAATCTCGCGGGCGGCGCGGCGGCGCGCCTGCTCGAGCTTCTCGCGGCCGCGGGTGGATTCGGCCACGCGTTGTTCGGCCAGTTCGGAACGGCGCTTGTTGAGGTCCTGGAATTGCTGCAGGTCGACCAGCAGGCGATCGAAGATGCCCATGTCGTCGTCGAAGTCGTGCAGCAACTGGTCGACGACCGACTTCACCTTGTCGTGCAGGCGGCGATCGCGGTCGGACTCTTCCGACCAGCCCTTGGCCTGTTCGGCCAGGCAGTCCAGCAGCCGGCGCGCCGGATGCTGGCGATGCGCGAACAGCTTGCGGTCGAGGATCGCCGCCTTGAGATAGGGGATCTGCAGCCGGGCCAGCATCACCTGCATGGTGGCCGGCAGGTTGCGGTCTTCCAGGATGAATTCGAACAACATGCCGACCAGGTCGATGGTGTCTTCATCGATGCTGGCGACGTGGCTGGGTTTCTCGCCGCGCAACGCACCGAGCTGGGTCATCAGCTGGCTCTTCAGTTGCAGGACTTCCTGGCCGAGCGCGGCGACGTCGCCGGGCTGTGCGTACTGCAGCGGGCCGGCGCTGGCGATCTGGTTCTGCAGCACGCTGAGCGCGCCGAGCAATTCGTTCGCCGACGGCAGCGGGCCGCTCGGCACCGCGTGCACGCCGGCGCCCGTGCCTGCGGCCGGGCCGCGGCGCGCGCTGAACAGCGTATGCAAGGTCTGCAGCAGGTCGCTGGGGATCTCGCCGGTGGCCTCGTCCGTCGCACCGGCGGCCACCTGGCCGGCGGCTTTCGCGTTGCCGCGCTGCACTTCGTGGCGCAGCTGCGGCAGCACGCCGGCGCGTACCAGTTCAGTGTTGATCTCCTGGTAGAGATCTTCCAGCGACGACAGCACGTAACGGTCGAACAGCTTGTAGATGATCAGCTTCACCCGCATGTCGGCGCTGAGCTCCTGCAGCGCCTGGCGGAACGATTGCGCCAGGATCGCCGGCGCCACCGGATTGCTGGCGTCGTCGACTTTGCGGCCGCCGCAAATCACCGACAACCGCTGGTTGACCGCGAACAGCTCGCGTGACAGCCGCGACTCGTTCTTGCCGATCATGCTGGTGATGGCCAGCGACTCTTCCAGCTCGTTGTCGGCCACCAGCGACAGCTCGACCGTGCCCAGCGACATCGGTGTGGCGGCGGCCGCCTGTTGCGGCGAGTGGGCCAGTTCGCCGATATGGCGGCTGATCGTGCCCAGGAAGGCGCGCTCCACTGCCGGCCGGCGCTTGCGCACCTCGCGCATGCCGTCGAAGTAATGTGTCTGGGCGGCGTTGTTCTCGGCCTTCTCGGCCAGGTCGAACAGGGCGTCGTCGACCCGCTCGAAGGCGTTGCCGACCCACTGCTGCAGCCGCTGGACGGCGATGTTGCGCACCGCACCCAGCAATTCGCCGACGCGCTCGCTGGTTGGAACCAGGCGCTGGCTCAGATTGACGACTCGGGATGGATCACTGGCTTCGTTCATCGCCGGCCCCCTTGAAGCATTGCGATGTACAGACCGGCCCGGCAGGGCCGCGCAAGTGTCCACGATAAGGCAAAGCGGGTGTCCGTGTCATGCGCGGGGCGCCCGTCGGGGCCGCCGGCGCGGTTTCAGCCCGTGGGAAAGCCGGTCAGCTGGGCGGTACCGATGCCTTCCTCGGGCAGCATCACCGGGATGCCGTCCTCGACCCGGTAGATCACCTTGTGGTCGGTGGTGATCAGGCCCTCGCCGATCCGCTCGCGTACGGCGACGCCGGTCACGGTGTCGACCTTGCCTGCAGCGATGGCGTCGTTCAGCGCGTCGAGTTCGCGCCTGCCCAGCGGACGCACCGGCATTTTGCTGACCGGGCAGCACAGGATGTCGAGCAGGCGCTTGTCCATGGCTTGGATGTGCGGGGTGGGGAAAGTTCGTACAATAACGGTTTTTGGACGGCCCGGCCATGACAGGAACAAGCAGGTCGCCGCGCATCGGCGTCGTGATGGGCTCGCGTTCGGACTGGGAAACCATGCAGCACGCGGCCAACGTGCTGACCGAGCTGGGCGTGCCGCACGAGGTGCAGGTGGTTTCCGCCCACCGCACGCCGGATCTGCTGTTCAGCTACGCCGAGCAGGCACCGGCTCGCGGTATCCAGGTGATCATCGCCGGCGCCGGCGGCGCCGCCCACTTGCCGGGCATGCTGGCGGCGAAAACCCGCCTGCCGGTGTTCGGCGTGCCGGTGCAGTCGAAGGCGCTGAATGGCATGGATTCGCTGCTTTCGATCGCGCAGATGCCGGCCGGCGTCCCGGTCGGCACCCTCGCCATCGGCCGCGCCGGCGCAGTGAATGCCGGCCTGCTGGCCGCCGCGGTGCTGGCGCTGCACGATCCTGCACTGGCCGCGGCGCTGGACCACTGGCGCGCGCGCCAGACCCAGGCCGTGCTCGAGCAGCCGGACCCACGCCAATGAGCGAACGGCGACAGCCCGTGATGGGTGTCCTGGGCGGCGGCCAGCTGGCGCGCATGCTTGCGCTGGCGGCGGCGCCGCTGGGCGTGAAGACGCTGGCGGTGGACAACCTTGCCGACGCCTGCGCCGGCCAGGTCGCGCCGCTGGTGGTGGCCGACTGGACCGACTACGCCGCGCTGGCCGCATTTGCCGCGCGGGTCGATGTGGTCACCTTCGATTTCGAGAATGTGCCGGCCGAGACGGCGCGCTGGCTGGCCGAGCGGGTGGCGGTGTTCCCGAACCCGCAGGCGCTGGCGGCGGCGCAGGACCGGCTGGCCGAGAAGACGCTGTTCCGCGAGTGCGGCCTGGCCACGCCGGATTTCATGGCGGTGGATACGCGCGAGCAACTGGATCAGGCACTGGCCGCGGTCGGCGCGCCGGCGATCCTGAAGACGCGCCGGCTCGGCTACGACGGCAAGGGCCAGTTCCGCCTGCACGCATTGGCGGACGCGGACGCGGCGTGGGCCGCGCTCGGCGCGTCCGCAGCGAAGCACGGCCTGATCCTGGAGGCGTTCGTGCCGTTCGAACGGGAGCTGTCGGTGCTCGCCGTACGCGGCCGCGACGGCGAGTTCCGCACCTGGCCGCTGACCGGCAACTGGCACGTCGACGGCGTGCTCTCGATGAGCCTGGCGCCGGCGCCGGATATCGGGCAACTGCAGTCGCGCGCCACCGCACTGGCCCGCACGCTGGCCGAACGGCTGGACTACGTCGGCGTGTTCGCGCTGGAGCTGTTCGTCAAGGATGGCGAGTTGCTCGGCAACGAGATGGCGCCGCGCGTGCACAACTCCGGCCACTGGAGCATCGAGGGCGCGCATACCAGCCAGTTCGAAAACCACGTGCGCGCCGTGCTCGGCCTGCCGCTGGGCGACACCGGTGCGTGTGGCCTGTCGGCGATGTTCAACTGGATCGGCGAGCTGCCGCAGGAGGCCGCGGTGCTGGGTGCCGTCGATGCGCACTGGCACGACTACGGCAAGCAGGCCCGGCCGGGACGCAAGGTAGGGCATGCCACGGTATGTGCTCCGGACGCCGGCCTGTTGGCCGCACGGTTGTCTGAGATCGCCACGGCGCTCGGGCGGGAGCAGCAGGCCGCCCCGGTGCTGCAGGCGCTGAACCTCCGGTAGGAGTGCATCCTGCCGCGAGGGGACTTCCTTCGGGAGTGCGCGGGCTCCGGGCCGGCACAAGCCGGCGGAGCGGTTGCACGCAAAAAACGGAGCCGCTGACGGCTCCGTTTTTTGTCGCGTGCTGCCGGGATCAGGCCAGGTTGCCGGCTGCGAATTCCCAGTTCACCAGGTTCCAGAACGCTTCCACGTACTTCGGGCGCGCGTTGCGGTAGTCGATGTAGTAGGCGTGTTCCCACACGTCGGTGGTGAACAGCGGCTTGTCGCTGCCGGTGATCGGGGTGGCCGCGTTGGAGGTGTTGACGATGCCGAGCGAGCCGTCCGGGCGCTGCACCAGCCAGGTCCAGCCGGAGCCGAAGTTGCCGGCGGCGGACTTGCTGAATTCCTCCTTGAACTTGTCGAACGAGCCGAACGCCTTGTTGATTGCGTCGGCCAGCTTGCCGCTGGGCGCGCCGCCGCCCTTCGGGCTCATCGAATTCCAGTAGAAGGTGTGGTTCCAGATCTGCGCGGCGTTGTTGAACACGCCGCCGGACGACTTGCGGATGATGTCTTCAAGCGAGGCGTCGGCGAATTCGGTGCCTTCGATCAGCTTGTTGAGATTGGTCACGTAGGCCTGGTGATGCTTGCCGTAGTGGTATTCCAGCGTCTCGGCGGAGATATGCGGCTCCAGTGCGTTCTTCTCGTACGGCAGAGGAGGAAGTTCGATCGCCATGATGAGGCTCCTTAAACGGTGGCGGGGGGAAAAGGTCGGCGCAAGCAACGGCAGCCGACGGGTGACTGATACAATATCGGCCTGCCTGCATTGTAAAGATGAATCACCAAGCTATGGACATCAACGAGCAAATCAAGGCGATGCTGGCTGCGCATCCCATCGTGCTTTTCATGAAGGGCACGCCCGAATTCCCGATGTGCGGCTTCTCCAGCCGCGCGGCCAAGGCGCTGGCCGACGCCGGCGCCGTGTTCCATGCGGTGAACGTGCTGGCCGATCCGCAGATTCGCGCGGCGCTGCCGCACTTCTCGAACTGGCCGACTTTCCCGCAGCTGTTCATCCAGGGCGAGCTGATCGGCGGCTGCGACATCATCGAAGACCTGAAGTCCTCCGGCGAGTTGTCACGCATGGCCAGTGACGTGGCCGGGGCGGCGTCTTGACGACGCTGCCGACATCGCGTCTGCCGGGCGCCTGGCAACCGGCCGCCGATACCCTGGCCGACCGCGTGGTGCTGGTGACCGGCGCCTACGGCGGGCTCGGCGGTGCGGTGGCGCGCGCGGCATCGCGGGCCGGAGCCACCGTGGTGATCACCGGCAAACGCAAGCGCCAGCTGGAGCAGCTGTACGACGCGATGCTGGCCGAAGGCCTGGCCGAGCCGGTGATCCATCCGTTGGACATGGAGCTGGCCACGCCACGCGAATACGCTGCGCTGGCCGAAGGGCTGGAGCGCGACTTCGGCCGGCTCGACGGCATCGTGCACGCGGCGGTGAGTTTCGGCGGACTGACTCCGATCGGCATGCACAAGCCGGACGCCTGGCTGCGCGCCATGCACGTCAACGTGAACGCCCCGTTCGCACTGACCCAGGCCTGCCTGCCGCTGCTGACCGACGCCAGCGACAGCGCGGTGGTGTTCGTGCTGGACGATCCCGCGCTGCTGCAGCGCGCGCACTGGGGTGCCTACGGCGCGTCGAAGGCGGCGCTGGAGCGGTTCGTGGCGATCCTGCACGAGGAAACCGACAACGGGCCGCTGCGCGTCCATGCGCTGCTGCCGGGGCCGATGCGCACGGCGCTGCGGCAGCTGGCGTATTTCGGCGAAGATATCCTGCAGCGGCCCTTGCCGGATGCGGCGGCCGCCGCCGCGGTCTATCTGCTCAGCGCGCAGGGTGCGGCGGCGCGCGGCGCGGTGCTGGACCTGCGGGCCGGCTGATGGTTCACCCGCGGCACGGTGGCGTGCCGCCAGCGAGAAGAGAGTCGAGATGGAAGCGCAGATGACCACATTGTCGGCGGGCATCCTGCTGTTCCTGATCATGGACCCGCTGGGCAACATCCCGCTGTTCCTGAGCCTGCTGAAGGAAGTGCCGCCGAAGCGCCGGCGCCACGTGATGGTGCGCGAACTGCTGATCGCGCTGGGCGTGTTGCTGGCGTTCCTGTTCGGCGGCCAGTATTTCCTGCGGCTGCTGCAGCTGAAGCAGGAATCGATCAGCATCGCCGGCGGCATCGTGCTGTTCCTGATCGGCATCCGCATGGTGTTCCCGCCGGCCGACGGCAGCGGCATTTTCGGCAAGGCCGGCGGCGGCGAGCCGTTCATCGTGCCGATGGCGATCCCCGGCGTGGCCGGCCCCTCGGCGATGGCGGCGTTGCTGCTGCTGACCAATACCCAGCCGGGCCGCACTGCCGACTGGGTCACCGCGCTGCTGCTGGCGTGGCTGGCCAGTTCGGCGATCCTGCTCAGCGCCACCTATCTGTTCCGCTGGCTGGGCGAGAGCGTGCTGACCGCACTGGAGCGCGTGATGGGCATGCTGCTGATCGCGCTGTCCGTGCAGATGTTCATGGCCGGCGTGGCATCGTTCCTGCACATGAACGTTTGAAACGGCGGCGTTGCCACGATGCCGCAAGCATCGTTTCGGGCGATCGAGCTGCTGTCATAATCGGTCGCCAGGATGGGGGGCATCCGAGGAGGCAGACATGCTGAGCATCGAACAGTCCCTTGTCGATCGACTGCCATGGTTGGCGCAGTACCCGCGCATCCGCCGGCCGATGGCGGGCGTGCTTGGGCGGCTGGCCGACGAAGACGGGTTCAACCGCGTGCTGGAGCGGGTCGGAGCCGCCGAAGGTTTTGATTTCGTCGACCGCGTGCTCGACGTGCTCGGTACCAGTCATCACGTCAATCCGGGCGAGCTCGACAACATTCCCGTCGACGGTCCGCTGCTGGTGGTGGCCAATCATCCGCTGGGCATGCAGGACGCGCTGGCGCTGCTGCAGCTGATCGGCTCGGTGCGTCGCGATGCACGCATCCTCGGCAACGACTGGCTGGCGACGGTGCCGCAACTGGGCCGGCTGCTGCTGCCGGTGGACGTGTTCGGCAAGGGTGCCGCCTCGCGCCTGCGCGGCGTCTACCGCGCGCTGGAGCGTGGTGAGGCGCTGATCGTGTTTCCTGCCGGCGAGGTCTCGCGCGTGCGCCCCGGCGGCGTGCGCGACGGCCGCTGGTCGGACGGCTTCGCGCGGCTGTCGTTGCGCAGCAAGACACCGGTGCTGCCGGTGCACGTTTCGGCGCGCAATTCGGCGATGTTCTATGGCCTGTCGATGCTGGCCAAGCCGCTGAGCACGGCGATGCTGCCGCGCGAGGCGGTGGCGCCGGGCAAGCGGCGGATCGGCTTCAGCATCGGCGCCCTGGTCGGCGCCGAGGAACTCGGACAACGCAGCGGCGGCTCGCCGAAGCAGGCCGCGAAGCTGATGCGCCGGCACGTCTACCGCGTCGGTCGGCACCGTGGCCTGGTATTCGGCGGCCAGGCGCCGCTGGCCTTGCCCGAGTCGGCCGAACAAGTCGCGGCGGAGCTGGCCGCTTGCGAGAAGCTGGCCGACCTGGCCGACGGCAAGCAGGCGTGGCTGTTCAGGGGCACGCCCGACAGCGTGGTGATGCGCGAGATCGGCCGCTTGCGCGAACTGACCTTCCGCAAGGTCGGCGAGGGCACCGGTGCCCGGCGCGACCTGGACGCCTACGACCCGCATTACGAACATCTGGTGTTATGGGATCCGCAGGCGCTGCGCATCGTCGGCGCCTATCGCTTCGGCCACGGCGGCCGGCTGATCGCCGAGCGCGGCTTGGCCGGCCTGTACACCTCCAGCTTGTTCGACTATTCGCCGGCGCTGGAGTCGCGGCTGGCGCAGGGGCTGGAACTGGGCCGCAGCTTCATCGCGCCGGCTTACTGGCGCTCGCGTGCACTGGACCAATTGTGGCAGGGCATCGGCCTGTACCTGCAACGGCACCCGGAGCTGCGCTACCTGTTCGGCCCGGTCAGCATGTCGGTGCATCTGCCGCGCGAGGCGCGCGAGTGGATCGCCGCGGCGCACCAGCATTACTTCGGTGCGCCGGGACTGGCCGCTGCGCGCCAGCCCTTCGTGGTCTCGTCCGAAGTGGTGCAGGGCGTGCGCGCCGCGCTGGAAGGGCTTGATGCCGTCGCCGGCCTGGGCAAGCTGAAACACCATCTGGATGCACTGGGCGTCAGCATGCCGGTGCTGTACCGCCAGTACGTCGACCTGGTCGAGCCTGCCGGCGTGCAGTTCCTTGACTTTGGCGAGGATCCGGATTTTTCCGGCTGCGTCGACGGCCTGGTGATGCTCGACCTGGCCAACCTGAAGCCGGCCAAACGTGCGCGCTATCTCGGCAAGCGCGACTGATCCGGCATGGGCAAGCCGGGCCGGCGAGCTGCAGCATGGCCGGCATGAGGGAGCAAGGGCTGCCGCCAGTTGTTTGATTTCAAACGATTCGCGTCGTGAATCCTGATGGCTCTGATGAACGCAATCGACGTGTAAGCGTTACAAAAGTGTCATACAATACCGTTAAAATCCCTTAACAAGAGCCGCAGGCGGGAAGGTCCGGCGAGCTGGAATTTTGCGGGCCCATGTCCTCATGGGACCGCGGCGTCACCACAACTGGGGTCACTCATCGCGACGAGTTGCGCTTGGCACATGCCGGGCGAGGTCGCGTTTTTGATCCCGATCCAAGAGTTTTTTCGTTTCGAGCCTGAGGGTCAATCAAGTAATGAACAGCCGCATTCGCGCCAAACTCCTGCCGCTTGCCATCGCCTCGTTGCTGGCAGCGTCGGTGCCCGCCATCGCGCAGGACACCTCCTCCTCGATCAGCGGCCGCGTGCTCGACGCGAACGGCCAGCCGGTGGCCGGCGCCACCGTGCAGATCGTGCATGAGCCGTCGGGCACCACCAAGATCACCACGACGGATGCCAATGGCCGCTATGCGGCGCAGGGCCTGCGCGTGGGCGGTCCGTTCGACGTCACTGCTTCCAAGGCCGGCCTGACCCAGGCTGAGCAAGGGCAGGTATACCTGCAGCTGGCCCAGGAAACCCCGGTCAATCTGACCATGGGTGCCGAGCAGGCACAGCAGGTCCAGAACCTTGCCGGCGTCACCGTGTCGGCAAACACTCTGGCGCAGACCTTTACCCCGGACAACAAGGGCATCTCGACCAACGTGTCGCAGCGTGAAATCGAAGCGACGCCGACGCCGGGTCGTTCGATCCAGAACATCGTGCGCCTCGATCCGCGCATCGTGATCTCCGACCGCGACCGCGGCGAGATCTCCGCGATCGGCCAGAACAGCCGTTACAACAACATCACGGTGGATTCGGTCAGCGCGAACGATCCGTTCGGCTTGAACGCGAACGGCCTGCCCACGCTGGGCACGCCGATTTCGCAGGACACGATCCAGGAATACAACATCTCGACCGCCAACTACGACGTGGCCACGCGCCGCGGCGTCGGCGCGATCGTGAATGCAGTGACCAAGAGCGGTACCAACGATTTCCATGGCTCGGCGTACTACGCATTCCAGAACCGTGACGACATGATCGCCGACTACAACGGCAAGCCGTACGGTGGCTTCCGTCGCACCTGGACGGCCGGCGGCACCGTCGGCGGCCCGATCATCAAGGACAAGCTGTTCTTCTTTGCTTCGTATGAGAAGAGCAAGCAGATCGGCCCGACCTCCCAGTATGGCGTGCAGGGCTCCGGCGCGACCACCGAGATCCGTGGTCTGACCCAGCAGAATGTGGATGACATCACCGCGGCAGCCAAGGCCAAGGGTTTTGACGTCGGCGGCCTCGGTGGCGGCAGCTCCGATCTGCAGGACAAGCGTTACCTGGCCAAGATCGACTGGAACATCACCAACAACCACCGCGCCAGCTTCACCTACAGCCAGACCAAGGAAAACAAGCCGATCATCACCGGCAACAACAACATCCTGGTGCTGTCCAGCGGCTGGTACAAGACCAACGTCGACAACAAGAGCTACGCACTGCATTTCTACGATGACTGGTCGGATGTCTTCTCCACCGACACCACTCTCTCCTATGCCGATTTCCAGCAGAACCGCGGTCCGTACAACGGCGTCGCCCAGCCGGACGTTTCGGTGTGCCTGAACGGCACCAGCGGCTGCACCAGCAGCAGCAGCTCGCCGGGTGTGGAGTTCGGTACCGAGTACTCGAGCCAGGCCAACGTGCTGCACGTGAAGACGCTGAATGCAGCGTGGGCGGGCAGCCTCTACCTGGGTGACCACACGGTCAAGGGCGGTTTCGACTTCCAGCGCGGCCAGTACTACAACCTGTTCCTGCAGAATGCCTTCGGCAGCTATCAGTTCAACACGCTCAATGATTTCATCAACGGCAATTACTGGCAGTATCGCTACAACGCGCCGGCTGCGGGTCTGGGCCTGAGCGATGTCGCCGCGAAATTCGAGCTGAAGGAATACGGCCTGTTCCTGCAGGACACTTGGCAGGTGAACTCGAATCTGTCGGTGCAGTACGGCTTCCGTGTCGACATTCCGTTGACCAGCGACCAGCCGCTGTACAACCCCTGCTATGCGGCCAACCCTGGCGTGGCCGTGGTGGCTGCCAACTGCGTTTCGGCCGCCGGTGGCTTCGGTCGCACCAACACCAGCACGATCAATGGCAACCGCCAGGTGCAGCCGCGCGCGTCGTTCAACTACACCTTCGACACCGAGCGCCTGACCCAGCTGCGCGGCGGCGCCGGCCTGTTCATTTCCAACCCGCCGAGCGTGTGGCTGGGCAATATCTACCAGAACTCCGGCGTGACCCAGGTGCAGTACAACTGCGGTCCGACGCAGAGCGCGTGCAACAACGTGACCGGCCTGCCGCCGTTCAGCGCCAACCCGTATGGGCAGAACGGTGGCTCGGCGCCGATCCCCGGCGCCAAGGGCGCGCAGATGGCGGTCAGCACGGTCAGCGACAACTTCCAGCTGCCAAGCGTGTGGAAGATGTCGCTCGGTTTTGATCGCGAGCTGCCGTGGTGGGGCGTGGTGTTCACGGCCGACTACGAGCACATCAAGAACCGCAACGCGATCTGGTACCAGAACCTCAACATCGGTGCACCGACGGGCTTGTTGCCTGATGGCCGGTTCACCTACTACAAGAACCCGGTCGGCGGTACCGGCGGCAACACGGCGCGCTCGAACGCCAACCAGGCGTTTGGCGATGCCGTGATCAATCTGGCCAACAGCGACAAGGGCAGCGCCGACAGCCTCAGCCTGTCCTTGAAGAAGCCGTTCGCGGACGAGTGGTCCGGCATGGTCGGCTTCACCTGGAGTCGCGCCACCGAAGTGAACCCGGGTACCTCGAGCGTGGCCCGTTCGAGCTACAGCAACAACGTCTGGGTGAACCCGAACGAGAACAAGGCGAGCACCTCCAGCTACTCGATCCCGAAGCGCGTGATCGCCTCGCTGACCTGGCAGCATCGCTTCTTCGGCGACTATGCCACCAGCGCCACGGTGTTCTACGACGGTCACTCGGGCACCCCGTACAGCTGGCGCTTCGGCAACGACGCCAACGGTGACGGCTTCACCTCGGACCTGGTCTATATCCCGAACAAGGGCGACATCACCTTCGCACCGGGGACGACCCAGGCGCAGCAGGATTCGTTCTGGCAGTACATCGACAGCGACAAGTACCTGAAGGACCACAAGGGGCAGATCGCCGGCCGCAATGGTGCCCGCGCTCCCTGGGTCAACCAGATCGACCTGAGTTTCAGCCAGGAGATCCCGGGCCTGTTCAAGGGCAACAAGGGCGTGATCCGCCTGGACATCTACAACCTGGGCAACATGCTCAACAAGAAGTGGGGTGTCGACCACCGCGCCAGCTTCCCGCTGGTTCGCAACCTCGCCGATTTCGCCGGTGTCGATGCCAACGGCAAGTACATCTACGACATCAGCAAGGCGGCCTACAAGGACAGCAACGGCAACTACAGCCCGCTGGCCTTGCCGCGCGCGGACGAGTTGAATGGTCCGACCCAGCGTTGGTCGATCCTGGCCACGGTTCGCTACACTTTCTGAGCAAGCCGTTATCCGGAAGCAGCAGCCGGCGCCCGCGAGGGCGCCGGTTTTTTATTGCCGCATGCCCAGAGCGCGACCGGTCGGGCAACACTTGACCCTGCCCAGGGTATGGCCTGAAGCTAGGCGGTCTGCTTTGCGCCAGGGCAGCATTCGATGCAGGAACATGGAGATTCGATGAACACCCCCCACGCCGAACTTGCCGGCTCCACCAATACCGTCAGCGCACGCATCTCCCCCATCGGCGGCCTGGACGTGCTGTCCCGCAATGAAGTGGCACGCCTGCGCGGCGCCAGCGGTTCGGGCCTGCACGCGCTGCTGCGCCGTTGCGCGCTGGCGGTGCTGACTTCCGGCAACATCAGCGACGACCCGCGCGCGATCCTCGAGCAGTATCCGGACTTCGACATCCAGGTGCTGCAGCAGGATCGCGGCATGAAGATCGAGCTGTCGAACGCGCCGGCGCAGGCGTTCGTGGACGGCCAGATCATCCGCGGCATCAACGAGCTGCTGGTCGCGGTGGTGCGCGACATCGTCTACGTGTCGACCCAGATGGAACAGATCGGTTTCGATCTGGACGAGTCCGCCGCGTTGACCCAGGGCGTGTTCGAGATTCTGCGCAACGCGCGCATCCTCAAGCCGCAGGTCGATCCGAACCTGGTGGTGTGCTGGGGCGGCCACTCGATCTCGCGCGAGGAGTACGACTACACCAAGCTGGTCGGCTACCAGCTCGGCCTGCGCGGGCTGGACATCTGCACCGGCTGCGGCCCCGGCGCGATGAAGGGGCCGATGAAGGGCGCCACCATCTCGCACGCCAAGCAGCGGCGCCGGCACAACCGCTACATCGGCATTACCGAGCCGGGCATCATCGCGGCCGAGTCGCCGAACCCGATCGTCAACCACCTGGTAATCATGCCGGACATCGAGAAGCGGCTGGAGGCCTTCGTGCGCCTGGGCCACGGCATCATCGTGTTCCCGGGCGGCGTCGGCACAGCCGAGGAGATCCTCTACCTGCTCGGCATCCTGCTGCATCCGGACAACGCCAGCACACCGTTCCCGCTGATCTTCACCGGGCCACGCCAGTCGGCCGCCTATTTCGAGCAGATCGACCGTTTCCTGCGACTCAGCCTGGGCGACGAGGTGGCCCGGCACTACCAGATCATCGTGAGCGATCCGGAGACGGTGGCGCGCACGATGGTGAAGGGCCTGGAGAAAGTGCGCCACAACCGGCTCGACACCAAGGACGCGTTCTTCTTCAACTGGGCGCTGCAGATCCCGCTGGAGTTTCAGCAGCCGTTCCGCCCCACCCACGAGGCGATGCGCGCCCTGCAGATCCACCATGACCGTCCGCGGCACGAGCTGGCGGCTGACCTGCGCCGGGCGTTTTCCGGCATCGTCGCCGGCAACGTGAAGGAAGAGGGCATGCAGGCGATCGAGAAGGACGGCCCGTTCGCCATCGATGGCGACGCGGACATCATGCGTGCGCTGGACAAGCTGCTGCAGGCGTTCGTCGAGCAGCACCGCATGAAGCTTCCTGGCGGCACCGCGTACGAGCCGTGCTACCGGGTGCTGAACGCCTGAAAATGAGGGGTGGCGGCGGGTCCGCGTGAACTTGACAGTTCGCCACATGCTCAGCAAACTACGCAGCTCCCGCCCGAATAGCTCAGCCGGTTAGAGCACTTGACTGTTAATCAGGGGGTCGTTGGTTCGAGTCCAACTTCGGGCGCCATATGCTAACAAGGGCCGGCAGCGATGCCGGCCCTTGTTCTTTCCGGGTGCCGCGGGGACGGGCACGTGCGCCGGTGCGACGTCATGCCCTGCGGCGCTCTCCGCGGCAACCGCGGTCATTTGCGTATCATCGCGATATATTCCGCCGCGTGTTGGCGTGCCGGCTGCAGCCAGGCGCCATTCGCGTCCGATCCGATCCGTGCGATTGCCAAGGTTCCCCATGCGCCGCAACCATCCGGCAGGTCGCCTGCCCGAACCACCGAATCCGATCGCCGATGACGGCGACGAGACGCACTTTTGCCGCACCTGCGCGTTTTCCGGGGCGTGCATTGCGGAGGGCTACGGCAAGCCGGAGCTGGTCGAGCTGCATTGCCTCGTCGAGCACGTCGGGCCGTTCCATGCCGGCGAGCACATTTTTCGTACCGGCGATCCGTTCCGCTCGATCTTCGCGGTGCGCGCCGGCACGGTGAAGACCAGCATGGTCGATCCGGCGGGGCGCGAGCAGGTGCTCGGCTTCTACCTGCCCGGCGAGGTGATCGGCCTCAACGCGATCTACCCGGACCAGTTTCCGTGCGATGCGGTGGCCCTGGACACCGCCTACTTCTGCCGCTTCTCGTTCCCGGCGATGAGCGCGCTGGCCACGCGCATGCCGGCGGTACAGCAGCGCCTGTTCCGGCTGATCAGCAAGGAGCTGGGCATGGCCACCCTGCTGGCCGGGGACCACAACGCCGACGTGCGCATGGCGGCTTTCCTCACCGACCTGGCCGTGCGCTACGAGGAGCGCGGCTTTTCCGGCACGCGCTTCCACCTCAGCATGTCGCGCGGCGACATCGCCAACTACCTGCGGCTGGCGGCCGAGACGGTGAGCCGTGTGCTCAGCCGTTTCCGCCAGCAGGGCTTGATCGAACTCGAGGGTCGCGAAATGGTCCTGCGCGATCCCGAAAAGCTGCGCGCGATCGGCCGTAACCTGCTCGCGCACTGAGCGCCTTCGCGGTGGCTGTGGCGGCTTGACGCAGTTGCCGTTTTCCATCGGCAGGCATGACTTGCGTCAAGCGCGTTTTTCGGCGTCTCCCTAGTCTGCGCGCAGAAACCACAGGGAGACACCCATGTCACGTTCGTTGTTGCTCATCCTTGCCGCGGCAGGCGCGTTGGCGCTTGCCGGCTGCTCCGGCAAGCCATCTGCGATATCGCCGGTGGGGGAGGCGGACGCCAGCCCCGCTGCGCTCGCCGCCCTCCACGGCGACTTCGGTCCGCCGCAGGGCGAGCCGATCCACGCAGTGCTGACCAGCCCGCCGCACGTGCCGCCGCCGGTCAACCGCAACTACCCGGCGAAGGTGATCGTGGAGCTGGAGGTGATCGAGAAGGAGATGCCGATCTCCGAAGGCGTCAGCTACACGTTCTGGACCTTCGGCGGCACCGTGCCGGGCAGCTTCATCCGGGTGCGCCAGGGCGACACGGTGGAGTTCCACCTGAAGAACGCGCCGGACAGCAAGATGCCGCACAACATCGACCTGCACGGGGTGACCGGGCCGGGCGGCGGGGCGGCATCGAGCTTCACCGCGCCGGGGCATGCCTCGCAGTTCACCTTCAAGGCGCTGAACCAGGGCATCTACGTGTACCACTGCGCCACCGCGCCGGTGGGCATGCACATCGCCAACGGCATGTACGGGCTGATCCTGGTCGAGCCGCCGGAGGGGTTGCCGAAGGTCGATCACGAGTACTACGTGATGCAGGGCGACTTCTACACCACCGGCAAGTACCGGCAGAAGGGCCTGCAGCCGTTCGACATGGAGAAGGCGATCGACGAGCACCCGACCTACGTGCTGTTCAACGGCAAGGAAGGCGCGCTGACCGGCGACAACGCGCTGACCGCCAAGACCAACGAGACGGTGCGGCTGTTCGTGGGCAACGGCGGGCCGAACCTGGTGTCGAGCTTCCACGTGATCGGCGAGATCTTCGACAAGGTGCAGCCCGAAGGCGGCACGGTAGCGCAGCACAACGTGCAGACCACGCTGATCCCGGCCGGCGGCGCGGCGATGGTCGAGTTCCACACCGACGTGCCGGGCAGCTACGTGCTGGTCGACCACTCGATCTTCCGCGCATTCAACAAGGGCGCGCTGGGCATCCTGAAGGTGGACGGTCCGGAGGACAAGACGATCTACTCGGGCAAGGAAGTCGACTACGTCTACCTGGGCGACCGCTCGGAGCCGAACCTGAAGGCGGTGACCACGGCGGCGAAGGCGCATGCGGCCGGCACGCTGACCAAGGCCGAACAGATCGCGGCGGGCAAACAGCTGTTCACCGGCACCTGCTCGGTGTGCCACCAGGCGAACGGCGAAGGCCTGCCGAACGTGTTCCCGCCGCTGGCCAAGTCGGACTACCTGGCGGCCGACCCGAAGCGGGCGATGACGATCGTGACGCACGGCCTGTCCGGCAAGGTCACGGTGAACGGCCACGAGTACGACTCGGTGATGCCGCCGATGAGCCAGCTCAACGACGACGAGGTGGCCAACATTCTGACCTACGTGATCAACAGCTGGGGCAACCCGGGCGGCCAGTACACCAAGGAAGAGGTGGCCAAGGCACGGGCCGAGGCAGCACCGGCGGCAGCGCCGGGGCACTGATTCGGCGCTGTTCCGGGAAAACTGTCTGGAAGCAAAGACGCCCATACGAAACATGGCAAAAAACAACGCCGGCCCTCGTGGCCGGCGTTGTCGTTCCGGCGGTGTGCGTGGCCGCGGCGCGTTGTCACAGCCGAACGCTGCATGAGCGTGGCTTGACCGGAGTCAGGTCGGGCATGCACGTCCGCTTCGAGACTGCCGCCGATCAACAGGGAGCAACCGCATGAACCGAGTACGCAACTATCTTTCGACCGCCTGCCTGCTCGCCATCCTGGCCACACCGGCCTGGGCGACCAACGGAACCGGCGACGCCGGTGGGACGGCCGCACCGGCCGGGCCATCGTGGCAACTGGAATGGGACGCCCGCCTGCGCCACGAGCAGGTCGACGACGACGCGTTCGCGCGCGACGCCCGTGCCGACACCTTGCGCCTGCGCCTTGGCCTGCATGCCGAGTTCGGACATGGCTGGAGCGGCCTGGTCGAGGGCGCCGGCGTGGCCAGCACCGGCGACCGCTACAACAGCGGCGCCAATGGCCGTACTTCGTACCCGGCGGTGACCGACCCGCGCGGCGGCGAGTTCAACCAGTACTGGTTGCGCTGGCAGGGCGAGCAGTTCGGCGCCACCGTGGGCCGCCAACGACTGCTGCTGGACAACCAGCGCTGGGTCGGCAACAGCGGCTGGCGCCAGCATGAGCAGACCTTCGATGCAGTCGAGTTGCGCTGGCAGCCACTGGCGGCGTTGACGCTGCGCTACGACTGGCTCGACCGGGTGCACCGGGTCGCCGGCCGCGATGCACTGAATCCGTTGGCGCGCGAGCGCAAGTTGAATACCCACCTGCTCAACCTGGCCTGGAGCCAGGGTGCGCAGCAATGGGGCGGTTACGCCTACCTGCACGAGGACCGCGACGTGGCCAGCGCCTCCAGCGCCACCTACGGCCTGCGTTGGAGCGGCAAGGCATTGCGCGGCGGCAATGGCCCCGGCTGGACGCTGGAGGGGGCGCGGCAATACGACTACGCCAACAACCCGCAGCATTTCGCGCACAGCTACTGGCTGCTGGAACCGAGCTGGACACAATCCGGGATCACCGCGAAGCTGGGCTGGGAACACCTGGGCGGCAATGGCCGACATGCGTTGCAGACGCCGTTGGCCACGCTGCACGCATTCAATGGCTGGGACGACCAGTTCAACGTCACGCCGAACGGCGGGCTGGAAGATCGCTACGCCAGCGTCGCCGGCAACTTCGGGCACGATGGCCTGGCCGCCAGGCTGAACTGGACGGTGGCGTACCACGACTACCGCGCCGATCGCGGCGGCCGCTACGGCAGCGAGTGGAATGCTTCGCTGGCGGTGCCGCTGGCGCGGGGTCTCAGCGGCCTGCTCAAGGTGGCGGACTATCGCGCCGACGGCTTCGGCCGCGACAGCGCGAAGCTGTGGCTGCAACTGGAGTGGCATGGCCAGCAGGCACTGGCCGGCACGCGTTGAACGGTGCGGCAAGGCGGGCGCATGCGTTGACCCAGGTCAGCGCACACGCCCCGCGACTGCGCTGGAATGCTGCCATGCAAGCCCAGTCATCATCCTCCCGCTCCGTCGACGACGCGGTATTGCCCGAACTCGACCTGCGCTGGCTGCCGTCGCCGGAACCGATGCTGCGCGCGCTGGCGGCTGCCGACGCCCTGCTGCCGGGGCAGGCGACACAGGTACTCACCCCGCTGTTGCCGACGCCGCTGCTCGACGCACTGGCCGCACGCGGCCTGCAGGCGACGGCGTTCGCCTTGCCGACCGGCGGCGCGCGCGTGCTGATCCGCTGCCCGGGCAACGATGACGTCGCTCCGGCTTGAGCAGGCTCCGCCACCCTCGCTGCCGCGGCGCTTCCTGCTCGGTGCGCCGTGCTGGGGTGTGCTGGCCGGTGCGCTGCTGATCGCCGACGGCGACGTCGCGCTGCACGCACGCTGGAATCCCGCCACGCTGGCACTGGTGCACGTGTTCGTGCTGGGCGTGCTGGGCAACGCGATGTTCGGCAGCGTGCTGCAGTTCCTGCCCGCCGCGGCCGGCGTGCGGGTGCGCGGCGGCGCGGCGCTGGGACCGTGGCTGCACGTCCTGTTCAACCTCGGCGTAGTTTTGCTGGTGGCGGGACTGCACCAGGGCTGGCGCAGTGCCCTGGTCGCCGCCGCGATTCTGTTGCCGCTGGCCTTCGTGCTGCTGGCGGCGATGACCGTGCCCGGCCTGCTGGCGGCGCTGGGGCAGCGCCTGCTGCGCGCCGGCTTCGGCGTGGCGATCGGTAGCGCCGTGCTCACCGCCCTGCTTGGCGGCTTGCTTGCGCTGGGTCTTGCCGGCCACGTGGCCTTGCCGCTGGCGCCACTGGCCGACGTGCACGCGAGCTGGGGCGTGCTGGGCTGGGTGGTGGTGTTGATGGCCAGCGTGGCACGGGTGGTGATGCCGATGTTCCAGGGCACCGGCACGCTGCACGCGCCGGTGCAGGCGGTGTGGCTGGGCAGCGTGGTACTGATGCTGTCCGCCGCGGCGTGCGGGCGTCTGGCCGATCGCGGTGGCGCCTGGCTGGTCGGCACGGTGGCCGTGCACGCCTTGCTGTTCGCTGCTGCCGCGCTGTGGCTGCAATGGCGCGCGTCGCGACTGCGCCGCGGCCCGTTGCTGTGGAGCTGGCGCGCCGGACTAATCGTGCTGGCGCTGGCTGCGCTGGCGCTGCTTGCCGATGCGCGCGGCGGCATGCTGGCCGGGGCGCTGGGGCTGGGCATCGCGTTGCCGCTGCTGGTGGTCGGCATGGCGTTGGAGATCGTTCCGTTCGTCGGCTGGATCGAGTTGCATCGGCGCGTCGGTCGTGGCGTGCAGCTGCCCGGCGTGCAGCGGTTGTTGCCTGTGCGCGACAAGACCTGCGTGCTGCTGGCGCAGGTGCCGCTGCTGCTGTTGCCGGCGGCCGCGCTGTGGCCGTCGCCGTGGCTGGCCCGCGCCGCCGGACTGGCGCTGGGGCTGGCCTGGGGCTGCGCGTGGTGGGTGTTGTGCGGCGTGCGGCGGCGTGCCGTGCTCTTCCTGTCGACCGTGCAGCCCCGCCGGTGAACGCCAGTTCGTCCGCTCCCGCTGCGCGCAGCGGCAACGGGGCGGGGCGGTTGACGTGGGTCAAGGCATGCGTCTGGCCGTCACCGCCATGATGCCGCCCACCATGTCCGGCCAGGCTTTCGACACGACCCTTGCACAACGGTACGCTGCATCCGTCTACCGCAGCACGCCTGTCTGAGCCACCCCGTTTCCCTCCACCGAAAAGCGATCGCCATGACCGCCTCTGCAACGCTGCCCGTGCCGGTCTGGCGCGACGAACTCGAACACGAATACGCCGCGCTGGCCGAGCGACTCGAACCGCTGGTGCCGTGCCTGGAGATCCCGCTGCACCTGCCGTGGATCGACGCGATCAACAAGCTGAAGAAGCAGCGCGGCGCGGTGATCATGGCGCACAGCTACCAGTCGCCGGAGATCTTCCACGGCGTGGCCGACATCACCGGCGACTCGCTGGGCCTGGCGCAGGCGGCGCGCGACTGCGACGCAGACCTGATCGTGGTGTGCGGCGTGCACTTCATGGCCGAGAGCGCGAAGATCCTCGCGCCGCACAAGACCGTGCTGATTCCTGACCTGGAGGCCGGCTGCTCGCTGGCTTCGTCGATCACCGCCGCCGACGTGCGTGCGCTGCGCGCGCAGCATCCAGGCGTGCCGGTGGTGAGCTACGCCAACACCTCGGCCGCGGTGAAGGCGGAGTCCGACGCGATCTGCACTTCGGCCAACGCGGTGCAGGTGGTGGAGTCGATGGGCGCGGCCAAGGTGATCTTCCTGCCCGACGAATTCCTCGGTCGCCACGTGGCCGGCCAGACCGGGGTGGAGCTGGTGCTGTGGCACGGTCGCTGCGAGGTGCACGAGAAGTTCACCGCGCAGGAGGTGCGGCACGTGCGCGAGCAGTTCGGCACCCGGGTGGTGGCGCATCCGGAATGTTCGCCGGAAGTGCTGGCCGAGGCCGATTTCGTGGGTTCCACCACCGCCATGGGCAAGTGGCTGGCACGCGAGAAGCCGGGCAGGGTGGCGATGATCACCGAGTGCTCGATGGCCGACAACCTGCGTGCGCAGTTCCCGCGGACCGAGTTCATCAAGCCCTGCAACCTGTGTCCGCACATGCAGCGCATTACCTTGCAGAACATTTACGCCGCGCTGCGCGATCTGAAGCATGCCATCGAGATTCCTGCCGAAACGATCGCGGGCGCGCGTCGCGCGCTGGAACGGATGCTGGCAGTGGGCCGGCGCGAAACCGTGTGAGGCACGCACGTCTGCCGATCGTGGTGGTAGGCAGCGGCGTCGCCGGGCTGGCGACGGCGCTGGCCGCAGCGCCCGCGCCGGTGCGCCTGCTGTGCCGTGCGCACGATGGCAGCGGCAGCGCCAGCGCACTGGCGCAGGGCGGGATCGCCGCAGCGATGGACCCGGCCGACGATCCGGCCGCGCATGCCGCCGACACCTTGCTGGCCGGTGCCCATCACAACGACGTGGCGATGGTGCAGTGGCTCACCCGCGAGGCGCCGGGCGTTGTGGCGTGGCTGCAGGCGCAGGGCGTGCGGTTCGACTGCGACGCCGATGGCCGCTTGCAGCTGGGGCGTGAAGGCGGCCACGGCGCGGCGCGCATCGTGCACGCTGGCGGCGACGCCAGCGGTGCCGCGCTGGTCATGGCATTGCGCGCGCGGGCGCAGGCGGCACCGCACGTCCAGTGGCGTGGCGGCGTCGAGGTTGACGCGTTGCTGCTGCGCGGCGGCTGCGTGGCCGGAGTGCGTACCCTCGACGCGTGTGGACGACAGGCCGAGATCGAGGCAGCCGCGGTGGTGCTGGCTACCGGTGGTATCGGTGCGCTGTTCGCGCGCACCAGCAATCCGCCGGGCGCGGACGGCGTCGGCTTGGCGCTGGGGCTGGCGGCCGGCGCGATGCCGCGCGATCTCGAATTTGTGCAGTTCCACCCGACCGCGCTGGACGTCGCCGGACAGTGTCTGCCGTTGGTCACCGAAGCGCTGCGCGGTGCCGGTGCGCGCTTGCTCGATGCCGGCGGGCAACGCCTGATGGCCGGGCTGCATCCGCTGGGCGACCTGGCGCCGCGCGACGTGGTGGCACGGCGGGTATGGCAGGCGCAACGCGAAGGCACCCGGGTCTGGCTGGATGCGAGCGGCCTGGCGATCGACTGGGCGGCGAGCTTTCCCACTGTGCTGGCGGCGTGCCTGGCGCATGGGATCGATCCGCGCCGCGCCGCCATGCCGGTCACGCCGGCGGCGCATTTCCACATGGGCGGCCTGGCGGTCGACGCCGACGGCCGCACCAGTGTGCCCGGGCTTTACGCGGTGGGTGAGGTGGCCTGCAACGGCGTGCACGGCGCGAACCGGCTGGCCAGCAACTCGCTGCTCGAGGCGGTGGCGTGCGGGCGCCGGCTGGGTGGCGTGCTGGCGGGCCTCGGGGCCCATCGTAGCGAGCATGCTGCGAGTCGCTGGATCGAGCGCGGCGCCGGCCTGCAGGCGGAGCCCTTGGCAGCCTTGCGCGAGCTGCTGTGGCAGGCTGCCGGCCCGGTGCGCGAAGCGTCGCGACTGCGCGATGCCTGGCGCGTCTGCGCCGCGATGGCCGATGCGGGCTGGCAGGCGCGGCTGGCCAAGTCGCTGCTGCGCGCAGCGCGTCTGCGCCGGCGCAGCCTCGGCGCGCACTGTCGCGAGGATCACGGCTGCCCCGTCTGAGGCGTCAGTGTACGATGCGGCGATGTGCCGCACGCTTTCCCGTGCTTGCAGCGGCGCCGGATGCGCCGCCGTCGTGTCCGCCGTTGACTGGAGTCAAGGCGGCGACCGGTCGCGGCTTTCACACTACAGACTCCCCAGCCTGTGAGCATTTCATGACACGCTCTTCTTCGTTCGACTACGAACAGCTGCGCGCCTGCGGCCGCGGCGAACTTTTCGGCGACGGCAACGCCCGCCTGCCGTCGCCGCCGATGCTGATGTTCGACCGCATCACCCACATCGCCAGCGAGGGTGGGGCGTACGGCAAGGGCGTGATCCGTGCCGAACTGGATATCCATCCGCAGTTGTGGTTTTTCGACTGCCATTTCATCGGCGATCCGGTGATGCCCGGTTGCCTCGGCCTGGATGCGATGTGGCAGCTCAGCGGCTTCTTCCTGCCGTGGCTGGGCGAACCCGGTCGCGGCCGCGCGCTGGGCGTGGGCCAGGTGAAGTTCACCGGCCAGGTGCTGCCGAGCGCGAAGCTGGTGCGCTACGAGATCGACATCCGCCGCGTGATGCGCGGCAAGCTGCGACTGGTGATCGCCGACGGCAAGACCTTCGTCGACGATCGCCTGATCTACGAGGCCAGCGACATGCGCGTGGGCCTGTTCCAGACCACCGAGGGTTTTTGAGATGCGTCGTGTCGTAGTGACCGGCATGGGCATCGTGTCGTGCCTGGGCAACCTGCCGGCGACGGTGGCGCACGCGCTGCGCGACGGCCGCAGCGGCATCCGGGCGATCCCGGAGTACATCGAACGCGGCCTGCGCAGCCACGTGGCCGGCGTGCCGCAGATCGACCTGGAGGCGGCGATCGACCGCAAGCTGAAGCGCTTCATGGGTGACGCCGCCGCGTACGCCTACGTGGCGATGCGTTCGGCGATCGCCGACGCGGGGCTGGCCATCGAGCACATCCGCCATCCGCGCAGCGGCGTGATCGCCGGCTCCGGCGGCGGCTCGGCGCAGTGGCAGATCGAGACCGGCGACCTGCTGCGCGAGAAGGGTGTGCGCAAGGTCGGCCCGTACATGGTGCCGCGCACGATGTGCTCGACCGTGTCGGCCACGCTGGCCACCGCGTTCGGCATCCTCGGCCTGAGCTATTCGATCTCCGCCGCCTGCGCCACCTCGGCGCACTGCATCGGTGCGGCCGCGGACCTGATCCGCCACGGCGCGCAGGACGTGATGTTCGCCGGCGGCGGCGAGGAAGTGCATTGGGGCATGACCGCGCAGTTCGATGCGATGGGCGCGCTGTCCAGCCACCACAACGCCACGCCGGCGGCCGCCTCGCGCCCATACGACACCGGCCGCGACGGCTTCGTCATCGCCGGCGGCGGCGGCATGCTGGTGCTGGAGGAATACGAGCACGCGAAGGCGCGCGGTGCGCACATCCACGCCGAGCTGGTCGGCTACGGCGTCACCTCCGACGGCGCCGACATGGTGGCGCCCTCGGGCGAAGGCGCGGTGCGCTGCATGCGCATGGCGATGGCCGGCGTCGACGCGCCGATCGACTACGTCAACACCCACGGCACCGCCACGCCGCTGGGCGACATCGTCGAACTGCAGGCGCTGCGCGAGGCGTTCGGCGAGGCGGTGCCGCCGCTGTCCTCGACCAAGGCATTGACCGGCCATTCGCTTGGCGCGGCCAGCGTGCACGAGGCGATCTACAGCCTGCTGATGCTCAACGAGGGCTTCATGGCCGGCTCGGCCAACATCGACGAACTCGATCCGCGTGCCGAGGGTTTCCCGATCCTGCGCGAGAGCCGCCCGGCGCAACTGGCCACGGTGATGTCGAACAGCTTCGGCTTCGGCGGCACCAACGCCAGCCTGGTGTTCGCCCGGGTCTAGGGCCGTAGCGAGGCAGCCACCGGTTCCGTCCCGGCGCGCTGCGGTCCGGACAGGTCACGCGCGCTGCACGCGGCGGTCCGTGGCGATGTTCCCTGCTTTGTAGTGAAGGCGCGCGAGCTCTGCTACTCCCCCTGCTTTGTAGTGAAGGCGCACGAGCTCTGCTCCTCCCCCTGCTTGCAGGGGGAGGTTGGGAGGGGGTAAGGCTCTTGCTCTCCGCTCGTCAAAAGAGAGCGACCCCTCCCTCCCAGAAGGAATTCCCTTCGGTCACAGCCCTCCCCTGCAAGCAGGGGAGGGCGCACAAACTCTGCTTGTCCTGCTGCTTTGCAGTGAGGGGGCTCGCGCTTTGTTTGTTCCCTGCTTGCGATAGGGGGCACAGGCTTCGTTCGGCGCCAAGGGCGCCCATCCTGCCTCGTGCCTGCGTGCGCTCAGCGACCGCGCGCCGTACCGCTTCGCTTCGCCGGCTTGCGCACGGTGGGGGCGCAGTAGAGCCCGTACAGCGTGTCGATGATGGCCTGTGCCGGCCCTGGCGGCAGCGAGTACCACACGTTCTGCGCCTCGCGCCGGGTATCCACCAGGCCTTCCTCGCGCAGCCGGGCCAGGTGCTGCGAGAGCGCCGACTGGCTCAGTTCCGGCAACTGCTCGTTGATCTGCCCCACCGACATCTCGCCGTCGGCCAGCAGGCACAGCATGCGCAGGCGCTGCGCGTTGCCGAGTGCCTTGAGCAGGCGCGAGGCCTCTTCGGCGTTGGCATGCATGAGCGCCATGTCGGCGTGGGCGAGGGTGTTCATGGGCATCCGGTTGGTTGGGGCCAGCGGCTTGACTTTACCACATCAATCTAATTAAGATAAATCTAATTTAGGTAGTAACCATACAAGCGAGAAGAGGAACCCGCATGAACGTCGACCGTTTCGTCCTTGGTTTCGCCGGCAGCATGGTGCTGGCCGGCATCGCGCTGGCGCATTTCGTGGCACCCGGCTGGATCTGGTTGTCGGTGTTCGTGGGCGCCAACCTGCTGCAGTCCTCGTTCACCGGCTTTTGCCCGCTGGCGATGGTGCTGCGCAAGCTGGGGCTGAAGCCCGGCTGCGCCTTCCCGTCGTAAGCCGATCCGGCACATAGCGAGGTGAGCCATGTACTACGTCGTGGAGACAAACAAGGGCTTCGACCAGGCCGCGGCTGACCTGGAGGCGGCGATCGTCCGCAACGGCTTCGGCGTGCTGCACGTGCACGACCTCGGCGCCACCTTGCGCGGCAAGGGCGTGGCGTTCGAGCGCGAGTGCAAGGTGTTCGAGGTATGCAACCCGCGCCAGGCGGCTCGTGTGCTGGCCGTGGACATGCGGCTGAACATGGCGCTGCCCTGCCGCGTGTCGGTGTACACCGAGGCGGGCGGCACCCGCATCGGCATGATCGAGCCGGTGGCGATGCTGGCCATGCTCTCCACCGACCCCGCGCTGGCGCAGGTCGCGCAGGAGGTGCAGGCGGTGGTCATGCGCAGCATCGACGAGGCGGTTTGATGCCTGCCGCCGCGCCGCGCCGATCGGGTCCGCCGGCAACCGGCTCGCCGGCGCCGGCACGGCACCCGCTGGCTTGACCAGGCTCAAGTCGGTGCCCATGCCGGCGGCGCATGCTGTCGATACCTCGGATCAGGAGTCCGTCATCATGAGCGACATCGTCGTTTTGGGTTCAGGCCTCGGCGGCATGAGCGCCGCTTTCGAAATCAAGGCGGCGCTGGGCGCGGCCCACCGTGTCACGGTGGTCGGCGATGGGCGCCAGTTCTCTTTCACGCCGTCCAACCCGTGGGTCGGCATCGGCTGGCGCCAGCCGGCCGACGTGCAGCTCGACGCGGCATCGGCGCTGGAGCGGCATGACATCGCGTTCATCGATTCGCCGGCCAGTGCGGTGCGCCCGGCGGACAACCGCGTGGTGCTGCAGGACGGCCGCGAGCTGGCATACGACTACCTCGTGATCACCACCGGGCCGCGGCTGGCGTTCGACGAAGTCCCCGGACTGGGGCCGCTGGACGGCCATACCCAGTCGGTCTGCACCACGCCGCATGCCGCCGCGGCATGGCAGGCCTACCAGGCGTTCCTGGGGAACCCCGGCCCGGTGGTGGTGGGCGCGGCGCAGGGCGCCAGCTGCTTCGGCCCGGCCTACGAGTTCGCCCTGATCCTCGACACTGACCTGCGCCGGCGCAGGCTGCGCGACCGCGTGCCGATGACCTTCGTCACCAGCGAGCCCTACGTCGGCCACATGGGACTGGGCGGCATCGGCGACTCGCAGGGCCTGCTGGAGCGGCAGTTGCGCCAGCGCCACATCAAGTGGATCTGCAACGCGCGGATCGACAAGGTCGAGGACGGCACCATGCACGTCAGCGGGCTCGACGCGCATGGCCAGGCGCCGGAGCAGCATGCGCTGCCGTTCCGCTATGCGATGGTGATCCCCGCCTTCACCGGTGTCGCCGCCGTGCGCGGCGTCGAGGGCCTGGTCAACCCGCGCGGCTTCGTGCTGATCGACAAGCACCAGCGCAACCCCACTTTCCGCAACGTGTTCGCCGCCGGCGTGTGCGTGGCGATCCCCCCGGTGGAAGCCACCCCGGTGCCCACCGGCGCGCCCAAGACCGGTTTCATGATCGAGTCGATGGTCAGCACGCTGGCGGCGAACATCAAGGCCGACATCGAGAGTCGGCCGGCCACCGCCGAGGCGACCTGGAATGCGGTGTGCCTGGCCGACATGGGCGACAGCGGCGCCGCCTTCGTGGCGCTGCCGCAGATTCCGCCGCGCAACGTGACCTGGGCGCGCGAGGGCAAGTGGGTGCATCTGGCCAAGGTGGCGTTCGAGAAATACTTCATGCACAAGATCCGCACCGGCAACACCACGCCGGTCTACGAGAAATACGTGATGAAGGCGCTGGGCATCGCGCGCATCCGGCCCGGCACGGGCGACGAATGAGCACGACGACCGCGTCCCATCGACGGAAGAACCACATGCAGCGCAAGCACATCACCGGAGGCGTACCTCGTCTCGTCATCGCCGCGTTCGCCGTGGCCGCGCTCGCGGCCTGCGGGCGCACGCCGCCACCGCCCGCCGCGGCGGCACCGCCGCCGCTGGCCGCGCTGACGCTGCACGCGGAGCCGGCGCACGACGAGCAGGCCTGGGACGGCGTGGTGGAGGCGGTGCACGAGGCGGTCATCTCGGCGCAGACCAACGCGCGGGTGACCGAGCTGCCCTACGACGTCAACGACGCCGTGCGCAAGGGCGATGTGCTGGTGCGCTTCAGCGACGTCGAGCAGGCGTCCGCGCAGCGCGCCGCCCAGGCGCAGGTCGCCGCGGCGCAGGCGGCGTACACCGAGGCGGATGCCTCCTACCGGCGCTTCGCCGAGATCTACGGCAAGGGTTTCGTCTCCAAGGCGCAATTCGACGCCGAACGCGCCCGCCGCGACGCGGCGCTGGCGGCGTTGCAGTCGGCGCGGGCGCAGTCCAGCCAGGTCGGCCAGCAGTTCGACTACACCGTGCTGCGCGCGCCGTACGACGGCATCGTCACCCGCCGCTTCGTGCAGGTGGGCGAAGCGGTGCAGGCGGGGCCGCCGGCGCCGCAGCCGCTGATCGCGCTGGCGTCGCTGCAGGATCTGCGGGTCAGCGTGCAGGTGCCGCAAAGTGCGGTCGCCGCGATCCGCCGCTACCGTGCCGCCGAGGTGGTGCTCGACGACGGTCGCCGCGTGGCGGCCGGCAAGCTCACCGTGTTCCCGTATGCCGATCCGCAGACGCACAGCTTCGGCGTGCGGCTGGAGTTGCCCGGCGCCGACACCGGCCTGTATCCGGGCATGACGGTGAGGGTGGCGTTCGCCGGCGGCGAGACGAAGCGCCTGCTGCTGCCGCTGGCCGCGCTGGTGCGGCGTGGCGAGCTGGTCGGCGTGTACGTGCTGGGCGAGCATGGGGCCGTGCTGCGCCAGCTGCGCCTGGGTCACCGCCACGGCGACCGGGTCGAGGTGCTGGCCGGGCTCGACGATGGCGAGCGCATCGCCGTCGATCCGGCCGCCGCGGCGCGCTGGCTGGCCGCACAGCGGCGCGGGGCCGCGCCGTGAGCGTGCCACGGCTCGGCTTCTCCGGCCGCATCGCCCGCGCTTTCCAGGATTCGCCGCTGACCCCGATCCTGGCAATCGCGGCGCTGCTGCTGGGGCTGGTCGCGGTGATGATCACGCCGCGCGAGGAAGAGCCGCAGATCGACGTGACCATGGCCAACGTGATGGTGCCGTTTCCCGGCGCCGACGTGCGCGACGTGGAGAACCTGGTGGCGTTTCCGCTGGAGCAGAAGCTGGCCGAGATCGAGGGCGTCAAGCACGTCTACTCGGTGAGCCGACCCGGCATGGCGGTGATGACGGTGGAGTTCCAGGTCGGCGTGCCGCGGCAGGCGGCGATCGTGCGGCTGTACAACCAGGTGTTCCAGAACCAGGGCTTCGTGCCGCCGGGACTCGGCGTGGGCCCGCCGCTGGTGCGGCCGATGGGCATCGACGACGTGCCGGTGATGGCGCTGACCCTGTGGAGCGACGACCCCGCGCAGGGCCCGGTGCAATTGGCCGAGGTGGCGCACACGCTGGAGACCGAATTGAAGCGCGTGCCGGGCACCCGCGACGTCTACACCATCGGCACGCCGACCCGCGCGGTGGTGGTGGAACTGGACGCGGCGAAGCTGGCCGCGTACGGCCTGACCACAGGCGACCTGTCGAACGCGCTGAAGGTGGCCAACACGGTCGCCCAGGCCGGCGACCGCGTGGGCGGCGACCGCGACGTGCCGGTGACCGCGGGGCGCTTCCTCGCCGACGCGGCGGAGGTGTCGCAGCTGGTGATCGGCCTGAACAACGGCCAGCCGGTATTCCTCTCCGACGTGGCCACGATCCGCCAGGGCGCCGACCTGCCCGACAGCTACGCCTGGTTCGGCGCGCCGGCGGGCAAGGCCGGCCCGGCCACCGGCCATGCGCCGGCGGTGACCATCGTGGTGGCGAAAAAGCCGGGCACCAACGCAGCCGACATCACCGGCGCGATCCGCCAGCGGCTGGCCGCGCTGCAGGGCGTGGCGATCCCCGCCGGGGTGCACGTGGCGGTCACCCGCGACTACGGCCAGACCGCCACCGACAAGGCGGACAAGCTGATCCACAAGCTGATCTTCGCCACCTTGTCGGTGGTGCTGCTGGTGCTGCTGGCGCTGAGCTGGCGCGCGGCGGTGGTGGTCGGCAGCGCGGTGATCGTCACCTTGGCGCTGACCCTGTTCGCCTCGTGGGCGATGGGCTTCACCATCAACCGCGTCTCGCTGTTCGCGCTGATCTTCTCGATCGGCATCCTGGTCGACGACGCCATCGTGGTGGTGGAGAACATCCACCGGCACATGGCGCTGGGCGGGCGCACGTTGCGCGAGGCCATCCCCGAGGCGGTCGGCGAGGTCGGCGGGCCGACCATCCTGGCCACCTTCACGGTGATCGCCGCGCTGCTGCCGATGGCGTTCGTGTCCGGCCTGATGGGGCCGTACATGCGGCCGATCCCGATCAACGCCTCGGCCGGCATGCTGCTGTCGCTGGCGGTCGCGCTGGTGGTCACGCCATGGCTGGCGCTGCGGCTGCTCGGCCACAGCCACCCTGCCGGCGAAGCCGCCACGGCCGCTGCGCACGAGTCGGCCGGCGGCTGGCTGCCGCGGCTGTTCCAGCGGCTGATGACGCCGTTCCTGCACGGCGACCGCGCGCCGCGCCGGCGCCACCTGCTGTTTGCCGCGATGGGCGTGCTGGTGCTGGCGGCGGTGGGCCTGGTGGTGGCCAAGGCGGTGGTGCTGAAGATGCTGCCGTTCGACAACAAGTCCGAGTTCCAGGTGGTGGTGGACATGCCCGAAGGCAGCACGCTGGAGCGCACCAACCGCCTGCTCGGCGAGCTGGCGCAGGAAGTGGCGAAGCTGCCCGAGGTGAAGGACTGGCAGGGCTACGCCGGCATCGCCGCGCCGATCACCTTCAACGGGCTGGTGCGCCAGTACTACCTGCGCAGCGGCCCGATCGTCGGCGACCTGCAGGTGGGCCTGGTCGACAAGAGCGAGCGTTCGCGCCAGAGCCACGCCATCGCGCTGGCCGTGCGGCCGGCGTTGGCGAGGATCGGCGCGCGCTACGGCGCCTCGGTGAAAGTGGTCGAGGTGCCGCCCGGGCCGCCGGTGCTGGCGCCGATCGTGGCCGAGGTGTACGGCCCGGACTACGCCACCGTGCGCAAGGTCGCGCTGGGGCTGGAGCGGGATTTCAAGGCCAACCCGGACATCGTCGACGTCGACACCAGCGTGGAGGCGCAGGCGCCGCGCGACGTGCTGGTGGTCGACCGCGCCCGCGCGGCGCGGCTGGGGCTGGACCAGGCCGCCATCGCGCAGGCGCTGCGCACCGCCCTGTCCGGCGACGACGCCAGCTACCTGATGGACGGCCAGGCGAAGTACGCGGTGCCGATCCGGCTGCGCCTGGGCGCCGGCGACCAAGCGGCGCTGGGCCAGCTGCTGGCCCTGCGCGTGCGGGCGCGCAGCGGCGCGCTGGTGCCGTTGTCCGAGGTGGTCGCGGTGCAGCCGGCGCAGCGCGAGCAGGCGATCTGGCACAAGGACCTGCTGCCCTATGCCGCCGTCACCGGCGACGACGCCGGCGCCACCGACAGCCCGCTGTACGGCATGTTCTCGCTGGTCGGCAAGCTCGGCCACGACAAGGTGGCGGGGCAGTTGCTGCAGCAGCATTTCATCGCCCAGCCGACCGACACCACCGCCGCCTCGGTGAAGTGGGACGGCGAGTGGCAGATCACCTACGAGACCTTCCGCGACATGGGGCTGGCCTATGCAGCCGGCCTGCTGCTGATCTACCTGCTGGTGGTCGGCCAGTTCAGGAGCTACCTGGTGCCGCTGATCATCATGGCGCCGATCCCGCTGACCGTGATCGGCGTGATGCCCGGGCATGCCCTGCTGGGCGCGCAGTACACCGCCACCTCGATGATCGGCATGATCGCGCTGGCCGGCATCATCGTGCGCAACTCGATCCTGCTGATCGACTTCATCAACCACGCGCTGGCCGCCGGCCAACCGTTGCGCGATGCGGTGATCGAGGCCGCGGCGGTGCGCGCCAAGCCGATCGTGCTGACCGGCCTGGCGGCGATGATCGGCGGCTTCTTCATCCTCGACGACCCGATCTTCCAGGGCCTGGCGGTGTCGCTGATCTTCGGCATCCTGGTCTCGACCGCGCTGACCCTGCTGGTGATCCCGCTGCTGTACTACGCATGGCTGCGGCGCCGGGTCGGACCGGATGGCCGTTTGTCGCAGGCGCCGATGGCGGTGGTGCCGGATTGACGTGGGTCAGCCAATGCCGTCGCGCGGCACGCTAGCCTGTTGCCACCCGCGGCCACCATGCCGCTTGCCGGAGTATTCCGCATGAAATCGTTCCATGCCGTTCTTGCACTGGCGTGCAGCCTGGGCCTGGCCACGGCCGTGCAGGCTTCCCCCCAGCATGCCCACGAAAGCCATGCGGCGCATGCGGCCACGGCCGCCGCGGCGGTGCCGGCGCAGCGCTGGACGCCCGACGCGCCGCTGGCGGAGGGCATGCGTCGCGCGCACGCGGCGGTGGACCAGCTCGCCCACTACGAGATGGGCCACATGAGCGCGCCGATGGCGGTGGATCGCGCCACCGAGGTCGAGCAGGCGGTGACCTACATGTTCGCGCACTGCAAGCTGGCACCCGAGCCCGATGCCGCGCTGCACGGCATCCTGGTGCCGCTGATGGCTGCGGCACAGACCCTGAAGGCCGATCCGAAGAAAGTCTCGGCGGTGGCCGACATGCGTGCGGCGATCGCGCACTACCCGCAGTACTTCGACGACCCCGGCTGGGACAAGCCGGCGCCGGTCGAGCACGTGATGCACGACGAGCCCTGAGTCGCAGCCACTCAGGCGGACGGCGCGGGGATCGCCAGGCGGTCGTCGTCCGCGCCGGTCAGCAACTGGCGATGCACCCGTTCGAGCTCGGCCAGCAACTGCGCGCGCGCCTCGGCGGCGAACGGGTTCTCGCGCTGGATCGCCGCGAACAGGTGGCCGGCGTCGCCGCGCACCGCGTCCAGCATGTGGCGCATGCCCTGGAACGAGGGCGGCGCCAGCGCCATGTCGTCGCCCACGCCCAGCCCGACCAGTCCCTTGGCCACGAAGAAGGCCAGCGCGTGGGTGCGGGCCATGGCGCGGTCGTGGCTTTCCGGGTCCTGCACGACGACCTCGCAGCCCAGCGCGCGGAACAGCTCGCCGGCGCGGGCGGCGGCCTCGGTATGCGCCGCCGAGGGGCAGATCACCGTGCGCAACGGCTCGCCGCGGGCCAGGCTGAGCGGGCCGAACAGCGGATGCGTGCCGACGTGCGGAAAGTCCGCTCCGAGCAGTTCGTCCATCGTCGCGCAGGGGTGCAGTTTCACGCTGCCCACGTCGAGCACGGTCTGCCCGGCGTGCAGCAGCGGGCGCAGCGCCAGCAGCGCATCGCGCAACTGCGGCACCGGCATCGCCAGCACGATCCACGACGCATCGGCCAGCGTGGCCGGCATCGACGCGGCGGCGAGCGCGGCGGGAACGGCCGCGTGCGGATCCCAGGCGCGCACGCGATGCCCCGCCTGCGTCAGCAGGTCGGCGAAGGCCCGGCCGAAACGGCCGTAGCCGAGCACGGCGAAAGTCGCGGCCGGCTGCGCCGGCTCGCGTGGCCGGGCGGCGTTCATGCGGTGAGCGGCGGGCGACCGCTGGCCAGGCTGGCACGCAGGGTGGCGCTCCACGGCGCGAGGTCGATGCCGCGGGCGGCCAGCCACGACGGATCGAACAGCGTCTGCGCGTAGCGCTCGCCGCGATCGCACAGCAGGCTGACGATGCTGCCGCGCTCGCCGCGGGCACGCATCGAGGCGGCCAGTTGCAGGCAGGCGACCAGGTTGGTGCCGGAGGAGCCGCCGTAGCGGTGGCCGAACAGGTCCTCCAGCAGCCAGGCGGCGGCGATCGAGGCGGCATCGGGCACTTCGACCACGCGGTCGACCACGTCGAAGATGAAGCCCGGCTCCACCCGCGGCCGGCCGATGCCTTCGATCAGGGTGGGCTGGCTGGCGACGGCCTGTGCATCGCGGTCGCGCCAGCCGTGCACGTAGGCGCTGCCGGTCGGCTCGGCCACGCACAGCCGGGTATGCAGCCGGCGGTAGCGCAGGTAGCGGCCGATGGTGGCCGAGGTGCCGCCGGTGCCGGCGCCACAGACGATCCAGGCGGGTTCCGGTTCGGCCTCGAGCGCGAGCTGGCCGATGATCGACTCGGCGATGTTGTTGTTGCCGCGCCAGTCGGTGGCGCGCTCGGCCAGACCGAACTGGTCCAGGTGGCAGGCGCCGCGCGCCGCGTGCTCAGCGGCGCGCGCATGTACCTGGGCGGGGTCCTCGACCAGGTCGCACTCGCCGCCCAGCGCCTGCACGTCGCGGATCTTGCCCGGCGCGGTGCAGGCCGGCATCACCGCGGTGAAGGACAGGCCGAGCAGGCGCGCGAACCAGGCTTCCGAGATCGCCGTGCTGCCGGAGGAGGCGTCCACCACGACCTGCCCGCCGCGCAGCCGGCCGTTGCACAGCGCGTACAGGAACAGCGAGCGCGCGAGGCGATGCTTCAGGCTGCCGCTGGGGTGCGCGGCCTCGTCCTTGAAGTAGAAGTCGATGCCGTGAAAGCCGGGGAAGTTCAGCTTCAGCAGGTGGGTGTCGGCCGAACGTGCCGCCTCCTGCGCCAGCTTCGCCAGGGCATCGTGCACCCAGCGGCGATCCGTCTCGTGTTGCAGGTTGACCAGACGCAGGACGCTGTCCATCGGGGGCTCCGTGATCATGGGCGAAGGTCGGCGTTGCGGCTCAGGGCGCGCACACGACGGGCAAGGAAGTCGAAGTAGCGGTCGATGTAGCTGATGCCGTTCTCGTGGTCCATCAGGTACGGGTTCATCAGCGTGTGGCGCAGGATCAGCAGGCGATCCTCGTCCGCATCGAAGCTGTCCGCGCGCAGCCCCAGCGCAGTAAGCAGACGTGTGGTCTGGGCCGGACCCAGCATGTCCGGGCGCAGGCTGGTCACCGAGCCGAAGAATTCCTTCAGCTGCAGCGGCTGCTGCGGATCGCAGCGCAGCTCGTCGTGCAGCGCGCGCACGAACGCATTGGCCGCCGCCGGCAAGGTGTTGCCGCAGGGGTTGAGCGCCAGGCACACCAGGTTGCTGTCCGGCGCGAACGGCACCAGTGCGTGCGCGACGCCGGCCAGTTCCAGCGCGAAGCGCTGCGCGCGGGCATGGAAGGCCTCGGCGGCGCGCACGGTGGCGCGCGGCAACGCGCCGAAGTGGGCGTGGTCCAGCGGCAGCACCTTGTGCGTCACGTACACCGCCGCGGCCGCCGCGCCGGACTTCGAGCCTTCCGGAATGAACTGGCCGAGACTGCGGTAGCGCGCCAGATAGCCGGCGGGCGTGGCGGCATGGAACACGTAGTCGGCACGCTCGGCCAGCAGTGCCATCGCACGGTGGTCGCGGCAGACGAAGGCGCCGCTGCCGTAGGGCAGATAGCCCAGCTTGTGCGGGTCGACGGTGACCGAGTCGGTGTCGCCCAGCGCGGCGAACGCGGCGTGCACGGCAGGCGTGGGGAACTGCACGTAATCGGCGGCCACCTCGTCGCGGGTGCGCAGCGTGCCGTCCTCATGGCGGAACAGCGTGGCCAGGTAGCCGCCCCAGGCGGCGTCGACGTGCACGGCGAAATCCAGCCCGGCACGGCGCGAGGCGTCGCGCGCGGCGAGCACGGCGTCGATCGGGTCGATGGTGCCGTACTCGGTGCCGCCGAGCACGGCCACGCACATCAGCACGGGTTGGCATTCGCGCGCGCAGCGCGCCAGCGCGTCGCGCAGGGCGGCGGCATCGAGGCGCATGCCGTCGGTGGGCAACAGCTCCAGCTGGTCGCGACCGAAGCCGAGCAGTTTCAGTCCCTTGCTCCACGAGTAGTGGGCGGTGACCGGCGCCAGCACCCGCGGCACGCGCAAAGACGGGTGCGCGGCGAAGAAGCCGGCCAGGCCGCGCTGCTCGATGCGTTCGCGCTCGACCTTGTCCAGCCAGTGCCGGCGCGCAGCCGGTGCCTGTGCGGCCAGCCACTGCTGCCAGCGTTCCAGCAGGGCGATGCCCGCGGCCTGCGACAGGTTGAACGCGGTCCAGTCATCCTCCGGCAGCGCAAGCTCGGGCACCTGCGCCGCGCGCAGCGCCACCGGGAACGCCTTCAGCGCCAGCGCCAGGCGCAATGCCTGGTAGTTGGCCAGGGTGCCGCCCGAGGTGAGGTGGCCGAACGCGCAGGCGTCCTGCGCCGGGTCGTGCGGGTAGCCGAGCATGCGCGCCAGCTGCAGGCCGGCCTGCACCTCCATGTCCACGGTGACCGGCGCGGCGTCCTCGCTGACGTTGTTGGGGTTGTACGGCAGCGTGAGCATCTGCGCAGCCAACCCCGGCAGCAGCAGGTCGCTGGCCATGTGGCCGATGTAGCGCGGGCTGTGGAACGGCACCGACTTCTTCAGCGCGGCGGAGAGCTGGTGCAGCTCGCGGCGCATGCGCGACTCGAAGGCGAGGTAGTCCGGGTGGTGCGCGGCGGCGGTGGCGATCGCCGGCGGGTCCTCGGGGTGGAAGTTGCGCCGCCAGTAGACGTGGTCGCGCAGGAACTCCACCAGCAGCTTTTCCAGCAGCGCGTCGTTCTCGCCGTAGGGGCCGAGGAAGCAGGCGTCCAGCGTGTGGTCGCGCGGCTCCTGCGCGGGAAACGGCCGTGCCGCACTCATGTCAGCCATCCGTGCAGCCAGCCCAGCGGATGGTGCATGCGCGCCACGCCGAGCATGTAGACGTAGATGGCCAGCGCGGCCACGTAGAAGGCTCGCCGTGCGTGCGGCGTGCGCGCCCGCTTCAGCGCCAGCGTGCCCATCAGCACGTAGACCACCAGCAGCACCAGCTTGGTGGCGAGCCAGCCGTTGGCGTACAGCGCATGCGGCAGGATCGACACCAGCATCAGCGCCGCGGTGAGCAGGGCGGTGTCGATGGCGTAGCTCAGCCAGCGCAGCGGTGCCGATTGCGCGACGCCGGCGTGGCCGGCCTGCACCAGCAGGCCGCGCAGCGCGAACAGCGCGCCGCTGGCCAGCACGCAGGCGATGTGCGTCCATTTGATCTGCGGGTAGAACTCGAGCATGGCGGCGGGAATCGGGGATGGGGGAATCGGTTTGACCAAAGCATCAGGGCGCGCCTTGCGGCGCGCCCTGACATGGGTCAGGCGTTTTCGGGAAGGGCGTCGGGGACGACGGCCTTGCGCCCCGGCGCCAGCCACAGCGAGGCGACGAACACGCCGAAGAGCAGGGCGCCGACCGCGAACAGGGTGTCGCCCGGCACGCGCATCCACACCAGCAGGTGCACGATGGCCTGGTCCATGAACTCGGCGGAGCGGGCGAACCAGTAGCCATGTTCCAGCACCGCCTTCAGCTGCAGGATGCCCAGCGGCAGCAGGGTCAGCGCGGCCATCATCGACAGGCCGATGTTGAGGGTCCAGAACGAGCCCTTCAGCCAGCCTTCGCGCCACTCGGCCTGCGGCTTGATGCCGCGCAGGCAGAACAGCATCAGGCCCAGGCCGAGCATGCCGTATACGCCCATCAGCGCGGTGTGGCCGTGGGTGGCGGTGAGGTTGAGGCCCTGCATGAAGTACAGCGCGATCGGCGTGTTGACCAGGAAGCCGAACAGGCCGGCGCCCACCAGGTTCCAGAAGCTCACCGCCACGAAGAACATGATCGGCCAGCGGTAGCGCGCCATCCACGGCGCGGCGTGCTGCTTCTTCCAGGTGTCCAGGGCCTCCAGGCCGATCAGCGCCAGCGGCACCACTTCCAGCGCCGAGAAGCTGGCACCCAGCGCGATCACCGCCGTGGTGGTGCCGCTGAAGTACAGATGGTGCAGCGTGCCCAGCACGCCGCCGGCCATGAACACGATGGTGGCGAACAGCACGTTGGTGGTGGCGCTGCTGACGCGCAGCAGGCCCAGGCGCACGAACAGGTAGCTCATCAGGGCGGCGGCGAACACTTCGAAGAAGCCTTCCACCCACAGGTGCACCACCCACCAGCGCCAGTATTCGACCATCGCGATGTGGGTGTGCTCGCCCCACATCAGGCCGGCACCGTAGAGCAGGCCGATCGCCACGGTGGAGAGGAACAGCAGGCCCACGATGGAAGCGGTCTGCTTGCCGCCGCGCATCGCCGGCCACAGCGCGCGACCCACCAGGAACAGCCACAGCATCAGGCCGACGAACAGGAAGATCTGCCAGAAGCGGCCGAGGTCAACGTACTCCCAGCCCTGGTGGCCGAACCAGAAGTTCTTCGACAGGTCCATCTTGTCCATCACCGCCAGCCACTGGCCGGCGAAGGAACCCACCACGATGACCAGCAGGCACACCCACAGGAAGTTCACCCCGAGGCGCTGGTACTTCGGCTCGTAGCCCGAGATCATCGGCGCGATGTACAGGCCGGCGGCCAGCCAGGCGGTGGCGATCCACAGCACCGCCAGTTCGGTATGCCAGGTGCGCGTGAGGCTGTAGGGCAGGTAGTTGGCCAGCGCGAAGCCGTAGGCCTGCTGGCCTTCCACCTGGTAGTGCGCGGTGGTGGCGCCCAGCAGGATCTGCACCAGGAACAGGCCGATCACCGTCCAGAAATACTTGGCGGTGGCTTTCATCGAGGGGGTGGGTTTCAGCTCGCCCAGCGGGTCGCGTGCGGGTACCGGCGGCAGCGGCTGGTCGTGGGTCTGGCGCGCGTGGTGCCAGCCCAGCAGGCCGATGCCGAGGATCAGGAACAGGATGCTGAAAACCGACCAGAGGAAGTTGGCCGAGGTGGGAGTGTTGCCCACCGTCGGGTCGTACGGCCAGTTCTGCGTGTAGCTCATGCTGCTGCCGGGGCGGTCGGCCGCGGCGGCCCAGGCCGTCCACCAGAAGAACGCGGTGACCGCGCGGCGATGGTCAAGCTCGGCGACGGTGTTGTCGCGCATCGCGTAGGTTTCGCGCAGCTTGGCGGTGGCCGGGTCGTTGCTGAACAGGCTCATGTAGTGCGCGGCCACCACGGCCATCGCCTGCGCGCGCAACGGCGACACGGTGATGGTGTCGGTGGCGGCGTCGTAGGTGTTGGTGCGCAGCTCGGGCTGGATGCGTGCCTTCAGTGCGGCCTGGCGCTCGGCGTCGAGCGATTCGAACGAGGCGGCGCCTTCGTCGCGCGCCAGCAGTTCGAGCATGGTGGCGGCTTCGCGGTGCAGCCAGTCGGCGCTCCAGTCCGGCGCCAGCAGCGCACCGTGGCCCCAGATCGAACCGAGCTGCTGGCCGCCGATGCTCTGCCACACCTGGCGGCCCTGGTCCAGGTCGGCTCTGGTGTACAGCGTCTGTCCATTGCCGGTGACGACGGCGGCAGGCAGCGGCGGTGCCTGCTGGTGGACCACGCTGCCGACCCACAGCAGCACGGCGAAGGACGCGACGAGCAGGGTCGCCAGTCCAAGCCAGAGTTTTCGGGTGGTACTCATCGCGCATCTCCCTGGAAAGTGCGCGCATGCTCGGCGAGGCCGGGAGGAGCCATCTTGATGCAGGTCATTCGGGCGACTGCGACGTGCCGCGCAAATTGTCGCAGCCGGGCGCGGCCGGCATGGCATGATCGGCGCGACGCGCAACGCCGAGGGGGCAGGCAGGCATGAACGATCAGCACAAGCTGCGGGACGCCCGATTTCCGCTGCTGCTGCTGGCAGTTTTCCTGGTCGTGGCGGTGGCCCTGGGCATTTCGCCGCACTACCGCCAGGACTGGCTGCTGGAGAACGTGCTGGTGCTGCTGGCTTTGCCGGTGCTGGTGCTGGGGTTTCGCCGGCTGCGCTTTTCCGATGGCAGTTATGCGGCGTTGTTCGTGTTCCTGCTGCTGCACGAGATCGGCGCGCATTACACCTATGCCGAGGTGCCATGGGATCGGTGGTTCTCGGCGCTGTGCGGCTTCTCGCTGCACGAGGCGCTGGGGCTCTCGCGCAACCACTTCGACCGGGTCATCCATTTCGCGTACGGCCTGCTGGTGACCCCGGCGGTGGCGGAGCTGGTGGCTGCGCGCACGTCGTCGCCCGGCGTCTGGCGCTGGCTCGTGCCGGTCAGCCTGATCACCGCGGGTTCGACCTTGTTCGAGCTGTTCGAGTGGGCTGCCGCGGTGTGCTTCGGCGGCGATCTCGGCGTGGCCTACCTGGGTACCCAGGGCGATCCGTGGGATGCGCAGCAGGACATGCTGCAGGCCCTGCTGGGGAGTCTCGCTGCGGTCGCCGTGCTTGCCGCCGCTGCCCGGCGCCGCCGCCGGCGCGAGGCTGCGGCAGTGGCGCAATCCAGCGGGCGCCGGCGGACGCACGCTCCGCGCACGCGCCCCTAATGCTGCATCAGCACCGGGACGGTGGCTTCTTCCAGCACCCGCCGGGTGGCGCCGCCGAACACGCGCTCGCGCATGCGCGAGCGGCCATAGGCGCCCATCACCAGCAGGTCGGCGCCGAGGTTGCCGACTTCCTTCAGCAGGATTTCGCCGGCCATCGCGGAGGAGGCGCGGACGTAGCCGGGCCGCGGCGTGATGCCGTGGCGCAGCAGGTAGACGAACGGGTCGAAGCGCGGACGCCCTTCGTCGCCGTCGCGCAGGTCGCCGTCGACCAGGACGACCTGCTGCGCCACCTTGAGGAACGGCAGCGCGGCATGGATCGCGCGGATCGCTTCGAGGCTGCCGTTGCAGCCGATCACGATCCGCTCGAAGCGGATCTCGCCGCGCCACTGCGGCGGCAGGATCAGGCAGGGCACGCGGCAGCCCAGGATCGCCTCGCCGAGGATGTCGAGCAGGCCGGATGCCTGCACCATGTCGCGCTCGAGCACCGCCAGGTCGTGCCGCGCGCCGAGCCAGCGCAGGGTGGCGGCGACTCCGGCCCGGGCGACGATCCAGTCGGCGTTGCGCACGCCGGACTGGTGCGCGAAGGATTCGAAGGCCGCACGCTCGTCGGCGAAGTCGGGTCGCGGTTCGAGCAGCAGGCCGAGCACCGTGGGCTCGTCGCCGGCCTCGCCGCCGGCGAGTTTCCGCAGCGTGGGGTCGATGAAGCAGCCGGTCAGGTCGGCGTCCCAGCGTGAGGCGATGGCAGTGCCGGCGACGGCGGCGGGACTCCACGGATCGGTCGCGGTCACCAGGGCGAAGATGTCGCCAGGGCGCGTCACGCGCGATGCCGGTTCGGTCTTGGTCATGGCGTTCAATCCGGGTGGCGCATCGTTCAGAGGTCGAGGGTGTGGATGGCCTGCGTGGCGTCGTCAGGATCGAGCCGGCGCTGGAAGCCCAGGTAGTCGGCCAATTCGTGCATCGGCTCGTTTTCGGCGGCGTCGATCGAGAACATCCGGCGGAATCCGTTCTTGCGCGCGATGTCGATCAGGCGCTTCATCAGCAGCACGGCCAGGCCGCGATGACGCCAGTCGTCGGCCACCGTCACCGCACACTCGCATTGTTTTCCGTCGTCACTGGCGCCGTAGCGGCTGACGCCGACCTCGCGCAGTTCGCCGTTGTCGTGGGCGAGCGCCACGAAGGCCACGCGCTGGCGCTCGTCGACGTCCATCAGCTGGTCGAGCAGGGCCGGGCTGGCTTCCTTCACGTTGCCGAGGAAGCGGAAGCGGCAGGCCTGTTCCGACAGGCGGTTGATGAAATCCGCTTCGCGCTGGCGATCCTCCGGACGCAGCGGACGGACCAGCACCACGCTGCCGTCGTTCAGGGTCTCGATCCAGTGGGTGCCTTCGATGGCGCCGAAGGGCGCGGCGGGCGGGGGGACGTGGTCAGTATGCTGGACGTTGGACATGGCCTGCTCCCGGTGGCGGGTGAATCGCAGTCGATGCCACGCCGAAACGGGCGGCCGTCGCAGCATGGCTTCTTGCGGGATTCAGTTCTACGCCGGCCGGCGGGGGCTCAACTTGACCCTGGTCAATCCCGAGGAATGCGGCGGCAGGCTCAGCCGGCGCCGCTCTGTTTCGGTGCCATCACGCCGCTGCGACAGAGATCGGCCAGCAGATCGGGGCGGCGGATGCGCACGGATTTGCGGTTGACCTCGAGCACGCCCATTTCCTCCATGCGCGAGAACAGCCGGCTGACCGTCTCGACCACCAGGCCAAGGTAGTTCGCGATGTCGTAGCGCGACATCGACAGGGTGAGCGCGGTGCTGTCGCGCTGCAGGCGCTGGTAGCGGTCGGCCAGGCTCTTCAGGAAGATCGCCAGCTGTTCCTGCGCCTGCTGCCGGCCCATCATCGCCAGATGGCGATGCTCCTCGATCACCTCGCGGCTGATCACCCGCATCAATTGCCGGTGCAGTGCGGGCACTTGTCCGGTGACCTGCTGCAGCCGCGCATAGGGCAGCTCGCAGATGCTGCTGCGTTCCAGCGCCTCGGCCTGGCTGACGTGCCGGTCGGACGCCAGCGCGTCGAAGCCGATGATCTCGCCGGGCAGGTGGAAGCCGAGAACCTGCACGTTGCCGGCCTCGTCCTGCACGAAAGTCTTGAGCGAGCCGGAACGCACCACGTAAAGCGCCTCGAACGGGTCGCCATCGCGGTACAGCACGCTGCCGCGGTCTATCGTGCGCTTGTCGCGGACGGCCGTATCCAGCCGCTCCAGGTCGTCGTTGCCGATGCCGGCCGGCAGGCACAGCTCGCTCAGCGCGCAGGACGAGCAACTGCGGCGCAGCTGGCTCAGATCAAGGACGTTGGTTCCGGGATCCATCGGCGTCCCCGCGTGGCTTGGGATGGGCTCTCGTGAACGCGGCACGCAGCCAAGCCGCATGGTCGCACCATAGCATGGCGAGGTGCAAAATTCGTGTCCATTTGACTGCGATCAAGTCGCGCACGCCGTCCTCGCCGCAGGCTGTGGCCATGTGCCGGTCGACGCGTGACCGCGTCGAACCGGCCGTTGCCGACATCCCGCCAAGAGGTTGCCATGAACTGGAAGAACACCACCGATCATTACGGCTCGCTCTCGATCGCCATGCACTGGCTGATGCTGCTGGTGCTGGTCGCCGTGTATGCCTGCATCGAGCTGCGCGGCTTCTATCCGCGCGGCAGCGACCTGCGCGAGGGCCTGAAGACCTGGCACTTCATGCTGGGCCTCAGCGTGTTCGCGCTGGTCCTCGTGCGGCTGGCGATCCGCCTCGTGTCGGGGCCGACGCCGCCGGTCCGGCCGACGCCGCCGATGTGGCAGCAGCGCCTGGCTGCGCTGATGCACCTGGCGCTGTACGTTTTCCTGATCGCGATGCCGCTGCTCGGCTGGCTCACCCTCAGCGCCTCGGGCAAGCCGATCCCGTTCTTCGGCCTGCAACTGCCGGCGCTGGTGGGGCCGGACAAGGCACTCGCCGGCTCGCTCAAGGAGATCCACGAAACCATCGGCACCGCCGGCTACTACCTGGTCGGCCTGCATGCGGCGGCCGCGCTGTTCCACCACTACGTGAGCCGGGACGACTCCTTGCAGCACATGCTGCCGCGGCGCGGCGGACAGGCCTCGTGAGGCCGTGCGCCGATGCCGCCGGCAGCGGCTGCTGCTGGGGCAGCGGCATGCGGCGAATGCGGGGCTGCCGGCCGCCTGCGGGGCGACCGCGCATCGCGACGACTTCGAGGGGACCGCATGCGTAATCTCAAGCGTGCATTCTGGGGGTCTCTCGCTTTCCTGGTCCTGCTGTGGCTCGTTGTCGAGCCCACCGTTTTCCGGTCGAGCACTTTTTTCGGCCTGCGCGGGGCCATGGTGCAACTGACGGGCTTCGTCGCGATCGGCTGCATGAGCCTGGCGATGGTCCTGGCGCTGCGGCCGCGGTGGCCCGAGGCGTGGCTGGGCGGCCTCGACAAGATGTACCGCATGCACAAATGGCTCGGCATCTCCGCGCTGGTCGTCGCCATCGTCCATTGGTTGTGGGCGCAGGGGCCGAAATGGGCGGTGGGTTGGGGCTGGCTGGAGCGTCCAGCGCGCGGCGTGCGGGGCGCGCCGGAAAACCCGCTGGCGTCCTTGCTGTCCAGTCAACGCGGTGCCGCGGAGGGCGTGGGCGAATGGGTTTTCTACGCCATCGTCGTGCTGATCGCGCTGGCCCTGATCCGGCGTTTTCCGTACCACTTGTTCTACAAGACGCACCGCCTGCTTGCCGTCGGCTATCTCGCGCTGGTCTTCCATGCGGTCGTACTGCTGAAGCTCGACCACTGGACGACGCCGGTCGGCTGGCTGATGGCGGTCCTGCTCGCCGGCGGCAGCTGGGCGGCCTTCGTGGTGCTGCTGCGTCGGGTGGGCAGGCGCTCGCAAATGCAGGGAAGCATCGTCTCCCTGCACCATTTCGACGGGGTGGATGCGCTCGAAATCGAAACCGAGGTGCAGGGGTGGCCGGGCCACAAGCCGGGCCAGTTCGCTTTCGTCAGCGCGGACGCCGCGGACGGCGCACACCCCTACACCATCGCCTCCGGTTGGCGAAAAGAAACCTCCAGGATCACCTTCGTGGTCAAGGATCTGGGCGACCACACGCACCGCCTGCACGAGAAGCTTCGCGTGGCGCAGGCGGTGCGGGTCGAGGGCCCCTATGGCTGCTTCACGTTCGACGACGGCAGCCCCCGCCAGATCTGGATCGGCGGCGGCATCGGCATCACGCCCTTCATCGGGCGCATGAAGCACATGGCGTGGCAGAAGGAAGCGCGGGATTGGCCCGCAGGCCAGAGGATCGACCTCTTCCACAGCACCGCGGATGTGGATGATGAAGCGCTCGACCGGCTGGCCGGCGACGCCCACTCCGCCGACGTGCAACTGCACGTGCTGATCGACGCACGCGACGGCCGCCTGACGGGCGAACGCATACGGGCTGCCGTACCCGAATGGCGCGAGGCGAGTATCTGGTTTTGCGGGCCGGCGGGCTTCGGCGAGGCATTGAAGCAGGACCTGGCCAAACACGGATTTCCGGTGGAGCGGCGTTTCCACCAGGAGCTCTTCGCGATGCGCTGAGCGGGCACGGCTGTCGGTGCGCTGGCGCCGGCGACATCAGGCAGACGATGGCCGAGGGCCAGCAAGAAGGCCGCCGGAATTTCCCCCGACGGCCTTTCCCCTTGCTTCACCTTGCGCACCCGCCTGCACTCAGGCTTGTGCAGGCAATACTCTCAACAGCGACGGTGCGCTCACTGCGCTGGCGCGCGCCTCCATCGAGGCGAGGAAGCGCCACACGAACAGCAGGGTGACCAGCAGCAGCCCCGGATAGCCCACGCCGGCCAGCAGGTAGGGCAGGGTCGGGTCGCCCTCCACGCGTACCCGCGGCAGGTTGAAGCTGAGCAGGCCGAGCGTGATGACCGCACCGAAGATCCACATCAGCATCAGCCAGATGCCTGCCTCGAAACCGCTCAGCGGGCGGCTCCAGCGGGTGGCGGCGTGCGGCGCGACGGTCTCGCCGTGGACGTCCGTGCCGGCCGACACGGCCACGCGACGGCCCAGGGTGAGCAGGTCGTACGCCAGCACGCCGGCGCCCACCGCGAAGACGATGCCGAACAGCGGCAGCATCAGCTTGAACACGCCCATCGTGCGGGCCACGTCGCCGCCGAACCAGTCCAGGCCCAGGATGCGGTAGACGTAGATCTGCACGGTGCCGCCGATGGCGAAGGAGAACGCCATGCCGAGCACGCCGGTCAGCACCAGCCAGAAACCGAGCTTGCCCAGCCGCTGGTCGTAGTTCGGCACCTTGCGCAGGATCGGCACGGCGTAATAGGCCGCCGCGATGCCCAGCATGCCGAAGGTGCCGAACAGCGCCAGGTGCGCGTGCCCCGGCGTCACCCAGGTGCCGTGGGACCACACGTTGGTCAGCGCGAAGGTCATGGTGAAGCCCAGGATGCCGGCGCCGATCTGCTCCAGCACCACCGAGCCCAGGATGAAGTAGAACGCGGGCGCATTCTCCAGCGGGCGCTTGTTGACGTGCGCGTCGAGGTAGATGTGCCAGAAGCAGAACACCAGCGGCAGCGGTTCCAGCGCGCTGAACAGCGAACCCCAGAACTGCCAGAACTCCGGCGTGCCGATCCAGAAATAGTGGTGCGCGTTGCCGATCAGCCCGGACAGCCACACCAGCATCACGCCCCAGAACACCGCGAAGCCCACCGACTTGACGTCGACCTTGAACATCAGCACCAGCAGGAAGCCGACCAGGGTGATGTGGATGACTTCCCACACGCCCTCCACCCAGTAGTGCACCACGAACCAGCGGAAATATTCCTGCAGGTCCAGCCGCGCCACGTAGAACAGGCCGAACACCCACACCGCCATCAGCGCGCTGACGCCGAGGCCGAGGCCCCAGTGGATCTCGTTCCACTGGCGCACCGGCGGGAACGTGCGCAGCACCACGTAGGCGAGGATCGCGAAGCCGATCAGCACCAGCACGCCGGCGATCCGCCCCGCCTCCAGGTACTCGAGCCCCTGCTGCAGCCACGGCTGCCCCTGCCACCAGCCGGCGATGCCGAACTGGGCCAGGCGCAGGGTGAAGAAGTTCCACACGGCGATCACGATCAGCGCGTAGAACAGCAGCTTGATCAGCCACGGCGCCACCATCTCGCGCTTGGCCAGCAGCGGCCCGACGAACAGGATCGCGCCGATGAAGCCGCACAGGATCCACAGGATGCCGAGGTTGAGGTGCTCGGCGCGGGCGACGTTGAAGTTCACCACGCCGGCGAGCACGGTCGGGTCGGTCTGTTGCAAGGACAGCAGCAGGCCGTAGCCGACCTGCAGCACGAACAGCACCAGCATCAGCATGAAGAAACGCAGGCTCAGCCGTTGGGTCTGGAATTCGATCTGCATCACTGCTTCTCCAGGGAGTGGAGGTAGGCCACGATGGCGTTGACTTCGTCGTCCTTGAGCAAGGCCTCGTAGGCGGGCATCACGCCGGTCGCGTAGCCAGCCACGATCTTGGCGTTGGGCTGGCGGATCGACTCGCGCAGGTAGGCGTCATCGGCGATCACCGTGCTGCCGTCGGCGAGCTTGACCGTCGAGTTGTACAGGCCGCCCCAGCCGGGCCCGACCAGCTTCTTGTCGTCGGTGGCGTGGCAGGCCACGCAGCCGGTGTCCCTGGCCAACTGCGCGCCGCGAGCCACCGGGTCTGCCGCGGCGGGCGCGGCTGACGCCGGTGCCGGCGCGGGTACGCCCTGGGCGAGCGCGACCGTGCCGTGCGCAAGCTGCACGCGGCGGTCGAAGCCCTGCACCTCCACCTTCGGCGGCCAGCCCTCGGTGTTCATCGCCGAGGTGTACTTGAGGTAGGCGATGAGCTGGCCGATCTCGTCCTTGGTCAGCGGCAGGTTCGGCATCATCGTGGTGCCGCCGCCGCGCCGATCGATGCGCTCGGCGGCGCCGGGGAACTTCTTAAGGTAGGTCTCGATCGAGTCGCTGCCGACGTCAGCCTGCTGGTTCGGGTCCAGCAGCTGCGCACGTACCGCCGCCGTGGTCGGCCAGCCGCCGGCCGACGGCAGGAACGCCGCCAGCCACGCCGGTCCGGCGTGCTTGTACTCCTGGGTGAGGTCCGGGCCCAGGTAGGCGCCGTTGCCGACCATGGTGTGGCAGCCCATGCAGTTGTAGGCCTGGAACACGCGCTTGCCGTCGACGGCCTGGTAGGGGCCGAAGGACACCGTGTCCGGAGTCACCTGGTTGCGCGACTTCAGGAAGGAGAAGATCGACAACACGACGAAGATCAGGGCCAGGATGGCCAACACCGTGAATGCGCCCCGGCGCCGGGGCGTCTCGCAACTGCTACCGCCGGTTCCGCAGCTCATGAGAGTTTGTCCTTGGTGATGGCGGTCTGCCCCTGGGTGTCGTGCACGAACAGGATGCGCAGGCTGCCGATGAAGACGTAGAACACGTACACGGCCAGCACGAAGCCGGAGGCGAAGTAGATCCACCAGGCGACGTGCGATTCGGGCCAGTACTCGAAGTCGCGCCAGAATGGCCAGGACAACAGGACGGCTGCCACGCAGGCCAGCACCGAAAGCATCAGATCAGTGATCCGCTGCGTCATGCGATTTCCCCCTTTGGGTTCGAGCCTCGTCGGATAGCACCAGAACCACCGAAACCCTACCCCTAGGGATTCGCGTGCAAGGCGGTTGAATACTAGGGTGCGGCGTTTGCGCGCACGCCTGATCCAGGTCAAGCGGGCGCGTGATTTCGACGCGTCCGTTGCGGGGCGTCGACGCGGGCCATCGCTTGCGCGGGAACCGCGGGCGCCGTTGCGCGGGCCATGCGCGGTGGTGGCTGCAGTCAGTCGTCCGTGCCGATGCTGAGCTGCAGGATCTTTCGACGCACACGCTGCTCCTCGGCCGGACTGATGAGTCCTTCGTCCAGCAGTTCCTGCAGCACTTGCAGCTGGCGCAGCCGCCGCTGCGGCATGGTCGATGGCGGGGCGGGCGGCACGCGCGTCGCCGCTGTTGCTGCTGCCGGCGTCGCTGCCGGTGTCGTCGGGGGTGGTGCGGGCGTCGTCGTCGCGGCGACGCAATCCAGGCGCAGGTGCAGATCCTGCTTGAGGTCGTCCAGCGTCACGCGGTGGCGCAGCGGATCACAACCGGCGTGGCGCAGCGTGACCGTGCCGTAGAGTGCGGCGCGCGTATCCGGGTAGCTGTTCGGGTAGATGTCGCGTTCGCTGACGGTCAGCGGCGTGACGCCGGCCTTGCCGCCGATCAGTTCGACCTCGGCTGCCGAAGGCGTCGATTCGATGCGCAGCGTGCCGACCTGCAGTGCCTGCGCATGCGCGCTGGCACTGGCGGCGAGCAAGAGCACGGTCGCGCCGGCGTGTGCCCACGATCGCGTCGGGAGGCGGCGGGCTGGCATGTCAGAACGCGGTGTCGAAGCCGAACAGGATGTAGTTCTCGCTGCTCAAGTGGCCGGTGAAGTAGGGGCCAGTCGGCTTGGTCTTGTTCAGGAAATCGATGTTGACCTCGACGATGCCCTTGACGTTGCGCATGAAGTAGTGCGACGCGGTCAGGCTCAGGCTGTTGATGGCAATGCCTTCGTAGATGGTGTTGGTGCGGGCGAAGTCGCCCGCGCCGGCGTAGTTGTACAGCGCCGAGAAGGCCCAGCGTTCGTTCGGGATCCAGTCGAGGCCGGCGAAGCCGCCGTTCCATCGGTAGTTGCGCGTCGGGTCGGCGTCCAGGAAACCGTTCCAGCTGTTCCACAGGTATTGCGCGTACCAGTGCGCGTCGGCGCCGACGTCGCCGGACGCGTCGAGGCCGGCGACGCGCTTGTCGGTGTTGCGCCGGCTCTTGTCCATGCCGGCTGGGCCGGCGGCGCCACGCTGCTTGCCGCTGGCGCCGAACAGCCCCACGGCAACCGGGCCGATATCGGTGCCGACATGGGCAAAGGTGGTCTTGGAGTTGTCGTTGTCGAACATCCGGTCCGGGCGCGAGTAGCCAGTGCCGTTGATCTTGAAGTTGTCGGTGATGCCGTTGCCGTTGGTGAAGCCCAGGGTGATGCCGAACGGCCCGACGTCGCGGTCGAACTGCACGCCGCGGTCGTAGGTGATGCCGGCCATGCGGTAGACCATGTAGTCCTGGAACGGCAGGCGGATCTCGCGCGGAAACATCGCGTCGGACAGCGAGAACTGGCCGAGCATCATGCCGATGCCGCTGCCGAAGAGGTTGGCGTGGCGGAACCAGGCGTCCTCCACCACGATCTCGCCGTTGCCGCCCTTCTCGGCCATGATGGCGTAGAAGTAATAGGTGATGTCCTTGCTCAGCGGCGCGCTGGACAGCAGCTTGAGCAGGTACGGCGACTGGAAGTCCGTCGTGGCGGACTGACGCGCGCCGCTGACCGGATCGATCGCCTTGCCCTGGCGGGCCTGCACGTAAGCCTGGGCGCGGATGGCGAGCGGCACGTGGTCGGGCAGGGCGAGCCGGTCGTCGCCGAGCTGGTCGGCGGTTTCCATCCAGTTCGGCAGGCGCATGTTGTTCTTGATGAAGACCTCGCCGAACTTGTTGAGGCGCGGGAAGGCGGAGTGGCAGGCGGCGCAGCTGAGGTTGTAGCGGCGGGCGAACTCGGGCATGGCCGACGCGCTTTGCGTCGGCAGCAGCGCCAGCCAGGCGCCCAGCAACAGCAGCGGCACGCTGCGCAGTATCGAGCGGATCAGGCGCCCGGGTGTCAGCTCGCCCTGAAGCGATCGCGGGGGGAGTCCGGCATGGGCGTCGTTCCGCGAAGGAAGGGGCTGGGGGATGATCCGCTTCATCGCAAGTTGCTCCTGAGGCCGTTGGAACCGAACGGGTGAATGCCGGTGCCGGCATCTGCTGGCCGGACCCGCTCGCGCGACGGACTCAGTCTAGGGTTGAGCAAGTCCGCGCAATTGACCCAGGTCAATCGCGAGGCATGTTGCCCCGGTCACGCGCCGGTGCGCGCCAGCCCGCTCAGTCGATCTTGATCGGCTCGTGCAGCCCCGGCAGCTGGCAGGCGACGCCGCGCGCTTCCAGCACCTCGCGCATGGTCTGCATGCCGCGGTTGTATTCGCCGTGCACCAGGAACACCTTGCGCCGCGGCGCGTCGCCCAGCCAGGCCAGCAGCGAGGGCCGGTCGGCATGCGCGGAGAAGCCGTTGATCGTCCACACCTGCGCGCGCACCGGGATCTCCTCGTTGAACACGCGCACGCTGGCCGCGCCGTCGATGATCCGCCGCGCCAGCGTGCCCTCCGCGGCATAGCCGACGAACACCACGCTGCAGCGCTCGCGCCACAGGTTGTGCTTGAGGTGGTGGCGCACGCGGCCCCCGTTGCACATGCCCGAGCCGGCCAGGATGATCGCGCCGCCGTCGACGTTGTTGATCGCCATCGACTCGGCCGTCTCGCGGGTGAAATGCAGGCCGGGCATGGCGAACGGGTCGCCGTGCCGCAGTTCGTCGAGGAAGCCGTCGTCGAAGCATTCCGGATGGCGGCGGAAGATCTCGGTGGCGGAGATTGCCATCGGCGAATCCAGGAACACCCGCACGTGCGGCGGGATCGCACCGTCGGTGATGCCGCGGTGCAGGTAGTAGAGGATCTCCTGCGTGCGTTCCAGCGCGAAGGTGGGAATCACCACGTTGCCGCGCCGGTTCACCGTGTCGCGAATGGCGCGGTACATCTCGTCGACCGAGTCGGGCACCGAGCGGTGCGGGCGATCGCCGTAGGTGCACTCCATCACCACGTAGTCGGCGGTCGGCGCGGGCGTGGGGTCGCGCAGCAGCGGGCGGCCCGGGTTGCCGAGGTCGCCGGAGAACAGCATGCGGCGGCGCTGCTTGCCGTCGTCCAGTTCCAGCAGCACCGAGGCTGAGCCGAGGATGTGGCCGGCGTCGAGGAAGCAGGCGCTGATGCCGTCGACGACGGGCACGGTTTCGCCGTAGACCACGTTCGGGCCGAAGAAGTCCAGCGCGTGCAGTGCGTCGTCCAGCGTGTACAGCGGCGGCGCCACCACGTCGCCGCGGCGGTTGTTGCGTTGCGCGCGGCGCGCGTCCTCCTCCTGCAGGCCGGCGGCGTCCAGCATCACCACGCGGGCCAGTTCGCGGGTGGCGGCGGTGGTGAGGATGCGGCCGCGGAACCCCCGGCGCACCAGCAGCGGGATGCGCCCGCAATGATCGAGGTGGGCGTGGGTGAGCAGCAGCACGTCGATGCCGGCCGGGTCGAAGCCGAACGGTTCGGTGTTGCCCCGCTCGACCTCCTCGCTGCCCTGGAACAGGCCGCAGTCGATCAGCACGCGGCGGTCGTTGCAGGTAATCAGGTGGCAGGAGCCGGTGACCTGCTTGGCGGCGCCGTGGCAGCTGTAGATGATCATGCGTTCCTCGAAGGTGCGGGTGGTGGCCGTCCGGACGGCCAGCGGCAGACGCTGGCAGGGTACCCCAGTCGCCGGATTGATCGCCGTCAATTCGGGGCTCACGCCCACTGTGCCATGGTGTGACTGTGCCGTTGTACTGCCGTGCGCGGGTAGCGGTGGGCTTCCCTGGCACGCGCGGGGTCGCCATGGCCATAGTGCCTTTCCATCACGATTTGGGCGTTGTGCAGGGGTTCCTGCGCTTCTCGCGTGCGATCGCCCTGCTGGTCTGCGCGGTGGCGCTGGTCGTGCTGGCCGGCTGGTGGTGGGATCGACCGCTGCTGACCACGGTATGGCCGGGCCAGGCCGCGATGACGGCGAACGCGGCGATCGGCTTCGTGCTGTCCGGCAGTTCGTTGCTGCTCAGCCAGCACTACCCGCCAGGGCGGCCGAACTTCAGTCGCGGGCTGTCGTTGGCCGTGCTTGCGATCGGCGCGGTCACGCTGGCGGAGTACTGGTGGGCGACCGATCTGGGCATCGACTACCTCATTGGCGGCCCGCCGGCGCACGGCTCCGGCCGCTGGCCCGGACGCATGGGCGAACCGGTCGCGGTGGGGTTCGTGCTGCTTGGCGGCTTGGGCCTGCTGCTGCCGGTCCGGCACTGGCTGTACCTGCGCGAAGGATTGGCCGTGGGCCTGCTGGCGATTGCCATGAGCGGCCTGGCTTCCTACGGCATCACCCTGGCCGGCAGGAGCGACCTGTCGTTCGGGCGGATGCCGATCCACACCGCGCTGCTGTTGCTGCTGGCGACACTGGGCTGGCTGTCCGCCACACCCACCCTTGGGCTGACCCGGGTGGCCACGGCAGATACGCTGGGTGGAGTGCTGGCGCGTCGCCTGCTGCTGCCGGCCCTGCTGCTGCCGGCCCTGTTTGCGTTCGTGTTCCAGCTGCTGTGGTCCTGGCTGGGCCCGCCCGAAACGCTGGCCTTCGTGTTCATGGCCCTGTTCAGCGGCGGCGTGGCGGCCGGGATGGTGTGGTCGGCGGCGAACCTGTTCGACAAGCTGGAACGCCAGCGCCGCGAGAGCATCGAGCTGCGCAACGACGCCGGCACCGACATCCTGACCGGGCTGGCCAACCGGCGTGCGCTCGACGAGGTGCTGGCCGGCCTGCTGCGCAGCCAGCGCGAGCACGACCGGATGTTCTCGCTGCTGATGCTCGACCTGGACCGCTTCAAGGCGTTCAACGACGAGTTCGGCCACCTCGCCGGCGACCAGGTGCTGCGGATCACCGGTCAGCTGCTGCGCGCCACACTGCGGCCCTCGGACCTGGCCGCGCGCTACGGCGGCGAGGAGTTCGTGCTGCTGCTGCCGGAGACCGACGTGGCGGGGGCGAACGAAGTGGCGACGCGCGTCCTCGATGCGTTTCGCGACTTTGCATGGCCGTACCGCGCTGTAACGGTGAGCATCGGCGTGGCGCAGGCCGCGGTCGCTGACGGCAGCGAGGATCTGATCCGGCGCGTGGACGCCGCGCTGTACGACGCCAAGCATGCGGGGCGGGACCAGGCGGTGACGGTGGTGGTGTCGCCGTCGGCGCTCCGCTCCAGAACCTGACGCGTGCCGCAGCGGGTTCTTAAGACCCACATAAGCCGTCCCGGTTGCAATGCCGTCCAAGGCAATCCTGCCGATACCGGAGACGCACCATGAAACGCACCGTCATCGTTCCGCTGTTCCTCGCCGCCGCCGCGCTGTCGGCGTCCGCCTTCGCCGCCCCGCAATGCACCAACGCGCCGCGTGCGCAGTGGCTCACCGAGGCGACGATGAAGCAGAAAGTGCTCGACCAGGGCTACACCATCAAGGTGTTCCAGGTCTCGGGCAACTGCTACGAGATCTACGGCAAGGACAAGGCCGGCAAGAACGTGGAGATCTACTTCGACCCCACCGACGGCCGCATCGTCAAGCAGAAGGGCGGCTAATCAACCACTGACGCGAGGACAAGCCCATGAATGCCATGGTCAAGGTGTGGGATCCGCTGGTACGCGTATTTCACTGGTCGCTGGCGGGCTTGTTCCTCGCCAATTTCTTCACCGAGGATGGCGAGCTGGTCCATCGCGGGATCGGCTATGCCGTGCTGGCCCTGCTCGCCGTGCGCTTCGTGTGGGGCTGGCTCGGCACGCGGCATGCGCGCTTCGTCGACTGGGTGCCCGGCCCGCGCCGCGTGCGCACTTACCTGCGCGAACGCCTGGCCGGCCGCTCGCGGCGGCAGCTGGGACACAACCCGGGTGCGGCGGTGATGATCCTGGCCCTGCTCGTCGGCGTGCTGCTGGTGGGCGTCAGCGGCTGGCTGCAGACCACCGACGCGTTCTTCGGCACGCCCTGGCTGGAGGAACTGCACGAGCTGCTGGCCTACGGCGTACTGGGGCTGGTGGTGGTGCACGTGCTGGCGGCGGTGGGCGAGAGCGTGCACTACCGCGAGAACCTGGTGGCCGCGATGATCCACGGCCGCAAGCGCGCGCTGGAGCACGACCCGGCCGGCGAGCAGGGCCTGCGATGAATTGCCTCAGGTCAAATGGACGGCTACAGCGCTGACTAGAATCCGGCCATGCGCATCCTGCTAGCCGAAGACGACCGGGCACTGGGGCAGGCGCTGGCCGATGGCCTGCGCCAGCTCGGCTATGCGGTGGACTGGATCACCGACGGCAACCAGGCCGCCGTCGCGCTGGCCGACACCAGCTATGCGGCCGCCGTGCTGGACTGGAACCTGCCGCGCAGCAGCGGCCCGGCGATCATTGCGGGCATGCGCCGGCGCAAGGACGCCACCCCGGTGCTGCTGCTGACCGCCCGCGACGAACTGGCCGACCGCGTCGCCGGGCTCGATGCCGGCGCCGACGACTACGTGGTCAAGCCGGTGCACCTGGACGAGCTGGCCGCGCGCCTGCGCGCGCTGCTGCGCCGTGCCGACGGCCAGCTCGAGCCGGCGATCCGTGTCGGCGCGCTGGAGGTCACCCCGGCCGCGCGCAGCGCCACGCTGGCCGGCACGGCGCTGGAGCTGACCGCGCGCGAGTACGCACTGCTGGAGATGCTGGTGCGGCACCCCGGGCGCGCCTATTCGCGCGAGCAACTGGAGGATGCGCTGTACGGCTGGGACCGCGAAGTGGCCAGCAACGCGGTGGAGGTGCACATCCATCACCTGCGCCACAAGCTGGGGCCGGGCTGGATCCGTACCCTGCGCGGCATCGGCTACGCGATCAACCCGCCCGCCGGCGAGCCCGCATGATCCGCCCCTCGCTCAACCGGCGGCTGGTGTTGCGGCTGGTGGCCGGGATCGTGCTGGTGTGGTGCGCCGCCGCCGGCTGGCTGGCCTGGCGCAGCCTGCACGAGGTCGACGAGATTTTCGACCAGATGCTGGTGCGCAGCGCGGCCAGCGTGCTGGCGGTGATGCCGGCCGCGCCGCCGTCGGGCGTGGCGGCGCAGTTGCCGGATCGGCCGCTGCTGGACTCCGATGCCACCGCGCATCGGCCCGCCATCACCGTGCGCGACGCGCGGGGCCGGCTGCTGGTGGCCAGTGCCGAGCTGCCCGCGCTGGAGTTCGATCCGGGCGACGCGCACCTGCACACGGTCAACCATGCGCAGCGACGCTGGCGGGTGTTCCAGCGCTGGGACGCGCAGCAGAAATACTGGATCCAGGTCGGCGCGCCGCTGGAGGAGCGCGACGAGCTGGTGCGCAAGCTGCTGGCGCCGGCGCTGCTGTCCCTGCTGGCGTTGCTGGTGCTGGTGCCGCCGACGGTGTTTGCCGGTTTGCGCGGCGGGCTGCAGCCGCTGCGCCGACTGACCCGGCAGCTGTCCGCCGACACCCACGCGGCAGGCGCCTCGCTCACCGACGCGCGGGTGCCGGTCGAGCTGGCGCCGTTCACCGAGGCGATCGACCGGCTGGTGGCGCGGCTCCAGCGCAGCCTCGAGCACGAGCGCCGCTTCACCGCCGACGCGGCGCACGAATTGCGCCACCCGCTGGCGGCGCTGCGGCTGGAGCTGGCCCTGGCCGGGCGCGACGGGGATGCGGCCGCCCGCGCGCGGCACCTGCAGCGCGCGCAGGAGGCGCTGGACCGCATGCAGCGGCTGGTGGCCCAGTTGCTGATGCTGGCGCGGGTCGAGAAGCTGACCGAGCTGGACGACGCTGGTCCGCTGCGCCTGGCCAGCGTGGCCGAAGCCGTGCTGCGCGACGTCAGCGAACGCGCCGCGGCGCGCTCGATCGAGTTGTCGCTGGATCACGAGGGCAACGACTTCGTGCTGGGCAGCCGCGGCCTGCTCGGCATCCTGCTGCAGAATCTGCTCGACAACGCCTTGCGCCACGCCCCCGACCACGGCCGGGTGAGCGTGCGTGTCGGCGGCCATGCCGAGCGGGTGGTCCTGGAGGTGGACGACGACGGCGCCGGCTTCGCCGCAGCCGACGCCGAGCGGCTGGGCGAGCGCTTCCACCGTCCCGAAGGCAGCGTGGGCGAGGGCAGCGGGCTGGGCCTGTCGATCGCGCAGGCGATCGCCCGGCTGCACCACGGTGAACTGGCGTTCGGCCGTTCCGCGCTGGGCGGCGCCCGGGTCAGCCTGAGCCTGCCACGCATCGCCACCGTTGCGCCGCATGCGCCCGGCTATGCGTGAACGCCGGGCGCTCCGTCACGGACGCTGCGGCGAAATTCCGCGTTCGGCCTGGCGCGTGGTACGGCGCAGCAGTTCCAGCCATGCGATGGTGGCCGCCAGCATGGCGGCGATGGCCAGCAGCATCAGCGGGTCCGGCAGCGCCAGTCCCATCACGTCGCGCAAGAACGGCACGCCGACCACCACCGCCAGCAGCAGCGCCACGCCGCCGAACATTCGCGCCAGCCAGGGGTTCTTCGCCGGGGCGCGGGCCAGCGCCGGGCGGGATGCATCGCGGTTGGCCAGAGTCAGCAGGAACAACCCGACGATCAGCGCGATGAACACCGCGCTGCGACTTTGCGCGGCAGGCATGCCCTGGCCGAGCAGCAGGCCGTAGCCGAGCAGCAGGATACCGGCGAAGCCGAGCCCCTGGATCACCGCCTGGCGCAGGTTGACGACGGCGAACGGGGAGTCCGATGGCGCGCGCGGCGGCCGCCGCATGATGTCACCGGCGGCGGGCTCGGCCTCGTACACCACCGAGCAGGCCGGGTCGATCAGCAGTTCCAGCAGCACGATGTGCACCGGCATCAGCAGCACCGGCCAGTGCAGCACGGTCGGCACCAGCGCCAGCGCGATGATCGGCATGTGCACGGCGAACACGAAGCGGGTCGCCTTGGTGATGTTGTCGTAGATGCGCCGGCCCTGGCGGATCGCGCGGACGATGCTGGCGAAGCTGTCGTCCAGCAGCACCAGCGCGGCCGCCTCGCGCGCCACGTCGGTGCCGCGCTCGCCCATCGCGATGCCGACGTCGGCGGCCTTCAGCGCGGGAGCGTCGTTGACGCCGTCGCCGGTCATCGCCACCACCTCGCCGTCCTCGCGCAGCAGTTGCACCAGGCGCAGCTTCTGCTCGGGCTTGAGCCGCGCGCACAGGTCGACGTGGTGCAGGCGTTCGCGCAACGCGGCGGCGTCCAGCGCGGCCATTTCCGCGCCGGTGATCACCTCGGCGCGTTCGCTCAGGCCTACCTGGCGGGCGATCGCGCGTGCGGTGGCCGGATGGTCGCCGGTCATCATGATGATGCGCACGCCGGCGTCGCGGCACTCGGCGATCGCCGCCGGCACCTCCGGGCGCGGCGGGTCGACGAAGCCGACCAGGCCGAGGAAGCGGAAGTCGAAGTCGTGCTGGCTGCGCGGCCACGTCTCGCCTTGCCACTCGCCGCGGGCCACGCCGAGCACGCGCAGGCCGCGTTCGGCCATCGCCTCCACCTGGTGCAGGATCGCCGCCGCGTCGGCATCGGGCAGGTGGCACAGGTCGATCACCGCTTCCGGTGCGCCCTTGGTGGCCAGCAGATGCGCGTGGCGCGCGTCGCCGCGGAATACGTGGGTCATCGCCAGGATGTCCGGTGACAGCGCGTACTCGAATTCCGGCGCCCATTCGGCGTGCACGTGCTCGGTGTCGGTGAGCCAGTGCAGCCCGAACTGCTGGATCGCCTTCTCCATCGGATCGAACGGATCGGCCGGGGTGGCCAGCATGGCGAACTCGACCAGCGCATGGAACGGCTCGGGCAGCTCGCTCGCCTGCTCGTCGTGCGTGCTGTCGTCGGCCAGGCGCAATTCGGCCACCTGCATGCGGTTCTGCGTCAGCGTGCCGGTCTTGTCGACCGCCAGCACCGAGATCGCGCCCAGCGCCTCCACCGCCGGCACGCGCCGGGTCAGCACCTTGTGCTTCGAGATCCGCCACGCGCCCAATGCGAGGAACACGGTGAGGATCACCGGAATCTCTTCCGGCAGGATCGCCATGGTCAGCGCGATGCCGGCCAGCACGCTCTGCAGCAGGCCGTGGCCGTCCCACAGCCAGCCGAGCAGCGCATACGCCGTGGCCAGCAGCAGCCCGCCGGTGGCGAGGTTGCGGATCAGTCGACGCGAGTCCTGCTGCAATTTGGATACCGGTTCGACGGTGGACGACAGCGCCTGGCCGATACGGCCGACGGCGGTGGATTCGGCCACGGCGTGGACCTCGGCGGTACCGACGCCCTTGGTCACCACCGTGCTGGCGAACAGCTGGCCGGTGTCGCTGCCAGGCAGCTTGGTGACCGGCACCGCCTCGCCGGTCAGCAGCGACTCGTTGACATCCAGATGGCCGTCCAGCAGGTGCGCGTCGGCGGCGATGCGGTCGCCCTCGTGCAATACCAGAAGGTCGCCGACCACCACCTCGCGCCCGGGCACGCGGATTTCCCGGCCACCGCGGATCACCAGCGCGCGCGGGGCGGACAGCTCGCGCAACGATTCCAGCGCGCGCTGGGTCTTGCGCTCCTGCGCCAGCGTGATGCCGATGATCACGAACACGGCCGACAGCAGGAACGCCGCCTCGGCGCGGTCGCCCAGCGCCAGGTACAGGCCGCCGGCGACCAGCAGCATCAGGAACATCGGCTCGGTCAGCACGCCACGGACGATGGCGGGCAGGCTCTTGGGTGTGCTGCCCGGCAGCAGGTTCGGGCCATGTTCGGCCAGGCGCCGTGCGGCCTCGGCCGGGTCGAGGCCAGGGTGGCCGGGCGATGCCGCCGATCCGATTTCGTTCATGCCCTGATTCGCCGGCTGCCCCCGATGCCGCTCAACGGCAAACCAGTACCGGCACGTCGCCGTTCAGGATCACCTTGTGCGTCTCGCTGCCCAGCAGCAGCCGGTCGAAGCCGCGCCAGCCGTGCGAAGCCATCACGATCAGGTCGCACTGCTGCTTGCGCGCGGCGCCGACGATGGCCGAATAGGGCCGTGCGTCGAGCTCGTGGCCGCTCTCGCAGGGAACGCCGGCGGTCCGGGCGCGTTGGCGCACGTCGGCGAGATAGCGTTCGGCGTTGGCGAGGGCTTCGCGGGTATAGGCCGGTTCGTTGGCCATGACGAACTCGGCGAAGTAGATCGAGGCGGGGAACGGCGCGATCACGTGGAACGCGTACACGCGGGCACCCAGCCGGGCAGCCAGCTCGATGCCGGTGTCGACCGCACGCAGGGACAGCTCGGAGCCGTCGGTGGGCAGCAGGATGTGCTTGAACATGGTGACTCCTCTTGCTCGGGATGATCAGTGGCAGGTGTAGCCGCCATCGATGACCAGCTCGCTGCCGGTCACGAATTTCGACTCGTCGGAAGCCAGGTACACCACGCCCCACGCGATGTCGTCCGGCTCGCCCATGTGCCCCAGCGGGTGCAATGCGCCGACTTCGCGCCGATGCTGTGCCGGATCGCCGCCCATCGAGGCGATGTGCTGCTCCACCATCGGCGTCCAGATGAAACCGGGGTGGATCGAGTTGACCCGGATGCGCTCAGCCGCGTACAGCATGGCGTCGGTCTTGCTCATCAGGCGCACCGCACCCTTGGACGCATGGTAGGGCGGTGAGTCCGCCGCGCCGACCAGGCCGTAGATCGACGACAGGTTGATGATGCTGCCGCCGCCGGCCGCGCGCAGCGGTGCGATCGCATGCTTGGTGCAGAAGAACACGCCCTTCACGTTGACTGCCTGCACCCGGTCCCATTCCGCCTCGGTGAGTTCGTGGGTGGGCTTGTTCGCCCCGGCGATGCCGGCGTTGTTGACCAGGACGTCCAGACGTCCGAACGCCGCCACGGTGGCGGCGACCGCTGCGGCCACCTCGGCTTCCACCGCCACGTCGGCGTGGAAGTAGCGCACGTCGTCGCCGAGCTCCGCGGCCAACTGCTGTCCCGGCCCGTCGTGCAGGTCGACCACGGCCACCTGCGCACCGGCCTCCCGCAGACGCCGCACGCAGGCGGCGCCGATGCCCACGGCGCCGCCGGTCACCAGCGCCACTTTGCCGCTCAGTCTGCCCATGGCCGTGTCTTCCGGGGGTCGGGACACAAGCATGTGCGCACCGGTGGGTCCGGGTATTGATCGGGGTCAAGTGAATGCGATGCCGGCGCGCGGATGGCGCCGGAGCAGATCAGTTCAACTGGGCGCAGCCGGCGACCTGGGTAGCGTCGGCGGGAGCGCCGCGGATGCGGCCGGCATTGGAGACCACCACGGCGAGCGCATCTTTCGCGTGGGCCGGCTGGCAGAACAGCAGCGTGATGTTGCTGCCGCTGGCGCTGCCGTCGGGGTGGAAGCGCACGACATGCCGGCCGTTGCCGCTCTGGATGATCATCTTGCCGTCGTAGCCGCGGCCGACGCGCAGCGGGCCGTTGTCGGGCTGGTCGTCGCGGTTGCCGTCGCGGCCGAGCAGCCAACCGCCTTCCCACCGGTTGGCATTGCTGCAGCGGCTGCCGTCCCGGGTAGGGCAGAACAGCGTGCGCTTGCCGCTCATCACGGCAGTCTCGCGGGCGTGCTGCAGGGCGGCGATGAAATCGTTCTGGGCGACCCGCAGCGCGTTGCGGGTCAGCAACTGCCGCAGGGGCGGGGCGGCGATGCCCATGAGGATCGCGGTAATGGCGAGCACCATGATCTGCTCGATCAGGGTCATGCCGCATTGCCGTTGCAGCAACCGGGAAGTCCTTGAAACCGTCACGTTGTCGCTTCCTGCGTGGTCCGGGAAGCCCATGCTAGGGGGCCGCCGTCGACGGGCCAGTCGTCCGGACGCCATCCTGGCGTCGGCTCCTGCTGACGCATGCTGTCAGCAGGGGCGATTTAAAATGGCCCGCCGCACCCACATCTGTAGCCGATGACCGACCGCTTCCAACTCGTCGCCCCTTACCAGCCCGCCGGCGATCAGCCGCAGGCGATCGCGCGCCTGGCCGAAGGCTTCGAGGCCGGCCTGGCCGCGCAGACCTTGCTCGGCGTGACCGGCTCGGGCAAGACCTACACCATCGCCAACGTGATCGAGCGGGTGCAGCGTCCGACCATCGTGATGGCGCCGAACAAGACGCTGGCGGCGCAGCTGTACGGTGAGTTCCGGGAATTCTTCCCGCACAACGCGGTGGAGTACTTCGTCAGCTACTACGACTACTACCAGCCGGAAGCCTACGTGGTGGCGTCGGACACCTTCATCGAGAAGGACGCCTCGATCAACGAGCACATCGAGCAGATGCGGCTGTCGGCGACCAAGGCGCTGCTGTCGCGCAGGGATTCGATCATCGTGGCCACGGTATCGGCGATCTACGGCCTGGGCAATCCGGAGGACTACCTGAGCCTGCGTCTGATCCTGGCCAAGGGTGAGCGCATCGACCAGCGCAAACTGATCCACCAGCTGACCGAGCTGCAGTACACCCGCAACGAGATGGAACTGCGCCGCGGTGCCTACCGCGTGCGCGGCGAGATCGTCGACGTGTTCCCGGCCGAGTCGGAAACCGAGGCGCTGCGCATCGAGTTGTTCGATGGCGAGGTGGAGAACCTGTCGCTGTTCGATCCGCTCACCGGCGAGACGATCCGCAAGGTGCCGCGCTACACGGTCTACCCGCGCACGCACTACGCCAGCACGCGCGAGAGCGTGCTCAACGCGATCGAGACGATCAAGATCGAGCTGAAGGAGCGGCTGGAGTTGTTGTACAGGGACAACAAGCTGGTCGAGGCGCAGCGGTTGGAACAACGCACCCGCTTCGACCTGGAGATGATGGCCGAGGTCGGCTACTGCCAGGGCATCGAGAACTACTCGCGCCACCTGAGCCGGCGCGAGCCGGGCGAGCCCCCGCCCACGCTGTTCGACTACCTACCGGCCGACGGCCTGCTGGTGGTGGACGAGTCGCACGTCACCGTGCCGCAGCTCGGCGCCATGTTCAAGGGCGACCGTTCGCGCAAGGAAACCCTGGTCGAGTTCGGCTTCCGCCTGCCGTCGGCGATGGACAACCGGCCGCTGCGTTTCGAGGAATGGGAAGCACGCGTGCCCCGCGCAATCTACGTCTCGGCTACGCCGCGCGATTACGAGCTGCACAAATCCGGCGATGCGGTGACCGAGCTGGTGGTGCGCCCGACCGGCCTGGTCGACCCGGAAGTGGAGGTGCGCCCGGTGCGCACCCAGGTCGACGACCTGCTCAGCGAAGCGCACAAGCGCATCGCCATGGGCGACCGCGTGCTGGTCACCACGCTGACCAAGCGCATGGCCGAGAACCTTACCGAGTACCTCGCCGAGCACGACGTGAAGGTGCGCTACCTGCACTCGGACATCGAGACGGTCGAACGCAGCGAGATCATCCGCGACCTGCGCCTTGGCGAGTTCGACGTGCTGGTCGGCATCAACCTGCTGCGCGAGGGGCTGGACATGCCCGAGGTGTCGCTGGTGGCGGTCCTCGACGCCGACAAGGAAGGCTTCCTGCGCTCCACCGGCTCGCTGATCCAGACCATCGGGCGCGCCGCCCGCAACGTGCGCGGCAAGGCGATCCTCTACGCCGACGGGGTGACCCGCTCGATGCAGGCGGCGATGGACGAGACCGCGCGGCGCCGCGAGAAGCAGGTCGCCTTCAACGAGGCGCACGGCATCACGCCGAAAACGGTGGAACGGCGCATCGCCGACATCATGGAAGGTGCGCGCAGCGAGTCGCCGCGCGGTCGCGGCGGCAAGGGCCGACAACGCACCGCCACCGTCGTGGCCGAGCCGGCGGCAGGCTACGAGGCGATGGACCCGGCCAAAGCCGCCGCCGCGATCAGGAAGCTGGAGGCGCAGATGTACAAGCACGCCCAGAACCTGGAATTCGAGGACGCAGCGCGGCTGCGCGACCAGATCCACCAGCTGCGAGAGCAGGCCTTGCGCTGAGTCGATTGCGGCACGGCGGCGGGATATTGTCGAGCGTCGGTGCGTGCCGTATACTGCGCGGCTCGCGTGGCCGGTACGGGCCGCGAAACGGGCGGTTAGCTCAGCGGTAGAGCACTACCTTGACATGGTAGGGGTCACAAGTTCGATCCTTGTACCGCCCACCAATTGAAACCCGGCAACGGCGCGGCTTTCGGGCTTGGCGCCGTTTCTGTATCCGGCTTCGACTGACCCGCACTGACCCCGCGAAGTCGAGGCGGGTCCTTCGTCCGCCTAACTTTGCACTCGCGTGCAGCAGCCCGGCAGTCGCTCTTCACGAGCGCATTTTTGTGGCAAGGGCAGTCGCACTCTGCCGTGCTCATCACGCTGCGCTTCCATCGCTGCCACCATGGCAGCGGTCCCCTGTCGTCGACACGCGCGTGCCATGCGCGGCAATCGTCATGCGCCCTCCGCCAGGCACACCCATGCCGAATACCGACAAGGCAGCGTTTTTGCCGGGCAAATTCAAATTCAGCTTGCAGACAGGCGTTGGCGGATGTAGGTTAGCGGGCGAACCGTTCTGGTTCAGAATTCTAGCGGAGCGCAGGGGACACGGCGCTTCGTGCGTCAGATCCGGGGGCCTCCGTTTTTTCACAGGAACTGCGCCGGTAGCGGGCAGTACTCCGGTGACGGTAGGGCGGATGGGAAGGCGCAACATGCTTCACTGCCGCAGCAAGGGCGCTAGTGCACGTCCATCGACTGGAGGGGTGGACTTGGCGGTGGAGTAGTAAGGATCCGGGCGGGGGCCGTTATGGATGCCCCGCATGCCTGTCCAGCACATGGAATGAAGGGGGGACGATCACGCTTGCGAACATGCGCATCTGACGGCGACGGGGCTGACCCCGTGGAGCCCAGGCCGCTCGGCATGCACCGGGCCCGGCAGCGGATGACGCCGATCGCGGCACACAAGAACACGCTTACCCGCCGATGTCGCCACCGTGCTGGCTGATGCCCCGGGCATTCCGCCGGTCCGCGCAAGTCGTGGCCCGCTCAGCCTTGGCGGCGGCGACACCATGGCATCGACAGCAGATCGACGGCAAGCCGCCGCGGAATGCCCGCGCCGCGCCGACGATCGTCAAGCCGACGTCCCGCTTTCCCGTGGCGAGCCAGCCTTACGCCGCGCCGAACTGGTCGCTCCATTCAACACCGGAAGAGTATTTACTGGGAGACATCGCATGGCCAAGCAAAGCAGTCAGAAATTCATCGCACGCAACCGGGCACCGCGCGTGCAGATCGAATACGACGTCGAGGTATACGGCGCACAGAAGAAGGTCCAGGTGCCCTTCGTGATGGGCGTGATGTCAGACCTTTCCGGTGCCAACGCGGGTGAGCTTCCGCCGGTCGAGGACCGCAAGGCGCTCGAGATCGACGTCGACAATTTCGACAACCGCCTGCAGTCGATGAAGCCCCGGGTCACCTTTGCGGTGCCGAACACCTTGACCGGCGAGGGCAGCCTGGCCGTGGACATCACGTTCGAGAGCATGGACGACTTCTCGCCGACCGCCGTGGCGCGGAAGGTGGGCGCGGTGGCCAAACTGCTCGAGGCACGCACCCAGCTCGCCAACCTCGACACCTACATGGACGGCAAGGCCGGTGCCGAGAACCTGATCGCGCAGGCGCTGAAGGATCCGGCGCTGCTGCAATCCCTGGTATCGGCGCCCAAGCCGGCCGACAACAACAAAGACGGGGAGTAAGCGAGCATGGCAACCGAGAAACTCGCCGAACAGGGCGGTGCCGTACAGACGCTGGATGCCGGCGATTTCGCCGCATTGCTGAGCAAGGAATTCAAGCCCAAGAGCGACCGCGCGAAGGAAGAAGTGGAGTCGGCGGTGCGCACGCTGGCCGAGCAGGTGCTGAACAAGTCAGACATCGTCTCTGACGACGTTGCCCAGACCATCAACGCCTACATTGCAGAAATCGATCGCAAGCTCAGCGAACAGATCAACCTGATCATGCACCACCCCGATTTCCAGAAGCTGGAAAGCGCATGGCGCGGCCTGCATCACCTGGTCAACAACACCGAGACGGATCAGCAGCTGAAGATCCGCGTGATGAACATCTCCAAGAAGGAACTGGCCAAGACCCTGAAGCGCTACAAGGGTACGGCCTGGGACCAGAGTCCGATCTTCAAGAAGCTGTACGAAGAGGAATACGGCCAGTTGGGCGGCGAGCCCTACGGCTGCCTGGTCGGCGACTACTATTTCGACCACAGCCCGCCCGACGTCGAGCTGCTTTCCGGCATCGCCCAGGTCGCGGCCGCCGCGCATGCCCCGTTCATCTCGGCCGCCGCTTCCACCCTGATGGGCATGGACAGCTGGAACGAGCTGGCCAACCCGCGCGACTTGGCCAAGGTGTTCTCCACGCCGGACTACGCCGCGTGGCGTTCCTTGCGCGAGTCGGACGACGCCAAGTACATCGGCCTGACCATGCCGCGCACGCTGGCCCGTTTGCCTTACGGTGCGGCAACGGATCCGGTCGAGGAATTCAACTTCGAGGAAGACACCGCCGGCGCGGATTCGTCCAAGTACACCTGGCAGAACGCGGCCTACGCGATGGCGGTGAACATCAACCGCTCGTTCAAGATGTACGGCTGGTGCTCGCGCATCCGCGGCATCGAATCCGGCGGTGCGGTGGAAGGCCTGCCGGCGCACACCTTCCCCACCGACGACGGCGGCGTGGACATGAAGTGCCCCACCGAGATCGCGATCACCGATCGCCGCTCGGCCGAGCTGGACAAGATGGGCATGATGCCGCTGGTGCACCGCAAGAACTCGGACATGGCCGCGTTCATCAGCGCGCAGTCGCTGGCCAAGCCGGAGGAATACGACGATCCCGACGCCACCGCCAACGCCGCCCTCGGGGCACGCCTGCCGTACATGTTCGCGTGCTGCCGTTTCGCGCATTACCTGAAGTGCATCGTGCGCGACAAGATCGGTTCGTTCAAGGACCGCGACGCGATGGAACGCTGGCTGACGTCCTGGATCCTGCAGTACGTCGATGGTGACCCGGCGAACTCCAGCGAGGAAACCAAGGCGCGCAAGCCATTGTCCGCTGCGGAAGTGGTCGTCGAGGAAGTCGAAGGTGCCCCGGGTTACTACACCTCGAAGTTCTTCCTCAAGCCGCATTACCAGCTGGAAGGCCTGACCGTTTCCCTGAGGCTCGTGTCTCGTCTGCCGTCGGCCGCCAAGGGCTGAGCGGCATGGGTGTCACCTGGTTCCACCAGGAGTACGACGTAGTTGCAAGGTAACCTCCAGCGTTTGCCGGATGAATTCGTCCGGCAGCTGGTTCAACTGAAACTAAGCAGTCCAGGAGAATTCTGATGGCACTAGACATGCATTTGAAATTGGAAGGCGGTTCGGTCAAGTTCACGGGCGAATCGAAGCATGCCAAGCACAAGGACGAGATCCAGGTCCTGGCGTGGTCGTGGGGAATGTCCCAGAGCGGTTCGTTCGGCCACGGCACCGGCGGCGGCGCGGGCAAGGCGAACGTGCAGGACATCAGCTTCACCAAGTACATCGACAAGAGCACGACCTCGTTCATCAAGGCGCTCGTGACCGGCGACCACATGGACACGGTGACACTGTCGGTGTCCAAGGCCGGCGGCAAGCAGGAAGACTACCTGACGATCAAGCTGACCAGCGCGATGGTCACCAGCTACAGCACGGGCGGCTCCGGCGGCGAAGACATGCTGACGGAAAACATCTCGATCAGCTTCGCGAAATTCGACGTCGAGTACTTCGCGCAGAACGACAAGGGCGTCGTGGCTTCGGCAGGCACCGTGGGCTACAGCGTCGAGGAAGTGGCAGTCAGTTGAGCCTCGCTCCACGGTTGTCGATTGGAGTCTGAAGCTCCCGGTGAATCTCTGGGCAAGTCGGTCCTGAAACCGCGCACGGGCGCAAGCCCGGTTCTGGCGGCATGACTCAGCCGACTGCTTGTCCAGGGATTCGACCGGCTTGCCCGGATACATCCCCTCATTTGATCGGGCGTGCCTGGACATTGCCCAGGCGCGCTTGCGAGAGATGAAATGACACCTGAAAGCAAGCTGAAGGAAGGTCGACTGGACGAGGCGCTGCAACTGCTGACGGTGGAAGTCCGCAACAACCCGGCAGATGCCAAGCGCCGGGTTTTTTTATTCCAGTTGCTGGCCTTGCTGGGGCAGTGGGAGCGGGCGCAGAACCAGTTGAACGTCAGCGGCGAGCTGGAACCACTCAACGCGATGATGGTTGGTGCCTACACCGAGGCGCTGAAGGGCGAGGCGGTGCGCACCGAGGTCTTTGCCGGGGCGCGGCTGCCGGTGATCATCGGCGAGCCCGAGCAGTGGCTGGCCTTGCTGCTGCAGGCACTCAAGCTGGATGCGCAGGGGCGCCATGAGCAAGCCGCCGATCTGCGCGAGCAGGCGTTTGAGCTGGCCGCGGCCGTGAGCGGCAGCATTGACGGCGTGGCCTTCGAATGGATCGCGGACGCCGACCCCAGGCTGGGGCCGTGCCTGGAGATCGTCGTCAACGGCGGCTATTCATGGGTGCCGTTCTCGCGCCTGCGTGAACTGAAGTTCGAGGCGCCCACCGATCTGCGCGACAAGATCTGGGTGCCGGCCGAAGTGACCTGGACCAATGGCGGCAAGGCGATCGGTTTTGTGCCGGGACGCTACCCCGGCTCCGAGCGGAGCGGCGACAATGACCTGGTGCAGGGCCGCAAGACGGAATGGGTGGATGGTGGGGGCGGCCTGCAGACCTGCCTCGGCCAACGCATGCTGGCCACCGACGCGGGCGAGTACCCGTTGCTCGATGCCAGGCTCATCTCGTTCGACGTCGACTGAGCGGAGGTTCGCGCAAGCCATGGCCGAATTGACCACCCAGGAACGGTTGCAACCCTCGTTGCTGGACCGGCTTACCGACGACGAACCGGACAAGCTGGAGGAGAGCCGCGACAAGCGCGTGATCTCGGCCACGCGGCTGCGCGACTGCGTCACGCGCGACGTCTCCTGGCTGCTGAACTGCGTGAGCCTGGACGTGGACGTGAACCTGGACGATTACCCGGAAGTGGCCCGTTCCGTACTCAATTTCGGCATTCCCGACCTTACCGGCGCTTCCTTGTCGGGCATCAATTCGGAGACCCTGCAGCGGCGGATCAAGGATGCGATCCTCGCCTTCGAGCCACGCCTGACCGCCAACACGCTGCGGGTCGCGGTGAACGCCGACCACAAGCGGATGGATCGCCAGGCGTTGATGTTCAACATCGAATCGGAAATGTGGGCGCAGCCTATCCCGCTGAACCTGTTCCTGAAGACTGAGGTGGACCTGGAAACGGGCAGCTTCAAGGTGTCGGAGGGCTTCGGCTGATCGCCCATGGACCCGCGCCTGCTGCGTTACTACAACCGGGAGCTGCAGCACGTCCGCGAGATGGGCGGCGAGTTCGCGCGCGAGTACCCGAAGATCGCCGGGCGGCTCGGGCTGGAGGGCTTCGAGTGCGCCGACCCCTACGTGGAGCGGCTGCTGGAGGGCTTCGCCTTCCTCGCTGCCCGCGTACAACTCAAGCTGGACGCGCAGTTCCCGGTGTTCACCCAGCACCTGCTGGAGATGATCTACCCGCATTACCTGGCGCCGGTGCCGTCGATGGCGGTGGTGCAGATGCAGCCGGACCTGAAGGAGAGCGGCCTGCTGACCGGCCATGTCGTGGAGCGCCACACGGCCTTGCGCAGCCTGATCGGCAAGGACGACCGTACCGCCTGCGAATACCGCACGGCCCATGACGTCACCTTGTGGCCGCTGGAACTCACTGATGCGAAGTACCTGGAAACGCCAGCCGCGATCGCCGCCGCCGGCGTGACCCTGCCCGCGGGCAAACCCGTGCGTGCAGGCCTGCGGCTGAAGTTCCGGGTGACCGCCGGCGCGCAGGCGAACATGCTGGCGCTCGACGCGTTGCCCGTCTTCATCGCCGGTGCGGACGAGCTGCCCAAGCGCCTGTACGAGCAACTGCTGGGCAACGCCACCGGTTTCGTCGTGCGCGCGCAGGGCGCCAGCGGCGAGATCAGCCGGCATTTCGACGCCTCGAACATCCACCGCAAGGGCTTCGAGGAGAACGAGGCGCTGATCCCCTATACCGGGCGCTCGTTCAGTGGCTACCGGCTGCTGCAGGAATACTTCGCCTGTCCCGAGCGCTTCCTGTTCGCCGAGTTCAGCGGCCTGAAATCCGTGCTGGCGCGTTCGAAGGGCAGCGAATTCGAGATCGTGGCGCTGTTCGACCGCAGCGTGGCCAGCCTGCACAACGCGGTTGATGTGAGCAATTTCCGGCTGTTCTGCACGCCGGCAATCAATCTGTTCCCGCGTCGCGCCGACCGCATCCATTTGCAGCAGGGCAAGGCCGAGTATCACATCCTCGCCGACCGCACCCGGCCGATGGATTTCGAGGTGCACAGCATCGGCAATGTGGAAGGCTTCGGCGACCGGCAGGAGCCGGAGCAGCGTTTCCTGCCGTTCTACGGCTGCGACGAGCGCACCTGGCACAGTCGGCATTCGGCCTACTACACGATCCGCCGCGAGCCGCGTCTGATCTCGTCGCGGCAGAAGCGGCAGGGCGCACGCTCAAGCTACATCGGCAACGAGCTGTTCATCTCCCTGGTCGACTCCAGCGAGGCGCCTTACTCCACCCAGTTGCGCCAGATCGGCATGATGCTGATGTGCACCAACCGCGACCTGCCGTTGCAGATGCCGGTGGGCAAGTCGAAGACCGACTTCACCCTGGAATCCGGCGCGCCGGTGGAGTCGATCCGCTGCGTCGCCGGGCCGACCAAGCCGCGCGCCTCGGTGGCCGCCGGCGAAACCGCGTGGCGGCTGCTCAGCCACCTGCAGCTGAACTACGTCTCGTTGTTGGAGAACAATGCGGGCGAGGGCGCCGCGGCGTTGCGCGAGATGCTGACGCTGTACTGCGACGAGTTCGATTCCAGCGCGTTGCGCCAGATCGAAGGCGTCAAGGCGGTCAGTTCGCGGCCGATCGTGCGGCGCGTCCCGGTGCCGGGCCCGATCACCTTCGGCCGTGGCCTGGAAATCACCCTGACCTGCGACGATGGCGCGTTCGAAGGTACCGGCGCCTTCCTGCTCGGGGCCGTGATGCAGCACTTCTTCGCGCGCTACGTCTCCATCAACTCCTTCACTGAAACCGTTCTGCGCACGCTGGAACGCAACGAGGTTGCCCGATGGCCGGCCAGGCTGGGAACACGGCAGACGCTGTAGCGCTGGAGATCGCGCTGCGCGACCATCCCGAGGCCTTCGAATTCTTCGAAGCGGTCCGTCGGCTGGAGTGCGCGTTCCCCGAGCGGCCGCGGCTGGGTCATTCGGCCAAGGCGGCGGACGATTTCGTGCGGCTGTGCCAGACGCCGTCGCTGGCGTTCGCCCCGAAAACGGTCGATCGCTACCGGCCCGGCGGTGCCGGCAAGCCGGCGAGTCTGCATGGCCTGTTTTTCGGCCTGTTCGGGCCGAATGCGCCGATGCCGTTGCACCTCACCGAATACGCGATGGAGCGCGAACTGAACGCGAAGGACTCCACCTTCACCGCATTCGCGAACATCTTCCATCACCGCATGATGAGCCTGTTCTACCGGGCCTGGGCCGATTCGCAGCCCACCGTGGAACTGGATCGCCCCGCCGAGGACCATTTCCGCCTGTACATGGGCGCGCTGGTGGGGCTGGCCACGCCGGGCCTCGGCGGTCGCGATGCGCTACCCGACCAGTTCAAGCGCTTCTTTGCTGGCCGCCTGCTGCAGCAGACGCGCAATGCCGAAGGTCTCAAGGGGTTGCTCGAACGGTTCTTCCGCATTCCGGTGGGCGTCGTCGAGTTCGTGGCCGAGTGGATGCGGCTGCCGGCATCCGCGCATCTGCGGCTTGGCGGTTCGGGCGAAGTGGCGGCACTGGGGCTTACCGCAGTCGCCGGCGAATATGTCTGGGGCAGCCAGCAGCGTTTCCGTCTGCGACTGGGGCCGCTGAGCCGGGCCGAATTCAACAACTTCCTGCCCGGCGGCGAGGCGCTCAGGCAGCTGGTTGCCGCGGTCAAGACCTATGTGGGCGAGGAGAAGGCGTGGGACGTGCAATTGGTGCTGAGAAAGGCCGACGTGCCGACCACTCGCCTGGGCCAGGGCGGCCGCATGGGCCTGAGCACTTGGATGGGCCAGCCGCGGCGCGATGGCGATGCCGACGACGTGGTGCTGCGACCGGTGGGCTAGGGCGCAGCGACACGCGGGCCATGACTTTGGAATGAGTTCGCAACGAAAGATACCCGGATCGACAACTACTGCATAAGGATCGAAGACCATGGCCGAGATCAGTCGCGGCGCCTTGTTCGGAAAGCTCAACAAGCTGGCTTTCCGGGGTATCGAGAGCGCTACCGTATTCTGCAAGCTGCGCGGCAATCCGTACGTGGAACTGGTGCACTGGATCCACCAGATCCTGCAACTACAGGATTCCGATCTGCACCGCATCGTCAAGCAGTTCAACCTCAATCCCTCCAATCTGGTGCGCGACCTCACCGATGCACTGGACCGGCTGCCGCGCGGTTCCTCCTCCATTTCCGACCTTTCCAGCGACGTCGAGGAGGCGGTCGAGCGCGGCTGGGTGTTCGCCACGCTGATGTTCGGCGAAGCCCAGGTGCGCACCGGCTACCTGATCGTGGGCTGCCTGCGCACGCGCCATCTGCGCAACACGCTGGTGCACATCTCGGCCGAGTTCGACAAGATCAAGCCCGAGGCCCTGCTGGAAAAGTTCGCCGAGGTGGTGGCCGGCTCGCCGGAGGACGGCCAGGTCGCCAACGACGGTTTCCGCATGGGCGGCGGCAGCGCGCCGGGCGAAGCCAGCGGCGCGATGTCGCCGGCGCAGATGGGCAAGCAGGAGGCGCTGCGCCAGTTCACCGTGGACCTCACCGAACAGGCCCGCAACGGCAAGATCGACCCCATCGTTGGCCGCGACGAGGAAATCCGCCAGGTGGTGGACATCCTGATGCGCCGCCGCCAGAACAACCCGATGCTGGTGGGCGAGGCCGGCGTGGGCAAGACCGCGGTGGTCGAGGGCTTCGCGCTGCGCATCGCCAATGGCGACGTGCCGCCGCAGCTGAAGGACGTGGAGCTGCGCACGCTGGACGTGGGCCTGCTGCAGGCCGGCGCCAGCATGAAGGGCGAATTCGAAAACCGCCTGCGCCAAGTGATCGAGGAGGTGCAGTCCAGTCCCAGGCCGATCATCCTGTTCATCGACGAGGCGCACACCCTGGTCGGCGCAGGCGGCGCGGCGGGCACAGGCGATGCCGCCAACCTGCTCAAGCCCGCGCTGGCGCGCGGCAACCTGCGCACCGTGGGCGCCACCACCTGGGCCGAGTACAAGAAACACATCGAGAAGGATCCCGCGCTCACCCGCCGCTTCCAGACCGTGCTGGTGGAAGAGCCCAGCGAGGAGAAGGGCATCCTGATGATGCGCGGCGTGGCCAGCGTGATGGAGAAGCACCACCGCGTGCAGATCCTCGACGAGGCACTGGAGGCGGCGGTGAAGCTGTCGCACCGCTACATCCCCGCGCGCCAGCTGCCCGACAAGGCGGTGAGCCTGCTCGACACCGCCTGCGCCCGCGTGGCGATCAGCCAGCACGCCGTGCCGCCGGAGGTGGACGACACCCGCAAGCGCATCCAGGCGCTGGAAACCGAACTCGCCATCATCGGCCGCGAAAAGACCGTTGGCGTGGACGTGGCCGAGCGCGAGGCGAACGCCAGCGAGAAACTCGCCACGCAGAAGGCGCGGCTGGAAAAGCTCGAAGCCGACTGGCAGGCCGAGAAGGCGCTGGTCGAGCAGGTGCTTGCCCTGCGCGCCAAGCTGCGCGGCGACGCCGCGCCGGTGGAGGGCACCGGCAGCCAGCTGGAGGAAGCCGCCAGCGCCAAGGCTGAAGCCGAGGCCGCGCCTGAAACGCCGGCCGGCCTCAGCGACGCCGAGCGCGCCGCCACCCTGGAGCAGCTCAAGAGCCTGCAGGCGCAGCTGGCCGAGCTGCAGGGGGAAAGCCCGTTGATCCTGCCCACCGTCGACTACGTGGCGGTGGGCTCGGTGGTGTCCGACTGGACCGGCATCCCGGTCGGTCGCATGGTCAAGAGCGAGCTCGAGACCGTGATGAACCTGGCCAGGCTGATGGGGCAGCGCGTGATCGGCCAGGACCACGCGATGGAGATGATCGCCAAGCGCATCCAGACCTCGCGTGCGGGCCTGGACAACCCCAACAAGCCGATCGGCGTGTTCATGCTCGCCGGCACCTCCGGCGTGGGCAAGACCGAGACCGCGCTGGCGCTGGCCGAGGCGTTGTACGGCGGCGAGCAGAACGTCATCACCATCAACATGAGCGAGTTCCAGGAGGCACACACCGTCTCCACGCTGAAGGGCGCGCCTCCGGGCTACGTCGGTTACGGCGAAGGCGGCGTGCTGACCGAGGCGGTGCGCCGCAAGCCGTACTCCGTGGTGCTGCTGGACGAGGTGGAGAAGGCCCACCCGGACGTCCACGAGATCTTCTTCCAGGTGTTCGACAAGGGCGTGATGGAAGACGGCGAGGGCCGCCAGATCGACTTCAAGAACACCCTGATCCTGCTCACCACCAACGCCGGTACCGACATGATCGCCGGCCTGTGCAAGGATCCGGAGCTGATGCCCGAACCCGAGGGCATCGCTAAGGCCTTGCGCGAGCCGCTGCTGAAGATCTTTCCGCCCGCGCTGCTCGGCCGCCTGGTCACGATCCCGTACTACCCGCTCAGCGAAAAGATGCTGGGCGAGATCGTCAAGCTGCAGCTCAACCGCATCAAGAAGCGCATCGAGGGCCGCTACAGGATTCCGTTCGAGTACGACGACGAGGTGGTGAAGCTGGTGGTGAGTCGTTGCACCGAGAGCGAGTCGGGCGGCCGCATGATCGACGCGATCCTCACCAATACCATGCTGCCCGACATCTCGCGCGAGTTCCTCAACCGGATGATCGACGGCAAGCCGATCGAGCGGGCACGCATCGGCGTGAGGGACGGGGAGTTCAGCTATGCGTTCTGACTGGCGGGCGACCATCGCCGCGTCGCCGCCAATGTCCGTGACCGGGTGCGATGGCCGGCATGCGCCCCGATGGCCGGCAAACGCGGCGGCCGATGGCCTGACTGGGTTCCGGTCTCACGGCTTCCGATTCGCTTGGATCGATTTCTGACGAGGTGACGAGATGGCTGGCTTTGCTGCATTTCCGAACAAGCGACTGTGCGATGTGGTCTTCCCTGGAACACACGATGCCGGCATATACGGCCCGGAACTGGGCGGTACGGCAAAAACGCAGAGCCTGAGTCTCGGCGAGCAGGCCGCGGCAGGGGTGAGGTATTTCGATCTGCGCATCGCGACCATCAAGACCGGCAACGGACTGGAGCAACGCGCCTACCATGCCCCGGCGCTCAAGAAAGTGTCGGGCAAGGAGGGCAACTACCAGAAGCCGTCGTTGACCAGCGCCGTGGCGATCGGAACGTTCACCGGCCATGGAAGCGACCGCCTGTCGCAGATGCTCGACCAGGCGCGTTCTTTCGTCATGCAGAACGCGGGAGAGTTCCTCATTCTGCGGTTCTCCAAATGCGGCGACATGCAGGACGTGGTCAACCAATGCATCCTGAAACTGGGCGACGAGCGTTTTGCCCAGAATGTCAATCTCAACATCGCATCCATCAATTCGCTCCAGGGCAAGGTGATCACCATCTTCGACCAGGGCGATTTCAACAAGTTGTCGCCGGCGTCGAAAGCCACGCCCGGCATCCTGCCGGTGAAGGCCATGTTCAATTCCGAAGAGGGACATGCCACGTACGAGCCGTACAAGTGGGGGTTGCAGTATTTCGGCAAGTACTCCAACACCCGTTCCACCGACAAGAACATCCGCAAGCAGCTGGAGATTCTTTCGCAGGGTCCCGTGAGCAGCCCGGAGATGCTCGGCATGATGTACTGGACCCTCACTACCAAGATCGGGGAAAAGCTCCTGAAGACATTCGAGAGCATCCAGGTCCGTGACCGGAAGATGTGGAACTCCGGCCAGCAGGCCCTGGTGAAAGCGTGGCGTGCCGGCGTGAGGGACCACATCGTGGCCAGGGCGGGGCATCAGCATCGCCAGTGGCTTGCCAATGGCTATCCGCCCACCGCAATGGGGCGTAGCGCGAAATCCTTCATGCCGAACATCATCATGATGGACTTTGCCGATCCCGATCGTTGCGCAACCATCTGGAACCTCAACCTGACGACCGACGACATGATGGCCAGGATGGGCAACGACCTCACCAATGTCGGCAGCATTCTTTGAGGGAAGGGGAGACAAGGCGCGTGCACCAGGAAGGTCTTTCGCCCTGGTCGAGACGCCGGGGCGGCGCAGGTCGGGCGAGCCGGGGCCCGCCGGGACGGGAACGGAATGGTGGCGGTTGGGAACCGGCGCCATGGGTGCGAGGCAGTCCAGCGGACGCAAGGCGGGGCGCCTCGTCGCTGATGGTGTCTCCGCGTGCAAAAGCCCTGTCGCCCGCCAATGATCGTGCTGGTCCGACCGAAACATTGATGAGCCGAGGATAGTCATGCCTTCCACCCCTTTGAGTCGCGCCGAATTCATCGCCATGGGCGAGCTCGCCAAGGCGCGACGCCAGCTGGTGGTAAACATGTTCGGCGGTACCCGCCTGAAATTCGGCAGCGCCAGCGTGCTGTCGTCGGGCAAGTCGCTGCTGTCGTCCGGCAAGAAGCTGAAGTCGGGCGTCGGCAAGCTCGCCAAGGGCGGCAGCACGGCCAGCAAGGTCGCCAGCGTGCCGGGCATGAAGGAGGCGTTCGAGAACTTCATGGTCGAGTGCGCGGATGTGCACAACATCCACGACGTGATCGAGGCGATCGGCGGCGAAGTGCTGCATGAATTGGTGTCGGAGGTGACGCCCTACCTGGGCGTGGTCACCAGTACGGTGAAGCTGGCCAAGGCGGCCAAGGCGGTGGCGCAGGACGGCTACAACCTCTACAAGAGCGACGAATACAAGAACGGCTTCCGCATGGGTGACCCGAGCGCCGCGGCCGAGGCGATCCAGGCGATCATCAGGCGCGACCTGGCCCAGCATTCGGTGAAGCTGGGCCAGCAGACGGTCGCGACGGGAGCGAAGATCGGCGGCTTGTTCGCCGACTTCGGTACCGGCACCACCGCGGCCATCGGCGTGGCCAACACGCTGGCCAGCCTGGGCCTGCAGCTGTTCTCGCTGGGCCTGGACATCAAGGACATGCGTGCCGGCAACAAGCGGCTGGCGGCACCCAACACGCTGGACCTGACCGTGTTCAACGAGTGCCCGATCCTCGGCTGCTACCTGCTCACCTGCGCCGACACCTCGGCGGTGGCGAACATGTTCGTCGCCGACATCGGCCTGCCGGGATGGATGGACAAGGTCGAGCTGATGAAGAAGAAGCAGATGGACCCGCTGCTGAAGATCGCCACCAAGAACATCAGCAGCTCCCGGCTGCAACTGGAAGGACTGAGCAGCGACAAGGGCACGCACACCAAGAAGGGCTTCTTCGCCGGGATCAAGAGCAAGGCGATGAAGCAGATCGGGTTGAGCTGAGGCGGGTTGGACCATGAAGAGCCCCTGCCAACTGCATGACGCAGCGGACGTACCAGTCCGGTTCGCCGTGCCACGATCGGGTTCGGTACGCCAGGCAGGTGGGAGAGGTCGCCTGTCATGAAAAATACGAGCGCCGTGCCGATGCGCATGAAAGCAGACGAGCGACCTGGTCGGGCCAGCCCTGCCGCATGGCGCCTTGTCCGCGGCATGGCGATTGCCGCAGTCTTGTCGCTCGGTCTTTGTGGAGGGTGTGCCATGGGAGCTTCATCGCGACTGGTTCTGTTCTCGGAAGTGCATGGCACGGTGCTCAGGAATGGCGTGCCGATCGCGGGAGCGCAGATCCGGCAGGAAGTGGTGTGGTCGGACGACAAGGATGAAATTCCTGCGCGGGAAACGGTCAGCGACGGCAGCGGCCGGTTTTCCTTTGCCGCCGTCGAGCGCCGCCCGGGGACACTGCGGGTGGTGCCGCACCAGCCGGTGATCCTGCAGAAGCTGATCATCCGCTACGACGGCGTCGACTATCCGGCATGGCGGCATACGAAGAACAGCTACGGGGAGAACTCGGAGCTCGACGGCAGGCCCATGCAACTGGTCTGCGAGTTGTCGAGAGAGCCCGATTTCGAGGGAACGCATTACGGAATATGCCGGGCCTCCTGAGTCCGGGGCCTACTCACCACGACGGAGGGAGCGACGATGTCCGTGGAACTTTCGCCAGGCGAAGCGGCCGAGGTCGCCAACAGCGCGTATGCGTTGCGCCTGTCGGCCGACATGCTCGATGCGGCGACCGCCGCGCCACGGGCTCGCGGTGCATTCGACCTGCTCGGCGGCGCGCGCCTGACCGGCGTGACCGGCCTCGGCGCGGCCGCCCTGCAGCAGCGGACCGGCTTCGGCTACGTCGCCTTCGGCAAGGGCGTGCGCCAGGGCGAGTGCCTGGTCTCCGTGCGTGGCACCTTCAAGACCAGCGCCTGCGACTGGATCACCAATGCCCGCATGGCCGGCGTGCGCGGGCCGAGCGGCTTTCCGGTGCACGCCGGTTTCTGGGCCGCGGCGCAATCGCTGCTGCCGCAAGTGCGCCGGGAGTTGCGCAGCCGCCGCGACGTTTCCACCATCCACGTCGTCGGCCACAGCCTGGGCGGCGCGATCGCCACGCTGATGGCGGACAGCCTCGGCGACACCGGCTGCGGGCTGAAGCTCTACACGTTCGGCGCGCCGCGCTCCGGGGTGGAACTGCACGCCGAATACCTCACCGACAAGCTCGGCGCCGGCAACATCCACCGCGCCTGGCACGACACCGATCCGGTGCCGATGGTGCCAATCTTCCCGTACAGCCACGTACCCTGTCGGTCGCCGGGCCATGCGATGAAAGGACCGGGCCAGCGGGTCAACGTGGATGCGCACCTGATGCCCGAATACATGCGTTCGGTCGGCGAATCGACGTGGGCGTCGCTGCCGGTGCTGCAGCCGAAACTCGGCAGCCTGGAGAGTGCCGAGGCGTGGCTGGCCCAGGCCGCGGACAGCGGCGGCGCCAGCATCCTGCTGTCGGCCACCGCGCTGAGGCTCGTGTTGTCCGCGCTGGACTGGATCCTGAAGCAACTGGGCAACGCGGCCGGGCTGACCCTGTTCGGCGGCGCCACCATCATCGACAGCCTCGCGCGGCTGCTTTACAGCGGCGCCCTGCAGTCGATCCGGCTGGCCGGCATGATCAGGAACCTGATGCTGGCCGCGATGCGCTTCATGGGGCGCGTGGCAAGCGCCAGCGTGAGCATCACGGTGGACTTCGTGCAGTATGTGCTGGGCCTGTTGTTCAGATTCATCTCCACGGTAGCGTTGCGCGCCGTGGAGGCGTTCACCGGGTGACCGCGCGGGGCGGGCAACCGGGCCGGTCGCGGGCCACCGGACGAGACGGCGGGCCTCGACCGCCGAGCCATCCATTCAAGGAGATCAAGCATGCCTCCGGCAGCAAGAATCACCGACATGCATGTCTGCCCGATGGTGACGGGCGTGGTGCCGCACGTGGGCGGCCCGATCCTGCCGCCGGGTGCGGTCACGGTACTGATCGGCGGCCTGCCGGCCGCGCGGGTCGGCGACATGGCCACCTGCGTGGGCCCTCCCGACGTCATCGCGATGGGCTCGTTCAAGGTGCTCATCAACAAGATGCCGGCCGCGCGCATGGGCGACCTGACGGCGCACGGCGGCAGCATCGTGCTGGGTTGCCCCAAGGTGCTGATCAGTTGAGCGGACCGGCCCTCGCGATGACGAGCACGGAAAGCGCAATCCCGGGTGGCCGTCGCCGGATGCCGGCATGAAGCGGGCATCGGCCGGCCGCCGCGGGCACGGGCGTCGTGCCGCCGCGGCCGGGCGCGACCTGGCCGGCATGCTGCAGCAGGCGGTCGAGGTGCATCGGGCCGGGCAACTGGATGCGGCGGAGGCGCTCTACCGCAAGGTACTGCAGACGCGGGCCGGGCAGCCCGATGCGCTGCATTTCCTCGGCGTGCTGTGCCACCAGCGCGGGCGCAGCGACGAAGGCATCCGGCTGATCCGCATGGCCCTGCGCGCTGTCCCGCGGCATGCCGATGCGCACAACAACCTCGGCAACATCCACAAGGAGACCGGCGAGCTTGCCGAAGCCGAAGCCTGCTATCGCCGCGCGCTGGCCTGCGACGGGCATCACATCGACGCGCTGGGCAACCTGGCGCTGGTGCTGGAGGCGCAGCAGCGTTTCCAGGAAGCGAGACGGGCCTATGCCGATCTGCCCGAGCGGGCGCCGCAGCTCAGTCGCGCCCATTACCTGAAGGGCATGTACCTGCGTCGGCACGTGGACGAGATCGCGGATCTGGAGCAGGCGGTGGCCTGCTTCCGGAGCGCGATCCGCTGCGACGGCGGCAACGTGCGCGCGCTCGATGCGCTCGGTGTCACGCTGTACATGCTCGGCCGCCGCGACGAGGCGGTGGGGGCCTATCGCGATTGGCTTGCGCACGAACCGGACAACCCCGTGCCGCGGCACATGCTCGCCGCCTGCGGCGGCGAGGCGGCACCACCGCGAGCGGACGATGCCTACGTACGCGACGTGTTCGACCAGTTTGCCGAAAGTTTCGACGAGCAGCTGCTGGAAAACCTCGACTATCGCGCGCCGCAGGTGCTGGTCGATGCGCTGGTCGGCATCCTCGGGGCGCCCGCGCACGCGCTGGACGTGCTCGATGCCGGTTGCGGCACCGGCCTGTGCGGCCCGCTGATACGGCCGCACGCCCGGCGCCTGGACGGAGTGGACCTGTCCGGCGGCATGCTCGAAAAGGCGCGCCTGCGCGGCGGCTACGACGAGCTGGTGGTGGCCGAGCTGACCGCCTATCTGCGGGAACGGCCGGAGAGGTGGGACGTCGTGCTTTCCGCCGACACGCTGGTCTACTTCGGCGACCTGGGCGAGGTGCTCGCTGCGGCCCACGCGGCGCTGCGGGCCGGCGGTTGGATGGCTTTCACGCTGGAGGCGCTGGATGGGGGCAACGGCCGCCTGGAACTGTCTTCCAGCGGACGCTATCAGCACGAGCGCGGTTACGTCGAGCAGATGCTGGATGAGGCGGGTTTCGTGGAGGCGCGCATGACTGCATCCGCCCTGCGCAAGGAGGTGGGCAAGCCGGTGGCTGGCTGGGTGGTGCTGGCGCGCAAGGGAGGATTCGCCCGCGGCCAGGCGTGAAGGGCAGCGGACGGCCGCACCGGCGCGTATCCCGAAATGCGCGCGGACAGGGAGCTTGCCGATAGCGGCAAGACGTTGCGGCGACCGCGGGTACGGCGCTTCGAAGGGCCTCCCGCGCAAGCCGCGAGTATGGTAAACAGACGGGATCGCATGAGCGCTTTCTCGGGCTCGCTGGGGGAGATCGGAAATGACGCATCAGATGACACTGAAGTCAGACCTCGGTGACAAGCTGCTGCCGGCGAGCCTGTCGGGCAGCGAGCAGCTCGGCAGGCTTTTTTCCTACCAGCTGAAGCTGCTCAGCAAGGACAGCGAGATCAAGCTGCTGCCCCTGCTCGGCAGTTCGATGACGGTGAAGTTCGAGTCGGACAGCTACACGCGCCATTTCAACGGCATCGTTTCGGAGATCTCCCAGACCGGGTTCGAGAGCTACAAGGAAGAGCGCTACGCCGAGTATGCGGTGACGCTGGTGCCCAAGGCGTGGTTGTTGCTGCACAAGGTGGATTGCCGCATCTACCTCAAGATGTCGGTGCCCGACATCGTCAAGACCGTGCTGTCCGAAATCGGCTATGGCGACGTCAAGCTCAGCCTCAGCGGGAACTATGCCGCGCGCGAGTACTGCGTGCAGTACCGGGAGGACTACTTCAATTTCATCAGTCGCCTGATGGAGCAGGAAGGCATCTATTATTTCTTCCAGCATGCCGATGGCGTGCACACCATGGTGCTGGCGGATTCGCTGGGCGCCCATGCCGCCACGAAGGGGTATGCGGAGCTGCCGTACCGGCCGCAGGCGGCGGGCAGCCGCTCGACGCAGGAAGTCTCGATCAGCGACTTCTCGTCGGTGCGCTCGGTGCAGACGACCAGGTATTCGCTGACCGATTACGACCCGATGAAGCCGAAGACCTCGCTGCTGGGCACCGAGGCGATCAGCAATGCCGACGACAACCACCCTGTGCCCGGCCTCGAATCATTCGATTTCCCCGGGGACCACGAGGCCAGCGACGCCGGCAAGCATTACGCGCAGGTTCGCCTCGAGGCGATCAACGTGTCCCAGTCGCAGTGCTCGGGTTCGACCGACGCCCCCGGCCTGTTGACCGGGGCACTGTTCAAGCTGATGAAGTTCCCGCGCGACGAACTGAACCAGGAGTATCTGGTCACCGGCTCGACGGTGCATATCGAGAACGCCGCGCGCACCTCTGGGCAGCAGGACGGCGAGTTGTTCCTGTGCAACTTTTCGGCGATCCGCAGCCGGCAGCCGTTCCGCACCATGCCGACCGCGGTGAAGCCGATGATCGTGGGTCTGCAGACGGCGGTGGTGGCCGGCAGCGACACCGCCGAAGACATCTCGGTGGACAAGTACGGGCGCATCCAGGTGACGTTCCACTGGAACAAGCCGGACAAGAAGAACGCGCACATTTCCTGCCCGGTGCGGGTGGCCTCGTCATGGGCCGGCAAGAGCTGGGGCGCGGTGAGCATTCCCCGCGTCGGCCAGGAGGTGGTGGTCAGCTTCCTGGAGGGTGACCCGGATCGTCCGCTGGTCATCGGCAGCGTCTACAACGCGGACAACATGCCGCCGTACACGCTGCCCGACAACAAGACGCAGAGCGGCATCAAGAGCCGCAGCCATGCCGGCGGCGGCGCGGACGATTTCAACGAGATCCGCTTCGAGGACAAGAAGGGCAGCGAGGAGCTGTTCCTGCACGCGCAGAAGGACATGCGTGAGGAAGTGGAGAACGACCACTTCGTGCAGATCGACCATGACGAGACGATCACGATCAAGAACGACCAGACCGAAGAGGTCAAGCACGACCGCAAGACCAAGGTCGGCAATGACGACAAGCTCGACGTCACCCAGAACGGCACCACCACGATCGGCCAGAAGTTCAAGCTCAGCGCCGGCACCGAGATCGAGCTGGTCACCGGTGCCTCCAGCATCGTCATGAAAAGCGACGGGACCATCGAGATCAAGGGCGTCAACATCAAGGTCACCGGCTCCGTGTCGGTGAAGGTGGAAGGGCAGGCCGAGGTCGGGGTCAAGGCGGGCGCTACCATGGATATCGGTGCGGGGGCCTCCCTGAAGATGCACTCCGACGCCATGCTGGAAGTGGCCGGTGGTGCGATGGCGACCGTCAAGGGACCGATGCTGACGCTGAAGGGCGACGGCATGGCGCAGTTGTCCGGCGGCTTGATCATGATCGGTTGATCGGGCAGGGAGAAACGTACATGTCCGCAGTCATGCAAGCATCCATCCAGATGGAATTGTCCGAACCCGCCCGCGCCCTGCTGCTGCCGGACATGACGGCGCCGACTGCCGTGCGGGCCCTGGTCGACGCCGGCCAGGTGCAGGATGCCCTGAAGCTGCTGGCCAGGCTGCTGCCGAAGCGCTATGCAGTGGCGTGGCTGTGCCAGGTGGCCCGCGATCAGACGCTTGATCCCGAGGACAAGGCGGGTGCGTCGCTGGCCGAGAAGTGGGTACGCGAACCGAACGAGAGCAACCGCCGTGCCGCGTTCGAGTACGCCAATGCCGGCGGCTACAAGTCCGCCGGCGCCTGGTTGGCGGCGGCGGCGGGCTGGTCCGGCGGCAGCCTGGCGCCGGCCGCGCAGGCGACGCCGGTGCCGCCGGCGGACCACCTGACCGCGTGCGCGGTGGTGGCCGGAATCAACATGCTGGCCGCGCTGGTGATCGAGAAGTTCGATGCCCGCCGCATCGGCTTCATCGAGCCGGCGATGAGCCTGCTCAATACCGGTGCGGACGCCGCCAGCGGAGCCTGAAACCCACTTGCCTGCTTGCCCGCCGACTTGCCCGTTGTGCGGATGGGCGATAGGATGGCGAACGATGGTTTCGTCGCGTCGGACTGGTTCATCAGTCATGCCGGGACGAGACTCCCCGGCCTCGGATTGATGGCCTGCGCGGCTTCGTTGCGCGCGGACTGTCGTCAACGACGGGAGTCGGGTTACGAATGGCGGGGGCGCATTGCCGGGGGTGCGGGAATCGTCCGCGCGTTCGGCCCATTCCCGGGCAAGATGCATAGTTCGCGAACGATCAGCCAGGCTGGGTTTCCGCGTACTTGGATACTGGTTCATTGCCCGGGTACGGGCGATCCGTCCATCGCTGTCCTGGTGGGTAGACAGTTGCAGGGGAAATAGAAGCGTGCCGACGTCGCAGACCCTGATCCTTGCCGTTGCCGGTCGTCAGGCTGCCCAGTTCGGCAGTCGCAGCAGCAGGGTTTTCGAGGCCGCAGGCGGCAGCATCGGCCGTTCCGAGGACTGCGACTGGGTGCTCAGCGCCTCCGGCGTCTCGCGTGTCCACGCGATGATCCGCTATCTCAACGGCATGTACTTCATCGAGGACCGCAGCACCAACGGCATGCTGCTGAACGATGCGCCGCTGATCAAGGGCGACCCTTCCGCCCTGAAGGACGGCGACCGGCTGCTGATCGACACTTTCGAAATCGAGGTGCGCTTGCAGGATGCCGCGGCCGCATCGGTCATGCCCGGCGCACCGGACCCGCTGGCTGCGGTGGCACCGGCGGCCGCGGCGCTGGATCCGCTGGATTTCGGCCTGCTGGGTTCCGCGCCGCGCGCGCCCGCCTATCCGCCGCCGGCCACGACGATCCCGCTGGATGCTGAGCTGATTCCCGGTGAGGTCGGCACGGCTTCCGCCAGCGAGCTCGATCCGCTGAGCTTTCTGGACTCGAGCGGCGCTTCGTCCGGCCTGCTGTCGAACGCCACCACCGGCAACGCCAGCTCCGGCTGGAACCATTCGCCCGGCACGGAGGATTTCTTCCGCCCGCCGATGACCACCGAACAACGGCAGGCCAGCACGAACACCTTGCCGGAAAACTGGGACCTGACGATGGGCGATTTTTCGTCGCCGCCCAGTCCGCCGCCCGCTCCGCTCGCCACACCGCCCGTCGCCGCGCACTCGCACCACACGCCGCCATCGACGGCGTTCGCCGAAACGACCGGCCCCACGGCCTTGCCCGCGGACGTCGACCAAATTTTCCGGGTGGTGGTCGACGGCGTGATGGATGTGCTGCGCGCACGCGCCGAGATCAAGAACACGTTCCGCCTGCCGGTCACGATCATCCAGCGCTCCGAGAACAACCCGCTGAAGTTCGCGCCGAACCCGGACGAGGCGCTGGCGAAGATCATGGCGCCGTCGAACGGCGCGTTCATGTCGGGCACGGCAGCGTTCGAGGATGCCTTCGACGATATCCGCTGCCACCAGATGGCGATGCTGGCCGGCGTGCGCGCAGCGTTCGAATCGCTGCTGACGCATTTCAGCCCGGACCGTTTCGAGCAGGAAACCGACGGCGGCAAGCGTTCGGCGTTTGCCGGCAAGGGCAAGTACTGGGACAAGTACCGCGAGCACTTCGAGGGGCTGTCGCGGGATCCGGACGAATGCTTCCGCCGGCTGTTCGGCGACGAGTTCGCGCGGGCCTACGAAGAACAGTTGTCACGTCTGAAATCGGCGCGGAGAATGCAACAGTCACGTCGCTAGGGCGCACGGGGGGCACTGCAGTCCACAGGCTGGGGAACGGATCCAGGGGACGTGTCGACGGCCATGCCGCCGGCACCGGAATGCCCGGCAGCGCTGCCGGGGGGAATCTGACAGGGGCAGACGCAACGCATGACGGACAACAACAAAGTCGTCTGGAGCGAGGGACTTTTCCTTCGGCCCCAGCATCTGCAGCAGCAGGAACGCTATCTCGAGCGCTTCGTGGAACTGCGCGCCGGCAGCCTGCGGCCCTACACCTGGGGTTTCTCCGAACTGGAACTGGAGACCGACCTGCTGGCGATCGGCAAGCTCGGCATCAAGCGCGCGCGGGGCGTGTTCCCTGACGGCACGCCCTTCTCGATGCCTGGCGACGATCCGCTGCCGCTGGCGCTGGAGGTCGACGGCAACTGGCGCGACCAGACCGTGTTCCTCACCTTGCCGTTGCGCTCGCCGGCGCAGCCGGACAGCGGCCGGCCCGAGGCGTCGGCCGACAAGCTGTTCCGCTTCCGCGTGCGTGAGGCCGAGGTCCGCGACGCCTCGGGCAGCGTCGATGGTCTGACCACGCTGGAAGTGGGCGGGCTCAACAGCCGCCTGCTGCCGCAGTCGCAGCCGCTGGAAGGCCTGACGCAGATCCCGCTGGCGCGCATCGTCGAGTGCCGTTCCGACCGGCGCGTGATCCTTGAAGAAGCCTTCATGCCGACAGCGCTCAGCTGCCACGCGGCGCCGCGGTTGACCACCTTCCTCACCGAGCTGCTCGGCCTGCTGCATCAGCGCGGCGAAGCGCTGGCCAGCCGCGTTGCGCTGACCGACCGCGGTGGTGCGGCGGAGATCGCCGACTTCCTGCTGCTGCAAGTGGTGAACCGCTATCAGCCGCTGGTCGCGCACCTGGCCGCGGCGCCGATCCTGCACCCGGAGGACTTCTACCGGCTGCTGACCGAGATGGCCGGCGAGCTTTCCACCTTCACCGCGCCCGGCAAGCGGCCGCCGATGTTTCCGCCGTACCGGCACGAAGCGCTTTACGAAAGCTTCGAGCCGCTGATCGTCGCCCTGCGCAACAGCCTCAGCGCGGTGATGGAGCAGACCGCCATCCCGATCCCGCTGCAGCAGCGCAAGTTCGGCGTGTGGGTCGCGGTGGTGCCGGACCTCAGCCTGATCGACACCGCCGCGTTCGTGCTGGCGGCCAAGGCCGACCTGAAATCCGAGGACCTGCGCCGGCAGTTGCCTGCGCAATCGAAGATCGGTCCGGTCGAGAAGATCCGCGACCTGGTGAACCTGCAACTGCCCGGCATTCCGGTGGCGCCGATGCCGGTGGCACCGCGGCAGATTCCGTACAACTCCGGCTACCTGTATTTCGAATTCGACAAGAATTCGCCGATGTGGCGGGTCTTGAAGACATCGGGCGGCATCGCCTTCCATTTCGGCGGCGAGTTCGCAGGTCTCGACTTGCAACTGTGGGCGATCAGAGGTTGAGCGCATGAGCAGCAACGGTCCCCATGACGACGATCCCCTGCGCGATGCCACGGTAGTCCGTCCGCGCGGGGCGCCGACACCTCCCGCTCCTGCGCCTGCCCCGGTGGCTCCGGCGGCCCAGGCGCCCAGCACGCCGCTGCCGGGCGCGGCGCCGACGAGAGGGCCCGCGCCGCGCGCCGACACGGCGCCGCCAGCGGCGATCGGCGACTTCCTTGGCGGTGGCCTGAATGCGCTGGTGCAGGCCGCCAGCCCGCTGCTGCTGCTGGCGGTGCAACTGCGCAACAGCGTGTCGCAACCCGATGCCGTCCATCTGCGCGAGCAGGTGATCGCGCAGGTGCGCCAGTTCGAAAGCAACGCCCAGGCCGCCGGTATCGCCACGCAGACGATCACCGCGGCGCGCTATGTGCTGTGCACGATGATCGACGAATCGGTGATGAACACGCCGTGGGGTGGGCAGAGCGGCTGGGCGGCGAAGACCCTGCTGGTGGTGTTCCATGGCGAGTCATACGGCGGCGAGAAGTTTTTCGTCATCCTCGACCGGCTATGCGCCGACTTTGCGCGGCATATCGACCTGATCGAGCTGATGTACATCTGCCTCACGCTCGGCTTCGGCGGGCGCTACCAGATCGAGGCCGACGGCCGTGCCAAGCTGGCCGACATCCAGGAAGAACTGTACCGGCGCATCAAGTCGCAGCGGCCGCCGGCGGCAGAGGAACTGGCACCGCACTGGAAGGGCATCGAGGATCGGCGCAACCCGCTGGTGCGCTATGTGCCGCTGTGGGTGATCGTGGCCGCTGGTGCCTGCCTGCTGCTCGGCGTCTTCCTGTACTTCTACACGCGGCTGAACGAGCTGTCGTCACCGGTCAGCGCGCAGGTCGCGCAGATCGGCCTGCGCGGCGCGGTGCCTCCGGGCGACGGGCCCAAACCCGCGCCGGCCGTCGCGCGCAAGAGCCTGAAGCAGTTGTTGGCGCCCGAGGAGCAGGCCGGAGCGCTGACCGTCGACGAGAAGCCGGACGGTTCCGCGCTGGTGCGGCTCAACGCGGCCGCGATGTTCGCCTCGGGCGGCACCGAGGTCGCCGCGAAGCAGGTACCGATGCTGCATGCGATCACCGCGGCGCTGAACCAGGTGTCGGGGCGGGTGGTGGTGGTCGGCCATACCGACGACCAGCCGGTGCGTTCGCTGCGTTTCAAGGACAACTACGCGCTGTCGGCCGAACGCGCGCGCGCCGTGCTGAAGATCCTGGCCGACGGCATCGACAACGCCGGGCGGCTGGAATCCAGCGGTGCCGGCTCGTCGCAGCCGATCGCCTTGCCGCCCGACCTGCCGGCCAACCGCGCGCGCAACCGCCGCGTCGAAATCCTTTACAGCCCGGAGGACTGAACACCGTGGGCAAGCTTCTTGCGCTGTTCAAATCCCGCCTGTTCATCACTCTCGTCGGCTTGTTGCTGCTGTCGTTGCTGATCTGGTTCGGCGGCCCCTATCTCGGCATCGGCGAATCGCAGCCGCTGGCCAGCCCGGTGGTGCGGTTGCTGGTGATCATCGTGATCGTGGTGGTCTGGGCGGTGTGGCTGCAGGTCCAGCAGATGCGCGTGCGCGGCAAGGCCAAGCAGATGGCCAGCGACCTGAGCGGGCAGGGCGCGCCGACCGGCGGCGAGCGCGACGACCGCGCCGCCAACGAGCGCGCCCAACTGCAGGGGCGTTTCCAGGAAGCGGTCGACACGCTGCGGAAGAACCGCAGCAGCGGCACCAATCTGTACGCGTTGCCGTGGTACGTGGTGATCGGTCCGCCCGGCTCCGGCAAGAGCACGCTGCTGCAGAACTCCGGGCTCAACTTCCCGCTGTCGAACAAGTTCGGCAAGGAAGCGATCCGCGGCGTCGGCGGCACCCGCAACTGCGACTGGTGGTTCACCGACGAGGCAGTGTTCCTCGATACCGCCGGCCGCTACACCACGCAGGATTCCGACCGCGGCGCCGACGCCTCGGCATGGGCGGAGTTCCTCGACCTGCTGCGCAAGTACCGCAAGCGCCGGCCGATCAATGGCGTGATCGTGGCGATGAGCCTGTCCGACCTGCTCACGCTGGACGCCAGCGGCCGCCAGCAGCACATCCTTGCGGTGCGCCAGCGGCTGGACGAGCTGGCCAAGCACCTGCGCATCGGCGTGCCCGCCTACCTGGTGTTCACCAAGTGCGATCTGGTGGCCGGCTTCACCGAGTTCTTCGACGATCTCAACCCGCAGCTGCGCAGCCAGGTCTGGGGCATGTCGTTCCCGGTCGACAAGACCATGGACGGCACCGCCGCCAAGCAATTCCTCGACGAGTTCAACCTGCTGCTGGAGCGGCTCAACACGCGCATCCTCGACCGCCTGCACGGCGAGCGCGACCGCAGCCGGCGCGCGGCGATCCTGTCGTTCCCGCAGCAGCTCGGCGCGCTGCGCGAGATCACCCGGCAGTTCGTCGAAGGCGTGTTCACCGGCCACCAGTACGATGCGCCGCTGCTGCTGCGCGGCGCGTACTTCACCTCGGGCACGCAGGAAGGCACGCCGATCGACCGCATGATGGGCGCGGTGGCGCGCACGTTCGGGCTGGATGCCTCGCGCCTGCACGCGCCTGGTGCGCAGAGCCGCACCTTCTTCGTCGAGCGCCTGCTCAGGGAAGTGCTGTTCAAGGAATCGGGTTTCGCCGGTACCGATCCGAAGCTGGAGCGGCAGAAGGTGCTGCTGCAGGCGGCGTCCTACGCCGGCGTGCTGCTGGTGTGCGCGCTGCTGGTGTTCGGCCTGGCCAGCAGCTACCGGCGCAACGGCAGTTACCTGGCGCAGGTGCAGACGGCGCTGCAGAAGTACCCGGCGCAGAGCGACCTGTCGCTGGCGCCGAACCAGCAGGCGTATTTCGCGATGGTGCTGGAGCGGCTGGAGTCGCTGTCCGGCGTGGTGGACGTCGCCGACCAGTACAAGGGCGACGTGCCGCTGTCGATGCGCTTCGGGCTGTACCAGGGCAATGCCGTCGGCGGCGAGGTGCGCGATGCGTACTTCCGCGAGCTCAACGGCCTGTTGCTGCCGGGCGTGGCGTCGCAGTTCCGCGCCGGCCTCGCGGCGAACGCCACCGACCCGCAGACGCTGTACTACTACCTCAAGGGTTACCTGATGCTGGGCCAGCCGCAGCATCTGGACCGCGACCAGATCGTGGCCCTGGCCGGCATCGAGTGGCGTCGCCTGTTCCCGAACGATCCGGTGCTGCAGAAGGCACTGGGCAAACACTTCGATGCACTGGTCGGGCATGAGGGGCGCGTGCGCGCGCTGAGCCTGGACGACAGCCTGGTCGAACAGGCGCGCAACACGCTACGCACCGCCGACCTGGCCTCGCTGATCTACGGCAACATCAAGCTCACCGCGGACAACGGCGCCTACCCGCCGCTGCGGCTGGACAAGGAGCTGGGCCTGCTCGGCAACGTGTACCGGCGCAAGAGCGGCGCGCCGCTGTCCGAGCCGCTGCCGGCGCTGTTCACCCAGCCGGTGTTCAAGGACGAGGTCGACAAGGGCATCGAGCTGGCGGTGACGCAGTTCGCCGCGGACGACTGGGTGTTCGGCGCCAGCAAGATCGACGCGCTGCAGAAGGCGCGCCTCGCGCAGCAGGTGCTGGCGCTGTACGAGCAGGATTACATCAAGGCGTGGGACGGCCTGCTGGCCGACCTGGAACTGCAGCCGATCGGCAACATCCAGGACGCCAGCACGATTGCCGCCAAGCTGGCCGGGCCCAACTCGCCGATGAAATTGCTGCTGAAGGTGGTGCGTGACAACACCAGTGACCTGATGCGCGCGCCGCCCGCCGATGCGGCGGACAAGGCCGAGGACGTGGCCAAGAAGCTGGCGCAGAAGAAGGCCACGCAGACGGCGCTGGCGCGCGCGTTGGCCCAGGCCGGCGCAAGCGCCGGGGCGTCGGGCGCGGATGCGGCGGCCGAGAAGCCGGGGCAGGCGATCAGCGACCACTTCGAGCAGGTCAACAAGCTCAGCGACGGCGCGCCGGGTGCGGCACCGATCGATCAGACCCTGAAGACGCTCGACGACCTCAGCAAGACCCTGCTGACCATGGGCGACTTCAGCAACGCCGCCGGGCAGCCGAATCCGCAACTGCTGATGGCGCAGCAGGCGGCTGCGCAGTTGCCGCCGCCGGCCGCCGGCTGGTTCGCCGCGCTGACCGGCAAGAGCCAGGCGCTGGTGGCCAGCAGCACCAAGGGCGCGCTGGACGACCAGTATCAGCAGGCGGTCGCGAAGGATTGCGCGGATTACACTCGTGGCCGCTATCCGTTCTCGCCGTCCAGCAGCAACGATATCCCGCTGCAGAACTTCGGCGAGATGTTCGGCTACGGCGGACGCTTCGACAGCTTCTACAACCAGACCGCCGGCAAGCTGATCGACGCCAGCGGCCGCAATTGGCAATGGAAGACCGGCCCGGGTGCGGTCAGCGGTTCGGCCGGCATGTTGGCGCAACTGCAGGGCGCCGACCGCATCAAGCAGATGTTCTTCCGCAGCGGCAACATGCCCGAGGTCGATTTCACGCTGCTCACCCCGGTGCTCGACGCCGGCATCGGCAAGCTGGTGATCGAGGTCGACGGACAGAAGTACGAGTACCAGGCCGGCGGCGCCAGCAACGTCGCCATGAAGTGGCCGGGGCCGACGCCGGGGCGCGTCTCGATCTCCGCCTACGACCCGGCCGGTGCGCTGCTGACCACGTTCGACTATCACGGCGACTGGGCGTTCTTCCGCGCGCTGCAGGCGGCCAATCTGCAGAAGCAGTCCGACCTGCGCTTCGTGGCCAGCTTCAACTTCGGCGGCCACGTGGCGAAAGTGACGATCCAGGCAAACAACCTGAAGAACCCGTTCCTGAGCAATGCCCTGTCCAGTTTCCGGTGCGGGGGATAACGCATGCCGAATCCCGCCGCCGGCTTTTTCGGAAAGCTGCCCAGTGCCGGGGATTTCGTGCAGCGGCGCTTGCCGGCGGGGTTCGTCGACGTGTGGGACCGCCATTTCGAGAACGCGGTGGCAGAAAGCCGCAGCGCGCTGGGCAGCGGCTGGCACGAGGCCTACCACGCCAGCCCGGTGTGGCGTTTCCTGCTGGCCGCGGGAATCTGCGGGGAGTCGGCCTGGGCCGGGATCATGGGGCCGGGCGTGGATCGGGTGGGGCGCTGCTTCCCGATGGTCATCGCCGCTCCCGTCGCCGGCGATGTCGCGTCCTGCACCCGGGCACTGGCCGCGGGCAGCGGCTGGTTCGATGCGGCCGCGCAGGCGCACGACGCCGCCCAGGCCGATGCGGCGATCAGCGTGGACATGTTCGACCAGCAGGTCGCCGCACTCGCCGGCCCGCTCGACATGCCGGCGCCGGCATACCTGCAAGGCGTCGACTGGAATTCGTCCAGTCACTGGCGCCTGCCGCTGTCGGCCGGTACCGCTGCCGGGCCGTTCCTGGGCGACCTGTGGGCACGCCTGGCCGCCGCGCCCGGACGCTGGTGCCTGTGGTGGACGGCCGGCGCGGAGCGGGTGCCGGCAAGCGTGCTGGCCACCAACGGCCTGCCGCAGCCGGCGGCCTATGCCGGCTATCTCGATGCCGGCAGCGCGGCTTCGTGGCAGTCATGCGGCGTATTTGCGGATGCCATGCCGCGGCGGCCCTCGACACCGGTCGCCACCGTCGACCCCGCCGACCTGGCCGATGCGTTCGCCTTGCCGCCCCCGCCGCCGCCACCATCCGCTGCCTGGTTGCCGGACGATCCCGAACTGCTGTCCAACCTCGACGCGGCCACGCTGACGTCGACATCGCCGGCGCCACCCGTCGGCCAGGCCGCTGTCGCCGCCGCGGCAGCGGCGGAGGGTCCCGCTGCCGGCGTGGCGGTGTGGCATCGAGCGGACGCCGCGGTGACCCTGGTGGCAGCCGAGGCTGGCCATCCCGACCGGCGGCAGCAGGCCGTTGCCGCCGTGTCCGCGATTGCCCGCGAGCTGCTGCCCGCTGCCGAACCGGCGGCCGGCATGCAGGCGTTGCGCACGCGGATCATGGCGCTGAATCCACAGCTGCAGCAGGCCAGCGAGGACCTGATTGATCCGGTGCTGGAAGATTGTGCGGTGGTCGCCGCCCAGGTGGCCGGTGGCCGCGCGGGCATGCTGCGGATCGGCGCCGCCGTTGCCTGGCACTGGCGGCAGGGGCGACTGCAGCCCTGCTTCGCGAACGGTGCGGCGCCGGCGCAGGAAAACCCCGGCGGGGGTGACGATTTCGACGACCTGCTGTTCAGCCCGGCACCGCTGGCCACGCCCGGGCTCGGCGCGACGGCACAGCCCGCCTGCAGCGAGGTGCTCTGTGCCGTCGAGCCCGGCGACCGCCTGCTGCTGATGGCCACCCATCCGCTGCTGCAGCTTTCGCCGGACGTTCTTGCCCGCGGCCTGGCAATGCCGTCCCGCGGTGACGCGTACCTGCATATCGCCACGGCGGCGGGCCTGGGCACGGATGCGGCCCGCTGGCCGCTGGCGATCATCGAGATTGACGCATGACGACTCGATACGTTTCGGCCGGGCGCACGGTGACCGGGAAGGTCCGCAAGCACAACGAGGACGCCATCCTGGTGCGCGACGAAGTCGGCCTGTGGGTCGTTGCCGACGGCCTCGGCGGCCACTCGGCCGGCGACTACGCCAGCAGCATGATCGTCGAACGTCTCGGCGCGCTGCCCCGGCCGGGCAGCGCCGTCGACTTCATCGAGACGATCGAGGACACCCTGGTCCAGATCAACGCCGACCTGCTGCAGACCGCGGCTACGCGCGGCGTCGACCTGATCGGCTCGACCGTGGTGGTGCTGGTGTCCGATGCCGACTGCATGCTGTGCGGCTGGGTCGGCGACAGCCGCGCCTACTGTTTCGAAGACGGCCGGTTGCGCCAGATCACGCGCGACCATGTGCACGGCAACGAGGACGACGTCACCCATTTCGGCGCCGCGCCGGCGCCGCAGGCCGGCTCCGGCGTGCTCACGCGCGCGGTCGGGGCCGAAGAGAGCCTGTTCGTCGACTGGGTCATCGCCGGCAACCGGCCTGGCACGGCGTTCGTGCTTTGTTCCGACGGCATCAACAAGGAGATGTCCGATGCCGAACTCGACGACGAATGTCGCCGCAACCCGCAGCCGCAGGATCTCGTTGCCAGCCTGTTCGACCTGGCGATGAGCCGCGCCGGGCGGGACAACATTTCTGCCGTCGTCGTACGCATCCAAGAATGATGAAGCTTCCCCGATCATGAATTCCATAGCCGAACTGGTCTCCGCCTACCAGGCCGACAAGCTCAAACTCCCCGCCGTGTTCGATGCGCTGGGCGCGCGTGGCGCGCTGCCCGAAGCCGACTACCACGCCGAGCGCGCATGGCTCGAGCAGCAGCGCGACGCCGGCACGCTCGATCCTATGGTCGCCAAGGCCCTGCTGGCCAAGCTGGCCGCGGTGCAGACGCCGCTGGTGCCGGCAACGCCCGACGCCGACGTCACCATGATCAAGCCGGCCACGCAGCGACCGGTCGCGCCGACGGTTCCGCCACCGGGCGACGGCGACGAGGAGGCCACCCGGGTGCAGCCGGCCTCGCGCCCCGCTGCGCCGTCGGCAGCCGACGTCGGCGATGCCACCGTGGTCAAGCCGACCTCGCGCCCCGCGCAACCGCCCGTCGCGGACGAGGTCACCATCGTCAAGCCTGCCTCGGGTACGCCGCTGCCCCCGGCCGAGGGGCATACCGTCGGGGCCACCGGCACGCAAGGCACCCAGCAGGGCAGGACCGGCACCAGTTCCAGCATGAGCAGTTCCACTTGGAGCCACATCGCCGATGCCGAGGCCGGAGACTTCGTCACCGTCGGCTCGCTGCTCAAGGGCCGTTTCTACCTGGAGAAGGAGATCGGCCGCGGCGGCATGGGCGTGGTGTTCAAGGCGCGCGACGAGCGCAAGGTCGAGGCGCGCGACCGCGACCCCTACGTCGCGGTGAAGGTGCTGAACGACGAATTCCGCCGCCACCCCGATTCGCTGATCTCGCTGCAGCGCGAGTCGCGCCGTTCGCAGCAGCTGGCACACGACAACATCGTGCGCGTCTACGATTTCGACAAGGACCGCACCATCGTCTTCATGACGATGGAGTACGTCGACGGCTCCGACCTCAAGCAGCTGATCCGCGAGAAGGCCTACAACGGCATGCCGCTGGCGCAGGCGCGGCCGTTGATCGAAGGCATGGCCCGTGCGCTCGGTCGCGCGCATGCCGCCGGCGTGGTGCACTCCGACTTCAAACCGGGCAACGTCATGGTCACCCGCGACGGCGTGCCCAAGGTGTTCGACTTCGGCATCGCCCGCGCCGGCAAGCACATGGGCGATGCGGTGGGCGAGCAGACCGTGTTCGACGCCGGCACGCTGGGCGCGCTGACTCCGGCGTACGCCAGCCTGGAGATGATCCGGGGCGAAGATCCGGTACCCAGCGACGACGTCTATGCGCTGGGTTGCGTGACGTTCGAGCTGCTGACCGGCAAGCATCCGTACGACAAGGTCAGCGCCGAAGTGGCGATGAGGGAAGGCCGCAAGCCGCCGCCGGTGAAGGGCCTGACCAAGCAGCAGTACAAGACGCTGTGCGCCAGCGTCGCCTTCACCAAGGCGCAGCGCCTGAAGAGCGCCAGCGAACTGGTGGAGGGCCTGCGCGAAGTCGGCCTGCGTGAGCAGGCCATGCCGTACCTGCTTTACGGCGTGCCGGCGGTGCTGCTGATTGCCGGTGGCGCATGGGGCTGGATCACCTATCAGCACAATCACCATGTGGCCGAAGTGATCGCGCGCTTCCAGCTGGCGCGGCCCGATCACTACGCCAACGAAAACCAGGCGCAACAGGCGCTGGGCACCCTCGGCGACGACGACCGCAAGCGCATCATCGTTGACCAGGGCGAGCTGATCCAGAACTACCTGCTGGGCCGTATCGATGCCTACTGGAACCCGGACAAGGACCGCTACAACTACGCCGGGACGCAGCAGGTCTTCAAGCTGCGCGACGAGCTGAAGCTGTATTCGCCGGCGCTGGACATCAAGCGCAGCGAAGTGGAGAAGCAGAAGAACGACCTGCTCAATACGCTGGACACCAGGCTGAGCGAGCAGATCGGCGCCGATGCGATCTTCGAGAACCAGCCGGACAACGTCGTCACCACGCTGGCGCATATCCGCGCGATCGACCCGAACAGCAGCCTGCTGAAGAATCCCGAACTCGAATTGAAGTACGACGCGGCGATCGGCAAGTCACTCGACGCCGGGCGGGTGGACGAGGCGGCCAGCGAGTTCAAGCTGGCCAGCGGCCTGTTCCCCGACTCCGCCCGTCTGAAACAGCGCGGTGCGCAGCTGGACGAAATGGGCAAGGCACTGGCGGCGCAGCGGCTGCAGGAGCAACAGGCGAAGCAACTGGAGCAGCAACGCGAGCAGGGCCTGCAGGCACTCACCGGACTGCTCGATCAGGCAAGCAACGCCGACGACTGGCGCACGAAAGTGGCGGCGGCGTATCACGACGCGGCAGGCCTGCTCGGCGATGATCCGCGACTGGCTGCGCAGACTACCCGGCTGAAGCAGGTGCTGGCGGCGCAGGCGGCGGAGAAGCAGGGGGCGGGTGACCTGGCCGGCGCGATTGCTATCGCCGGCTTCGGCATCGACCTGTTCCCCGGCGACGCCAGCCTCTCGGCCACTCGCCAGAAGCTGCTGGACCAGCAGAACCAACTGGCGCAGAAGGCGGCCAGCGAAGCGCAACGCCTGGCGCTGGCCAAGAGTAGGGTCACCGACCTGCTGGCCAATCCGCTCGGCACCGTGGTCTGGTTGCAGGACGTCAAGAGCGCGCTGAACAACGCACGCAGCCAGATCGGCGCCGATTCGCCGGGTTACGCCGAGGTGCGTGGCCAGGTCGATGCCAGCCTGATCAAGCTGGCGCGCGAGCGGATCGCGGCGGGGGATCTGGACGCCGCCGAGCGCATCGGCCAAGCCGGCCAGCAGCTCGACCCGGCCGAAGCCGGCCATGCGAAGGTCCTTGCCGACGTGGCGGGGGCCCGCAACGCCGCCCAGCAGAAGAGCCTGCAGCAGCAGGCACAGGCGCTCACCGATGCGCGCACGGCGCTGGCCGCGCTGGGCGCCAAGCCGACGCTGACGCCGGACTGGCAGCGTTCGGTGGCCGCGGCCATGGATACGTTGCGTGCCGACAAGTCGGTGCAGACCGAGCAGGCGATCAATGCGCTGGGTGCAGCCATCGCCGACGAGGCGGCGCGCCTTGCCGATCCGCAACACCTGTCGCAAGCCAGGATCGCGGTGGATTTCGGCCTGAAGTACGCGCCGAAATCGGCGCCGCTGCTCGCGCAGAGCGCGGCACTCGATACGCTGCAGCAGGAACTGCAGGCCAAGGCGGCACAGGAAAGCGCCGATGCCGAGGTGAAGTCGCGCATCGAGTCGATGAAGAGCGCCGTGGCGGCCGGCGACGTCGGCAAGGCCAGCCAGTCGCTGGCACGGATCAGGGCGTTGCAGCCGGACAACCCGTTCCTGCAGACCGAAGGGCCGAAGCTGCTGGCTGACGCCTATCTCGGCCAGGCCGAGGATGCGTTCCAGAAGGGTCGTTACCAGCGCGCCGCGGACGTGCTCGGGCAGGGACTCGGCACGCTCGGCGGCAATCCGGAGTTGCGTGCGGCGAAGGCGCGCTACGACACGGTTGCCGCCATCATGGCCGCAGGCGGGCGCCCGTTGGCCGGCGCCGACTATGCCCGGCTGAAGAAGCAACTCGATGGGCTCCGCCGGACCGATGCCACCGAGCTCGGCAAACTCGAGACGAGCATGAAGATGCGGGGTCAGCTGAGCGCCAAATCGCTGGCCGAGCAGCTCGACCGGCTCAAGCCCACCGGTGCCGCACCGGCGGAGCCGGCGGCCGAGGCGGCGCCGTCCACGCCGGTCGCCGAGGTGCCCGCCGCTACCCCGGGCCGGTTGCCCGCAGCCACCGGCAAACCCGGTACAGCGCCGGCCACCAAGGCGCCTCCCGTCGCCGGGCCGGCGGGCCCCAGCGGCCCCGACGCATGCGCCAACCCCGCCCTGGTCGGCAAGGGCAAGTTCTGCTCGGACACCCTCGCCGGCGCACGCGGACCCTTGCTGGTGGTGGTGCCCGGCGTCGGCGGCGGCAAGCCCTACGCCATGTCGCGTGCCGAAATATCCATCAACGAGTTCAACCAGTTTTGCCGCGCGACCGGCAAGTGCGCCGCGGTGGCCGTGGCGGACCAGGATCTCGGCAATGCGCCGATCAGCAACATCAGCCTCGACCAGGCACGGGCCTATGCGCGCTGGCTCAGCGATCTCGGCGGCGGCTTCACCTATCGGCTGCCGACCGATGCCGAGTGGGTGCATGCGGCCAAGGCCGGCGGCAGCTGGAAGCAGGCCGAGGACAGCAATTGCGTACCACCTTCCGCCGGCGGCGGCGACGGCAGTGGTGCCCCGGTATCGGCGCGGGGGCGCTCGCGCAACCCGTGGGGCCTGGTCAACATGACCGGCAATGTCTGGGAGTGGGTGGTCAGCGGCGGCAGCGTGATGGTGCGCGGCGGCAGCTACAGCAGCTACTGGTCCGACTGCAGCGTCGACACGAAGCGTTCCGATAGTGGCTCGCCGCAGCGGGATGTGGGTTTTCGGGTACTCAGGGAGCTGAAATGACCGATCGGGAACGTGCCATCAATCGGGATCTGCATGTCCTGGACGAGGCACACCGGCTGGGCCGGATCTCGCGCGCCGAATACCGCGCCCGGCGTCGTCGCGTGCTCCAGGCACTGCACGACAGCAGCAGCGTGGTCACCGCCCGCAAGACTCTGCTGCCGTCGGGCGCCAGCACGACCGCACGCACGCGCCGCGTCCATGCCGCAGCATCCGATGACGCTTCGGCGGCCGCCGGACGGGCGTTGACCTCGTTGCTCTCGATGCGTCCGGCGATTGCCTGGAAACCGTTGCTTGCCTTGCTGGTCGGTGCCGCGCTGCTGATCCTGACGGCGTGCTGGTTTTTTCTCGGGGAGTAGAGGCGTTTTTCACCACGGTCAGCGCGCGGCCGATGCTGTCCGTGGCAGTGATTCAGCGCTCTTGCGCATGAGTTGCGTCGTGCGACCGTGGCGCGGCGGCGGACCGATGCCGGGCCTGGGCCGTGAATTCGTGGTGCGGTGGATTGTCGTTTCGGAGGGAAGTCCGCTATGGAGCTGTTTTTTGCAAGGAATGGCGGCGCCGAAAGGTAGGGTTTTCCAGTCTTGCTGGTAGGTGTCGTGCGGCCGTTGTGCAGGCTTTTCGCAACGGTGGGCGACCCTTCCTTTGGACGTGCTAAGGTGTATCCTGATGGGGGCTGTACGCGCCAACAGGCAGCAATTGCCTGGTCATCGGGGGCTTTGGAATCTCGCAGTTGGCACGCCTCGGCATCCGGGGCGTGCTGTCAATGGAACGATGATGCGACCGGGGGAATGTATCGTGCGAAATGTTTGCTTCGCGGCAACGTTGGCGTTGGCGTTGGCATCGACTGGCGGAGCGGCTTGGGCGCAGGACGCCGGCGCCGTTTCGCCCGACAGGGCTCTCCCCGACCAGGTACCGTCCGGTGATCCCCCCGCTGCGCCAGCAGAGGCCGCCGGTACACCGCAACAGGCGCCCGGCAATGTCGTGCCGCCGGTGCGGGATCGCGATACCGCGCCCGTGCAGAAGATCGCGGTGCGCGGTTTTCGCGTTACCGGCGTTGCGGACCATGCGGATCGGGGCGTCACGCCGGCAAGCATCCAGGCGCTGGCCGATGCACAGTACCGGGAACTGGCTGCCAAGGCCGGCCATCCGGTCGAGCTGGGCTTCGAGGACATGCAGGGCGTCGCCGACAAGATCGTTGAGCGCTACCGCACGGCCGGCTTCATCGTCTCCAATGCGTTTCTTCCGGCACAGACCGTCGGTCCGGACCAGATTGTCGAAATCCGCGTGCTGGAAGGCCAGATCGGCAAGATCATCGTCAAGGGCACCAAGCGCTATCGCCCCGCCGTGATCTCGGCGCCGGCGGAAAAGCTGCGCGGCAAACCGCTGCTGAAGAGCGACGTCGACAGCGCACTGCTGTACGCGCGCGATTTGCCCGGCGTCACCGTGGCGTCGACGTTCCAGCCGGGCGAGCACACCGGTGACACCGATCTGGTGATGATCGCCACGGAGGCGAAACGTCCCTACAAGTTCATGCTCGGCGCCAACAACTACGGTACCGAGCTCACCGGCCGCTACCGCGCGCAGGCCGGGGTCGAGTGGGCCAACCCGCTCGGCGTCGGCGATGTCTTCAACCTCAACGTGGACTACGCGCTGGATCCCAGTGACAACGTCTACGGCGCCATGTCGTATCGCGCGCCGGCCCCGGGCGTGCCGGGCCTGAGCGCCGTGGTCGGCGCTTCGCGCAACGAGTTGCAGATCAACACCGGCTCGTTCGCCGCGCTGAACGTCAAGGGCCCCAGCTCGCTCTACTACGGTGGCCTGGACTGGAAGTTCATCAACCGGGACGACCTGCAGGCCCTGAGCACGCTGCATTTCATCCGCGAGGAATCCCGGCTCGACAGCCTCGGCATCAACCTGTCGGACGAGAAGTTCAGTGTGGCCGAGCTGACCTACGGGATGCTCCACACCGATCGTCGCTTCCATGGCGTCGACATCCTGCAGGTCGGCCTGCGCAAGTCCATCAACGACGACTCCCGGGAACCGGATCTGGTCAGTCCGCAGCACGCGAGCAATTTCCTGGTCGCCAAACTGTCCTACACGCGCATGCAGTTCCTGACCAAGTCGCAGCGGCTCAACTTCAAGTTCGTCGGCCAGTACAGCAACGACGCGCTGATTCCGCTGGAGCAGTTCGCGCTGGGCGGCCCGGACAGCACCCGCGCGTATCCGATCGCCGATGCCCTGCGCGACCGCGGCTACTACACCTCCCTCGAATACCACGTCGATGCGCCGGGCTTCGGCGACAAGGTTTCGCCATTCTACGGCCGGCCCTGGCGCGAGCTGCTGGAATTCCAGGTTTTCGTCGACTATGCCAAGGGCTACTCGGCAGGCGCCAACAAGCTCATCACGCCGGATACGGCAACCCTCAGCGGCGTGGGTGCGGGCCTGATCTTCCGACTGCCGCGGTTCAGCCACTTCGAGTTCCACCTCAATGGTGCCGTGCCCCTGAGTTCGCAGGATGCGTCCGACAAAAAGGGCTATCACATCTATTCCCGCTTCGGCTTCACGTTCTGACGGATGACGACCATGAGCAAGAGCACTCACCTACGTCAGTCGCGCGGCTTCGCGCATGCCCATACGGATCCCGTCACGAGCAAGGCCTTGCCGCTGCGCAGGACCTGGCCGATCAGCCTGTGCGTCGGGCTGGCGTTGGGCTCGATCGTTTTCAGCGGTGAAGCGCTGGCTGGCGGCCCCACCGGCGGCACGGTGGTCGGGGGCGCGGGCTCGATCACCCAGAGCGGCAACAGCACGATCATCAACCAGGCGTCGCAGAAGCTGGCGCTGAACTGGCAGACCTTCAACGTGGGTGCCAACGAATCGGTGCTGTTCAACCAGCCATCGAGCTCGGCGGTGGCGCTGAACCGCATCCTCGACCAGAACCCCAGCCAGATCTTCGGCCGCATCAACTCGAACGGCCAGATCTTCCTGATCAACACCCACGGCATCATCTTCGGCGCCACCGCGCAGTTGAACGTGGGCGGTCTGCTCGCCAGCACGCTCGACCTTACGCCGAACGACTTCCTTGCCGGGCACTACAACCTCAACGTCGCCGGTGCCGGCGCCGGCATCGTCAACCACGGCCTGATCGAGGCCGCCAGCGGTGGTTCCGTGGCGCTGGTCGGCGGCAGTGTGTTCAACGACGGGCTGATCTTCGCCAACTACGGCAAGATCAACCTCGACGGCGCCGACCATGCCGTGCTCGACTTCGACGGCAATGGCCTGATCAACATCCAGATCACCGGCGAACTGAAGCAACGCCTGGACCAGCGCGAAGCGGCCGTCACCAACAAGGGCACCTTGCGCGCCGAGGACGGCACGGTAGTGCTGCAGGCCTCGGCGACGAAGGACCTGTTCACCAGTCTGGTCAACAACACCGGCATCGTCGATGCCAGAGGCATCAACACCGATGGCGGCGTGGTACGGCTGGTCGGCACCGGCGGCAATGTCGAGAGCAGCGGCAGCATCAATGTGTCCGGTGCGCACGGCGGCAGCGTGCAGCTGTTGTCCGACCGGAACGTCGGGGTGACCGGCGGCAGCATCGACGCCTCGGGCACCCTCGGCGGAGGCAGTATCCGCGTGGGTGGTGGCTGGCAGGGCGGCGAAGGGCTGCAGACCGCGGCGGCGACCTACGTGGCTCCGGACGCCGTACTCAGGGCCGACGCCACGCAACAGGGCGACGGCGGTTCAGTGGTGGTGTGGGGCAACGACGTCAACAACTTCTACGGCAGCATCAGCGCGCGTGGCGGTGCGCTGGGTGGCAACGGCGGGCGGGTCGAGACTTCGTCGCTTTATGGTCTGAACGTACAAGGTCATGTCGATGCCTCGGCGCCGAACGGTACGGCGGGCCTCTGGCTGCTCGACCCGCGCAACGTTGAAATCGTGACGGGTGGTGGCGGGACACTTACCGGGGGCATCTTTTCCGCGCCGGCGGCCAATTCCACGATTGACCCCGGCGTTATCGGCAGTGCGCTGACTGGCGGTACCAGCGTCTCCATCTATACCGGTACGGGCGGTGGCCAGAACGGAGACATCACCGTCACCAACGGCATTACCGCCACGGGTGCAGGCACGCTCTATCTCAAGGCTGCAGGCAGCATTCTCCTGAATGACGGCATCTCGAGCGACGGGTCCAATGCCCTGAACGTGAATCTCTGGGCGAATTACGGCGGAACGGCGGCAGCCACCAGCTACTCCAGCAATGCAGCATGCGCGACTTGCGTGGTCACTATCGGCAATGCGGCCAATGCGGCGATCACCACGTTCGGTGGCGCCGTGGATATCCGCACTGGTGATGCCACCCATGCCGGTGGTGGCCTCAAGATCGGCAATGGAACATTTATCGGCTCCATCAACACATCAGGTGCCGCGTCGGCGCGGGGTGCGTTGACGGTGAATGCCACAGGCATCGCCCAGTTGTCCGCGGTTGGCAACAGTATCGTGGCGGGCCAGGCAACGCTCAGCGCCGGAAACAGTGGCACGATTTCGCTGCTCAACACCGGCAACGCTTTCAGCGGTCCGGTAAGCCTGACCGGCGGCAGCGTGAGCCTGGTGAACGGCCAGGCGACGGTGCTGGGCACCACGACGGCAAGCAGCCTGGACGTGGGCAGCAACGGGGCGATCAGCCAGAACGGTGCACTGACGGTGACCGGCCTCGCCACGTTCACCCAGAACAACACCACGGCCGGAGCCACGCAGGACATCGACCTCGGCAGCCAGAACAACAGCCTCCGGGGCGGCGTGACGTTTGCCGCGGGTGCAGGCGCGGGCATCAACAACCTGTCGCTGAAGAATACCTGGGCGACCCCGGGTGCCCTGACGTTGCCGGCGAGCGTGGACGGCGACCTGACGCTCAACTACACCGCAGCAGCGCTGGCGGTATCGGCAATCGGTGTGGGTGGGGCGCTGGACGTGACGGCCAGCGGTGGCATCACGATCGGCGGCAACATCACCTCGGCCGGTGCGCAGACCTATCACAGCGCAGTAGCGTTGGGCGGCGACATCACGCTGAGCTCGAACAGCAGCGACGTGAACTTCGCCAGCACGGTGGACAACGCCAGCGCCACGGCACGCAACCTCACGGTGAACGCCGGCAGCGGCGCGGTGACGTTCGGCGGCGCGGTGGGCGGCGGTGCCAATGGCGCGCTGGCCGGACTGACGACGAACAGCGGCACGTTCAGCGCGGGCGCGCTGAACATCGGCAGCGGCGGCCTGTCCGTAACGACGACGGCGGGCGGCATCACGCAAGGTGGTGCGTTCACGGTCACCGGCGCGTCGAGCTTCAACGCCGGCGCGAACGCGATCACGCTGGCCAATGCCGGCAATGCTTTCACCGGCCCGGTGAGCCTGGTTGGCGGCAGCGTGAGCCTGGCGAACGGCCAGGCGACGGTGCTGGGCACCACGACGGCAAGCAGCCTGGACGTGGGCAGCAACGGAGCGATCAGCCAGAGCGGTGCACTGACGGTGACCGGTCTCGCCACGTTCACCCAGAACAACACCACGGCCGGAGCCACGCAGGACATCGACCTCGGCAGCCAGAACAACAGCCTCCGGGGCGGCGTGACGTTTGCCGCGGGTGCAGGCGCGGGCATCAACAACCTGTCGCTGAAGAATACCTGGGCGACCCCGGGTGCCCTGACGCTGCCGGCGAGCGTGGCCGGCATGCTGACCTTGAACTACACCAGTGCCGCCTTGACGGTGCCATTGGCAAGCACGACAGCCGGCGGGCTGGATCTGACGGCCGGCGGTGGCATCACGATCAACGGCAACATCACCACGGCCGGTGCGCAGACCTACCGCAGCGCGGTGACGCTGGGTGCCGATGCGACGCTGGCGAGCAGCGGCAACGGCAACATCGGTTTCGCTGCGACGGTGAACGGTGCGCATGCGCTGACGGTGAACACTGGCGGCGCCACCAGCTTCGGCGGTGCGGTGGGCGGCACCACGGCGCTGACCAGCCTGGCCACGGATGCCGGCGGCAGCGCCGCGCTGGGCGGCAACGTCACCACCAGTGGCGCGCAGACGTATGGCGATGCGGTGACGCTGGGCGGCAACGTGACGCTGGCCACGACGAACAGCAGCGTGGGCTTCGGCAGCACGGTGGACAACGCCAGCGCCACGGCACGCAACCTCACGGTGAACGCCGGCAGCGGCGCGGTGACGTTCGGCGGCGCGGTGGGCGGCGGTGCCAACGGCGCATTGGGAGCACTTTCGGTCAACAGCACCGGCATCACCAATTTCAATGCTGCGGTGAAGGCGGCGAGCCTGGCCACGGATGCCGGCGGCGGTACTGTGTTGGGCGGCAATGTCACCACCAGCGGCACGCAGACCTACAACGACATGGTGACACTGGGCGGCAACGCCACGCTGACCGGTACGACGGTGAGCCTGGCTGGGGTGACGGGGGCTGGAAACAACCTGACGGTGTCCGGCAACGCGGTGCTGAGCGGCGCGGTGGCGGGGGTGAACACGCTGCAGGTCAGTGGCACCACGGCGCTCAATACTGCCAGCGTGAACACCACGGGCGGGCAGAGCTACACCGGTGCGGTGACGCTGGTTGCCGACACGACGCTGGCGAGCAGCGGCAACGGCAATATCAGCTTCGGCTCGACGCTGGACGGGGCGCATGCACTGACGGTGAACACCGGCGGAGCGACCAGCTTCGGCGGTGCGGTGGGTGGCACCACGGCGCTGACCAGCCTGGCCACGGATGCCGGCGGCAGTACCGTACTGGGCGGCAACGTCACCACCAGTGGCGCGCAGACGTATGGCGATGCGGTGACGCTGGGCGGCAACGTGACGCTGGCCACGACGAACAGCAGCGTGGGCTTCGGCAGCACGGTGGACAACGCCAGCGCCACGGCACGCAACCTCACGGTGAACGCCGGCAACGGCGCGGTGACGTTCGGCGGCGCGGTGGGCGGTGGTGCCAATGGCGCGCTGGCCGGGCTGACCACGAACAGCGCCACGTTCAGCGCGGGCGCGCTGAACATCGGCAGCGGCGGCCTGTCCGTAACGACGACGACGGGCGGCATCACACAAGGTGGTGCGTTCACGGTCACCGGCGCGTCGAGCTTCAACGCTGGCGCGAACGCGATCACGCTGGCCAACGCCGGCAATGCTTTCACCGGCCCGGTGAGCCTGATTGGCGGCAGCGTGAGCCTGGCGAACGGCCAGGCGACGGTGCTGGGCACCACGACGGCAAGCAGCCTGGACGTGGGCAGCAACGGAGCGATCAGCCAGAGCGGTGCACTGACGGTGACCGGTCTCGCCACGTTCACCCAGAACAACACCACGGCCGGAGCCACGCAGGACATCGACCTCGGCAGCCAGAACAACAGCCTCCGGGGCGGCGTGACGTTTGCCGCGGGTGCCGGCGCGGGCATCAACAACCTGTCGCTGAAGAATACCTGGGCGACCCCGGGTGCCCTGACGCTGCCGGCGAGCGTGGCCGGCAACCTGACGCTGAACTACACCACGGCAGCCCTGACGGTACCGGCCACCGGCGTGGGTGGCGCGCTGGACGTGACGGCCGGCGGCGGCATCACGATCAACGGCAGCATCACCACGGCCGGTGCGCAGACCTACCGCAGCGCGGTGACGCTGGGTGCCGATGCGACGCTGGCGAGCAGCGGCAACGGCAACATCGGTTTCGCTGCGACGGTGAACGGTGCGCATGCGCTGACGGTGAACACTGGCGGCGCCACCAGCTTCGGCGGTGCGGTGGGCGGCACCACGGCGCTGACCAGCCTGGCCACGGATGCCGGCGGCAGCGCCGCGCTGGGCGGCAACGTCACCACCAGTGGCGCGCAGACGTATGGCGATGCGGTGACGCTGGGCGGCAACGTGACGCTGGCCACGACGAACAGCAGCGTGGGCTTCGGCAGCACGGTGGACAACGCCAGCGCCACGGCACGCAACCTCACGGTGAACGCCGGCAGCGGCGCGGTGACGTTCGGCGGCGCGGTGGGCGGCGGTGCCAACGGCGCATTGGGAGCGCTTTCGGTCAACAGCACCGGCATCACCAACTTCAATGCTGCGGTGAAGGTGGCGAGCCTGGCCACGGATGCCGGTGGCGGTACCGTGCTGGGCGGCAATGTCACCACCAGCGGCACGCAGGCCTACAACGACATGGTGACACTGGGCGGCAACGCCACGCTGACCGGTACGACGGTGAGCCTGACTGGGGTGACGGGGGCTGGAAACAACCTGACGGTGTCCGGCAACGCGGTGCTGAGCGGCGCGGTGGCGGGGGTGAACACGCTGCAGGTCAGTGGCACCACGGCGCTCAATACTGCCAGCGTGAACACCACGGGCGGGCAGAGCTACGCCGGTGCGGTGACGCTGGGTGCCGACACGACGCTGGCGAGCAGCGGCAACGGCAATATCAGCTTCGGCTCGACGCTGGACGGGGCGCATGCATTGACGGTGAACACCGGCGGAGCCACCAGCTTCGGCGGTGCGGTGGGTGGCACCACGGCGCTGACCAGCCTGGCCACGGATGTCGGCGGCAGCACCGTGCTGGGTGGCAACGTCACCACCAGCGGCGATCAGGTCTACTACGATGCCGTGACGCTGGGGACCGATGTCACGCTGGGCAGCACCGGCGGTGTCGTCTATTTTGGCTCGACGCTGGATGGTGCCCATGCATTGACCGTCAATGCGCCTGTGGCTTGGGCGGCCTTTGCGGGTGATATCGGCAGCACGACAGCGCTGACCAGCCTCACTGTTGGGGCGGGTGGCAGCATCTACCTGGGCGGCAACGTGAAAACGGGCGGTGCGCAGACCTACGGCAATGCCGTGCTGTTGTACGGCGCCATGCCACAAACACTGACCGGCAGCGACGTCCATTTCTCTTCGACGCTGGATGGCGTGTCGACAGGCGCGCAGGCACTGACGGTCAACGCTTCAGGCGTCACCGGCTTTGGCGGTGCAGTGGGCGGCACCGTCGCGCTGGCCAGCCTGAGCACGGATGCCGGCGGCGGCACCACGCTGGGCGGCAACGTCACTACGACCGGTGCGCAGACTTACGGCGATACCGTAACGCTGGGCGGCAACGCCACGCTGACCGGTACCACGGTGAGCCTGGCCGGGGTGACCGGCGCGACCCACGACCTGACGGTGGCGGGCAACGCGGTGCTGGGCGGCGCGGTGGCGGGAGTGAACGCACTGCAGGTCAGCGGCACCACGGCACTCAATACCGCCAGCGTGAGCACCACCGGCGGACAGAGCTACACCGGCGCGGTGACGCTGGGTGCGGACGCGACGCTGACGAGCAGCGGTAGCGGCAATATCGGCTTCGGCTCGACGGTGGACGGAGCGCACGCGTTGACGGTGAATACCGGCGGCGGCACCAGCTTCGGCGGTGCGGTGGGTGGCAGCACGACGCTGACCAGCCTGAGCACGGACGCCGGTGGCGGCACCACGCTGGGTGGCAACGTCACTACGACCGGTGCGCAGACCTACGGCGATACCGTAACGCTGGGCGGCAACGCCACGCTGACCGGTACCACGGTGAGCCTGGCCGGGGTGACCGGCGCAACCCACGACCTGACGGTGGCGGGCAACGCAGTGCTGGGCGGCGCGGTGGCGGGAGTGAACGCACTGCAGGTCAGCGGCACCACGGCACTCAACACCTCCAGCGTGAGCACCACCGGCGGGCAGAGCTACACCGGCGCGGTGACGCTGGGTGCGGACGCGACGCTGACGAGCAGCGGTAGCGGCAATATCGGCTTCGGCTCGACGGTGGACGGAGCGCACGCGTTGACGGTGAATACCGGCGGCGGCACCAGCTTCGGCGGTGCGGTGGGCGGTGCCACGGCATTGACCCGCCTGAGCACCAACAGCGGCACCTTCAGTGCCAACGCCCTGACCATCAACGGGCCGTTGTCGGTGACCGCCGCGACTGGCGGCATCGCGCAGGGTGGCGGCTTCAAGGTGACGGGGGCGTCGAGTTTCAACGCCGGCAGCGGCACGATCACGTTGACCAACGCGGGCAACGACTTCGCCGGCGTGGTCAACCTGACCGGTGGCGCGACCCAGATCACCAGCGCGAACGCGCTGACGTTGGGCACGCTGGCCACCGGTGCGCTGACCGCGGTGAGTCACGGTGCGCTGAACCTTGGCGCCGGCAGCATCGGCGGCAATCTGGCGGCGACCAGCAACAACGGCGCGATCAGCCAGACTGGCGCGCTGAACGTGAGCGGCACCAGCAACCTCAATGCCGGCAACGGCGCGATCACGCTGAGCAACGCCGGCAACCACTTCGCCGGTGCGATGACGCTGGCGGGCGCCGGCGTGCAGGTCGTCGATGCCGGCAACCTCACTGTGGCCGCACTGACCAACGGCGCAAACGGTGCAGTCAGCCTGGTGGCGGGAGGTACGCTCACGCTGCCGGCAGGGGCAATCAATACCGGCAGCGCGAACCTCGTGCTGGCCTCGAATGGCGGCGCACTGAGCACGCCCGGAGACCTCAGCGGGCACGACATCTCGCTGACTGCGAATGGCGGCCTGACGCTGAGCAACAACGTGAACGCCACGGGCACGCTGAGTCTGACCAGTGGTGCGGGCATCAGCCAGAGCGCGGGTATCATCACTGCCGGGACGCTGACCGGCAGCTCGGTGGGCAACACCACGCTTGGCCAAGCCAACCTGATCGGCACGCTGGGCAGCTTCAGCGCGGCGAACTTCAGCCTGATCAACGCGCAGGCGCTGACGGTGAACGGTCCGCTGACGACGACCGGCAACAGCGGCGATGTCGCCTTGACCACCACCAGCGGTACGCTGGCCGTGAACACCGGGCTGGTCGGTCACGCGGTCGCGCTGAACTCGGCCGGCGACCTCGCGTTGGCCAACGACATCACCGGCGGCACGGTGACGCTGGGCTCCGGCGGCAGCATCAGCCAGAGCGGCGGCACCCTCACGGCCGGCACGCTGAACGGCAGTGCGGTGGGCAGCGCCACGCTGGGTCGGGCCAACAAGGTCACGACACTCGGCAGCTTCAGCGCCGACGGCTTCAGCCTGGTCAACAGCCAGGCGCTGGCGGTGAACGGTCCGATCAACGGGGGGAGCAGCGTGGCGCTGACCACCACCGCCGGCGGCCTCGCCATCAACGGCGCGCTCAGTGGCGCCACCACCACGCTGCAGTCGGCGGGGGCTATCAGCGAAGGCGCCGGCGGCAGCATCACGGCCAACCTGCTGACCGGTCATTCGGCCGGCACCACGACGCTCAACGGTGTCAACCACATCAATCAGCTGGGCAGCTTCAGTGCCGACTTCAGCCTCACCAATGGGCAGACGCTGACCGTGGTCGGACCGCTGGTCGGTGGCCCGGTGGTGTCGTTGACCACGACCGCTGGTGACCTGATCATCAACGGTGCCGTGAGCGGCACGACTACCACGCTGACCTCGGCCGGTGCGATCAGTGAAGGGGCCGGCGGCAGCATCACCGCCGCCACGCTGAGTGGCCAGTCGGCCGGCGCCACCACACTGAACGGCAGCAACCACATCGGCACGCTGGGTAGCTTCACTGCAGCGGGCTTCACGCTGACCAACGCACAGGCGCTGGCGGTAGGCGGCCCGGTCAACGGCGGCGCCAGCACGTCGCTGACCACCACGGCCGGCGACCTGGCCATCAACGGTACGGTCAGCGGCACGACCACCACGCTGAAGTCGGCCGGCGCGATCAGCGAAGGGGCCGGCGGCAGCATCACCGCCACTACCCTGAGCGGCCAGTCGGCGGGCGCCACGGCACTGAACGGCAGCAACCGCGTCGGTACGCTGGGCAGCTTCACCGCAACAGGCTTCGCACTGACCAACGCGCAGGCACTGACGGTCGGCGGCCCAGTCAACGGCGGGGCCAGCACGGCGCTGACCACCACGGCCGGCGACCTGGCCATCAACGGCGCGGTCAGCGGCACGACCACCACGCTGAAATCGGCCGGTGCAATCAGCGAAGGGGCCAGCGGCAGCATCACGGCCGGCACCCTGAGCGGCCAGTCGGGCGGTGCCACCACGCTGAACGGCGTCAACCACATCGGCACGCTGGGCAGTTTCAGCGCGGCGAACTTCGGTCTGACCAACGCGCAAGCGCTGACCGTAGTCGGCCCGGTCAACGGCGGCAACAGCACCGCGCTGACCACCACCGCGGGCGACCTGCTGATCAACGGGGCGGTGAGCGGCAACCAGACCACGCTCAAGTCCGCCGGCGCGATCAGCGAAGGAGCGGGCGGCGTGATCACGGCCAGCACCTTGAGCGGCAGTGCCGTCGGCACGACCATGCTCGGCGGTCCGAGCCAGCGCAACAGCAACCTGGTCAGCACGCTCGGCAACTTCTCGTCGCCGGCCGGCTTCAGCATGACCAACAACAAGACGCTGACGCTGGCCTCGGTGGCAGGCAGCGCGTTCACGGTGAACGCAGGAACATCCGCGTTCTACCTGTCCGTGACCAACGGCGACCTGTTCCAGCTCGGTACTACGCCGGTATACAACGGCATGGGTGTGTGGGGGTCGACCGGGCGCATGGGCACGGGTGCGGCGCCGATCTACGTGGTCGGCACCGGGCTGCAGACGATTGCCAACATCGGCCTGCCGCCGGCCTACTTCTACGCGGTGGACAGCAGCGGCAACCTGTTGCCGCTGGGTGGCGGTCTGGCCGTCAACGTGCCCACGGCGTCGGGCGCGGGCAGTGCGCAGAACGGCAATCACGGTGACTCCTACATCGACCCGAGCGTGATCACCGCCAACTATCGCTCCTATGGCATCGTGCCGTCCGGCGTGCGTCTGCCGGCCGACCAGCAGGGCAGTTGCGACCCGGATCAGCCGGATCAGCCCGGCTGCGAGGGAGGCGATACCGTGGGCATGGTGGGCGTGCTGATGAACGTTCGTCGATGAGGATCGGCAGACTCGGTGCCGGCATCCTGTTCGGGCTGCTCGCGCCGGGCCTGGCCGGCCCGACGGTGGCGCAGGTGGCCCCGCGGTTGACCGGAGCGACCGTCGTCGCCGAACTCGAGGCAGCCGGGCACGAGTTGTCCGTGCGAGCGGCCAGCCTGCCGCATTCCGGTCTGGGCACCGTCAGCGAGCGTCTGGCCGGCATGGCCGACACGTTGCGCAAGATGCTGGGCGGTGATGCCGGCAAGCCGATCGACACGCTCGGCGCGGGTGCGAAAGCCAGTGCGTATCGGGCTCACGCGATGGCCCAGCGGACGCAAGCCTTTCTCGACGCCAGCAAGGGTTGCCTGGATGCCGATGCGGGCGCGATGGCCGACGCATTGGCCAGCAGCGTGGCGCAGCTCGCTGCCGTATCCGGGCCGGCCAAGCTGCCACCGGTCATCGACGGCGTCGAGACGGTGGATCACCGGCCGCTGTTCGTGTTGCGTGATGGCGGCAAGGAAATGACTTTCGCGCTGGTCGGCGCGAACCTGCTCGACGCCCAGTGCGAGGATCCGGTGGTCACCGCGACCGATGCGCAAGGCAAGCCGCAGGGCATTCAGCCCAGCGTGACCGGCGTGTCGCCGAACCGCATCGAGGTGAAGTTGGGCGGCGGCCAGCTCCAGTCGGGCAGCTACGTGCTGCACGTGGTGCCGAAGCACAAGGCGTTCCTGGTCGGCTGCACCGCGCAGCCCGAAGCTGTCGCCGTGGTGCAGGTGGCGCCGCCGGTCAGGGTGTCCGTGGGCTATACGCTGACCGCGACGTGTCGCGCCGGCAGGGACGCGGACCGGGCCATGCCGGCGATCACCGGGACATTGCCGGATTTCACCGGAGGTGGTGCGGTCGTGCAGCAGATCGACGTGCCAGGGTGCGACGATCCGGTCAGCTACGCGATCAGTGCGAAGGCGACGTTCGGCGACGGCCATGCCGTTTCCGTGGGTCCGATCAGCCAGACCGCCTCGGCCGGCATCACCACCGGGCTGCCGGGTGGCCTTTCGTTGAGCTGGGATCCCTCGGTGCGCCAGCTGTTCCTGCGCCCCGGCGCGAACGGCTGCCGGGGCGTGTACTAGGCGGATGGGGAGCGGCCCAGGGCAATGCGCTGCGGGTTGCGCAGCGACTCATTCGTCCTCGGGCGTCCCGGAAACGACGCGCAACTCCGGAATGCCGCCGGGCGCGAGGTCCTGCAGCAGGTCCATGAAGCTCATGCCGACCAGGCGTTGCGCACGGCGCAGCAGCAGCGGTACCGGGCTCGACGGTTCGTTGCGGGTGTAGTAATCGCACAGCTCGTCGATGCGGCGCATCACGTCCTGCGGACCGGAAATCGCGCCGTTGGAGGCGCGCACTCCGCTGCCCCCGCCACCGCCTTCTTCACCGGTTGCGCCATCTTCAGCAGAACCTTCCGCCGGCAGGCGGCGCGCGAGCTGCGGATCCAGAAACTTCTTCAGTTCATAGATTTCGCTGAGCAGGGTCTTGAAATCCGGCCCGGCGGTGCCGACCCGATCATTGAAAATCGAGTCGATGGCCTTGGCGTTTTCCAGCGCCTGGCTGACGGCCGCCGTCACGGCAACCAGCTCCTCCTCGGCGCAGTCCATGCAGCAGGCTTCGATTTCGGTCATGCTCGCCTGCGGCTCGCCCTCGGTGGCGGCGACTTTCAGCGTGCCGTTGGCGATACGCAGGTCGCGCAGGTCGAAGCGGCCAAGGCGTGGCGATTGCACGAAAGGCGTCGTGCGGAAGTAGCGCAACGCTCCCTGCAGGTCGCCGAGCGGAACCACCGAATTGACCCGCATGGTCGGGTCGTTGTCGTCCTCGGCGTCCAGCTGCGGATGCACGGTGTCCCAGAAATGCTCCAGCAGGCCCCGGATCAGGCTGAGGCCCGCGTTCCAGCCCGGCATGCCCGACGTGCGGGTCCAGGCCGTGGTGAGGTGGACGGCAGCGCGCAGATCTTTCGACCTGAGCAGTACGGCCCGGGCCAGTTCGATGACCTTGTCCCAGTCGGGTTCTTCGGCCGCCTTGACGTTGTCGCCAATGGCGCGTTCGGCCTTCGGCGCGGCGGCGCGTTCGAGTGCGAGAAACTCGGGATCGTATTCCAGATCGTCGCCCGCCGGAGATTCGTCTCCGACCGGTGCCAACAAGGACTCAAGATCGTATTGCGCCATGGTTTCGCACCGCCTTCCGGGTGGGATTGTTCCATTATCACAAATTATTTGCGCAAAACCAGCAGGCGGCCGGTCCGGATTCGAATCGGCAATATCGCGGCGGCGCCGGCGAATGAATGGCGGGGGGATTTTGCCGGCGATATCGCGATAATCGGCTGCACGGCCTCGCGAAGGGAGGGCGATGCGCCGATCGTCAGGCACTCAGCCTTGCCGCGTGCGGCGGAATCGTTTCCATCGCACCCAGCGCCGCTCCATCCACAGCAAGGCCTGCCGCATCGGGCGGCGCAGGAAGGGCAGGTCCTGGGCCAGCAGCAACAGTCCGAGCGGCAGCATCCACAGGCCGAGGAACGGCAGGATGCTGAGGATGCCTCCGGCGATGAGCAGCAGTCCTGCGGGGATACGCACCCAGCGCGCAGACGGTTCGCGCAACCAGCGGAAGCTGCGGCCGATGCCTTGCGGCAATTCCCGCTCGAAGCGGTCGAGTTGCCGGTTGAGCCTGGCCTCGTCTTTGTCGATCATGCCGCAAAGCTTACCCCGTGCCGGAAAGCGCCATCGTATCGGCAAACCGGCAATCGCGGCCCGTGCCGGACGGGCGTCACTCTTCGTCTTCCGACGGGGGCGATACGTAGTTGGGGTCTTCCGAGTCGCGTGCATGGCGGATGGCGTTGCGCAGGCGCAAGTCGAGGTGGTCGAAGTCGAGGATGACCTTGCCCGAATGGATCGCCTTGACGGCCGACATCGGTACCACGAAGTCGCCGGCGTTCTCGATGTAGACCAGCAGTTCGGGCAGCCCATGCCGGATCTCGCGGACGGAACCGATGCCTTCGCGGCCGTCGGCGACGAAAACCATGGAACCCTCGTTGATCTGTTCGCGCATGTCATGATCCCCCGGGGCGGGTTGGCGGGAGGGGCTCCGCAAACGGCGGCGAGCCGTGGCGCATGATGGACACAGTCCTCGTCTCGGCACGGTGAAAATGGAAACTCTTGCGCCGGCCTGGCCGTGGCCCGATTCGCGGCTTGCGGGTCGGCTGTGGAAGAATGGAGAACCCGCCATCACGGATGGCCGAATCCGGCCGCGACTGTCGTCGCCGCCCCCCAGCGAATGAGCCCCATGCAAGCCATCGAAACCCTGATCGACGACGCCTTCGAACGCCGCAACGCGCTGACCCAGGCCGAGATCGAAACCCACCTGCGGCCGGCCATCGGCCAGGTGCTTGACCTGCTCGAAGCCGGCGAGCGCCGTGTCGCCGAGCCCGATGGCCACGGCGGCTGGACGGTGAGCCAGTGGATCAAGAAGGCGGTGCTGTTGTACTTCCGCATCAACGACAACCGCGTGGTCGACGGCGGCCCGGCGCAGGCGTTCGACAAGGTGCCGCTGCGCTTTGCCCACGGCAACGACGCCGAACTGCAGCAACTCGGCGCGCGCGTGGTGCCCGGCGCGCTGGTGCGCCGCGGCGCGCACATCGCGAAGGATGCGGTGCTGATGCCCAGCTACGTCAACATCGGTGCCTACGTCGGTGCCGGCACGATGGTCGACACTTGGGCCACGGTGGGCTCCTGCGCACAGATCGGTGCGGGCGTGCATCTGTCCGGCGGCGTCGGCATCGGCGGCGTGCTGGAGCCGCTGCAGGCCAACCCCACCATCATCGAGGACGGCTGCTTCATCGGCGCGCGCTCGGAAGTGGTCGAGGGGGTGGTGGTGGAGCGCGGCAGCGTGATCGGCATGGGCGTGTTCCTCGGCCAGTCCACCCGCATCTACAACCGCGCCACCGGCGAAGTCAGCTACGGCCGCGTGCCGGCCGGCAGCGTGGTGGTGGCCGGCAGCCTGCCGGCGAAGGACGGCAGCCACAGCCTGTACGCGGCGATCATCGTCAAGCAGGTGGACGAGAGGACCCGCAGCAAGACCAGCATCAACGAACTGCTCAGGAGCGGCGAATGAACCCTGTGTTGTACGGACTGCCCACCTGCGATACCTGCCGCAAGGCGCGCAACTGGCTGACCCGCTTCGAGGTGGCGCACGATTTCGTCGACTACCGCGCCAACCCGGTGCCGGCGGCGACGCTGAAGGACTGGGCGGCGCAGCTCGGCGGCTGGGAAAAACTGGTCAACAAGTCCTCCACCACCTGGCGCAACCTGCTGCCGCAGCGCAAGAACCCCGGCAGCGATCCGGAGTGGACGTTGCTGCTGAAGGAATATCCCGCGCTGATCCGCCGTCCGGTGGTGGTGCAGGGCGACGGCTCGGTAAGCGTGGGCTTCACCGACAACGGCTTCAAGAAACTGTTCGGGCGCTGACATGGCGATGCGCCTGTCGAAGATCGCGCTGCTGGCGACGATCGCGCTGTGGCTGGCGCTGGTCGCGTTCGGCAACCTCACCGACTACGGCAGCAACCTCGCCTTCGTGCAGCACGTGCTGGCGATGGATTCGATCTTCCCCGACGCCGCCATCCACTACCGCGCGATCCATGCGCCGCTGCTGCAGCATGCCGCGTACGTGCTGATCATCGCCGCCGAAACGCTGGCCGCCGTGCTGTGCGGCGCCGGCGCCTGGCGCATGTGGTGCGCACGCCGCACGCCGGCGGCGACGTTCCAGCGCGCCATGCGGCCCGCCGTGGCCGGACTCACGCTCGGCGTGTTGCTGTGGCTGGGCGGCTTCATGGCGATCGGCGGCGAATGGTTCGGCATGTGGATGTCCACGCAATGGAATGGCCTGGCCAGTGCCTTCCGCTTCGTGGTGGTGCTGCTGGCCGCGCTGATCTTCCTGGGCCAGCGCGACGCGGAAGGCGACCGCTGAAGGCGCTGCCGCGTGGCGCGCTTGCTATGCTGCGCCGGCGCCTACCGACCGTTTCGTGAAGCCCATGTCCGACGTGCTCGAACTCGCCCGTGACCTGATCCGCCGCCGCTCGGTGACGCCCGAGGATGCCGGCTGCCTGCCGCTGCTCGGCGGGCGGTTGGCGCGTGCCGGTTTTGCCGTCGAGTACCTGCGCTATGGCGACGTGGACAACCTGTGGGCCACCCACGGCGCGGGCAGTCCCACCCTGATCTTCCTTGGCCATACCGACGTGGTGCCGAGCGGACCGGAAGTCGCGTGGCAGAGCCCGCCGTTCGAACCGACCCTGCGCGATGGCCGTCTATACGGCCGCGGCGCCGCCGACATGAAAGGTTCCGTGGCGGCGATGGCGGTGGCGCTGGAGCAGTTCGTGGCGATGCATCCGGATCATCGCGGCCGGGTCGGACTGCTGCTGACCAGCGATGAGGAAGGTCCGACCAATCTCGATGGCGTGCGCAAGGTGGCGGAACGCTTCCGCGCCACCGGCGAGCGCATCGACTGGTGCGTGGTGGGCGAACCGTCGGCGAAGGAAAAGCTCGGCGACCTGATCCGCGTGGGCCGCCGCGGCTCGCTGTCCGGAACGCTCAGCGTGCGCGGCGTGCAAGGCCACGTGGCCTACCCGGAGAAGGCGCTGAACCCGATCCACGCATTCGCACCGGCCCTGGCCGAGCTGGCCACCGAGCGCTGGGACGAAGGCAACGACGACTTCCCGCCCACCTCGTTCCAGGTCTCCAACCTCAACGCCGGTACCGGCGCCAACAACGTGATCCCGGGCGGGCTCGTCGCCGCGATCAACTTCCGCTACTGCACCGCCAGCCGCGCCGACGACCTGCGTGCGCGCACCGAGGCGATCCTGCAGCGGCACGGCCTCGACTACGTGCTGGACTGGAACTTGAGCGGCATGCCTTTCCTCACGCCGCCCGGCGGCGTGCTGCGCGAGACCGTGGTGGCCGTATGTCGCGAGCTGTGCGGGATCGAACCCGAACAGAGCACCGGCGGCGGCACCTCGGACGGCCGCTTCATCGCGCCGCTCGGCGCCGAGGTGGTGGAGCTGGGGCCGGTCAACGCCAGCATCCACAAGGTGGACGAGTGGGTGGACGTGGCCGAGCTGGAACGCTTGCCGCAGCTGTACCGCGCGATCTGCGAGCGCCTGCTCTGAGTGCACTGGCCTCCCGGCGGAGGCTCGCCTACAGTGGAGCGCGTTGTCGTCGACCGGGCATCCGCGAGGGTGCCCGCACGGGAAGCCGCTGTATTCATCCACCAAGGAGAATCGCATGCGCAAGTTCGTGCTCGCCGTGGCGCTCGCCGCCGCCGGCTTGTCCAGCGCCGCCTGGGCCGCCACTGCTCCCACCGCTCCCCTGATCGAACGCGCCGCCTTGTTCGGCAATCCCAGCCGGGTGGCCGGCCGACTCAGTCCCGATGGGCACTGGCTGGCGTGGATCGCGCCGCGCGACGGCGTGCTCAACGTCTGGGTGGCGCCGATCGACCACCCCGACCAGGCGCGCGCGCTGACCGACGAGAAGACGCGGCCCATCCGCCAGTATTTCTGGGCGCCCGATTCCTCGTCCATCCTTTACGTCAACGACCAGGGTGGCGACGAGAACTTCCTGCTCTACAAGGTCGCGGTGAAGGGTGGCAAGGCCCAGTCGCTGACCGCGTTCCAGAAGACGCGGGTGGAAGTGATCGCCACCAGCGTGCACATCAAGGACCGCATCCTGATCGGCGTGAACAACCGCGACCCGCGCTGGCATGACGTGTACAGCGTGGACCTGAGGAACGGCAAGCTCACCCCGGTGTTCGAGAACACCGGTGACTACGCGGGCTTCACCGCCGACGACACGCTGACCCTGCGCCTGGCGACGAAGTCGCGCGCCGACGGAGGCACCGACTTCTACCGCTTCGCCGACGGCAAGGTGGAAGCCAAGCCGTTCGCCAGCGTGGGGCTGGACGATTCGCTGACCACGGCGCCGCTGGGCTTCACCACCGACGGCAAGACGCTGTACTGGCTCGATTCGCGCGGTCGCGACACCGCCGCGCTGGTCGCCCAGGACGTGGCCAGCGGCAAGACCACGGTGCTGGCGGAAAACCCCAGGGCCGACATCGGCGAGGTGCTCACCGACCCGCAGACGGGCCGCGCGCAGGCCTATGCCGCGGAATACCTGAAGACCGAGTGGAAGGCGATCGACCCGGCCATCCAGGGCGACCTCGATTTCCTAACGTCGCAGCTCAAGGGCAACCTCGGCATCGGTTCGCGCACCGACGCGGACGACGCCTGGACGGTGACGGTGGATCCGGTCACCGCGCCGGCCACCACCTACCTGTACCGGCGCAAGGCGAAGACGCTGGTGAAGCTGTTCGTGAACCGGCCGGAGCTGGAGAAGGCCACCTTGTCGCCGATGTATCCGCAGGAGATCGGCACCCGCGATGGCCTCACCGAGGTCTCCTACCTGACCCTGCCGGCCGGCAGCGACCAGGCGCATGCCGGGCGTCCCGACCGGCCGCTGCCGATGGTGCTGTTCGTGCACGGCGGTCCGTGGGCGCGCGACGGCTACGGCTACCACAGCTACCACCAGTGGCTGGCCAACCGCGGCTATGCCGTGCTGTCGGTGAACTACCGCGGTTCCACCGGGTTCGGCAAGCAGTACATCGCCGCGGGCGACCTGCAGTGGGCCGGCAAGATGCACGACGACCTGATCGACGCCGTGCAGTGGGCGGTGCAGAACCGCATTGCCGAAGCGGACAAGGTGGCCATCATGGGCGGCTCCTACGGCGGCTACGCCACCCTGGTCGGCCTCACCTTCACGCCCGACGCCTTCGCCTGCGGCGTGGACATCGTCGGCCCGTCCAATCTCGCCACCTTGCTGAAGACCATTCCGCCGTACTGGGAGGCGATCAAGCAGCAGTTCTACAAGCGCATGGGCGACCCCACCACCGAGGCCGGCCGGCAACTGCTGCACGACCGCTCACCGGTGTTCAGGGCGGCGGCGATCAAGCGGCCGTTGCTGATCGGGCAGGGCGCCAACGACCCGCGCGTGAACCAGGCCGAGTCGGACCAGATCGTGAAGGCGATGCAGGCCAGGCACATCCCGGTCACCTACGTGCTGTTCCCCGACGAGGGCCACGGCTTCGCGCGGCCCGAGAACAGCATCGCCTTCAACGCGGTGGCCGAGCAGTTCCTGGGTAAGTGCCTGGGCGGGCGGGTGGAGCCGATTGGCGGCGCGCTCGGCCCTTCCAGCGCCACCGTGCCGCACGGCAAGGAGTACGTGCCCGGCCTGTCGCAGGCGCTCGACGCGAAGCATTGAACGCGTAACGCCGCAGCAGGCGTCGCTCCTCGCGGCGCCTGCTGCGGCGGGCCGGCCGGGCGCCGCCTCGTCGGCGTGCGCCGCGGGTCAGGGCTGCCGTTCGTCCGCGCGGATCGCTGGCGGCGTGGCCTCGTCCGGCGCGGTGCCGCGCAGCCCCTTGCGGAAATCGGCGATGGCGCCGCCGAGGTCGCGGCCGACGTTGCGCAGCTTGCCGGTGCCGAACACCAGCAGCACCAGCACCAGCAGCACGATCCAGTGCGAAAAACTGTTCAGTCCGAGCATGGGTGGATTCTCGTCAGGGAAGAGGATGGGCTGGCGTCGCCGGCGAGGCAGATGCAGCCGGCGAGTGCGGCGTGGCCGGCAGGGCGAAGGATGCCGTGGCTGCGGCCAGGCACTGCAACGGGCCACGCGCGCCGGCGGCCTGGGCAGGGCAGCGGTAATCCAGCGTGGCCACCAGCGCGGGCGTGACTTCGTCGAAAGCGAGCACGGCGCCGCCGTGCTGGTGCACGAAGGTTTCCGCCGCCGCGCGGGTAGCGAACGGCGCCAGCGTCGGTCCCATCGATCCGGGCAGCGGCTGCCAGGCCACGTAGTAGGCACGGCGCGCGTCGATGAAGCTGGCTGCGGCATGGCTGGGCTGGCGCCAGTCGATATGCGCGCTGTCCTGCACGTACAGCTCCTGCAGCGCGGACTGGTTCTCCGGCTGCAGCACGTAAGCAAAGAAGTCGCGGGTGGAATCGAACACCAGCGGCTTGGTGCGTCCGCTTACCCAGGCTTCCGCGCGCGGGCCGGGCGAGCCGTCCAGGTACATGCCGCACACCGCGCAGGCGTCGTCCGGATGTGTATCGACCGCGTGCTGGGCGGGGGCGTGGCCACCGCCGCAGCCGGCGAGCAGGGCCAGCGCCAGGACCAGCGCGGGCGGGCGGGTGCAGTGGCTGCGCATGCGATTCTCCTCAGACTTCCTTGCGCCGGAACGCGAACAGCGCCCACGCGAATGGCAGCACCGCCCAGGTCAGCATCACCAGGCCCAGCAGCAGCGGCGGGTAGCCGTGGTGGGCGGTCATCCCGGTGAGCAGGTCATTGCCGGCGCCGTCGCCCAGCGCGGTGAGGTTGACCAGGCGGAACACATCGACCGGGTTGAGCAGCAGCAGGTACGGATACACCGCCCGCTCCACCGGGTTGCCGCCGCTGACCACCAGCAGCGCCAGCAGCGCGAGGTCGAACAGCACCACGCTGGCCAGCCAGCCGATCAGTGCCAGGCCGGCGGCGCGCGACTTGTCGGCAGTCTGCACGCTGATCAGACAGGCCAGCCCGACGAAACAGGCGCCCAGCAGCGAGGCGCTGAGGATGAAGCGGCCGATGTGCAGCCACGCCTGCAGCGTCTGCGCAGGCGGCTGCATCCACTGCATGATCGCCACCGCCAGGCCGAAACCGGCTAGCGTGGCGGCGGCCAGTGCGCCGCAGTGGCCGAGGAACTTGCCGGCCACCAGCTGGCCGCGCGAGAGCGGGTAGCTCAGCATCAGCAGCAAGGTGCCGTCGTCGCGCTCGCCGACGATGGCGTCGTAGGCGATCAGCAGGCCGATCAGCGGGATCACGAACGCGCCCAGCGTGGTCAGGCTGGCCAGCGTGGCGTCGAACGAGGTGAAGCCCACGCGGCCGGCGGCGGCGCTGCCGAACCAGGCAATGCCCAGCGCCAGCAGCGCAAACAGGATGGTCAGCGCCACTGTCCAGCGGTTGCGGAAGTCGTCGCGGAATTCCTTCCCGGCGACGGTCAGCACGGTGTTCATGCGCAGGCCTCCGCCATGCTGTGCTGGCCGGCGCCCAGCCAGTCGTAGAGCTGCGCCAGGGTAGGCTCGCGCACGTCGAGGTCGGCCACCGCGGGGTCGGCCAGCAGTTCACGCAGCACCGGCAGCTTGCCGGCGCGCGGCACCTGCAGTTCCAGCAGGCCGTCCGGGCGCAGCAGAGCAGGCAGGCCGCGCGCGTCCAGCCGGACCAGCAGCCCGCTGGCGGCGTCCTCGCGCGGGCGCAGCAGCAGGCGTGCGGGCAGCGCAGCCTGTTCGCCCAGTGCATCGAGGCTGCCGGCAGCGAGCAGGCGGCCCTGGCGCAGGATCAGCGCGCCGTCGATGTGCGGCTCCAGCTCGGCCAGCAGGTGCGAGGAGAGCAGCACGCTGCGCCCGTCCGCGCGCAGCTCGCCGACGATGCGGTACAGCTCGCGCGAGGCCTGCGGGTCGAGCCCGGTGGTCGGCTCGTCCAGCAGCACCAGTTCCGGCGAGCCCAGCAATGCCTGGGCCAGGCCGAGGCGCTGGCGCATGCCTTTGGAATAGGTGCCGATGCGCCGGTCGGCGGCGTGCGCCAGGCCCACGCGCTCCAGCAGCGCCGCGACCTGGCCGCGCGGCGCCTGCTTCAGCCGGGCCAGGTAGTCGAGCAGTTCGCGCCCGCTGAGGCTGGCGTAGAAGGTGGCGTTCTCGGGCAGGTAGCCGATGCGCCGGCGCAGCGCGTGCGCGCGCCACGGCGACTGGCCGAGCACCTCCAGGCGGCCGTCGCTGGGTGCGATCAGGCCAAGAATGAGTTTGATCAGGGTGGACTTGCCGGCGCCGTTGTGGCCGAGCAGGCCGATCACCCGGCCGCGCGGCACGCAGGCGCTGATGCCGTCGAGCGCGGCGAGCGCGCCGTAGCGCTTGGCCAGCGCCTCGAATTCAATCGCGTGGTTCATGGTCGGGCCGGAAGGAGGAGGGGGCTTGCATCAGCGGGCGGCTGTCCTGCACCGACGGCGGCGTGAATACCGGGAACGCGCGCTGCACGTAGCGCAGCAGCAGCACCGAGGGGCTGGACATCAGGTTGCGCGCGGAGGGGTATTTCCACAGCAGCACGTCGACGCCGTCGTTGGGACGGAACGGCACGTCGCCGATGCCGTCGGCGTCCAGGTCCCAGCCGAGGTAGTCGCTCCAGAAATTGCCGCGGCCGTGCGCCGACCACTCCTGGGCGAGGTTCTGCACGTATTTCACCTGGATGCGGTTGTCCACGAAGCGGTTGCTCCACAGGCGGTTGTTCTCCGAGCCGGCGGTCACGTGGATGCCGATCTGCGAGTCGGCGACGACGTTGTCGTGGAAGTCGTTGAACTGCGACAGGTAGACGAACAGGCCCTTGCCCTCGGTGCCCTCGACGGTGCCGCCGGCGTCGTCGCGCTGGCCGTCGATGCGGTGCACGCGGTTGCCGGCGATCTCGCTGTGCGCGATGTAGTTGAGCAGGAAGCCGTAGGATTGCTCGTCCTCGGAACTGTTGCCGATCACCTTCAGGTGGTGCGAGGACATCAGCGCGTAGCCGGCCAGGTTGCCGCGGCTGACGTTGTCCAGCAGCAGGTTGTCCTGGGAATACATGTAGTGGATGCCGTAGCGCACGCCGTGCACCACGTTGCGCGCGATGGTGTTGTGCGGGCTGACGTAGACGTAGATGCCGTCGCGCGAGTCGGCCACGTCGTTGTCCTCGATGGTGCAGCCGGTGTCGTTCCACATATGGATGCCGTCGCCGCGGTCGGCCACGCGCAGCGAGCGCATGCCGCGGATCACGTTGCGCGCGACCCGCACGTTGGACGCGCCGTCGAGGTAGACGCCGAACAGGCTCTGCTCGATGCGGTTGCCCTCCAGCGTGACGTCGCGCGCCTGGCGCTCGACGAAGATGCCGGCGTTCGTCGCAGTGAGGTCGGTGCCGCTGCGGCGCACGGTCAGGCCGCGCACGGTGACGTTGGTGGCGGCGATGCGCACGACGTCGCCTGAGCCGCCGCCATCGAGGATCGCGCCGGGTTCGCCGACGAGGGTGATCGGCTTGTCCAGCTTGAGGTGCACCGCGTGCACGCCGGCCGGTACGCTGATGGTGGCGCCCGGCGCCGCCGCCGCCACCCGCTGCTCCAGCGGCTCGCGCGCCGGCGCCGCCAGCGGCAATGCCAGCATCAGGACCGCGAGGAAACGAAGTGCATGCATGGGAAAGGAGATCCGCTCGTGCCGCCGCGCACTGCGCGGCGGCACAACGCGGCTCAGGCCTCGACCAGCATCCGCCCGCTCATCTCCATGTGCATCGCATGGCAGAAGAACGTGCAGTAGTACCAGAACACCCCCGCCTTGTCGGCGGTGAAGGTGGCCGAGGCGGTGGCGCCGGGGCTGATCTCCATGTTGATGCCGTAGTTGACGATGCAGAAGCCGTGGCTGACGTCCTCCACCGCGTCGATGTTGGTCACCACCACGGTCACCTCGTCGCCCTTCTTCACCTGGAAGCTGCCCATGCTGAAGATCGGCGCGGCCGAGGTCATGTAGACGAACACCTTGCGGCCTTCGCGGATGACCTTGCTGTCGGACAGCACGTTGACGCCGTGGCGCTTGGCCATCGCCACCGTCTCGGCGAAGAACGGGTCGTCGCGGTCCCAGCTCTTCTTCACCTTGTCGATCAGCAGCCGCCGGTGCAGCAGGATCACGTCGTGCGGCTCGGCGTAGACCGGGCCGTCGGCGACCAGCTTCATGGTCTCGCCGGAGATGTCGATCAGCTGATCGTTGTCCGGGTGCAGCGGGCCGGTGGGCAGGAAGCGGTCCTTGGAGAACTTGTTCAGCGACACCAGCCACTTGCCGTCGGCGTCGCGCGTCTCGCCCATCGAGGTGTGGCAATGGCCGGGCTGGTAGGCCACGTCGATCTTCTGGCGCAGGTAGTTGACCTTCTTGCCGTCGTGGGCGGCGATCGCGTCGGCGATGTTCCACTTGGCGATCTGGCTGTCGATGAACAGCGTGGTGTACGCGTTGCCGCGGCCGTCGTAGGCGGTATGCAGCGGGCCCAGGCCCAGCTCCGGCTCGGCCACCACCACGTCGCGCGGGTCCTTCAGCTTGCCGGCGAACCAGTCGTCGATGCGGCTCCACTCCATCACGCTGACGGTGGGCGACAGCTTGCCGTTGGCCACCACGTACTTGCCGTCGGGGCTGGCGTTGATGCCGTGCGGGTTCTTCGGGATCGGGATGTACAGCGTGAACGCGGAGCCGTGGCGGCCGTCCAGCACCGGCACCTTCGAGCTGCCGATGGTCTTGAACTTGCCCTGCTTCACTGCCTCCTCGATGCGCGCGATGTTGAACACCACCACCCAGTCGCGCTCGGCCTGCATCGTGCTGGGCAGGTCCACGCCCTTCTCGCTGTTGTAGCAGGTGGAGATGGCGTACTTGCCGGCGTAGTCAGCCTCGGTGTTGTCCAGGTTGCCGTCCACCAGCACCTGCCAGGCGACTTCCATGGTGTCGCCGTCGATGGCGCTGAACATGGTCTGGTACTTGTCGGGGTCGTCCAGGTCGCGGCCGTCGTTCGGCGCCGGGATCAGGAACTCGCCGTTGGCGAACACGTAGCCGGTGCGCGGCGCGCGCTGCACGCGCAGGCCGTGGATCGCCTGCACGTTGGGTACGTCGATGATGCGGTCGGTGCGCATCACGTCGCAGCGGATGCGCGCCACGCGGGTGTGCGCCTTGTCGTTGATGAAGATGTAGCGGCCGTCGTAGTGGCCGTCGGTCTGGCTCATGTGCGGGTGGTGGCAGTCGCCGCCGGGCGGGAAGTTCGGCCCCAGCACGCGCTTGCTCTCGTTGGTGACGCCCCAGCCGATGGTGAAGTCGGGGTTGAACACCGGGATGCGCATCAGCTCGCGCATCGAGGGCACGCCGACCAGGCGCACCTCGCCGGACTGGCCGCCGCTCCAGAAGCCGTAGTACTCGTCGAGCTGGCCGGGCGGCACGTGGTCGGAAGCCGCTGCGTGCTCACCTTTTTCGTGTCGGCGCTTGTCCTCATGCTCGTCGCCGTCCACGCCGGCGTGCTCGCCGTTGCGGCCGCAAGCCGCCAGCGCCAGTCCCGCCGCGCCGGCGAGGCCAGCCAGTGCGCTGGTCTTCATGAAGTTGCGGCGTGCAGGGTTGCCCGGTTCCGCAGTTTGTCCGGACTGGCCGGGTTGGTTGCTCGATTCGTCGTGCATGGCGCTCCATCCCTTTGGATAGGTGGTGGGTCAGTCGGCGACCTTCGCCGGCTCATGGGTTGCCGGCGTCGCCGCCGGGGTGATCGTCAGCACCGGGGTGGGCAGCGGCCGCGCGGCGCGCTCGTGCTTCTTGCGGCGCTCCACCAGCGGCGGGCACTTCTGGTCGTTGGCGTAGGTGACCTGGCAGTCCAGGCAGTAGTGGCATTCGTTGAAGTTGATCTGGCCGATCGCGTTGATCGCCTTCACTTCGCACTCGTTGGCGCAGATCTGGCAGGGACGGCCGCATTCCTTGCGCCGGCGCAGCCACTCGAACAGGTGCCAGCGACCGGACACCGCCAGCCCGGCGCCCAGCGGACACACGTAGCGGCAGTAGAACTTGTTGTTGAACGCCGCCATCGCCACCAGCGCCACGGCATAGAGCACGTAGCCCCAGGAGCGGGCGAAGTGCAGCGTGATGGCGGTCTTGAACGGCTCGATCTCGGCGTAGTGCTCGGCCAGGTTGAGCGACTGCAGCGACATGCCGAACAGCACCAGCAGCACGATGTACTTGATCGCCCACAGCCGCTCGTGCAGGTACTGCGGCACCTCGAACTGCGGCACGTGCAGCCGGCGCGCCAGCTTGTTCACCAGCACCTGCAGCGCGCCGAACGGGCACAGCCAGCCGCAGTAGATGCCACGCCCGAGCAGCAGCAACGTGGCGGCCACGAACACCCACAGGATGAACACCAGCGGATCCATCAGGAAGGTGGACCAGTGGAAGCCGTGCAGCACCGCCTGGATGAAGGTGAGGATGTTCACCACCGACAGCTGCGCCAGCCCGTACCAGCCGATGAACACCAGCGTGTAGATCAGGAAGCCCACGCGCAGGCGTTCGAGCAGGTGCGGGCGCGTCACGATCCAGTCCTGGAACATCAGGATCAGGGTGAGCACGCTGAGCCCCGCCACCAGCAGCGCGATATCGACGCGCCGTCCGTGCCACACCTTCTGCCACAGCGGCGCGTCGGCCGGCAGTGCGTCGACATCCGTCGCGGCCGCCGCTTCCGGACGCGTGGTGTAGGCCGGCGGCATGCGGTAGTCGCGGGTGAAGGTGTGGTAGATGCTCTGCAGCGGGCCGACCTGGCGATTCACCAACAGCTGCAGCGTCCACGGCCGCGTCGCGTCGAAGCCGCTGCCGCCGCCACGCACGATGAAGATCGCCTGCTCGACGAACGCCGGCTTGCCACGCAGCGGGGTGTCGTTCAACGGCACCAGGTCGGTGTCCTTGAACAGCACCAGCTTGCCGTCCTGCAGCAGGTGCACGCGGTCGAAGATGCCGCCGCGCACGTAGCCCACGCCCTTGAACGAGTAGATGCCGTTGGCCATCACCGCGATCGCCGAGTCGCCGGGCTTGAGCAGCTTCATCAGGTCGGCATGGGCCACCTCACCGAGCAGGTTGCGGCCCACCGTCGGCGGGGTGACGTCGGCGAAGTACAGGTCGATGAAGCTGTCCGCGCCGTGGCCGGGCGCCGGCGCGGTAGGGTCGTCGACCAGGCCGCTCTCCGGCTGGCCCTTGAAGGCGTCGATCACCTCCTGCCGGGTCAGCTGCAGGTGGCCGATCGCGCCGTTGCCGGTCAGCGCCTGCCAGTCGGCCGGCACGAAGTAGTCGGCGCGCACCTGCGCGGCGGCCGCGCCGGTGTCGACGGCGCCGGCGATCAGCTTGCGCGAGGCGGCCACCTTCAGCGCCGAGTTCATGATGGTCTCGTTGGCCACCATCGAGGTCACCGTGGCGCTGCTGATCGCGTCGATGCGCACGCTGCCGCTGCCGCCGCCGCCGACCACGATCTGGTCGTCCACGCGGTGACCGATGTAGCGAGCCACGAAGTCGTACAGCTTCTGCACCGGGATGCCGACCAGGAGGATCGGCTCGTGCTGCTCCAGCACGCGGACGTCGCGGATGCTGCCGTCGGTGCCGATCGACACCAGCATGTTGATCGGCGCGCCGGAGTAGGCCGGCACCGGCGCCACCATCACCGTCTCGAACACGTAACCGATCACCTGGTCGCCGTGGTACACGGCCGCGGCGGGCGGATCGCCCTCGACGTCGCCGAAGCGGTCGGCCTGCGGGAACACCTGGTGCAGCTGCGGATACTTCGCGTCGATGCCGGCCAGCGCCGCGGAGGCGGGCAGCAGCAACGCCAGCGCGAGCAGCAGCCGGGCGATGAGTGAGCGTGCGTCGCGCATCAGGCCGGCTCCGCCGTGCCGGCGATCAGCGGCAGTTCGCGCGAACGCCAGCGTTGCTCGCCGGTACGCGAGAACGCGAGCCACTGGTGGTCCTGCGCCGCCATCAGCGCAGACAGCTGCGGCCGCACCAGCGAGAACGCCGCGGTGCTCATGCCGTCGGCCAGCACGGAACGTTGCGCCATCACGGTGACGCTCGAATAGCTTTGCGGCGACCAGCCGGTGCGCGGGTTGACGATGTGGAACAGGCGCCGGTCGGCGGAGAAGAACACGCGGTAGTTGCCCGAGGTGGACAGCGCCGCGTTGCGCAACTGCAGCACCGCCGCCACCCGGCTCGTGTCGCGCGGATCGACGATGCCCACGTTCCAGTGCCGCCCGGGGTCGTTGCCGCTGATCGCCTGGATGTCGCCGCCGGCGTCGATCAGGCCGTACTCGATGCCTGCCGCGCGCAGCGCCGCGATGCCCTGGTCGACCACGTGGCCCTTGGCGATGCCGTCCAGAGTGATCGCCATGCCGGGGCGCAGCAGCCGCGCGCCGCGTGCGTCCAGCACGAGGTCGCGGTAGCCGACCAGCGCGTCGCGGTCCTCGGCTGCGCGCCGTTCGTGCGCGTCGGTGCGGCTCGCGCCGCGCAGCGTTTCGAAGTAGCGCAGCACCGGCAGCACGGTGACGTCGAACGCGCCCCCGGTCAGCGCCGACAGCGACAGCGCCTCGCGCAGCACCGCGTGCAGGTTCGCCGGCACCAGCGCCAGCCGGCCGTCGCGGTTCAGCCGCGCCAGCGGGCTGGCCGGGTCGAAGCGGGTCAGCTCGGCGGCGGTCGCGGCCATCCGCGCGAACGCCGCCTCGATCGCCGCACCCGCGGCCTGTACGTCGTCGGACATGCAGGTCACCGAAACGGAGGTCTGCATCAGCGTGCGCTCGAGGCGCACCTGCCACAGGTTCTGCTTGCGCCTGAGCACCGCCCAGCCGCCGCCGGCCAGCAGGCCGCCGGCCAGCGCGAGCCGGCCGGTCTGCCGCAACCAGTGGCGGCGCGTGGGGGAGTGCAGGTCGTCGGGGTCGTTGCAGTCGGCGGAGCGGCGCAAGGGATGTCTCCCGTGGCGGTGAGCGTGTGGGCGCGATGTGCTGCGGGGGAGTTCAGGCCGCGCTGGCGGCCACGCGTGGCGGAGGTTGCGCGGCGGTGCCGCGCCCGACCTCATGCACAACGGGGCGGCGCGACGAGGCCGTGCCCGGACGGGTGCGCTCGACCATGCGCGCGTCCAGCCACGGCAATCCCCGCGCGATGGCCCGGGACAGGCTCGTACCGACGATGACGGTGTCGCGGCTGGTCATGGATGAATCCGCCGTGTGGACGGTGCGGATCATGCGCGCGCACGGGCACGCTGCCTTTGACTTCGATCAGACATGTCCGGGAGCGGTGTGCGGTCGAATGTCACAGGGCGGCCCGGCCGGTCGGCGCCGGGCGGCGTGTCAGTGTGCCGCCGGCTGCAGCACCAGTGTGTGCCGCGTCGGCCCCGGCAGCAGCGGTGTCGGCTTTCCTTCGACCCAATCCTGGTGCCCCGCGCCGAAGTACGGCGACAGCGGGTGGTCGCTCTGGCCGCCGGGCATGTTGAGGATGCCGTGGGCTTCGTGGCCAGGGGCCACGGCCAGGTGCTCGGAGGCGCCGAAGCCGGGGGTGGCGACGTGCGGCATGTTGCTGTCGCCGGGGATGGGTTGGTCGGGCATGTCGATGAAACGGGCCAGCCACGACGGCAGGGCGGCGGACAGCGGATGGCGGATGCCGGCGCGGTTGCGTTCGCCCCAGCTGCGCGCGGCGAGGCCGCCGGGTTGCCGCCCCAGTTCGGCCACCACCTGTCTCGCGGCATCAACGAACAGGGCATGCCAGTCAGGGTATTTCGGGTCGAGCAGGTGCGCGGGCCGGGCGCGCAGCAGTGCCCACACGGCTGCCTCGGCGCTGTTCTCGCCGGGCCAGCTGAAATCCGGGTAGCGCTGCCGCACCTGCGCTGCAAACGGAGCCAGCACGGCTGCGCTGACCCGGTCGCGGAACGTGCGCACGAGCCGGTAGTCGACGCTGTCGACGGCAGCGCGACCGCGCCAGGCGGCGGTCAGCTGGCGCAACGGTTGCAGCGACGGCTCGCTGTTGTCGGCCAGGGTGTCCTGCAGCAGACGCTGCCAGCGGGCGAGGAACACGGCGCGGTCGTCGAGCTGGATGTCGAGCAGGTCGCCGGGGGTGAAGCTGGCGCGTGCATGCAGCTCGTCGCGGATCTGCTGCGCACGCGCGCCGAGGTCGTGGCCGCCGTTGCCGAGCAGGGCCAGTGCCTCGCCGTCGATGGTGCGGTTGTTCGCCGTCCACAGCCGCCCGTCGGCGGGGTTCTCGATGCGCGGGTATTGCGCCGGCGTGGCCCAGCCTCGCCAGCCGCTACCGGGCTTGGACCAGTCCGACGGCAGCAGCGGGTCGATGCCGGCGCGCAGCGGGATGCTGTTGCCGGCGATGGTCCAGCCGATGTGGCCGCGATTGTCGGCGACCAGCAGGTTCTGCGGCGGCATGCCGAGCGTGGGGGCGAGGTCCAGCGCGCCGGCCACGTCGGTGCTGCGTTCCAGCTGCATCAGCTCGACGTTGTAGCCGCGCGGCCGGCCGCCGATCCAGGCCAGCGCCAGCGGCGTGCCGTCGACGTCGGTGCCCATGATCGGGCCCCAGCGGGTGTCCTCGACCTTGAGGATGGTGTCGGGCTGGCCCTTGACCCGGATGTGCTCGTCGTGGCTTTCGATCGATGCCCAGCCGTCCGGCACCTTGTAGCGCGTGGGGTTGGCGGGATCACGCAGCACGCGTACCCAGTCCTGCCAGTCGCCGTAGCTGTTGGTGAAGCCCCAGGCGATCTGGCCGTTGGAGCCGACGATGATCGCCGGCGTGCCCGGCAGGCTGACGCCGTTGACGTCGCGTCGGCCGTCCGGTGCGCTGGCGTCTGGATAGCGCAGGCGGGTGCGGAACCAGATGTTCGGCACGCGCAGGCCCAGGTGCATGTCGTTCGCCAGCATCGCCGCGCCGCTGCCGGTGAGCGCGCCGGCAACGGCGAAGTTGTTGCTGCCGGAGCGCACTGCGTCGAGCGCAGGCGCCAGTGCGGCGACCAGCGTCGCGGAGGGCTGCGACGGCGCCAGCTGGCGCAGGTCGAACACGTCGGCCCCTGGAATCACCGGTGCCCGCGACAGCCGCCCGCTCAGCGGCGCCTCCCAGTCGGGATCGGGCGCCAGCAGGAAATCCGCCAGCGGACCGGGCAACGCGGCCCGCACTTGCGCCAGGCGCAGCTCACGCTCGTTGCGGCCGTCGCCGTTCAAGTCCAGGTACATCGCGGCGATCACCAGCGCGCTGTCCTGCGTACGCCACGGCTGTGGCCGGCTGCCCAGCAGCAGGTATTCCCACGGCCGCACGCGCAGATCGGCGAGGCCGGCGTTGACGCCGTCGCGGTAGCGGTCGAGTTCGTGTTGCTGCTCCGGCGGCAACTGCGCAAAGGCGGCTTCGACCACGGCGCGCAGGCGATGGCGGCGATGGTTGAGATCGACCTTCAGCGCGGCCGGGCCGACCAGTGCGGACAGCTCGCCGGCGCTCGCGCGGCGCATCAGGTCCATCGCGAAGAAGCGTTCCTGTGCGTGCACGTAGCCAAGCGCGTAGCTGATGTCCGTACGGTTTTTGCCTTCGATGGTGACCGTGCCCAGCGCGTCGCGGCCGATGCTGACCGCGGCGGCGAGGCCGGTAGCCGGGCGCGTGCCGTCGAGCCGGGCGCGGCTGCCGGCGAGCAGCCACCACAACACCACGAAGGCAACCGCCAGCAGCGCCAGCAAGGCCAGCGACAGGGCATGCAGGACGCGCCACCGGCGGGCCGTCATGGCTTGGCGAATACCGCGAAGATGCCCGCGTACGGCTTGACCATGAAGGCCGGCGCGCCGGCATAGCCTTCACCGTCGACGTACAGCTGCGAGATGCTGCCGTCCAGGTAGAGTGCGTCGCGGCAGCCCAGCCTGTCGCGGAACAGCCGTCCGAACGCGTGGAAGTTCACCGGAGTCTCGCTGACGGCGAACACCACGTCGGTGGGCGTTTTCGCGCAGACGCCGCTGCGCCACTTCATGCTGGCGGAGTCGTCGACGAACTGCTCGTTGAGCTTGCCGTCGATCAGCAGCATCGGCCCCGACTGGGTCGCCCACTGCACGCTCTTGCCCTCGGCCTTGAACGCGGCGCTGGTGCGCACCGCGGCATGGCCGTCCGGGTACACCGCGAACACGCCGTTCGGCAGCAGCGAGAAATTGCCCGAGGCGGGGTTGCCGTGTGCCAGGTTCAGCGGCACCACGGTCTTGCCGTTCTCCACGTGCAGGCCCAGCGGTGCGAACTTGTGGTCGTAGATGCCGGCGTTGGCGGCAAACAGCAGCCGCTGGCCGCGCCGCGCGCCCCACTGGCGCAGCGCTTCGATACTGCCGAATGGCTGGCCGCTGGCGGGCTCGCGCCAGTGCAGACTCAGCTGCTCGCGTTTCAGGTTCACGTGCACGACGCGGTAGTTCTGGCCCTCGAACGCCAGCTCGCGGCTATCCAGTGCCTGTGCGCCCGGGGCGCAGCCGGACATGCCGGCGAGCAGCAGGAGCGACAGCAGGTGCGGCAGCGTGCGCCGCAACGGCGGCAGCGGAAAAGGACAGGGCGCGGAAGCGGGCGGATGCATCCATTGATGGTCGCCGCCTGGCCGTGCGGGTGCAAGCCCGGGCCTGCACGTTGCGGCGGCTGTCGCTAAACTGGGTTCTTTTCGCGGTACCCGCCCATGCCCTATACCCCGATAGTGGCGACGCTCGGTTACGTGTTGTCGCCCGATCACCGCGACGTGCTGATGATCCACCGCAATGCGCGCCCGGACGACCTGCACCTCGGCAAGTACAACGGCCTCGGCGGCAAGATGGAGTCGGGCGAGGACATCGCCGTGTGCATGCGCCGCGAGATCCGCGAGGAGGCCGGCATCGAGTGCGAGTCGATGCAGTTGCGCGGCACCCTGAACTGGCCCGGTTTCGGCAAGCACGGCGAGGACTGGCTCGGCTTCATCTTCCTGATCGACCGCTTCAGCGGCGAGACGCACCAGGGCAACCATGAAGGCACGCTGGAATGGGTGCCGCGCGCGCGGCTGATGGAACTGCCGATGTGGGAGGGCGACCGCCACTTCCTGCCGCTGGTGTTCGACGCCGACCCGCGCCCGTTCCATGGCGTGATGCCGTACAAGGACGGCCGCATGCAGTCGTGGTCGTACAGCCGGTTGTGAGCGGCGACGTGCGTGTCCGCTCCTCCTTTGGATTGCAAGGGTGGGACCGTACTTCGTGATGCAAGGTCAAGAGCGCACCCCCTCCTGACCTCCCCCTGCTGCGCAGGGGGAGGGACTGATCCCGCAGCCGCATGCTCTGCTCCCTCCCCTGCATCGCAGGGGGAGGGACTGATCCCGCAGCTGCACGCTCTGCTCCCTCTTCTGCATCGCAGGGGGAGGGACTGATCCCGCAGCCGCATGCTCTGCTCCCTCCTCTGCATCGCAGGGGGAGGGACTGATCCCGCAGCCGCATGCTCTGCTCCCTCCCCTGCAAAGCAGGGGAGGGTCGGGGTGGGGTCGCTCTTTGCTCTCGGGCCAGGATCAAGAGCGCACCCCCTCCTGACCTCCCCCTGCTGCGCAGGGGGAGGGACCGATCCCGGGGCTGCACGCTCTGCTCCCTCCTCTGTATCGCAGGGGGAGGGACCGAGCCCGCCACTGCACGTCCTGCTCCGTCCCCTGCGATGCAGGGGGAGGGAGCGGTGGCGGGCTTCCGTGCACCGGCGGGGTTTTCGGAGAAGCCCGCGTTGAGCGCGATGCTTTCCCGATTCCCGGGCGTCAGGGCTTGAACGCGGTGAAGGTGCCGTACGGATTCAACTGGGCATCGATTGCCTTGGGGTCACCGACGATCACGATGCTCTGGTCCTTCGCGGCGAAGTACTTGCGCCCCATCGCCTGCACCTGCGCGGCGGTCACCTTGTTGGCCTCGGCGACGTAACTGCCGAGGAAGCTCGGCGGCAATCCGTCCACCCAGTAGTTCGCCAGCGTGCCGGTCAGCGCGCCCTGGATCTGGTTGCGCAGCAGGTAGATGCCGCCGACCAGGCGCTTGGCGCCGTTGAGCTCTTCCGCGCTGACCGGCTGGCTGGCCATGCTGTCGAACAGTTTGGCCAGTTCGGCCAGGGTGGCGCCGGTGACCTCGTTGCGCACGTCGACCGTGGCCACCGTGCTGCCGCCGACGCGGTTGGCGCCGAAGCGCGACCACGGGCTGTACGAGTAGCCCTTGTCCTCGCGGATGTCCTGGACGATGCGGCTGGTGAAGCCGCCGCCGAGGATGGTGTTGGCCACGGTCAGCGGGATGTAGTCCGGATCACTGGCGGGCACGGCCGGGCGGCCGTAGCGGATGTTGCTCTGCACGGCGCCCTCGCGCGACACCAGCAGTCGTTGCGGCGCCGCTTCGCGCGGTGCCGGTGCGGTGTCGGGCAAGGCCTTGCCGTCGGCTTTCCAGTCGCCGAACTGCTGTTCGGCCAGGCGGAACGCCTCGTTTGCATCGATGCGCCCGACGATCACCAGCAAGGCGCGATCAGGCCGGAAGCGGGTATCGTGCAGCGCGCGCAGCGCGTCGGTGGAGGTGGCCTGCACGGTGGCTTCCGCCAGCGAATCGCGCGCATACGGGTGCTCGCCGAAGACCGCGTGGTTGAACGCGCGGCCGGCCTGCCAGTCCGGATCGGACTCCTGCACCTTCAGCGACTGCAGGGCGTTGGCCTTGGCCAGGGCGACTTCGCTGGCCGGGAAGCTCGGGTGCAACGCGGTGTCGGCTACCAGCGCCAGCAGCTGCGACGCGTGCGAGGCCAGTGCGCTGGCGCGGATGTTGACCGCGTCGTCGTCGGCGCTGGCGCTGTAGTCGCCGCCGATCGCCTGCAACGCTTCGGCGATGTCGCGCGAGCTGCGGCTGGCGGTACCTTCGTCGAGCAGGCGCGCCAGCATCTGCGACATCGCCGGCGTGGCGGCATCGTCGGCGGCGGTGCCGCCGAGCACGGACAGCGCCACGTTGACCTTGGGCAGGCCTTCACGCGGCACCACCCACACGGTAAGCCCGTTCGACAAAGTGCGCTGGGCGATCTGCGGAGTGGGCAGCGGCTGGTCCGGGCCGTACGCGGGCAGGTCCTTCGGCAGCGGCGCGGTGGAGGCCTGGGCGACGCCGGCCAGGGCCAGGCCGAGCGCGAGGGCGAGCGTCTTGAATGTCGTATGCGTCTGCATGGCGGTCCTCACTTGGCGGATGCCTTGGCGGCGGGGGCGGCAGCGGCGGCGACCGGACGGCGCACGATCACGCTGCGGTTGGCGTCGGTGAGATAGGCGCTGGCGACGCGCTTGAGGTCGTCGGAACTCACCGCCTCGATCCAGCCGGGCATCTTGTTAGCGACGTTCGCGTCGCCCCACAGGGTCTGCAGCTTGGCCAGCGTGTCGGCGCGGCCGAGGAAGGATTCCAGTCCGCCATACCAGTCCGACAGCATCTTGGTCTTCACGCGGGCCAGGGTGGCGTCGTCGACGCCGCCGCTGGCGACCTTGCCGATCTCCTCGTCGATCGCGGCCAGCACCTGCTCGGGCGTGGCGTTGGGCTTGTACAGCGCGAACAGCCCCAGCAGGGTCGGACCGGCGTAGTCGCTGCCGTCGCCGAGCGGGAAGTTCACCCCACCCTGGATGTTCAGCAGCAGCTCGCGGCCCTTGACCAGGCCCTGGTAGAAGCGCGAGGCGTCGTCGCCGACCAGCAGCTGCGACAGCACCATCATCGGCACCTGGTCCCGGCTGCCGCGCGCGGGCATCTTCCAGCCGATCGCCAGCGCCGGCACCTTGGCCAGCGCATCGGTCTGCTCCTCGTGGCGTGGCTTGACGTTCAGCGGTTCGGAAACGTCCGGCCGCGGCGGCAGCGCGCGCGCGGGCAGACCGCCGAAATATTTCTGCGCCAGCGCGAAGGCCTGCTCCGGGGTGACGTCGCCGGCGATGCCGAGCACCGCGTTGGCCGGCTGGTAGAAGGTGTCGTGGAAGGTCTTCACGTCGGCGATGCTGGCGTGGTCCAGGTCCTTGAACGAGCCGTAGCCGTCGTGGTTGTTGGCCCACTTGTCGAACGCGAGGCGGTTGAGGTCGGTCCAGAAGAACAGGCCGTACGGCTGGTTCTTCACGTTGACGCGGATCTCCTCCTTCACCACGTTCTGCTGGTTGGCGAGGTTCTTCGCGCTGAAGTCGAGCGACTTCATGCGGTCGGCCTCCAGCCACAGGATCGGCGCCAGCGCGGACGACGGCGCGGAAGCGATGTAGTTGGTGTAGTCGGCGCGGGTGGAACCGTTGAACACGCCGCCACCGCCCTGGATCACGCGCTCGAAGGTGCCCTTGGGCGCGTCCGGCGTGCCTTCGAACATCAGGTGCTCGAACAGGTGGGCGAAGCCGGTGCGGTTCTGCGGTTCCAGCCGCATGCCGACGTGGTAGACCATGCTGATGCCGACGGTGGGCGAGCTGTGGTCCTCGGAGACCACCACGGTGAGGCCGTTGTCGAGTTTCTTCACCGCGACCGGCAGCTTCCAGGTATCGGTGTCGGCCGCGTGGGCGGCGAAGGCCAGGCACAGCCCGGCGACCAGTACGGACAGTCGTGAAGCGCGCATCTACCTCTCCTTGTCAACGCGAACGGAACCCGGATCGTCCTGCGATCGGCGAGGGTCCACAAGTGACGAATGGGGGAGGCGGCCCCCGGGTTCGCAGGGCCCTGCGAAAGCCGCGGCGATGCGTGCGATCAGGCCACGTCGGCAAGCCAGGCGGGGTTGCCGAACTTGGTCTGCGCGAGCGCTTCGGCCTGGGCCAGCTCGTCGGCGCGCAGCGCGCTGTCGCTGAGGCCGTGCAGGCGACGGAAGGTGGCGACCATGCGCTCGATCACCGCCTCGCGCGGCAGGCCGGTCTGGCTGCGCAGCGGGTCGACCCGCTTGGCCGCGCTGACGGTACCCTTGTCGGAGAGTTTCTCGCGGCCGATGCGCAGCACGTCCAGCATCTTCGCCGCGTCGATGTCATAGGCCATGGTGACGTGGTGCAGCACCGCGCCGCCGCGGTGTACCTGGGCGGCGCCGGCGATCTTGCCGCCTTCGGAGGTGATGTCGTTGAGCGGCTGGTACCACGCCTTGATGCCCAGCTCGGCCAGCGCCTGCAGCACCCAGGCGTCGAAGAAGGCATAGGCCTCCTGGAACGACAAGCCCTTGACCAGCGACTGCGGCGCGTAGATCGAATAGGTGATGGTGTTACCCGGCTCGATGAACATCGCGCCGCCGCCGGACACGCGCCGCACCACCTCGATGCCGTGGCGCCGCGCCGCCTCGCCGTCCACCTCGTTGCGCAGCGACTGGAAGCGGCCGATCACCACCGCCGGCGACGCCCACTCCCAGATGCGCAGGGTCGGTGCGCGGCGGCCGGCGCCGACTTCGTGGGTCAGTACGTCGTCCAGCGCCATGTGCAGGGTGGGCGATTGCGGCGCGGTGTGGATCAGCTGCCAATCGTGGTCGCGCCAGTCGGTGCGCATCATGCGGCGGATTCCCCGTGCAAGGCGCGGCGCACGGCCGCTGCAATCGCTTCCGGCGAAATGCCGTACATCATCACGTCGGTGGCGAGGGCGTTGCGCACGCTGGCGGCGAGTGCGGCTTCGTCGGCATGTTCGCTGTGGCCTTCCAGCGCGCGGTTGATCGCGCCCAGTGCGCTGTCCGGTTCCAGGAAGAAGTCGCCGCTCAGCTGCACGCCGGCGAGGCGACCATCGCGCACGGCCAGGTCGATCACCACCAGCTTGCCGCCGGGCATCTTGTATTCGCCGTGCATCGAAAGCATCCCTTGCGCAACCCGGCGATTATAGCTTCGGTCAGTGGCCGCGGTCGTGGAAGCGGCCGCTGCCGGCGCCGACCGAGATGCTGACGCCGCCGGTGGGATGGTCGCAGCTGCCGAACGCCTTGGTGAGGTTCACCCGGCCGGTCTGGTAGCTGCCGCCGACATGGTTGCCGCTGACCACGCCCATGCCGACGCTGCCGTGCAGTTGCGGCTGGTTGTAGGTGGAGTCGTCGCAGTCGGTGGTGGTCGCGGCCGTGGCGGTGTCGTTGTTGCCCATGCGCCCGCTGGTGTCGCCGTAGTACGTGCCGGGCGCGTCGCGGGCGGGTGCCGCGGCAGTGCTACCGGCGGCCGGCAGGTCGCTGGGCGGCAATTTCAGGTTCAGCGGCTTGCCGGTGCTCTGCGCCCATGCCGGTGCGGCGAGCAGGGTGGCCAGCAGGACAGGAATAAATCGTGGGATGTTCATGCGCGCTCCGGAGTTGTCATGTATCCAACGCGCGAGGCTGCGCCGTCGTGTACATCCGTGTTGGAACGGCGCAACCACGGCAAGTTCCTCTCCATCGCAGGAGCCTGCCCGCAGGCGATGCTTTTGCGAATCCCGGCTCTCAACAGACGAACGTCTGGTCATCCTGCCCCAAAGGCATCGCCCGCGAGCGGGCTCCTACGGATGATGCGTGGCTCAGCCGGTGGTCTCGATCCGCTCGACCCGGCGCAGGCCGCGCGGCAGCAGGCCGCCGCGGGTGGCGCGGTTGCCGCCGTATTCGACCAGGTCGGCCCACTTCAGGGTCAGCTTGCGCGCGCCGGCGTACATGGTGACTTCGCCCTTGCCTTCGGTGACCACCGCCACGCCGGCCACGCGCTCGCCCTCGGCCAGCTGCTTCTTCGGGATCTCGATCAGTTTGTTGCCCTTGCCCTTGTCCAGCTCGGGCAATTCGGCCACCGAGAACATCAGCAGGTGGCCTTCGCTGGTGACCACCACGATGCGGTCGCGCGCCGGATCGGCGCTGACCTGCGGCGCCAGCACTTTCGCGCCGTCGCTGAGCGAGATGATCTGCTTGCCGGCCTTGTTGCGGCCGGTGAGCGCCTCGAAGCGGCTGACGAAGCCGTAGCCGAAGTCGGTGGCGAGGATCAGCCGGGTGTCGTTGTCGCCGGCGATCACCGCGTCGAAGCTGGCGCCGGCAGCCGGGCTGAAGCGGCCGGTCAGCGGTTCGCCGTTGCCGCGCGCCGAGGGCAGGGTGTGCGCCGGCGTGGAGTAGGCGCGGCCGGTGGAGTCGATGAAGGCGACCTGCTGTGTCGTGCGCGCCTTCACCGCGGCAAGCAGGCCGTCGCCCTCGCGGTAGTTCAGGCCATCGGCGTCGATGTCGTGGCCCTTGGCCGCGCGTGTCCAGCCCTTCTGCGAGAGCACCACGGTGACCGGTTCGCTGGCCACCAGCGCGCTCTCGTCCAAGGCGTGGGCCGCTTCGCGCTCGACCAGCGGCGAACGGCGCGCGTCGCCGAATTTCTCGGCATCCAGGCGTAGCTCATCCTTGATCAGGCTCTTCAACTTGGTCGGCGATTTCAGCAACACGTTGATGCGCGCGCGCTCCTCTTCGAGCTGGTCGCGCTCGGCGTTGATCTTCATCTCCTCGAGGCGAGCCAGCTGGCGCAGCTTCGTCTCCAGGATGTAGTCGGTCTGCTCCTCGGAGAGCTTGAAGCGCGCCATCAGCGCCGGCTTGGGCTCGTCCTCCGTGCGCACGATGCGGATGACTTCATCGAGATTGAGGTAGGCGATGCGCAGGCCTTCCAGCAGGTGCAGGCGGCGCTCGACCTTGGCCAGGCGGTGGTTGAGCCGGCGCGTCACCGTGCTGGTGCGGAAGCTCAGCCACTCGGCGAGGATCTTCTTCAGGTCCTTCACCTGCGGCCGGCCGTTCAGGCCGATCATGTTGAGGTTGACGCGGAAGCTCTTTTCCAGGTCGGTGGTGGCGAACAGGTGCTGCATGGTCTCGTCGGCGTCGACGCGGTTCGAGCGCGGCACGATCACCAGGCGGATCGGGTTCTCGTGATCGGACTCGTCGCGCAGGTCCTCGATCATCGGCAGCTTCTTCGCGCGCATCTGCGCGGCGATCTGCTCCAGGATCTTCGACGGGCTGACCTGGTGCGGCAGCGCGGTGATCACGATGTTGCCTTCCTCGCGCTTGTACACCGCGCGGGCGCGCACCGAGCCGCCGCCGGTCTGGTAGATCGCCAGCAACTCCCTGCGCGGTGTGATGATTTCCGCCTCGGTCGGGTAATCCGGCCCCGGCACGTGTTCGCACAGCTGGGCCACGGTGGCGTCCGGCTCGTCGAGCAGGTGGATGCACGCGCTGGCCAGCTCGCGCAGGTTGTGCGGCGGGATGTCGGTGGCCATGCCCACGGCGATGCCCATCGAGCCGTTCAGCAGCACGTGCGGCACGCGCGCCGGCAGCCAGCTGGGCTCCTCCAGCGTGCCGTCGAAGTTCGGCACCCAGTCCACCGTGCCCTGGCCCAGCTCGCCCAGCAGCGCCTCGGCGATCGGGCTGAGCTTGCTTTCGGTGTAGCGCATCGCCGCGAAGCTCTTCGGGTCGTCCGGCGAGCCGAAGTTGCCCTGGCCGTCCACCAGCGGATAGCGGTACGAGAACGGCTGCGCCATCAGCACCATCGCCTCGTAGCACGAAGTGTCGCCGTGCGGGTGGAACTTGCCGATCACGTCGCCGATGGTGCGCGCGGACTTCTTCGGCTTGGCGGTGGCGGCCAGGCCCAGCTCGCTCATCGCGTAGATGATGCGCCGCTGCACCGGCTTCAGCCCGTCGCCCACGAACGGCAGCGCGCGGTCCAGCACCACGTACATCGAATAATCGAGATAGGCCCGCTCGGCGTATTCCTTCAGCGGGATCTGTTCGTAATTGGCTTGCAGGTTCATGCGGTTGGATCAGCAAAATGGCGCGCGACGCGCGGGATAACCGGTCGATGGTGCCAGAAAGCCGCGACCTCTTGTAGGAGCCCGCTCGCGGGCGATGCTGTTCGCCCTGGTGCATGACGGCACGAAAGGCATCGCCCGCGAGCGGACTCCTGCCGGGGAATTACTGGCGCACGGCCTCGACGCCGAGCTTTTGCAACTGCGCCTGCACGCTGTCCGGTCCGGCCAGGTGCGCGGCGCCGACGGCGATGAAGATGGTGCCGGGTTGCTGCAGCATCGCGGCGATCTTGGTCGCCCAGGCCTGGTTGCGTTGTACCAGCAGCAGTTGGTAGAGCTTGGGCTCGTGCCGGCGCATGTCGTCGTTGCCGATGCGGGCGATGCCGTCCACGTCGCCGGCCTTCCAGGCGTCGATCAGTTCGGTGAGCCGCAACGTGCCTTTGTCCGCGTCGCGCATGGTCGAGCGCAGCAGGGCCAGCTCGACCGGGCGCGGCAGGTCGGCGAGAAAGCGGATCTGCTGCTCGGCGGTTTCCAGCCCCAGCACCGGCTTGCCGGCAGCGCTCATCTGCGCCTTCAGTTGCTTGTCCACGCCATGTTCCGGGTCGAGCCCGGCCTTCAGCAGCGGCGTCACCGCCAGCGTCAGCGCGGCCAGCCACGGGCGCATCACGTCCAGCGTCTGCATGCCGCCGGGCACGCCGAGCTTGTTCGCCAGCCGGTCCAGCCGGTGCGCTTGCGCCGGGCCGAGCTGGCCGGACAGCGGGTGCGCCGCATCCATGCCGTGGCGCAGCACCAGCGCCGCCATGTTCGCCGGGTCGTCGTCGGTGATCTCGATGTACAGCGTGCGGCTGTCCGCCATCGCCCGATCCAGCTCGGGGTAATGCCAGCTGGCGTCGCTCGGCATCAGGTGCACCGTGCCGAACAGGTAGATCGTGGTGTCGGCGTCCTTCACCACCCACAAGGCCGGTTTCGCCAGCGCCGGGGCGCCGGTGAGCAGCAAGGCGAGGCAGGCGAGCAGGCGCAGCGCGATCGAGGGCTTCATGTCGGGAGTGTCGCGGCAGGCCGCGACCAGTTCAATCCCGGCGAGATGGCGAAGGAGTGGGGAACCGCGATGTCGGGGTGGCGCAGGTGCCGGCCGGCTCCGGGAACCTCGCCGTCGAAGTCCGGTTGGTCTCCGCCGATCTCGGCAACCCCGCTGTCGGGGTTACGCACGTCCCCGTCGACGTCCGGAACCTCGGCGTCGGGGTGGCGCACGTCCCCGTCGACGTCCGGAGCCTCGGCGCCGGGGTGGCGCAGGTCCCCGTCGACGTCCGGAACCTCGGCGTCGGGGTGGCGCAGGTCCCCGTCGATGTCCGGAACCTCGGCGTCGGGGTTCGGCACGTCCCGGCCGGGCTTCGCGACCCCGACGCCGGGCTTCGCTGTCGCCTCGCCCGGCGCGACGCAGCGAGGCCGAGCGGGCGGATGCCCGCGATTTCAGGGCCGGTCGCTCGCCCGAGCGCCAACGGGGCGGTTCGCCCTTCAGCCAGCACACGGCCGTCAGGCCGAGGGTAAGCAACACCAGGCTGATCGCGAACATGACGGGGTCGGCCGTTGGCCGCAGGAAACGAAAGACCAGCGCCACGCACCCCGCGTAAATGGCCACGCAAACCCAGCCCTGCCATCGAACCGGCAGACCCCAACCCCAGCCGTACCGCTTGGCCGGAAACCAATACTTGTTCTGGCTATCCATTGCGGTTCCTTGTGGTGAGGGTGTGGTGCCTGCACCTGCAGTCGATTGATTCCTTCCGTCGCCCTATCTCTTACAGGCCAAGCAGCTTCCAGACCCAATAGACGCCGATGCCCATTTGCACGGCGAAGGCGGTGAAGCGGGCGTTGACGGCGATGACGCTGGTCGAGGCCAGGTGGATGCCGGACTGGACGATCCGGGCGCCCAGCAACCAGGGCGCCAGCGCGTCCGTGACTTCCGTCCGGCCCGTCGCGATGGCGACCAGCAGCAGGCCGCCGAAGACCGGCAGGCTCTCGACACAGTTCGCATGTGCGCGGGCGAGCCGCTGCATGAACGGCGAGATATTCGAGTTGTCGGGCTTGAACTCGTTCGAGCGCACGCGGCCGGTGACGACGAGGTAGCTGCGCAGCACCTCCATGACGACCAGCAGGAGCAGCGTCCAGGCAAGGAACAGGGTGAGTACCAGGGCTGAAATGGTCATGGCGCGGCCTGCGATTCGCGTGGAGTGGAGGGGTGTGCGGTACCGCGGTTACGTCGGAGTCTCGTTGGTCAGGGCATAGGCGCTGGCGCGCGTCAGGTCGAGCGGCCGCACCTCGCAGACCAGGCCGTAGGCCAGGCATGGGTTCTCCGCCGCGATGCGCGCTGCTTCATCCAGGCTGTGCGCGCGGATGAACCAGTAACCGCCGACCACTTCCTTGGCCTCGGCAAACGGGCCGTCCGTAGTCGCCTGCCGAGACACCACCTTGCCCTCGCGCGCCAACCGCTGGCCGGGACCGATCCGGCCCTCGCTCACCAGCCGGTCGTACCACGCGTAGAACCGGTCGATCACGGTCTGGATCTGCTCCGGCGAGGCGTCCTTGTCCCATTGGCCGCGGGAGAGGATGAGGTAGTCGGAGGGCGGGTCTGGCTGGCTCATGGATGGCTTCCGTTGACTGGGCGGGGAAGGAGGTGTCGGAGCACGGGCGGGGACGGTCCATAAGTGCTGGCCTATTTAACTTCCTCCGTCCCCTTATTTTCGAGGGTCACTTCAGGCCGCAGGTCCAGCGGCTCTCCGGCATGCCCGGGAAAACGAGATAGAACCTGTTGGCATGACCCTCGATGGGCGTGGCTTCGCCCTTGTCGAAATAACCGCCCCGGAAGGAGATTTTTCCAGTCGACCCGTCGAAGCGGTAACTCCCCTTGCTCGGCTTGTCGAAACCGAGATAGTCGTAGGCTCCATCAGCTGCCAGCGTAAACGAGCCGCGCGGGGCATACTCGTAAGTGCCTGAAGCAGCCTTGTACCTGGACGAGGTGCAGCCGTATTTGCCGAACGCGGGCATTGCCTTGGCAGCGGCGGCCAAGGCAGCGCCACTCGATCCCATGCCGAACAGCACGAGTACGCACAACCCGCTGCCCCACCGCAAGAACATGTTCATGTGTCACCCCTGATCCTGAGAAATTCATGGTGTTTCGACGCGCCGATTCACGTCACTTGGCTTCGATGCCCCGCAAGAACCCGATCAATCCCCCGAAGTACACCTGCTGATCGTCATACATCGCCATATGGCTCCCCTTCGGGCACAGCAGGAACTGCCCGTGCGGCAGTTTCTTCGCCATGCCGGCCATGTACTTCGGGTCCATGGTGTCGTATTGCGCGCCGATCACCAGGGTGGGCACGGTGATGAGATGCAGGTCCTTGCTGCGGTCCCAGTTGAGCAGGCGGCCGCTGGCGCCGAGTTCGCTGGGGCCCTGCATCAGGGCGTAGATATGCTGGTTGATGTGGCCGAACGAACGGGTTACGGGTTCCGGCCATTGCGCCGACGGCATGCGCAGCACGTGTTTCTCGTAGTGCATGGTGGTGAGGATCTGCATGTAGCGCGGGTCGTCGGTGCGGTGTTCGGCTTCCAGCTTCTTTACTTCGGCGAGCTGTTTCTGATCCATCGCCGGCATCAGCATCTTGTGTGCGTAGTCGTTGTAGGCGGGGATCGAGTCGACCATGTTGGAGATCACCAGGCACTTCAGGTGCTGCTGGTATTTCAGCGCGTACTCCATCGCCAGGATGCCGCCCCAGGACTGGCCGAGCAGGCAGAAGTTGTCTTTGTCCAGGTGCAGCGCCCGGCGCACCTGCTCCACTTCGTCTACGTAGCGGTCGATGGTCCACAGCGCATCGTCTTTCGGCTGGTCGCTGTAGGCCGAGCCGAGCTGGTCGTAGTAGTAGTACTCGATGCCGGCGCCAGGGAAGTAGCTGTCGAACGCCTCGAAGTATTCGTGGGTGGCGCCGGGGCCGCCGTGCAGCAGCAGGACTTTCAGCTTCGGGTTGTTGCCCACGCGCTTGGTCCAGACGCGGAACGTGCCCTTGGGCGTGGTGATCGGGATCATCTTGACGCCGCCGGCGAGCACGTCGTCGCGGCCGCTGTTGTCGAAGTAGCCAGCGCCGGGCGCGGTGGTGGTGGGTGTGGTGGTGCTGGCCATGGCGGCGCCGGCGAGCAGGGCCAAGCCGGCCAGCAAGGTGGCGATGCGACGCTTCATCGGTATTCCCTCGGGTGCAAGGTCAAACAGGACTATGCGGTGCTGTGGTGTTGCCTGCAACTGCGGCGGTACGGGCGTTCCAGTGCGGCACGCGGTGGCGGCCGGACGCGCCTCTCAGTGGCTCCGTTGCTTCACGCCGTTCAGGAGGTGCGGACGAGCGGGCTCCGCACTGCCTCGCACAGCCGTTCGACCAGCCGGTCGACGTCTGCCTCCGCCTGAGCGAGCGAGCGGGCAAGCGCCTCTCCACCGAACTCATCGTATTCCACCGCCACCGCATGTACCTCGGTGATGCCGATATAACCGAATGCGGTGCGGATGGCGTCCTCCACGTGGTTCATCGCGCGCAACCGGTCGGCATAGCCGAAGTCGCCGCGCGCGCCGAGGATCACCAGCCGGCGCGGGCGGTCGTCCAGCAGGGGCCAGTAGGGGGCGCCCTTGCGTGAATGATCGAAGCCGAAGGTGCGGCCCACACGGACGACCTGGTCGATGTACGCCTTGAATGCGGCGGGCACGCCGAAGTTGTACATCGGCACACCGGCGACGATCAGGTCGGCGTCGATCAGCTCGTCCACCAGCGCATCGCTGCCGGCCAATACCTTGCGCATCCATGGCTCGCGTTGAACCGGCGGGGTGAAGGCGGCATGGATCCATTCGCCGCTGACCGGCGGTGGCGGTTGGCGGCCGACGTCGCGATAGACGTAGGCATCGCCCGGCCGCGCCGCCCGCCAGCGCTCGACGAAGCGGGCGCTCAGCCGGCGGGTGTGCGAGCCGTGAGCCTGGCGGTCGGAGCGGCCGGGGCGGGCGCTCGCGTCGATGTGTAGCAATGTCATCATGAGTCGTCTCGTGCAGGATGAGGAAAGTTCATCTAGTTGCCAGCGTGAGGCTGGAAAAGACGGGCGACAAACGATAATTTTCCAACCGATGGATGAACTTGATTCAACTACGGGATCGCCATGCGCAAGCTTCCGCCCCTGGCCTCGCTGCTCGCCTTCGAGGCGGCGGCGAGGCATTCGAGTTTCAAACACGCGGCCGACGAATTGGCCGTGACGCCAGCCGCGATAAGCCACCAGATCCGTCAGCTCGAGGAGCGGCTGGGAGTGCGGTTGTTCGAGCGGCAGACACGCCAGGTGGTGGCCACCGCGGCGGCGAGAGAGCTGTACCCGGTATTGCGCGACGGCTTCGACGCTTTCGCGCGGGCGTTGGATGCGCTGGCCGAGCGCCGTACCCGCCACAGCCTGACGCTATCGGTGACCAGCGCGTTCGCCGCGCGCTGGCTGGTACCGCGCATCGCCTCGTTCCGCAAGGCGCACCCGGATCTCGACTTGCGCGTGCATGCGTCGGATGAGCCGGTGCGTCTGCAAGGGCGCGACATCGACGCGGCGATTCGCTACGGCCACGGACCGTATCCCGGCCTGTTCGTGCTGCCGCTCGTGGCCGACCGCTTTGCTCCGGTGTGCAGCCCCGCCCTGGGCCTACGCCGACGCACGGACCTGCGTCGGTGGCCGCTGCTGCATTTCGAATGGCGCCATCGGCGCCGCGACAATCCCACCTGGGGGCGATGGCTGGAACAAGCCGGTGTGCGTGGCGTGGAAGTGGATTCGGGTGTGGTATTCACCGATGAGAGCCATGCGATCCAAGCGGCACTGGCCGGACAGGGTGTGGCACTGCTCAGCCTGCTGCTAGTGGCCCCCGACCTCCATAGCGGTGCGCTGGTGCAGCCGTTCGGCCCGGAACTGGAGGGCTACCGCTATCACTTGGTGCATGCACCCGATACGCCGCGACGCGACGAACTGCAGGCGCTGGGAACCTGGCTGCAGGCCGAAATGACGCACACATGCCCGCTATCGCCGCCGGCACTCAGCGCGGCACGCGATAGCCGCCGGGCACGCCGTGCGGGCTCAGGGTGATCTGCCACAGCTGGTCGCGGCGGCTGCGGAACACCGCGGCGGAGACGGCCAGGTAGTAGCGCCACATGCGCCGGAAGCGCTCGTCGTAGTGCGGCGGCAGGCTGGGCCACGCCGCTTCGATGTTGGCGCGCCAGGCGGTCAGGGTGCGGTCGTAGTCGGCGCCGAAATTGTGCCAGTCCTCGACCACGAACAGGTCTTCCAGCGCGGCGGCAACCTGACTGGCGGCGGGGATCATCGAGTTGGGGAAGATGTATTTCTCGATCCACGGGTCCGGTTGCGCCGGCGCGCCGTTGCTGCCGATGCAGTGCAGCAGCGACAGGCCGTCACCTTTCAGGCAGCGACGCACGGTTTCGAAATAGGTGCGGTAGTTCTTGCCGCCGACGTGCTCGAACATGCCGATCGAGTACACCGCGTCGAAGCGTTCGTCGACCTCGCGGTAGTCCTGCAGGCGGATCTCGATCGGCAGCCCGGCGCACAGCTCGCGCGCGTACTCGGCCTGCTGCTGCGACACGGTGATGCCGACGCCCTCGACGCCGTAGCGCTCGGCCGCGTACTTCAGCGCCTCGCCCCAGCCGCAGCCGATGTCGAGCACGCGCTGGCCGGTTTTCAGCTGCAGCTTGCGGCAGACCAGGTCGAGCTTGGCCGCCTGCGCGTCGTCGAGGTTGTCGGCCTTGGCCCAGTAGCCGCAGGAATACACCAGGCGCTTGCCGAGCATGGCGTGGAACAGGTCGTTGCCGAGGTCGTAGTGGACCTTGCCGATCTCGAATGCGCGCTCGCCGCGCTGCAGGTTGACGAAGCGGGCCTTGAGGTGGGCGAGCAGGGTATCGAGGGTTCTCAGTTCCTGGTCCAGCCCGGCGGTGAGCAGGCGGGTACACATGGCGGGCAGGTCGTCGGCGTCCCACCAGCCGTCCATGTAGGCTTCGCCCAGGCCCAGCGAGCCGTGCGCGAACACGCGTGCGTACAGGCGTTCGTCGTGCACACGCAGGTCGGTGGGCGCATCGCCGTCGATGCGGATGCCGGCCTGTTCGAGCAGTTCGCTGGCGCGATTTTTCAGATCGTCCTGGCTCATGCGTCGTTCTCGCGGTGGGTGGAATCGTGAAGGTCAGTCGCCGCCGAGCACGGCAAAGCTTGCCGGCGCACATGCATACGTCGCGTCGACGCCGGCGTTGCGCACCAGCTGCAGCAGCAACTCGGCCTGATCCTCGCGCAGCAGGAACTCGATCTTCACCGGCAGGTCGTCGGCCAGCTCGAAGAACTGCTCCTCGTGCAGCACGCCGTGGCGGCCGAAGCCGGCGATCGCGCGGAACACCGAGCCGCCGCCCAGGCCATGCGCCCTGGCCTGCTCCAGCAGCCACTCGGACAGCAACATGCCGTCGTGCTTGCTGCGCGAGTGGCAGTAGAAGGTCAGGTGCACGCCGTGTTGCAGGGTTTCCTGGTGCATGCGCTGCTCCCGGTTCAATGCCGCAACAGGCTGCGGGTGAGGGCGATGCCGAGCACGGTCATCGCCAGCGAACCCGCCAGGTGCGCCGCCACGTGCCCGCTGAACCACAGGTATTGCTGGCGCAGCAGCAGGGTGGCCGACTCGGCCGAGAAAGTGGAGAACGTGGTCAGCCCGCCGAGGAAGCCGGTGAACACGAACAGCCGCAGTGCCGGTGACAGTGCCTGGAAGTGGTCGAACAGGCCCATCACGCAGCCCATCAGCAGGCCGCCGGCGAGGTTCGCCGCCAGCGTGCCCAGCGGCAGGGTGGGGAAGACGGGGTTGAGCAGCACGCCCAGTCCCCAGCGCAGCCAGCAGCCCAAAGCGCCGCCGATGCCGATTGCCACAAATCCGTTCCAGCTCACGTGCACGCCTCCCGACAGTGAAAGTGTCCGGCTGCCGCGGCGGCAGGCACGCCTGCGCCGCCGGAAGCCGGTGGTGCAGGCATCATCAGCTTCGACGCGGGCGCGGGAAGCGGTTCGTGCCGGCGCCATCGCGGGTGCCGCAACGGGAGGCATGCCATCTCCGAGCGGCCATCCTAGTCGATCCGGCAGCCCCGACGTCAAGCGCGGACATCTATACTGCCCGGCCCCGTCGATGACCCGTGTCTCCATGAATCCACCCCGCCATCCCGTGCGCCGCCGCCTGCCGTGGCTGCTGGCCGCGCTGTCGATGATCGGGCCGTTCTCGATCGACGCGGTGTTCCCGGCGTTCCCGCTGGTCGGCGCGCATTTCCGGGTGGACGACACGGCGCTGCAACAGCTGGTCAGCGTGTATCTGGTGACCTATGCGGCGATGAGCCTGCTCCATGGCGCGATCTCCGATGCACGTGGGCGCAAGCCGGTGATCGTGGCGGGCCTGGTGGTGTATGCGCTGGCATCGGTGGGCGCGGCGCTGTCCACTTCGTTCGCGATGCTGCTGGCCTGCCGCGCGCTGCAGGGCATGAGCGCCGGCGCCGGCATCGTGGTGGGACGGGCGGTGATCCGCGACAGTCTCGAAGGCGCCGACGCGCAACGGCTGATGTCGCGGGTGATGATGATCTTCGGGGTGGCGCCGGTGATTGCGCCGATGGTTGGCGCATGGCTGCTGCCGCTGGGCGGCTGGCACGGCATCTTCTGGCTGCTGGCCGGCTTCACGCTGCTGCTGGCCGTGGTGTTCCAGGGCAGCTTCCACGAGACGCATCCGCCGTCGCGGCGCATCCGTTTCGCGCTGCGGCCACTGCTGGCCGGTTACCTCGGGTTCGGCCGCGACCGGTCGTTCTGGCCACTGCTGGTATCCAGCTCGGTGAATTTTGCCGGGCTGTTCCTGTACATCGCCTCGGCACCGCGCATCGTGCGCGAGTTGCTGCAGTTGTCGGCGCAGGGCTTTCCGTGGCTGTTCCTGCCGGTGGTGGCCGGCCTGATCGGCGGTGCCTGGCTGTCCGGGCGGATGGCTTCACGGTGCAGCGCGAAGTTCACGGTGAGCCTGGGCTATGCGGCGATGCTGCTGGCCTGCGCGCTGCACCTGCTGCTGGCGCTGGTGCTGCCCGCGCCACGACTGCCATGGTCGATGCTGCCGCTGGTGCTGCACGGCATCGGCGTGCAGTTGGCGTTCCCCACTCTCACGCTGCTGCTGCTGGATCGTTTCCCGCACCATCGCGGGGGGATTTCCTCGGTGCAGGCGTTCGCCAGCTTGCTGTTGTGCGGCTTCGTGGCCGGGGTGATGTCGCCGCTGCTGTCGATGAGCATGCTGCCACTGGCGCTGGGCGCGTCGGCGTTGACGGTGGCCGGCGTGCTGGCGTGGTGGTGGTATCACCGCATCACGCGCCAGTCGCTGGACCGGCCGCTGGCCGACACCGGCACGGCGGCGGCCATGCAGGCGGAGATGGCCGAGCCGCGCTGAAGGTGCGGGTCAGGCCGGCGATTCCGGCAGGGTCGCCGGGTTGCGCACCACCGCATCCCCCGCCATCAGCACGGTAGCATCGGCCAACGCGCGGACCAGCGACGGCGAGCGATAGCTGCCGTCGGCGAGCCAGCGTTGCCAGACCGAGTCGTCCACCTTCTCGTTGACGCCGGTGCCGAGCCGGCGGTCGAACGGCGGCTTGAACTCCTTGTAGATGCCGGCCATGAACTCCGCGTACGAGTTGCGCGGCACGCCGCTGTCGGCGTCGCCTGCCGGCACGAACAGCGTGTTGCAGGCCAGGCCGGCGTCGATCGCCTTGCGCTGCAGCCACGCCAGCGGCAGGTCGGGCAGCGGGTCGGGCCGGCGCCCGGCGCCGTCGCGGTCGTTGCCGCCGCCGACGTCGGCGTGCGCGCCGATGAACCAGCGCTGCTCGATCTCGATCTGTTCGAGCTTCTTCGAGGTCAGCGTCTCGCCGGGCTTCACCGTGTACGGGTTGCGCGTCCACACCGTCGGCGCGAAGTCGGCGCGGTGCTCGTCCAGCGCCAGCGCCTGGTAGGCGTATTTCACGATCTTGCTGAGTTCGGTGTCGTGGAACTGGTAGCGCTTGCGCGCGAACGGAAACCACGAGGCGGTACCGGGGATGCCGAGCGAGCCGACGGTGTCCCATACGCCGATGAAGTGGATGTCGATCACGGTCGAATGGCTGGCGCGGAATGCCACCGCCAGCGGGTCGTCGGGCCGGCTGGCGGCGTCGCGATAGAAATCGTAGGCGGCGGAGACGTCGGCTTCGGCCACGCTGCCGTGGGTGTCGCAGCGCAGCAGGCCGCACTTGCGGATCAGCCCGCCGAGGCTGCGCGCGGTATAGGCGCCGCGGCTGAATCCGAACAGGTAGAGCAGGTCGCCGGGCTGCCAGGTTTCGCACAGCCAGCGGTAACCATGGAGCACGTGGTCGGACAGGCCGTAGCCGAACGCACCGCCGAGCAGGTGGGTGATGCCGGGTTTCACGCCCACGCCCGGGATGTAGTTGACCAGCTGCGGGTTGCCGGCGGCATCGCGCGGCGCGATCAGCTGGCGCAGGCGCTCCACGCTGGTGTTCGATTCGGGCTTGTTCCAGGTGCCGTCGAACAGCAGTACCAGCCGGCGTGTGGCCATGGTGCCCTCCAGCGCGGTGCATTCGGGGTTGCCGATGGCGACTCTAGGCCCCGTCGGCTGGCCGGGCCAGTGCCGGAAGCGGCGCGCAGGCGTACCCTGTGCATTTCCACATCGCCAACGGGCGCATACCACGGGCATGGACAGGCAGGTACAGATCGACCAGGCGCGGGCGTTCCGCCGGATGCACGATCGCACGGCGATCCTGCTGCTGCCGAATGCGTGGGACGCGGGCAGCGCGCGGTTGTTCGCGCAGCGCGGTTTCGCGGCGATCGCCACCACCAGTGCGGGCGTGGCCTGGTCGCTCGGCTATGCCGACGGCGAACGGGCACCGCTGGCCGAGGTGCTGGCGGCGATCGCGCGGATCGTGCGGGTGGCCGGGCTGCCGGTGACGGCGGACATCGAGACCGGCTACGGCGAGACACCGGAGGCGGTGGCCGCCACGGTGCGCGCGGTGATCGCGGCCGGCGCGGTGGGCATCAACCTGGAAGACGGCCGCCCCGGCCACGGTCCGTTGCGGCCGGTCGGGGAAGCCGCGGCCCGCATCCGCGCCGCGCGCGTCGCCGCCGACGCAAGCGGCGTGCCGATCGTGATCAACGCACGGGTGGACCACTGGCTGCAGCACGCCACCGATCCGGCCGCGCCGCTCGCCGACGCCGTGCAGCGTGCGCAGGCCTATCGGGCGGCAGGAGCGGACTGCATCTACCCGATCGGGCTGGAGGACCGCGCCACGCTGGCTGCGCTGGTGCAGGCCATCGACGCTCCGGTCAACGTGGCCGCCGGCGCCGGCATGCCGGCGCCGGCCGAGCTGGCCCGACTCGGCGTGGCGCGCGTGAGCACGGCCACGCGCTTCGCCACGCTGGCGCTGGCAGCGGTGGACCGCGCGGCGACGGCGCTGCTCGACGGCGGCCGTTTCGATGCCCTGGCGTCCGCGTTCACCTATGCGGACGCGCAGCGGCTGTTCGCGCCGCCGTGAACCGACACTTACCCCAAGGAGATTTCGATGACCAAGAGCCGTGTTGATTACCGCAAGGCCGCGCCCGAGGCATTCAAGGCGATGCTGGCGCTGGAGGCGGGCGTGCAGCGTGGCGGCCTGGAGCATGCGCTGATCGAGCTGGTGAAGATGCGCGTGTCGCAGATCAACGGCTGCGCCTATTGCCTGGACATGCACAGCAAGGATGCGCGCGCCGCCGGCGAAACCGAGCAGCGACTGTACCTGTTGTCGGCGTGGCGCGAGGCGCCGTGCTACACGGCGCGCGAGCGCGCGGCGCTGGCGTGGGCCGAGGCGGTCACCCTGGTGGCCACCAACGATCTGCCTGATGCGCTGTACGACGAGGTGCACGCACAGTTCGACGACAAAGGCATGGTCGAGCTGACCCTCGCCATCATCGCCATCAACGGCTGGAACCGTCTGGCGATCGGTTTTCGCGCAGACGTGGGCAGCTACCAGCCGAAGCCTGCGGCTTGAGCGTGGCGCGGACGGCACCGCAGCCGGGCGTGTCCGGCCGCCCCGTGGCGCTGGGCCGCGCGTTTTACCGGCGCGATCCGCGCGAAGTCGCTCCCGACCTGCTGAACAAGGTGTTGCTGAGTGCGGACGGCCGCAGCGGCCGCATCGTGGAAACCGAAGCCTACTGCGGGCCGCTGGATCCGGCCGCGCACTCCTGGCGCGGCCGCACGGCGCGCAATGCGACGATGTTCGGCGTGCCGGGACTGCTCTATGTGTACTTCACTTATGGCATGCACTGGTGTTGTAACCCGGTCTGCGGCGAGGAAGGCGAGGGCGTCGCGGTGTTGTTGCGTGCATTGGCGCCACTGACCGGACTGGCTGCGATGCGTGCGGCGCGGCCGGCTTGCCGCAGCGACCGCGACCTGTGCCGCGGGCCGGCGCGGCTGTGCCAGGCCATGGGCATCGACCGCACGCAGGACGGCATCGACCTGGTCGACGGCAGCGGCGGTTTCAGCATCGTCGACGACGGCGTGCCGCCGCCTGCCGTGCCGGTGGCCACGACGCGCGTGGGCATCACCCGGGCGATCGAGCAGCCGTGGCGCTGGTACGTGCCGGGCGATGCGCACGTCTCGCGTCGCTGAACGGGGTGTGGCGGTTGCCGTGGCGACCACGTGGGGTTGACGACGGCTTGATCGGACGGGGTACACGGTGGCCGGGCGTCACCCGTCCATTGCGGAGTCCTTGCCATGCCTTATGCATCCATCGGCGAACTGCCCGACAGCGTGCGCGAGCACGTACCGAAACACGCGCAGGAGATCTACAGGGCGGCGTTCAACAGCGCCTGGGACGGCTACGCCGACAAGGGCGAGCGCCGCGGCCGCGAATCGCGCGAGGAGGCCGCGCACAAGGTGGCCTGGGCCGCGGTCAAGAAGAAGTACGAGAAGGGCGCCGACGGCGACTGGCACGCGAAGTAGCGTTGGGACCAGGGTTCGGGACTCGCCCCTCAGGCGTGCGGCAGGCCGCGCGCCGTGAGGAATTCGCGGGCGTTGCCGGCGTCGCGCTCGAACCAGGCGCGGGCCGAGCCGAGCCGGAAGGTGTAGCCCCAGGCGTCCATGTCGGCCATCAGGCGATCGCGTCCCACGCCGGGAAGCTGATCGGCCAGCACGATCTGCAGGTAGCAGGTGGCGTCCTCTTCCTCGACCGAGTCGGTGGCGTCGGTATGGACGTCCGGGCGCCGTTCCGCCGGCAGCACGATCAGGTGACCGGCTTCATGCAGCAGCGAGTGCACCGGGGTGTCGTCGCGGGCATAGACGGTGTTGCCGATGATGCCGGCCTCGGCGTCGCCCCAGAAGCTGCCGGGGATCGGTTCGTCCGGCATCACGCGCCGAAGCTGCAGGCCGAAGCGGCCGAGCAGGGCCGCCGGCGCGTCGAAGCCGATCTGGCCCACGCGCAGCACGGTGCTGGCCGGGTCGGCGGAAGCAGGGTGGGTGTCGGGGTGCATGGGCGGGCGCGGCGGGCGCTGGCGGTTCGGATGGCGAAAGGGGCCGGGCGGCGCGGCGCCGCCCGGCAGGCGTGTGCGACGGCGCGCCGGCTCAGCCGGTCTTGGCTTCGCCCTTGGTTTCGCTCCGCGCGCCCGGTTTGCTTTCCGGCAGGGTGACCGAGAGCTCCAGGATCTCCTGGCCGCTGTCGCGCTCGACGTTGATGTTGATGGCGTCGATGTCGACCTGGACGTATTTCTTGATCACTTCGAGCAGCTCGTTGCGCATCATCGGCAGGTAATCGGGTGCGCCGCGGGTGGAGCGTTCCTGCGCCACGATGATGCGCAGGCGTTCGCGCGCCACGCTGGCGGTGGCTTCGGGCTTGCGCTTGAGGAAATCGAGGATACCCATCGTGATCAACCTCCGAACACGCGCTGGAGAAAGCCTTTCTTCGGCACGTCGATGAAGCGCAGCGGGCGCTCCTCGCCGAGGATGCGGGCCACGGTGTCGCTGTAGGCCTGGCCGGCCTGCGAGTTGGCGTCGACGATCACCGGGATGCCGTTGTTGGAGGCGGTCAGCACGTTCTCCGACTCGGGGATCACGCCGACCACGTCGATGCCGAGGATTTCCTCGACGTCCTTCACGCTGAGCATTTCGCCGATGGCGACGCGCGCGGGGTTATAGCGGGTCAGCAGCAGGTGCTGGACGACCGGCGTCTCGCCCTTCTCGGCGCGCCGGGTCTTGCTGGCGAGCAGGCCGAGGATGCGGTCGGAGTCGCGTACCGAGGAGACTTCCGGGTTGACCACCACGACTGCGTGGTCGGCGAAGTACATCGCCAGGTGGGCGCCCTTCTCGATGCCGGCCGGAGAGTCGCACACCACGTACTCGAAGCCGTCCTCCGACAGGCTGGTGAGTACCTTCTCCACGCCTTCCATGGTCAGCGCGTCCTTGTCGCGGGTCTGGCTGGCGGCCAGCACGTAGAGGTTGTCGTAGCGCTTGTCCTTGATCAGCGACTGCTTCAGCGTCGCTTCGCCGTGCACGACGTTGACGAAGTCGTACACCACGCGCCGCTCACAGCCCATGATCAGGTCGAGGTTGCGCAAGCCGACGTCAAAGTCGATCACGGCGGTTTTCTTGCCGGCCATGGCCAATCCGGTGGCGAGGGAGGCGCTGGTCGTCGTCTTGCCGACGCCGCCTTTGCCGGAGGTGACAACGATAATCTCAGCAGTCAAGGGCCCATCTCCGCGTGGTTGTTCTTGTTGTGGGTGGTTACAGCCTGGCGATCAGCAGCTTGTCGCCTTCGAGCCAGCATTGCACGGACTGGCCCTCGAGGTCGCCGGGAATCTGTTCGAACACGCGATACTGCCCGGCAATCGCCACCAGCTCGGCGCGAAAGTCGGAGACGAAGATGCGTGCCTTCTCGTCACCCTGCGCGCCGGCCATGGCGCGGCCACGCAGGCTGCCGTAGATGTGGATGTTGCCGTCGGCGATCACTTCGGCGCCGTTGGCGATGGCGCCGGTGACGATCAGGTCGCGCTCGCGGGCATAGACCTGCTGGCCCGAGCGCACCGAGCCGGCATGGTGCTGGGCGCCCTGCATGCCGCCGGCCGGCGGCGCGGACAGGATCGGCTCGTGTTGCACCGCCGCTGCCGGTTCGGCGCGCGCGGCGGACTCGGCGGCAGGCGCGCCGCCCTGGGCCGGTTCGTAGGCGGCGCGGAACTTGGCGATCAACGGCAGGCCCATGCGCCTGGCCAGCGCCTCGGTTTCGCTGGTGCCGTAGGCCAGGCCCACCGGCAGCATGCCGGCGCTGCGCACGGCTTCGAGCAGCGCATCGACGGCGCCGTCATCGGGCAGCGCGGGCAGATGGCTCAGGTCCAGCACCACCGCGGCGCGGGCGAACATCTGCGGCGCCGAGCGCACGCGGCGCTCCAGTTCGTCGCACAGCGCGGCGGCGTCGACCCGGCGCACGCGCACGCAGGCAATGCCGACCTGGCCGAAGCGCAGGTCGCAGGCATCGGAAGCATCCACTCGTGCATTCATGGGCGCCGCTCTCCGGCGAGGCGGCGCGGGATGGAGTCATGCAGGGAGGGGCGTTCGCGTTCGGCCAGCCATGGCACGTCGGGCAGGCCGCCGTGTTCGAGCCAGGTGTCGCGCACGTAGGCGTAGCTGGGCAGGTCGCGGGCCAGCAGGCTGACCTGCGGGCCGTGCTCGCCCATGCGCTGCTGGCCGACCTCCTGGAAGCCGTAAGTGCCGTGGAACAGCACCACCACGTCGTCGCGCGGCTCCAGCAACACCTCGCAGGTGAGCAGCGGCACGCGCACCTCGGCGTAGCTGTGCACGTCGCAGTAGAAGATGCGGCCCAGGCCGTGGCGGCGGTAGGCGTTGGCGATCACGATGCGGTCGATGTAGACGAACTGCGGGTAGTGCTCGGCGAACCAGCGGTAGTTCGGGCTGGCGTAGTCGCTGCCTTCGCGCAGCGCGATCAGGAAGCCGGCCAAGTGGCCGTCGATCTCGGCCACGCGGAAGTACTCGGCGTGTTCGTGGAAATAGCGCAGTTGGGCTGCATCGAGGGCGAGGATGGAGCGGCCGGCGGCGTTGTTGAGCGCCAGGACGGCATCCAGGTCGTGCTCACGCACGTCGCGGATGGCAAGGGCCATTCGTTGCTCCGCAATGGTGGATTCGGGGGCGAGGTCAGGCAGCGGCCTCGTTGCAATGGCCCATTATGACATGCGCCCGCGGCCCTTACACCTCGCAAGGGCACATGTAAAAGCTTCGTAAAGCGGCGGGTCCGGCGGCGGGCATGACTTCCCGCGCATTGCGTGGGCGCCGCGCTTCGCCAATGATGCGGGGCATGCAGTTGTCCAATTTCAATCATGTCCGGTTGCTGCGCTACGCCGGGTTATTCACCTACCTGTGCGTCGGCACGCCGTTGATCACCAACTGGGCGGCCGAGCGCGTGAGCCTGCTGCACCGCCCCAACTTCGCGCTGCTGCTGTGGACGCTGTGCTACCTGTTGTTCGGGTTGCTGTACTGGGCGGTGACCAGCAATCTCGGCTCGCGCCGTTACCAGGGCCTGCGCCTGCTGGGGCTTGTCGCGATGAGCATCTTCGCGATGGCGGTGGGCTGGTACAGCCACAGCGGCCTGTCGGCCATGCTGATGGCGATCAGCGCGGTGGCGCTGCCGTGGCTGCTGCCGGTCTGGCTCGGCGTGCTCTGCATCGTGCTGCAGAACCTCAGCCTGGTCGTCGTGTTCGTGAACTTCCCCGAGTACGACCACAGCGTGAGCCTGGCCTTCCTGCAGACCAGCATCTATCTGGGCATCTCCGCGCTGATGTACATCGCATCGATGGCGGCCAGCCAGCAGGCCGAGCAGCGCGAGGTGCAGCGCCGGCTGAATTCCGAGCTGAGGGCCACTCGCGCCCTGCTGGCCGAATCCAGCCGGATTGCCGAGCGCATGCGCATCGCACGCGACCTGCATGACCTGATCGGCCACCACCTGACCGCGTTGAGCCTGAACCTCGAAGTGGCCAGCCATCTCAGCAACGAGGCGGCCGGCGCGCACGTGCGCAAGGCGCAGGGCACGGCCAAACTGCTGCTGGCCGACGTGCGCGAGGTGGTCAGCGAGTTGCGCCAGGACGACGCGATCGACCTGACCCAGGCGCTGCGCAGCCTTACCGAGGGCGTGCCTGGCCTGAACGTGCACGTGATCATGCCGCCGCGCTTCAGCGTGGAGGACCCGCGCCGCGCCCAGGTGCTGCTGCGCTGCGCACAGGAGATCATCACCAATACCGCCCGCCATGCCGGCGCGCGCAACCTGTGGCTGAACTTCGCCTATGCAGGGGAAAGCCTGCTCGGCCTGCATGCGCGCGACGACGGCCGCGGCGCCGAGAACGTCGAGCCCGGCAACGGCCTGTCCGGCATGCGCGAGCGGCTGGCCGAATTCGGCGGCAGCGTGACGCTGGATACCGCGTTGAGCCAGGGCTTCGCGCTGACCGTGCGGCTGCCGCTGGACGAGCACACCGCACTGGCGCACGCACCGACGCGGCTCGAGCCGCCGGCGCTGGATGTGTCGTAATCTTGGCGGCGCGCACGGCGTGCAAAAATGCGTCGGCGTCGGCAGCGGGCCGGCTTGCCGGCTGTCAACATCACCTTCCTTGAAGTCAGCCTAGCCCGAGGATCCACGATGATTTCCGTTTGTCTCGTCGACGACCAGAATCTGGTGCGCCAGGGCGTCCGCTCGCTGCTGGACCTGGCCGAGGACATCCGTGTGGTGGCCGAGTGCGCCGACGGCGCCCAGGCCGTGCAGGACATTCCGCGGGTCAGGCCGGACGTGGTGCTGCTGGACCTGCGCATGCCGAACATGAGTGGACTGGAAGTGCTGCAGACACTGTCCGCCCGCAACGAGCTGCCGCCGACCATCATCCTGACCACCTTCGATGACGACCAGTTGGTGCTGCAGGGCCTCAAGGCCGGCGCGCGCGGCTACCTGCTGAAGGACGTCTCGCTGGAGCAACTGGTCGAGGCGGTACGCACCGTGGCCGGCGGCGGCTCGCTGGTGGCGCCGATGGTCACCCAGCGCCTGATGGCCGGCGTGGCGCGGATGCAGAACAGCTTCACCAGCCTGGAGCAGCCCGATCCGCTGACCGAGCGCGAGACCGAGATACTGCGCCTTCTCTCCGGCGGCTACAGCAACAAGGAAATCGCCAACTCGCTGAAGGTGGCCGAGGGCACGGTGAAAAACCACGTTTCCAACATCCTGTCCAAGCTCGGCGTGCGCGACCGCACCCGCGCCGTGCTCAAGGCACTGGAAATGGGCATCGTCTGAAGCAGGCCGGGCGTCGCCGGGCCCTGCTTTTGGCCTTCCGGACGGGGCAATGCCGGCGATAGCGTTCCAGCCCGCGAGCAAGTAACATCGCTTCCTTCGGCGTTTGCCGACCCCCTGCCATGGCCCTCGGGAAGACCTCGGGCAGGCCCGCGCGGACGGCTGGGGCAACACTACCCAGGTATGGCGTAAAGACGCTTCGGAGAACTCTGGAATGATGCGTGTCTTTGAATTTCTGGTTGCCTTGGTGATCGTGGTGGTCATCGGCGTCCTGGCAGCCGTGGTCATGCCCGGCAGTGGCCATGTGGAGCGCCAGCTGGTCATCGGCAAGGACATGCGGCAGGTCTACGACGTGCTCGACAACTATCGGCGGCTGCCCGACTACTCGGTGCTGCGCTCGTTCGACCCGAACATCCAGTTCACCTTCTCCGGCAAGGCGTACGGCCCGGGCGCCGAGATCAGCTGGACCAGCAGCGACCCGAAGGTCGGCAGCGGCGGCCTGACCATCGCCAGCGCCACGCCGGAGTTCGACAAGATCGACAGCAACACCAAGAACGCCAGCATCGTCTGGAACCTGGACAACAGCTGGCGCGGCCTGGACAAGCATTTCACGCTGGACCTGGAGCGCCAGGGCAGCCGCGGCCAGCTGACCCAGGTCACCTGGTCATATGACGTTTCCTATGGCTGGAACCTGATCAACCGTTTCGCCAACCTGTACATCCATGGCGAGCCCGACTCGTTCATCCAGTTCAGCCTGAACAACCTGCAGAACGTGCTGGCCGGCGTGCCGAACATCGACTACAGCCAGCTGATTCCGTACATCGAACAGACCCAGCCGACCCCGGTGCTGCTGGTGTCCACCTCGATCCAGCGCAAGGACGGCATGGAGGCGGTGGAAGACGCCATCGCCAAGGCCAACACCGAGATCCAGGCGGCTGCCAAGAAGCTTGGCGTGAACGTCACCGGCTCGCGCATCCTGATCACCACCAACTACGGCGACCAGACCTACAGCTTCGACGTGGCGTTCCCGATCGACACCAGCACGCTGACCATCAACGGCCAGAGCGAGCAGCTGACCGCGGCGACTCCGCCGTCGCTGGATGCCGCCGGCGCACCGGCCGAGGCCAGCAGCGCGGCCGCTGCCGCGGATGCCAACGTCGCCGTCGGCAGCCGCGACCGTTACGGCCGCCTGGTGGTGGACGGCAACGTGCGCGCCACGCTGGCCTTCGGCGGCGCGGCATTGAAGGGCGTGTGGAACGGCACCTTCGCCGGCGTGCCGCAGACCCGCGACATGCTCAAGGCCTACGCGCAGACCCACGGCTACAAGTACGACGACGTGGTCAACCGCGCCTACGACGTGATCGCCACGCCGGAAGTGAAGGATGCCGGCGGCAACATCACCCGCTATGCGAAGTACAACGTGTTCCTGCCGCTCAGCAACGCGCCGCAGCAGACCCCGGAGCAGGAAGCCGGCCTGCAGCCGCCGACGCTCGACGAGGCGGCGCCGGCAACGTCGGGCTCCGCTCCGGCCCCCGCCGGCAGCGCCGCTGCGCCGGCCGAGGCGGCCAGCGCCGGCGAATAAGCCGGGCGCTGCGGCAACGCATCGAAAGGCCCTTCCGTCGGAAGGGCCTTTTTCTTTTCGGGTCGCGGGACGGTGTCTTGCGGTACATTGCAAGGCGGTTCGCGGCGCCCCGGCAGGGTTTCCCGTACCCGACGCGGCATGCCGCTCCAGCCCGCTACCGGACATGATCGAGACCGACCAGCTCACCCGACGCTATGGCAACCTGACCGCAGTGGACGCGCTGAGCATTCGTGCCGAGCCGGGCCAGGTGCTCGGCCTGCTCGGCCCCAACGGCGCGGGCAAGTCCACCGCGATGCGCATGATCGCCGGGTTCCTGGTGCCCACCTCGGGCAGCGCGCGGGTGTGCGGGCACGATGTGATGCGCGAGCCGCTGAAGGCGAAGCGCGCGCTTGGCTACCTGCCCGAAGGCGCGCCCAGCTACGGCGAGATGACCGTGCGCGAGTTCCTGCAGTTCATCGTGCGCATGCGTGGGCTCGGGGCCGAGGCGGGTTATCGGCACTTCGACGCGGTGGTGCAGCAGCTGCAGCTGGAGGAAGTGCTGGGACTGTGCATCGACACGTTGTCGAAGGGCCTGCGCCGGCGCGTCGGGCTGGCCCAGGCGATCCTGCACGACCCGCCGGTGCTGATGCTGGACGAACCCACCGACGGCCTCGACCCGAACCAGAAACACACGGTGCGCCAGCTGATCGACATGATGGCGCGCGACCGCACCATCCTGGTTTCCACCCACCTGCTGGAAGAAGTGCATGCGCTGTGCAACCGGGTGGTGATCATCGCGCGCGGCAAGCTGCTGGCGGATGCCACGCCGGCGGAGCTGGAGGCGCGCTCGCGCTACCACGGCGCGGTGTCGTTCAGTGCGCCGGGCAGCGGCATGTCGCAGGAAATGCTGGGCCGCCTGCCGCAGGTGGCGGCGATCGAGGTCGATCCGCTGGACGGCCGCATCACGGTGTTCCCGAAGCCGGGCGTGCGGATCCTGGAGCCGGTCGAGACGCTGCTGCGCGAGCAGGGGCTCGAGGTGTCGGAGATTCAGCTCGAACGCGGCCGGCTGGACGAGGTGTTTCGCCAGATCACTACCGGCGGAGATGCCGCCGGAGGCCGCGCATGAGCCCGCTCAACGCGGTACTGCGGCGCGAACTGCGCAGCTATTTCGTGACCCCGGTGGCGTACGTGTTCCTGGTGATCTTCCTGGTGCTGGCCGGCATCCTCACTTTCTACGCGGGCGATTTCTACGAGCGCGGCCAGGCCGACCTGCAACCGTTCTTCATCATGCACCCGTGGCTGTACCTGATCCTGGTGCCGGCGATCACCATGCGCATGTGGGCGGAGGAGGCCAAGGGCGGCACGCTGGAGCTGCTGCTGACCCTGCCGCTGACGCTGTGGCAGGCGATGCTGGGCAAGTTCCTCGCCGCGTGGCTGTTCATCGGGCTGGCGCTGGCGCTGACGTTCCCGATCTGGATCACCGTCAACTACCTCGGCTCGCCGGACAACGGGGTGATCCTGGCCGGCTACCTCGGCAGCTGGCTGATGGCCGGCAGCTTCATCGCGATCGGCGCCTGCCTGTCCGCGCTGACCCGCAGCCAGGTGGTGGCGTTCATTCTCACCGCGCTGGTGTGCGTGCTGCTGATCCTGGTCGGCCAGCCGCAGGTGCAGGATTTCTTCTCGGGCACCGTGCCGCGCAAGCTGATCAACGCGGTGGCGCACCTGTCCATGCTGCGCCACTTCGAGGCGATCGCGCGCGGCGTGCTGGACATCCGCGACCTGACGTACTTCCTGCTCAGCACGGTCGGCTGGCTGGTCGCCGGCGTGCTGCTGCTCGACCTGAAACGGACGCGCTGACGCCATGCCCCGCCCGCGCCTGCCTCGCCTGCTCACCACGCCGCTGCAGCTGACCCGGCGCGGTGTGCTGTATGGCGCGCTGGTGCTGCTGGTGCTGCTGTTCGTGCCGTTGATCGTGGCCAGCAGCCGCTGGCTGCATGCGTCGCGGGTCGACCTCACCACCGACAAGCTGTACACGCTGACGCCAGGCACGCTGCACATCGTCGACACGCTGCAGCGGCCGCTGCGGCTGACCCTGTACTTCTCCGAGCACGCCACCCGCGACCTGCCGCAGCTGCGCAGCTACGAGCAGCGCGTGCGCGAGATGCTGCAGGAGGTGGTGGCGCGCTCGCACGGGCACATCCGCCTGCAGATCATCGACCCGGTGCCGTATTCCGACGACGAGGCCAGCGCCGAGGGCAACGGCCTGACCGCGGCGAACGGCGGCAGCAACGGCGAACGGGTGTTCTTCGGGCTGGCCGGCAGCGCCATGTCCGGCGGTTTCGAGAGCGAAAGCACGGACGACCGCGTGCCGGAGAAGACACTGGCGATCGCGTTCTTCGACCCGGCCCGCGAGGCCTTCCTGGAGTACGACATCGCCAAGTTGCTGTACGAGCTGAGCCAGGCCAGCAAGCCGCCGATCGGGGTGATCAGTTCGCTGCCGGTGCAGGGCAATCCGCTGCTCGGCGAGCAGCCGTGGACGGTGCTGCAGCAGCTCGGCCAGCTGTTCGACGTAAGGACGCTGGACGCGTCGACGCTGCGGAAGGTCGGCGACGACATCAAGGTGCTGCTGCTGATCCATCCCAAGCGGCTGCCGTCCGACGCGCAGTACGCGATCGACCAGTACGTGCTGCGCGGTGGCCACCTGGTGGTGTTCGTCGATCCCGACGCGGAACTCGACACCTCGCCGTACGCGCCCGACAGCATCACCTTCCCCGACCACGCTTCGGACCTGCCGCGGCTGTTCAAGGCCTGGGGGGTGACTTACGACCCGCGCAAGGTGGTGCTGGACCGCGCCCGCGCGCTGCAGATCGAACTGGCCGGCAGCAGCCTCAACCATCCGGCGATGCTCGACCTGGGTGCGCAGGAACTGAACCGCAACGACGTGGTCACCGCCAGCCTGCAGCGCATCAACGTGTCCACCGCGGGCCACTTCGACCTGGCGGCGGATGCGCGCACGCGGCTGGTGCCGCTGCTGCAGAGCAGCGCCGAGGCCGAGGTGGTACCGACCCAGCGGGTGCTGGATGCCAGCAGCGACCCTACCGCGCTGCTGCAGGACTACAAGCCGGACAACGCGCACTACGTGCTGGCGGCGCGCCTGCGCGGCACCTTCGACAGCGCGTTCCCGGAGCGGGCCGGTGTGGCGGGCCACCATGCCCGGTCGGCGCCGGATGCCGAGGTGATCCTGATCGCCGACACCGACCTGCTCAGCGACCGGCTGTGGGTGGAGCCGCAGACCATCCTGGGCCAGACCATGATGCGGATCTTCGCCAACAACGGGGATTTCGTCACCAACCTGGTGGACAACCTCAGTGGTTCCTCGGCGTTGCTGTCGATCCGTGGCCGCTCCACCTCGCAGCGGCCGTTCACCCGGGTGCAGGCACTGCGCAACGTGGCCGACCAGAAATTCCTGCAGAAGGAACGCGAGCTGGAGCAGGAGCTGGCCGACACCCGTCGCCGGCTGGACGAGCTGCAGCCGGCCAAGGGCGGCCACGCCAGTACCGCCAGCGCCGAGCAGCGCCGCGAGATCGAGCAGTTCCGCCAACGCCAGCTGGCGATCAACAAGGAGCTGCGCGACGTGCAGCACCAGCTCAACGCCGAGATCGACGCGCTCGGCCTGCGCCTGAAGTTCATCAACATCGTGCTGGTGCCGGCGCTGGTGGTGCTGTTCGGCCTGCTGTACGGCTGGCGGCGCACCCGCTACAGCCGGCGGCGGCGTTGAGTGCCTGCACGAAGCCTCGGGGCGCGGCGCGCGCAGGCTCCGGGGCGGCGATCTGCCGCAAGCCCGTGGCGCCGCTGCGGCTGACTCCGCCGCCGCGCGGCATTATGCTGGGCGGTCGCCGGCCGTTGCCGGCGCAGACAGAAGTGCCGGCGCAGTGACCGCAACCTTGCTGAAATGGATCGTGCCGTGGGAGTTCTCGTGGGTGCTGCTCGCGTGCTTCGTGACGGCCGGCGTGCTGTACCTGCGCGGCAGTCGCCGCTTGTCGGTGGGTTTCGGCCGCAGGCTGGCGTTCTGGTGCGGCATGGCGATCATCTACCTGTCGCTGCACACCTACCTGGACTACTACGCCGAGCATGAGTTCTTCATGCATCGCATCCAGCAGCTGCTGCTGCACCACATCGCGCCGCTGCTGATCGTCACCGCGTATCCGGCCACGGCGCTGCGCGCCGGCCTGCCGCTGGCGTGGCGGCTGCGCCTGCTGCGGCCGCTGCAGCGTTCGTGGCCGTGGCGGCTGGTCTTCGGCGTACTGCTCAACCCCACCGTGGCGACGCTGCTGTTCATCGCCTTCATCCTGGTCTGGCTGATCCCTTCCATGCAGACGCTGGCGATGCTGGACTGGCGCATCTACCGCTTCATGAACTGGAGCATGTTGATCAGCGGCTTCGCCTACTGGTCGCTGGTGCTGGACCACCGGCCGCATCCGCCGGGGCGGATGACCGCCGGGCTGCGCGTGCTGTCGCCGGCGATCACCATGACGCCGCAGATCGTGGCCGGCGCGATCGTCACCTTTTCCAAGACCGACCTGTACCCGATCTTCGAGATCTGCGGCCGCGCGTTCACCTTCAACGTGCTGACCGGGCAGCTGATCGGCGGCGTGATCATCTGGGTGCCGTCGGCGCTGGTGGAAACGGTCGGCGGGCTGATGGCGTTGCGCATGTGGCTGCGGCTGTCGCGCAACGGCCGGCTGCCGCGCAAGCCGCCGCACCGGCCCGCCGCCCGCCGCGCGGCCGCGGTCGATGCGACCGTGCCGGACTGAGGGTTTCCGCGGCTCAGTGGCCGTGCGGCATCGCGCCGTGGTCCATCGCCGGCATCGCGTGATCGGCGTGTTCATCGCCGGCGTCCAGCGCATTCGCCGGGCGTGCGATGAAATCGGTGGCCAGCGTGCTGCCGTCGCCGAACCGCAGCGTCAGCGTGACGGTGTCGCCGGGTTTTACCGGCACCTTCGGCTGCGTCAGCATCAGGTGGTAGCCGGCGGGCGCCAGTTCGGCCTTGCCGTGCGCAGGCACCTCCAGCGCGTCGACCATGCTCATGCGGCTCATGCCGCCCTCGCGCGAGCTCCGGTGCAGCATCACCTCGGCGTACACCGTGCTGGCGGCGCCGCGCAGCGCGACCGGTCGGTCGCCGTCATTCTCCAGCGTGACATAGGCGCCGGCCGGCAGCGCGCCGGGCAGCAGGCGGATCCAGGCATGGCTGGCGCGGACCTGGTCGGCGTCGGCGGCGTGCGCGCCGCCGGCCAACAGCAGGCCGGAAAGCAGCAGCGACAGGGCAATCGGCTTCATGGAGTGGCTCCGGTATTGAGCAGCAGATGCAGGTCGTGCACCAGGTCGTCCTGCGAGGCGGACGGCGTGGCCAGCACGCGGGCGCGGCCGTCGCGGTCGAACACGTAGATCGCCGAGCTGTGGCTGACTTCGTAGGTGCCGTCGGCCGAACTCGGCTCGCGGGTGAAGGCGGAACGGTAGCGCTTGCTCAGCGCCTCGACGCTGCGTGCGTCGCCGACCAGTCCGACGGCCCGCTTGTCGAATGCGTTGACGTAGGCGTGCATGATCGCCGGCGTGTCGCGCGCCGGGTCGACGCTGACGAACAGGATGCGCGCGTCGTCGGCCAGCGGCTCCAGCCGCTGCATCACCACGTGCAGTTGCGCCAGGGTCAGCGGGCAGACGTCGGGGCAGTGGGTATAGCCGAAGTACAGCAGCACCACCTTGCCGCGGTAGTCGGCGCCGGTGACGGCCTTGCCGTTGTCGTCGGTGAGCTTGAAGTCGAGATCAGGCATGTGCCCGCTGATGTTGGTCAGCCGGAACGGCAGCGGCTCGCCGCGGTGGCAACCGCCCAGCAGTGTTGCGGCAACCAGCAACAGGCACAGCAGGGCGGGGCGCAGCCAGTGGCGGGGCTTCATGCGAGAATCCTTGGTCTTCATCCGCGCAAGCATACGACACCGACAGTCGGGCCGGGTTCGCCGGCCGAGGACACGAACGCGATGCGACAACCTGCCGATACCCGCGTCGCCGTACTGGTCGGCATCGCCGGGGCCAGTGCCGTGCTGCTGGGTGCGGTCGGCGCGCATGCATTGCGCGGCGTACTCGACGCCCGTGGCGCCGAGTTGTGGCGTACGGCGGTGAGCTACCACGCGTGGCATGCGCTGGCGCTGGCCGTGGCGGCCGGGCTCGGGCGCGGCCGCAGCGGGCGGATCGCGCTGGCGGCGTTCGCCGTCGGCATCGTGCTGTTCAGCGGCAGCCTGTACGCACTGGCGCTGGGTGCACCGCGCGGGGCGGGGATCGTCACGCCATGCGGCGGGCTTGCTTTCGTCGTCGGCTGGCTTGCGCTCGGCTGGAGCCTGCGCACGCGCAACGAATAGTTCTTGCGGATGTCATGCCGCGGTCATGGCCGGCAGCGATGGTGCCGGCATGAGCATGCAAATCGCCCTGCGCCGACGAGCCCTCGCAGCCTGGTCGCCTGGCGGCATTCCCCGCCGCCTGAACGCCATCGTGCTGCTGGCGGCGTTGTCGGCGGGCCTGCTGTGGTGGTGCTGGCCGGCCGCCGGTCGCGCGGCGGCGGGACCCTCGATCCAGCCGATCGTGCACTGGCAGGATGCGGCCCATGACTGGCTGCTGGTGGTCGACCCGGCGACCCGTGAGCTGGTGGTCTACGACGCCACCGACGGCCGCCCGCTGGAGCGGCTTGGCGCAGACGACGGCTTGCCGGACGTGCAGTCGATCGCGCGGCTGGGGCGGTGGCTGTTGGTGACGGGCCGGCAGCAGCCGAAGCTGCGCCTGCTGAAGTTGCCGGAGTTGCAGGCGGTTGCCGTGGGTGGGCGCTAGAAACCGCCGGCCAGCGGCAGCGCCACGTGCAGCACCAGGTCGGCGCAGAAGTGCGCCAGCATCGCGTGCTCCAGCCCGTACTTCCAGAACAGGCCGCCGAACACGACGGCGGCGACGGCATTCAACAGCACGATGCGCGCGATCAGCAGGGGCGTGCCGAGCAGGCCGGCAGCCTGTGCGGCGGGCAGGTGGCTGGCGCCGAACAGCAGCGCGGCCAGCACGATCGCCAGTGCGAACATCCACGGTTGCGCCATGCGCCGGTTGCAGCGCGCCAGCAGCCATACCAGCGCGCTGACCAGCAGCAGCCGGCACAGCACTTCCTCCACGATGCCGCCGTAGAGCGAAGCCAACGCGCCACGCCACGCCTGGATGGTGTCGTGCGCATGCTCCGGCCCGAACGCCGACAGTCCGGCCACCAGCAACGCCGCCAGCACGCCGAGCAGGGTGGCCAGCCACCAGTGCGGGCGCCGTGCCGGATCGCGCAGGCGCCGGTATACCCAGGCGCGCAGCCATGGCGCATCTAGGCCGTACGGCGCGCCCAGATACAGGCCGAGCCAGCCCAGCAGCCAGCACAGCATGCCGGTCTGTGCCGCCGCGGCCAGCACGATGACGGGCAAGGGCAGCGGCAGTGCGCTGAATTTCTGCGGCGTCAGCGCTATCACGTACGGCATCAGCGCCAGCGTGGCCAGTGCGCCGGCGCTGCCGAACAGCACGGCGAGTTTCAGGTGCGGACCGTTGACCGGCGCGGTGGAGGGGCTGGCGGACATGCGTGCGTACTCCCTCGTGGGCGGTTCAATCCGCGTCGTTGTCGTCGACTGCCGGCCTGGCCGGGCCGGCCTTCAGCCGGCCGGCCTTGCGCAGTGCCTCGCGCAGCACGTACTCGATCTGCGCGTTGAGGCTGCGCAGCTCGTCGTCCGACCAGCGCTGCATTGCGTCCAGCACGGTGGCGCTGATGCGCAGGGGATAGGCTTTTTTCTCGACCGCCATCGGAACGCGTCAGTTGTACAGCGTGCCGGTGTTCAGCACCGGCTGGGTACCGCGCTCGCCGCACAGCACCACCAGCAGGTTGCTGACCATGGCCGCCTTGCGTTCCTCGTCCAGGTTCACCACGCCGCGCTGGCTGAGCTGGTCCAGTGCCATCTCAACCATGCTCACCGCGCCCTCGACGATCTTCGTGCGGGCGGCGATGATCGCACCGGCCTGCTGTCGCTGCAGCATCGCCTGGGCGATTTCCTGGGCGTAGGCGAGGTGGCTGATGCGCGCTTCGATCACCTGCACGCCGGCCTTGCCGAGGCGCGCCTGGATCTCGTCGCGCAGGTGCGAGTTGATCACGTCGCCGTGGCTGCGCAGCGAGGGCTTGCCGTCCTCGTGCGCGTCGTACGGGTAGCTCTGCGCCATCTGCCGCAGCGCCGATTCGCTCTGGATGTGCACGAAGTTCTCGTAGTCGTCGACGCAGAACACCGCCTCGGCGGTGTCGATCACCTGCCACACCACCACCGCGGCGATCTCGATCGGGTTGCCGTCGCTGTCGTTGACCTTCAGCTTGCCGCTCTCGAAATTGCGCACGCGCAGCGAGATGCGCCGGCGGCTGCAGAACGGGTTGGTCCAGCGCAGGCCTTCCGTGCGCACGCTGCCGGCGTACTTGCCGAACAACTGCAGTACCTGGCCTTCGTTCGGGGCGACCTGGAAGAAGCCCTTGAGCAGGAAGCCGTCAAAGGCCAGCAGCAGCGCACCGCCAAGCAGACGGGCGACGGGCGGCGCATCCGGCTGGCCGTGGATGGCGCCGGTCACCATCCACACGCCGATGGCGGCCAGGATCAGGCAGAAGCCGATGAAAGGGATGCCGGCGACGGAAAAACCTTGCTGTTCGTTCATGGTGATCTCCCTGAGGTTGGATAATTAGATATCAAAATGATATCTAAATCAAGCTGGCTTCCGGCACGCCGGCGGCATCGCCGCCAGTCGACTGGCCCGGCCGCATACAATGTCGGTTTGCACGCCGCGGAGAAGTCCGATGAAGCCATTCGGCACCCCCCATTCCGAGCATGCGCTGCGCGTGCTGCTGCTCGGCGCCGGCGAGCTCGGCAAAGAGGTCGCGATCGAGCTGCAGCGCTATGCGGTGGAGGTGATCGCGGTGGACCGCTATGCGAACGCACCGGCGATGCAGGTGGCCCATCGCAGCCATGTGATCGACATGCTGGACGGCCAGGCGCTGCGCGCGGTGATCGAGCAGGAGCGGCCCGACCTGGTGGTGCCGGAGATCGAGGCGATCCACACGCCGACCCTGATCGAACTGGAAAAGGAGGGGCAGCGGGTGATCCCCACCGCGCGCGCGGCGTGGCTGACCATGGACCGCGAAGGCATCCGCCGGCTGGCCGCCGAGGAGCTCAGGCTGCCCACCTCGCCGTACCGCTTCTGCGACGACGAGGCGCAGTACCGCGAGGCGGTGGCCGCGATCGGCTACCCGTTCGTGATCAAGCCGGTGATGAGTTCCTCCGGCAAGGGCCAGAGCGTGGTGCGCGGCGCCGGCGCGCTGCAGCGCGCGTGGGATTACGCGCAGTCCGGCGGGCGCGCCGGCAAGGGCCGGGTGATCGTCGAGGGCTTCGTCGACTTCGACTACGAGATCACCCTGCTGACCGTGCGGCACGTCGACGGCGTGAGTTTCTGCGCGCCGATCGGCCACCGCCAGGAAGAGGGCGACTACCGCGAATCGTGGCAACCGCAACCGATGAGCGACGCCGCGCTGGCCGAGGCGCAACGGCAGGCTGCCGCGGTCACCGGCGCGCTGGGCGGCTGGGGCGTGTTTGGCGTGGAGTTCTTCGTGAAAGGCGATGCGGTGATCTTCTCCGAGGTGAGCCCGCGGCCGCACGACACCGGCCTGGTCACGCTGATCTCGCAGGAGTTCTCCGAGTTCGCGCTGCATGCACGCGCGATCCTTGGTTTGCCGATCCCGGTGATCCACCAGTACGGGCCGTCAGCCTCGTGCGCGGTGCTGGTCGAAGGCGACGGTGCGGGGCCGCGCTACCACGGCGTCGCCGCGGCGCTGGTCGAGGCGGACACGCAGCTGCGCATCTTCGGCAAGCCCGAAGTGAAGGGCCGCCGGCGCATGGCGGTGACGCTGGCGCGTGCCGGGTCGCTCGAAGCGGCGGTGGGCAAGGCGGTGCGCGCGGCCGGGCATCTGCGCATCGAGTTGTGAGCGCCGGCGCCGGTCAGGTTCGATGCGATAGGCTTGGGTGACGAGGCTCCTGCAGGCATGCGGGCGGTCTGCCGTGACAGCTGACTGACAGAGGGTGGCAGGATGGAATCGACAGGATTTGCGCACTGGCTGGTCGTGCTGGTCGAACTGGTCACGGCCTTTGCCCTGCTGCTGCTGGCGCTGGCAGTGGTGGTGCTGGCGGTGACCTGGGTGGTCGACCGCAACCAGACCGGCAACGCGGTGCTGCGCAACTTTCCGGTGATCGGCCACTTCCGCTACTGGTTCCTGCACCTGGGCGAGTTCTTCCGCCAGTACCTGTATTCCAGCGATCGCGAGGAGATGCCGTTCAACCGCGCGCAGCGCACCTGGGTCTATCGCGCCGCCAAGAACGTGGACAACACCAACGCGTTCGGCTCCAGCCGTGACCTGCGTGCCGAGGGCGTGCCGTTCTTCGTCAACGCGCCATTCCCCGACCTGGGCGTGGACCACGTCGAGCCGGTGCCGGTCACGATCGGCCCATACGCGCGCGAGCCGTACAGCCACGCGGCGTTCTTCAACATTTCGGCGATGAGCTTCGGCGCCTTGTCGGCACCGGCGGTGCGCGCGCTGTCGCGCGGCGCGGCCAAGGCCGGGATCTGGATGGACACCGGCGAGGGCGGCCTGGCGCCATATCACCTCGAAGGCGGTTGCGACATCATCTTCGAGATCGGCACCGCCAAGTACGGCGTGCGCACGAGCGAGGGCAAGCTCGACGACGGCAAGCTGCTGGCGATTTGCGCGCACCCACAGGTGAAGATGGTCAGCATCAAGCTCGGCCAGGGCGCCAAGCCCGGCATGGGCGGCCTGCTGCCCGGCGCCAAGGTCACCGCCGAGATCGCCGCGATCCGCGGCATCCCGGTCGGCCAGGATTCGCAAAGCCCGAATCGCCATCTCGACATCGGCAACGTGCCCGAGCTGATGGATGCGATCGCGCACATCCGCGAGCTCACCGGCAAGCCGGTCGGCTTCAAGGCGGTACTGGGCGGCGTCGAATGGATCGGCGAGCTGTGCGACGAGGTGTGGAAGCGCGGCATCGAGAGCGCGCCGGACTTCATCATCGTCGACGGCTCCGAGGGCGGTACCGGCGCGGCGCCGCAGACCCTGATGGAAGGCGTCGGCCTGCCGTTGCACGAGGCGTTGCCGGCACTGATCGACATGCTGATCGTCAAGGGCCTGCGCCAGCGTATCAAGGTGGTCTGCTCGGGCAAGTGCATCACCGCCTACGACGTGGCGTGGGCGCTCTCGATCGGCGCGGACTTCGTCAATTCCGCACGCGGCTTCATGCTGGCGCTGGGCTGCATCCAGTCGCTGCAGTGCAACCGCAACACCTGCCCCACCGGCATCACCACGCAGAACCCGAAGCTGCAGCGCGGCCTGGTGGTCAGCGACAAGAGCGAGCGGGTGTACCACTACGCGAAGAACCTGATGCACGAGGTCGGCATCATCGCGCACAGCTGCGGCGTCAGCGAACCGCGCCAGCTCAACCGCAGCCACTGCCGCGTGGTCGGCGACGATGGGTTGTCGATTCCGCTGGAGAAGCTGTTTCCGTACCCGCAAGTCGGCGCTCCGCCCGCACACCCCTAGGAGCCCGCTGGCGGGCGATGCTCCTGCTCTGAGTCTCCCCCTGGGCATGCAGAGCAAAAGCATCGCCCTCGAGCGGGCCCCTACGCCATGGGTTGCCAGCCCTCGGCGGTGCGGATCTGCAGTGGCTTGAAGCGGCGCTTGTAGTCCATCTTCGGGTGGCCGTCGATCCAGAAGCCGAGATACAGCCAGGGCAGGCCACGGCGGCGGGCCAGTTCCACCTGCTGCAGGATCGCGTAGGTGCCCAGGCCGCGCGCGGTCTCGTCGGGGTCGTAGAACGTGTAGACCGCCGAGGCTCCATTGGGGCAAACGTCGGTGACCGCCACCGCGAGCAGGCGTTCGCCCAGGCGCAATTCCATGAACAGGGTGGGGCTCCACGGCGCAGTGAGGAACCGCCGGAAGTCGCTGGCCTCGGCGTCGTCCATGCCGCCGCCGGCGTGGCGATTCTGCAGGTAGCGCTCGTACAGCGCGTGGCGCTCGCGATTGTAGCCGGGGATCGACTCGCTGACGGTGAGGTCGGCGTTGCGCTTCAGGCAGCGGCGCTGGGAGCGGTCCGGCCGGAAATTCGCCACGTCGATGCGGCACGGCGTGCAGGCGTGGCATTGCGCGCAGTGCGGGAAATACAGGTGGCCGCCGGCACGGCGGAAGCCGCGCTCGAGCGCGGGGCCGTACAGCTTGTCGAGGTTCGGCGCGGCCGGGTCCAGCACCAGGTTCTGCGCCGTGCGATCGGCGTAGTAGCCGCACGCATGGGGCAGCGTCTGGAACAGGCGGACTTGGTCGGAGCGGCGCATTTCCCGATTCTATGCCGCCCGCGATGGCGGCGCATCCCGGCCGGTTCAGCCCATGCGCAGGAAGCGCAGCATCGCCACGGCGAGCACCGCCAGCACGGCCAGCAGCACGATGCGGCGCACGCGGGCCACCGTGCGGGCGCGCCGATCGGCCGGGGTGGGGTTGCGCGCGGCGGCCAGTTCCTCGCCGTAGCGGATCACCGGCTCGATGCCCAGGTCGAGCAGCAGCTTGCGCGCCCTGGTGTAGTCGTCGGCGCGGGTGATCCACACCTGCGCCCAGCTGCTGCGGTCGTCCTGCCGCTGCGAGTAGCTGAAGCGCTTCCAGGTCGGGCGGTTGTAGTTGGAGCGGTTGGCCACGGTGGCCTCGATGCCGTGCTCGGCCATCAGGGCGACCACGATATCGATGTTTTCCTGGCGGGGCGAGGTGTAGATCTGGCGCATGCAGGCAGTTTACGCGAATGGCCAGGTGCCGGTATTCAGTCGCCGCGCACGCGGATCAGCCCTTCCTGTGCGGAGGAGGCGACCAGGCGGCCGTCGCGGCTGAAGATCTGTCCGCGCGCCAGGCCACGTGCGCCCTGCGCGGTGGGGCTGTCGAACGAGTACAGCAGCCATTCGTCGACGCGGAACGGGCGGTGGAACCACAGCGCGTGGTCGAGGCTGGCCATCTGCACGTTGTGGGTCATGTAGGAGATGCCGTGCGGCAGCGTGGCGGTGCCGATCAGGTGGAAATCCGAGGCGTAGGCCAGCAGCGCGCGGTGCAGGATCGCCGCGTCGTCGATCGGCGCGGTGAGCCGGAACCAGATGTGCTGGATCGGCGGGCGCTTGACCGGATGCAGCTCGTCGCGCGGCCACACCTGGCGGAACTCGAACGGGCCGTCGATGCCGAGCCAGCGTTGCAGCTTCACCGGCAGCCGCGCCAGTTCGCCCGGCGGCAGCGGGTGCAACGGTTCGATGTCTTCCGGTGCCGGCACTTCCGGCATCGTGGTCTGGTGCTCGACGCCCGGCTCGGGTGCCTGGAACGAGATCGAGCCGTTCAGGATCGGCTGGCCGTGCTGGATCGCCACCACCCGGCGCGAGGAGAACGTGCCGCCGTCGCGGGTGCGCTCCACGCTGTAGACGATCGGCGCCTCGATGTCGCCGGCGCGCAGGAAGTAGGCGTGCAGCGAATGCGCCTCGCGCGAGGTGTCCACGGTCTGCTGCGCCGCCGCCAGCGCCTGCCCCAGCACCTGGCCGCCGAATACGAAGCGGGTGCCGATGTCGCGGCTCTGGCCACGGAACAGGTTGTCCTCCAGCCGTTCCAACTGCAGCAACTCGACCAGTTCGGCGACGTGGTTGGGCGACATCATGCGGGCGGCTCGTGGCGAAGGCGAAGCCGCGATTATAGTGGCGGCCGGACGGGATCCGGGGGTGCGTCGATCCGCTCCAGCCCGCTGCGCTCGAGCACGCCGTTCCACGGGAACAGCGGGCCGGGGTCGAGCTTGCGGCGGACCTGCAGCGCAGGGTCGTCGCTGGCCGGCATCCATGCGGTATCCAGATCTTCATGCCCGGCAATCTGGCGCAGGTTCGGGAACTCCTCGCGTAATCGCGCGAGCAGGGCGTCCAGTGAGGCGATCTGCGCAGCGGTGTACGGCTCGTCCATCCGCTGGTGGCGCGAATCCCACCAGTGCGGGTAGCGCCCGAGGTTGACCAGCTCGATGCCGATCGAGTTCGGGTTGTGCCCGCGCACGTGGTTGGCCACGCGGGTGCCGGGCACGTAGCGCAGCACCGTGCCGTCGCGGTCGATGTAGTAGTGGCCGCTGTTGCCGGTGCCGCTGGCGTGCAGCACCCGTTCGCCGTACTCGCGCGCGATGGCCAGGTCCGGCAGCTCGGTGCAGTGGATCACCACCAGCTCGACCGCCCCGACCGGACGTTCGGGCAGCAGGTCGACGTAGGGCAGCGGCTGGTCGCGCAGGGTCAGTGGCATCGGCGCAGTCTCGCATGCGGCAGGCGGGGACGGAAACGCGCCTGTTACCATGCGCGTCCTGCCTTTCGCGTTTTCCACGGAGCCCGCCATGCGCGGCCAGATCATCCTTTCGCACGGCTCGGGCGCCGGTCCGGAGGCCACCAAGGTCAGCGCGCTGGCCGCGCAGGCCGAGGCGCTGGGCTGGCGCACGCAGCGGCCGGACTACCGCAGCGACGATGCACGCGGCTACGCCGGCTCGGTGGCGCCGCGCATCGCGCGCCTGCGCGCCACCATCGAGGCGCTGGATGCGCCGCCCGTGCTGGTCGGCTCCAGCATGGGCGCATTCATTTCCGGCCTGGTCTCGCTGGACGCGCCGGTGGCCGGCCTGCTGCTGCTGGCCACGCCGAGCGCGATCCCCGGTTACGCGCGGCCGCTCGATCTGCGCGAGGGCGTGCCCGCCACGCTGGTCCACGGCTGGCGCGACGAGGTATGCCCGCTGGCCGGCGTGCACGCGTTCGCCGCGAGGCGCCGCTTGCCGCTGCTGGTGCTGGATGACGATCATCGACTGAGCACCAGCATGGACGCGATCGCGGCGCAGTTTCGTCTGCTGCTGGATCGCGTGGCGGTCGCCGCATGAACCGGCTTCCCTCAGGCGCGTTCTTCGCCACCTGCCCGAAAGGCATGGAATACCTGCTGCGCGACGAACTGGCTGCGCTCGGCGCGCTCGATGTGCGTGAGGCGCTGGCCGGCGTGCACTTCTCCGGCACGCTGGAAACTGCCTATCGTGCCTGCCTGTGGTCGCGCCTGGCCAGCCGCATCCTGCTGCCGCTGGCCGTGTTCGACGCGGCCGACGACGAGGCGCTGTACCGCGGCGTGCAGGCGATCGACTGGAGCGAACACCTCGCCGCGCACGCTACCTTTGCGGTGGATGCCGGCACTGCGCTGAGCAAGCTCACCCACAGCCAGTTCGTCGGCCTGCGGGTGAAGGACGCGGTAGTGGACCAGTTCCGCCAGCGTGACGGTTCACGCCCCGGCATCGACACCGAGGAGCCGGACGTGCGCATCAACGTGCGCCTGCGCCGCGATCGCGCCACCGTGTCGCTGGATCTTGCCGGTACGCCGCTGCACCGCCGCGGCTGGCGCGAGGAGCAGGGCGAAGCGCCGCTGAAGGAGAACCTCGCCGCGGCAATGCTGCTGCGCGCGCACTGGCCCGAAGTGTACGCCGCCGGTGGCGCGCTGCTCGACCCGATGTGCGGTTCCGGCACGCTGCTGATCGAAGGCGCGCTGATGGCCGCCGACGCGGCGCCCGGCCTGCGCCGCGAGTACTTCGGGTTCCTCGGCTGGCAGCAGCACGACATCGCGCTGTGGCGCAGCCTGCTGGACGAGGCGACGCTGCGCGCCGAGACCGGCCTGCGCGGCCTGCGCAGCGTGTTCTTCGGCAGCGACGCCGACCCGCGCATGGTGCAGACGGCCAAACGCAATGCGCAGGCCGCGGGCGTGGCCGGCTTCTTCACCCTGGACCGGCAGGACGTGGCGCACGCCGCGCCGCCGCCGGGCGTCGGCTACGGCCTGGTCATCACCAATCCGCCGTACGGCGAGCGGCTCGGCGATCGCGCCGAGATGCCGAAACTGTACCGCGCATTGGGCGACACCTTGCGCAACCGCTTTAGCGGCTGGCGTGCCGCAGTGCTGGCCGGCGACGCCGAACTGGGCCGCGCGATGCAACTGCATGCGGACAAGCGCTACGTGCTGTACAACGGCGCGCTGGAAACCGTGCTGCTGACCTTCGACCTGAAGCAGCGCGACGAGAAGCCGCGCGAACCGAAGCCGCTGTCGGCCGGTGCGCAGATGCTGAAGAACCGGCTGGAGAAGAACGCCAGGCACCTGCGCAAGCGGCTCGCCCGCGAGGGCATCCGCTGCTGGCGCGCCTACGATCAGGACCTGCCCGAGTACGCCGCCGCGATCGACGTCTACGGCGACACGCATGGCGACGACCACCTGCACATCCAGGAGTACCGCGCACCGGCCGACGTGCCGGCCGACGTGGCGCGGCTGCGCCTGCGCGAGCTCGCCCGCGTCGCCGGCGAAGTGCTCGGCGTGCCGCGCGAGCGCATCGCGATCAAGACCCGCGAGCGCGGCAAGGGTGGCTCCAAGTACGGCCAGTTCGACCAGCGCGGCGAATTCATCGAGGTGGAAGAAGGCGGCCTGAAGTTCCTGGTCAACCTCACCGACTATCTGGATACCGGCCTGTTCCTCGACCACCGGCTGGTGCGTGCCAAGCTGCGCGAACTGGCCGACGGCAAGTGCTTCCTCAACCTGTTCGCCTACACCGCCACCGCCAGCGTGTACGCCGCGGCCGGCGGCGCGCTGGAAACCACCAGCGTGGATCTTTCCGCCACCTACCTGGAATGGGCCTCGCGCAACCTGGCGTTGAACGGTTTCACCGGCGCCCGCCACCGGCTGATGCAGTTCGATGCGCTGGAATTCCTGCTGCGCGACCGCGGCCATTACGGCCTGATCTTCGTCGACCCGCCGACGTTCTCCAACTCCAAGCGTGCCGACGATTTCGACGTGCAGCGCGACCACGTGAAGCTGCTGGAAGCCTGCAACCAGCGGCTGACCCGCGACGGCGTGATCGTGTTCTCGAACAATTTCCGCCGCTTCAAGCTGGATCGTGAGGCGCTGGCGCAGCACTTCGAGATCGAGGACTGGACCACGCCCAGCATCCCGTTCGACTTCGCCCGTCGCGCCGACATCCACGGCTGCTGGCTGCTGCGTCGGCGCAAGGCCGACCCCGAAATCAATCCGTGGGACACCGCGCACATCAAAAAATGAACCCTTCAGTGCATATTAAGCGTGATCGGACGAGCATCCGTCCCGTACAACGGAGAACGATCATGACCCGACGTTTCAGTGGTGCAGGCAAGCTGGCAGCCATCAGTCTGGCAGTCGCAGCGGCAGTGGCGATGCCACTGAGCGCGTCTGCGCGGGGTCATGGCTACCACGGCCACGGCGGTGGTTATTACGGCGGTTACCATGGCGGCTATCACGGTGGTTACTACGGCGGCCATGGCGGTCATTGGAGCGGCGGTCGCTGGATCGCCGGCGCGATCGTCACCGGTGCGGTGATCGGCCTGGTCGACAATGCGCTGCGTCCGGCGCCGGTCTATTACGGAGCGCCGGTGGTGTACGGCCCGCCGCGCACGGTGATCTACGAGGATGCGCCGGTAGTGCGCCGCCGCGTGGTCGAGACGCGCACGGTGGTATACGACGACCCGTACCAGACCCGCTACATCCGCGACGACGGCTACGACGACTGAGCCGATCGGCGGATGTGCCAGAAACAGGAAGGGCCCGGCATGTCCGGGCCCTTCGCCTGTGGGTGCAAGCCGGCGCGGCGCTCGTTCAGTGGACGGGCGGCATGGCCGTCGGCTGTTCCGCACCGCTGCCATGGCGCGTGGCACGAGCACTGAGCTGGTCGAAGCGCTCCTTGTCGATCTTGCTGACCGACTCGATTGCACATGGCGGCTGGTAGCGCGAATGCACGGTCTCGCCTACCTCGCCGCAGATGCGACCGCGATTGACGACGGCGTTGGACGGGTTGGCGCGGAAGATCAGCCCGGGCGGCGGGGTGCCCAGTCGCGGGCAGGCGCTCTGCAGTGTCACCAGGTAACGCTTCGGACCGGTGCGCACGATGGCGGTGCGATCGTCGACGATGTGCCACTCGTTGATCTGGGTGGTGTCGATGCAGTCGCCCGCGGGCAGCGGCGAGCGGGCAGGCGCCGTCTCGGCAGCCTGCACGGCACTGGTGCCGGTGCCGACGGCGAGAGCGAGCAGCAGGGTGGGGAGAATCGTTTTCATGGGCGTTACCTCATCCGTTCGGGTAATACGCATACCGTGATTCGCTCACGGGGACTGTATGCCGGCCCGCACTGGCACCGGCATGGGGAAGGCCGCTGCAAAGTATCTGCCATCTTCATATCACGAGAAGTGAACGATTGGCGCGGCATGCTGGCGGACATGCGTTTGAGCGATAGAGCACTCGACACCTCATGCCGTGCGGCCGCCTTGCCGGCTGTGCCCGGGGAGGTGCGATGACGACCTGGCACTCGTCCGCACCTGCAGGCATCGCGACCCGGTTCCTGCGGGTGCGGCAGCGGACACTCGAACTTTGCGCCGGCCTCAGCGCCGAGGACCTGCAGCTGCAGTCGATGCCCGACGCCAGCCCCGGCAAGTGGCACCTGGCGCATACCAGCTGGTTCTTCGAGCAGTTCGTGCTGGGCCGCGACCCGGTGTACCGGCCGCGCGATCCGGCCTGGCGCTACCTGTTCAACTCCTACTACCAGTCGGTCGGCCCGATGCACGCGCGGCCGCAGCGCGGGCTGTTGTCGCGGCCGTCGCTGGACGAGGTGCGCGACTACCGGCGCTACATCGACGACGCGGTGGGCGAACTGCTCGGCCGCAACGACGACGCGGAACTGTCCGGGCTGGTCGAGCTGGGCCTGCAGCACGAACAGCAACACCAGGAGCTGCTGCTGACCGACATCAAGCACGCGCTCTGGTGCAATCCGTTGCAGCCGGCCTATCGCGCGCCGATCGCGGCGGCGGGTACGAAAGCCGTGCCGCTGCGCTTCGTCGATGGTTGCGAGGGCATCGTCGAGATCGGCCATCGTGGCGAGGGCTTCGCGTTCGACAACGAGACGCCGCGCCATCGCACCCTGCTGCAGCCGCACGCGCTGGCCAACCGGCCGGTGACCAATGCCGAATACCTGGCGTTCGTGCGCGAAGGCGGTTACCGCGAACCCGGGCTGTGGCTGTCCGACGGCTGGGCCACGGTGCAGCGCGAGGGCTGGCAGCATCCGCTCTACTGGCAGGACGACCTGGCCAGCGAGTTCACCCTGGCCGGCGTGCGTGCGCTCGATCCGCACGAGCCGGTCTGTCACCTCAGCTATTACGAGGCCGAGGCGTTCGCGCGTTGGGCCGGTGCGCGGCTGCCCACCGAGGCCGAATGGGAATCGGCGGCGCAGGGCGTCGACATCGACGGCAACCTGCAGGACGAGGGTCGCTTCCAGCCGCGTGCGGCCAATGGCGATGCAGGGCTGCAGCAGCTTTACGGCGATGTGTGGGAATGGACCGCATCGCCTTACATCAGTTATCCGGGCTTCCGCCCGCTGCCCGGCTCGCTGGGCGAATACAACGGCAAATTCATGTGCGGCCAATGGGTGTTGCGCGGCGGTTCCTGCGTCACCCCGCGCGATCACCTGCGCGCCAGTTACCGCAATTTCTTTCCACCCCAGGCCCGCTGGCAGTTTGCCGGGCTACGACTGGGACAGGACCGATGAGCAGCGTGCAACCCTTTGGCCTCAGCGACGACGAGCGTCGCCCACCGTCGAGCGATCTTCTGGAAGTCGTCCAGCGCGGCCTCGGTGCAAAGCCCAAGCGGCTGCCGTCGTGGCTGTTCTACGACGAGCGCGGCTCGGCGCTGTTCGAGCGGATCTGCGAGCAGCCGGAGTACTACCTCACGCGCTGCGAGATCGCGCTGATGGATGAACACGCGGCCAGCATCGCCGATGAACTGGGCAGCGGCGTGCGCCTGGTCGAGTACGGCAGCGGCAACGCGCACAAGACCCGCATGCTGCTCGAACACCTGCGCGCGCCGGTGGCTTACGTGCCGGTGGAAATTTCGCCGGAGCCGTTGCGGCGCAGTGTCGAGCGGCTGGCCGCGGCGTTCCCGCAGTTGCCACTGCAACCGCTGTGTGCGGATTTCAGCAAGCCGCTGCGATTGCCGATCCCGCCGCGTGCGCCGCGGCGCACCGTGCTGTACTTCCCCGGCTCCACCATCGGCAATTTCGAGAATCGCGAAGCGGCTGTCCTGTTGCGCAAGATGCGCAACGAGATGGGCGACGCCGGCGGCATCCTGATCGGGGTGGACCTGAAGAAGGACCCGGCGCTGATCGAGGCGGCCTACAACGACCGCGCCGGCGTCACCGCCGAGTTCACCCTGAACATGCTGGCGCGGCTCAACCGCGAGATCGGCAGCAACTTCGAACTGTCGGCGTTCGCCCATCGCGCGCACTACAACCCGATGGCCGGGCGCATCGAAACGCATCTGGTCAGCCGCCGCGAGCAGCAGGTGAAGGTGGGCCGTGCGAACGTGAAGTTCCGCGCCGACGAGGCGATCCAGGTCGAATACAGCTGCAAGTATTCGCTGGAGGACTTCACCGCGCTGGCTGCCCGGGCCGGACTGGCCGTGAAGCGCGTGTGGACCGATCCGCAACGGATGTTCAGCGTGCAGTACCTGGTGCGTGCCGGCGCGGCGGCGCGATGAGCCACGGTGCAGGGCTGGCGATGCCGGCCCTGCGCGCAGGCCAGCGGATCATTTCACGCCGTACAGTGCCTTCACGTCGGCGGTCAATGCGGCCTGGCTGTCCGCCCGCGCGTAGAACATGTGACCGCCGGGATAGTTCTTCACCTGCACCCGGGTCGGGTCGCCCATCGCCGGCATCTGGTCGACGATCAGTACCGAGGCCATGAACGGGCAGGACAGGTCGTCCCAGCCGTGAGCGATCAGCACGCGCAGGCCCGGGTCGTTGGCGACCGCCTCGCGCAGCTGCGACACCGAACCCTTGTCGGCGTCCTCGTCCTCGTGCCACAGCTTGTTCACCTCGTAGCTGAGCGCGTTGTAGCGGGCGTCGACCTTCCAGCCCACGACGCGGGTGACGAAGTCGACCATCGCCGTGGTGGTGGGTGCGATGATGCCGTTGAGGATAGGGTCGCCGGTCTGCTGGTGCGGCGCATACGGGAACGGGTCCCAGGCGGTGACGTTGGAGTCGTAGCGGCTGCCCAGCTTGCCCTCGGCGCGGTACACCTCGCGCAGGTAGGCCTGGGTCTCGATGCGGCCGCCGGAGCGCTTGACGAACAACGGGTCAAGCCCGGTCAGCTCGGTGACCTTCTTCACCACGCGGTCGGTGGCGTGCGGGTTGGAGCGGCCGCGCATCAGGTCGCTGGCGTATTCGCCGCGGGTGTACTCGATGATCGGCGCCATCGCCTCGGCGCTGAGCTTGTGCTCGCGCTCCAGGTGCGCGGCGGCGATCGAGGGCAGGGTGAGCATCCACGGCAGCGGCGATACGTTCTCGTCGTGGTACGCCGCCGGGTCGAGGTAGGGCGACAGCAGCACCACGCCCTTCATCGCCACGCCGAGGCGGGTCTGCAGGTACTCGGTGATGCGCGGGCCACGGAAGCCGCCGTAGCTCTCGCCGACCAGGTACTTGCGCGAGCCCATGCGGCCGTTCTTGACCAGCCAGTCGTAGACGATGCGCGACAGGTACTTGATGTCGCTGTCGGTGCTGTAGAACTGCCGGGTCGCCTCCTTGTCGTCGACCAGCGCGCGGCTGTAGCCGGTGCCCACCGGGTCGATGAACACCAGGTCGGTGAAGCCCAGCCAGGTGCCGGGGTTGTCGTGCAGCGTGGCCGGGTCGGACGGGCTGTCGCCCTCGACGCCGAAGCTCACCTTCTTCGGCCCGATCGCGCCGAGGTTCAGGTACACCGACGAGGCGCCCGGACCGCCGTTCAGCGCGAACGTCACCGGCCGATCCTTGCCAGGCATGGTGTAGGCGGTGAACACCACTTCGGCGGTGGTCTTGCCCTTGTCGTCGCGCACCGGCAGCGAGCCGACGGTGACGGTGTACTTGAGCGTGCGGCCATCCACCGTGGTCGATTGCGTCACGTGCGCATCGGCCGGCAGCGGCGGCAACTGGAAGCCGTCGCTGCTGCTCCCCTCTGCTGCCGCCGGTTTGTGGCCGTCGGCGGCGAAGGCTGGGGCGAGGCCGGCGCCGGCCAGCACGAAGGCGGCCAGCAGGGCGGAAAGCAGGGACTTGTGCACGGCGTTTCCTCGCGGGCGAAAGCGGCAAGCTTAACCGGCGGCACGGCGGCCGGGGGGTGCGTAAAGGCATGGGTGATGGCGGTCAGCGCCGTGCCGCCACGGCGGGCACCGGCATACGCAGCGGCGGGGCCAGGCGTTCCATCCAGCGCTCGAACGCCAGCGTGAAGCTCTGCAGCGACTGTACGGTGGCCAGGTCGGTCAGTGCGCTGTCGGCGTCGAAGCGGCTGGCCGCGTTTGCCACGAACAGGGTCGGCGCCGGCATCACCAGGGCGCCGCAGGCATGCAGCACCTGGCGCAGCGAGGCCTGCGCCAGGCGCGTACCCCACGGACCGCTGCTGGCGCCAAGCACACCGACGGGCTTCTCCGACAACACTTCGCCGGCGGGGCTTTCGCGCGAGAGCCAGTCCAGCGCGTTCTTCAGCACGCCGGGCATGGCGTGGTTGTACTCGGGCGTGGCGATGATCAGGCCGTCCGCGGCGGCGATCGCCGCGCGCAGTGCCTGCACGCTGGCGGGGCCGGCCGGTTCGCGCCGTTCCAGGTCCTCGTCGAACAGCGGTACGGCGGACAGCGCGTTGTAGACGTCCAGCTGCAGTGTCGCCGGCGCCTGGACCACGGCCGCCTGCAGCAGGCGGCGGTTCCAGGAATCGCGGCGCAGGCTGCCGGCAAGGCACAGCACGCGGCGGACGGGAGTCGTGTGGAAGGTGGTCATTCTCGGTATCTCCGGTGAGCAAAGAGTGAGTCAGGGTTCGATCAGCAGCAGGAAGGCACAGGCGACCAGCAGGGCGCCCATCACGATGTCGACGCCGTGGCGGACCGTGGGACGCACCAGCCAGCGCGCCAGCCATGCACCCAGTGCGGCCCACAGCAGCAGGCACAGGGCGGGGATCAGCACGAACAGTCCGGCCAGCGGCAGGTAGTCGCGCAGGCCGGCGGCCGGCACCGCCGCCAGCACGGTCAGCACGATCACCCAGCTTTTCGGGTTGAGGAACTGGAAGCCGATCAGGCCCAGGATGCCGGCCGGCAAGGCCGCCGACGTCGCGACGGCGTGCCGTGGCGCGATGCCGGCCACGCACAGCGACACGCCGAGCCAGATCAGGTACAGGGCGCCCATCGCGCCGGTCCAGCGCCGCAGTGGCGGGTGCGTGGCGAACGCCGCACCTGCACCCAGCGCCATCACCGCGAGCAGCAACAGACCGCCGCACACGATGCCGATGACCGCCGGCAGCGCGCCGCGCAGGCCGGCCTGCCCTGCCGCGCGCAGGACCACCAGGTTGTTCGGGCCGGGTGTGATCGCGGCCACGCAGAGCAGGCCGCACGCGGCGAGCAACGGATCCATGGCATGTCCTTCATCGTGAATGGTCGGATGAAGTGCATGTTCAAGCCGATGGCTGGTCTGTGTCGAACGGCTTATGGTCTAGAATTCCGACCATGAACGAGCTGCCGCTGAATGCCTTGCGTGCCTTTGCCATGGTCTACGCCCACGGCGGCGTGCGCGCCGCGGCGCGCGAGCTGGGCATGGCGCATTCTTCGGTAAGCCGGCACCTGGGCGAACTGGACCGGTGGCTGGGCGTGCCGCTGCTGCGCACGGCGGCGGGTCGCGGCGCGCTGGTTTTCACGCCGCAGGGCGAGGCGCTGGGTCGCGCCACGTTGTCTGGCCTGCGCGAGATCGAACAGGCGGTGGCGGCGTTGCGCGAGACCCGCCCGGCGCACGCGGTGACCTTGTCCGCCTCGCCGTCGTTTGCGATCCGCTGGCTGCTGCCGCGACTGCCTGCGCTGGAAAAGGCGCATCCGAAGATCGAACTGTCGGTGCAGGTGGAGCAGCGCCTCGACGCGCTGGACGACGGCCGCATCGACCTGGCGATCCGCATGGGCAAGGGGCCGTGGCCTGCGCTGCATGCCGAACCGCTGATGGACGACGCGCTGTATCCGGTGATGAGCCCGGCGCTGTGGCAGGCGTCCGGACGTCCGTCGAAACCGGCCCAGCTGGCTGGCCTGCGCTTGCTGCACGATCGCGACCCGCAGGCGGCATGGGAGTTGTGGCGGCAGGCACACGGGCCGGCCAGGCTTTCGCTGCAGGGTGGCGCGCGCTACACCTCGTCCGACCTGGTGCTGCGCGCGGCGATGCAGGGCCAGGGCGTGGCGCTGGCACGGCACCGGCTGGCCGCGGACGACGTGGCGAACGGCAGTTTGCTGCGTCCGTTCGGCGAGCTCGACGTGCCGCTGGGACCGTCGTACTGGATCGTGCGGCCGCCGGCGAAGCCGCGTGCGGCGGTGGCCGCGGTGATCGACTGGCTGCGCTGGCAGGCGGCCGGCGGTACCCGCTGATCAGCCGCGCGCCAGCGCTCCCTCGACGAACTGCGAGAGCTGCGCCGCGTTCAACGCACCGGATTGCCGCGCGACCTCGCGGCCCTGCCTGAACAGGATCAGGGTGGGAATGCTGCGGATGTTGAAGCGCCCGGCCAGTTGCGGCTGCGCCTCGGTGTCCAGCTTGGCCAGTCGCAGGCGCGGTTCGAACTTGCCGGCGGCCTGCACGAACACCGGCGCGAAGCCGACGCACGGCCCGCACCACGGCGCCCAGAAATCCACCAGCACCGGCAGGTCGCCGCGGCCGGCGATCGCGTCGAAGTTCGCCGCGGTCAGTTCCACCGGACGTCCCTCGAACAACGCCTGTTTGCAGCGGCCACAGTTCGGGTGCTCGCCTGCGCGTTCGGCCGGTACGCGGTTCAGCGCGCCGCAATGCGGGCAGGGGATGGCCAGCGGTGTACTCATGGCAGACTCCGGTCACGGACGGCGCAGGCGCCAACGCTGGCTAGATGGCGGCGCCCGTTTCCGAAACCAAGCCGAGCCGACATGCTGCGACACCCCGTCTTATCCGTTTCACGCTGGCCGCGGCGAAGCCTGCTCGTGCTTGGCATGCTGTGGACGCTGCCGAACAGCGCGCTCGGCCTGCTGGTCGGCGCGGTCGGCCTGGCCTTCGGTGCGCGCCTGCGCTGGCAGCCGCGCGAGCTGGCGCTGGTGGTGCGGTGCTGGCCGTGGGGGCGCGGCGGGGCGCTGACCCTGGGCAACGTGATCGTGCACACTGGCGAGCGTTTGGACGTGCCGTGCCTCACCTACGCGCATCGCGCCGGTCGTGGCATCGAGCCGCCGGTGTCGCTGGCCGACCACGAACGTGCGCATGTCTACCAGTACATGCTGCTGGGTCCGCTGTTCCTGCCGCTGTATCTGTTGTGCGGCGGCATCAGCGTGCGCAACCCGTTCGAGCGCGCGGCCGACCGCTACGCGCGCTCGGGGCGTGGCTGGTGGCCGTGGTGGCGGGAAGGCCGATAGGCCGCTTCGGCGATCAGGCTGCCGCGCGCGCCACGAAGCGCAGTGCCACCGAGTTCATGCAGTAGCGCAGGCCGGTCGGCCGCGGGCCGTCGTCGAAGACGTGGCCGAGGTGGCTGTCGCAGCCGGCGCAGGAGACGGCGGTGCGCACCCAGCCGAAGCTGTGGTCGCTGCGTTCGATCACGTTGGTCTTCGCGATCGGCTGCCAGAAGCTGGGCCAACCGGTGCCGGAATCGAACTCGGTGGCCGCGTCGTACAGCGCGGTGGCGCAGGCCGCGCAGCGGAACAGGCCGGGTCTGGCGGGCTTTTCGTGATCACCGCTGAAGGCCGGCTCGGTGCCGTCGCGGCGCATGATTTCGTACGCCGCCCACGACAGCCGCCGGCGCCATTGCGCGTCGCTCAGCACCAGCTTCGCCACCTTGCGCGCGCCGAGGTCGTGGCCGGCGTCGTCGAAGATTTCCAGCAATACCTCGCCGGGCGTGCCGACTGGCGTATTCGCCGCCGCGTGCAGGCGCGGCAGCAGCAGTCCGCCGCCGACGGCGAGCAGCGCACCACCGCCAAGGGCGGCACGCAGGAAGCGGCGGCGGTCCATCGCGAGGGTTTCATCGATGCGGGACATGACAGCCTCCGTGGAGATGCATGCAGCAATCAATCAACCGAACGTGAACGCATACGCCTGCACGCCCGGATCCAGGAACTCGATCTCGAACAGCCGCTCGCCGCTGCCATGGGCCTGGCGTACCAGCTGGTACAGGCGTTGGCTGGTGACCGTGCCGTTGCCGCCCGCGTCGGTGTCCATGCCGTGATCGGCGCCGGGCGGCTTGCCGTCGATGCTGACGCGGTAGCGGATCGGCTTGCCGTCAGCGGCGGGGCCGAGCACCAGGTGCAGGTCGCGGCCGCGGAAGCGATAGACGATGCGGCCGCCGGCCTGCGCCAGCTGAGCGTTTTCGTCGTGCACGGTCCAGCGCCCGTCGAGTGACCACTGGTTCACGGCGAGCGAGGCGGGTGCGCGGTAATCACGCGCGTCGTCGCGCGCCACCCGGCCGCCGACGAAGTTCATCGCGCGCGCGTAGCCGACGTAGGTTTCCGGCGAACGGGTGGGGTCCTCCGACGCGGCCGCCTCGACGCCGCGGTGGTCGTCGCTGACGTAGCCGCCGGGCAGGTTCTTCTGGCCGGCGTCGGCCAGCAGCCGGCGGATCACGTCTTCGCTTTGCCGGTATTCGCCTTCGCCGAAGTGGTGGTGGCGGATCTGTCCCTGCGCGTCGATGAAGTAGTGCGCCGGCCAGTATTGGTTGTCGAAGCCTTGCCAGATCGCGTAATCGTTGTCCAGCGCGACCGGGTAGTCGACGCCCAGGTCCTTCACGGCTTTGATCACGTTGGCCGGATCCTTCTCGAAGGCGAACTCCGGCGCATGCACGCCGATCACCACCAGACCGTGGTCCTTGTACTTGTCGGCCCAGCCGCGCACGTACGGCAGCGCGCGGATGCAGTTGATGCAGGAGTAGGTCCAGAAATCGACCAGCACCACCTTGCCGCGCAGCGACTCGGTGGTCAGCGGCGGGCTGTTCAGCCATTGCGTGGCGCCGGCCAGCGACGGGAAGCTGCCTTCCACCGGCAGCGGCTCGCCAGCCTTCGGTGCCGGCCGTGGCGCCGGTGCCGGGCGCACGGCGTTGATCAGCTTCTGTTCGATGCCGCTGGTGCTGGCCAGCGAAACGCGGGTGAGCAGGCCGGTATCCAGGCCCAGCGCGATCGCGGCCACGCCGCACAGCACCAGCGCGCCGAGCGCGCGACGCACCCATTCGCCGGCGCCGAGCGAACGCTTCATCAGGGCGAACACCTTGCCGCCGATCAGCAGCGCCAGGCCCAGCGAGGTGGCCGCGCCGGCGGCATAGGTGAGCAGCAGCAAGGTGGTCTGCACGCTGGCGCCGTTCAGCGCCGCGCCGGTCAGCAGCAGGCCCAGGATCGGCCCCGCGCACGGTGCCCACAGCAATCCGGTGGCGACGCCGAGACCGGCCGCGCCCCAGATCGAGTCACCGTCGCCGGCCGAGCGCTGCGACAGCCGGTTGCCCAGCGCCACGAACGGGCGGGTGATCCATTCGGCCAGGCGGGTCGACAGCAGGGTCAGGCCCAGGAAGGCCAGCACCGCCATCGCCACCCAGCGGCCGTACTGGTTCGCGTGCACCGCCCAGCCGCCGCCCAGCGCCGCCAGCGTGGCGACTGCGGCGAAGGTGATCGCCATGCCCAGCAGCATCGGGAAACCGTTGCGCATGAACGGCCGGTCGGAGCGGGCGAACACGAACGGCAGCACCGGCAGGATGCACGGGCTGAGGATGGTCAGTACGCCGCCGAGGTAGGCAAGGATCAGCACGAGCATGGGGGGCATCCGTGGAAGGTTGTCTGGTTATTCGCCGTTGCGCCGGCGAGGGTTACACGCTGGCATGAAGTAACGTTGGCGCCGGCTGCGGCGAATACCTCACAGGCGTTCCGCCGTGGAGCGAAGCATGTCGCAAGCCTTGACCGCCACCGCCTGCATGGGTCTAGATAGTGGACTTTCCCTGCGGGCGAGTCTCGAGCAGACCATGCCAGCCGATGTCGCCACGGTGAACGACAGCGAATCGCCCGACCGGCGCCGGGCGGCGTGGATGGCGGCTGCGCAGGCCGGTGACCGGCGTGCCTACGAGAAGCTGCTGGCCGATTCGGTGGCGCTGATCCGCGCCGCGGCGCGGCGCCAGGGCGTCGCGCCGGATGGCCTGGACGACGTGGTGCAGGAAACCCTGATCACCGTGCATCGGGTGCGTCACACCTACGACCCGACCCGTTCGTACGACGCGTGGCTGACTGCGATCGCCAGCCGCCGCGCGATCGATGCGCTGCGCAGCCGCGGTCGGCGCGACAGCCGCGAACTGCACGACGATTTCGCGCTCGACCAGCATCCGGACAGCAGCGACGCCAGCGCGGCGGCCGAAGGCGAGCAGCGCGCGCAGCGCCTGCACGAGGCGATCGCCGACCTGCCGCCGGGCCAGCGCGAGGCGGTGGAGCAGCTGGGCCTGCGCGAACGTTCGCTCAGCGAGGCGGCCGAGCTGACCGGGCGCAACACTGGCGCGCTGAAAGTGAACCTGCATCGTGCGCTGAAGGCACTGCGCGAACGTTTCCATGGAGAACCCTGACGTGATGGCCGACCCGCAATCCCATGAGGCACTGATCGGCCGCCTTGGCACCGCGCTGGTGCCGGTGCGGCGGCTGCCGCCGCCATGGCTGCGCACCGCCGGCTGGCTGCTGCTGGTGGCGGCGCTGGCGGCCGGGTTGCTGATGCATTACGGCGCGGACCCGATGCTGCGGCGCTGGGCCGCCACGCCGGACCTGGCCTGGGCCGGCATCGGCGCGGCGGTCACCGCGATCAGCGCGGCGTGGGCCGCGTTCGCGCTGGGCGTGCCGGGGCGGCGTGCGGCATGGGCGTGGCTGCCGCTGCCCGGGGCCTTGCTGTGGATCGGCGCCAGCGGCCTCGGCTGCCTGCGCACCTGGATCGCACCGGGCACCGAACTCGCCGGAGTGCATCAGAGCGCCGACTGCCTGCTCTTCATCATCGGCTTCTCGGTGCCGCTGTCCGCGCTGTTGATCGTGCTGCTGCGCCGTGCCTGCCCGCTGCGGCCGGTACTCACCGCGGTGCTGATCGGGCTGGCCAGCGCGGCGGCTTCGGCCAGCCTGCTGGAGATCTGCCACGCGTTCGACTCCGCTGCCACCGACCTGCTGACCCATGCGCTGGCGGTAATCGTGGTGATGGCGGTCAATTCGGCGATGGGTGGGCGGCTGCTGTCAAAGGCTTGAGGCCGCGCGGCTGTTGTAGGGCGGGCACTGCCCGCCGGCTTCTGCTCTTGCCTTGCGCCGTCATGGAAGGCGGCGGGCCGTGCCCGCCCTACGGAGCGGTGCGGAAGCTCAGTCGCGGAAATTGTCGAACTGCAGCGGCAGTTCCACGTCGGCCTTGCGCAGCACCGCCATCGCCAGCTGCAGGTCGTCGCGCTTCTTGCCGCTGACGCGCAGCTTGTCGCCGTTGATCTGCGCCTCGACCTTGAGCTTGGCCGCCTTCAGCTCGGCCACCAGTTTCTTCGCGACCGGCTGCTCGATGCCCTGCTTCACGGTGATCTTCTGCCGCGAGCCGCCCAGGTTGGTTTCCGGGTCGCCGACGTCGAGCGCGCGGATGTCGATCTTCCGCGCGGTCAGCCGGCCGCGCAGGATGTCCAGCATCTGCTGCAGCTGGAATTCGCTGGGCGCGCTCTGGGTGATCACGCCATCGTCCAGCACGTACTTCGCGTCCACGCCCTTGAAGTCGAAGCGCGTGGTCAGCTCGCGGTTGGCCTGGTCGATCGCATTGGTCAGTTCGTGCTTGTCGACTTCGGAGATCACGTCAAAGGAAGGCATGGCGGCGGCTCGCTGGAAACAGGGCCGAAGTGTAAGCCATGCGGCTGGGCGATAATGCGCGACCCGTGGCGGCGCGAGGATGCCGGTTCGTGAAAGTGGACGTGTTGATCATCGGCGCCGGCGCCGCGGGCCTGATGTGCGCGATCGCCGCGGGCCAGCGCGGTCGCCGCGTGCTGGTGGTCGATCACGCGAACAAGGTCGGCAAGAAGATCCTGATGTCCGGTGGCGGGCGCTGCAACTTCACCAACATGGGCGCCACGCCGGCGAACTACCTGTCGGCCAACCCGCATTTCGCCAAGTCCGCGCTGGCGCGCTACACGCCGTGGGATTTCATCGCGCTGGTGGAAAAACACCGCATCGCCTACCACGAGAAGGAACTGGGCCAGCTGTTCTGCGACGACTCGTCCAGGCAGATCGTGCGCATGCTGCTGGACGAATGCGCCGCCGCCGGCGCCACGGTGGAAGCGAACTGTGGCGTGCAGCGCGTGCGCAAGACGCCGGAAGGCTTCAGCGTGCTCACCGCGCGCGGCGAGGTGCACGCCGAATCGCTGGTGGTCGCCTCGGGCGGTTTGTCGATCCCCAGCATGGGCGCCAGCGGTTTCGGCTACGAACTGGCGCGCCAGTTCGGCCACGCCGTGCTGACCACGCGCGCCGGGCTGGTGCCGCTGACCTTGAGCGGCAAGCATCAGGAGCATTACGCGGACCTCGCCGGCGTGGCGCTGCCCGCGGTGGAGGCGTGCGTGGGCAAGCAGGGCTTCCGTGCCGGGCTGCTGTTCACCCACCGCGGCCTCAGCGGCCCGGCGATCCTGCAGATTTCCTCGTACTGGCAGCCCGGCGACGATCTGCGCATCGACCTGCTGCCGGACCGGGACGCCGGCGCGCATCTGGTCGAGCAGCGCGCGGCGCGGCCGCTGGCGGAATTGAAGACCGTGCTCGGCGACGTGCTGCCGAAACGCCTCGCGCAGCGTCTGTGCGAGCGGTGGCTGGAGAGCCGCCCGATGCGCCAGTACCGCGACGCCGACCTGAGCCAGATCGGTGCGCAACTCAACGCCTGGCCGATCATCGCCAGCGGCACCGAAGGCTATCGCACCGCCGAAGTCACCCTGGGCGGCGTCGACACCGACGGCCTGTCCTCCAGCACGATGCAGTCGAAGCTGGTGCCGGGGCTGTATTTCGTCGGCGAGGTGGTCGACGTCACCGGCTGGCTCGGCGGCTACAACTTCCAGTGGGCGTGGGCCTCGGGGCAGGCGGCAGGGCAGGCGGCATGAGCTGCCCGCGTGCTGGACTTCGCATGGATTGAATATCCCGCGTGCTTCACTGTGCGCCGGTTTCGACACGAGGACACCCGCATGAAAGTCGGATTCATCGGTCTCGGCGCGATGGGTAGCGCGATGGCCAGCAACCTGCTGGCGGCCGGCCACACGCTGACGGTGTGGAACCGCTCCGTCGCGGCCACCGAGCCGCTGGCCTCGCTGGGCGCCAGGGTAGCGAAGACGGCCGATCGCGCCGCGCAGGGCGAGGTGCTGTGCAGCATGCTGGCGAACGACCAGGCGGTACGCGAGGTGTTCCTCGACGGCGGCCTGCTCGACGCGATGGATCGCGGCACCGTGCACGTCAACCACGCCACGATCTCGGTGGCGTTGGCGCAGCAGTTGGCCGCGGAGCATGAGAAACGCGGACTGGAGTACGTCGCCGCGCCGGTGTTCGGCCGTCCGGACATGGCCGCCGCGGCGAGGCTGAATATCCTGGTGGCCGGCGGGTCGGCCGCGATCGAACGCGCGCGGCCGTTGCTGGAGGCGATGGGCAGCAGGGTATGGCCATTGGGCGATGCGCCGGAGCGCGCCAACGTGGCGAAGATCGCCGGCAACTTCATGCTGGCCAGCGCGATCGAAAGCATGGCCGAGGCGACGGCGCTGACGCGCGCCTACGGCGTCAGTGCCGCGGACTTTCTCGACGTGATGACGAACACCTTGTTTGCGTCACCCGCCTATCAGGGCTACGGCAAGCTGATCGCCGAGCAGCGCTTCAAGCCGGCCGGGTTCGCCTTGCCGCTGGGCTACAAGGATGTGGGGTTGGCGCTGGCCGCGGGAGACGCGCAGCGCGTGCCGCTGCCGTTCGCCGGCGTGCTGCGCGACGCCATGCTGGAGGCGCTGGCCGCCGGCGACGCGGAACTGGACTGGTCCGCGCTGGCGCTGGTCGCCGCGCGCCGGGCGCATCTGGACGAGCGCGAATAGCCGGCACGAGGCGTTACGGCGCCCACTGCAGCGTGCCGTCGATCACCGTATGGCTGCGCCCGCCGACCCAGATCGCGTCGTCGTCGATGTGCACGATCAGTTGCGCGTCGTGGCCGATCTCGCGCCCCTGGCTGACCTGGTAGCCGCGGGCCAGCGGGCCGTGCGGTTCGGCGTGGGCGATGTAGGCGGCGATCAGGCCGTTGGCGGCGCCGGAGGCAGGGTCCTCGACGATGCCCACGCCGGCCGGGAACGCGCGCACCACCAGCTGGTAGTCGGGGTGACGGCTGCGGGCGAACGCGCACAGGCCCATGCTGTCGCTGGCCTGCGCCAGCGCGGCGATCGCCGCATGGTCGGGTTGCCAGGCGCGCAGGCCGGCTTCGTCGGCCACCTCGGCCAACCACCAGCGGCGGCCGCCGTCGACCAGCGCCGGCGGCAGCACGCCTGGTTCGATGCCGGTCAGCGTGGCCGCCAGTCGCGGGTGGGCGTCGCGGCCGGTATCCAGCACGCGCTCGCCGGGCGACTGCAGCAGCAGTTCGCGCTGGGCGCCATGGCCCAGCACGCGGATCGGCAGCACGCCGGCGCCGCATTCCTGCCACAACAGGCCATCGCGCGGCTGGGCCAGGCCGCATTCGAGCGCGGCATGCGCACTGCCGATGCTGGGATGGCCGGCGAACGGAATCTCCTTGTGCGGAGTGAAGATGCGTACGCGATAGCTGGCCCGCGGATCGGTCGGCGGCAGCAGGAAGGTGGTTTCGACCAGCGCGGTCCAGCGCGCGAAGCGCTGCATCGCCTCGCTGTTCCAGCCGCCGGCGCCGATGACCACGCCGAGGTGGTTGCCGCCGCCCAAGGTGGCGGCAAAGACGTCCAGATGCAGGTAGCGAAGCGGGGTCATGGTATGCGCCGGGCGACCGGATGGCCGCGTAAAACGGCGAATGATAGCTGCCCGCCGCGGGTACGGGCAGTGATTTCCCGGCATGTGACGCGACGGCAGGGGCATGCGCGCGGAAGTCGACAAGCCGCGGCGGCGGCGCCAAGATGTGCGCTTTTGCTGCCGGACGCGGAACCGCCCATGCCGATCACCCTGGTCATCATCGCCATCACCTGCATCGTTTCGTTCATGGCGTTCAAGAACAGCCGCCTGCTGAACGACCTGATCCTGTGGCCGCCGGCGATCGCCCGCCAGCGCGAATACCACCGGCTGGTGACCTACGGCCTGGTGCACGCGGACTTCGGCCACCTGCTGTTCAACATGATCACGCTGTTCTTCTTCGGCCGCGTGATGGAGAACTTCTTCGCCTCGCGCATGGGGCCGTTCGGCTTCGCGCTGTTCTATATCGGCGGCCTGGTGGTCTCGATCCTGCCGACCTACCTGAAGAACCGCGGCAACCCGGACTACCGCAGCCTCGGCGCCTCGGGCGCGGTGTCGGCGGTGCTGTTCGCCTTCATCCTGCTGGCGCCGTGGTCGCTCATCATCGTGCTGGTGATCCCGATGCCGGCGATCGTCTACGCCGTGCTGTATACCGGCTACTCGATCTACATGGACCGGCGCGGGCAGGGCAACGTCAATCACAGCGCGCACCTGTGGGGTGCGGCCTACGGCGTGGTCTTCACTTTGCTGGTGGAGCCGCGGGTGCTGCCGCATTTCCTCGACGCGCTGATGCAGCCCAGCTTCCGGTGATGGGCACCTCCTGCGCTGCGTAATGCCTGCCGCGGCCCGGGCGCGCATACTGGCTGCGGTTCCATTGTCCACCGCAGGAGAACGAACGCATGGCCATGACCCGCAAGTCGGCTGCGAGGAAATCCGCGGCAAAGAAAGCCGCCGCCAGCAAGGCGCCTGCCACGAAAACGGCCGCACAGCAGTCCGCCCCGCGCAAGACGGCGGTGGCGAAGGCCTCCGCGAAGAAGGCGGCGGCGAAGAAGGCAGCCGCGAAGAAAGTGGCCACGAAGACGACGGCGAAGAAGGCCGTGGCCAGCCCCGCCACCCGGGTCGCCGCGAAGAAACACGACTTGCACCAGCGTCCGCCGGAGTCGACGCCGGTCCGTCGCATCAGCCAGGAAGACGCCGTGGCGAAGATCCAGGCCTTGCTGGCCAAGCGGGGCGGGTAAGGCCGGCCCGGCGCCGGCGGCCGGTTCCGCGGCGGCGAAAGCGGTCGGGCGGCGATACATGGCTGGCGGGTAAACATGCTGGAGCCGTGTGCCGAAACTCAGTGCGCGTTCAAGTGTGGCGGCCTAACGTGACGTTGCCACTCCCACCTGGGGACGGATCATGAAACGCCTGTTGGCCAGTGTTGTCCTGATCGTCGCAGCCGCGACGCTGTCGGGCTGCTATTACGATCCGGGCTACAGCTATGTGCGAGGTTCCGCCTACGGCGGCGATGCCTACTATGGCGATGGCGGCAACGCCTACTACGTGGCGCCGAGCTACTACGGCGGTTATTACGACGGCTACTACGGCTGCTGCTACGCACCCGGCGTGAGCGTGGGCGTCAGCAGCGTGTGGTACGGCGGTTCGCGCTATCGGCATGACGGCTATCGCGATCATCGCGACTACCGCAGTCACGCCGGCCAGTGGCGGGGCCATGGCGATGGCCGCAGCGACTATCGCGGCGGCGGTCGCGACGGCAACCGGCAGCGGCGAGGCTCCTACAGCGGCGATCACGATCGCCGCGACTGAGGCTTGAGGCACAATCGGGGGATGCCCGGATTCGTGCCGCCACGCCCCCGTATTGCAAGGCTCATCGTCATCGCGTCGATGGGCCTTCTGCTGTGTGCCTGCGGCAGCCTGCGCTACTACGCGCAGGCGGCGCGCGGGCAGGGCGCGCTGATCGTGCAGCGGCGAGCGGTGAGCAAGCTGGTGCGCGATCCGTCCACCGACCTGCAACTCGCCGCGCGCCTTCGCCAGGCGCAGCAGGCGCGCCGGTTCGCCTCGCAGCGACTGGCCCTGCCGGACAACCGCAGCTACACCGGCTATGTCGCGCTGGATCGCCCCTACGTGGTGTGGAACGTGTTCGCCGCGCCGCGCTATTCGGTGCAGGCGGTGCCGCAGTGCTTCCCGATCGCCGGCTGCGTGGCTTACCGCGGCTGGTTCAGCGAGGCGGCGGCGAAGAAGTACGCGGCACGGTTGCACGAACGCGGCGACGACGTGTGGGTCGGTGGTGTGCCGGCGTATTCCACCCTGGGCTGGTTCGCCGATCCGATCCTGTCGAGCATGCTGCGCTGGGACGACGACGAACTGGACGGCACCATCTTCCACGAGCTGGCGCACCAGCTGCTCTACGTGAAGGGTGACACCGCGTTCAACGAATCTTTCGCGACCTTCGTGCAGAACGAGGGCCTGCGCGAATGGCGCCGGTCGCGCGGCCTGCCGCCGCCGGACGAGCGGGCGCGGGCGATGGACGAGGGCTTCACCCATCTGGTGCTGGACCTGCGCGCGCGCCTGGCGGCCGTGTACGCCAGCGGCGCGGACGCGGCGGCGATGGAGGCCGGCAAGCAACGCGAGATCGCGGCATTTCGCGCCCGCTACGCGCAGTGGCGCGAGCGCGACTGGCCGGACGACCACCGCTACGACGCCTGGGTCGCGCAGCCGATCAACAATGCGCGGCTGCTGCCGTTCGGCCTGTACGAGCGCTGGACGCCGGCGTTCGCCGCGCTGTTCCGCCAGGCCGAGGGGCAGTGGCCGGCGTTCTACGCCGGCGTGCGCGAACTGGCGCGCGAACCGAAGGCGCAGCGCGAACAGGCGCTGCAGGCGTTGTGCGATGCGCAGCAGGCAGAGGCGGCGGCCGGGCCGTGAGCGACGCAGTCGCCTCAGCCGCCGCGCTTGCGCCCAGCCATGTGACGCAGATAGGCCAGCACGGCGTCGAGGTCGGCGTCGGGCAGCGCTTGCGTGTCGAACCCCGGCATCTTCGCCTGCGGCCATTGCCGCAGCGACTGCGGATTGCGGATGAAGGCGCGCAGCAGGTCGGCGCGCAGGTATTCGGTGGGGTTGTGCGGAATGTTCAGGTCCGGACCGAGCCTGGCGTCGCCCTGGCCGTTGAGCGTGTGGCAGGCGAAACAGGTGCGCTGGAATGCCGCGAAGCCGCGCTGCACGTCGCTGTCCGCCGGCAGCGAGGCATCGGGCAGGATCGCCGGAAAGCGTTCGGTCACACCACTCGACTTTCGGATGCTTGCCAGCTGGTACGGCCATTGTTCCGGACCGACGTGCGCGGCCTGCGGCTGCGTCCACACCACGTAGAACGGCCCGGCGTTGCCGTGCCCGGGCACGGCGGGCCACGGCTGCGCCGGGTCCTCGATCGCCAGCCAGGCTGTGCTGCCCTGCGTGTTCAGCAGCAGGGCGGCGGGGATCTCGGCGGCAAAGCCGTCGCCGGCGACGAACTGCAGATGATCGCCGGGACCGGTGCCTTCGAGCAGCGCGGCCAGCGGCACGGCGCGGTAGTGCATCGTGCGGTGGAAGGCGACGTCGCCGGGCACGCTGATCGTGCGCACGTCGCGGCGCTGGAGCAGGACTTCGCTGCGGTAGGTGACGACGCCGTGGCCGAGATCCACCTTCAACTCGGCGGCCATTGCGGGCAGGGTCAGGCACAGCGCGAACAGGTACGCGGCGAACAGCTTCATGGTCGATCCCGCTTGAGGAGCGAGGAAATTGTAGACGTCGGATATACGCATCGTCGCGTGCTGCGTTTGCGGCGCAAGCCTGTCGGCAAGCTGAACAAAGGCCGGCATGCACGTTGAACTCACCTGCTGGCAGCCACACTAAGCAGGCGTATCGCCGTGATGGCGACAGGAAGTGGCGCAATGCATCGCGTCACTGAGGGGCCGGCATTTCCTCCCCTGGATGCCGCCTGACAAACCCCGTCGGTCCTCCCCTGGCCGATGGGGTTTCTTTTTGGGCGGAACAAGCCGCGCGGTTCGCGTGGATAATGGCCGGCACCGCCCCGCTCCCCGCCCACCGATGATCATCGACTCGCTGCTCGACACCGACCTGTACAAGTTCTCGATGATGCAGGTGGTGCTGCATCAGTATCCGGCCGCCCAGGTCGAGTACCGTTTCAAGTGCCGCACGCCGGGCATCGACCTGGTGCCGTACATCGACGAGATCCGTACCGAGCTGAAGGCCTTGTGCCAGCTGCGCTTCGCGCCGGACGAGCTCGACTACCTGCGCACGTGGCGCTTCATCAAGAGCGATTTCGTCGATTTCCTGGGGCTGTTCCAGCTCAACGAGAAGTACGTGGCGATCGCGCCGGCCGCGGCGGCCAACGGCGAGATCGAGATCCGCATCCGCGGGCCGTGGCTGCACACCATCCTGTTCGAGGTACCGTTGCTGGCGATCGTCAACGAGGTGTACTTCCGCCACACCAGCAGCGGCCTCGATCTTGCCGAGGGGCATCGGCGGTTGCAGGCGAAGATCGAATTGTTGCGCGACACGCCGGACTACGCCGGTTGCAGGATCGCCGACTACGGCACGCGCCGGCGCTATTCGCGGGTGTGGCAGGAAAAAGTGGTGACCCTGTTGCGCGAGGGGTTGGGCGAGCAGCTGGCCGGCACCAGCAACGTGTGGTTGGCGCGCAAGCTCAACCTGACCCCGCTGGGCACGCTGGCACACGAATACCTGCAGGCGCACCAGGCGCTGGGCCCGCGCCTGCGCGACTCGCAGGTGGCGGCACTGGAAGCATGGGCGAAGGAGTATCGCGGCGATCTCGGCATCGCGCTGTCGGACGTCTATGGGCTGGACGCGTTTCTGCGCGACTTCGACATGTACTTCTGCAAGCTGTTCGACGGCACCCGCCACGACTCCGGCGACCCGTTCGCCTGGGGCGAGAAGGTGCTGGCGCACTACCGCGCGAACCGCGTCGATCCGCGCAGCAAGGTGCTGGTGTTCAGCGACGGGCTGGACATCCCCAAAGTGATGCAGCTGTACGCGCACTTCCGTGGCCGCTGCCAGCTTGCCTTCGGCGTGGGCACCAACCTCACCAACGACGTGGGCCCCGCGCCGCTCAACATCGTGATCAAGATGATTCGCTGCAACGGCCAGCCGGTGGCCAAGCTCAGCGACTCGCCGGGCAAGAACATGTGCGAGGACGAGGCTTACGTGGCGTATCTGCGGCAGGTGTTCCAGATTCCCGCGACGCAGGGGTAAACGCTTTGCTCCTCCCCCTGCTTGCAGGGGGAGGTTGGGAGGGGGTAGCCCCGGCTGGCGGGAAACAGCAAGTCAAAAGCGAACCCCTCCCCGGCCCTCCCCTGCGTTGCAGGGGAGGGAGCACGGAGTCAGAACGCGGGCAGCACGGCGCCGTGGTACTTCTGCTCGATGAATGCCTTGATCTGCGGGCTGGTCAGTGCCCTGGCCAGTTTCTGCACGCGCGGATCGTTCTGGTTGTCGGGGCGGCCGACCAGGTAGTTCACGTAGGGCGAGTCCTTGCTCTCGATCAGCAGCGCGTCCTTGGTGGGGTTAAGCCCCGCGGCCAGCGCGTAGTTGGTGTTGATCAGCGCCAGGTCGACCTCGTCCAGCGTGCGCGGCAGCATCGCCGCTTCCAGCTCGCGGAACTTCAGGTGTTTCGGATTCGCGGTGATGTCCTTCAACGTGGCCATCTCGTCGGTCGGATCCTTCAGCGTGATCAGGCCGTGTTTCGCCAGCAGCAGCAGCGCGCGGCTGTTGTTGCTGGGATCGTTGGGAAGCGTCACGCTGGCGCCATCGGGCAGCTGGTCGATGCTCTTGTATTTGTGCGAGTACGCACCGAACGGTTCGATGTGCACGCCGGTGATGATGGTGAGCCGGGTGCCGCGTTCGCGGTTGAACGCATCCAGATAAGGTTTGGTCTGGAAATAATTCAGGTCGATGTTCTTCTCGGCTACCTGGGTATTCGGTTGCACGTAGTCGGCGAACACCTTGATTTGCAAGTCCACGCCTTCCTGCGCCAGCAGCGGCTTCGCCTGCTTGAGGATTTCCGCGTGCGGTACGGCGGTGGCGGCCACGGTGAGGACATGGTCGTCCGGCTTGCCGGAACCGGAGCAACCGGCCAGCAACAGCAGGGAAAAGATGGCGGCGATGGCGGGCAGTTGCAGTTTCATGGTGGCGGAGTCTTGTGCGGTGCACAAGAATAGCCGTCCATACCGCCAGATGCAAAGACGTCCGTTCAGCGCCGGCCGTAGTGAGCCACGATACGGTCGCCGATCATCTGCAGCAGCTGCACCAGCACGATCAGCAGCACCACGGTGACCAGCATGTAGTCGGACTTGTAGCTGAGGTAGCCGTAGCGGTAGGCCAGGTCGCCGAGGCCGCCGGAGCCGATGGCGCCGCCCATCGCGGTATAGCCGACCAGGGCGATCGCGGTGACCGTGATGCCGGCGAACAGGCCACCGCGCGCCTCCGGCAGGAGTACGTGGCGCACGATCTGCCACAGGCTGGCGCCCATCGCCTGGCTGGCCTCGATCACGCCTTGCTGCACCTCGCGCAGCGCGGTCTCCACCAGCCGCGCGAAGAACGGCGCGGCGCCGATCACCAGCGGCGGGATCGCGCCGCGGATGCCCAGCTTGGTGCCGACCAGGGCGTAGGTGACCGGCATCAGCACGATCATCAGGATGATGAACGGCACCGAGCGCAGGATGTTCACCAGCAGCGAGGTCACCGCGTAGAGCTTCGGCATCGGCCGCAGCTGGCCCTTGGCGGTGAGATACAGCAGCACGCCCAGCGGCAGGCCGATCAGCACGGTGAGCGCCAGCGAGCCGCCCAGCATCAGCAGGGTGTCGATGCAGGCGCGGCCGATTTCGCCCCAGTCGTCGATGTTCGGAAAGAGTTCCTGCAGCGGGTTCATCGGTGCAACTCCTCGATCTCGATGCCGGCCGTGCGCAGCGCGGCGAGCGCGGCGTCCACCCGTTCGCCCTGCATCGCCAGGGTGAGCTGGCCGTAGGGCAGGTCCTTGATGCGGTCGATGCGGCCGGCGAGGATGTTGAACTCGACTCCGGTCTCGCGCGCGACGCGGCCCAGCGCCGGCGTCAGCGTGGCGTCGCCGCGGAAACTCAGGCGCAGGATGCGTCCGGGCACCTTGGCGAACGGCGCCAGTTCGCTGGCCGCTTCTTCCGGCAGCGCCTCGTTGACGAAGCGCTTCGTGGTGGGATGCTGCGGGTGCAGGAACACGTCGGCGACCGCGCCGCGCTCGACGATCGTGCCGGCGTCGAGCACCGCCACGCGATCGCACACCCGGCGCACCACGTCCATTTCGTGGGTGATCAGCACGATGGTGAGTTGCAGCTCGCGGTTGATCTCGGCGAGCAGCTCCAGCACCGAGGCGGTGGTCTGCGGGTCGAGCGCACTGGTGGCCTCGTCGCACAGCAGGATGGACGGCCGGTTGGCCAGTGCGCGGGCGATGCCGACGCGCTGCTTCTGGCCGCCGGACAACTGCGACGGGTACTTGTCGGCATGCGCGGTCAGCTCCACCCGCGCCAGCAGCTCGTCGACGCGTGCGCGCAATGCACCGGCATCGCGCTCGCCGGCCAGTCGCAGCGGAAACGCGACGTTGTCGGCCACCGTCTGCGAGGCGAGCAGGTTGAAGTGCTGGAAGATCATGCCGATCCGGCGTCGCTGTGCGCGCAATGCCGGTTCGGCCAGCGCGGTCATCTCGGTGTCGCCCACGAAGATGCGCCCGCCACTGGGTCGCTCGAGCAGGTTGATCAGCCGTATGAGCGTCGATTTGCCGGCGCCGGACAGACCGATGATGCCGAACACCTCGCCATCGGCGATCTCGAGGTTGAACGGCTGCAGCGCGGGAATGTCCCTGCCGTCGACGCGGTAGGACTTGTGGACATCGACGAAGCGGATCACGACGGAACCTGGCTTGCGGGTGGTGGGCCATTCTATGCCACGGGCATCACGGTCGATGGCGTATGCTGCCGGATTGATCCATCAATACGGAGTCCGTCCATGTCCAGCGTCTACGATTTCACCGTTCGCGATATCGATGGCAACCCGCGCTCGCTCGCCGAATGGCGCGGCAAGACGCTGTTGATCGTCAATGTTGCCTCCAAGTGCGGCTTCACCCCGCAGTACCGCGGGCTGGAGACGCTGTGGCAGGACCAGCGCGACCTGGGCCTGGTGGTGCTCGGCTTTCCATGCGACCAGTTCGGCCACCAGGAACCTGGCGACGAGGCCGAGATCAAGACGTTCTGCAGCACCCAGTACGACGTGACCTTTCCGATGTTCGCCAAGATCGAGGTGAACGGCGAGCATGCCGATCCGCTGTACAAGTGGCTGAAGAGCGAAGGCAAGGGCATCCTCGGCAGCGAGTCGATCAAGTGGAACTTCACCAAGTTCCTGGTCGATGCGGACGGCCAGGTAGTGAAGCGCTACGCCTCCACCGACACGCCGGAGAAGATCGGCAAGGAGACGCGGGCCCGGCTGGCCGGCTGATCGGGTTCCCCGCGAGTTCCGCGCCAGTTCGCCGGCGCCGACGCTGGCGCATTCCCGCAGCCTGCAGGCGGTTCTTCGCGGTTCTGGTAACCTGCGCGGTTCGTGTCGGCACCTGGCCGGCGGACTTGAACCTATTCGCGAGAACCTCATGCAGATTGCCCAGAACGCCGTTGCCGCCTTCCACTACACGCTGACCGACGACGACGGCCAGGTCATCGACAGCTCCGAGGGTCGCGAGCCGCTGACCTACCTGCATGGCAGCGGCCATATCGTGCCGGGCCTGGAAAGACAGATGGAAGGCCGCGCGGTCGGCGACAAGTTCACCGCCGACGTGGCGCCCGAAGAGGGCTACGGCGTGCGCCATGACGAGCTGATGCAGGAAGTGCCGCGCGCGGCGTTCCAGGGCGTCGAGGACATCCAGCCCGGCATGCAGTTCCAGGGCCACGGTCCGGAAGGCCAGATCAACGTCACCGTGACCAAGGTCGAGAATGACGTGGTCTTCATCGACGCCAACCACCCGCTGGCCGGCAAGACCCTGCATTTCGCCATCGAGGTGACCGACGTGCGTGGCGCCACCGCCGAAGAGCTGGCGCACGGCCACGTGCACGGCGCCGGCGGCCACCACCACTGATTGCCGGCGCGGCCCCAGGCCGCCCTGCTGATGCGACGAAGGCCCGGCGCTCGCACCGGGCCTTCGTCGCTATCAATACCAGTCGAGCAGCGACACGCCCAGGCCCAGGTAGGTGGCGTTGTGGTTGTAGTCGATCAGGCTTTCGCCGTAGCCCTTGAACACTTCCATGTAGCCGCGCAGGTTGCCGGCCATCGGGAAGCTCCAGCTGAAGCGTGCGGCGCCGTGGCTGCGGCTGCCGCCGCGCAGGGAATGGCGCAGCTGCATGCCGAATTCCTGGCCGTGCCATTCGTGCACGATCTGCATTTCGCCACGCCCCATGTAGTCGCTGATGTCGGGGTTGTTGTCGTCGCTGCGTGCTTCCGGCACGCGCCACCACGGGCGCAGCATCACGGTCCAGCCATCGCGCTCGAAACCGACGTTGGCGATCACCCGGTTCCAGCTGCGCGACAGTGGGTTGCTGCGGCCGTTGGACTGGTGGTTGAAGCCGATGCCGAGCATCCGCCCGTCCCAGCCCAGTACCCGATAGTGGGTGCTGAACATCAGCATCGCCTCGGGTTCGTAGTTGGTCTCGCGGAACGGGCGTGACAGCTGCGCGTTGTAGACCTGCCAGCGCGAGGACTGGGTGTAGCCCACCCACAGGTCACCGGCGTCGCCGAACACGCCCTGCCACAGCTTGGCCTTCAGGCTGAGCTGGAACTTCATCTCGGCGTTGTCCAGCTGCTCCCCCGGCGCCGGCACGGTGTTGTCCGGATTCGGGCTGTGCGGCCGGCTGTTCTGGTTGCTGGTGGCGAACACCGGCAACACGTACACCGGCTTGTAGCCGCGGATGTTGTAGGTGCCGAGCTTGCTTTCCGGCGACAGTTCCCAGCGGCTGTCGAGCAGCGACAGCGGCGTGGCCACTTCGCTGTTGGACTCCACGCTGGCACTGGACGTCTTCTGGCGGTCGCGGCTGAAGATGTCCGGCGTCGTGGTGGTCGCGTCCACCCGCTTCTGTGCGATCGGCAGGTTGACCCGGCCGGTCGCATGGTCGTAGCAGGCCAGCCGCTGGGCATCGCTTTCGATCGCGGTGCAGGCGCGGATGTCGGTGGGGTCCGGGTTCTGCGCATGCGCGACGGTGGCCAGGGCGCCGGCGGACAAGGCCAGAAGAGCGGCCGCGGTCGATCGCTTCATGGAGGAAAGTTCCTGGCAGGGCAGCGGCCCAGTCTAGCGGAGCGGCCATGGGCAGCGATGACCGGCACATGAAAACGCCGGCCGCGCATGCAGCCGGCGTCCGCTTTTGCACGGGTCTACTTGTTCGCGATCCAGCGCTCGTACTCGCTTTTGCTGATGCGGCCGTCGCGGTTGTGGTCGGCGTAGAGGAAGTCATTGGCGAGCAGCGGGTAGACCGCAGCCTGTTCCTCGCTGATGTATTTCCCGCCGCCGGACAGCTGCTCGAAGGCGGGCGGCGTGGTGACCGGCGGGGGCGGCGGCATGCTCGAGCGCACGACCAGCTCGCCGGCGGGCGTATTCATGGTGACGGCGTCGGGCTGGCCGGCCGGCGACGGCGTCGCCGTCGCGGTCGAGGACGGCGGCGAAGGCACGTCCTGTGCGAGCAGGCTGCCGGCGAACAGCAGCGAGCCGGCGGCGAGGGTGGTCAGCAGTGGCTTGCGGGATTTCATCATCGGTGCTCCATGTCAGAATGATTGAGCGAGGGTGTGCGGATGTCGGTGATCCATCGGGTGGAGTTTCCGTCCGGCCCCATTCGGATTTCACGCTAACAAGGGTTTTGTAAATGCCGGCTCACTATACGGGTCACGAGGTCGTGAAGATGCACCGCCGTTGGGCGCCGCTTCAGGTGACGGTCGCGTGTTGAGCCTGGCGCAGGCGCGGGCGCTGCAGCTGTTCGCACAGGGCTTGTTGCAGTCGCCGCGGCGACGGCCCCGGCGCGACGACGTGGTGGCGGCGATCGGGCGCATGCGCCTGCTGCAGATCGACACCATCCACGTGGTGGCGCGCAGCCCCTACCTGGTCCTGCACTCGCGTCTGGGCGACTACCCGGCGGACTGGCTGGACGACGCGCTGGCACAGGGGCGGCTGGCTGAATGCTGGGCGCACGAGGCGTGTTTCATCACCGCCGCCGACGTCGCCTGGCATCGCGGCGGACACGACCACCGCGCGCATCACTGGGCGCATCGCAGCGCCGCGCGGATGCATCGCGAACAGCGGGCCGAAATGGAGGCCCTGCTGGCTGCGATCCGTGCCTCCGGTCCGGTGCGGGCCGCCGATTTCGCACGCAAGGACACTGCCGGCAAACCGGGCTGGTGGGAATGGAAACCGGAGAAGCGCTGGCTGGAGGCGTGGTTCGCGCTGGGCGAGCTGATGGTGGCGCGGCGCGACAATTTCCAGCGCGTCTACGACCTGGCCGAGCACGTGCTGGCCCGGCTCGACCCGCCGTTCGACGCCGCCGCCGCGCCTTCGGCGGCGCAGCGGCGCCGGCGCTTCGTGGTCGACAGCGTGCGTGCGCTGGGGGTGACGCAGGCGGCCTGGATCGCCGACTACTTCCGCCTGAAGCCAAGGGTCGGCGAGCGCGAGCTGGCGCCGCTGGTGGCCAGCGGCGAACTGCTGGCGGTACCGGTGCAGGGCTGGAGCGCGCCCGGCTATGTGCACCGCGACCATGCCGAGGCATTGGACAGGGCACGGGCCGGCAAGCTGCGCGCCACCCGTACCGCGCTGCTGTCGCCGTTCGACCCGCTGGTGTGGGACCGGGCGCGCGTACTGGCGATGTTCGATTTCGAGTACACCATCGAGTGCTACACGCCGGCGTCGAAACGCCGCTACGGCTACTACGCGCTGCCGATCCTGCATCGGGGCCGTCTGGTCGGCCGACTCGATGCGAAGGCCCATCGTGACGCCGGCGTGTTCGAGGTCAAAGCCCTGTACCTGGAGCCCGGAGTGTCGCCGGAGCCGACACTGGTGCGGGCGGTGGCCGGGGCCATTGCCGATACCGCCCGCTGGCACGGTACCCCGGAAATCCGCCTGGGCCGCACCCAGCCGGCGCTGCTGGCGCGACTGTTGCGCGCGGCCTGGCGCGACGCGTGACAGGCGCTTTTCAGCCGGCCCCGATTCCGGTGGCCTACGGCGTGCTGCCCGCCGGCGCCGGATTCGCTGCGCACGACTTGCCGTGCAGGGCCTCGCGCAGCTGACTGGCCAGTGAGTTGCAGCGGGCCGCCAGCTGCGGTCGGGTCTGCGGGTTCTTCGAGTCGCGCAGCAGGCCGGTGCGCATCGCCTCGTAGCGGGCCGGCAACTGGTCCGGCGGGAAGATCGCCGCCGCGCGGTGGCAGGCCAGGTAACTGGCGAGGTAGTCGTCGCAGGCGGCGATGCCGGTGTTCCCCGACAGGTCGGATTCGGCGGCAGGCTTGCCGCGGGCCGGCGTGGTGCGTTCGCGCTGGGCGGTGCCAGCGGTTTTCGTGGCGGAGGACGACGAGGTTGTCGTGCTGGACGTAGTCGTCGTCCTGGTGTCCTGGCGGTGCTGCGCGCAGCCAGCCAGCAGCAGACCTGCGAATACCCACATCAGGGTCGGACGGGACGGGGCAGGCATCATGGTTCTCCTCGGCGGTGGCGGCCCCGGCCGGCAAATCGGGTTGGCCGGCGCGGGAACGGGACCGTCACTAAACCGCGCCGGAGGTCAAGGGAATCTGAATTGGCCGCCGGATCGGCAGGAAAACGGTGAATCCGCTCCATTCCGTTCGGCCCTGTTGTGCCGTTATGATCCGCCCACTGTGTTTGCCGGGGTCAGCAGAGTTTGTGGCCCGATGCAGCCGATCCGCGATCTGCCTCATCGTTCACCCCCTGGGTTGTTTCCTTGCATACCAGTCGAGCCGGTCGGTGACCCGGGCGGCCGCGTCCATAAAACCTGTGGAGTGATAAACATGTCTGATCGGCAGATGGGTACCGTCAAGTGGTTCAACGACGCCAAGGGCTTCGGTTTCATTGCCCGCGACAATGGCCCGGACGTTTTCGTGCACTTCCGCGCCATTACCGGCAGCGGCTTCAAGAGCCTGCAGGAAGGCCAGCAGGTTTCGTTCAAGGTAGTGCAAGGCCAGAAGGGCCTGCAGGCCGAGGAAGTGACCCCGGCCTGATCGTGGTCTTGTGCAAGGGAAACCGGGCAGAGATGTCCGGTTTTTCCTACTTGGATAATGTCCCGGGCGGCCCGCTTGACAAATCACTTGCGAGCTGAAAATCCGTTATGCTTGGGCCGCTGCGTCTGCTTGGCTACGAGAGTGCCCGGTAGGGATTTCCTGAATCCGACTGTTGCACCGGACCCTGCATGCTCAGTAAACCGTCGGCCCGTTGGGGCCGGTTTGTCTCAGCGTCTGGAAAGGATCGGAGTGAGTCATGTCGGATCGTGAAGTAGGTACCGTCAAGTGGTTCAACGACGCCAAGGGTTTCGGTTTCATCAGCCGGGAAAACGGCCCTGACGTATTCGTGCATTTCCGTGCCATCACCGGTACGGGTTTCAAGAGTCTGCAGGAAGGCCAGAAGGTGAGCTTCAAGGTCGTCGATGGCCAGAAGGGCTTGCAGGCCGAAGACGTCACCCCGGTTTGATCGCGGTGACGGCATTCGTTTGAAGAGGCCGGCGCAAGCCGGCCTCTTTTTTGTGGTGGCGGGGGCAATTGGCTAGTCTGGGGCGATGTCCGATTCATTCGTCTCGAGCACCTCCCCGGCGAGCGAGCCGCTGGTGGTTCCGGTAACCGCCGCCGACGGCGCCCGCTGTGAATTGCTGGTCGTGCTTCCCGCCGGCGCCTGGCGGCATTTGCTGTACTGGGTCCCGGCGATGGGTATTCCGGCCCGGCATTACCTGCCGTTGGCGCAGGCGCTGGCGGCGCGGGGCATCGCGGTGGTGCTGCATGAGTGGCGCGGCATCGGTTCCAGTGATCGGCGTGCCGGCCGTGGCTGCAACTGGGGTTATCGCGAACTGCTGCAGGGCGATCTGCCCGCCGGCCTGGCCGAGGTGCGCCGGCGCTGGCCGCTGGCGCATCGCTGGCTGGGCGGGCACAGCCTGGGCGGCCAGCTCGGCCTGCTCTACGCCAGCCTGCATCCGCACGATTTCGCCGGCCTGCTGCTGGTCGCCAGCGGTTCGCCGTACTGGCGTCGCTTCCGGCATGGCTGGTTGATCGGAGCGGCTTATGCACTGGCGCCGCTGCTGGCCGCGCTGGTCGGTTACCTGCCCGGGCGGCGGATCGGTTTCGGCGGCAACGAGGCGCGCGGGGTGACCGCCGACTGGGCGCGCAGCGGTCGCACTGGCCGTTATGCGGCGGCCGGGATCGCGCAGGACTTCGAGCGCCGACTGGCCGAGCTGCAGTTGCCGCTGCTGGCGCTGCGCCTGCAGGAAGACTGGCTGGGCCCGCCGGCGTCGCTGGACTGGTTGCTGGGCAAGCTCGGCCCGGGCGAGCGGCGCGTGGAAGTGATCGCGCGCGCGGACATGGACGGCGTGCCGGCCGATCACTTCAGCTGGATGAACACGCCGGTGCCGATCGCCTCGCGCCTCGCCGACTGGCTGACTGCATCGGACGCAGCGTCCATCGTGCGTGACCATTCGGCCGGTTGATTCCGCGGCGGCCCGCCAGCATGTCGAAGTGCCCGCCTTGCCGGATTTCCCCATGAAACTGTTCGAGCCATTCGCCCAGCGCAGCCTGCGCCTGCGCAACCGCCTGGTGGTGTCGCCGATGTGCGAGTACTCGGCCGTCGACGGCCTGCCGAACGACTGGCATCTGGTGCACCTGGGCAGCCGCGCGGTGGGCGGCGCGGGCGCGGTGATCGCCGAGGCCACCGCGGTGACCGCGCAGGGGCGCATCTCGCCGCAGGACACCGGCCTGTGGAACCAGGTCCAGGTCGAGGCATGGCAGCCGATCGCCCGCTTCATCAAGGCGCATGGCGCGGTCGCCGGCGTGCAACTGGCGCATGCCGGGCGCAAGGCCAGCACGCGGCGACCGTGGGAAGGACACGGCCCGGTGCCGGCCGGGCAGGGCGACTGGCCCATCGTGGCGCCGTCGGCGCTGGCTTTCGACGAAGGCTGGCAGGTGCCGCAGGCGCTGGACGAGGCCGGCATCCGCCAACTGGTCGAGGACTTCCGCGCCGCGGCGCAGCGCGCGCTGGCGGCCGGCTTCGAGCTGGTCGAGCTGCATGCGGCGCACGGCTACCTGCTGCACCAGTTCCTGTCGCCGTTGAGCAACCGCCGCGAGGATCGCTACGGCGGCAGTTTCGAGAACCGCACCCGGCTGGTGCGCGAGGTGGTCACCGCGATACGCGGGGTGTGGCCGGTCGAGTTGCCGCTGTGGCTGCGCGTCTCGGCGACCGATTGGGCCGACGGCGGCTGGAGCGCAGCCGAGAGCGTGGCACTGGCGCGCCAGGTACAGCCGCTGGGCGTGGATCTGGTCGACGTTTCCAGCGGCGGCCTGGTGCCGCACGCGAAGATCACGCCGGCGCCCGGTTACCAGGTGCCGTTCGCGGCGCAGATCCGCCGCGAGGCGGGTATCGCCACCGGCGCGGTGGGCCTGATCACCGGTGCCGAGCAGGCCGCGCAGATCGTCGCCAACGGCGACGCCGACGTGGTGCTGATCGCCCGCGAAAGCCTGCGTGATCCATACTTTCCGCGTCGCGCCGCGCAGCAGTTGGGTGCAAAGATCGAGGCGCCCGTGCAATATCAGCGGGCGTGGTAAATCGCTGAGGAGATCGTGATGAACGTCGTGCCGACCCTGGTCGAAGGTACCCGCCTGCACGATCTGGGCGACGGCTTCGTGGTGCGGCGCATGCTGCCGGTGTTGCTGGCGCGCCACGTCGGCCCGTTCGTGTTCTACGACCACATGGGGCCGGTCACCTTCGCCGCCGGCAACGGCATGGACGTGCGGCCGCATCCGCATATCGGCCTGGCCACCGTGACCTGGCTGTTCGACGGCGTGATCCGCCATCGCGACAGTCTGGGCAGTCTGGCCGACATCCGCCCCGGCGCGGTGAACTGGATGACGGCCGGGCACGGCATCGTGCATTCCGAGCGCACGCCGCCCGAGGCGCGCGCCAGCGGCCAGCAGCTGCACGGCATCCAGGTCTGGGTGGCGCTGCCGCAGGCCGATGCCGAGGTGGCGCCGGAGTTCCACCACCACGAGCGCGAGGCGTTGCCGCGGATCCGCCGGCCCGGCGTGGATGCGGTGCTGATCGCGGGGACGGCCTACGGCGAGCGCTCGCCGGTGAAGGTGTTCGCGCCGATGTTCTTCCTCGAGGTGCAGCTGGCCGCCGGCGCCGAACTGGCGCTGCCGGCGGAGCACGTCGAGCGTGGCGTGCACGTGGTCGAGGGCGCGGTCGCCTGGGGCGAGCTGGCGCTCGGCGCACAACAGATGGCGGTACAGGCCGGCCCGTCGGCGCCGTCGCTGCGCGCGCACGAGGCCAGCCGCCTGATGCTGTTCGGCGGCGCGCCGCTGGATGGCGAGCGGAGCCTGTGGTGGAACTTCGTGGCCAGCACGCGCGATCGCATCGAGCAGGCCAAGGCCGACTGGCGCGAAGGCCGCTTTCCGAAAGTGCCCGGTGACGACAAGGAGTTCATTCCGCTGCCGGAATAGGCAGGGCATGCGGCACTCTTGCGTGGCACTATCAGGGCATTCCGCGGGGGAGCAGAACGATGTCCAGCTACAACAGCTTTGCCGAGTTCTATCCGTTCTACCTCAGCGAGCACAGCAACCGCAGCTGTCGGCGCATGCACTTCATCGGCAGCACGCTGGTGCTGGCGGTGATCGTGCTGGCCTTGGCGAGTGGTCAGCTGCGCTGGCTGTGGCTGGCGCCGGTGTTCGGTTACGGCTTTGCCTGGATCGGCCACTTCGGGTTCGAGAAGAACCGCCCGGCCACGTTCAAGCACCCGCTGTACAGCCTGGCCGGCGACTGGGTGATGTACGGCCAGATGCTGCGCGGCAAGATCCGCTTCTGATTCTGTCCTTACCTGCAGGCAGGGGAGGAAGACGTTTCAGCGATATTGCTGATGGCAGCTCTTGCAGGTCTCGCCGACCGGCTTGATCGCCGCGGCCAGCGCCTCGCAGGTGACGGGCGCGGCCTGCACGGCCTGCTGCAGGCGGTTCTGCAACTGGGTGGCGTCGTCGGTGAAGGTTTTTTCATCGATGCCGAACACCGGCATGATGTCGCTGGACGTGGACTCCATGCGGGCCAGGTGATGTTGCACCTTGACCGGGTCGCACTGCTTCGCCTTCATCGCGTTCTTCAGTTCGCCCATGTGGTACCCCATGGTTTCCATCACCGCCTTGGGCATCGGGTTGCGCGCGGCCAGCGCGTTCATCACGTTGGCCGTACCGATCACGCCGATCGCCAGGCCAAGCAGGATCATCAGGGCTACGCGCATCGGTACGGTTCCATGAGTGGGGAAGTGCGCAGGATAACCCGCACGGGCGCACCGCATCCACGCAGGCACGATAAAATGCCGCATTCGCATTGCAGGATTCGCCGGTGACCCACGCAGATACGACCACGCATCCGCTCGACGGCGCTGCGGGCGGGATGACCTTTCCGACTGAACGTTTCGCCGGTGTCGAGCGTTTGTATGGCACTGGCAGCGTGGCCACGCTCGCGGGTGCGCACGTGTGCGTGATCGGCATCGGCGGCGTCGGTTCGTGGGCGGTCGAGGCGCTGGCGCGCAGCGGCGTGGGCCGGCTCACCCTGATCGACGCGGACGAGGTCTGCGTGTCCAACACCAATCGCCAGCTGCATGCGCTGGACGGCGAGTACGGCAAGTCCAAGGTGGGCGTGATGGCGGCACGCGCCCATGCGATCAACCCGACCATCCGGCTGGAGGCAGTCGAGCGCTTCCTCACCCCGTCCACGCTGGACGAACTGCTCGACCGCGGCTACGACATGGTGCTGGATGCCTGCGATGCGTTCCGCGTGAAGCTGGAAACCATCGCCTGGTGCCGCCGGCGCAAGCTGCCGATCGTCAGCGTGGGTTCGGCCGGCGGGCGCACCGACCCGACCCAGATCCGCGTGCGCGACCTGTCGCGTACCGAGCACGACGCGATGTTCAGCCTGATCCGCAAGAAGCTCCGCGCGGATTTCAACTTCCCGCGCAACCCGGGCCGCTACTTCGGCGTGTCCGCGGTCTACTCATTGCAGAACGTGCAGTACCCGCAACCCGACGGCACCGTGTGCGGCACCCGCCCGCCGGGCGGCGACGCGATGAACCTGGCCTGCGGTGGCGGGCTTGGCGCGGCCACCCACGTCACCGGCGCGTTCGCCTTCGCGGCGGTAGGCAAGGTGCTGGAGAAGCTGCTGCCTTCCTCGTAGGAGCCCGCTGGCGGGCGATGCTGTTTGCTTTGCGGCTCCAGAGCAAGAGCATCGCCCGCCAGCGGGCTCCTACCGGGTCATTACCACCCCATGTAATGCCCGCCGTTGATCGCCAGGTTGGCGCCGGTGATCCAGCTGGCCTGCTCGCCGGTGAAGAACGCCACCGCATGGGCGATTTCGTCCGGGCGACCGAGGCGGCCCACCGGGATCTGCGCCACGATCTTCTCGCGCACTTCCTCGGGCACCGCCATCACCATGTCGGTGCCGACGTAGCCGGGGGAGACCGTGTTCACGGTGATGCCGAACTTCGCGTTCTCCTGCGCCAGCGAGATGGTGAAGCCGTGCATGCCGGCCTTCGCCGCGGCGTAGTTGGCCTGGCCGTACTGGCCCTTCTGGCCGTTGATCGAGCTGATCTGCACGATGCGGCCCCACTTGCGCGCGCGCATGCCTTCGATCACCGGGCGGGTGACGTTGAAGCAGGCGTTCAGGTTGGTGTTGATCACGTCCGTCCACTGCTCGTAGGTCATCTTGTGGAAGGTGGTGTCGCGGGTGATGCCGGCGTTGTTGACCAGGATGTCGACCGGCCCGCACTGTTGCTCGATCGCACGGATCATCGCCTCGCAGGCGACCGGGTCGGAGACGTCGCCGGGCACCATGCACACCTCGATGCCCTCGGCCGCCATCGCCTTGCGCCAGGCTTCGGCCTTGCCCGGGTCGCGATAGTTGGTGGCTACCCGATGCCCTTGCCCGGCAAGGTAGCGAACGATCGCGCTGCCGATGCCGCCGGTGCCGCCTGTGACCAATGCCGTGCGCTGCGTCATGTCCTTGTAACTCCTGTGCAAGTGAAGCGGAGGGCTGTCGCCCCGGAGCATGGCGGGGGCATGTTGCAGCCGTTGCCGCGGGACGCCGATGCGTACTGCATTTATAGCGTTTCAGGCGAAAGAGTGACCGCTGCAATGCGGCAAACCCGCCGGGTCGAAGTTCGCCAGCGCCTGCGCCAGCAGATCGCCGGCATTTGCTGCCGCGGCCGGCGCCGGTACCCGCAGGAACGCCAGTGCCCGCCGCAGCGCCGGCAGCGGGTCGGCCGGGTCGACCGGGAAGGCCTGTTCGGACTTGGACAACTTGCGTCCCTCGCCATCCAGCACCAGCGGCAGGTGGCGCCAGGCCGGCGTGGGCAGGCCCAGGCAGCGCTGCAGCCAGATCTGACGCGCCGTGGAGTCGAGCAGGTCTTGCCCGCGCACCACCTCGGTGATGCCCTGGTACGCGTCGTCCACCACGCAGGCGAGCTGGTACGAATAGAAACCCTCGACCCGGCGGATCACGAAGTCGCCCACCTCGTCGCGCAGGTTCTGCCGCTGCGGGCCTTGCAGCGCATCGTCGAATGCGATGGTGATGTCCGGCACGCGCAATCGCCAGGCCGGCGGTTGGTCCGCCCGCGGCGACGCGACGCAGTGGCCGTCGCGATGGATGCCGCCGGTGCCGGCCAGCTCGCTGCGGCTGCACCAGCACGGGAACACTTGGCCGGTCGCGCGCAGCTGCTCGAACGCGGCGTCGTAGGCGGCGATGCGTTGCGACTGGAACAGCGCCGGCGCGTCGGCAACCAGGCCGAACGCCGGCAGCGCGGCGAGGATGCTCGACGCCGAGCCGGGAACCTCGCGCGGCGGGTCGATGTCTTCCACCCGCAGCAGCCACTCGCCGCCGGCATGTCGCGCGCACAGCCAGCTGCCCACCGCGGCGACCAGCGAGCCGAAGTGCAGCTGTCCGGTGGGCGAGGGGGCGAAGCGGCCGCGGTAGCTCATCGGCGCATTCTAGGGTAGCGGGACGTGACCGGTCGCCACCTTCGCGGCCCTTGAAAGATGCCACTTGCGCCCCGAATCTTGAGCCGCGGTTTTTCCGTTTCCTTCATGACTGCCAAAGAGAGACAGCCATGCGTCGCATCGCATTGTTCATTGCCACCAACCTTGCCGTCCTGCTCCTGCTGAGCATCGTCTGCCGTCTGTTCGGCATCGACCAGATGGCCGCCGCGCGCGGCTACGGCGGCATGGGCGGCCTGCTGGCCTACGCCGCCGTGTTCGGCATGGGCGGCGCCTTCATTTCGCTGGCAATGTCCAAGACGATCGCCAAGTGGTCCACCGGCGCGCGGGTGATCGAGCAGCCGCAGAACGAGACCGAGCGCTGGCTGGTCGACACCGTGCGCCGCCATGCGCAGAACGCCGGCATCGGCATGCCGGAAGTGGCGATCTACGACGCGCCGGAGATGAACGCCTTCGCCACCGGCATGACGAAAAACAGCTCGCTGGTGGCGGTCAGCTCCGGTCTGCTGCAGCAGATGAACCGCGAGCAGGCCGGTGCCGTGCTCGGCCACGAGATCGGCCACGTGGCGAACGGCGACATGGTCACCCTGACCCTGATCCAGGGCGTGCTGAACACGCTGGTGATCCTCGCCGCGCGCATCGTGGGCCGGCTGGTCGACAGCTGGATGTCGGGCGGCCGCGATGACCGCGAGGGCGGCACCGGCATCGGCTACTTCGTGACGGTGATGGTGCTGCAGCTGGTGTTCGGCCTGTTCGCCTCGATCATCGTGATGGCGTTCTCGCGCTGGCGCGAGTTCCGCGCCGACGCGGCGGGCGCGCAGTTCGCCGGTCGCGGCGCGATGATCTCGGCGCTGCAGCGGCTGCAGGCCAACCACGGCGAGAGCACGCTGCCGAGCACGATCGCCGCGTTCGGCATCTCCGGCCCGCTGGCCGACGGCTTCCGCCGCCTGTTCATGAGCCACCCGCCGCTGGAAGAGCGCATCGCCGCGCTGCAGCGCGGCGTCTGATCGCAGGCTTTGCTCCCTTCCCTGCAAGGCAGGGGAGGGACGGGGAGGGGTGCTTTTGACAAGGCTTGAGATCAAAAGCTACCCCCTCCTGACCTCCCCCTGCCAGCAGGGGGAGGAATCACGCCATCGTCAACGCAACAACGGAACATCCACGCATGAACGCACCCGCCGAAACCCGCAAGTTCGAAGCCGAAGTCGCCCAGGTACTGCACCTGGTCACCCACTCGCTGTACTCGCACAAGGAAATCTTCCTGCGCGAGCTGATCTCCAACGCCTCCGACGCCTGCGACAAGCTGCGCTTCGAGTCGATCGCCAAGCCGGAACTTTCCGCCGGCGACAGCGAGCTGCACATCGACGTCAGCTGGGACCCGGCCGCGCGCACCGTCACCGTGCGCGACAACGGCATCGGCATGAGCCGCGACGAGGTGGTGGCGAACATCGGCACCATCGCCAGCTCCGGCACGCGCCGTTTCCTGGAAGCCATGTCGGGCGAGCAGAAGGCCGACGCGCGCCTGATCGGCCAGTTCGGCGTGGGCTTCTACTCCGCCTTCGTGGTGGCCGACAAGGTCACCGTGCTGAGCCGCCGCGCCGACGCGCCGGCAGGCGAGGGCGTGAAGTGGGAGAGCGACGGCAAGGGCGAGTACTCGCTGGAGCCGGTCGAGCTGGCCGAGCGCGGCACCGCCGTGATCCTGCACCTGAAGGCCGACGAGGACGAGTTCCTCAGCCGCTGGCAGCTGCGCGCGCTGATCACCCGCTACTCCGACCACGTTGCCTTCCCGATCCGCATGCCGAAGGAAAAAGACGACAAGCCCACCGACGAGTTCGAGACCATCAACGCCGCCTCGGCGCTGTGGACCAAACCCAAGGCTGAGATATCCGACGCGGACTACCAGAGCTTCTACAAGTCGCTCGGCCACGACTTCAACGACGCGCTGGCGTGGACGCACAACCGCGTCGAGGGTAGCCAGAGCTTCACCACCTTGCTGTACGTCCCCTCGCAACCGCCGTTCGACCTGATGATGGGCGGCCGCGACGAGCGCAAGGGACTCAAGCTCTACATCAAGCGCGTCTTCATCATGGACGCGGCCGAGGAACTGCTGCCGAACTACCTGCGCTTCGTGCGCGGCGTGGTCGACGCCGACGACCTGCCGCTCAACGTCAGCCGCGAGATCCTGCAGCACAACCGCCAGCTCGAGCGCATCAAGGCCGCCTGCGTCAAGCGCGTGCTCGACCTGATCGAGAAGCTGGCCAAGGACGAGCCGGAGAAGTTCGCCACCTTCTACAAGGCGTTCGGCAACACGTTGAAGGAAGGCATCAGCGAAGACGCCAACAACCGCGAGCGCATCGCCAAGCTGCTGCGCTTCGCCTCCACCAAGGGCGAAGGCACGGCGCAGAACGTCTCGCTGGACGACTACATCGGCCGCATGGCCGTCGGCCAGGACGCCATCTGGTACATCACCGCCGACAGCTACGCCGCCGCCTTCGGCAGCCCGCAGCTGGAAGCGTTCAAGGCCAAGGACATCGAAGTGCTGCTGATGTCCGATCGCATCGACGAGTGGATGATCGGCAGCCTGAGCGAGTACGAAGGCAAGAAGCTCAGGAACGTGGCCAAGGGCGAGCTGCCGCTGGACGAGGCGGACAAGAAAAAGCAGGAGGAAGCGACGAAAGAAGCCGAGCCGCTGCTGAAGAAACTCAAGGACCTGCTCGGCGACCGCGTCGGCGAGGTGAAGGTGTCGGCACGCCTCACCGACTCGCCGTCGTGCCTGGCCCTCAGCGACTACGAAATGGCCCCGCACCTGGCCCGCCTGCTGCGCGAAGCCGGCCACGACATGCCCGAGAACAAGCCCACGCTGGAGATCAACCCGCAGCACGCGCTGCTGAAGCGGGTCGAGGCGGAAGCGGACGAGGCGAAGGCGAAGGACCTGGCCACGCTGCTGCTGGAGCAGGCCGAGATTGCGGCCGGTGCGCAGCTGCCGGACCCGTCGGCGTTCGTGCAGAGGATGAACCGGGTGTTGCTGGGGGCGTAAGCCGCCTGGCTTGCTGTTTCAAACAAAAGGCTCGCCGCTGAAGGCGGGCCTTTTCATGTCAGCCCTTGTCAGGTGTCAGCGACCCTGTCCGGGTGCGCGTGCCGGTGCGGGGCTGGGCGTGCTGCGGATGGCGTTCTGGATGAGCGGCATGGGCGCAGACCGGTAGTTTGCGGGAGTCCAGGGTCGGCTCATTCTCCGGTCGCCGTTGAAGCGGATGCGTGCCCCGCGATTGAAGGAATCCCGGCTCGCCAGCGCCAGCCGATGACCGTCGATGTGGACCCAGTACCAGGAGCCCGACGGCACCGGCGAGCTCGATACGAAGACGAACTGGGCGTCGTAGTTGCCTTCGGTGCGAGGCGTCGTGCGCAGGGCCAGGTTGGCGACGAACTGGCTGGACACCGGGCGCCCGTGTTCGGTCGCCGGCTTGACGATCATCTCATTCAGGTTCTGCAGCAGCAGCCGGTTGAGCCGCGGCGAAAGTTCCATCGCCGGTGAGGCGTCGGTGACCTTGCCGTGGGCGTTCACCTGCACCAGCACCGGCAGGAACCTGGGCGGGAATTCGTTGAGCGAGCCGGAGGAGGCCAGGGCCGTGCCTGCCGCGATCGACAGCATTCCGAAAAGCAGGGTGGTTTGGAACCGTTTCATGGTGACCTCCTTGAAGCATCGCGGAACCGCGTGGAGACTCCCATGCATTGTGGCACCTCTCCGGTGTTTCCATTGTTATCGCGGAGTGCTGCCGCGTTAACCGGCAAGGGGCTGCGGCTACCTCTGGCAAGCCGCCACCAGGCCGGCGATGCGCCGGGCTTCGATGCCGATCTCGCGTAATTGTCCGGTGGGTGAGGCGATCAGTCCGCAGAAGAACAGCCCCGGTTCGGACGTTGTGCGGCCGGTCACCAGCGGCATGCCGTGGTCGTCGAAGACGCCATGCGCCTCGGGCAGCAGCGGGCGCAGGTCGGGGCGGAAGCCGGTGGCGAGGATGACGGCATCGAACGGTTCGGCTGGCGACTGCGCAAACACCACGCCATCGCGGGTGAAGCGCTCGATGCCGCCGCGCACCTTGATCGCGCCGTCGCGGATCCGGGCCAGCGTGCCCACGTCGAGCAGGGGGATGCGACGGTCTTCCTCGATCATGCGGCGCGGCCCCTTGCGGGCGATGGTCAAGCCGAGCCTCCTGACCGGGCCGATGGCGAGCCGGATCGCCGGCGCGTTGATGAAGTCGGCCACGCGCGCGGGCAGGTGCGCCTGCGCGATCGCCCAGGTCAGGATCGGGATGCCCAGCAGCTCGCGCGGCAGGATCTGCACCGGGCCGCGCACGGCCAGGGTCACGTCGACTCCGGCTTGCGCCAGGTCCAGCGCAATCTCGCCGCCCGAATTGCCGAAGCCCACCACCAGCACCCGCTTGCCCGCGCAGGCCGCCGGGTTGCGATAGTCGCTGCTGTGGACGAGCAGGCCTTGATAGGCATCCATCCCCGGCCAGCGCGGGCGATGCGGGAAATCGGCCCAGCCGGTTGCGATCACCACCACCGGCGCGGTGAACTCGCCCCGCGTCGTTTCCACGCGCCACGCGTAACCATCGCGACGGACCGTGTGTACCGCGCAGTGGAAAACCGGCTGCAGATCGAACTGCGCCGCGTAGCTTTCCAGATAGTCGACGACCTGGGCGCGCGACGGGTACCGTGGCCAGCTGCGCGGCATCGCCATGCCGGGCAGGCCGGAGTGGCCACGGTCCGTGTGCAGGTGCAGCCGGTCGTAGTGGCGCCGCCACACCGAAGCGACCGCGCCGGCCTTTTCCAGGATCAGCACGTCGAGGCCGCGCTGGCGCATGCACGCCGCGCAGGCAAGGCCTGCCGGGCCCGCGCCGACGATGATCGCGTCCGCACTTTCCATGAGGTTCCCGTTCGTCCCGGCATCCGGGGTCGGCCTAGGTAGCCCAGAGTGCGCTTTTTTCGCGCGCGCTTCGACGGCCCTTCCGGGTTGGCCGCGTAAGCCAACCGAAAGCTGGGTCGCGTAGCGTCCGGGCCGGAAGGCAGGCGCTGCCTGTCATGCGGGAGCCGCGAGATGCCTGCATTGCGATCCTGGCTATGCGCCGCCGCCATCCTGGTTTCGGGCGCTGCCCATGCGGGTGGCGGCCCGCTCGGCATCGACCACCGCGTCCGCTACGACAACAGCGGCATCTGGAACCGCTCCGATCAGAATGCGCTGCTGTACGGCACGATCGGTACGGTCGTCGGGGGTGCCCTGGTCTTTGGCGACAACGACCAACTGGGCGACACGTTCTGGCGCTCGGTGGATGCCATGGTGATTTCCAGCGTCGGCGCCCAGGCGATGAAGTACGCCTTTCAGCGCGAGCGGCCTTCACAGACCGACAATCCCGACCGCTTCTTCGCCGGCAGCCACGCGCAGAGTTTTCCCAGCGGGGAAGTGGCAGCAATCTCGGCGGCGGTCACGCCGTTCATCGTCACCTATGGCCGCGACCACCCGGCGGTGTATGCGCTGGCCCTGCTGCCGGCCTACGATGCGGTGGCGCGGGTGAAGACGCATGGCCATTGGCAGAGCGACGTGCTGGTCGGCGCCGCGCTCGGTACCGGAGTTGGCCTGTGGGCGGCGCATCGGGATTCGCCGTTGATCGTCAGCTGGCTGCCCGGCGGCTTCAGGGTCGGTTTCATCCATCGGTTCAAGTGAGGCGCGGGGCCGAGGCGGGTCGCGCCGCGGCAGAACGGTTGGTCCGGGGTGGGGCGCCGGTGGATACTCCGGGCACTGATCCCGCGTCGAGACATGCCATGCCGCCCCGTCTTTCGTTGATGCTTTGCTGCCTGTTGCTGACGGCGCCGCTGTGCGCTGCCGAGGCACCGGCGACGCGCACCATCGTGCTGGTGCGCCACGGCTACTACCTGCCCGATGCGAAGGCCGATCCGAAGCTGGGCCCGCACCTGGCGCCGCTCGGCGTGGCGCAGGCTCGCCTGGTTGGGGCGCGCCTGGCGGGCCTGCCTGGGCGTTTCGGCGCGATGTACGTCAGTCCGGTGCAGCGTGCGAGAGACACGGCGGCCATCATCGCCGCCGATGTTCCCGGCAGCCGCTTCGAGGTGGTGGACGACCTTGCCGAATGCACGCCGCCGACGCGGCGTACCGAGGCCGTCGCGGACGAGAAGCCGGCCGACCTGGCGGCGTGCAAGCAGCAGCTGGATCGCCTGTTCGCCCGCTACTTCAGGCCGGCGACGGGGCATGCGCGGACCGAGCTGATGGTTTGCCACGGCAACGTGATCCGCAACATGGTCGTGCGCGCACTGGGCGTGGACAGCCGCGCATGGCTGGAGATGTCGGTGGGCAACGCCAGCATCACCCGGATCCTGGTCGAGGCGGACGGCCGCTACAAGGTGATATCGGTGGGTGACGTCGGGCACCTGCCGCCCAGCCTGCGCACCGGCGCTACCGGCGATGCGGAACGCAGTCTGGCGATTCCCGCGTTGCCCTGACTTTTCCCGGCGGCCTTGGTCCGTCAGGCCAGGCCTGTCAGCACTGCGTGCGACCGCCGGCCAGCTGCTTGCACGGGTGGAAGATCGGCTTGTCCGATACCGGTGGCGGATGGTGGTCGCCGTCGTGGTCACGGTCGCGATGGCGGCGTGGGTACGGCGGGGCGCCCCAGTAGGCGGGCGGCGCGTTGTAGACCGGCTGGTTCAACTGGTTCTGGTAATCCGCGTTCTGCTGGCGCAGCGTCTGGTTCTCGGCCTGCAGCCGGTCGCGCTCCGCGGCCTGGTCGGCCAGCGCCTGCTGCTGCGCCTCTTCGGCACGCTGTTGCGCAGCGTAGGCTTCATCGACCTGGCGCTGGGCCTTTTCGTCCAGCGCCTGCTGGCGGGCGTCGAGGCGCTGCTGGTAGAGCGCTTCCAACTGGTGCGAATCCGCATAACGCTTTGCCAGCTCGTCCTGGCCCAGGCGCAGGTAGCGGTCGATGATCTCGGTGTCGTCGGCCTGGTGCAGCAACTCGCCGCTGCCGTTCGGGCAGGGATGGTCGGTGTAGGCGACTTGCCCGCCCTGCGTGCACTTGTAGATGTCCTGGCCGGCGGCGATCGGTGCCGCGGCCAGCAGCAAGGCGGCAGCCGAGAGGCGGATTCCGGTCGTCAGGCTTTTCATGGTGGCTACATTCTGCCTCCGGCTGGTGTCGTCTGCACCATGGCCGGAACGGAAAGCCGCCAGACGGGCGGCCTGGCGGTTCGACCAGCGGAATCCGGCGGTTTGCCTGCCGGTGCGCCGGAGCGGCGCGATGGCGCGGTTCCAAGCCCCGAAACCGCCTTCAAGCCTTCAAAAAATGAGGCTTGCATCACATTTACGGTGCTATTGTCCCGCGCCACGGGTGCCTGCCGGAGTGTCCAGACCGGCCGGCGACCGGGGTCAGGTCGAGTGGATGGGGACTTCCCGGCAAGGGAATGCGTCACCTCGTGCGGGAGCCAATGCGTCATGACGCAAGCTTCCGCGGTGCCGGTGTTCCGGTACCGCGCCTTCATCAGCTACAGCCACCGGGACAAGGCCTGGGCGGGCTGGCTGCATCGGGCGCTGGAAACCTACGCGGTTCCGAAGCGCCTGGTCGGCCAGGTGACGGCGTTTGGCGAAATCCCCGCCCGCCTCGCGCCGATCTTCCGCGATCGCGAAGAGCTGGCCAGCGCCACCGACCTCGGCCGCAAGGTCAACGAGGCGCTGGCGCAATCGGCCAACCTGATCGTGATCTGCTCGCCGCACTCGGCGACTTCGCACTGGGTCAACGAGGAAGTGCTGGCGTTCAAGCGGCTCGGCCGCAGCGAGCGCATCTTCTGCCTGATCGTCGATGGCGAACCCGGCGCCAGCGAGCTGCCCGGCCGCGCCGTCGAGGAATGTTTCGCGCCGGCACTGCGTCACCAGCTCGGCGCCGATGGTGCGTTGAGCCATGAGCGCACCGAGCCGATCGCCGCCGACGCGCGCGCGGGCAAGGACGGCAAGGCCAACGCCAAGCTGAAGCTGATCGCCGGCATGCTCGACCTCGGCTTCGATGCGCTGAAGCGGCGCGAGCTGCAGCGACGCGCCCGGCGCATGGCGGCGCTGGCCACGCTGGCGCTGATCGTGATGGCGGCGACCACCACCCTGGCGATCACCGCCATGATCGCCCGCCACGCCGCAGTGGTCGCCAGCCAGGCCGCCGAGCGCCGGCAGAAGCAGGCCGAGGATCTGGTCGGCTTCATGCTCGGCGATCTCAACGACAAGCTTCGGCAAGTGTCGCGCCTGGACATCCTGGAAGCCGTCGACGACCAGGCGATGAATTATTTTCAGTCGCTGCCGACCGCCGACGTCACCGACGCAGCGCTGGCGCAGCGCGCCAAGGCGCTGGAAAAGATCGGCAGCGTGCGGCTGGATCAGGGGCATCTGCCGGCGGCGATGGCGTCGTTTCGGGCGGCCTCGAAGCTCGCTGCCACGCTGGCGGAGGCAGCTCCCGCAGATGCCGCGCGACAGCACGCCTATGCACGGGTATTGACCTTCGTCGGCATGACCCATTGGTATCAGGGACAGCTGGATGCGGCGCAACGGAGTTTTGTGTCGGCGCAAACCGTTCTGCAGCGTGTCGGTTCAAATGCCGCGGATAACCTGCCCTTCCAGTACGAACTGGCCATGCTGGACAACAACATCGGCCATGTGCTCGAAGCGCGCGGTCAGCTGGACGAGGCCGCCGGCTACTACCACAAGGCGCTGGTGTTGTCGCGGAAGCTGGTGGCCACCAAACCCGGCAACACCGAGTGGGCGTTGGAATTGGGCGGAGCGCACAACAATCTCGGCAAGCTGGCATTAATGCGCGGCGACCTTGCCACGGCCGTCGCCGAATACGCCGCCGACGACACGATCGAAACCGCGCTCTCCGCGCGCGACCCAAGGGACAACGATCAGCGCGAGAGCATGCTTACCGTTCGCGCCATTCTGGGGCGCACGCTGGCCCTGACCGGCGACGTCAAAGCGGGCATGCGCGATCTGCAACAGGCGGTCGACATCGCCGGGCAACTGACGAAGATCGATCCGGGCAATACCAGCTTCCAGGAGCATCTGGCACTGTATGCCTCACAGCTGGGCCGGCTGCGGCGCCTGAGCGGCGATCTGCCCGCGGCTCAGGCGCTGAATGCGCAGTCGTTGTCCATTTTCCTTGCCTTGACGAAACAGGATCCGGCAAACGTCGGCCGGCAGCGCGAGTTCGCCGAGGCCCAGCTTGAGCAAGCCGCGCAAGCGCAGGCCGCCGGCCAAACCGACGCAGCGCGCAGGCAGGCGCAGGCTGCACTGGCCATCCTCGCCCCCTTGTTCGTCAAGCAGCCCGACGACCGCGCCATTCTGCTGGCGACGGCAGGAGCGCAGCTTTTGCTCGCGGCAGTATCCGATGAGGCGCGGGCCACCCGACAACTTCGCAACGACGCCTTGAACGCGATGCAGGCGGTGAAAAGCGGCGGCGACGATCCGCGTCTGCTGGCGTTGCAGGTCGAGGCGCTGCTGGCGCTGGGCATGAAAGCCGAAGCGCAGGCCGTGATCCGGCAACTGTGGAGCAGCGGCTACCGCGATGCGGCGCTGCTGGCCGTGCTGCGGCGCGAGCGGATCGACTATCCGGTCAATGCGGCCTTCCAGCAGAAACTGCTGGCGGCAACCGACACCAGCGCCCGTCAGTAAGGCCGGGCGCAACGAACAGGGGGCAGGCAACACCGGCAAGTGCGGTATCGGATCAAACCCTCATCACCAAGGAATCCATCATGCCAAACCTTCTCAAGGTCACCCTCGACAACAGCACGAGCCCGCCAAGTCTCGACATCGATCAGAAAGACAACGCGAATCACGTCAGCCGAGGCCCCAACGCGCAAACCATCACCTGGCAGCTGAACGGCAACGCGGCGTCGGGATCGTTCAATGCGCAAAACGCTGCCAAGCCGGGCTTCGCCTGGGTCGACCCGGCGCCACCGGCAGGCATCTTCGGCTCCCCGACGCTCAGCTCGAACGGCAACGAAATAACCATGAGCGACCTCAACAACAGCGCCAGCACGGCGGGCGACTGGGTCTATCAGCTGAGCGCCACCATCGGCGGTGTGGTCTACCAGTCCAACAAGACATCCCTCACGGAGACCAATACGAACCCGTCGATCAAAAACAACTAGTTCCCGAGGAGCCCGACAGGCTCCAGGTCCGGACATCGCGGCAGCCTTGGAAAATTCGGGGCAATGCGCATCAAGGCACGGATGCCGGCACGGAGCACCAACGTCATCGCTTCAACCACCTTGGAGACCGACATGCCAAAGACCAGCCATGAAAGTCAGGACGCTCCGGCCACGCCGCTGCCCGCTGACGACGAGAACGTCCTGGCGAATAGCGAAGCCGAGCAGGAATCCGCACTGGTGAGGACGCCCTCGCCGGACACCGCCACTCGCCCGTCGATCAAGAATAATTAGGGTGCGCTGCGGCCCTGGCATTCATCAGGGCTCATGCGGCTCCGTGAGGAGGCTGCCGGCAGCGGCCTCCTGCGGGGTTTCATGGGCCTGCGGGAGCGTGCGTGGTCCATCGTGCGTAGCCCTCTTCACCCGGAAGCCGTCATGACTCCCTTGGTCATCGGCGTCACCAGCCATCGCAACATCCCCGCCGGCGAAATCGAGCCGATCCGGCAACGCGTGCGGGATTTCCTGGCGCAACTGCGGCGCGACTTCCCTGCGCTGCCGCTGGTGGTGCTGTCGGCACTGGCCGAGGGCGGCGACCAGCTGGTGGCGCACGAGGCGCTCGCCGCCGGCGCGCGCCTGGTCGCGCCGTTGCCGTTGCCGCGGGAACTGTACGTGGATGACTTTGCCGACCCGGCGGTGCGCGCCGGTTTCGACGCGCTGTGCGCGCAGGCCGAGGTCATGCAGCTGCCGCTGCCGAAGGAGCAGTCGTTGCTTGAGCTCGGCACGCCGGGCTTCGCGCGCGATCGTCAATACGCCAAGGCCGGCGTGTATATCGCCAGCCACTGCCATGTCCTGCTGGCGATCTGGGACGGCAAGGAATCGGGCCGGCTCGGCGGCACCGCGCAGATCGTGAAATACCATCTGAGCGGCAGCATGCCGGGCCTGATCGACCGGCGCCGGGATACGCGCCACGTGCTGGGCGGCGGCGACGAGAGCCTGCTCTATCACATCGTCTGTTCGCGCGACGGGCCCGATGGTGCGCCGGCGGCCGGGCTGCTGCCCTTGCAGGTGTTGTGGCGTACCGCTGACACGGTTTCCGCCGCCGACAGCCTGCCGGCGGATTTCCGGCTGATGTTCGCGCGCATGGTCGAGTTCAATCGCGAATGCGACAAATACGCCGACGCGATCGCCGCGGCCGCGCCGGCGCAAGCGGCCGCCGGAACGCGCGACACCGCGGCGATCGATCGACTGTTCCATGCCGCCGACTGGCTGGCGATGCATTTCCAGCGGCGGGTACTGCTGGCCATGCGCCTGACTTACACGCTGGCGGCCTTGATGGGCATCGCCTTCACGTTCTATGCGCACATGCCCGCGCAGAACTTCCTGATCTACCTGTTCCTGTTCCTGTTCGCCAGCGGCGGCGCGGTGGCGGCGCTGGCCCGGTATCGCGGCTGGCACCGCAAGTATCTGGATTACCGCGCGCTGGCGGAGGGCCTGCGGATCCAGTCGTACTGGCGACGGGCGGGCGTCTCGGCGAACGCCGACCACGAGTTCGCGCATGACAACTTCCTGCAGAGGCAGAACATCGAGCTGGGCTGGATCCGCAACGTCATGCGCGCTGCCGGCCTCGACGCGGCGACCGGTGTGGCGACGTCCCCGCCGACCGCGCTGGCGGACGTCATTGCGGAGTGGGTGGGGGAGTCGGGGAAGTCCGGGCAGCTGCATTACTACGAGCGCAAGACCATCGAGCGCACCGGCCTGCACCACGTGACCGAAGCGATCGGCTCGCTCAGCCTGTGGGGCGGCGTGGCGATCAGCGTGTTCCTTGCCGCCTTCGTGCTCAAGCTGTCGCAGGAAACCAAGACCACCCTGGTGATGGTCATGGCGGTGCTGTCGATCATCGCCGCCGTGCGCGAGGCTTACGCTTACCGCAAGGCCGACAAGGAATTGATCAGGCAGTACCGCTTCATGCAGCGCATCTTCGCCAGCGCACGCGCGGCGCTGGACCGCACGCACGATCCCGTGCTGCAGCGGCAGATCCTGCTTTCGCTCGGCGACGCGGCACTCACCGAACACGCCGAATGGACGCTGATGCAGCGCGAGCGCCAGGTGGAGCACAGCAAGCTCTGATCGCTCCGGCTTGGCGGGCACCGGGTGGAGTGCTGCCGAGAGCGACGTCGCGCTGCAGCGGGCTTCAGCGAGGCGGGATGGGGAGAGCTGGCGTGGGTGCCTTGTCCACGCGCCGCCATGCGCGCAGGCCGATCACCGCCAGTGCCACGAACCCCACATACAACACTGACGTGATCAGCAGATGCTTGTAGACGTATTCGCCCACGTAGATCACGTCCACCACGATCCACAGCCACCACGCGGCGACGTGCCGCTTGGCCTGCCACCACTGCGCGACCAGACTGAAGGCGGTGAGCGCCGCGTCCAGCCAGGGCAGGGCGGCGTCGGTGCGGTAGTGCATGAACGCGCCCAGCGCCAGCGCGCCGAGGCTGCCGAGCGCCAGGTGCACGATCGCCTGCCGTCGCGGCAGCGCGGCCACTTCGACGCGGCCGTCCTCGCCCATGTGCTGCAGCCAGCGGTACCAGCCGTAGCCGATCAGTACCGCGAACGCCAGCTGCAGCAGCGCATCGGAGTAGAGCTTCGCGTGGACGAACACCCACGCGTAGACCAGCACCGAGATCAGCCCCACCGGCCAGCACCACGGGCGCCGGCGGGTGGTGAGCCAGACGCCCCAGGCGCTGACCAGCGCGGCGACGAGTTCGACCCAGGTCATGGCTGCCGGCCGCTCAGAATGCGTACGTCACGGACAGCCGGGCCAGCCGCGGCGCACCCGGGAACAGGTAGCTGTCGCCGCCGGAGCTGCCGGTGTCGCGCCAGTAGAAGCGGTTGAACACGTTGTCGACGCTGAGTCGCCAGGTCAGCGCATGGCCGTTCCACTGGCTGGCGTAACGCAGGCCGGCATCGAACACGTTGTACGCCGGCACGCGGGTCAGACCGTTCGGCGTGGCCACGTTGGGGCTGGCATAGCGCCAGCCGCCGAGCAGGCCGAGCCGGGGTGCGAACGGCAGGCGGTAGTCGACATACAACGCACTGCGCAGGCGCGGCACGTTGACTACCTGGTGGCCTTCGTAGGTCGGGGCGCCGGTGCCCTCGGCGCGCGCCCGGATCAGGTTGAGGCTGGCGGTGAGGCGCAGGTTGTCGGTGAGCTGGCCGGCGGCGTTGAGTTCCAGGCCGCTGTGCACCTCGTTGCCCTGCTGCACGAAGGTGAAGCCTTCGGCGGTGCCGTCCGGCCGGGCGAACTGGTACGGCTGGCGGATGCGGTACAGCGCGGCCGAAAGATCCAGCGTATCGCTCCAGGCGTACTTCACGCCGGCTTCGGCCTGACGTGCCAGCAACGGGGGCAGCGTGGTACCGCCGTTGGAGGTCCAGTACGGTGCCTCGTTGCCCAGCGACAGGCTTTCGCTGTAGCTGACGTAGGTGGTCAGTTGCGCGGAGGGCTGCCACAGCACGGCAGCCTGTGGCAGTGCCTTGCTGAGACGCGTGTCGCGTTCCGGCACGCCGCCGGCGTCGTAGGCGCGCTCGTGCAGGCGCACGAAGCGGCCGCCGAACAGCACCTGCCACTGCGGACCGAGGTGCACGCGGTCCAGCGCGAACACCGAGTGCTGCCAACTGGTCAGCCGGCGTGCCGACGCGCCCGGCTGGTTCGGCGACGGCGCGAACACCGGTGGGTCCACCTGGTCGATGTTGCCGGTGCCGACGTAGTCGTAGACATAGGGGCGGCGGTCGATGCTGCGGCGAAATGCGCTGGTGCCGACGCTGATTTCATGGCTGAGCGCGCCGGTGTCGAACGCGCCCTTCAGCACCGCTCGCGCCTCGTCATTGACGCGGGTGTCGTCGGGGCTGCGGTAGTCGTAGATGTCGTAGTCGCCGTTCGGCGCGAAGAACCAGCCCGGCGTGGCGCCGCTGGCGCAGTCGGGCGAGTAGAAGCAGCCGTAGGCGAACGCCACGTTGTCGTCGATCACCACGTGGCTGTGGCCGGCCGACAGTTGCGTGCTCCATTGGTCGCTGAAGCGGTAATCGAAGCGCAGCGTGCTGTTGCTGGCGTCGATGCCGACCGGCTGTTGCCACGGCTGGAAGCCGAGCAGGCGCGTGCGGTCGGGATGCGCCGGAAGCATGGTGCCGCCGAGCAACTGGTAGCCGGAGACCGAGCGCTGCCCGCTGGTCTGGTAATTGGTGTCCAGCCGCAGCGTGGCGTTCGAACTGATCTTCCAGTCGGCGGCCAGCGAAAGGAACGTGCGGCGGCCATCGGCGTGCCGCACATCGGAGTTCATGTCCTCGTGGGCGGCATTCACGCGCGCGCCGAAGGCGGGCGAGAGCCAGCCGCCGACGTCCACCGCGACATAGCGCGAGCCGTGCGAGTCGGTGCCGACGGTGGCGCTGCGCACATCGGCCGGGCGCTTGCTGACGTAGTTGACCAGGCCGCCCGGCGCGACCACGCCGGCTTCGAGGCCGCCGAGGCCCTTGAGGATCTCCACCCGCTGCTTGTCCTCCAGCGGCGCCAGCTGCTCGCCGCTGATGGTCATGTCGTTGAGCCGGTAGCCGGTGGCCAGGTCCAGCGCGAAGCCGCGGATGGCGATGTCCTGGTAGTAGCCGACCGGCGCGTAGTTGTCGCCGAGTGCCGCGTCGGAGCGGGCCAGTTCGCTCAGCGTGCGCGGCTGGCGGTCGTCGATCTGGTCGCGGGTGATCACGGTGATCGCGGCGGGGGTGTCGCGCAGCGGCGCATTGCCGAAGCTGCCGAAGGTGTCGATCTGCGAGTTGTCGGCGCGGTAGCCGGTGGCGCTGTCGGCTTCCACCTGCACCGGCGCCAGTTGCGTCGTTTGCGGGTTGTCGGCGGTGTCGCCGGCGTGGGCCGGTGCGATGGCGGCGAGCAGGGCGAGCAGCAGGGGAGTGCGGGGAAATGGCATCGTCATCGTCGTCGTCAAGGGAGTACGGACGAAGCGACGGCGACCCGGCTGTCGCGGGACAGACCGGATCTGCAAGCTCCCTACGCCGGTACTAACCGGGTCAGGTTCCAAGGGACTCTCTCAGCCCGGCTTTTGCCGGGCACCCCCGCTTCAAGAACGCGTATTAGACCACGAATGGCCGGGGAGGGTCAGGCGTGCTCGCGGATGGCCTGCAGCAGGGCCTGCCCCGATGGTGTGCCGAACCATGCCGCGTGGCCGCGCAGGAAGGTGTCGTAGGCGACGTCGGCGTTCGCGCGCGAATGCGTGATGGCGTGGTAATACTCGACCTCGGACAGCGCGAATTCCACGTGCACCAGCGGTAGCAGGTCCGCCAGCAAGTCCAGGTCGGTCGCATCCAGCGGGCGCTGCCGGCGATAGCCGTCGATCAGCGCAAGGGCGACGTCCGGGTGGGCGGCGTCGCGTCCGGTGTCGAGTGCTAACCAGGCGATCGCGTTGCGCTCGATCGCGGTGGCCAGGTCGAACAGCGCGAAATTGGCGGCGGCGAGGCCGAAGTCGAGCACGGCGCTGATCCGCGCGTCGCTGCCGCCGCTGCTCCAGCACAGGTTGGAGACGTGCCAGTCGCCGTGGGTCCACAGCCGCGGCTGCTGCGCCAGTCGTGGCTGGGCGGCAGCGTGCCATGGGGCGAGCAGTTCGGCGAAGTCATGTGGCCAGTCGCGCTCGCGCAGGTAATCGTCCAGGCCCGGGCGCTGCGGTAACTGCGCGCGCAGCGCGGCGACGGGATCGGGCGCAGCGATCAGCTCGCTGCGCGCAACCAGGATGTGGGCATCGCGCTGGGGCGCGCGGTAGTCCGCGGCGGCGTCGTGCAGCGTGGCCAGCATGCGGCCGGCGGTGCGGGCGTGTTCGAGGTTCGACAACGGCTCCCACGAGATCGCCTCGCGATACAGGTCGATGCCGGCGGCACGTTCGTGCACTTCGTAGACCCAGTCGCCGAGCGCCACGGCAGTCCGTCCTTGCGCATCGCGCAGCACGCCCGGGATCGGCATGTCGCGTTCGCGCAGGTGCGCGATGAAGCGATGTTCCTCGGTGAGCGTGGCGACCGAGCGCACGCTGCGGTGGTGGCGCTTGACGAACACGGTGGCGTGCTCGGTCTCGACCAGGCATGCCGCCGACAGTGGGCGCGGGCTGTGCCAGTCGATGCGGCGCGGCGCACCGGGTGCCGGATAGCCGCGCAGCAGCGTGGCGACCTCGCCGGCGGTCAGCGGCGGCCAGTCCGGCGGTGTGTGGTCGCCGGCCAGTCCGTGGGCGAGGTGCAGCGGGTCGTTCATGGAGTGGCGAGGTGTCCGCAGGCAGGGCAGGCCGCGGATTATCCCCGAAAGGGCGTGGCGGCTGCGTCCGCCGGTCGCCGGCGTGCGGCAGGCGGTCCCTATAATGGCCGACTTTCCCGTGGTGCCCACGCATGAGCGCGATGCTGCTGCTGTTCGTCTGCCTGATCCTCGGCACTCTGGTGGCGCGCTACGCGAAGCCGCCAGCGGGGATCGTGCCGGGCATCAACTGGTGGGTGCTCAATGTGGCGCTGCCGGCGCTGGTGCTGGAACTGATCCCGAAGGTGAAGTTCGATCCGCAGCTGTGGTTTCCGGTGGCGGCGATGTGGCTCACCTTCGGCGGCGCGTGGCTGCTGTTCGGCCTGCTCGGGCCGCGGCTGGGCTGGTCGCGGCAGCGCACCGGCGCGCTGATACTGGTGTGCGGGCTGGGCAATACGGCGTACATGGGCTACCCGATGATCGAGGCCTTGCACGGCAAGGCGGGCCTGGCGCTGGCGGTGGTGGCCGACCAGATCGGCGCGTTTCCGGTGCTGGCCTCGGCCGGCATCGTGGTGGCTTCGGTCTATTCCGGGCGCACGCTGCAGCCGCGCCTGATCGTCCGGCGCATCGTCACCTTTCCGGCCTTCATCGCGCTGGTGGCGGGCGTCATCGCCGGCCTGTGCGGCGGCTGGCCCGAGCTGTTGAATGGCGTGTTCGCGCCGATCGGCGCCACGCTGACGCCGCTGGCGCTGTTCTCGGTCGGCCTGCAGTTCAGGTTCCATCCGGGCCAGCGGCAGCTCGGCGCGACCGGCTGGGGCTTGGGCTGGAAGCTGTTGCTGGCGCCGCTGCTGTGCTGGGTGGTAGGCGCGGCCGCCGGGGTCGACGGGCTGGTGCTGACCGTCGGCGTGCTGCAGGCGGCGATGGCGCCGATGGTGTCGGCGACGATCCTGGCCGACGAGTACGGCCTGGAGCCGGCGCTGGCCAACACCGTGCTGGGCGCCGGCATCGTGCTGTCGCTGCTCACCGTCCCGCTGGGCAACTGGCTGCTGGGGGCGTAGCGCGCGGCTTGCTTCCGGCCCGCGCTGCGTCGAGACTAGCGCGCAGTCTCATGGGCTGGGGGAGCTCGTGTCATGGCAGGTTTCGATCTGATCAAGCGCATGTTCGGCGAGCACGGCGAACGTCGCGCGACGCCGCGCAGCGGCGAGCCGAAGGAAGCCTGCATCCTGGTGGTGGACGACTCGCCCACCATCCGCGCGGTACTCGGCAAGATGCTGGCGCAGAACCACCACGTGGTGCTGAAGGCGGCCGATGGCGAGAGCGCGCTGGAGATCGCGCGCACGGAACGCCCCGACCTGATCTTCCTCGACATCGTGATGCCCGGCATGAGCGGCTTCGTCGTACTGCGTGCGTTGCGCCACGACCTGATGACCCGCGACATCCCGATCGTGATGATCAGCGGCAACCTGCAGGCGACCGAGCAGTTCTACGTGCAGCGTTTCGGCGCCGACGATTTCATGAAGAAGCCGTTCGGCCGCAGCGAGGTGTTCGCGCGCATCGACAACCTCACGCGCAGCGGGCGCCTGGTGGTGCGCCAGCGGTCGGAAACAGAACGGATTCCGGCGGAGCCCGAACCCAGCGCGGCCGAGCATGCCGCCATTCCGGACATCGCGATGCCGGACCCGCACGACATGGTCGTGCCGCCCGCCGAACAGGCCTGAACTGTCCGCGATCGCGCGATAATCCGCGCGATGAGCCAACCACCCACCCCACCGATGACCGACGTGCGCGCCGACGTGTGGCTGTGGGCCGCGCGTTTCTTCAAGACGCGCAGCCTCGCCAAGCAGGCGATCGTCGGCGGGCGCATCGACGTCAACGGCGCCGCCTGCAAGCCGGCGAAGACCCTGCGTGCCGGCGACCGGCTGAAGATCGGCCGTGGCGAGGAGCGGCTGGAAGTCGAGGTCGTGGCGTTGTCCGACCGGCGCGGTCCGGCCAGCGTGGCGCAGGCGTTGTATGTCGAGACCGAGGCCAGTCGCGCGGCGCGTGAAGTCGCCCGCGAGCAGCACCGGCTGATCGGCGCGGGCGGCCCGCCGAAGCGCCCGGACAAGCAGGCGCGGCGCGAATTGCGACGGCTTAGAGACTTGCGCTGAGCAGTGCATCGCAGAATGTCGGTCAAATCTGCGGGAATATCCATGCAACTCCACGGGTTGGCACCGCCATCTCACAAAATCGGGAGGTTTGCATGGACGGACACGCACTGATGAACGGCCTCGGCTTCTTCAAGCGCCTGCTGGGCAGCCGCGGCGCCGTCGAGCAGCGCGTGGAGCCGCAGGCCGCGCTGGGCACGCGCATGCTGGTGGTGGACGACTCGCCCACGATCTGCGCCGTGCTCGGCAAGATGCTGCGCCAGGACGGCTACGCGGTGCTCAAGGCCACCGACGGCAAGGAGGCGATCGAGCTGGCCCGCAACGAACGGCCGGCGCTAATCTTCCTGGACATCGTGATGCCGGGCATGAACGGCTTTGCGGTGTTGCGCGCGCTGCGCCACGACCCGCTGACTCGTGACATCCCGATCGTGATGATCAGCGGCAATCCGCAGGCGACCGAGCAGTTCTACGTGCAGCGCTTCGGCGCTGACGATTTCATGCAGAAGCCCTTCGACCGCGACGAGGTCTACCTGCGCATCGGCCAGCTGGTACGTTGCGGGCGCCTGGACGGCCGGCAGCCGTCGGCGCCGGTGGCTGTCGATGCATTGCCGGCACTGGTCGCGGAACTGCCGGCCGACGAGCTGGCCGACATTCCCGACATCGCGATGCCCGACGCGGAAGCCACGCCGCACCTGGCTGGCGCAGCCCCGCTGCAGGTGGTTCACGGCATCGGCTGAGCGCCTGCCTCAGAGTGTCATGCCCAGTGCCCTGGCCACGCCCGCCGCGTAGGCCGGATCGGCCTTGGCGAAGTGGCCGAGTTGGCGACGGATGATTTCCTCCGGCACGCCCTGCATCGCCGCGGCGATGTTGTCGAACAGCTGCTGTTGCTGCTGCTCGCTCATCAGCCGGAACAGATCGCCGGGTTGCCGGTAATCGTCGTTGCCGGCGCGATGGTCGTAGCGGTCGGCGTCGCCGGAGATCCGCAGCGGCGGTTCCTTCATCGACGGGTCCTCGACCGGGCCACCGAACGAGTTCGGCTCGTAGTTCACGCGGCCGCCGCCGTTGTCGCCGTAGCGCATCGAGCCGTCGCGGGCATAGTTGTGCACCGGGCAGCGCGGCTGGTTCACCGGCAACTGGTCGTGGTTCGCGCCGAGCCGGTAGCGCGCGGCGTCGGCGTAGGCGAACAGGCGGAACTGCAGCACCTTGTCCGGCGAGAAGCCGATGCCGGGCACCACGTTGGCCGGCGAGAAGCTGGACTGTTCGACCTGGGCGAAGTAGTTGTCCGGGTTGCGGTTCAACTCCATCACGCCGACCTCGATCAGCGGGTAATCCTTGTGCGGCCATACCTTGGTCAGGTCGAACGGGTTGTACCAGGTCCTTCCGGCATCGGCTTCGGGCATGATTTGCACGTACAGCGTCCACCGCGGGAAATCCTTGCGTTCGATCGCCTCGTACAGGTCGCGCTGGTGCGATTCGCGGTCGTTGCCGATCAGCGTCGCCGCTTCGGCGTTGGTGAGGTTCTTGATGCCTTGCCGGGTCTTGAAGTGGAACTTCACCCAGTAACGCTCGCCGGCCTCGTTCCAGAAGCTGTAGGTGTGGCTGCCGAAGCCGTGCATGTGGCGCAGCGTGGCAGGGATGCCGCGGTCGCTCATCAGCGTGGTGACCTGGTGCAGCGACTCGGGCGACAGCGACCAGTAGTCCCACATCGCGGTGGCGTTGCGCATGTTCGTACGCGGGTCGCGCTTCTGGGTGTGGATGAAGTCGGGGAACTTGTACGGGTCACGGATGAAGAACACCGGCGTGTTGTTGCCGACCAGATCCCAGTTGCCTTCCCCGGTGTAGAACTTCAATGCGAAGCCGCGTACGTCGCGCTCGGCATCCGCCGCGCCGCGCTCGCCGGCCACGGTGGAGAAGCGCGCCAGCATCGGCGTGACCGTGACCGGCTTGAACACCTCGGCGCGGGTGTACTTCGTGATGTCGTGGGTGATGGTGAGCGTGCCGAACGCGGCCGAGGCCTTGGCATGCACCACGCGTTCGGGGATGCGCTCGCGGTTGAAGTGCGCGTGCTTCTCGAACAGCGCCACGTCCTGCACCAGCAGCGGGCCGCGCGGGCCGGCGGTGAGGCTGTTCTGGTTGTCGGCCAGCGGTGCACCGGCATCGGTGGTCAGGGTCTTGCGGTCCTGGCTCATGGTGGGCTCCTGTGGGGGACTTGGGCGTTCGGTCAATCTGCGCCGGCACGGCGATCAATGGAATTCGAATGTTCCGATGTAGGCGATAGCTCCCGGCTATGGGTCGAGCGGTCACCTGCCGGGCCCGGCGAGCCAGCATGGCCGATGAAGCGTGAGCGCAAGGTGGCGGCGGCGGGCGACGTTGCCCGCCGGAGCGGTCAGCTCAGCTGTTTCAGGCGGTACAGGGCTTCTAGCGCTTCGCGCGGGCTAAGCGCATCCGGGTCGAGCTGTTCCAGCGCGCGTTCGGCGGCGGAAGGTTGGGCCGGAGCGAACAGTCCCAGCTGCGGCGAGGATTCGGCGGCCGGCGCGGGCGTACCGGCGTGCCGGTGCATGCCGCGTTCGAGCTCGGTCAGGGTGCGTTTGGCGTCGGCGATCACCGACTTCGGCAGGCCGGCCAGCGCGGCCACCTGCAGGCCGAAGCTGCGGTTCGCCGGACCGTCCTTCACCGCGTGCATGAACACCAGTTGTTCGCCGTACTCCACCGCGTCCAGGTGCACGTTGGCGATGGTGGAAATCTCGCCGGCCAGTTCGGTCAGCTCGAAGTAGTGGGTGGCGAACAGCGTATAGGCGCGGCTGTGCCGCGCCAGGTGCACGGCGGCGGCGCGGGCCAGCGCCAGGCCGTCGTAGGTGCTGGTGCCGCGGCCGACCTCGTCCATCAGCACCAGGCTGTCGGCGGTGGCGTTGTGCAGGATGTTCGCCGTCTCGCTCATTTCCACCATGAAGGTGGACTGGCCACGCGAAAGATCGTCGCCGGCGCCGATGCGGGTGAAGATGCGGTCGATCGGGCCGATCACCGCGCGCGCCGCCGGCACGTAGCTGCCGATGTGCGCGAGCAGCACGATCAGCGCGTTCTGGCGCATGTAGGTGGACTTGCCGCCCATGTTCGGGCCGGTGATCACCAGCATGCGGCGGGTGTCGTCGAGCTTCAGGTCGTTCGGCTCGAACGGCTCGTCGCGGACTTTCTCGACTACCGGGTGGCGGCCGCGCTCGATCGCGATGCCGGGTTCGTCGGTGAGCTGCGGTGCACTCCAGTCCAGTGCCTCGGCGCGCTCGGCCAGGGTGGCCAGCACGTCCAGCTCGGCCATCGCGGCGGCGGCGGTTTTCAGCGGTTCGAGGTTCTCGATGAGCTTGTCGAGCAGCGCCTCGTACAGCGCCCGTTCGCGCATCAGCGAGCGTTCCTTCGCCGACAGCACCTTGTCCTCGAACGTTTTCAGTTCCTCGGTGACATAGCGCTCGGCGTTCTTTGTGGTCTGCCGGCGCGTGTAATGCGTGGGCGCCTTGTCCGACTGCGCCTTGGTGATCTCGATGTAGTAGCCGTGCACGCGGTTGTAGCCGACCTTCAGCGTGGTGATGCCGCTGGCGGCCTTCTCGCGTTCCTCCAGCTCGACCAGGAACTGGTCGGCGTGGGTGGACAGCCGGCGCAGTTCGTCGAGTTCGGCGTCGTAGCCGTCGGCGATCACGCCGCCGTCGCGCTGCAGCACCGGCGGCTGCGCCACGATGGCGTGGGCGAGCAGGGCGGCGGTTTCCGCGTGGTCGCCGATGCGTTCGACCAGGGCATGCAGTAGCGGGCTGTCCAGCGTGGCGATGTGTTCGCGCAACCTCGGTGCCGCGGCCAAGCCGTCGCGCAGGGTGGAGAGATCGCGCGGACGCGCCGAACGCAGCGCCACGCGGGCGAGGATGCGCTCCAGGTCGCCGATGCCGCGCAGCGTTTCGCGCAGCGTTTCGTGCCGATGGCTGTCGATCAGCGTGCCGATCGCCTGATGGCGCTGGCGCAGCAGTTCGCGTGAGCGCAGCGGCCGGGTCAGCCAGCGACGCAACGCTCGCGCACCCATCGGCGTCACCGTCTCGTCGAGCACGCCGAGCAGGGTGTGTTCGATGCGCCCGCTGGGGTGGATGTCCAGCTCCAGGTTGCGGCGAGTGGCGGCGTCCAGCGCAATGGTTTCGCTGGCGCTTTCCACCGCCATGCCGGTGAGGTGCGGCAGCGCGCTCTTCTGGGTTTCCTCGACGTAGCCGAGCAGGCAGCCGGCGGCAGCGACCGCCAGCGGCAGCTTGTCCGCGCCGAAGCCGCCGAGGTCGCGGGTGCCGAAGAAGCGGTTCAGCTCGCGCGCGGCGGCGTCGCCGTCGAAATGCCATGGCGGCCGCTTGCGCAGGCCGGGCAGGGCACTGACCAGCTTCGGCCAGGCCACGTCTTCCTGGACCAGCGTCTCGGCCGGCTGCAGCCGCGCCAGTTCGGCGGCCAGCGCCTCGGCATTCGGCACTTCGCTGAGCAGGAAGCGTCCGCTGCTGAGGTCGACCCAGGCCAGCCCGTAGTCGCCGTGCGCGCCGGCAGCGATCGCCAGCAGCAGGTTGTCGCGGCGTTCCTCCAGCAGTGCGGCGTCGGTCACCGTGCCGGGGGTGACGATGCGCACCACCTTGCGCTCGACGATGCCCTTGGCCAGCGCCGGATCGCCCATCTGCTCGCAGATCGCCACTGATTCGCCGAGGCGCACCAGCCGCGCCAGGTAGTTCTCCGCCGCGTGGTACGGCACGCCGGCCATCGGGATCGGCGCACCGCCGGATTGCCCGCGCTGGGTCAGGGTGATGTCGAGCAGTCGCGCTGCCTTGCGCGCGTCGTCGTAGAACAGCTCGTAGAAATCGCCCATGCGGAAGAACAGCAGCACGTCCGGGTGCGCGGCCTTGGCCGACAGGTACTGGCGCATGAACGGGGTGTGCTTGGTGAGATCGTCTGGGCTCATGCAATGCAAGTCTTGGCGTGGTCGCGCGGAACAGGTAGAACGGTGCCTCTGCGCGTGGCGCAAAGTTTCGTTCAAGTCCGGGAGTCTCGCATGGAGTCGTCGTCCGTTCCTAACGATGCCGAGTTGCTGGCGCTGGCCGCCGAGGTGGCCAGCGAGGTACAGCGCTGCCGGCTGATGCTGGTGACGGCCGAATCCTGCAGTGGCGGTTGGATCGCCAAGACGCTCACCGACCTGCCGGGTAGCTCGGCCTGGTTCGACGCCGGCGTGGTGACCTACAGCTACGAGGCCAAGGAAGCGCTGCTCGGGGTCAATCCACGTACGCTGGAGCACACCGGCGCGGTCAGCGAGGAAACCGTGCTGGAGATGGTGTCCGGCGCGCTGGCCCGTTTCGGCGCCGGCGTGGCGGTGGCGGTGACCGGCATCGCCGGGCCGTCCGGCGGCACTCCGGACAAGCCGGTCGGCACGGTGTGGATCGGCTGGAAACGTCGCGGCGGCTACGGTCACGCGCAGCTGTTCCACTTCCAGGGCGACCGCGAGGCGGTGCGCCGGCAGACCGTGGCGGCGGCGCTCACCGGCTTGCGCAAAACGCTGACGGAGTGACGCGCGGTCAGCCGCCAGACCGGCTTGACCGGTGTGGGATACTGGCCGCCAGCGTCGATCCTCCGTGGTCGCACCAGCCTGATCGCAGCCGGTGAGATTCGATCCGGGCATCATGCCACCCAATCACAGCCCAACCGGAACACAAGACGATGGATGACAACAAGCGCAAGGCGCTCACCTCCGCCCTCGGCCAGATCGAAAAACAGTTCGGCAAAGGCGCCGTGATGCGCATGGGCGACCGCGTCAACGAACCGGTCGAGACGATTTCCACCGGTTCGCTGGGGTTGGACATCGCGCTCGGCGTCGGCGGCCTGCCGCGCGGTCGCGTGGTCGAGATCTACGGGCCGGAGTCGTCCGGCAAGACCACCATGACCCTGCAGGCGATCGCCAGCTGCCAGCGTGCCGGCGGCACCGCCGCCTTCATCGACGCCGAGCACGCGCTCGACCCCAGCTATGCCGAGAAGCTCGGCGTCAAGGTCGACGACCTGCTGGTCTCGCAGCCGGACACCGGTGAGCAGGCGCTGGAAATCGCCGACATGCTGGTGCGTTCCGGAGCGGTGGACATGGTGGTGGTCGACTCGGTCGCCGCGCTGACCCCGAAGGCGGAAATCGAGGGCGAGATGGGCGACTCCCACGTCGGCCTGCATGCCCGCCTGATGAGCCAGGCGCTGCGCAAGCTCACCGCCAACATCAAGAAATCCGGCTGCCTGGTGATCTTCATCAACCAGATCCGCATGAAGATCGGCGTGATGTTCGGCAGCCCCGAGACCACCACCGGCGGCAACGCGCTGAAGTTCTACGCCTCGGTGCGCCTGGACATCCGCCGCATCGGCGCGGTGAAGAAGGGCGACGAGATCATCGGCTCGGAAACCCGCGTCAAGGTGGTCAAGAACAAGGTGGCGCCGCCGTTCCGCCAGTGCGAGTTCGAGATCCTGTACGGCGAGGGCACCTCGCGCGAGGGCGAGATCATCGAGCTGGGCGTGGCGCAGAACCTGATCGACAAGTCAGGCGCCTGGTACAGCTACAACGGCGACCGCATCGGCCAGGGCAAGGAGAACGTGCGCCAGTTCCTGCGCGACAACCCGGCGATCGCCAACGAGATCGACAAGCAGCTGCGCGAGCGTCTGCTGGTGCCGGTCGGCAAGCCGGCCGCCGCCGCGGAAGAGGCACTCGAGGAAGCGTGAGCCGTGCCCGCTGACGGTTCCTCACGGAAGACATGGCCCGGCTCGCCCGGGCCATGTCCGTTTGTGCAGCCATGAAACGCCGCGCCGGCGCGGACGATCCGGGCAAGCCGAAGCGCAGCGCCTATGACAAGGCGCTGGGCCTGCTGGCGCGCCGCGAGCATTCGCGCAAGGAGCTGAAGACCAAGCTGCGCCAGGGCGGCTACGAGGGGGACGAGGCCACGGCCGCGCTGGACCGGCTGGGCAAGCAGCATTACCAGGACGACGACCGCTTCGCCGAGGTGCTGCTGCGCAGCCGGATCGCCCAGGGTTACGGTCCGCAGCGCCTGCGCATGGAGCTGAAAAGCCACGGCCTGGCCGACGCGCGCATTCGCGAATTGCTGGACGAAGCCGAGGTCGACTGGGCCGCTTCGGCCACCGCCCAGTTGCGCCGCCGCTATGGCGGCGCGGGCACGAATGACCCGGCCGAACGCACCCGCCGGGCGCAATTCCTCTTGCGCCGCGGCTTTGCCGCCGCCACAGTACGAAGTGTTACCCACGCCGATGTGGACGAAGCCGACGATATTTCCTGAAATCCGCCCTCCGAAGATGGCGGGTTGACGGGTCGATCGGCCTGGCCGCGGCGTGGCCTTTATCGCCTGCCACGTTTGATCTGCATGAAAACCTCCGACATCCGCTCTGCCTTCCTCGACTACTTCCGCTCCAAGGGCCACACCATCGTGCCGTCCAGCTCGCTGGTGCCGGCCAGCGACCCGACCCTGCTGTTCACCAACTCGGGCATGGTGCCATTCAAGAACGTGTTCCTGGGCAGCGAGAAACTGTCCTACGTGCGCGCAGCCGACGTGCAGCGCTGCCTGCGCGCCGGCGGCAAGCACAACGACCTCGACGCCGTGGGCTATACCGCGCGCCACCACACCTTCTTCGAGATGCTGGGCAACTGGTCGTTCGGCGACTACTTCAAGCGCGACGCGATCATCTGGGCCTGGGAACTGCTGACCCAGGTGTTCAAGCTTCCGGCGGACAAGCTCTGGGTCACGGTCTATCACACCGACGACGAGGCCTACGGCATCTGGCACGAGGAAGTGGGCGTGCCGGCCGAACGCATCGTGCGCATCGGCGACAACAAGGGCGCACCCTACGCGTCGGACAATTTCTGGCAGATGGCCGATACCGGCCCGTGCGGCCCGTGCACCGAGATCTTCTACGACCACGGCCCCGGCGTGGCCGGCGGTCCGCCCGGTTCGCCGGACGAGGACGGCGACCGCTACATCGAGATCTGGAACCTGGTGTTCATGCAGTTCGACCGCGCGCCCGACGGCACGCTGAGCCCGCTGCCGGCGCCGTGCGTGGATACCGGCATGGGCCTGGAGCGCCTCGCCGCGGTGCTGCAGCACAAGCATTCGAACTACGAGATCGACCTGTTCGCGCACCTGATCCGCGTCGCCGGCGAACTCACCGGCACGCAGGACCTTGCCAACAAGTCGCTGCGCGTGATCGCCGACCACATCCGTGCCTGTTCGTTCCTGATCGTCGACGGCGTGCTGCCGTCGAACGAAGGCCGCGGCTACGTGCTGCGCCGGATCATCCGCCGCGCCTTGCGCCATGGCTGGATGCTCGGCGTGCGCGGTGATTTCTTCTGGAAAATGGTACAGCCGCTGGTCGAGGAAATGGGCCAGGCCTATCCCGAGTTGCCGGCGAAGCAGGCGTTCGTCGAGGATGCGTTGCGCACCGAGGAGCATCGCTTCGGCGAGACGCTGGAGCACGGCATGCACCTGTTCGACGAGGTGGCGGCGAAGTCGGGGAAAACCATTCCCGGTGCCGATGCGTTCCGTCTTTACGACACCTACGGTTTTCCGGTCGACCTCACTGCCGACATCGCGCGTGAGCGCGGGCTGGAAGTGGACATGGCCGGCTTCGAGCAGGCCATGAACGAACAGCGCGAGCGCGCCCGTGCCGCGGGCAAGTTCGGGGCCAGGGGCCAGATGCCGGCGGAACTCGCCAGCCAGCTCGCACCCACCGCCTTCCTCGGTTACGAGGCGCTGGCGGCGCAGGGCTGCAAGGTGCTGGGCATCGTGCACGATGGCCGCGAGGTGAAGCAGCTCGCCCAAGGCGAACAGGGCAACGTGATCCTCGACCGCACGCCGTTCTACGCCGAGTCCGGCGGCCAGGTCGGCGACACCGGCATGTTGTCCGGTACTGCCGGCCGTTTCGAGGTCGACGACACGCTGAAGATGGGCGGCGTGTTCTTCGGCCACGCCGGCACCTGGCACGGAACCCAGCCACTGAAGGCTGGCGACATGCTGGATGCGCAGGTCGACGCTGCGCGCCGCCAGGCCATCGTGCTCAATCATTCGGCCACCCACTTGCTGCACGCCGCGTTGCGCACGGTGCTGGGTACCCACGTGACGCAGAAGGGTTCGCTGGTGGCGCCCGACCGCCTGCGCTTCGATTTCGCCCATCACAAGCCGATGAGCCGCGAGGAGCTGGCCCAGGTCGAGGCATTGGTGAACGCCGAGGTGCGCCGCAACGCCGAGGCCGAGGTGCATCACATGGCCTACGACGACGCCATCGCGTTCGGCGCCATGGCGTTGTTCGGCGAGAAGTACGGCGACGAAGTGCGCGTGCTGAGGATGGGCGATTTCTCCACCGAATTGTGCGGCGGCACCCACGTGGCGCGTACCGGCGACATCGGCCTGTTCAAGATCGTCGGCGAAGCCGGCGTGGCCTCCGGCGTACGCCGCATCGAGGCGGTTACCGGCGCCGGCGCGCTGGCCTGGGTGGCCGACGAGGAACGCCGCCTGGGTGAGCTGTCGCATCTGCTTTCCAGCAGCGGCGACGATGCGGTGGAAAAGCTGCACCAGCTGTTCGACCGCCAGAAGAAACTTGAGCGCGAACTGGAGTCGCTGCGCAGCAAGACGGCAGGTTCGGCCACGGCCGACCTGGCACGCGCGGCGAAGGACGTCGGCGGGATCAAGGTGGCCGCCGCCCGGCTGGAAGGGCTGGACGTGAAGTCGCTGCGTGACAGCGTGGACCGCCTGAAGCAACAACTGGGTGACTGCGTGGTGCTGCTGGCCGGCGCCGCCGATGGCCGCGTTTCGCTGATCGCCGGCGTGCACGGCAAGGCGCTCGAACGGGTCAAGGCCGGCAACGTGGTGGCCCACGTCGCCACGCAGATCGACGGCAAGGGCGGCGGCCGGCCGGACATGGCCCAGGGCGGCGGAACCGACGCGCCGAACCTGCCCGCCATCCTTGCTGCGCTGCCGAATTGGGTGGCGGCCCAGTAGCTGGCGCGCGGGCAACCTGAATGCACCGTCCACCACGGTGCCGGTGCATTGCACAGGTGAATCGGGCTCAGTTACTATCGACCAAGTGTCGACGCCATCGGTAACGGTGGTGTTGCCAGTCAGGACGCTCAGGAGTGTTTTGGCTGTGAGCCGGGAAGGCGGTAGGGCCTTCGGCGGATCAATCGTCGAACTGCGGGAAGGCGGGCGCTCAGGGGTGAGGCACCGTTAATCTGCAGGCCTGTGACCAACAGCATCATGGAGTAGCAATCATGTTGATTCTGACCCGCAGGGTCGGTGAAACCCTGATGATCGGTGACGAGGTGACCGTTACCGTTCTTGGCGTGAAAGGCAATCAGGTGCGCATCGGCATCAATGCACCGAAAACCGTGGCCGTCCATCGCGAAGAAATCTACCAGCGGATCAAGGGCGAACACGACACCGGCAGTACTCCCGACGAGTCCGCCGAGCATTGATCGTGTGAATCGAGGCTTTACCTCGACCGCGTCGGTCGGTATCCTTGCCGGCTCCGCAGCGATGCGAAGAAAACCCCGGAGAGATGCCCGAGTGGCCGAAGGGGCTCCCCTGCTAAGGGAGTATAGGGTCAAAAGCCTTATCGAGGGTTCGAATCCCTCTCTCTCCGCCAGATACGCAAAGCGCCCCGCAAGGGGCGTTTTGCGTATCTGGCGGAGAGAGGTGGTGGACGAACCCTTACGGTTCGACAAATTCGTCCGGAACGAATTTGGACGACCGAAGGTCGGCCCCGGAGCGCGCAGCGCGCAGGGGTGAACCCCATGGATGGGGTTCACAATCCCTCACGACACGTCAACGTGGAGTCGAGCGAAGGGCGCCCCGCAAGGGGCGTTTTGCGTATCTGGCGGAGAGACGGTGGTGGACGAGCCCTCCGGTTCGACAAATTCGTCTGGAACGAATTCGGACAGCCGCAGGCTGGCCCTGGAGCGCGCAGCGCGGAAGGGTGAACCCCATGGACGGGGTTCACAATCCCTCACGACACGTCAACGTGGAGTCGAGCGAAGGGCGCCCCGCAAGGGGCGTTTTGCGTATCTGGCGGAGAGCGGTGGTGGACGAACCCTTACGGTTCGACAAATTCGTCCGGAACGAATTTGGACGACCGAAGGTCGGCCCCGGAGCGCGCAGCGCGCAGGGGTGAACCCCATGGATCGGGTTCACAATCCCTCACGACACGTCAACGTGGAGTCGAGCGAAGGGCGCCCCGCAAGGGGCGTTTTGCGTATCTGGCGGAGAGACGGTGGTGGACGAGCCCTCCGGTTCGACAAATTCGTCCGGAACGAATTTGGGCGACCGAAGGTCGGCCCCGGAGCGCGCAGCGCGCAGGGGTGAACCCCACGAATGGGGTTCACAATCCCTCACGACACGTCAACGTGGAGTCGAGCGAAGGGCGCCCCGCAAGGGGCGTTTTGCGTATCTGACGGAGAGCGGTGGTGGACGAACCCTTACGGTTCGACAAATTCGTCCGGAACGAATTTGGACGACCGAAGGTCGGCCCCGGAGCGCGCAGCGCGGAAGCGTGAATCCCATGGATGGGATTCACAATCCCGCACGCCACGCCGCGTCGTCCATCAAAGTCGAGCCTGCACGGGACATTTTGCGCATCCGCCGGAAGAAGGCTGTGTGCAGACGATTTACCCGCCGCTTGCCACTCAACCTCACGGTTCCCCGCTCACTACCGTGAAAGTCTGCAGAAAATGGAAGTCCGCCCGACGCAGGGCGAACTGCGGGTGCTGCGGATCGCAAAGACGCGTGAGTTCGTCGTAGTCGTCGCTTGACAGGTACGGCTGCAACCGTGCTCCCCAGCTGTCGCGGAAGATGGCCTCGGCGAGATAGGCCTCGTCCGCCGATCCCAGGGGGAATACGCGTTCGATCGCGAACGTGTGCGCTCTGACGTTGCGCAGCTGCGCCCGGCGCAGCACGCCGACCAGGGACCGGACTGCCGCCAGGTCGCGTTCGCTGACGCCGTAGCGGTCGCGGTAGTACTGGCGCACCGCCTCGTTGACCAGGCGCTCGAGCCGCGCGTCCCAGGCGAAGTACATGTCCGGCAGCAGGGAGCTTTGGCACAGCGCGATGCGACCGGCGGGTCGCAGCAGGGAGGCGAGCAACTGCGTGCCGGCGACCGGGTCACGCAGGTGGTTGATCGTGTTCATGCACCAGACCCGGTCGAAGCTGCCGGCGCGCAGCGGTGCATGCAGCAGATCCGCCTGCAGTACGAGGGCCTGGGCGGGAGCGCACGCACGGGCGGCAGTGGCGTGTGCTGTCGCCAGATCGATGCCGATCACGGTACCGTCAGGGCCTACCGCATCGGCGAACCAGCGCAGTACCTCGCCGGTGCCGCACCCCGCGTCGAGCACGCTGGCACCCGGATCCAGGCCCAGGCTGGCGATGGCTTGGCGCAGCTCGGGCTCGGCGAAGGCGTTGAACAAGCGCAACTTGCGCGAGTAGTCACGAGCCGCCGTATCGCCGAGGAGGCCGGACATCAGCTCACCTTGTCCGGGTGGCGCGGTCGCGGGTAGATGCCGGCGCGATGCGGCTCATGCCACCGCCAGCCCGCGCAGTTCGACCCCGGTCGCATCCACCCGCAGCACCGAGCCGTGCTCGTACCAGTCGCCCAGCACGATTCGTTGTGCCGCCGCGCCATCGAGCCGGAAGTCGTGCACGGCAGGCCGGTGCGTGTGGCCGTGGATCAACCGGGTCACCTGCGCCTTGCGCATGGCCTCGGCCACGGCCGCTCCGTTGACGTCCATGATGCTTTCCATCGTGCTGCCGGTATGCGCCTTGCTGTCCTCGCGCGCCTTGGCGGCGAATGCGCGGCGTGCCGGCAGCGGCATTGCCAGGATCTGCGCCTGCCATGCGGGCGTACGCACCTGCCGGCGCACGGCCTGGTAGGCGAGGTCGTCGGTGCACAGCACGTCGCCGTGCATCAGCAGGGTGCGCCGACCCTGGATGTCGTGCACGGTGCCGTCATCGAGCAGGCTCAGGCCGGCGTGTGCGGCGAACGCGGGGCCGAGCAGGAAGTCGCGGTTGCCGGCCATGAAGTACACCGGCACGCCGGCGTCGCGCACGGCGCGGGTGGCAGTGGCGATGCGCGCGGGCAGTTCGGCGTCGTCGTCGTCGCCGATCCAGGCTTCGACCAGGTCGCCGAGGATGTACAGCGCGTCGGCGTGGCGAACTTCGCTGCCGGCCAGGTAGCGTTCGAACAACGCGGTGATCTGCGGGCGGGAAGCATCCAGGTGCAGGTCGGCGATGAACAGGGTGGCCATGCCGGCGTCAGCCTTTGCCGGCGGGTTTGGCGGCTTTCCGGCCCGATTTGGCGGCCTCCGGCGCGGCGGCCGCGGAGGCGGCCGTGGCCGGCGCGGCCGCGCTGGCGGCGGGCGGGGTTTCCTCGCCGACCACGTGGGCGCTTTCGATCAGCACCAGCGGGTTCGGTACGTCGCCGGCGAACGGGCCGAGCGGGCGGGTGGGCAGGGCGGCGATCTTGTCGACCACGTCCATGCCCTTGATGACCTTGCCGAACACGGTGTAGCCCCAGGTCAGTCCGCTCTGGGTGCCGGCGAAGTCCAGCCGGCGGTTGTCGACCAGGTTGAAGAAGAACTGCGCGGTGCCGGAGTTCGGGTCGGCGCCGCGGGCGACGGCGACGGTGCCGCGCAGATTGGACAGGCCGTTGTCCGCCTCGCTGGCGATCGCCGAGCGCGTGCGCTTCGGCTGCAGGTCGCGGGTGTACAGGCCGCCCTGCACCAGGTAGCCGGGGATGGCCCGGTGCAGCAGGGTGCCGTCGTAGAAGCCGTCGCGCACGTACTGCAGGAAGTTGGCCACGCTCTTCGGCGCCTTGTCCGGGTACAGCTCCAGCGTGATGTCGCCCTGCGTGGTACGCAGCACGACCTGCGCTGCTGGCGCGGCGACGGTGGTCGGCGCCGGCTTGGCCGATTGCGCCGCCAGCGCTGGCGGAAGGGTCAGGAGCAGTGTGGCAAGCAGGGATTTCAACATGGGCATCGGGATGGTCTGGGCGTCCGGGCATGATACGCGGCTGCGACGCAAGCGGGCTTGTCGGCGCGCTCAGCTGCTGGAGATGTCCAGCTTGATGCCGAGCTCGACCATCGGTGCCTGCTCCTGCTGCAGGTCGGCTTCGCTGAGCGGGTGTTGCTCGAACCAGGCCAACGGCAGGGTCAGCCGTAGCGACTTGCTGGTGGCGGCGAGTTTCATCTGCGGCAGCGACTCGGCCCGGCGGGCGCGGCGGAACAGCACGGCCAGGCGCAGCAGTGCGGTGGTCTGGCGAGCCAACTGGCGGTAGCGCTGCGGCAGCGCGGCGACCACCGACTTGTCCGGCTTGCGCCGGTGCATCTCGACCACTGCGGCCAGCAGCTGCTGCTCCTGCCGCGAGAAGCCGGCCAGGTCGGCGTGGCGCAGGATGTACGCGCCGTGGTGGTGGTGCTGGCTGTGCGCGATGGCCAGGCCGATCTCGTGCACGCGCGACGCCCACGACAGCCATTCGCGGGCGTCGGCGTCCAGTTTCCATGCGCGCGCGACCTGGTCGAACAGCATCAGTGCGGTGGATTCCACCCGCCGTGCCTGGGCGCGGTCGACACCGTAGCGGGTGGCCAGCGCGTCGATGCTGGCGGTGCGCGGGTCGCTGCCGCCGGCGCGGCCGAGCAGGTCCCACAGCAGGCCCTCGCGCATCGAGCTTTCGCATACGCGCAGCCGCTCGATGCCGAGCGCGGCGAAGGCCGCCTCGAAGATCACCACGCCACCGGCGAGCACCGGCGCGCGCTCGTCGACCAGGCCGGGCAGCTTGAGCGTGCCGATTTGGCCGTGCTCGATCAGCGCGTCGGCCAGCGCGGCGAGCGAGCCCGGGGTGATGCCGTCGTCGGAGAACTTCATCGCCTGCACCACCGAGCCGATCGACTTGGCGGTGCCGGAGGAGCCGTAGGCGTCCTGCCAGCCCGATTCGCGGTAATCCTCGGCGAACTGCTGCAGCAGCACGCCGATTTCGCTGCGTGCGCGCTGCCAGCGCTTGCGGTTGATCTTGCCGCCCGGGAAGAAACGCAGGGTCGAGGCGATGCAGCCGGCTTGCACGCTTTCGGTATGCAGCGGCGCCAGTCCGCGGCCGATGATGAACTCGGTGCTGCCGCCGCCCACGTCCATCACCAGCCGCGGCTCGCGCGAGGCGGGCAGATCGTGTGCGGCGCCGAGGAAGATCAGGCGGCCTTCCTCGCGCCCGGAAACCACCTCGATCGGATGGCCCAGCGCGGCTTCGGCGGCGGTCAGGAAGGTCTGCGGCGAAGCCAGCCGGCGCACCGTGTTGGTGGCCACCGCGCGCACCCGCATCGACGGCAGGCCGGCGATGCGCTGGCCGAAGCGGGCCAGGCAGGCCAGCGCGCGGGCGCGCCGTTCGGCATCCAGGGTGCCGTCGGCGCGCAGCCCGGCGGCCATGCGCACGGTGTCGCGCAGGCGGTCGATCACGCGCGGCTCGCCGTGCTCCATGCGCGCCACCACCAGATGGAAGCTGTTCGAGCCCATGTCCACGGCGGCGATCAGTTCGCCATCGCGGATCGGTGTCTGTTCGGCTGGACTCACGCCCGGGCTCCGGCGACGGCGAAGCGCGAATTCTCGCATGCATGCGCGGCATGGCGAAAACGGCGGCCCATGCGGATCGCCCGGCTCACTTGCAGTAGCGCTCGAGCAGGCCCTGCTGGGCGCTGTACGGCGGGAGGTCGCCGGGCTCGGCACGCACGTAGCGGCCGTCGCCGTCAAGCAGCCATGCTTGGGTGTTGTCTGCCAGGCCGTTGGCCAGGGTCTCCTCGAACACGCGTGCGGCCAGCTCGGGGTCGAGGATCGGGAACGCCACCTCGATCCGCCGCATCAGGTTGCGCTCCATCCAGTCGGCGCTGGCGCAGTAGATTTCCGGGTTGCCGTCGTTGGCGAACCAGTACACCCGGCTGTGCTCGAGGAAGCGTCCCACGATCGAGCGCACGCGGATGCGCTCGGAGACGCCGGGCAGGCCGGGTCGCAGCGTGCAGGCGCCGCGCACGATCAGGTCGATCTCCACCCCGGCCTGTGAGGCGCGGTACAACGCCGCGATCACGCGCGCCTCGTTCAGCGCGTTGAGCTTGGCCACGATGCGCGCGGGCCGGCCGGCCTGCGCGTGCGCGGTCTCGCGCTCGATCTTGGCCAGCACGCTCGGGTACAGCGTGAACGGCGAATGCAGCAACCGCTTCAGCTCGATGATCGGCCCCAGCCCGGACAGCTGCTGGAACACCTTGTGCATGTCCTCGCCGATCTCCGGGTCCGCCGTCATCAGGCCGATGTCGGTGTACATGCGGCTGTTGGCCTGGTGGTAGTTGCCGGTGGACAGGTGCACGTAGCGGCGCAGCGCCTCGCCCTCGCGGCGCACGATCAGCATCATCTTGGCGTGGGTCTTGTAGCCGACCACGCCGTATACCACCTGCACGCCGGCCTCCTGCAGCCGCGTGGCGAGGCGGATGTTGGCCTCCTCGTCGAAGCGTGCGCGCAGCTCGATCACCACGGTGACGTCCTTGCCGTTGCGCGCGGCCTCCACCAGCAGGTCGACCAGCGGGGTGTCTTCGCCGGCACGGTACAGGGTCTGCTTGATCGCCAGCACCTGCGGGTCGGCGGTGGCCTGACGCAGCAGGTCGATCACCGCGCTGAAGCTCTGGTACGGGTGATGCAGCAGCACGTCGTGCTGGCCGATCAGGTCGAACTTGTTGCGGCCGCTTTCCAGCGCCGGCGGCAACTGCGGCGTGAAGCGCGGGAACTTCAGCTCCGGGCGATCCAGCCAGTCGTAGATCAGGCCGGCGCGAATGATGTTGACCGGGCCGTCGCAGCGGTACACGTCGGCGTCGTCCAACTGGAAATTGTGGGTCAGCATCGCGGTGATCGCCTGCGGGCAATCGTTGGCGATCTCCAGCCGCACCGGCCGCGCGTAGCCGCGCCCGGCCAGCTCCTCGCTGAGCGCGAGGGCGAGGTTCTCCACTTCGGCCTCCTCGACGATCAGCTCGCTGTTGCGGGTGACCCGAAACTGGTACGAACCGACCACCTTGAGGCCGGGGAACATCAGGTCGACGAAGGCCTGCAGCAGTTCGGCGAGGAACACGAAGTGCTCGCCGGGGCCGCTGACCTCGGCCGGTATGCGGATGATCCGCGGCAGCGAACGCGGCGCGCGCACCAGCGCCATGTGGCCTTCGTGGCCGAACGCGTCGCGCCCGCGCAGCACCACCGCGATGTTCAGCGTCTTGTTGAGGATGCGCGGGAACGGGTGCGCCGGGTCCAGTCCCAGCGGCGACAGCACCGGCAGCACCTCGTGCTCGAAATAGCCGCGCAGCCAGCGGTGCTGGCGCGGGCTCCACTGCTTGCGGGTGAGGATGTGGATCCGTTCGGCGTCGAGCTGCGGGCCGATCTGCTCCTGCCAGGCGGCGTACTGCTCGGCGACCAGGTCCAGCACGCGGCTGCGGATGCGCGCCAGCAGCTCGCCGGAGGGAATGCCGTCCGGCCCCGGCGCGGCCGAACCGTAGGTGTGGTGGTGCTTGAGCATCGCCACCCGCACCTCGAAGAATTCGTCGAGGTTGCTGGCCACGATGCTCAGGTAGCGCAGCCGTTCCAGCAGCGGCACGGTGGCGTCGCGGGCCATCGCCAGCACGCGGAAGTTGAACTCCAGTGCGGCCAGCTCGCGGCTGAGATAGAGGCCGGGCGTGGTCAGGTCGGTGGCGTCGGGCGAAGTGGGGGAAGCTTGGGCCATGCCGCATTCTGGCGCATGGCTCGTGCCATTGCATGCCGCGCCGCCATGGCACCGCAGCCTGCCCGGGGCCTCCGCGGAAGCCCGGCCGGCGCTCAGCTTTCGTCGCCGCCGCCGGGAACGAGCAGCCGGGCCGAACCGAAATGGCAGGAAAAAGTGGAGCCGATGCCCGGCGCGCTTTCGATCTTCAGTTGCGCCTGGTGCAGGTTCAGCACGTGCTTGACGATCGACAGGCCCAGACCGGTGCCGCCGCTTTCGCGCGAGCGGCTGGAGGAGACCCGGTAGAAGCGTTCGGTGAGCCGGGCCAGGTGCGAGGCGGGGATGCCGAAGCCGGTATCGGTGACCGAGTACACCGCGCCGTCGGCCACACGCTGCCAGCGGATGGTGATGCTGCCGCCGGCCGGGGTGTAGCGCACTGCGTTGCTGGCCAGGTTCGACAGCGCGCTGTGCAGATCCTTCGGCGAGCCGAGCAGGTCCGCCTCGGCGGTGGATTCCAGCACGATGCGGTGGCGGCCCTGGCTGAGCGCCTCGGCCTCCTTGCGCACGGTGGCCAGCAGCGCCGCCATCGGCACGCGTTCGTCGGCCACTTCGTGCTGGGTTTCCAGCCGCGACAGGGTCAGCAGGTCTTCCACGATCTGGCCCATGCGTTTCGATTGCGTGCGCATCTCGCCCAGCACCGGGGCCAGTTCAGGCACGTCTTCCGGGTCGAGCAGTTCGAGGTAGCCGTGGATCACCGTCAGCGGCGTGCGCAACTCGTGCGACACGTTCGCCACGAAGTCGCGGCGCACCTGTTCGAGTCGGCTCAGGTGGCTGATGTCGTGTGCCAGCAGCAACTGTTCGTGATCGCCGAACGGCAGCAGGCTGACGTTGAGCCGGCCGTCCGCCCGGCCGGGGGCGACGGCGTCGGTGAGCGGCTCGCGCGCGCCGTCGCGCAGCCAGCCGGCCAGCTCCGAGCCGGCCAGTTGCTGCTGCAGCGAGGCGCCGCGATCGTCCGGGCGATGCAGCCCGAGCAGGCTTTCGGCGGCGTGGTTGAACCAGCGGATGTTCTGTTGCTGGTCGAGCAGGACCACCGCGTCGGGCAACTGGCCGGCGGCGTTGCGCAAGTCGCGCAGGGAGGAGGCGATGCGGCGGGAGCGCGTCATGAAACGGTCATGCTGGAGAGGGCTGGCGGCCGTCGGTGCGGCCATCATCGCCCGCGCTTGATGACGGATTCGGGTCAGCAGCAAGACGACTTCGGCCACGGCGACCAGGGCGATGCCCGCGGCCGCATGCCCGCCGACGAGCCAGCCCAGCACGGCGCCGGCGCCCAGTGCCGCGGCGAGCGCCGTGGACAGTTTCCAGGAAGGCGGGGTGGGCGGGGTCATGCTGGCGCCGGAGCGTGGAAGACGAGCCAGCATCGGCAAAAGCCGCGCATACCGCAAGCTCGCCGCCGGCTCAGACGCTGGTCGAGAAACGGTAGCCGCTGCCGCGCACGGTCTGCACCAGTTCGTCCAGCTTCCACGGCTCCAGTGTCTTGCGCAGGCGGCGGATGTGCACGTCGACGGTACGCTCTTCGACGTACACGCTGCCGCCCCAGACGTGATCGAGCAGCTGCGTGCGCGAGTAGACGCGCTCGGGGTGGGTCATGAAGAAGTACAGCAGGCGGTATTCGGTGGGCCCGATCGATACCGGCTCGTCGCCGGCGAACACCCGGTGGGCGGGACCGTCGATGCGCAGGCCGCCCAGCTCGACCACGCCGGAGCCGTCGTCGCCCTGGCTGCGCCGCAGCACAGCCTTGATCCGGGCGACCAGTTCGCGGGTGGAAAAGGGTTTCACCACGTAGTCGTCGACGCCGGCCTCGAGGCCGTTGACGCGGTCCATTTCCTCGCCGCGGGCGGTGAGCATGATGATCGGGACCTCGCGGCTCAGCTCTTCCTTGCGCAGGCGCCGGGCCAGTTCCAGGCCGCTCATGCCCGGCAGCATCCAGTCGAGCAGGATCAGGTCGGGCACCTGTTCGGCCAGCGCCAGCTGGGCGGCACGGGCATCGGCGGCCTGCACCGCGTCCATGCCGGCCTTGCGCAGGGCAAAGGCGATCATTTCGCGGATCGAGGCCTCGTCTTCAACGATCAGGATGCGTTTGTGCACGCCGTGGTCCGCCTTGGCTTGTGACGGGCATATTGCAGCCGATCCATGTTACGTGTCGATGACACGGGCAGGCCTATTGCCGGGAGCCGTCGCCCGGGCTGTCCTCGGTCTTGATCTTGCGCTTGTGCAATTCCAGCACCAGCGGAGTCAGTTCGGCGATGCGCGCCTGGATGCGCACGCGCGCGTAGTAGTCCAGGTCGTCGCGCTTGAGCAGCCGCTTGAGCTGCTCCATGGCGTCGTACGGGCGGCCGGAATAATAGCTGGCATCGGCAAACGCCTCGCCGGCGCGCACGCCGTCGCCGGCCTTGTCGCTGGCGCGGGCGTAGGCGTCGTAGATTTGCGGTTCGCTGGCGTTGTCCAGCAGCGGCCGCAGCAGGTCGGCGGCGAGGCGGGCCTGCTGCTGGTCGCCGCCGGCGGTGAGCGCCTTGGCGTAGGCGAGCGCGACGGCACGGTTGCGCGGGGACTGCGTGTTGAGTCCGGCGTACACCGCCAGCGCCGCGGCGCGCTGTCCGGCCTGCAGGCGGGCGTCGGCCAGCGCCAGCTTCAGGATCAGGCTTTCGGGGTGGGATTGCAGCAACGGCTGCAACTGTTCGATCGCCGCGGCGCCGCGACCGCTGCGGGTGAGCGCCAGCGCATAGCCGTAGCGGTTCGCGGGGCTGTCGAAGTCCTGCCGGTCGTGCAGGCTGGCGCTGTAGAAGGTGGCCAGCTTGGTGGCGTCGCCGGCCAGCACGCGCACGCGCTCGCGCATCAGCGCGTAGCTGTCCAGGCCGCCGCTTCCCCGTGCGGCGACCAGCAGGGAGGGATCCTTCACGAAGGCGATCGGCGCAGTGCTTTTTTCCCACTGCTGCCTGTCCATGGCGGTGCCGGCCGGGCGCAGCTTCTGTGCGGCGATCAGCGCGCCGGCGCGCGCCTTGGCATCGCTGATACGCATGGTGGTCACCGGGTGCGTCTGCAGCAGGGCGGGTACGTCCTCGCCGCCGGCGCCGGCGCTCATGGCGTCCTGCATGCGCTGGAAGAAGCCGGCCATCGCGTTCGGGTCGAAGCCGGCCCGGGCCAGCGTCTGGATGCCGACGCGGTCGGCCTCGACTTCGTCCTTGCGGGTGAAGTTGATCGACTTCTGTGCAATCAGGCCCTGGCCGCCGGCCAGCACCGCCATCGGTGCGTCGCCACTCTTGCTGCCGGCGCCGGCGGCGATCGCACCGAGCAGTACCAGCGCCATCAGCGGCGCGTCCTTCTTGGAATCCTCGAATGCGCGCTGCAGGTGGTTCTGGGTGATGTGGCCGATTTCGTGGGCGAGCACGCCGGCCAGCTCGCTTTCGTCACGGGTGATCGTCATCAGCCCGGCGTTCACTGCGATGTAGCCGCCTGGAGCAGCGAACGCATTGATTTCCGGATCCTTGACGATGAAGAACGCGAAGTGTTCCTTCGGCTTGTCGCTGCTGGCGACCAGCCGGTAGCCGAGATCGTTGATGTAGTCGTCCAGCAGCGGGTCGTCCACCACCATGTCCAGCGCACGCATCTGGCGCAGCATGGAGGCGCCGTAGTTCTGCGCCTCCTGCGGCGAGATCAGCGCGTTCGCCGAACTGCCCAGGTCGGGCAGGCGCACGTCCTGCCGGGCGCCGGCGGCGCAGGCCAGTCCGGCGCAGGTCAGGGCGGTCAGCAGGCGCGGGACGAGTCGTTGTGGTGCCATGTTCATAAGGTGGATGACAATAGCATTGTGACCGTGGCTCGCCGCGTCGGTTCCGCTTGAGCCGGCGGCGCGCGCCCCCATCTGGAGTGTCTCTACCAAGTTGCGGAGTGTCGTGATGTCGAAGATCGAGGTCTATTCCACTGCGGTGTGCCCGTACTGCGTGGCGGCCAAGAACCTGCTCAAGTCCAAGGGGCTGGAGTGGACCGAGGTGCGCATCGATACCGATCCGGTGCAGCGCGATGCGATGCTGGCGCGCAGCGGCGGTCGCCGCACGGTGCCGCAGATCTTCATCAACGACCGGCACGTGGGCGGCTACGACGACCTGGTCGCCGCCGACCGCAGCGGCAAGCTGGCCGAACTGCTGGGGCAAGCCGCATGAGCGACCGTCTGGCCGAGTTCACCGCGTTCCGCCAGCGCATGAACGAGCGCATCCTGGCCGAGGACAACCAGGTCGTGCGGCGCTTCTTCGCGCTGGACACGCAGACCTACAAGGCCGGTGCGCTGGACGTGAAGACCAAGGAGATGCTGGGCCTGGTCGCCTCGCTGGTGCTGCGCTGCGACGACTGCATCAGCTACCACGTGGCCCAGTGCAAGGACGCCGGCGTGCAGCGCGACGAGTTCTTCGAGGTGTTCAGCGTGGGTCTGGTGGTGGGCGGCTCGATCGTGATCCCGCACCTGCGCCGCGCGGTGGATTTCTTGGACAAGCTGGAAGCCGGCGAATCCACCGCGCCGGAATGCGCCGATCACGCCTGAGCGCGGCACCTTCCGTTTTGCCGGGCGGTCATGGCCCGTCCGGCGTGGCGGTTGCCTTCGGCGCGTGGACGAGTGTGCGGCTTTCCGCAATGCTGCGTGCGAGCATTTTCAACGCGTTGCGAGGCGGTTGCCCTGTTCGTGTGGGGGCTTATCGGCGATAATCGACCGGTTTCGGTGCGTGCGCATCCCCATGCGCACGCACTGCCCGTAGCTTTCGTTTCAAGGAGTTCCCCCCATGAGCAAGACGATTGCCGTGATCCCCGGCGACGGCATCGGCCCGGAGATCATGACTGCCACGCTGCGCGTGCTCGACGCGCTGGACTGCGGCCTGAAGTACGACTTCGTCGACGCCGGCATGGTCGCGCTGGAGAAGCACGGCGACCTGCTGCCGAAGGCCACGCTGGACAGGATCGCCGAGCACAGGGTCGCGCTGAAGGGCCCGCTGACCACGCCGATCGGCGGCGGCTTCACCTCGGTCAACGTCACCCTGCGCCGCCACTTCGACCTGTACGCCAACGTGCGTCCGGCGGTGAGCTTCCCCGGCACCAAGGCGCGTTTCGACAACATCGACATCATCACGGTGCGCGAGAACACCGAGGGCGCCTACCTGTCCGAGGGCCAGACCCTGTCCGAGGACGGCGAGGTTGCCACCTCGATGATCCGCGTCACCCGCAAGGGCTGTGCGCGCATCGTGCGCTACGCCTTCGAGCTGGCGGTGAAGAAGGGCCGCAAGAAGGTCACCGCGGTGCACAAGGCCAACATCATCAAGACTGCCTCGGGCCTCTTCCTCAACGTGGCGCGCGAGATCGCCAGGGAATACCCGCAGATCGAGTTCAACGAGATGATCGTGGACAACACCTGCATGCAGCTGGTGATGAACCCGTACCAGTTCGACGTGATCGTCACCACCAACCTGTTCGGCGACATCCTGTCGGACCTGTGCGCCGGCCTGGTCGGCGGCCTCGGCCTGGCGCCGGGCGACAACATCGGCGAGCACGCGGCGATTTTCGAGGCGGTGCACGGCTCGGCGCCGGACATCGCGGGCAAGGGCATCGCCAACCCGTGCGCGCTGCTGCTGGCCGCCGCCGACATGCTCGATTACCTGGACATGGTGGCCAAGGGCGACCGCCTGCGCCAGGCGATCCGCGACACCATGACCCACGACCGCGACAGCGTGACGCCGGACATCGGCGGCAAGGGCAGCACCAGCAGTTTCGCCGACGCGATCGTGAAGCGCCTCGCGGCCTGATCCGGAACGCCGGTCGACCAAAAAGCCGCGGTCGCTCCGCGGCTTTTTGGTCGGATCCACGCCTGCATGAGCGGCGCCCGGACCGAAACAATCCGGCCGATCGAAGGCGGTGCTACCGCTCGCAGTGTGTGCATTCCGCGCAGTTGGGATGGCGGTACAGCCTGATCGTGGCCATGACGGCAGCCGCTCAGTGCTTGCTTGGCTTGTAGTGGCCGGGCTCGGCGCGCGAGGGGATGGCGATGCGGTTCCAGCTGTTGATCGCGATCACCGCCATGTTGAGGTCGATCAGCTGTTCCTCGCCGAATTCGGCGAGGGCCTCCTCGTAGACCTCGTCCGGCACGCCATGGATCGGGTCGAGCCGGGTCACCGCCTCGCACCAGGCCAGCGCGGCGCGTTCGCGCGGGCTGTAGAACGGCGCCTCGCGCCACGCCTGCAGCAGGTACAGGCGCTGCTCGGTCTCGCCGGCGGCGCGGGCGTCCTGGCTGTGCATGTCCAGGCAGTAGGCGCAGCCGTTGAGCTGCGAGACGCGCATCTGTACCAGTTCGATCAAGCCTGGTTCGAGGCCGGATTTCCTGACGTACTCGCTCAGGGCGAACAGTGGCTTGACTGCGTCGGGGCGCTTGTTGACGTTGAAACGGGGCATGGGTTTTCCTCGCGATGTGCGGCCGGCAGCGGCCGTTCAATGCAAGGACGCAGGCGCCGCCGCTTTTGTGACCGCCGCCAGCCGGGCGAGTTTGTCGGGGTGACGCAGAGCGTGCACCGCGGTGATGTGTTCGCCGTCGCTGTCGATCCAGCTGGCTGCCACCAGCGTCTGGTCACACCAGCTGAGCAGGGCCGGCGTGCCGTTGAGCTGGCGGATCTCGTGGCGTACGCCGTAGCGGCGCTGCTGCCGCGCAATCTGCAGATAGAGCCGCGCCAGCCGGTCGGCGCCGTGCAGCGGGTGCAGCGTGGCGCGGGCCAGCCCGCCGCTGTCGGCGACGTGCAGCGCGTCCTCGGCGAACAGGGCGCGCAGGGTTTCCAGGTCCGGCTGCTGCAACGCCTGCACGAAGCGTTCGAGCAGGCGGTGCTGCGCCTTGGTGTCGGGCAGCGGCTGACGCGGCCGGTCTTCGCGCAGGCGTTGCTTCGCGCGGTGCACGCGCTGGCGACAGGCATCCTCGCTGATCTCCAGCATCGCAGCCGTTTCGGCGTGGCTGTAGTCGAACACTTCGCGCAGCAGGAAGGCGGCGCGCTCCTCGGCGCTCAGCCGTTCCAGCAGCAACAGGAAGGTGAGGGTGAGGCTTTCGGCGCGCTCCAGTTGCGCTTCGGGCTGGTCGGCGTCGACGGTCAGCGGCTCCGGCAGCCACGGGCCGGAGTAGTGCGCGCGCTCGGTCTTGGCTCGGCGCAGGCGATCCAGCGCGATGCGCGTGGTCACGGTGACCAGCCAAGCCTGCGGGTCGTCCAGCGCAGCGACGTCCTGGGCGTGCCAGCGCAGCCAGGCGTCGTGCAGCACGTCTTCGGCGTCGCTGGGCGTGCCAAGCATGCGATAGGCCAGGCTGAACAGGCGCTGGCGGTGTTGCTGGAACACAGCGGTTTGCGGGTCCATGGAACGCTCCGGGGGAGGGACGCTACCAAGACGCACGGGTAGGGCGGAACGTGACCGGCCTGCCCAGGCCGGGCGCTTGTTTTCGCCAAGCGTCAGCGGAACAGCGGCCAGGGCGCCAGGAAGACCAACCAGATCAGCAGCAAGATGCCGGCGTACTTGCCGGCCTTGTACAGCTTCTTGTGGCGCCGCTTGAACGCCGCCTTCCAGTGGTGCACGGGGCCCTTGCGCTGGCTCCACGCGTACAGGCGGTTGACGATGCCGGTCTTCTCGGCGCCGGCGTCGCTGTTGGGCGACGCGGTGATGCGACCCATGAACGCGCCCACGCGATGGTTGATGGCGTTCATCCAGCGCGTGCGCAGCGGGCGCTCCACGTCGGCGAACAGGATCACCCGGGTCTGGTCGGTCTTGTTCTCTACCCAGTGCACGTAGGTTTCGTCGAATACCACGTCCTTGCCATCGCCCCAGGCATGCTCCTCGCCGTCGACGAAGATGCGGCAGTCGCGCGAATTCGGCGTGATCAGGCCCAGGTGGTAGCGCAGCGAACCGGCGAACGGGTCGCGGTGGGGATTGAGTTTGCTGTTCGGGGCCAGCGTGGCGAACATCGCCGCCTTGATGCCGGGGATGGCGTTCAGCAGCGCGACCGTCTTCGGGCACAGCGCCTCGGCCGAGGCCAGCGGCTCGCCGTACCACTTCAGGTAGAAGCGCTTCCAGCCCTGCTTGAAGAAGCTGTTGAAGCTGGCGTCGTCGTTTTTCGCGGCGGCGCGGATGTGGCCTTCGTCGAACAGCTGCAGCGCCTCGTCGCGGATGGTCTGCCAGTTCGCCTGCAGCAGGTCCAGCTGCGGGAAACTGCGGCGGTCGAGGATCGGCCTGGCCGGAACTGCCGAGAACGCGTACATCAGCAGGTTGTACGGCGCGAACACCGCCGAGTGGTCAACCAGCTGACGGTCGAAGCGCAACCGCACGCGCCCGCGAAGGTGCACCAGCAGCACACACAGCACGAAGAGGGCGAACAGGATCAGCAGGATCAGGCGAGGCGTGAGGATCATGGCGCGGCGAGCAGCCCTGGCGGGGATTCCGGAGCCTTCATTCTACCCGTTTGCCGCGCTCCGGCCCCGGGCTGCTTCGCCACGCCGGTTCCGCGACGCGCATCGGGCGCGTCGCGCTTTTCCCGGTTTCCGGCTCAAAGCGCCTCGGCCGCGAAATCCGCCAGCCGCGAACGCTCGCCGCGACGCAGGGTGACGTGCGCCGAGTGCTCCCAGTTCTTGAAGCGGTCCACCGCGTAGGTGAGGCCGGAGGTGGTCTCGGTGAGGTAGGGCGTGTCGATCTGCTCGACGTTGCCGAGGCAGACGATCTTGGTGCCGGGGCCGGCGCGGGTGATCAGGGTCTTCATCTGCTTCGGGGTGAGATTCTGCGCCTCGTCGATGATCAGGTAGCGGTTGAGGAAGGTACGCCCGCGCATGAAGTTCAGCGAGCGGATCTTGATGCGCGAGGCGAGCAGGTCGTTGGTAGCCTGGCGGCCCCAGCTGCCGCCGTCCTCGGGGTTGGCCAGCACTTCGAGGTTGTCGGTCAGCGCGCCCATCCACGGCGTCATCTTCTCTTCCTCGGTGCCGGGCAGGAAGCCGATGTCCTCGCCGACGGAAACGGTGGCGCGGGTCATGATGATCTCGCGGTAGCGCTGCTGGTCCATCACCTGGGCCAGGCCGGCGGCCAGCGCCAGCAGGGTCTTGCCGGTGCCGGCGTTGCCGAGCAGGGTGACGAAGTCGATGTCCGGGTCCATCAGCGCGTTGAGCGCGAAGTTCTGTTCGCGGTTGCGCGCGCCGATGCCCCACACGTGGTGGTTGGCGTGCGAGTGGTCGTCCAGCAGCACCAAGGTTGCACTGGCCTCGTCCAGGTGCAGCACGCGCAGCTCGATCGCGTTCTCGCCGGGCAGGTACAGGCATTCGTTGGGGTACCAGGCTTCATCTTCGCGCCGCTTCAGCTCGTAGAACGTGCGCCCACGTTCGGTCCACGAGCGCACCTCCGGGTGCAGCTCCCAGAAATCCTCCGGCAACGCGGTCGAGCCGGTGTAGAGCAGCGAGAAGTCGTCCAGCGCGCGGTCGTTCTCGTAGTCCTCGGCGACCAGCCCGTTGATGCTGGCCTTGATCCGCAGGTTGATGTCCTTGGTGACCAGGATGACGTCGCGGCCCGGGTGCTGGTCGCGCAGCTCGATCACCGCCGCCAGGATCTGGTTGTCCGCCTTGGCGTGGCCATTGCTGCTGGTGCGGTGCTGGAAGTACAGCCGGCCGACCGAGGAGCCACGCTTGAGCTTGACGCCCTGCGGGTTGCTCAGTTCCAGGCCGTCGGCGAGGTCATGCTGCTTGCCGCGCTCGATCAGCTCGTTGAGGAAGCGGCTGGCCTGGCGGCCGTTGCGCGAGACCTCGGAGGCGCCCTTCTTCTTTTCGTCCAGTTCCTCCAGCACGGTCATCGGGATGAAGACGTCGTGTTCCTCGAAACGGAACAGCGAGGTCGGGTCGTGCAGCAGGACGTTGGTGTCGAGAGCGTAGATGCGCTTGCTTCCGGTCATGCGGAAGTGTCCTCGCTGGTGGGTGGAGGGAGCCTGCGGATGGAGGCCATGCGCGGCGAGGCGGTCACCGGGCGGGAATGGCGTCGAGCACGGCCTGGGCATGGCCGGGCACCTTCACGCCGCGCCATTCGCGCACCAGCTTGCCGTCGGGGTCGATCAGGAAGGTGCTGCGCACGATGCCAAGGTGGCGCTTGCCATACAGCACTTTCTCGTGGATCACGTCGAACGCGCGACACCAGCTTTCGTCGGCATCGGACACCAGCGGGAACGGCAGTTCCTGCTTGGCGGCGAAGTTGGCGTGGGACTTCTGCGAATCGCGCGACACGCCGACGACCTGCGCGCGGCGCTTGCGGAAGGCGGGGTAGAGGTCGCGGAAATCCTTCGCCTCGCTGGTGCAGCCGGGGGTGGAGTCCTTGGGGTAGAAGTACAACACCACCCATTGGCCCTTGAGGTCGGCAAGCTTCAGGGCGTGGCCGTCGCCGGTGGTGCCGCTGAGGGCAGGGGCTTTCTTTCCGATGTCTGGCATGGTCTCTCCGGAAACCCGACGGGGGTTTCGCCTGTGTGCAGGCAGAGACTAGCGCGACGACCGTGGCGGATGACAGCCTTGTCAGGCCGTCATCGCCGATGCATCCTAGAACTTCACCGGATCCATGATCGCGTCGAGGTTCAGGCCGTCGCACAGTTCCAGGAAATCGTCGCGCAGGGCGGCGATGTGGATTTCCGCCGGAATGCCGATGGTGAACTGGGCCTGGAACATCTCCGCCCCGGTCTGCATGGCCTGGTAGCGGGTGGAGTTCAGCTGTTCCACGCTGATCCCGTGCTGGCTGAAGAAATCCATGATGCGCGCCACGATGCCCGGCCGGTCGGCAGCCACCACTTCCACCAGATAAGGCAGCAGGTGCGAACTGTTCTGGCGTGGCCCGGTGCGGTAATGCACCAGGTGCAGGCTCTCGTCGCGGCCGAGCTTGGCCAGCGCGGTCTCCAGCTTGGCCAGCGCGTCCCACGCGCCGGTGGCCAGCAGCATCAGCGAGACTTCCGTGCCGATGGTCGACACGCGCGACTCGGACAGGTTGCAGCCGGCGTCGGCGATGCGCCGCGCGAGCGCCAGCAGCGGCGATTTGGTCGTCGCGGTGAGTGCGTGGATCAGCAAGTGGTTGTCGTTGCCCGAGCGCGTCGAAGCGGAGGAAGGGCCGGGAGAAGGTTTCAAGGGTCTGCCTGTGGACGTCTGCGTGCGCGGCGCGGGGCCATGAGACTACTCCGGTCGAGCTTACTTGCCCGCCTCGCGAAGCGGCAAGTAACATGAGCAGCTTGCCTTGTTGCGGAATCGTGTCTTGAACATTCGCGGAAGCATCTGCGCATTGGCCACCCCGTTCACGGCTGACGGTGCACTCGACCTGGATGCGTTCGGTCGGCTGCTCGATCATCAGTTGGTCGGTGGTACCCAGGCGCTGGTGGTGGCCGGTTCCACCGGCGAGGCGCACATGCTGGAGCACGACGAGTTCGATCGCCTGCTGGCGTTCGCGCTCGAGCGCGTGGCCGGGCGGGTGCCGGTGATCGCCGGCACCGGCGAGGCCGGCACCGCCAAGACGGTGGCGCTGACCCGCCGCGCGAAGGCGCTGGGTGCCGACGCGGCGCTGGTGGTGACGCCTTATTACGTGCGCCCGACCCAGGAAGGCCTGCGCCGGCATTTCCTCGAAGTGGCCGAACACGGCGGATTGCCGGTGCTGCTGTACAACGTGCCGACCCGCACCGGCTGCGACCTGCTGCCCTCGACCGTGGCCGCGTTGCGCGAACACCCGGCGATCGTCGGCATCAAGGAGGCGCGTGGCGACCGCGAACGGATAACGGCGCTGGCGGAACTTGTGCGCGAGGATTTCGTCTATCTGTCCGGCGACGACGGCAGTGCCGGCGCGGCGATGCTGGCCGGAGCGGCCGGTACGGTCTCGGTGGTGGCCAACCTGGTGCCGCAGGCGTTCCGCGCCCTGTGCGACGCGGCTGTCGCGGGTGATCGGGTGGCGACGGCGCGCTGCCATGCCGCGTTGGAACCGCTGCTGCAGGCACTCAACTGCGCGCCCAACCCGATCGCGGTCAAGGCCGGCCTGCCCCTGCTGGGGCTGGGACTGGCGCTGCCGAGATTGCCGCTGGTGGAACTGAACGACGGCCCGGATCGCGCCAGGTTGCACCAAGCGCTGTCCAGTCTGGCATCCTTGGCGACTGCAGCCGGCTGACGGTTGCTAGACCTACTCACGGAATCCGACTACATGAAGAAAACCTCGCTCCTCGTGGCCCTGCCGGCCGTGGCCCTCAGTGGCCTGCTGCTTTCCGGTTGCGGCGCGTTCCGTTCGCACAAGGCGTGGGACAAGGCCGTGCAGGAAGCCCCGCTGGAGATTCCGCCGAGCCTCGACCGACCCTCGACCAGCGAAGCACTGGTGATCCCGCCGCCGGGTGCGAACCAGCCGACCGCCAACGGAGCCACCGCACGCGTCGGTTCGGCCGGCGGCCAGATCAGCGATGGCTTCGTGCTGGCCGACAGCGTCGACAGTGCCTATCGCCGGGTCGGCCAGGTGCTGGAAAGCGGCAGCCTGGGCGAACTGGTCGGGCACGACGCCGCCGCGCACAGCTATACGCTGAATGTTTCCGACGCCATGGTGCAGCAGAAGAAGAAAGGCTTTTTCGGCCGCCTGTTCGGGCGTGACAAGAGCGGCTCGGTGGCCGCCCCGGGCGCCGGCTCGCACCAGGTGCAGATCAGCGTCAACAGCAGCGGTACGGCGGCCAGCGAAATCCGCGCCGAAGGCAATGCCGCGGCGGTGGGCAAGGTGGTCGACGCGCTGAAATCGCGTCTGGGCGGCTGATCCCCGGCGGCAACCGTCAAAAAACGCCGCCCTCGGGGCGGCGTTTTTGCAGGTGCATTCAGCGCTGCAGCAGTTCGAGCTTGCCCGGCCTGCCTTCCCAGTCCTTGGCGTCGGGCAGGGGGTCCTTGCGTTCGGTGATCACCGGCCAGCTCTTGGCCAGTTCGGCATTCAGCGCCACGAAGCCTTCCTGGCCGGCTGGTACGTCGTCTTCCGGATAGATCGCGTTGATCGGACACTCCGGTTCGCACAAGGTGCAGTCGATGCACTCGTCCGGGTCGATCACCAGGAAATTGGGGCCTTCATGGAAGGCATCGACCGGGCATACCTCGACGCAGTCGGTGTACTTGCACTTGATGCAGTTGTCGATGACAACGAAAGTCATGGGCGGCTCTGCTCTGAGAGAAGCGAATCGGAGCGCTCTTGTGAAGAGTGCGGCCATGGATGGCCGCTTCTGGTCCGGCCAATGGCCGGCAACCGTGGGTTACCGAGGCCTTTCCAGACAACGGCGATCACGGATGATCGCACAGGTAACTGGCGCTCCCTACGAGGTTCGAACTCGTGTTCCCGCCTTGAGAGGGCGGTGTCCTGGGCCACTAGACGAAGGGAGCGCTGACTTCCGAAGCGCGCTAGTATAGCGGAATTGTTTCGCCCGGCAATGCTTGGCAGCCATTGGCTTGCTCGGTCCGGGACAGGCCCGCCGGCGCAGATGTCCCGCGCCCCCGACGGGACGGGTTGCGGTGCTGCGCGCCGCGATATATTGCCACTCAAGGGCAGCTTCGCCCTGCAAGGATTCCGACCGCTTGAATCTCGAATCGAGGACCGACGCCACGTCGACGCTGCGGATCATTCCGCGTGACCAGCACGTCATCTCGCGCAAGAACATCAGCAAGGCGGCGTTGCGCGTGCTGTACCGTCTCAACGAGGCAGGCTATGCCGCCTACCTGGTCGGCGGCGCGGTACGCGACCTCTTGCTGGGGCTGCGGCCGAAGGACTTCGACGTGGCCACCGACGCCACGCCGGACGAGGTGAAGAAACTGTTCCGCAACTGCCGTCTGATCGGCCGCCGCTTCCGGCTCGCCCACGTGGTGTTCGGACCGGAGATCATCGAGGTGGCCACCTTCCGCGGTACCGGCGAGGAAGGCGGCGAAGGCGACCGCCACATCATCGATGGCCGCATCGTGCGCGACAACATCTGGGGCACGATCGAGGAGGATGCGCTGCGCCGCGACTTCCGCGTCAACGCGATGTACTACGACATCAGCGATTTTTCGGTGCGCGACTACGTCGGCGGCATGCAGGATCTCGAAGACCGCGTGCTGCGTCTGATCGGCGACCCGGATACCCGCTATCACGAGGACCCGGTGCGCATGCTGCGCGCGGCGCGGCTGGCGGCGAAGCTTGGCATGCGCATCGATGCGGCCGCGATGGCGCCGTTCGAGACGCTGGGGCCGCTGCTGGCCGACGCCGCTCCGGCACGGCTGTTCGACGAGTCGCTGAAGATGTTCCTGGCCGGCAACGGACTGAAGGGCTTCCGCATGCTGGAGCAATGCGGCCTGCTGAAATTCCTGTTCCCGGCCACTGCGCGCGCACTCAGGCGCGGCGACGAGGCGTTGCGTGCGCTGGTCGAGCGCGGCCTGGCGAACACCGACGCGCGGATCGCCGAAGGCAAGTCGGTGACCCCGGCGTTCCTGTTCGCGGTGCTGCTGTGGGGCGAGGTGCGCGACGTGGCGCACCAGCTGATCGGTCGGGGCATCGAAGGCAACGAGGCATGGTCGCGCGCCGCGGCGCAGGTGGTCGGCGAGCAGTGCCAGCGGGTGGCGATCCCGCGCCGGTTCACCTTCACCATGGAGGAGATCTGGTCGCTGCAGCCGCGTTTCGAACAGGTCCAGCGCAAGCGGGTATTCCGCCTGATGGCGCACCCGCGGTTCCGCGCCGCGTTCGACTTCCTGCTGCTGCGCGGCGAGGAATCGCCGGCGGTGCGCGAACTGGGCCAATGGTGGGCGCATGCCCAGCAGCTGCCGCCGGATGTGCTGGCCGCTGCGCTGCCGGCCGGCAGCAGTGGTGCCGGCGATTACGCACCGCCGCCGGTGGCCGCCAGGCCGCCGCGTCCGCGCCGCCGTCGGCACCGGTCGGCTCGCAACTCGGACCCCGCGTGACCCTGGCCTACGTCGCGCTGGGCAGCAATCTCGGCGACCCGCGGCAACAGTTGCTCGATGCCATGGAGGCATTGGCGAACCTGCCCGACACCCGCCTGCTGCAGCGCTCACATCTGTACCGCACGCCCCCGTGGGGCGTACTGGAGCAGCCGCCATTCATCAACGCCGCGGTGGAACTGGACACCGCGCTGTCGCCGCACGCCTTGCTGGACGCCCTGCTGGCGATCGAGCAGCGCGCCGGCCGCGTGCGCGCCGGGCGCAACGGGCCGCGTACGCTGGACCTGGACCTGTTGCACGTTACCGGCGTGCAGCTCGCCGACCCGCAACTGACCCTGCCGCATCCGCGCCTGGCCGAACGGGCCTTCGTGCTGTTGCCCTTGCACGATATTGCGCCCACGCTGCGCCTGCCCGGCCAGGCCACGGTGGCGGAGCTGCTTGCCCGCCTCGACCTGACCGGCTGCGAACGCGTGGCTTGAGCCATCACCGTAGCGCGCCGGATAATCGGCGGCCACCCCCATCCAGGAATTGCCGTGTACGTGCAGAACGCCAGTGTCCCCGACCGCAAGCCGGTGACCGTGCCAGGCCTGCTTGCGATGAAGGCGCAGGGACGGCGCATCGTGATGCTCACCGCCTACGACGCCAGTTTCGCCTGGCAGCTGGAGGCGGCCGGCGTCGACATCGCACTGGTCGGCGATTCGCTCGGCATGGTGGTGCAAGGGCATCGCAGCACACTGCCGGTGACGCTGGATCACATGGTCTATCACACCGCCGCGGTGGCGCGCGGGCTGTCGGCCACGATGCTGGTGGCCGACCTGCCGTTCATGGCCGATCGTGACGTGGCGCATGCGCTGGAGGCGGGGGCGCGGCTGGTCGGCGAAGCCGGCGCGGCCATGGTGAAGATCGAGGGCGCCGCGCCGCACATCCTGGAGGCTATCGCGGCACTCACCGCGCGCGCGATCCCGGTCTGCGCGCATCTCGGGCTCACTCCGCAGTCGGTGCACAAGTTCGGCGGTTTCAAGATCCAGGGCCGCGAGCAGGCTGCCGCCGAGCGCGTGCTGGCCGAGGCGCTGGCGGTGCAGGCGGCCGGGGCGGACCTGCTGGTGATGGAAGGCGTGCCGGTCGAACTGGGCCAGCGGGTCACGGCGGCGCTGAAGATTCCGGTGATCGGCATCGGCGCCGGCCCGCATTGCGACGGCCAGGTGCTGGTGATCCACGACATGCTCGGCATCACCCCGGGCAAGCGGCCGAAGTTCAGCAAGGATTTTCTGGCCGGGCGCGATTCCGTCGCCGCGGCGATCGCTGCTTATGCCGAGGACGTGCGCAGCGGTGCTTTCCCGGCTCCCGAGCATTGTTTCAACTGACCTGGCGAGTCGACATCCCATGCAGACCGTACAAGACGTCCCGGCACTGCGCGCTGCGATCCGTGGCTGGCGCACGCAAGGCCAGACGGTGGGCTTCGTGCCGACCATGGGCAACCTGCATGCGGGTCACCAGTCGCTGATCAAGCTGGCGCGGGCGCGCACCGAGCGGGTGGTGGCCAGTGTCTTCGTCAACCCCACCCAGTTCGGTCCGAACGAGGATTACGACCGTTATCCGCGCACCCTGGTGCAGGACCAGGCGGCGCTGGCAGAGCAGGATTGCGACCTGCTGTTTGCGCCGGACGTGGCCACGATGTATCCGTTCGGCCCCGAGCACAGCGTCAGCGTGCGCGTGCCGCAGATCACCGACACGCTGGAGGGCGCGCATCGCCCCGGGCATTTCGACGGCATGGCCACCGTGGTGTGCAAGCTGTTCAACCTGGTGCAGCCGGACGTGGCGGTGTTCGGCCAGAAGGATTTCCAGCAGCTGAAGGTGGTCGAACGGATGGTGCGCGACCTGGGGCTGCCGGTGAAGGTGGTGGCGGCGCCGATCCTGCGCGCCGATGACGGCCTGGCACTGAGTTCGCGCAACCAGTACCTGAACGCCGCGGAGCGTGCGCGCGCGCCGCTGATCCACGACACCCTGCAGAAGATGCGCGAGCTGCTGGCGCAGGGCCACCCGTGGCGGGTCGTCGAGCAGACCGCCACCGCTCGCCTCGAGCGGGCGGGCTTCGTTCCAGACTACGTGGTGATCCGCCGTGCCGAAGACCTGGCCGAGCCGGCCGATGGCGAACACGAGGGCCTGGTGGCGCTGATTGCGGCCCGTCTGGGCAACACCCGGCTGATCGACAACTTGCGGTTCGGCTGAGCTGGCCGCATATCGGACCTGACGCCGTGCGATGTTGCGGCGCAGCGTCAACGGTTCGATAATCGGCGACTTTGCAGGCTGTCCCTGCCGGAAAGAAAGTCATGCACCTGAACATGCTCAAGGCCAAGATCCACCGCGCCACGGTGACCCACGCCGAGCTGCACTACGAAGGCTCGATCGCGATCGACGGTCTGTTGCTGGATGCCGCGGGCATCCGCGAGTACGAGCAGATCCACGCCTGGAACGTCAACAGCGGCCAGCGCTTCGTCACCTACGCGCTGCGCGCCGAGGAAGGCTCCGGCATCATCTCGGTCAACGGCAGCGCCGCGCGCAGCGCGCAGGCAGGCGACATCGTCATCATCGCCGCGTTCGCCCAGCTGAGCGAGGCGGAACTGGAGCAGTACCGGCCCACCTGCGTCTACATCGCAGCGGGTCCGGGCAACCGCATCAGCCACACCAATCATTCCATTCCGAAGCAGATGGCCGCGGCCTGAGACCTTCGAACAGGCTCTCAGCTGCGCTGCTTCGCCAGCGCCCATGCCACGTGCTCGCGCACGACCGCCGAAGGGTGGTCGGCGCGGGTGCTGAGCGCTTCGATTGCCGCGGCCGACTTCGGCGCGTTGCCCAGCGCCACCGCGATGTTGCGCAGCCAGCCCTCGTAGCCGGTGCGGCGGATCGCCATGCCTTCGGTGCGCTTGAGGAATTCGTCCTCGCTCCAGGCGAACAGCTCGACCAGCTTGGCGCCGTCCAGGCTGTGCCGCGGCGCGAAGTCCGGCTCGGCGGCGACCTGGGCGAACTTGTTCCACGGGCACACCAACTGGCAGTCGTCACAACCGAAGATGCGGTTGCCCATCGGCGTGCGCAGTTCTTCCGGGATGCTGCCCTTGAGCTCGATGGTGAGGTACGAGATGCAGCGCTTCGCGTCGAGCCGGTACGGTCCCAGGATCGCCTGGGTCGGGCACACCTCGATGCAGCGCGTGCAGCTGCCGCAATGCGCGCTGGCCGGCGCGTCCACCGGCAGCGGCAGGTCGGTGTACAGCTCGCCGAGGAAGAAGTACGAACCGGCGTGACGGTTGATCAGCACCGTGTGCTTGCCGATCCAGCCCAGCCCCGCGTTGCGCGCCAGCGCCTTTTCCAGCACCGGCGCGGAATCGACGTAGGCGCGGTAGCCGAAGTCGCCGACCACGCCGTGGATGCGCTCGGCCAGCTTCTGCAGGCGCTGGCGCATCAGCTTGTGGTAGTCGCGTCCCAGCGCGTAGCGCGACACGTAACCGGCCTCGCCATCGCCCAGCACGTCCCAGGCGCTCGCGGTGCCGGGCGGGATGTAGTCCATGCGCACCGAGATCACCCGCTGCGTGCCCGGCTCCAGTTCGGCCGGGCGGGTGCGCTTGGTGCCATGGCGGGCCATGTACTCCATCTCGCCGTGGTGGCCGTGCTCGAGCCAGCGCAGCAGGTGCTGCTCGTCCTCGCCCAGATCGGTGCCGCTGATGCCGGCATCGGCGAAGCCCAGCTCGGTCGCCCAGCGCTTGATGTCGCGGGCGAGCGCGACGTAGTCGGGAGCGACGCGGGTCTCGGTATCGGGCATCCGCCTATTGTAGATGCGGCGCATGCCTATAATCCGCGCATGCCCGCCCACCCATACAGCCGCCATCTGCATACCGTCGAACAGGTGCGGGTGATGGAGCGTGCGGCACTGGCGGCACTGGGCATTTCCGGCCCCGCGCTGATGCGCCGCGCGGCCAGCGCCGCGCTGAACAGCCTGCGCCGGGCCTGGCCGCAACTGCAGCACGTCTGCATCCACTGCGGCCCCGGCAATAACGGCGGCGACGGTTTCCTGCTCGCCGTGCTGGCGCGCGAAGCCGGGCTGCAGGTCGAGTTGGTGGCGTTGACCGCCGCCTCGCACGGCGACGCCGCGGCGGCGCGCACGGCTTGGGAAGCGGGTGGTGGCCGGGTGCGGTTGTGGGATGCGCACGGCGAGTTGCCCGACGCCGAGCTGCACGTGGACGCGCTGTACGGCATCGGCCTCAACCGTGCGCCGGAGCCGGATGCAGCCCGGTTGATCGAGGCGATCAACCGCAGCGGTCGTCCGGTGCTGGCGCTGGACATCCCCAGCGGGCTGGACGCCGACACCGGCCATTGTCCCGGCGCGGCGATCCGCGCGGACGTCACGGTGACCTTCATCGCCGGCAAGCGCGGACTGCATAGCGGGCGTGCGGCCGATCAGGTCGGTATGCTCGAACTGGCCACCCTGGGTGTGCCGGACAGCGTGTACGCCGGCGTGCTGCCCGATGCGCAATTGCTGGCCGCCGAGGCCCTGCCGCCACGCACGCGCTGCGCGAACAAGGGCAACTATGGCCATGTGCTGGTGATCGGCGGCGAGCACGGCATGGCCGGCGCGGTACGCCTGGCCGGCGAGTCGGCGCTGCGCGCCGGCGCCGGTCTGGTCAGCGTAGCGACCCGTGCCGGGCACGTAGGCGCGCTGAACGCGGCACGACCGGAACTGATGGCACATGGCGTCGATGGCCCGCAGGCGCTGGCGCCGCTGCTCGAACGCGCCAGCGTGCTGGCGCTGGGGCCGGGCCTGGGGCAAGGGGCCTGGGGGCATGCGCTGTGGCTGACCGCGCTGGAGGCGGGCAAGCCGCTGGTGCTCGATGCCGACGGTCTCAACCTGTTGGCGCACGAGCCGCGCCGTTTCGCCGTGCCGGCCGTACTGACGCCCCACCCCGGCGAAGCGGCGCGGCTGCTCGGGGTGGCCACCGCCGCCGTGGAGCAGGATCGTTTCGCCGCCGTGCGCGAACTGGCGCGGCGCCACGATGCGGTCGTCGTGCTGAAGGGGGCCGGCAGCCTGGTCGCCGATCCGGATGGACGTCTGGACGTCTGTCCGTGGGGCAACCCCGGCATGGCTTCGGGCGGCATGGGTGATCTGCTTACCGGCATCGTGGCAGCCCTTCTGGCGCAGGGCTGCAATGCATGGCGGGCCGCCTGCCTCGGTGTCGGGCTGCATGCGCGGGCCGGCGATCGCGCTGCCCGGCAGGGCGAGCGGGGGCTGCTGGCCAGTGACTTGCTGATCCCGCTGCAGGCACTCGGCAACGACGTGACGGGTCATGAGCGTGAGCATGACTGAGTCGGCCGATGCCGACCTGGCCTGGGCGCTGCCCGACGAGGCGGCTACGGCGTCGCTGGCCGCGCAGTTGGCCAGCGTGCTGGACGATGGCCTGGTGCTGTACCTGCACGGTCCGCTTGGCGCCGGCAAAACCAGTTTCGCGCGTGCCCTGCTGACCGCGCTGGGAGTAGGCGAGCGGGTCAAGAGCCCCACCTACAGCCTGATCGAGGGCTATGCGTTGCGTGATCGCCCGGCTTGGCACCTGGACCTGTACCGGATTGCCGATCCCGGCGAACTGGAATGGCTGGGCCTCGATGCACTGGCCGACCCGGCTGCCCTGGTGCTGGTGGAGTGGCCCGAGCGCGGCGCCGGAGCCTTGCCGGCGGCGGATCTTGAAGTGTGCCTGGACTATGCCGGCCAAGGGCGCCGGGCATCGCTGCGGGCATTCACCGCACGCGGCGAACGGCTGCGGCGGCGGCTGGCTAAGTATTGATTCTCCTTGCAGATTGCTGACCCGTGGTGCCGGCCGAAATCTGTCCGAAATGTACGTTTTGCGGTCCATAACTTGATACGACCTGACGAATGATTCGCAGGTCATGGATATTCAAGGGAAAACCTTCTTGCATTCGATGCCCGGCTGCGTTTCAATGCGGCCCATGCGGGCCTACCTGAACAAGCTGGGTGGATGTGTCGTCGTCGCGATCCTGGCGGCCGCGCCGCTGTGTGCGGCCCAGGCGGCGGATCTGAAGGGTGCGCGGGTCTGGGCGGGCCCCGAGTACACCCGCATGGTGCTCGATGCCACCGGCCCGCTGCATTACACGATCAGCCAGAAGGACGGCCAGGTCGTGGTGGACCTGATCGGCAGCCGCGCAAGCCATGACTTTTCCGAGCCTGCCGCGCAGGGCCTGTACCGGGGCATGCGCCATGCCCGCATCGGCGACAACCTGCAGTTGACCGCCCGGGTCGATCCGGCCAGCCGGCTGAAAACCTTCGAGCTGAAGCCGGCCGCCGGCACGGACTATCGCCTGGTGCTGGATCTGTATCCCGCCGGCGACGGCACCGATGCCGGAACGTCCGGAGCCGCGCCCGTGGCAGCCCCGACGAAAGTCGCCGCCGCAACGGTGCCGCAGTACAGCAATCCCACCCACAGCCGCCGGGTGGCGGCCGAGCATGCGGCGGCATTGCTCAACGGCCAGCGCCAGGTGGTGGTGGCGATCGACGCCGGCCACGGCGGCAAGGACCCCGGTTCGCACGGCCCCGGCGGCACGCTGGAGAAGAACGTCACCCTGGCGGTGGCGCGCGAACTGGCAGCGCAGATCAATCGTCAGCCCGGCATGAAGGCGGTGCTGACCCGCGACAGCGACTTCTTCATCCCGCTGGCGCAGCGTTACCGGATCGCCCGCGAGCACAATGCGGACCTGTTCGTGTCGATCCATGCCGACGCCTTCACCCGCGACGACGCCAGGGGTTCGTCGGTATGGGTGCTGTCGCCGCGCGGCAAGACCAGCGAGGCCGCGCGCTGGCTCGCCGACCGCGAGAACCGCGCCGACCTGATTGGCGGCACCACGCTGGACGACAAGGACGACAGCCTGGCCAAGGTGCTGCTGGACATGCAGCAAGGCTGGGCGATGCAGGCCAGCGACATGGTCGCCGGCAACGTGCTGAAGGCATTGGCCCAACTGGGGCCGACCCACCGCGGCTACGTCGAGCGCGCGAACTTCGTGGTACTGCGCTCGCCCGACGTGCCGTCGATCCTGGTCGAGACCGCGTTCATCAGCAACCCGGCCGAGGAACGCAAGCTGCGCGATCCGGCGCACCAGAAGAAGCTTGCCGAAGCGGTGATGGGCGGCGTGCGGAATTATTTCGAATCCACGCCGCCGCCTGGTACCTGGTTCGCGGCCGAGGCCGCGCGCCGCAACGGCGTGCAGCTGGCGTCCAGCGCGGGCTCCGGCGACAGCAAGGCGGCCACGGCCTCGGCAGGTCGGCCTGCGGCCCGCACGCGGGCGCAGGCGCGCGACGTGCACAAGGTCGGGCGCGGGGAGAGCCTGAGCAGCATCGCGCGGCAGTATGGCGTGAGCGTCGGCGCCCTGAAGAACGCCAACCAGATCAACAGCAACACAGTGCGTGCCGGCACCACGCTGACCATTCCCGCCGGCTGATCCCGACTTCGCCGACGGCCTGGCAGGCGTTCGCTGCTAAAGTTCGCGGATGACCGTCATCCGTCCGCTTCCCCCCGAACTCATCAACCAGATCGCCGCCGGCGAAGTCATCGAACGCCCGTCCTCGGTGGTCAAGGAACTGGTCGAGAACAGCCTCGACGCCGGCGCCACGCGCATCGAGGTGGAGATCGAGGCCGGTGGTGCCCGGCTGATCCGCGTGCGCGACGACGGCGGTGGCATCCACGCCGAGGAATTGCCGCTGGCGGTGGCCTCGCACGCGACCAGCAAGATCGGCAGCTTCGACGATCTGGAGCACGTCGCCAGCATGGGCTTCCGCGGCGAGGCGCTGGCTTCGGTGTCGTCGGTGGCGCGCTTCGCGCTGACCTCGCGTGCGCGTGACCAGGACGCCGCGTTCCGCATCGAGGTCGACGGCGGCAAGCTGCAGGCGGCGCGGCCGGCACAGCATCCGCAAGGCACCAGCGTGGAGGTGCGCGACCTGTTCTACAACGTGCCGGCGCGCAAGAAGTTCATGCGCGCCGAGCGCACCGAATTCGCGCACATCGACGACCTGCTGAAATCACTGGCGCTGGCGCGCGGCTCGGTGGAATTCCGGCTCAGCCACAACGGCAGGCCGGTGCGCATCTGGAAGGCGGCGCGCGACGAGCAGGCACAGCTGCAGCGGGTAGCCGAGGTGCTCGGCGAGGATTTCCCGGCGCAGAGCCTGCGCATCGACCACGCCGCCGCCGGCCTGCGCCTGTCCGGCTGGGTCGGCTTGCCCACCGCCTCGCGCAGCCAGCCCGACCAGCAGTACTTCTACGTCAACGGCCGGCTGGTGCGCGACCGCGTGGTGGCGCACGCGGTACGCCAGGCCTACGCCGACGTGCTGTTCCACGGTCGCCATGCCGCGTTCGTGCTGTATCTCGAACTCGACCCGGCCGGCGTCGACGTGAATGTGCACCCGGCCAAGCATGAAGTGCGTTTCCGCGAACAGCGGCTGGTGCACGACTTTCTGTTCCGTACCCTGCACGAGGCCCTGGCGCGGACCCGTGCCGGGCAGGTGGTCTCGCAGGCGCAGACGGACGACGGTCACCTGCGCCTGGGCGCCGCCCATCCGCCCCCTCCAGGCATGCCGGCCATCGCCCGCGCCACATCGTGGCCGGCGCACGCCGGGCAGAACCGCCTTGCGCTCGGCGTGCGTGACGAACCGCTGGCCGACTACGCCGCGCTGCTGGGCGAGGCGCCGCGCCTGGTGCCCGTCGCGCCGCTGCCGGCGGCGGAAGAGGGTGAAGCACCGCCGCTCGGTTATGCCGTCGCCCAGCTCAAGAGCATCTACATCCTCGCCGAGAATGCGCAGGGCCTGGTGCTGGTGGACATGCACGCCGCGCACGAGCGCATCACCTACGAGAAGCTGAAGGCCGGCCGCGCCTGCAGCAACCTGCGCTCGCAGATGCTGCTGGTGCCGCTGTCGATCGCGGTCAGCGCGAAGGAGGCCGCCGCGGCCGAGGAGCACGCCGATGCGCTGGCCGAGTGGGGCCTGGAGCTGTCGCGCAGCGGCCCGTCGGCGGTCGTGGTGCGGCGCATTCCCGCGCTGCTGGAAGGCGCCGACGTGAGCCGGCTCAGCCGCGACGTGCTGTCCGAGCTGGCCCAACACGGCAGCTCGCGTCGCCTGCAGGAACTGGAGAACGAGCTGCTTTCTACCATGGCCTGCCATGGCTCGGTCCGCGCAGGGCGCCGCCTGACGGTGCCCGAGATGAATGCGCTGCTGCGCGAGATGGAGGCGACCGAACGCTCCGGACAATGCAATCATGGGCGTCCGACCTGGGTCCAGCTGAGCCTGGCCGAGCTCGACAAGTTGTTCATGCGCGGCCGTTGACGCGCCTTCAAGAGACGTTTCGCTGGAGACATTGATGATACGTACCAGCTTGTTTGTTGCCGCCGCCATCCTGGGAGTCGCCACCGTGCACGCCGCCGACATCGACAGTTACAAGCACAACATCGAGCAATGGCAGGCCGGCCGGCTCGAGCGACTGACCGCGCCGGACGGCTGGCTGAGCCTGATCGGGCTGGAATGGTTGAAGGAAGGCGCGAACCGCGTCGGCAGCGCCGCCGACAACGACATCGTGCTGGGTGCCGGGCCTGCGCACCTGGGCGTGGTCACGCTCGCGCGCGACGGCAGCGTGCGCATCGCGCTGGACAAGTACGGCGACGCGACGATCGACGGCAAGTCCGTGACGGAAGCCACGCTGGTGGATGACCTGCATGCCGGCGCGGACGCTGCGCCGACCCGGGTGAGCTTCGGCACGGCGAGCTTCTACGTGATCGACCGCGAAGGCCGCAAGGGCCTGCGCGTAAAGGACACCGAAGCGCCCACCCGCAAGCACTTCGCCGGCATCGACGCGTTCCCGGTCGACCCGTCGTGGCGGATCGAGGCGGACTGGGTGCCGGCAGCACCGGGCGAGACGCTGGAGATGGGCACGGCGATCGGCACCGTCGACAAGTACCCGGTGCCGGGCAAGCTGGCGTTCAGTCGCGACGGCAGGCGCTTCGAGATCCTGCCGGTGATCGAGGTGCCCGGCGATGCGCAGTACTTCATCGTGTTCGCCGATCGCACCAGCGGCAAGGAAACCTACGGTGCCGCGCGCTTCCTGTACATCGACCCGCCGAAAGACGGCAAGGTCGTGCTGGATTTCAACAAGGCCTACAACCCGCCATGCGCGTTCACCCCGTTCGCCACCTGTCCTTTGGCACCGCCGGAAAACCGGCTGGACCTGCGCGTCACCGCCGGCGAGAAGAACTATCGTGGCGCGCATCGCTGAGCGGTGCGCGGCCGCCGCGCTGGGCCTGCTGGCCGTATTTTCGCTGAGGGCGGCCACGCCGGCCGACTACGTGGCTGCGGTGACCAGGGCACGCGCCGAGCGCGTCGAACAGCTGACGCAGGTGGACGGCTATCTGGCGCTCACCGCCTCGGGCTGGCTGCAGCCCGGCGCGAACAGCGTGGGCAGTGCCGCAGACAATCGCTTCGAGGTTCCCGGTGCGCCTGCGCAGCTGGGTACGCTGCAGTTGGCGGCGGACGGACAGGTCAGCCTGCGGCTGGCGCAGACCCGCGGAATCACGATCGACGGCCAGCCGGCATCGACCGTGAGCGCGCTGCGTACGCAGGGTCCCGACGGCAAGCAGCCACCGACCCGAGTGGGCTTCGGCAACAGTTACCTGTACGTGATCGAGAGCGGCGTGCAGCGTGGCCTGCGCGTGAAGGACAACGACGCACCGCTGCGCACGCACTTCCCGGGCTTTGATTATTTTCCGATCGACCCGTCGTGGCGGATCGAGGCGGACTGGGTTCCGTTCTCCGTGCCGCACGTGCTGAAGATCGCCTACGTCACCGGCACCGAAAGCGACACGCCGGTCGCGGGCAAGGCGGTGTTCCGGCGTGACGGCCACACGTATGAACTGCTGCCGATCGACGAGGACGGTCGGCTGTTCTTCGTGTTCAGCGACCGCACTGCCGGCAAGCTGACCTATGCCGGCGCACGCTTCCTGTACGCCGCCGCACCGAAAGATGGCAAGGTGCTGCTGGACTTCAACCTGGCCGAGAACCCGCCGTGTGCGATCACCCCGCACGTGGTGTGCCCGCTGGCGCCGCCGGAGAACCGCCTGAAGTTGCCGGTGACCGCAGGCGAGCTGAAGTTTCGCGGGCACGACTGATCGCGGCGTCTTGTCGCGACCGACATCGGAAGCACAGCGCAGGGTCAGCGGCCCTTGAATGCGGCCTTGCGCTTTTCCAGGAACGCCGTGGTGCCTTCGCGCATGTCTTCGGTGGAGAACGCCAGCGCGAAGCCCTGGGTTTCGAATTCCAGCCCTTGATCCAGCGACGCTTCGCCGCCCTGCAGCACCGCGTCGAGGATACCGGCGGCGGCCAGCGGCGCGGCGGCGGCAAGCTGGTCGGCCAGCGCGTCGACGGTTTCGTCCAGCGCTTCCGGCGTCGTCACGCGATTGACGATGCCCAACTCATAGGCACGCTGCGCGCCGATCGGTGCGCCGGTGAGGCACAGTTCCAGCGCGGCGCCGCGGCCGGCCAGGCGCAGCAGGCGCTGGGTGCCGCCGAAGCCGGGGATCAGGCCGAGGTTGATTTCGGGCTGGCCGAGCTTCGCCTTCTCGCTGGCCACCCGCAGGTGGCAGGCCATCGCCAGTTCCATGCCGCCGCCCAGCGCGAAGCCCTGGATGCGCGCGATCACCGGCTTGCCGAGCCGCTCGATCGACGTCATCAGGCGCTGGCCGGCGCGCGAAAACGCCTGTGCCTGCACCGGCGTGTAGCCGTTCATTTCGGCGATGTCGGCGCCGGCCACGAACGCCTTCTCGCCCGCGCCGGTCAACACCACCACGCGCACGGCGTCGTCCTGCGCGGCCTGGCCGAACGCCAGGCTCAGCTCGTTGAGCGTGTCGCGGTTCAGCGCGTTGAGCTTGTCCGGGCGGTTGACGACGATCGTGCGGACGGCGCCGCGGTTGACGGTTTCCAGATTGCGATAGGCCATGGATCGGCTCCTGAAGGGGGCAAGTGGGCGATGGTAGCAGCGGGAACCTTTGCCGCCGCAGGGTTTCTCAAGCCACGAGCGCCGGCGCTGCACGAAGCGCGCGGACCGCTTAGGATGAACCGTCAGGATCGACTGTCGCGATTAGGGAAGGGCCCGGTGGAGAAAGGCAAGACACATCTGCGTTGCGGGCTGCTCGGCGCGACGCTGCTGCTGGGCGGCGCGGCACATGCGCAGAGCGTCGCGCCGGCGCCGGCCGCGAGGCCCGACAAGGTGAAGTTGTCGTACGCGATCGGCTACCAGATCGGCAGCCAGTTCGCCGACGGCAAGCCGGACGTGGAGATCCCGGTGCTGGTGCGGGCGATCCAGGATGCCTACGCCCGGCGCCACCCCAGCGTGTCGATGCAGGACATGCATCAGCAACTGCAGCGGCTGGACCAGCAGATGCATGCCGATGCGCTGGCCGAGTTCAAGCGGATCGCCGCTGCCAACGCGAGCAAGAGCACCAGCTATCTGGCGAAGAACCGGCAGCAGCCCGGCGTGGTGCAGCTGCCGTCGGGCATCCAGTACGCGGTGCTGAGCAAGGGCAGCGGCAAGGTCAGTCCCACGGTCACCAGCACGGTCACCGTGAACTATCGCGGCATGCTGGTGGACGGCACCGAGTTCGACAGCACCTGGGCGCATGGCGCGCCGGTCAGCTTCACCGTCAACAAGGTGATCCGCGGCTGGCAGGACGTGATTCCGCGCATGCACGTGGGCGATCGCTGGAAGGTGGTGATTCCGCCGCAGCTGGCGTACGGCGAAACCGGCGCGTTGCCGCGGATCGGTCCGAACGAGGCACTGGTGTTCGAGATCGAGCTGCTCGCGATCAAGCCGGACACGGACAAGCCCTGAGTGCCGCGGTGGTAGCATGGCTTGCCATGCAGAACGCACCGCTCCCCGTCGAAACCCCGCCATTGACGCCCTGCATCGGCACCTGCCGGCTGGACGCGCGCGGCTACTGCCTCGGCTGTCGCCGCACCGGCGAGGAGATCGGCCGCTGGCGCGCGATGAGCGACGCCGAACGGCTGCGCGTGATGCGCGACGTCCTGCCGCTGCGCAAGACCCCATGATGGACGAATTGGCCAACGCCCTGCGACCGTTGTCGATGCCGCCGACCGGGCCGGGCTGGAACCATGCGGACATGTCCGAGTTGCTCGGCGGCAGCGAGCGACAGCCGGCTGCGGTGCTGATGGGTTTTCGCGAAGGCGTGCAGCCGCGGCTGGTGCTCACCGTGCGCACCGACCAGTTGCAGGCGCACGCCGGCCAGGTGGCGTTTCCCGGTGGACGCAGCGACCCCGGCGACGGCGATGCGCTGGCCACCGCGCTGCGCGAGAGCGAAGAGGAGATCGGTCTCGATCGCGCGCTGGTGACGCCGCTGGGCTACCTCGACCGTTTCGAGACGATCAGCGGCTACTGCATCACCCCGGTGGTGGCGCGGATCGCCGCCGAAGCCCGGCTGTATCCGGCGCCCGCCGAGGTGGCCGAAGTGTTCGAGGTGCCGCTGGCGTTCCTGCTGGAACCGGCCAACCTGCGCCGCTATACGATGGAATTCCGCGGCCACTCGCGACCGATGGTGGAATTCGTCCACGGCGGCCACCGCATCTGGGGCGCCACCGCCGCGATGCTGTACAACCTGCTGGAGAGGATGGGACGCACATGAGCATGCATACCACGCTGATCGACGTCGACGCGCTGGCCGCGTTGCCGGCGGACGAGTTGCTCATCGTCGACTGCCGCGTCGACCTGGCCGACCGCACGCAAGGTGAGCGGGTCTATCTGGCCGGACACCTTCCCGGCGCCGTGCACGCCGACCTGGAACGCGACCTCTCCGACATGTCGCGCGTGCCCGAAGGGCTTGGACGCCACCCGTTGCCGGCGGCGAAGGCGTTCAGCGCCCTGCTCGGTCGTTGGGGCTGGACGCCGCGGCAACAGGTGGTCTGCTACGACGCCGGCCCGGGCGCGTTGGCCGCGGCGCGGCTGTGGTGGTTGCTGCGCTTCGCCGGCGTGCGTGCGGTGGCGGTGCTCGACGGCGGCTACGCCGCCTGGCAGGCGGCCGGACGGCCGGTGGAAACCGCGGTCCCGGTGCGCACGCCGACGCAGGTGATGCTGGATTACGACCCGCGCCAGGTGATCGTCGATCACGCGACGCTGCATGCCGCACCGCCGCCACTGCTGCTGGACGCCCGCGCCGCTGCGCGCTATCGCGGCGAAACCGAACCGCTGGACCGCGCCGCCGGCCACGTGCCGGGCGCGCGCAATCGCCCCTACGTGGACAACCTGTTCGCCGACGGCCACTTCAAGCCGCCGGCGCAGTTGCGCGAGGAGTTCGCTGCGGTACTGGGCGACACCGCGCCCGCACAGGTCGTGCACATGTGCGGCTCCGGCGTCACCGCCTGCTACAACCTGCTGGCGATGGAGCATGCCGGCCTCACCGGCTCGCGCCTGTACGCGCCGTCGTGGAGCGGCTGGGTCAGCGACCCGTCACGGCCGGTGGCAACCGGCGAGCCGTTGCAGGAGCCCGCTCGCGGGCGATGCCCCGAGGGCCGGGATGACCGGACGTTCGTCCGTTGAAAGCCGCGATTCGCAAAAGCAAATAGCATCGCCCGCGAGCGGGCTCCTACGGGTGGGCGTTTTATTTCTTGGCTTTCAGGCGGGCGACCAGTTGCTGCAATACCGCCTGCGTCTGCGGGTGGAAGAACGCCTCGACGAAATCGTCCAGCGGTAGCGCGTCCAGGTCGGCGTAGGCGGAGATGAGATCGGCGCGGGCCAGTGCGCGGGTAGTCAGCATGGCGTGCGAGGGCAGCGCCAGCAGTTCGCCGAGCCACTGCAGGGCGCGCACGGTGACCTGGTCGGCGCCGATGAGTTCGTCGACGAAGCCGCAAGCCAGCGCCTCGGCGGACTCGATCATCGCGCCGGCCACCAGCAGGCGTTCGGCCCGATATGTGCCGACCACGCGGCGCAGCGCCAGCTGGATCGCCTCCGGCACGATCAGCCCGACCTGCACCTCGTTGAGGCCGATCCGGTACGGCCCTTCGGCCATCACGCGGTAGTCGCAGAACAGCGCCAGCACCGCGCCGCCGGCCGGGCTGTGGCCGGTGACCGCGGCCACCAGCGGCATCGGTGCGCGGGCCAGGGCGCCGCACAGCGCGAAGAACTCGCGCCAGTACTCGCGCACGCCGGCGCGGTCGCGCTGGAGCAGGGCCGGCACGTCGACCCCGGCGGAGAACAACCCCGGCGCGCCGGACAGCACGATGCCGCGCACGCCGTCCCGCACCGCCTCGTCGAGGGCGGCATGCAGCTCGCGCAGCAACTCCAGGTCCAGGGCGTTGACCGGCGGGCGGGCGAGCTGGATCTCGCGGATGCCGTGGTCGTGGTTGCTGAGCTTGAGCATGGGAAACTCCGGTCGGGTCATTGCGGTTGTTCGTCGGCGGTCCACTGGTAGCGCACCGCGTAATCCAGCACGGCATGGCCGTTGGCTGGTACTTCGATGCGGAACTCCAGCGTGTCCGGCGTCTGCGCGCTCGGCTTGCTGCTGGAGGAGACCAGCGTCCATTGGCGCCAGCGGCCGGGATGCTCGCGCACGGTCACCGTGCGGGCGCTGTCGCCGGCGTTGCTGAGCTTGATGCGGAAGGCCTCGTCCAGCGTGCGGCCATCCTTGTCCACGTGGAAGGCGGTGCGCTCGCGCGTGGCGCGCAGGTCGAAGGCGGTGCCCAGCGTGATGGAGGCGTCGCTGCCTTTAGGGGTGTCCTCGATGCGGCCTTCGCCGATGAACTGCGGCGTGCCGTGGTGGTCGGCGGTGAGCACGCGCAGGTAGCCGGCCGGCAGGCTGTCGAACGCGGTCAGCTTCAGCGTGCTGACGATGGCGCTGCCGCCGTCGAGGTTGAAGTCGCGTTCGAGGATCGGTCGCGGCGGCTGGTAGCGGTTGCCGTTTTCGTACAGCGCGGTGCGTTCGCAGCCCAGCGTGCGGTCGGCATACAGCGGCACCTGGCTGACGCTGCCGTCGGGCAGCTCGACCGCGTCGGGCAGGGCATAGCTGCGGTAGTCGCCGAGGCTGTCCTGCTGCGGCATGGCTTCGGCCTTCGCCGAGTAGCCGCGCGCCATCGTCATCATCGGTTGCGGTGCCGAGGCCTTGGCCATGTTCGGCTGGCCGGCGATCAGGGTGACTTGTGCATCGTGCCAGTCGCGGCCGCTGCGGTTGGCGATGCTGGCGCGCGACTCGAACCGCATGCGGCAGCCCGCGCCGGGCTGCAGCGTGGCCACGTAGGCAGCGCGCCAGCCGAGGCCGGAGGTGGGGTAGTTGAGTACGGCGCGGGCCTGGCCGGTGCGCGCGGCGTCCACGCGCAGGCTGAGGCTGGAGCCAAGCGGGAAGTCGCCTGCGGCGCTGCGCACGGCGGCGTAATCGCGCACCAGCGTGGTGCCGTTGGCGCCGCGCACCAGCAGGCCGCTGCCCGCGCGCAGCAGGGTGCCGCTGGCCAGCGCTTCGCCGTTGCTGCCGAGCACGCTCACCTGCTGCCCGAGCAGGCCGCTCAGCGCCGCGTCCGCGCCTTGCGCCAGCAGCAGGCGCTGCGAGATCACTTTCGCGTTGCCGTCGGGAAAGCCCAGCGCCAGCGCCTCGGCGTCGAGCGCGTTGGGCAGCTCGCCGATCACCACGTCGTGGACGCCGGCGGCGAGGCTCAGCGAACGCTGCTCGCGTACCACCGCGTAGCCTTCGTCGACCTCACCGCCGCCGCCGTGGCTGGCGTACAGCGCGGGGCTGTCGCTGCGGTACAGGGTGAGCGCCGTGGTGTCGGCGGCCTGCGCCGTCGAGGCGCCGGCCAGGGCGGCGATACAGGCGAGGGCAAGGACGGGGCGATATGCGGTCGTCATGGGGCGCGTTCCATCGTGGGGACGGATCGCCATCATAACGACGGCACGTGCATGCCGTGCGTCGACCGCGTCGCCGTGGCCGGCATGGGCCGCTACCCCACGGCGCTGCGGATCGCCTCGGGCAGCGGCACCGGCTTGCCGCTGGCCGGATCCATCCACACCATCACCACGTGGCCGTCGCAATACAGCCGGTCGGGATGTTCGGCGTCGATCACCCGGTGCGCGATGGTCATCGAGCTGTTGCCCATGCGTGCGCAGAACAACTGCACCTGCAGCTGCGCCGGCCAGGCGATCGGGCGGCGGTAGTTGAGCTGGCTGGCGGCCATCACCGGCATCGCGTGATCGTCGAACCATGGCCCGGGCACATGGCTCAGCCACTGCAGCCGCGCCTCTTCCAGGTAGGTGAGATAGTTGGAGTTGTTGACGTGGTTGAACGCGTCGAGGTCGCGCCAGCGTACGCCGATCGAGGCGGTGTGCAGCGGTTGGCCGGCCTCGGCATGCGGCTCACGCGTGCCGCTGGCGTCGGCGATCCCGGTGGAGCTCATGATGGTTTCTTCCTGCCGCGCATCGGCTTGTACTTGTCGGCCGAGGCGATGTGCTTGGTGGCGGCCTTGACCCGCGTGATGGTGCCGGGTTTCTTCGGCTTGGCCGGCTTCAGGTGCGGCGCGAGGAAACGGCCGGTGTGCGACTCCGGCGTGGCGGCGATGGTTTCCGGCGTGCCGGCGACCAGGATGCGGCCGCCGCCGGCGCCGCCCTCGGGACCGAGGTCGACGACCCAGTCAGCAGTCTTGATCACGTCCAGGTTGTGCTCGATCACCACCACCGTGTTGCCCTGGTCGACCAACTGGTGCAGCACGTCGAGCAACTGCTCGATGTCGTGGAAATGCAGGCCGGTGGTGGGTTCGTCGAGGATGTACAGGGTGTTGCCGGTGTCGCGCTTGGACAGTTCCTTGGACAGCTTCACGCGCTGCGCCTCGCCGCCGGACAGCGTGGTCGCGCTCTGGCCGAGCTTGATGTAGTCCAGGCCCACGGCGCGCAGGGTGTCGAGCTTGCGCGCGATGGTCGGCACGTTCTCGAACAGCTTCAGCGCGTCCTCCACCGTCATGTCGAGCACGTCGGCGATGGTGTGGCCCTTGTACATGACCTCCAGCGTTTCGCGGTTGTAGCGCTTGCCGTGGCAGACGTCGCAGGGCACGTAGACGTCGGGCAGGAAGTGCATCTCCACCTTGAGCATGCCGTCGCCCTCGCATGCCTCGCAGCGGCCGCCGCGCACGTTGAAGCTGAAGCGGCCCGGCGTGTAGCCGCGCGAGCGCGCTTCGGGCACCTGCGCGAACATCTCGCGCAGCGGGGTGAACAAGCCGGTGTACGTGGCGGGGTTGGAACGCGGCGTGCGGCCGATCGGCGACTGGTCGATGTCGACCACCTTGTCGAACAGCTCCAGCCCGGTCACCGACTTGAACGGCGCCGGCTGCGCGCTGGCGCCGTTGAGTTCGGCCGCGGCGAGGCGGAACAGGGTGTCGTTGACCAGGGTCGACTTGCCCGAACCGGAGACGCCGGTGACGCAGGTGAACAGCCCCGCCGGGATCGCCAGGTCGACGTGCTTGAGGTTGTTGCCGCTGGCGCCTTTCAGGCGCAGCCAGTAGGCGTCGTCGTTGGGCAGGCGGCGCTGTTTCGGCACCTCGATCGCGCGTTCGCCGGAGAGGAACTGGCCGGTAACCGAACGCGGCGCATCGAGCATGTCCTGCACCGTGCCTTGCGCCACCACTTCGCCGCCGTGCACGCCGGCGCCGGGGCCGATGTCGAGCACGTGGTCGGCCATGCGGATCGCGTCCTCGTCGTGTTCGACCACGATCACCGTGTTGCCGAGGTCGCGCAGCCGCGTGAGCGTGCCGAGCAGGCGCTCGTTGTCGCGCTGGTGCAGGCCGATGGAAGGTTCGTCCAGCACGTACATCACGCCGACCAGACCGGCGCCGATCTGCGAGGCGAGCCGGATGCGCTGCGCCTCGCCGCCGGACAGCGAATCGGCCTGGCGGTCGAGGGTGAGATAGTTCAGGCCCACGTCGTTGAGGAAGGTGAGTCGCTCGCGGATCTCCTTGACGATTTTCGCCGCGATCTCGCCGCGCCAGCCGCTGAGCTTCAGCTCCTCGAAGAACGCCAACGCGTCGTCGATCGAGCGCGCGGTAAGCGAAGGCAGCGCGTGGTCGGCCACGAACACGTTGCGGGCCGAGCGGTTCAGGCGCTGACCGGCACAGTCCGGGCAGGGCTGGTCGCTGATGTACTTGGCCAGTTCCTCGCGCACCGCGGTGGATTCGGTTTCCTTGTAGCGTCGTTCCAGGTTCGGCAGGATGCCCTCGAACGGATGCTCGCGGGTGACCTTGCCACCGCGCTCGGTGAGGTAACGGAACGCGATGCGCTCCTTGCCGCTGCCGTACAGGATGGCCTTCTGGACGTCCGCGGGAAGCTTCTGCCACGGCGTGTCCACGTCGAAGCCGTAGTGTGCGGCCAGCGACAGGATCAGCTGGAAGTAGTGTGCGTTGCGCCGGTCCCAACCGCGCACCGCGCCGCTTGCCAGCGACAGCTCGGGGTGGCCGACCACGCGGGCGGCATCGAACACCTGGGTCACGCCAAGGCCGTCGCAGGCGGGACAGGCGCCGATCGGCGAGTTGAACGAGAACAGTCGCGGCTCCAGCTCCGGCAGCGAGTAGTCGCAGACCGGGCAGGAGTAGCGCGAAGACAGCAGCTGTTCTTGCGCTTTCGGATCATCCATGTCCGCCAGGATCACCAGGCCGTCGCCCAGCCGCAGCGCGGTCTCGAACGACTCGGCCAGGCGCTGCTTGATGTCCTCGCGCGGGCGGAAGCGGTCGATCACCGCCTCGATGGTGTGCTTGATGCGCAGGCCCAGCGGCGGCACCGCGTCGAGGTCGTACACCTGGCCGTCGACGCGGGCGCGCACGAAGCCCTGCGCGCGCAGCTGCTCGAACACCTGTACGTGCTCGCCCTTGCGCTCGCGCACTACCGGCGCCAGCAGCATGTAGCGTTTCTCGGGGGCGAGCGTGAGCGTGGCGTCGACCATCTGGCTCACCGTCTGCGCCTCCAGCGGGATGCCGTGGTCAGGGCAGCGCGGCGTGCCGACGCGGGCGTACAGCAGGCGCAGGTAGTCGTACACCTCGGTGATGGTGCCGACGGTGGAGCGCGGGTTGTGCGAGGTGGATTTCTGCTCGATCGAGATCGCCGGCGAGAGGCCTTCGATGTGGTCGACGTCGGGCTTTTCCATCATCGACAGGAACTGCCGCGCATACGCCGACAGGGATTCCACATAGCGGCGCTGGCCTTCGGCGTAGATGGTGTCGAACGCCAGCGAGGATTTGCCCGAACCGGACAGGCCGGTGATCACGATCAACTGGTCGCGGGGCAGGTCGAGGTCGATGTTCTTGAGGTTGTGCGTGCGTGCACCGCGGATGCGAATGGTGTCCATGGACGCCGGATATGAGGGGGACTCTTTACTATACCAAGGAGTTCTGGTGGCTCAGCGCCTGGCGTGAAAGCTGGCGCCCGGCTTTCGCCGGCAGTGCCGGCTGTGGCTAAATGCCGGTTCGACTTCAAGGGGGAGACCGCAATGCACAAATGGACAGGAATGGCCGCTGCGGCCGTGTTGGCGCTGGGCGCCGCCGGGCAGGTCATGGCTGCGCAGCCCAGCGACAAACAGGTGCGCGAGCTGTTCGAGGTGATGCACATGGAGCGCATGTTTGACCAGATGAATTCGCAGATGGCCGGCGTGATGGGGCAGGCGGTGCCGTGCGTGCCGGCGTCGTACTGGCAGGGCTTCATCGACGCCAGCGGCAGCCGGCAACTGCTGGATCGGATGGTGCCCATCTACCAGCGCCACTTCAGTGCCGCCGACGTGGCCGGCCTGCTGAAGTTCTACAAGTCGCCGCTGGGCCAGAAGGTCATCACGCAGATGCCGGTAACCATGGCCGAGGGCATGAAGGTCGGCCAAGAATGGGGGCGCCAGCGTGGCCAGGCGATGATCCGGCAGCTGCAGCAGAACGGCACGCTGGACGCCAACGGCCGCTGCCCGGCCAGCCCGGGCGCGACGCCGCCGAAACCGGCGCCGTCCTCCAGTCGCTGAGACGCGCGGGCTTTCCGCCGGGCCGAGTGGTCAGTATTTGACCACCGGGCCGGCGTGCCGCTACAATCCGCAGTTCGCCGGGCCCATGCAGGCCGGGGCGATACCCAAGAGAATAACGACAGAAGGGCATTCCCATGAGTTACGCAGTCATCAAGACCGGTGGCAAGCAGTACCGTGTGCAGCAGGGCGACGTGCTGCGCGTGGAGCTGCTGACCGCCGAAGAAGGCGCCAGCGTGAGCTTCGATCAGGTGCTGCTGGTCGGTACCGGCGAGTCGGTCACCATCGGTGCGCCGGTGGTCGCGGGCGCCACCGTCAGCGCCACCGTGCGCAAGCACGGCCGTGCCGACAAGATCCGCATCATCAAGTTCCGCCGCCGCAAGCATTACAAGCGCCAGCAGGGCCATCGGCAGCATTTCACCGAAATCGAGATCACGGGCATCAACGCCTGAGCAACTGGAGCATTGAGTCATGGCACATAAAAAAGGCGTAGGTTCCAGCCGCAACGGTCGCGATTCGAACCCGAAATACCTCGGCGTCAAGGTGTACGGTGGCCAGGCCATCGAGGCCGGCAACATCATCGTGCGCCAGCGCGGCACCCAGTTCCATCCGGGCACCGGCGTGGGCCTGGGGCGCGACCACACGTTGTTCGCGCTGGTCGACGGCAAGGTCGAGTTCAAGATCGGCGGCGCCAAGAACCGCCGTTTCGTCAGCGTCGTGCAGGGCTGAGCCCTTCTCGATGCGGCAGCGAAGGCCCCGCTTCGGCGGGGCCTTTGTTTTTTGTCGGGGGATGCGGAATCCGCGGAAGCCGAAACGCTCCGCCTCCCGTACCATGGCCAGACGGCCAGCGCTCACCGTATTTCCCATCCCGAATCCCCAGTCCCGGCATTCCCATGAAATTCGTCGACGAAGCAATCATCAAGGTCCAGGCCGGTGACGGCGGCAATGGCTGCATCAGCTTCCGCCGCGAGAAGTTCATACCGTTCGGTGGCCCCGACGGCGGCGATGGCGGCTCGGGTGGCTCGGTCTGGCTGGTGGCCGACGAGGGGCTCAATACCCTGGTCGACTTTCGCCACCAGCGCAGCTTCAAGGCGCAGCGCGGCGAGAACGGCATGGGCAGCCAGATGTACGGCAAGGGCGGCGAGGACACCAGCATTCGCGTGCCGGTGGGCACCGTGATCACCAACGTCGACACCGACGAAGTGATCGGTGACCTCACCGCCCACGGCCAGCGCCTGCTGGTGGCGCAGGGCGGCAAGGGCGGGCTGGGCAACATCCATTTCAAGAGCTCGGTGAACCGCGCACCGCGCAAGGCCACCCCGGGCACCCCGGGCGAGCTGCGCGAGCTGAAGCTGGAGCTGCGCCTGCTGGCGGACGTCGGCCTGCTCGGTTTCCCGAACGCCGGCAAGTCCACCTTCATTCGCGCGGTGTCCGCGGCAACGCCGCGGGTGGCGGATTACCCGTTCACCACGCTGCACCCGAACCTGGGCGTGGTCAGCCTGGGCACCGACCAGAGCTTCGTGATCGCCGACATCCCCGGCCTGATCGAGGGCGCCGCCGATGGCGCCGGGCTGGGCATCCAGTTCCTGCGCCACGTGGCGCGCACCAGCCTGCTGCTGCACATCGTCGACATCGCCCCGATCGATGGCGCGAACGTGGCCGACCAGGTGCGTGCCATCGAGCAGGAGTTGCGGAAATTCAATCCGGAGCTGCTGGAGCGCCCGCGCTGGCTGGTGTTGAACAAGGCCGACGTGCTGCCGGAGGGCGACCGCCAGGCGGTGGCGGAAAAGCTCATCGCCGAGCTGGGCTGGACCCAACCGTGGTTCCTGGTCTCCGCGATCGCGCGCGAAGGCACCATGGCCGTGTGCCAGCAGGTGCAGCGCTTCTTCGAGTCGCAGCGCGAGGCCAGTGCGGAGCGTATCGGCATGCTGCCGAGCGACGTGCGCCTGCGTGGGGAAAAAGCGCAGGATTGATCAGACCGCGGTCAACGGGCCTCTGATCCAGATCAAGGGGGCAGCGGTTCGCGCCTGCCAGAATATGCGTTCCACGCCATTGAATGAATTCCGCTGGCGGCAGCGGAGGTCAGGGAGTACTATGCGCCCATTGGATGAGAATGACTATCAATCAATTAAATTCGGGAGTACTTCCATGCGCCGTTGGCTGCCGTTCGTACTTGCCATGCTGGTGCCGCTCCTGGCCAGCGCGGCCGACGCTCCCAGCTACACACTGACCCTGAAGGATCACCGCTATCAGCCCAGCGAGCTGCGCATACCCGCGAATACCCGGATCAAGCTGGAACTGATCAACCAGGATCCTTCGCCGGAAGAATTCGAGAGCGACGATTTTCCGGCCGAGAAGATCGTGATGCCGAACAGCCGCATCAGCCTGTTCATCGGCCCGTTCAAGCCGGGGCGCTACCGCTTCTATGGCGATTTCCACCAGCCGACCGCGCAGGGCGTGCTGGTGGTGGAGTAGCGACCATGTGGGGAGTTGCCTTGCTGGTGTTCCGGGAAGTGCTGGAGGCGGCGCTGATCGTCAGCGTGGTGGCCGCGGCCACCCGCGGCGTGCCGCGGCGCGGCGGGTTCGTGGCCGGCGGCATCGCGCTGGGCGTGGGCGGCGCGGTGCTGGTGGCGCTGTCGGCCGGCTGGCTGGCGGCGGCCTTCAGCGGCGTGGGGCAGGAGCTGTTCAACGCTGCGGTGTTGCTGGCGGCGGTGCTGATGATCGGCTGGCACGTGCTGTGGATGTCCAGCCACGGCCGCGAACTGAGCCGGCAGATGCGCGAGCTGGGCAATGCCGTGCACAGTGGCGCCAGTTCGCTGGGGCTGCTGCTGGCGGTGGTGGCGCTGGCCGTGCTGCGCGAGGGCTCGGAGGTAGTGCTGTTCCTGTACGGCATGCGTGCCGGCGGCGCGGAGCACTTGTGGGCAGGCCTGACGATCGGTGTGGTGGCTGGTGCGGCGCTGGGCGTTGCGCTGTACGCGGGACTGCTGCGCATTCCGATGCGTCATTTCTTCGGCGCCACCAACGCTATGCTGGTGCTGCTGGCCGCCGGCCTGGCCTCGACCGCGGCGCGCTACCTGATCCAGGCCAACCTGCTGCCGGCCTGGGGCCAGCAGTTGTGGGACAGTTCGTGGCTGCTCGGCAACGGCTCGCTGCTGGGCCAGACCGCGCACATCCTGGTCGGCTACGATGCGCAGCCGGCCGGCATGCAATTGCTGTTCTATGTGCTGACCCTGCTGGCGTTGTGGGCCGGGGCACGGGTGGTCGGCAGGACGCCGGCCAGCGCACGTGCCAGCATGCATGCGAGGCCGGCTGGCTACATGCGGAACACGCCGTAGCGCTGCGGCTCGATCGGCGCATTGAGCGAGGCGGAGATCGCCAGCCCCAGCACGCGGCGAGTGTCGACCGGGTCGATGATGCCGTCGTCCCACAGGCGAGCGCTGGCGTAGTAGGGGTGGCCCTGGCGTTCGTACTGCTCGCGCAGCGGTGCCTTGAACGCCTCCTCTTCGTCAGCTGACCATTCGCCGCCCTTGGCCTCGATGCCGTCGCGCTTCACCGTGGCCAGCACCGACGCCGCCTGCTCGCCGCCCATCACGCTGATGCGCGCGTTCGGCCACATCCACAGGAACCTTGCTCCATAAGCCCTGCCGCACATGGCGTAGTTGCCGGCGCCGAAGCTGCCGCCGATCACCACGGTGAACTTCGGCACGTGCGAGCAGGCGACCGCGGTGACCATCTTGGCGCCGTCCTTGGCGATGCCGGCCTGCTCGTACTTCCTGCCGACCATGAAGCCGGTGATGTTCTGCAGGAACACCAGCGGCACGTTGCGCTGGTTGCACAGCTCGATGAAGTGCGCGCCCTTCAGTGCGCTCTCGGCGAACAGGATGCCGTTGTTGGCGACGATGCCCACCGGGTAGCCGTGGATGTGCGCGAAGCCGCACACCAGGGTCTTGCCGTAACGCGCCTTGAACTCGTGGAACTCCGAGCCGTCGACGATGCGCGCGATCACTTCGCGGATGTCGAACGGGCGGCGGGTGTCCTGCGGGATCACGCCGTAGAGCTCTTCGGCCGGGTACTTCGGCTCGACCGGGGTGCGCAGCGCCAGCGGCATGGCCTTCCTGCGGTTGAGGCTGGCCACGATGTCACGGGCGATCGACAGCGCATGCGCGTCGTTCTCGGCGTAGTGGTCGGCCACGCCGGAGATGGACGTATGGACGTCCGCACCACCCAGCGTCTCGGCATCCACCACTTCGCCGGTGGCGGCCTTCACCAGCGGCGGGCCGCCGAGGAAGATGGTGCCCTGTTCGCGCACGATGATGGTCTCGTCGCTCATCGCCGGCACGTAGGCGCCGCCGGCGGTGCACGAGCCCATCACCACGGCGATCTGCGGGATGTTCAGCGCGGACATCCGCGCCTGGTTGTAGAAGATCCGCCCGAAATGCTCCTTGTCCGGGAACACCTCGTCCTGCAGCGGCAGGAAGGCGCCGCCGGAGTCGACCAGGTAGATGCACGGCAGGTTGTTTTCCAGCGCCACTTCCTGCGCGCGCAGATGCTTCTTCACGGTGATCGGGAAGTAGGTGCCGCCCTTGACCGTGGCATCGTTGGCGACCACTACCACCTCGGTGCCGTTGACCCGGCCGATGCCGGTGATCAGGCCGGCGGCCGGCGCGGCGTCGTCGTACATGCCGTGGGCGGCCAGCGGCGAGAGCTCGAGGAAGGGCGAGCCGGGGTCCAGCAGTGCACGGATGCGCTCGCGCGGCAGCAGCTTGCCGCGGGCGACGTGCTTCTCGCGGGCCTTCGCGCCACCGCCTTCCGCGCTGCGCGCCAGCTCGCGCTGCAGATCCTCCACCACGGCGCGCAGCTGGCGGCTGCTGGCCTGGAACTCGGCAGAACGCGGATCGACCTGCGAAGCAATGACGCTCATGGATGCGGACTCACGGTTGGGCTGCCATCAAGGCCAAACCACGGATGATAACGGTCGCCGGCCGGCGGCCAAAATCGGCGGGCGCAGCGGCCGGCAGTCGGCAAAAAAAACGGCCGCGCGAGGCGGCCGTTTTCTCGGGCAACCAGGAAAGGTCAGTGACCCTTGGTGGCGTCCTTGGCAGCTTCCTTGGCGTTGCTGGCGGCGTCCTTGGCAGCGTCCGCAGCCTTGTCGGCGGCGTTGGCGGCGTTGGCCGCGGCGTCCTTGGCCTGGTCAGCAGCACTGGTGGAAGTCGCAGCCGGAGCGGCGGAAGCAGCCGTGGCCGCCTGGGCAGCCTGGTCGGCGGCCTGGCCAGCTGCCTCGGCAGCGGTCTTGGCCTGGTCTGCAGCCTGCTCGGTCGCCTGGGTCGGGGTGGCCGCGGCAGCCTGCTGCGCGGTATCGGCAGCTTGCTGGGCGGTGTCGGCCGATTTCTGGGCGTCTTGCGCGGAATCCTGCGCGCCGTTGCTGCATGCCGCCAACAGCGCGACGAGCGCGGCGGCGAGTAGGGTACGCGTAAACTTCATGGTGGATCTCCTTTGCCGTGGAATGCCGTTTGGCCGTGTATTAATAGCGCTTTCGCGCTAATTGCGCCACATCTTTATGGGGAATGCTTCAGGACGGATTAAAAACCGATTTAGCCGGCCGTCATCTGGATATCGTGCGTCTGGCATGCCGGCAGCGGACTCTCAGTCGGTGCACTCCACCGCGATCGCCGTTGCCTCGCCGCCGCCGATGCACAAGGAGGCGACACCGCGCTTGAGGCCGCGTGTTTTCAGCGCGTTGAGCAGGGTCACCACCAGGCGCGCACCGCTGGCGCCGATCGGGTGGCCGAGCGCGCAGGCGCCGCCGTTGACGTTGAGCTTGTCGTGCGGGATGCCGAGCTCCTTCATCGGGGTCATCGCCACCACCGCGAACGCCTCGTTGATCTCGAACAGGTCGACGTCGCCGACCTTCCAGCCGGCCTTGTCCAGCACCTTCTGGATCGCCCCGACCGGGGCGGTGGTGAACCACTCCGGCTCCTGCGAGTGGGTGGCGTGCGCCACGATGCGCGCCAACGGCTGCAGCCCGCGCGCCTTCGCGTCGTCGGCCGACAGCAGCACCACGGCCGCGGCGCCGTCGGAGATGCTGGACGAGCTGGCGGCGGTGATGGTGCCGTTCTCCTTGCGGAAGGCCGGCTTCAGCGAGGGAACCTTGGCGATGTCGGAGCGGCCGGGCTGCTCGTCGGTGTCGACCACCACGTCGCCCTTGCGGCCGCTGACCGTGACCGGCACGATCTCGCCGGCGAACGCGCCGTTCTGCTGCGCCGCCTGGGCGCGCTTGACCGACTCGATGGCGAAGGCGTCCTGCTGCTCGCGGGTGAAGTGGTACTCGTCGGCACACAGCTCGCCGAACACGCCCATGGCCTTGCCGTCGTAGGGGTTGGTGAGGCCGTCCCAGGCCATGTGGTCGACCAGCTGGCCGTCGCCGTAGCGGATGCCGGTGCGCGCCTGCACCATGTGCGGCGCATTGGTCATCGACTCCATGCCGCCGGCCACCACGATGGCCGCCGAGCCGGCCTTGATCAGGTCGTGGCCCAGCATGATCGCCTTCATGCCCGAGCCGCACACCTTGTTGATGGTGGTGCAGCCGGTACCGGCCGGCAGGCCCGCACCGAGCGACGCCTGGCGCGCCGGCGCCTGGCCCAGGTTGGCCGGCAGCACGCAGCCCATGATCACTTCGCCGACCTCGGCCGGGGCGACGCCGGATTGTTCCAGCGCGGCGCGGATGGCGGTGGCGCCGAGCTTCGGGGTGGGCACGCCGGTGAACTGGCCGAGGAAGGAGCCGATGGCGGTGCGCTTGGCACCGACGATGACGACGTTGACATCCGACATGGATAACTCCGCTTGCAAGACTTGAGGGGCGCGAGCGCCTGACAGACAACCGGGCGATTATCGCAGCCCGCCGCAAAGCTCGGCAAACGGCGGCCGGGGCCTTGTGGTGCGCGGATTTGCGTCCGTTTCATTGGATTTTCGTTGTGCCAAGATGTGCATCGGGGCAGTACCGCGGCGTATCCATTACGCCGGCGATGCTTCGATCGGGACTGTGCGGGCGGGGGCTGATGAACATGTTCGATTCGGGTGTGCGGCGTCGCGAAATGGCTTGGCTGGTGGCCATGGCACTTGGATTGAGTGCCTGCGGCGGAGGCGGAAACGTCAAGCCGACGCCGATCCCGAGTTCGCCGTCACCGCCGCCGAGCACGTCGACCGGCCAGCCGCCGCTGGATGCCCAGCTTTCGCTCACCAATGCCTCCGCCGCACATATCCTGGGCTACACCGGCGCCGGCGTGACCATCGGCGTGGTCGACAGCGGCATCATGCGCAATCATCCGGCGCTGGCCGGACGGGTCAGGCAGGAATTGATCTACGTCGATCCGGCCGCGAACAACACGGCGATCGACGATGTGGTCGGCCACGGCACCTGGGTCTCGCAGATCGCAGCCGGCCAGGCGTTCGACAGGTTCCCCGGCGGCATCGCGCCGGGCGCCAGTCTGGTTTCGGCGCGCATCATCAGCGACGTGGCACCGAAGGACGACGGTTCGGGCCAGGGCAATGCGGTCACCGCCGCCGATGCGGCCTTCTTCGCGCAGACCCTCAACCCGGCCCTGATCAATGCCGGCGTGCAGGTGATGAACAACTCCTGGGGCGGCATCTACTGGAATACCGGCGACCTCTCGATCACCCAGGCATTCGCCCAGGCTTATGCGCCGTTCGTGGTGCAGCATGGCGGGCTGGTGGTGTTCGCCGCCGGCAACGAATCGCGCAGCAATCCCAGCGACATCGCCAGCCTGCCCAGCCTGGTCAGCACGGCGTCGCGGCAACTGGAGCAGGGCTGGCTGGTCGCTGTGGCGCTCGACAGCAACCGTCCGGGTCAACTGGCCAGTTACTCGAACGCCTGCGGCAGGACGATGAGCTACTGCCTCGCCGCACCGGGCGACGTGGTCGTCAGCGACAAGGACGCCGTCGCCGGCACCCGTCCGGCCTACTGGGTCGTCGGCGGCACCTCGTTCGCGGCGCCGGAAGTCTCCGGCGCGGCTGCGCTGGTGTGGCAGGCCTATCCGTATTTCAGCAACGACCTGGTGCGGCAGACCCTGCTCGGCACCGCCGACGACGTCGGCGCCGCCGGCCCCGACCCGGTGTTCGGCTACGGCAAGTTGAACGTGGGCCGGGCGGTGAACGGACCGATGAAGTTCGACTGGGGCGACGTCACCGCCAATCTCGACGGCGACTCCCGCTGGAACAATCCCATCAGTGGCCCGGGTGGCTTGATCAAGCAGGGCAGCGGCACGCTGACGCTGACGGCAGATGCCAGCTATCACGGAACGACCCAGGTGCAGGCGGGCACGCTGGTGGCCAAGTCGCTGGGATCCGGCGTCCGCATAAGTGCGCAAGGCGCCTTGCGCGGTACGCCGTCGATCGGCGGCACGATCAACAACCAGGGCGTGCTGGGCGTCAGCGGCGGCGACGTGACGGTCTCCGGCAATTACGTGCAGGAAGGCCATGGCCGGCTCGAGCTGTCGCTGGGTTCGGTGTTGCGGGTAAGCGGTGGCGCCTACCTGAATGGCGGCGACCTGTACGTGACCGGCACCGAACCGGGTTACCTCGTCCATTTGCATACCGACGTGATCGACGCCGCTGGCGGATTGCAGGGCACGTTCGACGCCCTGGACAAGGCGAGCAACGTCGTCCTGCTCGACGCCACGCTCGGCTACGACGCCGGCAGCGCCTGGCTCGACGTGACCCAGGTGCAGGCCACGGCCGTGCAGGGCATGGCGTACACCGCCGCCTCGCATGGCGCCGCGCAGCGGGTGGACGGTGCGTTCGGGCTGATCAACGCCGGGCTCGGCCACGGTACGTCGGCCGCGGGCGCCGCACCGGCGGCGACGGCGTTCGTCGCCGGTGCGGCCAGCCTGCAGCAGACGCCCACCATGGGCTCGTTGCAGCGTTCGCTGGAAAGTCTTTCCGGTCAGCTGCATGCGGCCAGCGCGGCGATGACCTTCGAGGCGATCGACGCCGGCACGCGCGCACTGTCCGACCGTTTCGACAGCCTGCTCGATGCGCCGCAGGCCGGCGCCTGGGCGCAGAGCCTCGGCTATCACGGTGGCATGTCGCGCAGCGGCTACGGCCACGTCGGCTACGACCTCAGCGGTGCGCTGGTGGGGCAGGACTTGCGTGTCGGCAGCAACGGCTTCGCCGGCTATGCGCTGAGCCAGAGCCAGGGGCTGGGACGGCTGGCCGAAAGCGCGGATCAGGGCCGCAGCCACGCCCTGGAGGGCATGCTGTACGGCGGCATGATCCGCGGCTCGTGGTACACCCTGGGCCGCTTCGGCGTCGGCAGTTATCGCGAGACCATGCGTCGCCAACTGCAACTCGGCGACCAGTTCGCCGGGGTGGCCAGCGACGTCAATGGCCGCTACGGCGTGGCCTATGGCGAAAGCGGTTACCGCTTCACCCTGGGCCGCACGCAGGTCACCCCGTACATGAGCCTCCAATACGCGCAGATCCAGCGCGATGGTTTCAACGAGCTGGGCGCCTACGGCTTCGGCCTGAAATCGGGTGCGCACAGCACGGCGCGCTGGCAGGCCGGCGCAGGCATGCGTGCCAGCCATGACTGGACATTGGTCGGCGGCGGCAGCCTCGGCCTGCAGGTGCACGCGCTGTGGCAGCAATCGTTCGGCCTGCGCGGCGAGGTATTCGATGCCAGCTTCAGCGGCATCAACCTGTTCGCCCCGGTGGGCGGTATCGGTTTGTCGCGTTACGGCGGCATGCTCGGCACCACGCTGGACTGGCGGATGACGCCGCGCGCCAGCCTGCAGTTCGGCTACGACCGTTACCTGGGTCAAGGCCGGCAGGGGCAGATGGCCAGCGCCAGTTTCAGCTGGACGTTCTGAGTACATCGGAGCACACCGAAGAAAGGCCCGCATGGCGCGGGCCTTTCCTTTTCCGACAAGGCGGAGTCACCCCTTGCCGTTGTCTCACCCCTTGCCGTTGTCTCACGCCTTGCCGTGAAACAGCTCGCGGCCAATCAGCATGCGGCGGGAGCCGGCTCGATGTGCCGGCGCCGATGCCTTCCATCGGCGGCGCGTTGTCTCACGCCTTGCCGTGAAACAGCTCGCGGCCGATCAGCATGCGGCGGAAGCCGGCTCGATGTGCCGGCGCCGATGCCTTCCATCGGTGGCGCGTTGTCTCACGCCTTGCCGTGAAACAGCTCGCGGCCGATCAGCATGCGGCGGATCTCGTTGGTGCCCGCGCCGATCTCGTACAGCTTGGCGTCGCGCAGCAGGCGGCCGGCGGGGAACTCGTTGATGTAGCCGTTGCCGCCCAGCGACTGGATCGCCTCCAGCGCGACCTTCACCGCGTTGGTGGAGGCGTTGAGCAGGCAGGCGGCCGGGTCGATGCGCGACTTCACGCCGGCGTCGAACTGCTGCGCCACCATGTAGGCAAAGCCGCGCGAGGACTGCAGCGCCGTATACATGTCGGCCACCTTGGCCTGCATCACGCCGAAGGTGCCGATCGGTGCGTTGAACTGCTTGCGCTCGCGCACGTAGGGCAGGGTAAGGTCCAGCGCCGCCTGCATCAGGCCGATCGGACCGCCGGACAGCACCAGCCGCTCGGTGTCCAGGCCGCTCATCAGCACGCGCACGCCTTCGTTGACCTCGCCCACGATGTTCTCGGCCGGGATCTCGCAGTTCTCGAACACCAGTTCGCAGGTGTTGGAGCCGCGCATGCCGAGCTTGTCCAGCTTCTGTGCCGTGCCGAAACCCGGCATGCCCTTCTCGACGATGAAGGCGGTCATGCAGCGGCTGCCGGCGGCGCGCGGCGCGGTGCGCATGTAGACCAGCAGCACATCGGCGTCGGGGCCGTTGGTGATCCACATCTTGGTGCCATTGGCGACCCATACGTCGCCGCGCAACTCGGCCTTGCAGCTCATCGAGCCGACCACGTCGGAGCCGGCGCCCGGCTCGCTCATCGCCAGCGCACCCACGTACTCGCCCGAGCACAGTCTGGGGATGTACTTGCGCCGCTGTGCCTCGTTGCCGTTGTGGAAGATGTTGTTGACGCACAGGTTGGAGTGCGCGCCGTAGGACAGTCCCACCGAGCCGGACGCGCGCGAGATTTCCTCCATCGCCACCATGTGCGCGAGGTAGCCCATGCCGGAGCCGCCGTATTCGGTGGGGATGGTCACGCCGAGCAGGCCCATCTCGCCGAACTTGCGCCACAGGTCGGCGGGGAACAGGTTGTCGCGGTCGATGCGGTCGGCGCGCGGCGCGATCTCCTTTTCCGCGAACGCATGCACGGACTCGCGCAGCAGGTCGATCTCTTCACCGAGCGGGAACGGACGCATCGCGGACTCCATGGAGGGCAGAACGGCGATTTTAGCGCACGCGGCTTCGCGGCGCCGATCGCGCAGGGTGCTATAGCTGCGACTCGATCGGCAGCCAGCTGATCGCACGGGTGATCGTGCGCAGCCACCAGCCGGCCTCGGGTTCGTGTTCGAGCACCTGCGGCGGCTGCACGCTGCGATCCAGCCATTGCGTCGAGCCGTCCGCGCCGCGGCGGAGCCGGTAGCTCAGCGCCGGTGCGGCCAGCCGCAGGTATTCCTGGCGCAGGTCGCTGGCCAGGGCGGGGTCGTCGAACAGCACGCCCATCTCGGTGTTGAGGTTGGCCGAGCGCGGGTCGAGGTTGAACGAGCCGACGAAACCGCGCGCGCCGTCGATCACGAAGGCCTTGGTGTGCAGGCTCGCGCCGCTGCTGCCGAACAGGCCGTGGGTGGCGACCGGGCCGTGGCGGCGGATCTCGAACAGGCTCACGCCGCCGTTCAGCAGCTGCCGGCGGTAGCGCTCGTAGCCGCTGTGCACGGCGGGCACGTCGTTCGCGGCCAGCGAGTTGGTGATCACGCCGACACGGGTGCCGCGGCGGACCAGGTCGAGCAGCGTCGCCGTGCCCTTGCTGCCGGGAACGAAGTAGGGCGAGATCAGCAGCACCTCGCTGTGCACGCCGCCCAGGTGGGCGGCCAGCCGCGGCTGCAGCCAGTCGCGGCGATCGGCGCTTTTCGTCTTCAGCGGCGGGTCGGATGCCACCGTGATGTTCGCGCTCCAGTGCGGCGACAGTTCGTGGTTGGCCAGGCGCTGCGCCGAGGGCGAGGCGGCGACCCGATCCAGGTAGACCTGCGCGGCGGCATCGGCGGACTCGTCGGCAAGCGCGGCCACCAGCTTGTGCAGGTTCTCCGGCGTCTGCGGGTTCAGCGCCTCGATCGGCACGGCGGCGCTGGAGTTCCAGAAGTCGTCGAAGATCGCGCTGGCGTCGGCCACCGCCGGGCCGAGCAGCAGCATGTCGAGGTCGCGGAAGTTCACGTTGCTGCCGGCGTCGAAGTATTCGTCGCCGATGTTGCGGCCGCCGACCAGCGCGACGCGGCCGTCGGCGATCCACGCCTTGTTGTGCATGCGGTGGTTCACGCTGAAGAAGCGCTGCACCATCTCCAGCAGGCGCCATGCGCCGCGGCGGTTGCGGAACGGGTTGTACAGGCGCACCTCGATGTTCGGGTGCGCGTCCAGCGCCAGCAGCGCCGGGTCGAGCCCCTTGGTATTGATGTCGTCGAGCAGCAGGCGCACGCGCACGCCGCGCTCGGCCGCGGCGTATACCTCGCGGGCCAGCAGGTGGCCGACCAGGTCGTCGTGCCACATGTAGTACTGCAGGTCGAGACTGCGTCCGGCCAGCCGCGCGGAAGCGGCACGTGCGGCGAACGCATCCAGGCCGTCGGGCAACAGGGTCGCCGCCGTCTCGCCGGGATGCGTGGCCAGGTACGGCGCCAGTTCGCGGTCGATCGCGGTTTGTGCCGGCTGCAGTGGCAACGTCGTGCCGGGCGCACCGGTGGCACGCGGCGTCAGGTAGTCGGCCAGCAGCAGGCCGCTGATCATCAGCAGCACCAGCGCGAACAAGCCCCAGCCCAGCCAGATCATCATCCTGCGCACCCGTGACACCCCCTTGCCTGCCGATTATTCGGTCACCGCCCCGCACAAGCAAAGGCCTGCCGCGGGTGGCGGCAGGCCCTGGCGAAACACGGGCCTGCCGAAAGCCGGCAGGAGCCCGATCGGCGCGGCTTACTGGCCGCGCATGCGACCCTGGAAGCGGGTGCCGCCGTTGCCCATGTGCGACAGCTTCAGCTTGCCGATCGCGCTGATGCGCTCCTCGGCCAGGCGGTCCGCGGCGCGGTAGGTCGGGATGTTCTCGCTCTTCGAGATCTCGAAGATGCGCCCCAGGTTGTAGTAGATCGTGCGCATCATGCGCATCGCACGCTCGCGGTTGTAGCCGTCGATTTCCAGCGACACGTTCATCACGCCGCCGGCGTTGACCGCGTAGTCCGGTGCGTACAGCACGCCGCGACGGTTCAGTTCGTCGCCGATCTCGTCGGTGGCCAGCTGGTTGTTGGCCGGGCCGCAGATGATCTTGGCCTTGATGCGGTCGATGGTCTGCTCGTTCAGCGTGCCGCCCAGCGCGCACGGCGAGTACACGTCGGCGTCGACGTCGTAGATCTCGTCCAGGCCCACCGCTTCGCAGCCCAGCTCGTCCACGCAACGCTGCACCGCATCCTTGTTGATGTCGGTGACGAACACCTTGGCGCCCTGTTCGCGCAGCAGCTTGATGAACTCGCCGCCGACGTGGCCGGCGCCTTGCACGGCGTAGCTGTACTTGCCCACTTCCTCGTTGCCGTGCTTGAAGTGCAGCGCGGCCATCAGACCCTGCAGCGAGCCGTAGGCGGTGAACGGCGACGGGTCGCCCGAGCCGCCATGCACCTGGTGCACGCCGGTCACGTATTCGGTCTCGCGGAACACGTATTCCATGTCGTTGACGTCGATGCCGACGTCCTCGGCGGTGATGTAACGGCCGTTGAGCGAGTTGACGAAGCGGCCGAACGCGCGGAACAGCGCCTCCGACTTGTCCTTGCTCGGGTCGCCGATGATCACCGCCTTGCCGCCGCCCAGGTTGAGGCCGGCCACGGCGTTCTTGTAGGTCATGCCGCGCGACAGGCGCAGCACGTCGTTCACCGCCTCCTGCTCGGTCTTGTACGGCCACATGCGCAGACCGCCGAGCGCAGGGCCCAGCACCGTGTTGTGGATCGCGATGATGGCCTTCAGGCCGGCGTCCTTGTTGTGGCAGAAGACGACTTCTTCGTGACCCGTGTTGGCGATGGTTTCAAAGATCATTGGAACGGTGACTCCATTGATTCGCGGTGCCGGTGGGCATCTACAGAGGGGCGGCGGGGAGCGACGAGGGACCCTGCCAGGGGTGTGAAAACGCCTGAAACTCATCGCCCCGACCGGGGCCGGGGCGATGAATCAAAGCGACAAGTTTAGTACGTCGCTCCCGTGGGTGGTGCCGCGACGCAACAAGCCACGCGCGTATGGGGTGCTCAGCGGCCCCAGTGACCGGGTCGGAAGCGCCACTCGCGGCCATGGCGCACCCAGTGCGCCGGCCGGTAGTGGCGGCCCGGCTGTACCCGGACCCAGCCGCCGCCGACCCACACGTGGCGGTGCGCGTAGCCATCCCAGCGCCAGTAGCCCGGCGCCCACACATAGCCGCGGCGCGGCGGCGGCACCCGCTCGAAGCGCGGCGGCGGCGGAGCCACGCCGATGTGGATGCCGACCGCCACCTGGGTGCGCGCGGCGGCGGGCGGCGCGTAGGTGGCGCCGGCAAAGGTCAGGCCGAGTCCGGCCAGCAGGGCCAGCTTGAGAGGCATGCGGGTCATCATCAGGTGCTCCGTCGGCGCCGCGAAATGCGGCAGGCAGGACGGAAAACGAAGGGCTGCGCGCACAGTTGACGGCGTGCCGCCACCCGTTCAGCCGGTGATTATCTCCACCCGCCTACATGCGGCAGTTCGGCGCATGGCCGCCGGCGCGCGCCTGCTGGTACACCGGCAGCAGTTGCTGCGCCTGCCGGTCCAGCGCCTGCGCGCGGTTGCCGGAAGACGGGTGGGTGGACAGGAAGGCCGGCGGCTTGCTGCCGCCTTGCGCGCCCATCTTCTGCCACAGCGTCACTGCCGCGCGCGGATCGAAACCGGCCTGGGCCATGTAGCGCTGGCCCAGTGTGTCGGCCTCGCTCTCCTGGGTGCGCGAGAACGGCAGCAGGATGCCCACCTGCGCACCCACGCCGAGCAGTGCCGCGACGTTGCCGGTGTCGCTGCCGCGCGTGCCGGCGTAGATGCTGCCGGCAGCCACCGCGGCCTGCGCCGCCATGTTGTCGGAGACGCGCTCCGCGCCGTGGCGCGATACCACGTGTGACAGTTCGTGACCCAGCACCACCGCGAGCTGGTCCTGGTCGGTGGCGAGCTTGAACATGCCGCGGTTCACGCCGATCCGGCCGCCGGGCAGGGCGAACGCGTTGGCCGTGTCGTCACCGATGATCTGCACTTCCCATTGCTGGGTGTTCCACGGCGGCGGCAGTACCGCGATCAGCGCATTGGACACGCAGGTGGCGTAGGCACGTTCGCGCGGCGCGTCGACGAACTTGCCCTGCTTGCGCATGTCGTTGAACGCGCTCAGGCCCATCTGGCTCATCTGGCTGTCCGACACCATCATCAGCTGCGAGCGGCCGGTCGGCGAGGTGACGCAGGCGGCCAGCAGGGCGGTGGCGAGCGGAACGCTCAGGTTGCGGATTTTCATGCGGGATCCTCCTTGGCTTGCAGTGGTCAGCATACCGGCAGGGGCTGCGGAGACGGCGTGAGCTTTTGCTTGATATAGAACGAACGATCGTGCTATTTATGCCGCCATGACGATCGTAACGCAGCCCGGCAAGCGCGCGGCCACCCGCGACACCATCCTTGACCACGCCTATGCGCTGGCCCGACGCGACGGGTTGGAAGGCCTGTCGATCGGCAATCTGGCGAGCGATGTGGGCATGTCCAAGAGCGGCGTGTTCGCCCACTTCGGCTCGCGCGAAGACCTGCAGCTGGCCGTGCTCAACACCGGCCGCCAGCGCTTCGTGGCCCGGGTGCTGCTGCCGGCGCTGCGCCAGCCGCGCGGGCTGCCGCGGCTGCGCGCGATCGTGGCGAACTGGTTCGAGTGGGCACGCGAGCACAAGAGCGGCTGCGTGCTGCTGTCCGCCGCCAGCGAATACGACGGCCGCGACGGCGCGCTGCACGACGGTGTGGTGGCGCAGCAGGCCGGCTGGCGCGACGAGCTGCAGAAGGCGATCGCGCAGGCGGTCGAACTGGGCCACCTGCGCAGCGACACCGACGTCGCCCAGCTCGCCTTCGAGATCTACGCCCTGATGCTCGGCCTGCACCACGACGCCGGGCTGTTCGGCTTCGACGAGGCCGGGCAGCGCACCCGCGCCGCTTTCGAGCGCCTGTGGCGCAGTTGGCAACCCTGAGGCCATGCCCATGTCCACCGTGATCGACCGAATCAAGCTCACCACCGTGCGCACCGGCTTCGTGCTGGGCGGCCGGATCGCCCCGCAGCGCACGGTGAACCGCGCCGCGCGCCTGTTCGCCACCCCGTTCGCCAGCAGCCGCCGCCGCGCGCAGGCGGCACAGGGCGACGCGGACATGCGGCGCAGCGAACTGCAGGTCGGCGGCGAAACCATCGCCACCTACGTCTGGGGCGACCCGTCGACCCAGCCGTACGCGCTGCTGGCGCACGGCTGGTCCAGCTTCGGCCTGCGCTTCCTGCCGTGGGTGGCGCAGTTGCGCGCGCAGGGTCTGGCCGTGGTCACCTTCGACCAGCCCGGCCACGGCCACAGCAGCGGCAAGCTGTGCACGCTGCCGGAATTCATCGCCACGATCCGCGCGATCGGCGCGCGCTACGGCAATGCCGCGCTGGCGGTCGGCCACTCGCTCGGCGGCGCCGCGGTCACCCTCGCGCAGGATGAAGCCTGGCATGCCGACCGACTGATCCTGGTGGCGCCGGCCGCCGACATGAAAGCGGCAACTCGGCGCTTCTTCCGCTTCGTGCACCTGGCCGGCTACCTGCGCCCGCAGTTCTACGAATGGCTGCATCGCCGCACCGGCGTGCACATCGACGAGCTGCGGCTGGAGCGCAAGTTGCCCATGCTGGGCCGACCCGCGCTGATCGTGCATGACCTGGGCGACGCGGACGTGCCGTGGGGCGAAGGCGAGCGCTATGCTCAGTGCTCGCCCGGCGCGCGGCTGTATACCACGCAGGGCTTGGGCCACCGCCGCGTGCTCGACGCACCCGAAGTGATCGGGGCAGCGCTGGCTTTCGTGCGCGGCGAACAGGTGGGCACGCGCGTGGTCGGCAGCCCGGACCTCGCGCTCTGCATGTAGGTTTCCCTTCTCCCCCGGAATTTCAGGGGAAATAACGCCGTCATCCCGGCGAAGGCCGGGATCGCACTTCTGGCCTTCGCCGGGATGACGGCGTGGTAGCTCAAAACTCCGCGCTCCCTGTCGATCCACTAGAATCGACAAGTTCAAGCACCGATGTCCGGAGTTGCCATGAGTTCCCCCGCCAAGCACGTCCCCGCCAGCGCCACGCAAACGGAAACCACCCCGCTGCGTTTCGTCACCGCGGCCAGCCTGTTCGATGGCCACGATGCGGCCATCAACATCATGCGGCGGATCATCCAGAGCCAGGGCGCGGAAGTGATCCACCTCGGCCACAACCGCTCGGTCGAGGACGTGGTGCGCGCCGCGCTGCAGGAAGACGCCGACGCGATCGCGCTGAGTTCCTACCAGGGCGGCCACGTCGAATACTTCAAGTACATGGTCGACATGCTGCGCGAGCGCGGCGCCGGCCACGTGCGCGTGTTCGGCGGCGGCGGCGGCACCATCACGCCGGAAGAGATCCGCGAACTGCAGGCCTACGGCGTGGAGCGCATCTACCACCCGAACGACGGCATGAAGCTCGGCCTGGTCGAGATGATCGAGGACGTGATGCAGCGTGCCGGCAGCGCCGCCGCGAAGCGCGCCGAATCCGAAACCGGCGCACTGCCGAAGGTCGACATCGACGACGAGATCTCGATCGGCCACATGCTCTCGGCGATCGAGGAGGGCAAGCTCTCCGATGCCGAGCTGGAACACCAGCGCAAGCAGTGGAAGCTGGCCGGCAAGCACACGCCCGTGCTCGGCCTCACCGGCACCGGCGGCGCCGGCAAATCCAGCGTGGTGGACGAACTGCTGCTGCGCTTCCTGCACGCGTTCCCGCAGATGCGCATCGCCGTGCTCGCGGTCGACCCCACCCGCCGTCGTTCCGGTGGCGCGCTGCTGGGCGATCGCATCCGCATGAATTCGCTGCGCTCCAAGCGCGTCTACATGCGCTCGATGGCCACCCGCCGCCAGCACGCCGCCACCAGCGTGGTGCTGCACGACTGCATCAATTTCCTGAAGAGCCAGCCGTACGACCTGGTCATCGTCGAGACCGCCGGCATCGGCCAGAGCGATTCGGAGATCGTCGACCTGGTCGACTTCCCGGTCTACGTGATGACCAGCGACTACGGCGCGGCCAGCCAGCTGGAGAAGATCGACATGATCGACTTCGCCGAGCTCATCGTGCTCAACAAGTTCGACAAGCGCGGCGCCGAGGACGCGCTGCGCGACGTGCGCAAACAATGGAAGCGCAACCGCACCGCGTTCAAGGTGGCCGACGAGGACGTGCCGGTGTATCCCACCATCGCCAGCCAGTTCAACGACCCCGGCGTCACCTGGATGTTCGCCAACCTGTGCCGGCTGCTGCGCGACAAGCTGCACTTGCCGGCGGAGAAGTGGACGCCGCAGGTCGACACCACGCTGAAGGAGCCGCGCGCCACCGTGCTGATCCCCGGCAGCCGCGTGCGCTACCTGGCCGAGATCGCCGAGCAGGGCCGCGGCATCAACGCCTCGGTCGCGCACCAGGCCGAGGCCGCCAGCAAGGCGCAGCACTACTACGAGTCGCTGAAGGAACTGGGCGACGCCAAGCTGCCGAAGCCGCTGGAGCTGTACCACGGCGAGGATCTTCACCCCCAGGATGGCAGCGCCGCCGACCGCACCCTGCTGCTGCTGCGCCAGCGCTACAATGCCGCGCTGAAGGAGCTCAGCCACGAGTCCATCCACCTGCTGCGCGACTGGCCGAAGCTGCGCGAGTCGGTGACCAAGGACGTCAACGAATACAAGGTGCGCGACAAGCTGATCCGCGTGGAGAACTACCGCGAATCGCTGAGCCACCAGAAGATCCCCAAGGTGGCGCCGCCGAAGACCGAAAGCTGGGGCGACCAGCTCATGTTCCTCGGCAAGGAAAACCTGCCCGGCCACTACCCCTACACCGGCGGCGTGTACCCGTACCGCCGCAGCGGCGAGGACCCCACCCGCATGTTCGCCGGCGAGGGCACGCCGGAGCGCACCAACCGCCGCTTCCACTACCTCAGCCAGGGCGGCGCCGCCACGCGCCTGTCCACCGCGTTCGACTCGGTGACGCTGTACGGCGAAGACCCGGCGCCGCGCCCGGACATCTACGGCAAGATCGGCAACTCCGGCGTCAACATCGCCACGTTGGACGACATGAAGAAGCTGTACTCCGGCTTTGACCTGAGCGCGCCCGATACCTCGGTGTCGATGACCATCAACGGCCCGGCGCCGATGATCCTGGCGATGTTCATGAACACCGCGATCGACCAGAACGTGGAGAAGTACCTCAAGGAAGATCCCGCGCGCTGGGCCGCGGCGGAAAAGACCATCGCCGCGATGTACCCCAACGGCCGTCCGCAGTATTCCGGCGAGCTGCCCCAGGGCAACGACGGCCTGGGGTTGGGCCTGCTCGGCGTGACCGGCGACCAGCTGGTCGATGCGGAAACCTACGCCCGCATCAAGGCCGACACGCTGACCCGCGTGCGCGGCACCGTGCAGGCCGACATCCTGAAGGAGGACCAGGCGCAGAACACCTGCATCTTCTCCACCGAATTCGCCCTGCGCATGATGGGCGACATCCAGCAGTACTTCGTGGAGCACAAGGTCCGCAACTTCTACTCGGTGTCCATTTCCGGCTACCACATCGCCGAAGCCGGCGCGAACCCGATCAGCCAGCTCGCCTTCACCCTGAGCAACGGCTTCACCATCGTGGAGTACTACCTCGCGCGCGGCATGAAGATCGACGACTTCGCGCCCAACCTGTCGTTCTTCTTCTCCAACGGCATGGACCCGGAATACACCGTGATCGGCCGCGTCGCCCGCCGCATCTGGGCCCGCGCCATGCGCGAGCGCTACGGCGCCAGCGCGCGCAGCCAGATGATGAAGTACCACATCCAGACGAGCGGTCGCTCGCTGCACGCGCAGGAGATCCAGTTCAACGACATCCGCACCACGCTGCAGGCGCTGTACGCGCTGTTCGACAACTGCAACTCCCTGCACACCAACGCCTACGACGAAGCCATCACCACGCCCACCGAAGAGAGCGTGCGCCGCGCGGTGGCGATCCAGATGATCATCAACAAGGAACTGGGCCTCAACTTCAACGAGAACCCGTGGCAGGGCAGCTACGTGGTCGAGGAACTCACCGACCTGGTGGAAGAGGCCGTCTACAAGGAGTTCGAGGCGATCAGCGAGCGCGGCGGCGTGCTCGGCGCGATGGACACCATGTACCAGCGCGGCAAGATCCAGGAAGAGTCGCTGTATTACGAGCACAAGAAGCACGACGGCTCGCTGCCGCTGATCGGCGTCAACACGTTCCTGCCGAAGGATCATGGCGGGGAGATCGCCACCGAGATCGAGTTGATTCGCTCGACGGAGGAGGAGAAGGGGCAGCAGATCGCCAACGTGCAGGCGTTCCAGAAGGCACGCAATGTGCTGGCGCCGGCGGGCGAGACCTCGCACACGCACGGCACCGATTCCACCGACGCACCCGTGCAGCACGTCCACGACAACCACGGCCTGGCCTATCTGCAGAACACCGCGCGGGATCGCAAGAATGTCTTTGCAGCGCTGATGGAGGCGGTGAAGACGCACTCGTTGGGGCAGATCAGCCATGCGTTGTATGACGTGGGTGGCGAATACCGGCGGAACATGTAACGCATGTCGCGCCTGGTTGATCAGATCAAGCAGGCCGTAGCCGCGTTTGTCGGCTGCAAGACGAAGCCCGCGTTGATCGGCGGGCTGGCGTTGGCGGCGCACCAGGTGGTACGCGCCACTCGGGACGTAGACTTCCTCGTCGATGCGGGCGACGCGGATCGCCTGCACGGCATCCTGCTGGGCCTGGGTTATCGCTGCGTGCATCGCAGCGAAGACGCGGCCAACTACCTGCGCGGCGATGAAGGACTGGACCTGCTCTACGCCCATCGCCCTATCGCGAGGCGCCTGCTGGGTGAAGCCAGCGAACGCGCTACGGCGCTTGGCACCCTGCGGGTGATCAGCGCGGAAGGTTTGATCGGTTTCAAGTTGCAGGCACTGGTCAACAACCCGTCCCGCACACGCGACCTCGACGACATTCGCGCGCTGTTGCGCGCGCAGCGCGGCAGGCTCAACATGCAGGAAGTGCAAGAGTACTTCGCGCTGTTCGATCGCCAGGAGATGCTGGATGAATTACTCGCCGAAATCGCCAACGACGAAGCATGAAGGCGTCCGCGAGCCGTTGGTCGGTGCCAACGTGCTGGATGTCGTGCAGGCGGGCAGGGGTGATCTGTCGGACTGGGTGGAGTTGATGGAGGCGGTGGAGGCGTTGTGCCCGGTGTGGCCGAGGGAGAAACGCCCGATGGCGAAGCAGTTCGAGTTCAGGCTTTGAAGAATGCCAAGGGAGGTTAATTCCCTCCGTTCCGTTTTCGACTTGTCTAGGGGAACGATTTGGCTAGTGGTGGTCGAAAAAATCCAAGAAGTCGATGGGATCAGATCGCCATTGCGAAAAAGCGAAACGACCGCAGGCTGGCTCGTCGGCTTAGAACTTACCAGGCAGATCGATGGTCCGAAGAACATGAACCCAAGCGCAATCCACGCTTCAAAGTCACTGGCAAGCGCCGAGGTACAGTAATTCTCAAATTTCCAGAGGTGCTGCAGCTATCTTCTCTTGGCGACTCCGTCAGGCTGCTTGACCTCTTGAAAGAAATTAGAACAGCCGCATTACAAGGAAGCCACAAGCGAATTGTGCTTGATCATAGCAATTTGAAGTACATGGACCCCGAGGCTGCGCTTCTCATACTTTCTGAAATCCAAAGGTGCGAGGCTTACTGCAAGGGGAAGACAGAAATTACTGGAACGCACCCACGCGCACATGAGGTTACTGAGCTGTTAGAAGAAATTGGATTTTATGAGGCTCTTAATATTAAACCTCCTCAATTGCCTGAGTCCTATAAAAGAAGGACCTATGTAAGGATTGAGCGTCGCGACAAAATTTCCCCCGAAGTCGCGGACTCCCTATTGGACTGCTTTTCTAAGGAGCGTTCATTTTTAGCAGACGATAGAAAGCGCCTTCACGTAGCTTTGGTGGAATGTATGGATAATGTTTTTGAGCACGCCTACGATCAGATGGCCGATGATCCATATTTGTATAAAGAATGGTGGCTTGCCGGTTATGCTGATCACAGTGACTCATCTATTGGATTTATTTTTTATGATCAAGGCATGGGTATTCCTTCAACCATTAAGAGGAAGAAGCGTTCACTTATAGAAAGAAGTAGACATCTTCTTTCATGGAAGGACAGTCATTGGATTGAGCGAGCTGTGCTTCGGCCTATTTCTAGGCATAAATCAAAGAGACGTGGGCACGGCCTTGATAGATTGAAGAGATTTCTGGATGGCCTTGATGTTGACGGAGCTCTACGGGTGTTGGCAAATAAGGGTGATGTTGAATTTCTAACCTCTGGACAAGTGCTTAATACGGATTTACCAAATGACGGTCTGGATGGAACACTCATCGTATGGAAACTTCGTGGCGTCGAGGGGCGCGCCTTGGCAACAAGCCCGGGAAACGACCATGAATGATTCGTTCTACTACTCAGTGGCAAAAAGCTTTACACGCTTCCCAGGTGGCCGGCGTCGTCAGCATGGCCCTCACTCTGGGGAAGAGTTCCTTGAGTCAGTGGCACTTCCGTTACTCGAGAAGCATGACAGAGTAATATTCGACCTATCCGGTAGTGCTGGATATAGCTCTGGATTTTTGGACGAGGCGTTTGGAGAATTGGGGGCGATATTTGGGTTGGCGGAAGTCAAACGACGAGTCATTATTCGGGCCGAGGACGACCCGGAGGCAGTGGAAACTGCTTGGGATAGAATTAGAGAGGCTTCCGACGAAGCGGGGAAAACGCAGTAGTGGCCACCACATCAGGTGCTCCGTGGTGGTTGGTGGTATCACTACCTATTGTGGTGGCGATCGCTACGCACTTTCTTACTCTCTCAAGAGAGAGGTCGAAAGCGAGGAACGAGTGGTCAGCACGTTGGTTGGACGATGCCAAGACATCAGTCCATAAAATATCCAATGACGCTCTAACACACTACGTCGCCGCTGATGCTATCGCCAAAACACCCGTATCCGCGGCTTTGATTGTGAGTGAAATTCGTCGTTTGAATCAGCACGTTTGTGAAACTTTGTGCGTTAATAGCGGAGATGCAAAGCGCACGGCGGATGCATTGCGTGCATTCAATAACGCAATCACCCTTCAAGAAGATTTCCAGGACCCTCAAAGGCAGTGCCGAGATGCCACCAGCCCAGTGATTACAGCGATCCGCGATGCGGAGGAGGCTCTGCTAAACGCGCTCGCGGTACCGCGGAAACGAAAAGATTAGCCGAAACCTAGAAGAAGAAAAAACAACAATAGAAAAAAGGTGTCAGAGTAAGATGGCCGAGTTTGACGGACACCTTTGAACGGGGACAATCCCCGGGAGGTGTCAGGTGGTCAAGCGGCAACGATTCACGGCAGAGTTCAAGGGAAAAAAAGTGTCAGGGACAATTTCTGCTCTTTCGGCGCCGGGATATTTGTAATGGTTTGAGAGCAGGGGTCGATCATGTCTCATGTCAGGGTTCGACAGCGGTTGGCGTTGCTTGTCTCGTTTTTAATCTTAGCCGCAGCGTTATTGCTCTGGCGCGCTGCATATCTAAGTGTTGGAGACGATAACCGTAGCCGAACTAATCTTGTCTTGATGACGAGAACACCTCATAGCCTGTTGCAGCTAGAAGAGCAAACAAAACGGATTGAGCAGGTGTCTGCACATGTCGAAGATTACCGGTTAAAAGATATCACCGAGTTGCTGAGCGATACTGCTCGTCTAGCGTCGTATGCCAACCGTGAGATCAAGGCGCAGTCAGATGCGTGGCTTGAGATCAAGCAGAGTGCATCGGTCGACGCGAAAGCCTATCAAGAACTGCAGCGAAGCCTGGCGGCAACCAATCAGTTGCAAGCTCAGGAAATTAGCCGATTGCACGACGTCCTTGGGGAGGCAGAAAGGCCCTCTGCCTTTAACTCTATCGTGTCGTTAATAGCTACCTTCTTTTTGGGTGTTGTCACATCCATACTTGGCGACTATTTGAAAAAGAAGTTTGCCGCCAGATTTCTTCAGGCAGTTGGGAAGGTCTGGGCCACAGTTGCAGGCCGGCGCGGTATAAGTGAAAGGTCGGAGAACGGAGTGAAGGCGCGTGGCATCGACGACGATGAGCTGTTCGATGGTGGATAACCGCCGGAAAAAAGGGCCAAAAAAAGGGGTCAGGTTCATTTTTCCAATGTTTCGGGTGGCTTCGGTGGCCGGCCGCGCGGTCGGACGCTGACGGCTCGCTGGGTTAGTGCTTCGATCTGTTGGTGGAAACGGTCGCTGCCCCAGGCACGTTGTTGCTGGGTGTGTTGGCGCAAGGCGATGAGCTGTGGTTCGTCCAGGTGCTCACGGATCAGTTCGCGATAGGCCGTTTGGCGCGCGGCGGGATCGAGCCCCAGATTGAGATATTCCTGGTGCGGGGTGATCAGTGGATGCTGTTTTCCCCATGCATTGTGGGCGTAGCTCGACCACGGGTAATCCCCGGGCATGGTGGTCATGCCGGCTCGGACAGGGTTGAGCTCGATATACCGATAACAGGCCATCAGGTAGCGCTCCGAGTCGATCAGTGCGGCCTTGAATCGGCCCTCCCACAATGTGCCGGTACGCCGATAGCGTGCGTTGAAGCTGCCGACGTAGCGACGCCCAACCGCTTGCATCATGCGGGAAATGGCACCCGTGCCGGATGGCGTTACAAGCAGGTGGACATGGTTGGTTATCAGTACGAAGGCGTGTACGGCGCAGTCATGCTTGAGCGCGGCTTCGCCTAGTTCCTGCAGGTATTGTCCGTAATCGACGTTGGTAGCGAAGCATGCCTGCCGATCGTTGCCACGTTGCACGACGTGTTGCGGGATGCCCGGCAGGTCAAGTCTTGGCAGTCTGGCCATGGTGGGCGTCCGCTGGGATGAGTCGGCTCAGCATGCCCCTGGCGACACGACACGGCTGCCGTTGGATTCCATCAAGCGCGCAGCCAAGGACCTCGTCCGGCTGTAGGAAAATGTGGTCTTGGTCCAAGCCACGCCTCGGGATTCAACCTCATCTTCACACGCAGGGATGTATTCCAGCGTCACCGGAGGCGGGCCGGGAGGCCGGCACGCAGGCCGCTTTATTTCCCATACGAGACGAAGGAGATAGGAAATGTCTCTGACCAAACGACACCTGGCGATGGCGCGTCTGCTCGGCGTGGCGATCGTTGCCACCTGCGGCCTTGGCGCCTGCGCCTACAAAGACGACTTCGTGCGGGTCAACTCGCGCCTCGATCAACTCGATGCGAAGGTGCAGAGCGCGGCCCAGAGCGCCGAAGCCGCCAATCAGTCCGCGCAGCAGGCCAATCAGTCCGCGCAGCAGGCCAACCAGCGGCTGGATCAATTGGAAGGCCGCGTCCAGAAGCTCGAAACGGCGCCGCGCCGCGTGCCGCGCGGTTAGTCATCGCTTCGCGATGAACGGCTGAACCGGAATTCGGTGGCCCTTGCTGGCCACCGGATCCCTTGTCTGCACCCCATCCTGGTTTCAAGGAGCCGTCCCATCCGCACCTGCCCATACCCTGCGATCCGGGCCGTTCGTGGCGCACTGGCACTTGCGCTGGCGTTTGCGAGTTTCGGCGTGGCCAGCGCCGAGGAGATCGCCGCGCCACCGGTCGCCGCCGTCGACCAGCTTCCGCCGGGCCAGAAGGTGTCCGGGACGGTGATCGCGCTCGCGGGCTGGGTTGTCGCCGTCAGGGACAACCAAGGCTATCCATTCGCGGTCATCGACAAGGCCGCCGCACAGGTCCTGGTCTTCGGCGGCGACGGCCGGCTTCGTGGCGCGGCCCCTGCGCTCTTCGGATCGGCGGTCGGCGATCATTCGGCGCCCGGCGTCGCCGGTTTAGCGCTACGCAAGATTCCGGCCCGGGATCGCACGACGCCGGCTGGTCGCTTCGTGGGCGGTTTCGGTCCGTCGATCGACGCCGGGCGCGTGCTGTGGGTGGACTACGATTCCGCGGTCTCCATCCACCCTACCGCGACGGGCGTCCCGTCCGAGCGACGCGCCGAACGCCTTGCATCGCCTTCGCCGGACGACAACCGCATTACGCACGGTTGTATCAACGTCTCGCCCGAGTTCTACGAGCAGATCATCCGTCCGACCTTCGAGCGGGGCGGGGTGTTCTACATCTTGCCGGAAGAGACGTCGATCGCGGAGGTCTTCCCGGAGTTCGCGCAAAGTAGCGCGAGTGTGTACTGACCCAGTGAAAACCTGCTCAGGTGTTACCTTGAAGAGGAACACCCCATGAGCATCACGATGGACGAAGAGATCAAGCGTTGGACGGCACGCCGGAAGGCGGCGCTGGTACTGGAGATCGTGCAAGGCAAGACCACGGTGGCGGAAGCCAGCCGGCAGTTTGACCTGCAGCCCTCCGAGATCGAGGAATGGATCGACCAGGGCAAGGCGGGGATGGAGAACGCCCTGCGCGCCAAGCCGGAAGATGTGCGCGAGCAGTACGAGCGACAGCTGAAGGACCTACAGGAGGCCTACGGCGAGGCCATGCTGGAGCTGCGCGCACGAAAAAAATTGGCGTCCCTGTTGGGCAAGGACGAGACCTGATGGTCACGATCCAGCAGGGACTGCAGGAGGACGGCATCGCGGTATCGATGGCCAAGCTGTGCCGGTGGTTTGGCGTGGCGCGACGCACGGTGTACTACCGGCCGACCAAGGCGCCGCCGGAGGTGAACGAGGCGTTGGCCACACCGATCAAGGCGTTGATTGAGGAAGAACCTTCGTTCGGTTACCGCACGGTGGCTGGGCTGCTGGGCATGAACAAGAACACCGTGCAGCGGATCTTCCAGCTCAAGGGCTGGCAGGTACGCAAGCGTGCGGTGGGCCATCGCCCGCGTGTCCAGGCCTTGCCTTCCGTGGCGACGGCACCGGATCAGCGCTGGGCCACCGACCTTTGCCGCATCTGGGGTGGTCGCGATGGCTGGCTGACGCTAGCCCTGGTCATCGACTGCCACACCCGCCAGCTGCTGGGCTGGCAGCTCTCGCGCAGTGGCAAGGCCAGCACGGCCGCCGCGGCCCTGGAGCAGGCACTGCTTGCGCGCTACGACACGTTGGGGCGGGTTGCAACGCCATTCCTGCTGCGCTCGGACAACGGCTTGGTGTTCACCAGCCGCATCTACACCCGGCTGGTGCGCAGCTACGGCCTGAAGCAGGAGTTCATCACCCCGCACTGCCCGCAGCAGAACGGCATGGTCGAGCGCGTCATCCGCACCTTGAAGGAGCAATGCGCCCATCGCCACCGCTTCGAGACCCAGCAGCACGCCATGCGCGTGATCGGCGACTGGATCGGCTTCTACAACCACCGGCGCCCGCATCAGGCACTGGGCATGAAGACACCCGCTCAAGCGTATGCTTTAGCGGCCTGACCTGTGCAGGAACCGCTGGGTCATTACAAGTGGGCAACAGGCGACAGGCTCATTGACGCGCTGATCGGACGGGCCGGTCGCGCGGGCTGCCCTTCGAAACCGGGATGGAGGAAGTTCAGCCAAAGGGGACGGAGGTAATTAAGTCACGCCGCCAAGCGCTTTATGTTGGTGCTCGCCTTAGTTCGCCGAGCGAAACTCTGAGAATCGCAGTGCGAGGCGATCGCGATCGGGCAGATCCCGCGGCCGCGCCGGCAAGCGGATGCGGTGACGGTCAAGCTGCTTCAATGCTTCCAGCATCGGCCCATCCCTTTGGCCCATCAAGCGCTGTGAAACATGCAAGCAGTAGTCTGGGTCAATGCCGATGAGGTGGGCGTCGAATGCGGCGTGGTGGATTTTTGATAGGGGGAGGCCATTAGGGACGACCGGTTGACCCAAGGCTTCATGCTTGTCGCTGATGATGTGTGCGGCGTCCAGCAGCATGGGCTCGGGCAGGCCGGTTAGCGCGCAACGCCCGTCATAGGCGGTGAGTACGGCTTGCCGGAACGTTGCCTGGTGAAGGCGTTGCTTGACCGCACTGAGGGCATAGCGACGTGCCGGCTGTTCGTCTGGAAATGCGGCGCCACCGTGCGCGGCAGGCTGGCCGAATCCCACCATGGCTTTCAGTGCGTGCCGATCCCATGCTGCGATGAACGCTGGAACCTGCGCGAGGAAGCGCCCCGGCGCGATTCCAATGAAATAGATGATGGGGATTTTTTGCTCGCAGGCTTCTCGCAGCCAGCGGTTGTCAGCGGCATCCGGGTTGGTCCCCATAAAGGCGTATTCGACCAGGTCCTCGCTTTGGTAAATCTGGCGATGCACATGGCGTTGGTCGTCGTACCAGATCTTTGCGCCCGGTTTCGGGAAGACAGTGCGGATGGACAAGAGGTGCTCCATCTGCCGCGGCTTGAAGATTCCGCGCTGTGGATTCACCAGCGGTATACGATTGCCTTCGAAAAAGAAACCTTCGGCGAGTTGCTGGGATGACAAATAGTCGTGCGTGGCGTTTAGCCGACGCAGGTGCTCGAATGCGGCCGAACGCATGCGGATGTCGGATTCGCCTTCCATTCGGCTGAGTGCCCCTCTCGGTCAGTATGGCCCAGGATAGTGTTCCCTGCGGCGAATGGCACGGGCTCGACACGCGAGAGCAGGGGGCCGACTCGACTTCGATCAGGTCGCACCTTTAACCGGAATGCTCCGCGAGCATCCAGTCCACGGCGGCCTGGCAGTGCAGTTCGGTGGTGTCGACGCGCGGGATGTCCGGCGCGTCCACTGCGCGCAGCAGCATGCCGAACTCGGTGCAGCCGAGGATCACCGCCTGCGCGCCTGCGGTATGCATCCGGCGCATGATGGTGATGAAACGTTCGCGCGATGCCGCTTCCACGCGTCCTTTTACCAGCTCGTCAAAAATGATCTGGTGCAGCGTGTCCTGTTCTTCCGGCGTCGGCACGCTGATGGACAGGCCGTGGCGTTCCAGCCGTTCGCGGTAGAACGGCTGGGCCATGGTGAAGCGGGTGCCGAGCAACGCGGCGCGGCGGTGGCCATCGGCCAGCAAGGCGCGGGCGGTGATGTCTGCAAGATGCAGCACGGGAACGTTGACGGCCGCCTCGACCGCGGGCGCCACCCGATGCATCGTGTTGGCGCAGATCAACAGGCCTTCGGCCCCGGCGTTTTCCAGCCGGCGCGCGGCATCGGCGAGGATGCGGCCGGCGGCATCCCAGTCATCGGCGTGTTGCAGGGCCGCGATCTCGGCGAACTCGACACTCCACAGCAGCAACCTGGCCGAGTGCAGGCCGCCCAGGCGCGCGGCAACCAGCTCGTTGATGCGCTGGTAGTAGTGCAGAGTGGATTCCCAGCTCATGCCACCGATCAGCCCGATGGTTTTCATGCCGTGCATCGCCCAGTGGATTGGAGCCGGAATTCTGGCACAAGCAAAGCCCGGGTCAGAGTGCACTTTCCGACCGCGTGCGATTGGCCTGGCGGGCAGCAGGGTGCGAAGGGATTGCGCGGTCTTGGTGCTTGGCCCCCAAAAAGGGGGCTGGCTTGTTTCCCCCTCGGCGCGTGGCTTTTCCAGGGCGCCGCGTAACCGGGTCAGAGCCCCTTGCAAGCAAGGTTCGTGGTGGCTGGCGTGGTGAGGGGTGGAGGCTGATGGGCAGGACGTGATCGGCTTGGCAGGCTGGAGTGGTGCCGAGGGAGACTCCGGATGCCGCGCCAACCCAGACCTGATCTTGCCGATGTTCCGCAGCATGTGGTTCAGCGGGGCAATGATCGTCAGCCATGCTTTTACGTGACTGACGACTACCGACGTTATCTTGCCGGATTGCGCGAATCAGCCATCCGCTATGGCTGTTCGGTACATGCGTACGTGCTGATGACCAATCACGTGCACTTGCTGGTCACGCCGTCATCGGCTGGCGCAATGTCGCGGATGATGCAGTGGCTGGGTCGCCAGTATGTGGGCTATATCAACGGACGGTATCGGCGTACCGGCACGCTGTGGGAGGGTCGTTACAAGTCTTGCCTGGTCGATACCGAGCGCTACCTGCTCACCTGCTATCGCTATATCGAACTGAACCTTGTGCGGGCAGCCATGGTGGCTGATCCGGCCGACTATGCGTGGTCAAGCTGCCGTGCCAACGCGCAGGCGTTGCCAGACAAGGTGGTAATGCCGCACGTCGAATATCTGCGTCTTGGTACCAGTGTGTCGGAACGCTGCGTCGCCTACCGGCAACTATTCGAGGAAGTATTGGGCAACGATCGCCTGGTCCAGATTCGTGCGTACGTGCAGCAGCAACGCGCGCTTGGCACGCCGCGATTCCAGCGCGAGATCGAGGCAATGATCGGCCGTTGCGCCAGCGTTCGTGCTGCCCACCGCCCGCGACGGAACAAGGATGCTTTCGGAACGGGCTCTGACCCGCCTTGATTCTCATGACGCCTTGCGTCATATGACGGCTTGCGTTATGGTGGGGCTGTGATCAGGAACTTTGCCGACAAGGAAGCGGAAAAGATCTGCGGCGGAACGCCATCCCGGCACTTGCCCGCCGATATCCAATCCGTGGCGCGCCGCAAATTGCGCATGCTTGGCAACGCTTCCGTGCTGGATGATCTGCGCGTTCCGCCGGCCAATCGGCTCGAAGCCCTCAAAGGCGATCGCAAAGGCCAGTACAGCATCCGGATCAACGATCAATGGCGTATCTGCTTTCGATGGATCGACGGTGACGCCCACGACGTGGAAATCGTCGATTACCACTGACGCCAACGAGTCGATCATGAAGAGCCTGCCCAACATCCATCCCGGCGAAGTGTTGCTCGAGGAGTTTCTGACGCCCATGGGCATCAGCCAGAACGCCTTGGCCCGTGCCGCCGGCGTGCCGCCGCGCCGCATCAACGAGATCGTGCTCGGCAAGCGTGGTGTCACGGCAGATACCGCCGTGCGCCTGGCCGCTGCCCTGGGGACCAGCGAGCGCTTCTGGCTGGGACTTCAGGCGGACTACGATCTGGAAGAGGCCCGCCGGACACTCGGCAAGGCTGTCGACAAGATTGAGCGGATTGCGGCATGAGGGCCCGGGTCTCGGGGTTCCGAACCGGTTCCGAACCCAAAAAGGTGGCACCTTTTGCCTTTTGCGGCGAAAGCAGGGTCAGAGCGCACTTTCTTGAAGGTCGACTCTGACCCTGTTTTAAGCTTGCCCGTCAACGGGAACCGCTCGCTCAGCGGGCGAGTTTGCGACGGCTTAATGCGAGTCCGGCCAGGCCGAGGCCGAAAAGCGCAAGTGCTGGGGGTTCGGGAACTGTCTCGCCGCCGCCACCACCCGTAACGGTTTTACCGTTCGCCAACAGGCTGGAGAAGCCGGCAGGATAATCGGGGCCACCGTTGAAATAGCTGGTTGTGAAACCCAGCGCAGCAAAGAAACCAGCCTGGTCGTAGGCCTGATGGGTCCAGCAGCCAATAACGCCGGGCTGTGTGAAGCCATTCGATATCCCCGCGGCAGTGACCGTCTCGCCATCGCTGCAGCCTGAACCGGACAGACTGCCGCCGACACCAGCAACGTGCGCATTGCCGGCACCGCCGGCACCGACGGCAAAGTCCCATGCCGCACCGCCGGTGTAGTTCTCGATCATCACCGTCCCGCCGGCCGCCAAGTACGCGCTGATGGCGCTCGCCGCACCAGGAGCTGTGACCAAGCTGTCATCCTCAATGCAGCAACCGCCGCTGGAGGAGATGAAGTAAAGAGCGACATAACCATTCAACGGCCCCGCAGCAGCCACGCTTGCGAAGTTCATGACGGAGTGGGTCCCCGAAGACAACGTGGCACTGCCAATGGCGGCGATTGGCCTTGGATCGCTGCCTCCGATGGCTGTCCAAGTCTGATCGCGATAGGCGACCGCGCTTGGATCGCCGAATCTCGAATGGAGCCCGATCGCATCGCTGCCTTCCAGGATGACGGTCGCGTTGGCCGACTGGATCATGGCGCCAGTGAAAAGCAGGACAGCGGCGCCGACCCAGGTGCTCCTCAATACACCTTTTATGATCTTCAACATGACATGGCTCCTTATGATTACAGATAGAGAGCGGGGTAACGCGGCCTCCATGTCAGTCTCAGAACCCAGACTGGGTGGGCGACTTGGATTTGTGTTCAGGAGGTAGCGAGTCTCTCAGACGCTTATTACGTGAGCCGCCTGCACCAATAGTTTCCAGCGGCATGCTTTATCCAGCACGCTTCGTGCCATAATATTAAAGTTTATTTTTATCAACATGTTACGTTTATTCAATGTCGCGATTTGAAGCGGTTTCTGTAAACATCGTCGACACTTTCGCAAGATGCTCCGGGAAACGGGGGACGGGGCCACCATTTCACCGCTGGTTCACCATTTCGCCGTCCGCATTCAATAGGCCGCACTCGCTCTTCCCCGGTAATCCCGAAGAGTGAGTGCTCGTCTTGCCGCTGATCACCTCCGCCGTGTTTCATGCGGCGCCAAGATGGCGCCAGTCACCGTTAGTGCCGCGACAGCAGCCCTTGCTGCTGTCCAGACACTCGTCGGTCATCGCGGATCCCGTCCCTGTGCACGTGTGCGGGCACGGCCAGGGCAGGTCCGCGCAGCGAATTCACTCGGTGGCCGCCGGCTTGATCAGCATGCCGGCGTGCGTTTCCTGCAGGCGTCCGTTCTCGCGCGCGACCACGCCGTTGACCAGCACCAGGTCGAACCCTTCGGCGAGGGCATGCGGCTCGACATAGGTCGAACGCTCGCGCACCGACGCGGGGTCGAACAGCACCGCATCGGCCCACTGGCCGACCTTGATCGTGCCGCGGTCGGGCAGGCCCATGATCAAAAACAGGGGTCAGAGTGCACTTTCTGATGTTTGCTTTTTGAGGCGTCTTCCTCGGTCGGCCGATCTTGGCAGGCCCCGCGCGGCGCGAGAGTTGCGCTTCAATAGCGATGCGGAAGCGGTCGGGGCCTAGGGCGTGCTGGCGCTGAAGGTGGATGCGGATCGCGTCGAGATGATCCTGGGGCAGGTCTTCCGTGGCGATGGCGCGGTATGCGCGATGTCGCTCATCGTCTGTGCTGCCCAGCGCCTGATATACAGGATGGGGATGGATCAGCGGGTCGTCATGGCCGAACGCATTGTGTGCGTGGCTTGACCAAGGGTAGTCCAGCGGGTCGACGGTCATGCGGGCGCGGACCGGGTTCAGTTCGATATAGCGATAGCAGTGCAGCAGGTAGGTTTCCCGGTCCACCAGTGAGGACTTGTAGCGGCCTTCCCACAACGTGCCGGTGCGCCGGTAGCGATCATTGACGTAACGCACGTAACGCCGCCCCAGGGACTGCATCACCCGCGCGATCTGTCCGCCGGCGGCGGGCGTCATCAACAGATGCACGTGATTGGTCATCAACACATACGCATGGACGTAGCAGCCTTCGCGCAGTGAGATTTCGCGCAAGTCTTGCAGGTAACGCACGCGATCCAAGTCGGTAAAGAAGCACGGCTGGCGATCATTGCCACGCTGGACGACGTGCTGGGGGATATGAGCGAGGTCGAGTCGTGGCAGGCGGGGCATGGCGGCTTCCGTGCGGGCAGATCGCCAGTGTTCCTGCCCAGCCGATCACGATCTGTCGGGTCTTACCACGACGTTTCGTCGGAAAGTGCACTCTGACCCCGGTTTTAAAAGTGCACTCTGACCCCGGTTTTACTGTTTTAGACCCCGGTTTTAAGGACGGAACCAGGCCATTCAGGACATTGCCGAATGGAATGGCGCTGCCACTCGCCGGTTTCCGGAAATGGGGCCCGGCGACTACCCAGGCTTGCGGATGCGCGGCTGGCCCGAGGTCGGATCGATGTCCGACTGGGGCTTCGGAGCAGGCGCCGGGCGGCCGGAGACGCGCTGCGTCGCGGGATCCACCTCGAACCGCTCGCCACGCTCGTTCTCGATCAGCAGCTTGCCGCCTTCGGCGCGCAGCGAGCGGAACCACACGTCCTGCACGTCGCCCTCCAGCTCGGGGCGACGTGGGTTCTCGTAAACCTTGAGGCGCCACACTTCGCGATTGGACGCGTCGTAAGCCGCGAGAATGCCGCCGACCTGGCCATCCGTTTCAAGGTCGCCGGGAACCTGGGCGTAACGCATGCCCGCGATGAAGACGGGTGGTACACGCGGCGGAGGCGCGCGGCTGGCGCTGGGTTCGGGAGTGTGGGTCATGGTGTTTTCCTTGCCACTGGCGCCGCAGCCCGCGGCCACGGCCAAAACGAAAAACGCAGCCGCAATGACGACGGCATGCCTCATTGCCGGACGAGCTTGCGCTCGACCCTTTGTGTCGCTGTCCAGCCTGTGTCGTCGTAGAGCTTGTTGCCCAGCGCCGCAATGCGGTCGCGCTCGCCCAGCGCACCGGCGGCGTCCGCGCAGAAGAATGCCCAGCTGTCGGCATTGGCCAGGCACTGCGCCATCGTGAGCGTGCGCACGGGAGCAAAGCCGGGTTGCAGTGCCACTCGCGCATTGTTGACACGACGGAACACATCCGAGTCGCGCGGCAACAGCCCCTGCCAGCTGTAGCTGTGGTCGGCGGTCTGGCAGTAGTTGTGGGTGAGTTCGTGCACGATGATCCTCGCCCAGTTGGTGGCGCCGGTCAGCGTGTTGCCGTTACCCCAGAAGCCGGGCTCGACCCATATGGCGTGGATGTCGTGATTGGTAAACGTATAAGCCTCGCTCTGCTCCCAGCTGCTGCCGGAGCCGCGCTGGGCGGGATCGTCGAGAACAATCAGGTCGCCGATCTTAAGGCCGATGGCGATTTTCAACAGGCCGCGGCGCAGCGAGGTCGCCGCGGCGGCGACGGCACCATCGATGTCGGCATGGCCCGCCGGAATGAACCAGCGCTGCAGCAGCGCCCTGTGTTCGGGCCGCGTCGGATCCCCCGCCACGATCATTGCGCGTTCGACCCAGCGCAGCGCTGTCGTCACGGCGCCCTCGATGCGACGCTTCTGCTCTTCGCTGTAGATCTCCGTGGTGGCGTTCAACACCTGGTCCACCAGCGCGTCCGATTCGTTGGCAAATTCGATCGGGTGGGAGGTCAGCGCCGAGGGGGTGGAAAGCATCCAGAGCTTTTGCGCGCCCGCAACTTCGGAGTAATAGAGATGCGCGAGCGTCTTGAGCAGCAACGCCCGCGAGCGCGCATTGTCCGAGGGCTTGCCGAGCAGCCCGCCGTTGGCCTTGGCAGCGGCGCGAAAAGTCTTGGCCAGCGATTTCGCGCCGGCGAGCCGCCGGCGTATGGCGCTGGGAATCGTCGCCTGCAGGTAATTGAATCCATCGTCGCGAACCAGCCGCGGCAGCGCTTCGGCGACGGGTTTCCAGTCGCTCGCATACTTGTCGGGTGACTGCACCGCCGCGACGAGCTTCTTGTGGATCGTCAGATAGGGTGAGGGGTCAGCCATGGAAAGATCCTCCCTGAAAGATCAATGAGCTGCAGAAACTCGGCGCGTGCGCCCAGCGACTCTAGACGTCTTGGCACGACGCAGCAAGAGCCCCGCCTTCGGCGGAGGGGCTGCCGGTCAACGGGGGCAGGCTCACTTCCTCAGGAAGGTGTCAGGGACAATTTCCGGCGGCGGCTGGGGGTGAGGGACGCGGCGGGCGCACTGCCGCGATTGATGCATGTCTTCGCGCGAAACTGTGCGGGTTTGTTCAATGGGCGGCGGCCGTACCGGGACGCTGTGGGAAGGGCGCTACAAGGCGAGCCTGGTGGATTCGGGGCGTTACTTCCTTGCCTGCAGCCGCCATGTCGAACTCAATCCGGTCCGCGATCATCTGCAGCAGCAGAAAGTGTCGGGATCCGGCCGGTTCCGCGCATGGGTCGAAGCACGAACAGGCCGGTTTGCCGCGGTCCGACCGATCGGCGTCCGCCTGCACGTTCAAATTGTCCCCGGCACCTTTTACGCCACTCACGATTTACGTCACTGCCGGCGCAGCTGGCCGTCGCCAATGCCCAGGCAGAGCCGCCGCAGCCAGTCCAGCGAAGACTTTGCTGGCGTGATGGTGGCGGGCGGCGGTGCGGATCGCTTCGCTGCAGCCAGTCGGCGCGCCAGGCGCGCATCGGTGATATGGCCATGCAGGAACAACAGGTCGGTCCAGAGGGAGCTCATGGGGGTGTGCGGTCCAGTCGGTGCGGAGGGAAGCGTTCAGTCGCGAGTGTCGCCGCTGAGCGTGGTGGCCAGCATCGATGGGCGCTGGCTGAAGTGCGTGTACCAGGCGGACAGGCGTGGGCGGCCGTCGGCAAATGGATAGATGTGGCGGAAGGCAATCCAGCTGAGCGCGGTGGCCAGAGCGATGTCGCCGATGTCGGGCACGGTATCCACCGGCAGCGCGCCGTCGAGCTCCCGTTCGAGCAGGTCGCAGGCGGCCGCAATCTTCTCCGGAAAACCCGGCTCAGAGTGCACTTCCGGCTAGTTGGTGCGTGCCGTGGCAGCCCGTGTAGGACGTGCAACCCCAGAAGCGTTCGTTGGTGAGGCGGTTGGCGCGCAGCTGCGTCTCCATGCCGCGGCGCAGGCTCCGATGGCGTGGCGGCCTGGTGGAAACCACGCATCACGAATGCTTACGCCTCGGCTTCGAGGGCTGCTGACCTAGCGTTCGATCTCGACCATGACCTCGTTCCGGCGCATGAACCACAAGGTCCATGGCGGGTTGTACTGCGCCAGCGTGACCGCGCCGGTGGCGTGCAGGCCATGGGATGCCACCCATGCCAGCAGTTCGCTGGATTTCCGCTGGACATCATCGGGTTTCGCCAGGCCCGAGAACCGCAGGGCGGCAACGCGTGCCGGTCTGGTGCGGCGCAACCTCACCCTGGCGTCGTCGGGTACCGGAAGTGTTTCCAGTGACCAGGCGCGTGGCATGGTGAAGCGGACCACCCAGCTGCCGACAGCACCCTGCGTTTGCGCGACCGGTGCGGTCATCGCGATCCTTTCGCCGACGGCTTGCTGCGCGACGGGAGCCGTCATGGCGATGCTCTGACGCTTCTTGTTGGCGCCGAAGATATACCCGGCGAGCAGGCGAAAGCCCTTGTTGGCGGCCTCTTTCTGACCGCCGTCCACGGTGACTTCGGCCACCACGAGCGCGGGGTAGTCACGCACTTCAAAGTCACCGTCGCGACGGACTTCGTTGTACGCAGGCGTTTCAACGGCCATCGCTGCGTTTCCGAGTACGGCGACGAACAACACGCCGGCCAGCATTCCTCGTCTCATGGCCATCCAGCACTCCAGGTTGCTTCATGGGTGGTCCGGCAATGCCCCGGGCATGTTCTGGCGCCCGGCTGCCCCGTTTGGACCTGGCGCGTAGTCGTCGAGAACCGGCGAACCCGAGCCGCGGCATGCCCTCTCCAGACCGATGGCTCATGGCTTGTGCCCTCCGTCCGGCGAGGTGGTCGTGAACCCCATGCTGGTACCGCGACGTGCGGTGGTGTTGATGCAGGTCAAGAGGAGCGGAGAACGGCAGCGGGCAAAGAAAAACAGGGTCAGCTTCACTTGTACCCGCTTGAATCGCGACTTGGTGGCCCGTACGCAGACCCGAGGCCGACAAAGCGTCGAGCCTTGGCTTCGACCATGGCGTGGAAGTCGTCTCGACCCAAGGTACGTTGCTGTCGGAGATGGGCTTGGATGGTCGTCAGCTCGTCGTCGGGCGGGGTCTCGCGCAACATCGGCGGTGCGAGGCGGCGCAGGCAGGCGCGGGCCCGGTCTCGAAGTCATTTGACTTCCGCCGTCCCGCTTTCGCGTTTTTCTCCTTTTCTCCTTGTTCTCCGTTACATTGGAGCCTCCTGGGGGGGAGCCATCCATGGCCATTTCCGTCATCCGGGCAGTATTGCTGCTGCCCCTGTGCCTGTTGCTGGCTGTCGTTGCCCGCGCGGAGGAGCCGGCGGTTGCCCGCGATCCCGCGCCGTGGGGCGTGCTCGGCCAGCTGGCCGGCACCAGCTGGAGCGACAAGTACCTCAATTACCGCTGGCGCTGGGGACCGGACAACAGCCTGCTTGAGTCCGGCTCCGGCTTCCCCACGGCCACCATCGTGCAGGGCGAACGCCCGGGCACGCTGGTGCAGTACTACACGTCGCGGCATACCTACGACGGCTACATCGGCGAGGACGGCTCGGTGCTGTGGATCCGCCGCGGCGTCCTCAAGATGCCGATGCGCATCCGGCTGGACGGCGACGAACTGGTGATGGAAAAGGTGAAGCTGGACGACGCCAACCGGGTGGTTCGGGTCACCCGCGAGACGCGCTACCGCCGGGTCGATGGCGGTACAGCCCCGGCCACGGCGCCCACGCCCGTGGTGGCTGCAGTGCCGGCGATGCAAGGTCCGACGGGCAGCTTGCCGCCGGCGCCGGAGGCTCGCCTGGCGCAGGCCACGCCGACGGCACCCGCATCGCCCGCGACCGTTGCTGCGCCGCAGGCCAGCGAGGTGAAGCAGGCACCCGTCGTCGCTGCGGCCGGCGGTACGGCGGCTACTGCAGCGGCCCCTGCCGCTCCGACGTTGTCCGATTTCGATGCTCTGCTGCAGAGCACCTTCGAGGATATGTGCGCGTCGGCGACGGAGCGCAAGAGCCGCTTCTGCGATGCGCTGGTGGCGCTGATCGCGAAGCGGCAGGCCGATGGCATCGCCATCGAAATCCATGAGCCGGCGCCCGAAAAGCCGGCTGCGAAGAAGGGCGTTGCCGGCAAGAAAGGCGCCGCGAAAAGCGTGACGCAGCAAGAGCTGCTGTCGTCGCACCTGGGCGTGATGGCCAAGCTGATCGACCAGCCGCGATTCGTTTTCAGGAGGGAGCCCGAGCGCGATCCGCCCAGTTCGCCCGACAAAGGCTACGTGTTCGCGTGGACCGTCCCCGAGGTGGAGCTCGAGTGGAAGCGCATCACGGCAGGCGAGGAAGGCCCGGCCATCCAGATCCACCGGTGGAACGCCAAGCGCCGGGAGGTGATCGGCCTGCCGCTCGATCCCAAGGCCGCCTACGTGCACAAGGTGACCGTCGAGACCGGGGACGTCACGCACATATCGACGCTGCAGCCGAACAACCGCGGATCACGCACGTTGTTGCGGGCGTTGCCCGACGGTGGGATCCAGTGGACCAGCCAAGCCATCAGGGATGGGGCGTGGACCACCCTCGGCACGAGCTACGATGTCCCCAGCACACCCGAATGGGTCGCCCGGTGGCAGCAGCGGCAGGCGCGTCTCCGCGAAGAGGCGCGGCTCGCGGCGGAGCGGTGGCAGGCCGAGCGCGATGCGATGGAAGCGCAGGAGTTGGCGCGGCAGCAGCAAGAGGCCGAGGACGAAGCGGAGTTCGAGGCCGAGCGTGCCCAGAAGGCTGCCGCCTGGAATGCGATGGCATCGGCCTCCGAGCAGGGGCTGGCGGACTCCATCGCGCGCCTCAACGAAACCGCGGCGCGGGTCCAGGCCCAGCAGGAGCAGTACCGGCTGCAACAGCAGTACGCACAACAGGCAGCCCAGTCCGAGCAGCGCCGGCGCGAGGCCGAGAACGCGCGCCAGGCCACCCAGCGCCAGTACGAGATCGCACGCCAGTTCGAGGCGCAGCAGCAGGCGCAACGCCAGACACAGGCGGAGGCCCGGGCGCAGACGCAGACGCAACGCCAGGCGCAGAGTGCGTCGGCCGCAGCTGCCGGCTCGGCGTCCACGCTGACCGATGCCAACACCTGCGTGAGCCGGCCGATCGTCGGCCCCAACCATGCGTGCGGCAAGGGTACGTCGGCCTCGGTCACCAACCAGTGCCCTTCGCCTGTGGACGTACGCATGTGCTCGATGACGCCCAAGGGGTGGGATTGCAGCGCACGTTGGGGCCTGGCGCCCGGCGCCAGCTGGAGTCAGGCGTGGTGTGCAGGCACCTCGCAGGTCTTCATGTCAGCCCGCAACAGCGGCAGCAGCACTGCGCTCGGTTCGCCCTGAAACCGGGACGGAGGAAGTTGAATCCTCCGACTCGACGTCCGCACGCCTCGGCCGGCCAGACCGGCGCAGGTTGACCGGGCGGCCGATTGTCCTTTCCGCGGTGCACTCGCGCGGGCACCGCCAGGCAGGCCCGCGCAGCGAATTCACTCGGTGGCCGCGGGCTTGATCAGCGTACCGGCGTGCGTTTCCTGCAGGCGTCCGTTCTCGCGCGCGACCACGCCGTTGACCAACACCAGGTCGAACCCTTCGGCGAGGGCATGCGGCTCGACATAGGTCGAACGCTCGCGCACCGACGCGGGGTCGAACAGCACCGCATCGGCCCACTGGCCGACCTTGATCGTGCCGCGATCGGGCAGGCCCATGATCCGTGCCGGCAGCCCGCTCGCCTTGTACACCGCGTCTTCCAGACTCAACTGCCCGGTCTTGACCACGAAGTGCTCGATCAGCCGCGCATAGGTGCCGCTGCTGCGCGGGTGCGAAAGGCTCGGGCTGCCGTCGGTCGACAGCGCGGTTTTCAGGCTTGCGACCAGCGCGTCTTGCAGCGTCGCGTCCATGGTGAAGTGTGCCGCGGAGGCGCCCGTGGGGCCAAGCTCGATCAGCACGTCGACGAAGGACTGCTTTTTCTCCGCCGCCACGTCGGCCAGCCGCTTGCCCGCATAAGGGGCCGTGCCGAACAGGATCGCCTCGGGACCGCCGCGGTCGGTGACGCGCTCCTGCAGGTAGGCCGCCAGCTCGTCGTGCCGCTCGGCCACCACCTTCGCGTAGTCGGTGGGCGGCAGCGCCCACTCCGGAAACACGATGCCGATCCAGGTGTAACCGGCGGTGTAGGGATAGGCATCGGCCGTCAAGGCATGGCCTTGCTGCGCGAGGTTGTCGATGAAGTCGAGCAGCGACTTCGCACGCTCCGCACCCTTGCCGTAAATGTCCTTCAGGTGCGAGATGTGCACGCGGCCGTCTGGGTTGTGCGAGACCAGCTCGCGGATCGAATCCTCGATCCGGTCGTCGTTCTCGCTGCGCATGTGGCTCATCAAGATGCCGCCATGGCGGTTGATGACCTTGCCCAGCGCGACGATTTCCGACGGCTCGGAGTAGATCCCAGGGACGTACTCCAGCCCGGTGGACATGCCGTGCAGACCGAGCGCCAGCGAGGCCTCCAGCACCTCGGCCAGGCGCTGCGACTGTGCGGCGTCGAGCTTGCGCACCGCGTCGGGGATGCCCGCCTCGCGGCGGATATCGCCGTGGCCGGCCAGCGCCAGCACGTTGACCTCGGCGCCGTCGGCTTCCAGCGTCGCAAGCCAGGGCTTCAATGGCGTGTCGACCGGGTTGCTTCCATCCTGCCCGAGCACGACGCTGGTCACGCCCATCGCGAGAAAATTCTCGAACGACTGCGTCAGCGGGTTGCCATGCGAATGCATGTCGATGAAGCCGGGCGCGAGCACCTTGCCGCCGGCGTCGATGGTGCGCGCGACGTCCAGCGTAGAGGTGTCGACGTCGCCGACCGCCGCAAAGCGGCCGTCGCGGATCAGCACCGTGCCCTTGTACGCGGGCTTGCCGGTGCCGTCGACGATGGTCGCGTTGGTGATCGCGAGGTCATGGCTCGCTGCCTTGACGCTGTCGGCGGGGCCGCTGCAGGCGGACAGCGCCACCGAGAGAAGGAGAAGGCATGCCGCCGGGAGGGCGCGGCGTGCGCTCGACAGGATGTTTTTCATGCAAGGGGCTCCAGGGAATGCATGTCGCTCGGTGTCGGACAGAAAAACAGGGCCGGCGTGCCGCCGGTGTGCAGTGGACGATGTTGCGCACGTCGGGCAGTGCGCAGCGTTCGACCAGGTCAAGGGCTTTCGCAGTGTAGACCGGATCGACCAGGACCTCCGCGGTTCGCGCCGTGCGAAACCGGGACCAGACAGGGACTGGCGCGTACCTGCAACGGCAACGCGCTTGGCGCGTCGCGGTTCCAGCGCGAGATCGAGGCGATGACCGGCCGTGCACCAGCATCCGCGCCGCCCGCCCGCGGCGGAACAGGGGCGCTGTCGGTGCGGGCCCGGAGTCGCTTTGACTGGCCTTGATTGTGATTGAAAGCCGGGAATCGGCGGCCTTAGTATGTGTCGGCGACCGCCATGTCGTTGCTTCGGGAGAGGGTCCATGGACACTCTGCGGCGTTTATCGGCCTGGGTGACTTGGTATCGCCCTGCGTTACGGGTTTCCCTCTGCGCGGCCCTGGTGATCGGCATCGCCACCGTCATGGCGAGCTGCGGAAGCGACAACACGGCAGCGAATACCACCGACCCTCACTGGGTCCAGCAGGCCACGCCGCCATCCAGGGTGGCGGTGGTCTTCGTCCACGGTCTTTTCGGTGATACGGACGGCACCTGGACGAACGCCAGCGGGAAAAGCTTCTTCACGCTGCTGAAGTCCGCGCCGGGTATCGGCAACCAGGTCGATATCTTTGCGTTCGGGTTCACGTCCAACAAGCTGAAGAACGGCTCGCTCGATATCCGCGAGGCGGCGAACATGCTGGAGCAGTCGCTGCAGTACAACGGCGTGTGGAACTATCCGACCGTCGTGTTCGCCGCCCACAGCATGGGCGGGCTGATCGCGATGCGCGAGATGATCGACAACCCGGCGCACCGGGACAAGGTGCCGCTCATGGTGTTTTACGCAACACCCCAGGAGGGTTCGCAGATCACCGCTATCGCCCAGCACGTGGTCGGCAACCCGGCTGTCAGGCAGATGCTGATGGCGGACCAGAACGATTTTCTTCAACTGCTGAGCGATGAATGGGGGCGGCTGCCGGACCAGGACAAGCCGGCCATCATCTGCGCCTACGAAACGGCGCCGCTGGCTGGCGTCATGATCGTTCCATGGTCCAGTGCCACCCGGTTCTGCAAGGACGTGCCCACCGCCATCGAGGGCACCGACCATCTCACCATCGTCAAGCCGGACCGGCTGGCGCATCCGTCGGTGGTGGTGCTGGTCAACGCTCTCAACAAGTATGTCTTCGGCAGCTCCAGCCAGCCCCTGCTCGTGACGCCGGACTTCCAGCACGAGGGCGATCACTGGACGTACGAGCTCACCGACCCGAACGGCAAGAACGACGCGCGCCTGATCAACAATGGCGCGCGCAAGCTCAACTACACCATCGGGCAGATATCGGACCCCCATCTCATGGTGTTGCCCGACGACACGCCCAAGGACATTCCCGCGCAGCACAGCGACAACCTGAAACTGGTGCTCATGCGCGGACAGCTGCAGCAGGAATATCACTTCACGCTCAGCGTGCCTCCGCTGGATGATCGACTCGTCTTGGTACGCATCAAGGACGCGGAGGCCGTGCAGGCCAGGCAGGACGCCGTGGCACGCCAGGTGACGGCGCAGGTGGCCAACTACTTGTCGTCGTCCGACAACATCGCCGAGCTGACCCGGCTGCCGAGGGAACAGCAGTTCGCGAAGATCGCCGAGGTTGCCGGTGAATCGGTTTCCCGCACGGCGCCGGAACTACCGTCCGCGGCGAAATGGGTGCTGACGGCGGATGCGCTCGCATCGCTGGGGCTGCTCACTCCTGCGAACGCCGCACTGCAGAACGCGCAACAGGCGTCCCCGCACATCGTCAATACGCAAGGCGCCCAGATGGTAGCCAGTGTGATTTCCGCCAAGTCGGGCGTGCCGAGTGTCTTGCAGGACCCGGCGCTGGAACCGCCGAAGGGCGAACCAGGAGAAATGGTCAGCGCTGACGTGACACATGCCCAGGCAACCATTTCGTCAGTGGGCAGGCCCAGGGGCTTGGGCGCCGATGATCTGCACGCCTGGTCGGACCTGTCCGCAAAGATGCAGGCCGTACCCTCGCTGAAGGCGTACGGCTTGAACATGAAAGGCGACGTACTCTGGGCGCAAGGCGACACCACGGCCGCCACGGACGCGTACCAGAAAGCCAGCAACATCCAGCCCACACCGTGGACCGACAAGAAACTCGAGGCGGTCAGGATGAAAGAGGCGAGGCGGAGTCATTGAGCAAAAATGTCGGGGACAATTTCTGACCGATGCCGCTGACCACCCGCTGTTGTGTTTCATGCGGCGCCAGGGGTCCGCATGCGGTCCTGCGTACGACATGGGTGCCGACGGCCGCGGCCTTTCAGAGTGACTGGCTTGAAGCCAAGCCCCGGTTCCGGCCTGCGACCGTCAGCGTGACCAACCGAAGGCACGCGTGAGGTCGAACGTCGTGCCTTTGTGCAGCCTGTGGCAGCGGGCGCGTGCCAGCTTGGGCGCTAGGGCCCCGTTCGCAACGACACGATGCTCGCAGAGCCGACCGGGTCGGAGCCTGCTGCGGCCACCGTGCGTGCGCCGAAAAAAAACAGGGGCCAGATTGCACTTCCTCGAGAGTCGACTCTGACCCTGTTTTAATCGTGTGCAGCCCGTGCCGTGGTTTGCCTGAAGCCCGCTTCACGGATTGGGACTGGGATGCGGGTTGTCGGGCAGCGGTGGAATCGCGCGCAGGTATTCGTAGATCGCGCGAAGGTCGAGATCGGTTTTCTTCCCGAACGCCGGCCACGGCATGATTTGCAGCAGTGCGCCCGGCGGGTCGAGCGGGTTGTGTCCCGTGCGCAACGTTACGATGAATTGATAAAGGGTCAGGCCTGCCGGCTTGCCGGTCGCATCGGGCGTGAGGTTGGCCGACTTGAATGGGGAGGGTGGAAACAGGCGGCCACCTGCCATGAATTCGGCCGTGTTGATTCGCTCTCGCTGACCGAGATAGGGATTGCCGCCAGGGGCGAACGCCGGATTGGTATGGCAATCGTTGCAGCCGCCCGTGTTGACGATGTAGCTCCCGAGGCCAACCAGTGCCGGATTCTTGCCGTTGAGATTGAGCGGCACCGGGTTCAACGCGAACCCCTGCCTGACCCTGCTGTTATCGTTGTCTTCGGCATGCAAGGCGGCGACCGGTATGGTGACGAACGCGACACCAAGCAGCATGGCCTTGGTGAACCTTGCGCTACGGGCTGGACATTTCATCGTTCCTCTCCTCGACTGGGTGGAAGCAAACGACGCGTTCTCCGCTTCGGGCTTCCATCTTCCGGACGAGGACAAGACAGCTGCCGCGTGATCACGTCGCACAAATCTACGGCTGACCGCCGCGATGGGGCGGGCGGCGATGTAGATCGAGGGGCGGTAAAGCCATTGTGGACCTTGGCACGTAAGCGCCCGGTGACGGCAGTGCGAAGCTGCCGGCGACAATTCCCGGGAAAACCGGAGGCAGGGAACATCCTGGTCAACGTGCGCTTCGCCGCCGCCGGAGGAGAAAAGGACGCCGCGCCTTTTCCTTTTTCTCCGGTCGTGCCGCGATGCATCTGCGCCTACCGGGTCGGCCGGCCTGAAACCGCGCTTGCCGTACTACGGGTCGTCACCTTCGGGCCTGTCCGGACCGGGAGCGGCTTGCGGGTCTGCGGATCGCCTCGATGCGTCATCGTGGGCCGCACGCGAATCTTCCGGGGCCTGTGCCCGATCGTGCATGTCGTAGGTCCGGCATACCTCCGCGACAGTCAGGTGGTATGCGGCGAAGATGCTGTCGCGGCCGGCCTTCTGGACCTGGCGGTGCTCATCGTTGTTCCGCCATTGGCGCACCGCTTCCTCATCGCGCCAGAAGGACAACGAGAGGATTTTCCCGGGTGACGCGAGGCTCTCGAATCGCTCGATCGAGATGAAGCCATCGACCTGGTCCAGGAGCGGGCGCAGCCGTTCGGCGGCTTGCAGGTAGGCGGCCTTCCGGTGATCGTGCGGTCGCACTTCGAAGATCACGGCGATCATCGGTCTTCCTCCAGGGGCTGCCGCATGTGCAGCGCAATCGGGGTCTTGGGCGGGATCGGGCAGGCAGGCTTCATGGGGTTTGGTCCTCCACCGCGGCGATGAAGGCCTGGACGCTCGAGTACAGCGAATGCCGGTTCTTCTCCAGGTGCATGACGTGCGTGCCATGGTCGATTTGCACCAGCCATTTCAGCGGGCTGGCGACGAATCGGGCCAGGAAGGCGGCGCCGCCTGCGCGATCGACCACGGTGTCGTAATCCCCCAGCACCACGAATACCGGGCAGGTGACCTTGTCCTGCGCGTAGGGATAACGGTCGGCCTCGGCGGCGGCCAGGTCGGCCAGCGGGCCGGCCGGGATGCGCAGGTCGCCGTTCGATGCCTTTGACGACGGCGGCGCGGAAGCGGCGAACTGGCCGGCCCATCGCGCATGCACCGCGGGTTCGAGCAGGTGCATCGTCGGCGGCAGCACGTCGGTGAACTTGAGCTGCTCGTAGCGTGTTTGCGCAGACAGCGGCCACCACGCGAAGTCCACCTTTTCGGGATGCTTCTCCGGCTTCGGCACCACCGGTCCGAACAGCGTCAGCGAAGCCACCGTCGACGGCGATCCGGCCGTGTACGTCGCCGCGGGGATGGTGCCCCACGAATGCGCGACGAGGTGCAGTCGGGCGATGCCTCTCTGGCGGCGCATGTAGTCGACCGCCAGTGCAATCTGCCGCGCAGCCTCGGCAGCGCGATCCACCGGTGGCGCGTCCTGCGCCGCCACCTTCATGGCGGCCGGGCGGCTGGACTCGCCAAAGCCGAGGAAATCCAGACCGCATGCGAGGTAGCCACGGCCGGCCATGTAGGACATCCACGAATCGCCCGGCGCGAACTCGAATCCGAACGCCAGCATGGTGGGGAAGCTGGCGCCATGAATGAACAGCACGCCTGGCGTGGGCGCGGACCGGGCCACGGTCGATCCGGGGGCGAGGCAGTGCAGGGCGACGTAGTCGGTGGAACCCGGCCCGACGGGCAGGCGGATGGTCTCCATTCGTGGCGTCGCCGTGGACAGGGCTGACGCCATGCCAAGTGCGAGTAGTGACATCATGTATCGCGCTCCATCATTGCGGAGCGGAACTCTAACCACGCCCGATGGCGTACAGGTTCGATGGGTATCGAAGTATGGAAGAATCGGCCGCTTTTTCCGCGACTGCCGCCTTGCTGAGCGATGCTTCGCGTGCGGCGATGCTGTTGGCCCTGCTCGACGGCAAGGCCTATACCGCAAACGAACTTGCGCGGGCCGCCGACATCACGCCGCAGACCGCAAGTTTCCATCTCGACAAGATGTCGAAAGCGGGTCTGCTTGTCCTGCTGCGTCAGGGCCGCTACCGCTATTTCAGACTGGCCGGGCCGGATGTCGCCCGCACGCTCGAATCCATCCTGTCGCTGCAGCATGCGCCCTTGCCGCGGCAGATCGTGTCGAGCTGTCCTTCGCGGCTGCGCGAAGCCCGCACGTGTTTCGATCACATCGCCGGGGCACTGGGCGTACGGATCTACCGGGCGATCACCAGCAGGGGCTGGACCACGCACGCCGGGGCGCAATTTGCCATCACTGCGGCGGCAGCGGACTTTCTCGGCGAACTCGGCATCCCCCGCGATCTGCTGCCGGTCAAGTCGACGCCCTGCCTCGACTGGTCCGAGCGGGAATTTCATTTCGCGGGCGACTTCGGCCGATTGCTGTTGCAGGCGATGCTGAGCCAACGCTGGGTACTGGGCGGCAAGTCGCGCCAACTCACGATGACGGAGGCCGGCCAGCGCCGGCTGGCCGCCTGGGGGATATGAAGCGCTGAAACGGCGTGTCGTCGTTGAGGCGAGGGCACCTCGGCGCTGACTCCCGCCTGCTCGACGTCGAGTGGCTTTGCCTCAACGCCGAGCCCGAACGACTCATGCATGAGGTCCCGGATACTCGGCGAGGCTCCGCATGCTCACGCCTGAGGCTTTTTCACTCATCGTTGAGGGAATTCGCTTCGTCGATGACGTGCCGAACCTCATCCATGAGCCGATCCGGCTTATCGTCGAGGCGGGTGAGCTCAGCCATGAGGATTTTTGCCTCAACGGGACAGTCGCGCATCCGGCGCTGAAGCACCATGGCTCACCGGGTGGCCAGGCGGAAGCTGAAGTTGCTGAGGAGGTGGCCTCGATGCCAGCGGACGCGTCCACCGGGTGATGGTTCGGTCGGTACGGGAGTATGGCGGGAGCGCCGGTGCACCTCGCCGATGAAGCGATAACCGATGGTGTGCACGGTGGCGATGTAGCGCGGATGGAGCGCCGAATCACCCAAGGCACGACGCAGCTGCGAGATCGCGTGGCTCAGTACGCCCGGCGTGACGCAGCGGTGACCCCATGCCGCATCAAGCAACGTATCTTTGTCGACCACCTTGCCCGCCTGCCGCAGCAGCGTCAGCAGCACCGTATAGACCTTGGGTTCCACGGGTTGCGCTCGACCATCACGTTCCAGCAGGTGTGCGCTGGGATCGACGACGATGCCGTCGCATTGGTATAGCCAGTGGTCGTCCAGTTCGGAGGGGGGCATGATCGTGCCTCTCGGAGACTCACCCTGCGAACGTAGAGTGCGCCTGTTGGTGACACCGTGCCATCTGCCAGAGGTAATACGTACTGCGTGGCCAGTGCCTGCGCCGGATCCACGGGCACGGAAGAACAGGCGGACTGGCACGATTTTCCCCGCGGTGTTGCCGGGAAAAAGGGTGTCACCATTTCGCCGCCTTTTGCCCTCGCCTTGCCAGCGACGGCGTGCACCCGACGCCTGCGGGTTACGCGGTCATGGCACGGCTCGCGTAGCGGGCCATCGCGCGAGCGTTGGCGAAACGGCCGCTCCGCGGCGCGGAGAAGCTCCATGCGGCCTCTGGTTCGCCGCCAACCGCGGCTGAACCAGGCGGCGCGAGGCCAACCAATGGCAGGGTAGGGTGCGCGGGCGGCCGTCTAACATGTGCACACCTCTCTGAAAGGATTCGACCATGCACGCCATCCGCCTTGCCCTGATCTCCTCATCGCTCGCCGCCGCGCTGTCGGCCTGTGCACCGGCGCGCGTGCGCCTGCCGGAAGGTTTCGTCGCGCACGACGCGGTGGTCTATGAGGTGAGCGGTCATTCGCCGCGGCGCTTCAACCAGCCGGTGCAGTTCGGCCCGTATAGCGCGCAGGCCATGCGCGAGGGCTCGACGTTCGCCTGGAGCGTATCGCTGAACACACTGGGCGTGGGCCGCACTGCCAAGCCGTACGCCTATACCCTGACCGCGCCCGGGCAGGCGCCGGTGGAAGTGCAGTGCCGCATGCGGGCGTGGACCGCGGGTGTCGGCCCCGAGTCGCAGCGAACCACGGCGGACCTCACCGCACTGGCCGGCCCGCTGCTGGCCTGTGGCGTGCGCCCGGACGGCCACGACGTGCAGCTGCTGGACGTCGCGCGCGAGGGTGGCCGCCTGCGAGGCCGCCTGTCGGCGCCGTGGGGGCGCGAGTACGCCGTGCGCGACTTGCATGGTTACGAAGGAACCCCGATTACCGGCGTGATCCCGACCGGCTATGTCATCGCCGACGGCAGCCGCACGCTCGCCGTGGTCGACGTGCTCAACCAGGGCCGCGTGCATCTGGACCGCCGGCTCGATGATCGCCAGCGCACGTACTTCGCCGCGGCCGCCGCCGCGCTGCTGCTGCTGGATCCGGAGTTGGGGGAATGATGAGAAAAAAGTGTCACCTTTCGCACTGAACGGTCAGCGCCGTCAGTCGGCGTGCCCGTCACCGGCAAGCTTGCCCTTGCATTGGCCGCGTCCGCTTTTTCTCTTCTCAGTCGAACAGGTCGCGCTCCCCGCCTTCGTGAGCCAACAGCCAGCGCTTGCGCTCGAGCCCGCCCGCGTACCCGGTCAGTGAGCCATCGCTGCCCAGCGCGCGGTGGCAGGGAACGAACAACGAGATCGGGTTGCGCCCGACCGCGGCACCGACCGGATGAAAGGCGTCGGGCCGGCCCAGCGCGCGTGCGAGCGCCGCATAGGTCGTGGTTTCTCCGCAGGGCACCGCGCACAGCGCGTTCCATACCTGTTGCTGGAATACCGTGCCTTCGGGCGCCAGCGGCAGCTCGAAACGCGTCAGCGCGCCGGCGAAATAAGCATCGAGCTGTTGCCGCGCCGCGTGCAACAGGGCTGTCTCGTCCTCGCGCCAGCCGGTGCCTGGGTCGATCTCGGGAAAATACTTCTGCCCTTCGAACCAGCCGCCCTTCAGCGCGCCGTCGCGTGCCGCCACCACGAACACACCCAGCGGCGTTTTCACGCGCGCGTACACGACATGGTTCAACCGCATCCACAGGTCCTCGTCCTGACGCTCAACCGAAGTGGTCGGGTCCATTCTCCATCAGGGCAGGGATCCAGGCGGGGGCGGAGTGCGCTTGATTTGAAAAGCCGGCTCTGATTCCTGCTCACGGAAAGCAGACTGTCCGGTCGAGTTCGACGGATGAGTGCTCACCAGCTCCCTGACGCGCTGCTTGTTCGCGCGTCAGGGAAAGGCTCGGCCACGCCACCGTCGCCGATGCGTCGCCAGACCGATACGGGCACGTTGCCGTCGGGGCGCGGCGGTACCCGGTAGCTGAGCGTGTCGCCGCGCAACTCGAAGGCGCGGCGCTGCTCTTGCCCTTCCCAATTGGGGAAGGAGGCACCCTCGATATGGAACACCATCTGCTGCCGGCCCGGATCGAGCGCGAGCGTGCCGTAGTGGGTGCTCGCGCCCAGCACGGCCGCCCGGTATTCCTGCGCGCTGGCCTTGGCCTTGTCCGGGTTGGCGAAGCGCGGGCGGTCGGTGCGGAAGATCTGCAGCGAGTAATGCCCCGCGCGGTCGATCAGCAGCAGGCCCTTCGGCGCCTCGCCGTAGTCATGCGAACGCGAGCCGTCCGGATGCAGCACGTCGGCCGCCACCAGCCTCCAGGTGCCGGCCAGCGAAACATCGCCGCGGGTGTCGGCTGCCCGGGTGCCGCAGGACAACGCCAGGCCGGGCAGCAGACAGGCGATGGCGGCAAGGCGGGGGAACAGGTGATGCAGGCTCATGGGGGTTTCCTCGTTCGAATCGGGTGGCGCACTCGTGGGTGAGGCCTGGCCGATCGTAGGGCTTGCCGCCATGTGGGAAAACCGAATAATTTGACGGCGATATTTTCGAATTGCTTACCGATGCCGCTCCCCAATCTCGACATGGACGCGCTGCGCAGCCTGGTGGCGATCCTGCACCTGGGCAGCCTGACCCGTGCCGCGGAACGGATCGGGCGTTCGCCCTCGGCGATCAGCCAGCAGATGCGCAAGCTGGAGCTGCAACTGGGCCAGCCGCTGTTCCGCAAGCAGGGCCGCCGCGTGTTGTTGACCGAGGCGGGCGATCGGGTCCACGCCTACGCTCGCCGCATCCTGGAACTCAACGACGAAGCGGTCCACGCGGTGCGTGGTGCGGCGATCGACGGCACGGTGCGCTTCGGCCTTCCGGGCGACTTCGCCGAGTCCTGGTTGCCGGCGGCGTTGGGGCAGTTCCGCAAGGCCTACCCGGCGGTGCGGGTGGATGTACTGGTCGAACGCAACGGGGTGCTGCTCGAACGGCTCGACCGCGGCGAGCTCGAGCTGGTTCTTGCCATGAACCAGGGCGGGCGCGCGGATGCCGAACGCTTGGCCTTGTTGCCGATGACCTGGATCGGAGCGGCAGGCACGTGCGAGGTCGTGCGGCCCGATGCCGTGCTGGACCTGGCGCTGTATCAGCCGCCGTGTTTCTTCCGCCAGGCCGGCACGACCGCACTGGATCGGGTCGGCATCGCCTGGCGGCCGGCCTTCGTCACCGCCAGCCTGCACAGCCTGTGGGCTGGCGTGGCCGCGGGCCTGGGGCTTACCGTGCGCACGGGCGTCGACCTCCCGCCTTCGCTGATGCGCCTGGATGAACGTCACGGCCTGCCACCGCTGCCGAACGTGGAGCTGTGCCTGCATGTCGCCCCCGGCCCACCATCGGCGGCGCTGACCCACTTGCGGCAAGCGGTGACGGAGCAGGCGCGGGTGCATCTGCGCGAAAGCCGGGGACAGCGCCGACGCTCGAGAACGTCCACTCCGGCTCCTGTCTCGCATCGGCCACGGCATGGGAAAGCTGCTGCGGGAAGCAGCTCTGATCCGCTTTGATCGGGTGCCCGGCTGCGGCATGATCGCGCTGGCCACAGGGGCCATCTGCCGCCGCCGACGCTGCGCGTTCGGCCTGGGGGCAGGGGGCGGATACGGCCCATTCGGTCCCGGCTGGTTTGCCCTGACTTTGCGAGATCGCCATGTTCAGACTGATCGCCTGCATGCTGCTTCTGCTCGCGTCCGCCGCGGTGCACGCCACGCCGTCGGACTCGCCGGCCCGTCCGCCCGAATGGGTTCTGCTCGGCGGCAAGGTGTTCACCGGCGATGCCGCGCGGCCGTGGGTCACGGCCGTGGCGATTGCCGGCCAGCGCGTGCTCGCGGTGGGTGACGATGCCGCCATGCGCGCGCTGGCCGGCCCGCGGACGCGTGTCGTCGAGCTTGGCGGTCGCGTCGTGGTGCCGGGGTTCAATGACGCCCACGCGCATGTCGCCGTCGATCGTGGCGGCGTGCGGCTGAAGTTCGGTGAACAGGAACCGCCGCCCGACCCGCCCATGGCCATGGTGCTCGATGCGCTCGCCCGCACGGTCGCCGAGGCACCGCGGGGAAGCTGGGTGTTGAGCATGCGGATCAGCGCGGCCGTGCTGGACTCGCAGGTACCACGCGATGCGCTCGATCGCGTCGCCCCGGACAACCCGGTGATGCTCACTGCCGATACCGGCCATGGCAGCGTGCTGAACTCAGCCGCACTGCGCGCACTGGGCTACGACGAAACCACCCGCGACCCGCCGGGTGGCCAGTTCCTGCGCGACCGCGATGGCCGCCTGACCGGCGTGCTGCTTGAATACGCCAACACCAATGCGGTGATGCGGCAGGTCGGCTGGCGCTCCGCGGCGTTGCATCGGACCGCGCTGAGTCAGGCGGCTTCCGAAGCGTTGCCGCTGGGCATCACCTCGATCCAGAGCATCGCGAGCAACATCGCGCCGGCGCCCACGTTGCAGGCGCTTCACGGCATGGAGTTGCCGGTGCGGCTGCGCCTGATTCCGATGCCCGGCACCGATGCGGTTGCCGGTCGCCCGGCGTGGCGTGCGGCCGAACAGACGTGGCCGTTGCCCAGCGGCGGCAAGGCCCGTGTGGCTGGCGTGAAGTGGATGCTCGACGGCACGCCGCTGGAACGCCAGGCCGCCTTGCGTGCCCCGTATGCGGATCGACCGGGCGAGTCGGGCAGGCTCAACTTTTCCGATGACGAACTGCGTGCGCGGCTGCGCGAGGCGCTGGCGCAGCCACCGGGGCCCGGGCACCAGTTGATGTTCCACACCTGCGGCGACCGTAGTGCCGAACAAGTGCTGCGCCTGATGCAGGAGCTTGCGCCCGCGGCGACCTGGCGGGCACGCCGCGTGCGTCTCGAACACGCCGAGGGCCTGTTCGACGACCTGCACGCGTTGGCGCGCGAACTGGGCGTGATCGTGGTCGAGAACCCGGCGCACTTCGACGACCCGCCGGGAGTTTCGCTGGCGCGTCTCGGTCCGGAGCGGGTGCGGCAGTACCAGCCGCTGCGTTCGCTGATCGAGGCCGGCATCCCGCTCGCGCTCGGTTCGGACGGCCCGGTCAATCCGTTCCTCAACCTGAAGTTCGCGGTTACCCATCCGAACAACCCGGCCGAGGCGATCTCGCGCGAGGCGGCGGTGGCCGCCTATACCTACGGTTCGGCCTATGCCGAGTTTGCCGAGCACGACAGGGGCCGGCTCGCTCCCGGCCAGCTCGCCGACCTGGCCGTGCTGTCGCAGGACATTTTCACCGTGGACGTCGACGCACTGCCGGCCACAACCAGCGTGTTGACCCTGATCGACGGCCGCATCGTGCACGACAGCGGAGTGCTGGTGAAAAAAGGTGCCGGGGACAGTCCGTGACGTCATGGCCAACGACGCACGCTGCGGCCTGGGCGCTCGCGTGCTTGAAAAGCGGCGTCCGGTTCACTCGGGCCAGCGCGTGATCGGCGTGGATGCTTCACCGAATCCGAACGGGCATCGCCCACCGCGAGGACGCCGGCCAGGTGGGTCAGGAACACATGGAAGGGCGTTGCCGCACCGGTTCCGCAAGCCTCCTTTCGGGCCCTCGAGCACCGGGCTCAGTACGGGTGCTGCCGGTAAAACTGCTCGAGTTGCCGATAGACGTCCGGTAGATGCTCGCGCAAGTTGGCCGGTGTCTCGAAAAATTGCTCGCTGACCACCGCAAAGAACTCGGCCGGGCTTTCCAGCGCATACGGGTCGATCGGCAAGTCGGCCCCGTTGCGTTGCTCCTCCTTGAGGCGATCCCATGCGCTGGAGAAAACCTGCGACCACGCGCGGCGGTCCATGCGTCGGTGCAACGGCGGGAAGCCGTTGGCGTCGCCGTTGAGCATGTCGAGCTTGTGGGCCATTTCGTGGACGACCACGTTGTGCCCCGGTCGCTTCCCGCTGTTCAGCACGTCCGCCCACGACAGGATCACCGGCCCGCGCCCCCATGCCTCGCCGGCCATCATGGTGTGGGTCTGGTGCACCACGCCCGCGGCATCCGTGTGCGGACGGCGTGGGATGAATACGTCCGGGTACACGATGATGCTGTGCCAGCCGTCGTACCAGTCGATGCCCAGTTTCACGATGGGGACGCAGGCATGCGCCGCGAGCAGGACGCGGTCGGCGTCCTCCAACTGCAGGCCCTGGGTCGGCTCCAGCGACTTGGCTTCGAGGAACAGTGTCGCCAGCACGCGCAGCGTGGCCTGGTCGGAAGCGCCCAGCCGGCGCGCTGCAGTACAGCGCTGCAGCGCGTCGCGCCAGAGCGGCTCGGCGATCGGGCGCCGGGCGATGGTGCGCCGTACGCGCCAGTTTCTGATCTTGTCGAACATGGCCCACAAACGGAAGGACGTCGCAGGTCAACAGCATCTGGGCCGAAGTGCACTTTCTCAAGCAAGGAAACACGCGTCGGGAACAAACCGGGCGAAAGCGGAACGCAGTGAGCTGGCGCGGATTCAACGGACACTTTTGATTGCGGACGATCGCTTGGGAGATGCCGGATGCCCAGGCGTCACGGCACCCCGGATCGTCGGTTCCGCCGCAACAAAGGAGAGAGTGGTAAAACACGCTGCAACGAGGCTGGATCTGCCAGGAAAGCCCGATGCCTGCACGCCGCATGGCCCTGACGATCGGATGTCTGCTGTGCGCCTGCGCGCCCACGGCGGCCCGGGCCCAGTCGGCCGCCGAGTGGCAGGCGCTGCAGGCTGCCGCCGCAAGCAAGTCGGACAAGATCATGGCCGAAGCCAACACCCACAAAGGGCTGTTGGCCCAGTATCAGGTGATGCGCCAGGCCTATGTCGGCGACGATTCTCCGGCGTTTCGCCTGATCTTCGCGCAATACATCAGCTGGTATCAGAGCTTTCTTGGCGACTATCCCGCCGCGATGGACAGCTATTCGATCGGGCAGCCACCGCTGGAAGACGACAGCCCGTCGCCACTGGCCGGGGCCGGCTATGTGGCCCGTCCTGCCGTGGATGCCATTGCGGAACTGGCGCGCGGCTATCGCATCGTGCTTCTCAACGAAGCGCACAACATTCCGCTCACCCGCAGCCTGAGCGTGCAACTGCTCGGCAGGTTGCGCCGGGAAGGCTTCAATTATTTCGCCGCCGAAACGCTTTATGAGGGCGACACCGCACTGCCATCGCGTGGTTATCCCGTCGACGCCAGCGGCTTCTACACCAGGGAGCCGGTTTACGCGGAAATAGTGCGTACGGCGCTGAAACTCGGCTTCAAGGTGATTGCCTATGAGGCGACCTCGGATGCCGTGGGGAGCGACGCACGCGAAACCGGGCAGGCGCGCAACATCGAGCAACGGGTGTTCGAGACCGACCCGCAGGCGCGACTGGTGGTCAATGCCGGCTACAGCCATATCGTGAAGTCGGGTGCGTATCTCGGCGGCGCATCGATGGCCGAGCATCTTTACAAGCTCACCCGCATCCCCATGCTGTCGGTGGAGCAGACCATGCTGTATCCCCACCCTTCGGGCAGCGCCGACCATCCTTATTACGCGACCGTCATGCAGGCGTTGCGGCCGAAGGAGCCCATCGTGTTCGTCAATGCAGCCGGCGAGCCGTGGTCGTTGCGTCCGGGTTATGACGTGAGCGTGTTCTTTCCGCCGGTGCAGATGCTGCACGGGCGTCCCACCTGGCTCAGCCTGGGTGGCCTGCGCCGGCCGTACCGGGTCAGTGGCGATCGCTGCCGCAGGCACTTTCCCTGCCTGGTCGAGGCACGCTACAGCGATGAAGGCGCGGACGCGATTCCGGCAGATCGCATGGTGCTCGCCCAGCCACCGCCGATGAATACCCGATCCTCCATTCCCGTGTTCGGCGACTACGAGAACGTACCTTCGGGCGATCTCTATCTGCGGCCGGGCAGCTATCGGCTGAGCCTGACCACCGCAGACGGCGAAGTCGTCGGAAAGAAAGACATCGTCGTGGCGGGCGCGCCGGCCTCGTCGTCGGGCCAGCCATGACAAGAACAACGTCGTCGGCGAGAATTCGATGCGAGCGCAGATGACGAAGGCGGCGTGGCTTCACCGCCTTCGGTCGTTCAGTCGGCCACGTCCCGGATCACCGATGGGCCCTCAATACCGCGCTGCCGTCAGCGGCGCATCGGCCCACTGCCACGCGTCTGCCTGTTGCTTCGAGGTCTCGCGTGCCGCATCGGCCAGCCCGAGTTTTTGCTGGGCCTGCGCCAGGCCGAACAGCGACCAGCCGTTGAGCGGGTAGGTCTTCAGGTCCTGCTCGAATGCTTGCGCTGCGCCCTTGGCGTCACCGGCTTCGAGCAGTGCGGCGCCCAGGTAGGGGCGCACCGGCAGCGGCCAGTCGGCCGGTTCGTTGTAGGCCAGGGCGTCCTCGGCGGCGGCCGCTTCGCGCAAGGCGGCGATGGCCTGCACGTGCTTGCCCCGCGTACGCAACAGTTCCCCGCGCAACAGGGCATCGGCGACGCGCAACACGTTGTCGGCGTGGTTGATGTCGAAGAAGGCCACCTTGGCCATGGCCGGGTCGACGGCGATCGCATGCAGCGCGTCGGCCTCGCGCGCAGCCTCGGCCGGTGCGCCCTTGCGCAGGTGGGCCATGCCGCGGGCGAAGTGCCGGATGGCGGCCGGGTACGGCAGTTCCGGCTGCGCGGCGGCATCGGACAGGATCGCGTCCCAGTCGCCGAAGCGGACCTGGGTGAGCAGCGGCGTGACCACGAACTGCTGCATGAATTCCATCGGCGCCTCGCCCATCACGGCGCGGTCGGCGCGCTGGGCGGTCTGCTCGGCCGCCTGCAGCGCCAGCGTGCGCGAGCCGGTCAGGCCGGTGGTCATGGTGGCGAAGTGCCAGTTGTGCGGCACGTAGCCCAGCGGGTAGACGCCGTTGCTGCCACGGCACATCGCGAGGAAATCCTTGTCCGCGGTGGTGGCGGCAAGGTTGGTCAGGGTGGCGTCGTGGTAACGGCCGACGCGGATGTAGGTATGCGCAGGCATGTGCACCAGATGCCCCGAGCCGGGCGCCAGCGCCGCCAGGGTGTCCGCGTAGGGTTCGGCGCGCTGCGGTTCGGGCGACGATTCGGTAGCGTGGATGTAGTAGTGCATCGCGCCGATGTGGCGCGGGTTGCGCGCCAGCACGCGTTCCAGTTCGCCGAGCAGGCGCGGGGTGAACTCGGCCGGGGCACCGTCCTTTTCCCAGTACGCCCACGGCGAGAGATCCATCAACGCCTCCGCGTACAGGGTCGCCGCGTCGTCGTCCTCGGGAAACTGCGCGACCACCTTCGCCATCGCCTCGGCATAGGCGTGGTCCAGCGGCGTGCGATCCGTCGGCGCCGGATCGGCGTAACGCAGCTGCAGCGCCTGGATCAGCGCGCGGTCGACCGGGCGCGCGGTGGCGGCCAGGCTCGCGGCGCGCGCGGCGAGGGCGGTGGCGTCCTTCGCCTGCGCCGGGTCCATCGCCAGGTTGATGTTCGGTCCCAGCACCAGGGCCTGGCCCCAGACGCACATCGCGCATTGCGGGTCCAGCCGCGCCGCCTCGGCGAAACTGCGTCCGGCCGCCTCGTGGTTGAAGCCGTAGGCCAGGCGCAGGCCCTGGTCGAAATAGTGTTGCGCGGCCGGCACGCGGGTGGCCACATCGTGGTGCAGATCGCCGAAGGTGTCGAACAGCGGCAATGCGGCGGCTTGCGAAGCGGCCGCGGTGTCGCCGGCTGCCTTCGGCGACGGATCGCAGCCCGCCAGCAGGACCGCCAGCAGTGGCAGGAGCAAGGATCGATGGATCATCGTGGTTCTCCCGAGGTGGTTACCGGACCGTAACGAAGCCCGTGTCGGAAACGGGCAAGGGGAGCTCGATTGCATGGGCGCTGCTGCCGGCACCGGGTGCGCTACCTCCCCCCAGGCAGCCTCTCCGGTTGTTCTGCCCGCGCAAGGCGGGCTTGAGTCGCCCCGGCATGCTCGCCGGCATGGCTTCGCCGAGTCAAGCAGGCCAGGGGCCCAGGCTGACAGCCAGCTCCTTGCAGGCTTGGTTCTCGGCGACTGGCATGGCGACGGACGCGGACCGATCGGCCCGCGCGGGCGAAGCGCCGCATGAAGAGCCCCTGACTCGGCTTGATCTCGTGGTCCGGCTTGATCACGGCACCGCGGCAATGATCACGATCTCGATTTTCAGGTTCGGTCGGGCGAGCCGGGCCTGCACCGTGGCACGCGCCGGCGCGGCGCCTTCCGGCACCCATCGCTCCCAGACTTCGTTCATGCCGTCGAAATCCGCCATGTCGGCCAGGAAGATGTCCGCACGAAGGATGTGGGCCTTGTCGGTCCCAGCCCGCTGCAGCAGATCGTCAATGGCATGGAGCACCTGCTCGGCCTGTCCGGCGATGCTGGCACTGGCGTCCTGGGGCACCTGCCCGGCGAGATAGGCCACGCCGTTGTGGATGATGATCTTGGACATGCGGGGACCGGTATCGAAACGCTGGATCATGGGAGCAGCTTCCTGTGGGATATCGCCGTCATTGTTACCGCATTGAGGCGCGCGAAACCGGGGTGGGGACATTGAAAGCAGTCGGGCTTGTTTTCGGCTCGCGTCGGCCGCGCGGCTGTGGCGTGTCCGTGGGGTGTCCGGCAACGTGCAGGAAGCATCGGCCGTCCATGGAATGATTTGCTAGTACCACAACCCCTGGTTATGGATTTTTGCCGTGGCGCCTCGGCGCACGACGCCACCACCGAGTGCTGCCCGCTGCCACGCTGGTCCGCGACGATCCCGGTAACCCGCGGATTCGCATGATCTTTCGCCGGAAGGCAAGATGGCGTCCGTGTCCGCTGGCGCGCATGCGATCGCCCCGGAAGCCGTCCCGGACAGGTCGTGACGCCTTCGCGGCACGCCGTTGACGCTTCTGAATTGGCCGTGTACACAGCGACGGCAGACATGGCGTGACAGCAAGGCGCGCCATGCGATGGGGCATCGGGCGGGGAACCCGAAAACACGGCCCAAAAGGGGAAAGAGGCGGGCGCGGATATCCGGGGCCTGGTTGGCCCGGCATGCACGCTGTCCATCCACATTCGATCTGGCGCCCGGGAGATGCCGTGCCAATCCGACAATACCGGTGGTCAATTTCGCACTATCTTGCGTTTGATTTCCCTTCCTCCAGCCCTGCCGGCCGTGACCGGAAGCGCAGCGGAGTTCCCGGTTCGACGCAGCTCGCCCTGCTGCTTGCGCTGTGCATGGCATCGGTATCGGCACTGGCGCAAGCCGACGGCACGCCGCGTGTGTCGGCCGCGGTCACGATGGAACAGGCCGGGATGGTCGACATCCGCAGCCTGGTGCCGGACATCTCGCAATCCATCGCCTACGCCGGCAGCGACAACTTCGTCGGTGCGCCGATCCACGGCTATCAGGCGCCGCGCTGCTGGCTGAAGCGTGAAGCCGCCGAGGCACTGGCGCGGGTGGATGCCGCGCTGCGCGAACGCCACATGCGCCTGCGCGTGTTCGACTGCTACCGGCCGGTGCGCGCGGTCGCCCATTTCGTGCGCTGGGCGAATGACCCCGCCGACCAGCGCACGAAGGCTGCGCATTACCCCGACCTCGACAAGTCGAAGCTGCTCGGCGATTACATCGCACCGGTCTCCGGCCACAGCCGCGGCGCCACCGTCGACCTGACCGTACTGCGCTGCGATGCGCACGACGCCGATTGCGAACCGCTGGACATGGGTACCGACTTCGATTTCTTCGGAACCCGCGCGCATACCGATTCGCCCGAAGTCGATGCCGCGCAACGCGCGAACCGCCACCTGCTGCGCGAGGCGATGGAAGCCCAGGGCTTCCGCAACTACGCGATGGAGTGGTGGCACTACACGCTGCGTCCCGAACCCGCGCCGGACACGCTCTACGACATCCCGGTGGCGGCCCTCACCGACGCCGGATGGCAGGCCGAGATCGAACGTCTGATGCAACCCTATGACGGCGACGCGCCGGGCGTCTCGCTGCTGGTGCTCAAGGACGGCAAGGCCGTTTTCAGCCGCAGCTACGGGCGATCCGATCTGGAGCGGGGTATCGAGGCGAGCTCGGCGACCAGCTACCGGCTCGCCTCGGTGACCAAGCAATTCACCGCCGCCGCGATCCTGCTGCTCGCGCAGGACGGGAAACTCGCCATCGACGATCCGGTCAAGCGCTGGCTGCCGTCGCTGCCGAAGGTGGCGGATGGCATCACCCTGCGCAACCTGCTCGACCACACCTCGGGCGTGCTGGATTACGAAGACCTGATGGCCGCGCCCTACGAAGGGCAGATCCGCGATGCCGGCGTGCTGGCCCTGCTGGAAAAGGAAGACCGGCTGTATTTCCCGCCAGGCAGCGCCTTCCGCTACAGCAACAGCGGCTACGCGCTGCTGGCGCTGGTGGCGGAACGCGCTTCGGGGATGAGCTTCGCGGAGTACTTGCGCACGCGCATCTTCCAGCCGCTGGGCATGCGCGACACCCTGGCCTACGTGGCAGGCGGGCCGGAAGTGCCGCACCGTGCGTGGGGTTACAGCAAGGCCTGCAACGGCTGGACCCGCACCGATCAGAACGCCTACAGCGCGGTGCTCGGCGATGGCGGCATCTATTCGAACATCGCCGACATGGCGCGCTGGGCGGCCGCGCTGGACGACGACCGCCTGCTCAGCAAAGCGTCGCGCGCGCTGGCCTTCAAGCACCAGGTGCAGGTTTCCAGCGCGCCTGACGCGACCTGGTACGGCTTCGGCTGGCGCCTTGCCGACGGCCTGCAATGGCATTCCGGCGAAAGCATCGGCTTTCGCAACACGATCGTGCGCTGGCCGAAGCAGCGCCTGACCGTGGTCGTGCTGAGCAACCGCAACGAGCCGACGCCGTACGACCTGGCGATCTCGATCAGCCGATGGTTCCTGGCCGATGCCCAGGTCGAGCCGCACTGAATCCGATTTCCGCAACAGAGAGCTGGTTCCACCCCGATCCGTCGTTCATCACCTAGAGGCCACATCATGCATATCCGGCGCGACCTCCGATTGAATCTTCTCTGTGCGGCCCTGCTGGTCGCGATGGCTGCTCCCGCCGCGGCGCAGGAGGCCGCCCAGTCTGCGCCGGACGCCGGGCAGTCCGCGGCGGTCACGCTCAAGGAAATCACCGTCACCGGTTCGCGCATCAAGCGCACCGACGTGGAAGCGGCGCTGCCGATCACCATCATCGAGAAAGAGAAGATCGACGCGCAGGGCATCACCTCGGCGGAACAACTGCTGCAGTTCCTCAACATCGCCGGCAACGGTGCCGACGGGCTCACCTCGGCCGCCGTCGACATGGATCTCGGCGAACTGCGCGGCACCGCCGGCGTGTCGGGCGCCAACCTGCGCGGGCAGGGGTCCGACGCCACGCTGGTGCTGCTGAACGGTCGCCGCGTCGCAACCCACGGCCTGCGCGGCCAGGCGGTGGACCTGAACTCGATTCCGTTCGCGGCGATCGAGCGCGTGGAGGTGCTGCGCGACGGCGCCTCGGCGATGTACGGCACCGACGCCATCGGCGGCGTGATCAACTTCATTACCCGCACCGACTACCGGGGCGTCACGCTCAACGCCGGCGTCGACGTGACCGCGGATGGCGGCGGTGGCATCACGACCTACAGTGCGCTGGGCGGTATCGGTGATCTCGACCGCGACGGCTGGAACGCGTGGGGCACGATCAACTACCGGCGCGCGCAGATTCTGCGCAGCGGCCAGCGCGACTTCGCCAACAGCTTCCAGCCCGACCGCGGCGTATCGCCCGACACGCGTGGCACGCCATTCGCCACGGTGACCAACGCCACCGGCGGCATCATCAACGGCGCGCTGACCGATCCGGACGGCGGCGGCGCCATGCGCTACATCAACATCCTGAACCTGCCGGGCGGCGCCGGCTGCAAGAACGGCGGCGACAACATGGGGCCGTACGACTACCGGCTGTGGGACGGCGCCAGCTCGAAGTACGCCTGCGCCTGGGATTACCCCGCCGCGCAGGCGCTGCAGCAGCCGCAGGACAGCCTGCAGTTCCTGGGGCGCACCACTTACAAGATCGCCGAGAGTCACCGTTTCTACGCCGAAGCGATGGGCTCGCGTGTGAAGGTGAAGCGCGAGTACGAGCCGCTGCAGCTTTCCTCCAGCGCGTCAGCGACCGCCGTGCTCGACCCCAGCACCTGGTATCCGCTGAACGCGGACACCCAGCCGACCTACGACATGATCTACAACGCCATCGCCGACTTCTTCGGCACGGACAATCTGATATACGGCAACAAGATTCCGTACCGTTGGCGCTGCGTCCCCTGCGGGCCGCGCCAGATCGAAACCACCACCAAGGCCCAGCGCCTGCTGGCCGGCGTGCAGGGCATCATCGGCCGCTGGGACTACGACGTGGGCTTGTCGCACGCATCCAGCAAGGCCGAATCGGTACTTGCCGGGGGCTATTACTTCTCGAGCGGCCTGAAGCAGGCGCTCGGCAGTGGCCTGCTGAATCCGTTCCTGATGCCGGGCCAGGCGCAGAACCCGGCAGGCATTTCCGCGTTGCAGGCGGCATCGGCCACCGGGATCCATCTGTACGGCGGCGAGTCCACGGTCACCTCGCTGGACGCCAGCTTCAGCGGCGGACTGGGCTTCAACCTGTGGGGTGGCGAGGCGCAGCTGGCGACCGGCCTGGAAGTGCGACGCGAGGAATTCAAGTTTGGCGGAGTCCAGGAGTTGAACGGGTTGCCGCTCAACTACGACACCATCTTCCAGGCGCCGTTCGACGAGACGAGCGACCTGCCCAAGGTGCACCGCAACGTGAAGGCGGCCTACGTGGAAGCCTATCTGCCGATCGTGAAGACGCTGGACGTGACCCTGGCCGTGCGCCGCGACCAGTACGACACCTTCGGCGGCACCACCAACCCGAAGTATTCGTTCAAGTGGCAGCCGCTCGAATCGCTGGCGTTCCGCGGGGCCTACAGCATCGGCTTCAAGGTGCCCGAATTCACCAAGCTGTTCGCCGGCGTGAACCGGGTCGACTATTTCGGCCTCGACCTGGCCGACCCGGCCAGCTGCCCCGGTGGCGTGGCCAACTCGGCGGTGCCGGGCTGTGCGCTGATCCAGCCGACCATCATCACCGGCGGCAAGACCGACCTGCAGCCGGAGACGTCCAGGCAGAAGAGCGTGGGCTTCGTCTATGCGCCCACCGGCACCTTCAACGCCAGCCTCGACTGGTGGGAGATCGAGCGCACCAACACGATCCGCTCGCCCAACCTGCCGACGCTGATCGACAACTACGGCCTGTTCTCCGCCAACTGGATCCGCGACAGCAGCGGCAAGGTGGTCGCGATCGACCGCCGCTTCATCAACTCCGGCGGCACCCTGATGCGCGGCGTGGAGCTGGACGCCAACCTGCTCGGCGAACTGGCGGGCGGCCGTTGGCACGTCAACCTCAACGGCAGCTACATCAACACCTTCAAGGAAAAACCGCTGGCCAACGAGCCCTACAGCGGCAACCGGGTGGGCGAGTACGTGCAGTTCTACAACCTGCCGTTGAAGTGGAAGCACACCCTGAGCTTCAACTGGTCCAAGGGCGACTGGACGCATACGCTGAGCCAGATCTACCGCGCCGGCTACAAGGACGAATTGCCGATCAGCGTCGCCAACGGCAGCTACACCCCGGTGAACTGGAACCCGAACGTCGACGACTACATCCTCTACAACTACAGCCTGGGCTGGTCGGGCCTGCGGAACACGAAGTTCACCTTCGCGGTGCGCAACCTGCTGAACACCGATCCGCCGTTCACTGCGCACCAGGTCGACTTCGCCTCGGGCGCCGCGTGGGAGCCGCGCGTGGCCGATCCGCGCGGCCGCTCGTTCTACCTGATGGCCGAATACAGGTTCGATTGACATCGGCGGTCGCCTGACCCGACCTGCATCCAGCCGCCGCCGGAAAACCGGCGACGGCCACTTCGAGAGCACCATGCCAGAGCGCCATTCCGCATCTCCCTCCCTCAGCCGCCGCCAATTCCTCCTGGCCACCGCGGGGACGGCCCTTGCGATGGCCATCCCCGCGCCTGCCGCGCCGCTGCTCGGCCTGCCGGGGCAGCGGAAGGCGGGCGCATTTAATGCTTGGATCGAGATCGATCCGGCGGTGTTCGAAAGCAACCTTCGGCTGGTCGAGGCCGCCCTGGTCGGCCAGCCCAAGATCTGCGCCGTCATGAAGGCCGATGCCTATGGCGTCGGCATCGACCTGGTGATGCCCAGCGTCATCAAGGCGCGCATCCCCTATGTCGGCATCGCGAGTACCGAGGAAGCCCGCATGGTGCGGGCCTGCGGCTACAAGGGCCGCGTCATGCGCGTGCGTGCCGCCACGCTGGACGAGATCCACGACGCGCTGCGGTACAAGGTCGAGGAGCTGGCGGGCAACCTCGTCCAGGCACGGGCCATGGGCGACAGTGCGCGCAAGCGCGGTCGCACGCTGCGCGTGCACCTGGCGCTGAACTCGGCGGGCATGAGCCGCAACGGGATCGAGATGGAGACCGAACAGGGCCGGCAGGACGCCGAAGCGCTGACGAGGATCGAGGGCCTGCAGATCGTCGGCCTGATGACCCATTTCCCGACCGAAGAGCGCGCGGACATCCTGCAGGGACTCGACGCGTTCAAGGCACAGACCGACTGGCTGTTCGCCCATACCGCCTTGCGGCGCGAGGACGTGCTCCTGCATGCCGCCAATTCCTACGCCGTCCAGCACATTCCCGAGGCGCACCTGGACATGGTGCGCCCCGGCGGCGCGCTGTACGGCTATGGCGGCACGCCCAAGCCGCCGTTCGCGCACGTGGCGTCCTTCAAGTCGCGGGTGGTCTCGGTCCAGGCCTATCCCGCCGGCGACACGGTGAGCTACGACCGCACCTGCGTGCTGAAGCGCGATTCGCTGCTGGCCAACATTCCCGTGGGTTATTCGGACGGCTACCGGCGCGCGTATTCCAACAAGGGCTCGATGCTGATCCGCGGGCAGCGGGCGCCGGTGATGGGCAACGTCACCATGAATACCACGATGGTCGACGTGACCGACATCCCCGGCGTCCAGGCGGGCGACGAGGTCGTGCTGTTCGGCAAGCAGGGCGATGCCGAAATCACCCTGGCTGAGGTCGAGCAGATCACCGGTGTCATCCTGGCCGACCAGTACACGGTCTGGGGCACCTCGAACCCGAAGATCCTGCGTCGCCGTTGAGCGGACGGGCCCGTACGCCGGGCCCGTCTTGCCGCCGGCCGCCATGTTTCATGCAGCGCGGGGATCGTGCATTCAGCGGACGTCGCGGTCGCGTTTGCCTTTCATGCGTGCCGGCACCAGCGCCCGCAACGCCTGGCCGACCGCGGCGCGCAGGCGTGGCTGGTGCATGACCACGCCGCCGAGCAGGCCGACCGCGCAGCCCAGCGTGGTATCCAGGAAACGCGACTGGATCAGCGCCGCATGCGAAACCTGCGGGTCGAGCCGGGCAGCCTCGGCCAGCAGGATCGTCAGTGGCGTGATGAACACCGTCGCCAACCCGTAGTGGCGCACGACCAGCCACTCCACCGTGAACGACAGCAGCATCAGGATCGGCGCCACGGCCCACGAGCCCAGCGGCAGCGACAGCAGCCCCCACGCCACCAGCATGCCGAGCGCGGTGCCGACGACGCGTTGCAGGTTGCGGTTCCAGACTGCGCGCAGCGTCGTTCCCTGGATCACCGCCATGCAGCTCACCGGCACCCAGTACGGCCGCTCCAGCCGCAGTGCCACCGCCAGCAGCAGCGACAGGCCGACCAGCGCGCCGATCAGCACCGAGTCGAGCACCACGTGGTCGAAGGTGGGTTGGGGCAGCGGCTCCACCGGCGCCGGCGCCTGCAGCCGCAGCACGATCAGGCTGTAGCCGAAGGCGATGACGGCCGCCAGCAGTCCGCCGAGGAAGACCAGCCCGACCATCAGCGGCAGGTCGAGAAACGGTACCGGGGAATAGGCGCCGATCGCCGCGACCATCACGAAAAACAGGCTGGCCGGCGGCCCCACGCGGTAGTAGCGGCAGGCCATCGTGACCAGCACCGCGATCACCGTGAGCAGCGGCACCGTCGCCGCCGCCACGGCGTGGGTCATGATGCCGAGCGCGTAGCATGCCGCGATGCCGAACGCGCACGCCATCAGCCTGGCCATGCGGTGGTACATCGGCGTGTCGGGCAGGTACAGGAACGCCAGCCCGCCCAGCGACGAGATCAGTCCGTCATCGAGCCGGCCGAAGTACACGCCCACCAGCACCGGCAAGCCGGTGGCCAGCCCGGCCGCCACCGGCATCTGCCAGCGTCGGCGCGACGGATGGAAGGTGGACAGGTGCTGCCATTCCGCGCGCAGCCAGCGCCCCAACGCGGTGCCGTCGGGCGCCTGGTTCATGGCCCGGCAAACGCCGCGAGCACGCCGACCACGTTGTCGCCGATCCCGGCCACGGCGTAGCCGCCTTCCTGCACCAGCACCGTCGGCAGGCCCAGCGCGGCGATGCGCGCGCCCAGTCGCGGGAAATCCCCCACGCCCAGCCGGAACTGGCTGATCGGGTCACCCTCGAAAATGTCCACACCCAGCGAAACGACCAGCGTCTGCGGGGCGTAGTCGGCCACCAGCCCGAGCGCGCGCTCGAGCGTCTCCGCATAGCGCGCCCAGTCGGTGCCGCGCGGCAGCGGGAAGTTGTGGTTGTAGCCCTCGCCGGCACCGGTGCCGCGTTCGTCCGCGTAGCCGAGGTAGAACGGGTACTCGGTGTCCGGATCGCCGTGGATCGAGACGAACAGCACGTCGTCGCGTTCGCGGAAGATGTCCTGGGTGCCATTGCCGTGGTGGTAATCCACGTCGAGCACCGCGACCCGGGCCAGGCCGGCATCGCGCAGGCGCTGCGCTGCCAGCGCCGCATTGTTGAGGAAGCAGTAGCCGCCGAACATCGCGCGCCCGGCGTGATGGCCGGGCGGCCGGCACAAGGCATAGGTGCTACGTTCGCCCGCGGCGACCAGGTCCGCGGCGGTCAGTGCGCAGAACGCCGACGCGCGTGCCGCCTGCCAAGTGCCTTGCACGATCGGGCTGCCGGCGTCGAAGGCGTAGTAGCCCAGGCGCGCATGCAGGCCTGTGGGCACGCGGTCGCGGCGCATGCCGCGCGCCGGGAATGCCCCGGGCAGCATGAAGCCGTCGCGGCCTTCCGCCTGCCATTCCGCATAGGCCCCGCGCAGGAACGCCAGGTAGTCCGCATCGTGTACGCGCTCGAGCACGGCATCGTCGTACTCGCGCGGCGCTTCCACCGCCCAGCCCGCGCGCGCGATCGCCGTCAGGATATGGTCGACCCGCGCCGGCATCTCGAAACACGGCACCAGCTCGCCGCGGTGCAGTTCCATGCCGCCGTCATGCAGGGCATGCAGCGGTGAATGTATGGTCTTCATCGAATCCTCAGGGCGAAACGAACCAGCGCGCATCGTTCCATAGCCGACCCTGCCAATGACAGCTTCCGGGGCCATCCCGATGATGACCTGCGGGGGAGGGGCGTCACGTGAAACGCCCGCAGCGCCCCCAGGAGCATCCGATGAATTCGCTCATGCAGGCATGGGGACCGTTGCTCAACCTTCGAGGTCGGTGCGCGGGCGATCCCGGTCGCGGCTTCGGCGTGGCTGTGCAAGCCGGCGTGACGCCGCTGATCCGCCGGTCCGCGCTCAGTCGTTGGTCCTGCGGCCCTTTGGCACGGTAAGGACGATCGAGGCGATCGCCGCCGCCACCATCAGCACGTTGAAACCCAGCGCCACGAAGGCGGCTTCGCGCAACGCCAGGTTGTCCTGGCGGCCGGCGAAGGTGATCACGCCCTCCAGCCAGCGCACGCTGCCGCTGTCACCGGCCAGCGCGGTGAACACCGCCGCCGAGATCGCTACGCCGAAGGCCGCGCCCAGCGACGAGGCCATCTTGTAGATGCCCGAACCCGAACCGCCTTGCGCGGCCGGCAGATTGGACAGCGCCGCGTCGGTGGACGGCGTGGCGTAGAACGCCAGGCCCAGGCCGAACAGCGCGTAGCCGATCACCGCCAGGATCGTGTACTGCCCCAGCATCAGTTGCGTGGGCATCAACAGCGCGATCGCCACGCCGGTGATCAGGCAGCCCCAGATCATCGGCTGGCGCGGACCGAAGCGCTGCAGCAGTTTCTCGCCCACGCGGATGAAGGCGATGATCGCGATCGCGTAGCCCAGCGTCAGCAGGCCCGCCTGCTGCGCATTCATGCCGCCACCCAGCTGCACCAGCTGCAGCGAGACGATCAGCGTGCCGGCGGTGGCGTTGATCAGGAAGTTGGAGATGGTGGCGCCGGTGTAGGTCGAATTGCCGAACAGACGGAAATCGAAGAACGCATTCGCCGAGCGGCGTTCGATCGCCACGAACAGCGCGCCGAATATCAGCGTCGCGACGATCAGGCCAAGCACCGCCGGACTGGTCCAGCCCAGCGTGTTGCCCTGGGTCACCAGCACCTGCAGCGCCAGCATCGCGACCATGAAGGTGAGTACTCCGGGCAGGTCGAACCTGTAGTTGCCGCTGGCCTCGGCCTTGTTCTCCGGCGTGCCGCGCATCAGCCACAGGCCGAGCACGTTGACCACGATCGCCAGCCAGAAGATCGAGCGCCAGCCCAGATTCTGCGACATCAGTCCGCCGACCAGCGAGCACAGCCCGCCGCCGCCCCATGAGCCGATCGACCACATCGACACCGCGCGCTGGCGCGCGGCGCCGTCCCAGTACGCCTTCACCAGCGCCAGGCTGGCCGGCATCATGCAGGCCGCCGACAGCCCCTGCAGCGCGCGCCCCGCCAACAGCACCGGCGCGGCCATCGCGCCGGTGGGCGTGACCGCCACCAGCAGCGAGCCGGCGATGCTGAGATAAAAGCCGATGCGGGTGATCCGCAGCCGCCCGACCCGGTCGGCCAGCCCGCCGAAGACCACGATGAAGATGCCGGAGAACAGCGAGGTCAGCGCCACCGCGATGTTCATGGTGGCCGCGTCCAGCCCCAAGTCGCGCTGCATGTCGGGTGCGATGTTGAGCGTGGTCTGGGCGAACAGCCAGAACGCGACCACGCCCATGATGATGCCCAGCAGCAGGCGGTCGTTGCCCTGGAAGCGGGCGGGCGGCTGGCCGGGTGCAGGCGTGGCGACAGTGTTCATGCGACCTCCGCGGGCTCAAGTCACTGTACGGCGCCGAAGGTATTACAGGCCGGGGCCGGGCGCACTGGCCGGCGTTTGGCCAAACGTATTCAAGAGACGCCTTCACGTGGCAGGGCTCGCCCGATGAGCCGTAGGATGAGGTTGCAGCATTTCGTGATCGCACCGGCCAAGTCGAGCCATCGAATGCGGCCGGCAGCAGCTTCTGGCCCGACCGGTTCGTTGCGACTGGCGAAGAGCGATGCCGGTTCGGCAAACGCGGCCGTCATCGTGTCGATCGGGCACCCGTGGTCGCATGTACCTGCGAACAGCCCATTCGCCGGGTCGGGCAGGCAACATGACTAAAGGCCCATGAGTGCGAGCAGGCAGGGCGCTAGATTCGAAAGTTCTTGCGTCCAAACCGTACCGGGGAAAGCTGTGATCAAGCGTTGCATGTTGTTGATGGTGGGTCTGGGAATCAGCGGTATCGCCGCAGCCCAGGAGCCGGTGGACCTGGATATGGTCAGCCGCATCCGCCAGGAGGCGTTCCATCGCTCGCAGGTCATGGCCACCTTCAGCCATCTGACCGAGAGCATTGGTCCGCGCCTGACCAACTCGCCGCAGATGGCCCAGGCCAATGCCTGGACCCGCGGGAAATTCAGCGAGTGGGGCCTGGCCAACGTCCACGACGAGGCCTTCGACGACTTCGGCCGTGGCTGGGAATTCAGCGACGCCAGCGTGGAAATGCTCAGCCCGCGCACGCTGCCGCTGCATGCGTTGCCCAAGGCGTGGACGCCCGGCACCAACGGCCCGGTCGAGGGCGAGGTGATGGCGGTCACCATCAAGAAGCGCGCCGATCTGGACAAGTACAAGGGCAAGCTGGCGGGCAAGATCCTGCTGTTGAACGAGGCGCGCGAGTACAAGCGCGGCGTCGAAGCGGATTCGCACCGCCACGACGAGGCCGGCCTGGCCGAACTGCAGGCGTTCGCCGTGCCCAAGGACGCCGACAAGGATCGCGCCAAGCGGGTCAAGCAATACACCGAGCGCCAGGAGCTGACCCGCGCCACCAACGAGTTCTTCGTCGCCGAAGGCGTGCTGGCCACGATCGGCATCAGCGGCTGGGACAACGGCATCATCCGCGTCGGCGGGGGTGGTTCGCGCAAGGCCGGTGAATCGGTGGGCGTGCCGGAGCTGGCGATGGCGGCCGAGCACTACAACCAGCTGGCGCGCGCAATCGAGCGCAAGCAGACGGTGAAGCTGCGGGTGAACGTGAAAGCACGTTTCACCGACGAGGCCAACCAGCCCGGCTACAACACCCTGGCCGAGATCCCGGGCAGCGGCAGCAAGGCCGGCGAGATCGTCATGCTGGGCGCGCACATGGATTCCTGGCACACCGGCACCGGCGCGGCCGACAACGCCGCCGGCGTGGCGGTGATGATGGAGGCCATGCGCATCCTCAAGGCGGTGGGCGCCAAGCCGAAGCGCACCATCCGCGTGGCGCTGTGGAGCGGCGAGGAGCAGGGCCTGATCGGTTCGCAGGCGTACGTGGCCAAGCACTTCGCCGCGTATCCGGAGCCGACCGATCCGAAACAGAAGGCGCTGCCGGCATCGCTGCGCGAACCGACCGGTGCGTTGCAGAAGAAGCGCGACTACGACCGCTTCGCGGCCTACTTCAACATGGACAACGGCTCGGGCCGTTTCCGCGGCATCTATGCCCAGGAAAACCTGGCGGTGATGCCGATCTTCCAGGCCTGGCTGGAGCCGTTCCATGACGTCGGCGCCACCACCGTGGTCACCCGCAACACCGGCAGCACCGACCACGTGTCCTTCGATCGCGTTGGCCTGCCGGGGTTCCAGTTCATCCAGGATCGCCTGGACTACTTCAGCAACGTCCACCACAGCCATCTGGACACCTGGGACCACGCCGAGCCGGAAGACCTGAAGCAGGCGGCGGCCATCGTCGCGTCATTCGTCTATCACGCCGCCATGCGCGAGGAAAAACTGCCGCGCAAGCCGCTGCTGGAAGACTGATTTCCGCGGCCGGTTGCACTGACGGGCCGGTTTTTCCGGCCCGTCGTCATGCCGGGAAAGTCGCCATGGGCGACGCCAGCTCGTCTTATTTCCCGAGTGCCTTCACCGCGTCCAGCGTCTCGCGCACGTGCTGCTTCGGGTTCAGGTTCGAGTAGACGTGCACGATCTTCCCGGACGGTGCGATCACGTACGAAGTGCGGTCCGACCAGCCCGGTCGCATCGGCAGCAGCGCGTCGTATTCCTTGGCGATCTTTGCGCCGTCGTCGGCGGCGACCGGGAACTTGCCGCCGCAGTGCTCGGTTTCCTGCGAGAACGCCGCCAGCTCCGAGGTGTTGCCGGCGGTGACGCCGATCACCGTGGCGTGCTGCGCCTTGAACTGGTCGATGGCTTCGGAGAACAGGTGCGCCTCTAGGTTGCAGCCCGGGGTGTGCGCGGCGGGAAAGAAGTACACCACCACCGGGCCCTTCTTCAGGGCATCGGCGAGCTTGAACGTGAAGGGCTTTCCGGCGAGGTAGGCCGGCGCGGAAAAGTCGGGCGCCTGGGCGCCTTCCTTCAGCGCTGCCCATGCCGGCGCCGCGAGGGTGGCGGCACCGGCGAGGGCGAACGTGGCGAATTTCAACAAGGTGTTCATGGGGGCTCCTGGGCTGATGGATCGGCCAAGTTATACGCTACAAGCGCGCGGGCGGATGCGCGGCGACCCCGGCGCCGGACGTTTCGCCGGCCCGTCGGGACAAATGATGGACATGGCCATCTTTTTTCCGCCCGTCGCCGGACACGGGTTCTGCTATGTTGGCCGCGGGAAGCACGCCTGCATGTCCACGCGCACTCACCGGCGGAGGTCAGCCATATGGGTCACGACAAGTCACGCTCGGATGTTTCGGTCGGCCCGGTCGACTGGAGTGCCCCGAGCCTGGAGGCACTGATGCAGAAGGTCGACGGCTGGAAACTCGACAACCGCAGCGACCTGCCGTGGCAGGAGGTGCAGATCCACGTCAATTCCGGATGGACGGCCAACTCCGTCGTCAGCAAGCCGGCGCAGATGATCTCTATGGATGAGCAGACCCTGGTGCTGGTGACCCGCTTTCCGATGCCGCAGGGCGAACATGTGCGCGTGGACAGCCAGCGTGCCGGCGGTACGCACAGCGTATGGGGCTGGATCGTCGAGGGGCGCGAGGGCTACCGCGTCGAGGATCGCGAGCGCGGACTGTTCCTGAGCAGGCTGAGCATCGGCTGACGCCGCCACGGCAGGTGCCGTGAGGTGATGCCGCGGCTGGATGAGGGCCGTGCGGGCGAGCCGGCGCTCAGCACTCGTGCAGCCAGTAGACATTCACGCCGTTGCGGCAGTCCTCCGCGCGCCTGCCGGCGCGGCCCTCGACTACCACGCCCCACACGCTGCGCATGCCGTCCCCGCAGAAGCTGTCCACCCGCACGAATTCGCCGGTGGGGATCGGGAAGCCGGCTTCCAGCACCATGACCTTCTCGCGCTTCCATACCAGCACTGCCGGCCTGCCGCTTCCGGCGCTCCAGCCGACCTGGATCTGCACGTCTTCCCGCGGGAAGTTTTCGCGGTTGTCCAGGTCCCAGCCTTCGATCTTGTCCAGCAACTTCTGCAGCTTGGGGTCGCTCCAGTCGACCCGGTTGCTGGCGCGGGTGGGGTGGTTTTTGCCGGCCATCATGCTGGCCACGCGCTGCGACGGGCGCCGACGAAGCGATCGGCTTTGCCGTACCCGGTCATGGGTCCGGCGCATGGGCCCGGCCGAAGCGACCGAGCCGGACGGCAGCTCTCGTTTTCGGCAGCCGTCGTCGTTGTACGGGAGAGCGTCCGGACGTGTCGTGGCATCGGAGGATCCTTCGGGTCTGACCGGATCATCGGCACGATGCGGGTTTTCTGAAGGGTCACGAGGTCGCGACGACCGCTCGGTTCAGGCCTCGATCAGGCTGCCTTTCCCGGTGTCGACGACGACGCGGTTGCGTCCGGTGCGCTTGGCACGGTAGAGCGCGGCATCCGCTTCCTTGCAGAGCCGTTGCAGCTGGTAGCCGGAAGCGTCGGTGGCAGCCAGGCCGACGCTGGCGGAGATCAATATGCCGTGCCCGTCCGCCTCCATCGGGGTGGTGCCTATGGCCACCCGGATGCGATTGGCGATCTCCATGCCCTGTTCGCGGGTGCACTCCTGCAACAGGATGCCGAATTCCTCGCCGCCCAGCCGGCCGAACAGGTCGGCGGGGCGCAGGTGTTGCTGGCAGATGGCGACGGCCCGCTTCAGCACGGCGTCGCCCGTGGCATGCCCATAGGTGTCGTTGACCTGCTTGAAGTGGTCGAGGTCGATCGATATCAGGCAGGCCTGGCCGGGCTTCTTCTTCAGCAGGTGCAGTGCACGATCGGCCTCGCTGATGAAGTGCTGGTGGTTCAGGATGCCGGTGAGCCCGTCGCGAGCCGCCATTTGCTTGAAGCGTCGTTGCGAGTGCGTGGTGCGGATCAGCCAGAGCACGATGGCTGACAGCAGAATGAGCAGCAGGGCGATGTAGATCCGGCTGGTTTCCGCCGCCTTGGCATCGAGAGCCTGCTGGAGTCTGAGGATGCTGTTCTGCTTGCTGAGCTCTTCGGTTTCCAGCTTGCGGGTCAGGACCTGCTGCTGGACCGTTTGATAAGCCAGTGCCTGTGCGGCGACATCGTCGAGCGAGCCCTTGTCCTGGGTGACGTAGTGTTCATAGTAGGCAAGCGCGGCGGCTGCGTTGCCGTGCCGCTTCGCGATCCGATAGAGCACCTCGTAGGCTTCCTTGAGGTAATCGTTGACATCGTCCGGAGCGGCCATGGCCACGGCAGCCAGGGCTGCCTTGCGTGCGTCTTCGTCCCTGCCGAGCTGCTCGTAGGCCTGGGCCCGTTGCACCTGTGCGGACAGCGTGTGCGGGTAGTAATGGTTGATCCGGATGTCAGGTGCGATCCGGTCGAGCAGCGCCAATGTCTTGGCCGGCTGGTGCTCTTCCAGGTGGAGTGTGCCGAGGATGAGTTGCGCGGCTGTTGTCACGATGGGCTGCCCGGCCGCTTGGCAAGTATCGATGGTCTGCTTCAGCTCCGGGCTGGAAAGGGGCAGTCGCTTGGCGTTCCAGAGCGCGGCAATCAGCCTGAAACGCGAGTTGCACAAGCTCATGCCGGGAGGAGTGGCGTCCTCCATCATGTGGGCGTACTTGACCGCCAGGTCGGTCTGTCCGGCCAGGTTCAACACCTGCGACAGGTAGCTGAGGACCTGGAGACGGACCATCCTGTCCTTGATCCGGGGCAGGTCGGTCGTGAGCTGCTGGGCCAGTTTGAAGGCGTCTTCGTAGCGGCGCTCGACTGCCAGGTTGTTCATGAGCAGTGCCGATGCCTTGGTGGCAAGCGTCGGATCGCCTGAATGATCGATCACATCGTGCAGCGGCTTTTCCGCGGCGGCGAATTTGCCATTCATCGAAAACTCAAATGCGTCGAGGTAGCGCAGGTGCCATTGCTCGGCCGTGGTGAGTGCGGGCGACTCGCGATGGATCTGCGCCAGCCGTTCGGCGAACTGCCGGTGGTCCTTGACGCGCAGCTCCTCGGTCTGGTTGAGGAAGGCGCTTGCGTCGGTGATCCGGGGAGGATCGGCGGCGCGGATTGTCTGCATCGGGACGCAGAGAAGCAGGGCCGCCAGGGTGGCCCTCAGTTTCCTGCTTCGCCGGCCGATGGACACGATGCGGGAGGCTATAGCGTGTGCGGTGAAGGTTTGTGCGGCGTAGTGTGGCCTGGTTCGGATGGGCGATGTGGCTTGTTGTCGCCGTCATCGTCCGGCTCGTCCTCTTCATGCCCCGGAATGTTGGTGATCTGCGGTACCTGATTCAGCTTGTGTCCGAACTCTCCGGATAGAAGCGAGCTGTCGCCGGCAGCGACGGCAGCCTGGAGGGCCACGGACGCCTCCGCCTGTTCGAGCATGGACGCAAGCTTGTCGGCGGATGCGTGGCGCAGAGCGGCGTTCTGGCCGATGGCTTCCAGAAGTTCGATCGTGTCCGACATGTGTTCCCCCTGCTTCTATGGTTCTCGAGTGTTCGTTTTGAAGCGCTGCGGACCGCCGCGGTGTGTCAAGCGCCGGAAGCTTCCTTGTCCAGCGCCGCCAGCCGCTCACGCATGGATTGATCCTGCTTCAAGGGCGCGCCGGGCGGCAGCACTACGGTCTCTTCGGCAGTCAATTCGGCGTCGGGCAAGTCGCGTAGCGCCATGCGGCGGACCCGCGGCTGCTGGATCGGCAAGGTGGCGCCGCGATAGACGATCACCTCGTGGTCGAGTGGGTAGTCCGCGCTCAGCACGTCCACCAGCGCCTGCCGGTAGGCCGGCCCGGTGGAAAAGCGCTTCAGCGAGATGTCGCCGACCAGTCCGACCTGCCACAGCACCAGATAGCCGGCCGGATCGATCCGTCGTTCGTAGAAAAGCAGCTGGCTGGCCTCGAAGTGCTGGCAGCCGAAGCGGCCCGGGTCGATGCCCAGGTCGGCATAGAGGCAGTCTTCGGCGGAAATACCTGGCTCCATGTGCGCCTCGAAGCCTTCCGCACGGGCCGCCTCGATGGCCTTGTGCGGCGACCAGGCGAAGATGCCCGGGTGGCCGTAGAACACGCCGCAGACGTTCTTGCCGGCACGCACCTCGGTCATCATCAGTTCGACCCATTGCCGGTACGTGACCATCCTCGACTTGCCCTCCGCGTAGTAGGGCTGCAGGCTGCGCACGTCCGGATGCATGCGCTGCAGCCACAGCTCCACGATACCGTCGGAGAGCGCCGCGAACACCACGTCGGCCTGTTCGATATGGCTGCGCGCCAACGGCGTGAGGTGGGAGCCCAGGGTCATGCCCATGCCGACGCAGGCCAGGCTGCCGCGTCGGGAGTTGTCCGAAGGCCGGAGAGTCGATGTGCTCACGGGCCGATAGTAGGGCACAACCGGGCTGGAGGATGCAGGGGAAGGTGGCTGCGCATCGGCAAGGAACGCATTTCGGGGCGCCGTGGCCTCGCCTGGTGCTAAGTTGTTGGGGTCCTTGGCGCTGCATGCTGGAGCCTCTCATGTCCGTTGCTTTTCTCGCCGGGTTGCCGGCTGGTGCGCACCGCCGGGCGGCGCGCGTGGCCATGGCCGTAGCGTTCGCGCTGGCCGCGGGTACCGTGTGCGCACAAGCGGCATCGGGCGCCAGGGTGCCGCCTCCGCAAGACACGCCGTACCCCGGCACGATCGCCATCCACGTCGATGCCGGCGACACCTCGCAGGGCATCTTCCGGGTGCACGAGACGATCCCGGTGCAGCCCGGCGCCTTGACCCTGCTGTACCCGCAGTGGATTCCCGGCGACCACTCGCCGACCGGTCCGGTCGCCATGCTCGCCGGCCTCGCCTTCAGCGCCGGCGGCAAGTCGCTGGCATGGACGCGCGACGAGTACGACGTGTACGCGTTCCATCTCGACGTGCCTGCCGGCGTCTCCAGCATCGAGGCGGACTTTCAGTACCTGTCCGGCCGCACCGGCAGCGACGGCTCGATCGAAATGACCGACCGCATGCTGGCGCTGGAGTGGAACAAGATGGCGCTGTATCCGGCCGGGCAATACACGCGCGGCATCAGCTTCGCGCCCAGCGTGACGCTGCCGCGGGGCTGGCAGTTCGGCAGCGCGCTGGAGCCGGCCTCGCACGCGGGCGACACCACCGCCTTCAATCCGGTGCCGTTCAACACGCTGGTCGACTCGCCGATGTACGCGGGCCGCTACTTCAAGCGTGTCGACCTCAACCCCGGCGGCAAGGCGCCGGTGCACCTGGACATCGTCGCCGACGCGCCGAAGTATCTGGAGATCACCCCGCAGCAGCTGCAGGCGCACCGTGCGCTGGTGACGCAGGCGACCAAGCTGTTCGGCTCGCACCATTACGACCACTACGACTTCCTGTTCTCGCTGTCGGACGAACTGGACGGCAACGGCCTGGAACATCACCAGTCCAGCGAGAACGGCCTGGGCGCTGACTACTTCACCGCCTGGAGCGACGCCGCGCCCGGCCGCGACCTGCTGGCGCACGAGTACACGCATTCGTGGAACGGCAAGTTCCGCCGCCCGGCCGACCTGTGGACGCCCAACTTCAACGTGCCGATGGGCGATTCGCTGCTGTGGGTATACGAAGGGCAGACGCAGTACTGGGGCTTCGTGCTGACCGCGCGCGCCGGCCTGTGGACACCCGAGCAGTTCCGCGACGCGCTGGCCATGGTGGCCGCCAACTACGAGCGCAACCGCCCCGGTCTGGGCTGGCGCACGCTGGAGGACACCACCAACGACCCGACTGCCGCGCGCCGCTCGGGCCTGCCGTACCGCAGCTGGCAGATGAGCGAGGAGTACTACAGCGGCGGCCAGATGCTGTGGCTGGCGGTGGACGCCAAACTGCGCGCGCTTACCCATGAGCGCAAGTCGCTGGACGATTTCGCACGCGCATTCTTCGGCGTCGACGACGGCAGCTTCGTCACCAGGACCTACACCTTCGACGACGTGGTCGCGGCGCTGAACGGCGTGGCGTCGTACGACTGGGCCGACTTCCTGCATGCGCGCGTCGATGCGCGCAAGCCGCCGCTGCTGGACGGCATCGCGGGCAGCGGCTGGAAGCTGGTCTACACCGACCAGCAGAGCGCATACGAGAAGCAGTACGACAGCCGGCCGGAATCGTCCCGCCATCTGTTCAACTTCGCCTGGTCGATCGGCCTGACCATCGGCAAGAACGACCGGATCAACGACGTGCGCTGGAACGGCCCGGCGTTCAAGGCCGGCGTCAGCACCGGCGCGACCCTGGTGGCGGTCAACGACACGGCCTACACGCGCGACGTGCTGAAGGATGCGATCGCCGCGGCCAAGGGCGGCAAGGCGCCGATCCAGCTGTTGCTGAAGTACCAGGGCGCATACCGGACCGTGCCGGTGGACTACCACGACGGCCTGAAGTACCCGCACCTGGTGCGCGTCGAAGGCACGCCGGACTACCTCGGCCGGATCATCGCGGCGCGCAAGTAGGGCGAGAAGATGCCACCCACGCGGATCGAAGTGCCTGCGGCGACCAGGCTCCTGATCCGCCCGCGGGCGATCATGGTGGCGGTGAATAGCTGTCGGCGAATCACGTGCATGACGTAACTGGGTAGATACGTGACAAACGGTTACGGTTTTGCGCAATATCGCCAGCGGGGGCCAGGGTCGGTCTCTGGTCACAGGGGAAGAAATGCAAAACCGTCGCCGATTCCTGTCATGGGGCGTGCTGTGCATTGCCATGGCGGTCGGTATGCCGTCGGTCATGGCGCAAGCCGTACCAGCCAAGCCTGCGCCATGGCGTGATGCGCCAGCGGGTTACCGCAGCTTTATCGAGAAGGCCAAACAGGCAGAGGCGATCAAGGATCCCTTGCAGCGCTGCCTGGCGTATCCGGACTATCCGGACAACCAATGGCCTGCCGGTCTGGCCGCCGCCCACTGCCATTTGGTGTTCGACCCGGCGATCACGCTTGATGACGTTCGTGGTTATCTTGATCGCGACGCCATCACTGAACTCGATGCCCGGTTCAAGGCGGACCTTGACCGCCATTTTTCGAAGGACCGCTTCAGCGAGGTCATCCACCGCGACTTTGAGGGGTTCGATGACTCGGTGGCGTCCGGTCAGTTGAGTATGCGATGGGTCGAGATGGCACCCGCAAGTCCTTATGCCCTGACTGCGCGTGGCCAGTACTTTCTTGCCATGGCGAGCAAGGCGAGGGGAGGCAAATGGGCAGCTGACACTCCGTCGGAGAACATGCAGCGCATGTCCGAGTTCCTCGACAAGGCCATCGAGAACTACCGCAAGGCGCTGGAGCTTGAGCCGCGGTTGCTGCAGGCTGACGCGGGTATCGCGTCGGCGGCCGGATTCGAATCACGCCGCGATGATGTGCAGAACGCGGCTTTTGCGCATGGCATGAGCGTGGATCCGGCATGCAAGGTGCTCACGGCCACCATGATGGTGAACCTGGAGCCTCGCTGGGGTGGCAGTTACGCGGCAATGAATACGCTGGCTGTCCAGCTTTCGGCTTACGTGCCACAGCGTCCCCTGCTGGCACTCAATACCATCTGGCCGCAAGTCGACGCGGCAGACATGGCCAGCAAGACCGACAGTTACAACGCTGCGGCAAGCATGCTTCGATCCGTGCTGATCAACTCGACCAACAGCCTTGCCTTTGACAAGATGGGCCGATGGCTGGACTACACGACGTCGGTGGATCGCTGGGAGCAATTGGTGATACTGCTCGAAGCCTCGCGTTTTGGTCAGGGTACGCAGGAGGCCAACCGGATTCGCGGGCGCCTGCTGGTCAATCTGGCGTGGGAGCCGAAGTGGGCGATCGACAGCCTGAAAGCCGCCGTGGCACAAGACCCGGGAGATGCCTATGCCCATTACCTGCTTGGTGCCGCGTACTGGAATTCCGGGGCACCTGCACAGGCAGAAGCCGATTATCTGGCCGCCATGAAGGATGCCGGTACGCGGCGCGCTGCGTTGCATGAACTGACGCGCGCAATGCTCAGCGCGCACAAGTTGACCAAGGCGCGCAAGTACGTCGATCTGCTGAACAAGGAATACCCCAAGTTCGCTCCTGGCTGGATGACCCGCGGGTCCGTGTTGCTGGGGCAGGGCATCAACGGCGAGGAAGTGACTCAGGCTCTACGCAAGTTTGAGGCAACCGCCGATCCCAACGATTTCCGGCAGATGCAGGAGCTGCAGCATGTCAGGGCGATGTTGAAGACGATCGACAAGACATCGGAGGCATCGTCCGAATGATCCGGTACGTCTGGATGGCCTGCCTCCTGGCCGCTTCCGGTGTGGTTGCGCAAACCACCACGACACTGGTGCTGGATCCGCAGCAGAAAGTCGATGGCATAGCGCAGTCGGAGTATGCCGAACGCTGGTGGCAATGGGCGATGCAACTGCCCGACGGCGTGCGTGCCTATCAGGATCCCACTGGCGCGCAGTGCGGTATGAACCAGTCGGGGCCAGTCTGGTTCCTGGCCGGCACAGAGGGGACGATGCGGGTCAAAAGGCGATGTGATGTCCCGGGTGGGCGCTTCATTTTCTTTCCCGTCATTGCCATGAATGTCCATGCCCGGCCCGGCAGGCCCATCGGCTGCAGTGCAGCCCGGTCGCAGGCTCGCGACAACAACGACAAACTCGCCGAGGCCAGCGTGATACTGGACGGCCAACCCGTCCAGCGGATCAGTTCGCATCGGGTCAGCGGCACGCGCTGCTTCGACGCCTATGCGAATGCAAAATATCTCGAACGCCGCGAAGACTACGTTCCGGCGGCCAGCGACGGCTACTGGATCATGCTTGGCCCGTTGAGCGAGGGCGTCCATTATTTGGTGGTGCATGCGCGCTACGACAACGCGGGGAAGCCATCTGGTGATCTGGAGCAGAGCTTCGAATACGAGTTGCATGTCGTGCCTGACGAGTCTCAACTGCGGTCCATGCCTCCGCTTTCGCGCGATGGGCTTATCAGCACCTGAGTCCGTGCTTCTTCACGACCGGTGGATCAACAATCGTTCGCCAGTCGGACCGCAGTGCACCTTTGGGAGATCGAATTCGATCCGCCGGGTGGTTCCTGCCGGGAGTGTTTCCGCCAACTGGCGCTTCAGTACCGCGTGGCCAGCACGCCATCCGGCACCAGCTGCGGCTTGAACCAGGCTTTCTCCAGTCGTCTGGCTGGCTCGCGCGGGGTTTCCGGGGGCTCTGCGGGGGCAGTGGCGATCTTTTTTGGGCGCGCGTATCGTGGCCGGGCGCATATGTCCATATGCGTACTTGCGTGGGCGCTCGTCGGCACGACCGATGCCAGCGTCCTTCAGGGGACGCGGTCACCTAGTCAAACAAACGGGAGACCGATGACATGAAGACTCGACTGCTCATCGCAGTAGCGGCCGTGGCGTTCGCCACGTGCGCCCTGGGCACTACGCCGACGACGCTCAAACTGCAGAAAGTGGGCACCACGGTGCCAGCGACCACGCCGGTAGGCGGCGCGCCGCTGGCCAGCCTGGAGCTGGATCCGGCGATGACCGCGGGGGACGCCGATTCGGGCGATGGCGGTGACCTCGGAGGGCAACCCGTGGTGAATCGCAGCATCGCCCACGGCCACGCCGGCAGCAACCGGATGGGAAATGCCAGGCGCGCCAAGTCGCACCCGGAACTCCTGGGCGGCTTCGACGGCCTCAACTTCCACGACCAGCGTTACGCCAATGGCGGCAATCAGTTCTCGGTGGAGCCGCCTGACCAGGGCTTGTGTGCCGGCAACGGATTCGTCATGGAAAGCGTCAACGACGTCCTGGCGATCTACGACAACGCCGGCAACAGGCTCGTCGGCCCGGTCGATCTCAACACGTTCTACGGCTACCCCGCGGCGATCAATCGCGGCACCGGCGCGTACGGACCCAGCATCACCGACCCGTCCTGTTACTACGATGCAGGCACGCAGCGCTGGTTCCAGGTCGTGCTGACGCTCGACCGCATCGGCACGACGTCGTTCCTGGCCGGCACCAATCACCTGGACATCGCGGTCAGCCAGACTGCCGACCCCACCGGCGCCTGGAACGTTTACTCGCTGCCGGTGCAGAACAACGGCACGCAGGGCACGCCGGATCACGGCTGTACGGGCGGATTCTGCCTGGGCGACTACCCCCACATCGGCGCCGACGCCCATGCGGTCTTCCTGACCACCAACGAGTTCGCGCTGTTCGGACCCGGCTTCTACGGCGCGCAGATCTACGCCATCTCCAAGCAGGCGCTGGCGTCGGGTGGCGCCTCGCCGAACGTGGTGCTGTTCAACGGCGGCGATCCGAGCATCCCGGCGCCCGCGTTCACGGTCTGGCCGGCCATCTCGTCCGGCGGGCAATATGCCGGCAAGCAGGGCGGCACCGAGTACCTGCTCAGTTCGGACGCCGTGTTCTACGACTCGGGCACGTCGAACACGATCTGGTTGTGGTCGGTGTCGAACACGCAGGCCATCGACACCGCGCCCACCGCGCTGACGCTGAACGTTTCGCCGCTGACGGTGCAGCAGTACGCTGTGCCGAGCAGCCTGGCCAGGCAGAAGCCGGGCAGTACGCCGCTGCGCGACTGCTTCGCCCTGACCGGGTGCGCGCCGACCTATCTCGGCTATCCGAACATCGTCTATCCGGCACCACGCGGCATGGCGGTGAACGACTCGCGCATGCAGCAGGTGAGCTACGCCAACGGCAAACTCTGGGGTACGCTGGATACCGACGTCCTGCTGGCTGATGGCAGCCATGGTTCGGGCATCAACTACTTCGTCATCAATCCGAACTCCGGCGGCGTCTTCGCCAACGGCACGCTGGCCCTGCCCGACGCGAATCTGACCTACGGCGCGGCAGCCGTCACGCAAAGCGGACGCGGCGTCATCGCGTTCACCGTGGTTGGACCCAACGACTATCCCAGCGCCGGCTACGCCAGCCTGGACGCGAAGATCGGCGCCGGCGAGGTGCATGTCGCCGCGGCGGGCGCCGGTCCGTGGGACGGCTTTACCGGGCTTCCCTTCTTCGGCTCCGCGCCGCGCTGGGGCGACTATGGTGCAGCTGCGGCCGACGGCAACACGATCTGGACCGCGTCGGAGTACATCGCGCAGACGTGCACCCTGGCCCAATACCTGACCGCTCCGCTGTTCCAGTGTGGCGGCACGCGCGGTGCGCTGGGCAACTGGGCGACGCGTATCTCGGCTATCGGGCTCTGAGGTTTCGGTAAGGCACCCGGCAACGGGCGTGATGGGCGGTGTCCATCGCGCCCGTTCTGGCTTGAACCGGAGGATCAGCCCGGGCCGCTTTCCCGGTCGGCCTTCTTCAGCGCCGCGTCGCCAGCACGCCGTCCAGCGCCAGTTGCGCCTTGAAGCCGGCTTGCTCCAGTCGCCTGGCCACCTCGCGCGGCACGTCGCGGCCACTGGTGAGCTTGTTCGGGCTGCCGGTGTAGTGGAACAGCCGGCCGCCGCGGCGCAGCACGCGCGCGAGTTGTTCGTAGAATGCCTGCGCGTACAGCTCGCCGGCGATGCCGAAGCGCGGCGGGTCGTGCAGCAGCGCGTCCGCCGAGGCGTCGGCGATGTGCGCAATCGCCTGCGACACGTCGGCATGGGTGAGCTGCAGGCGGCCGCCGCTTGCCGGGGCGTCGGGGTCGGGCGACCACGGGTTGAGCGTGCGCAGCCACAGCACGTCGGAATTCTTCTCGAACGAATGGATGCGGGCCGCGCCGGCCTCCAGGCAGCATGCCGCGAAGTAGCCCAGGCCGCCGCAGGTATCCAGCACGACCTTGCCGCGGGGCTCGATCAGCGCGACCTTGCGCCGGGCGTCCTCGATCGGCGATTCCTTCGCGGTGGGCAGCATCTTGATGCCGTCGATCTCGAAGGTGGGTGCCCCCCACCCGGTGGGCACCAGCTTGATCAGCGAACCGGCATAGCGTGCCGCCGGCGCGAATTCGTCGCCGTCCCAGCAGTAGATCGTGCGGTCCTTCAGCGCGGACGGATACGGATAGCGCCGCCCCCGCCACAGCCAGTCATCCGCCTGCAGCGACGCCTTGTCGTTCGAGACTTCCAGGTCCAGCGAGCCGTGCCATTCGCCCGCGCCGGCATCGCGCGCGGCCAGCAGCGCCGCGGCAGTCGGGCGCGTGAGCAGGGGGCCGGAATAGTGCGGCACGGCGGGCAATCTCCTTGGAGCGGCGGCTCGCCATGAGCGCGGCGAGGGCGGCATCGTAACCCACGGGCGGGGTCGGGGCAGGGCGCGTGACTGACCGGTTTGCCGAGCGCCGGCCTCGGACGGAACCAAGGGTGTTCCGGGAGTGGGTCCTGTCCTGCATCGAAGGCAGACTTCGCCCGATGCGAAGTCCGCCTGCCGGTGGCGGGCGTCAGTCTCGCGCGGCGGTGTTGCTGGCTGCGGGGCGTGGCTTGCGGGAGCGGAAGCTGGTGGCCTGGCTGCGGGTACGGAACGGAGTGTCGCCCAAGACCTCGATGCGGCCGCCGCGTTTCTTGAATGCCGCGATGTCGGCGGCGATGGTTTCGCTGGTCATGATGTGGCCCGGGTTTTTGCCCTTGCCGGTGCCGAACAGGCGCGACGTGGTGCTGCGCTGGCTGGCGGTCTGGATGGACTTGCGGGGCATGGTTTCTCCTTTCTGCTGGTTGCTCCGTGGTGGTGTGCAGGCCTGTGCTGCTGCGGTGTGCGGCGAAGAGGGTGGGACGCCCGCCGGGGCGGGCGACGACTCAATAGCTCTGCGGCACGACCGGGCGCGCGGTAAAGCCCGACATGGGGCTGCGGAGCAGGGGAAGTCCACGTATCTTACGCAAACATCCATGAACATGATGTTATGTGAGTCGAAGTGCGGCAAAAAATGGATATTTTCGGTCGCAGGCGGAACGCCGCGGCGAAACCCGGGGCCTCAGGGCATCGGGCCGGCGTTGCCGGCCAACGCGTCGGCGGCAGCCAGGAGTGCATGCCGGCCGCCGAGCCGCCCTTCCCCCGCCGGCGCCGGGGGAGGGGCTTCAACCTCAGTGCCGGTGCGCGGTGCCGGACTTCGGGCAGTGGCACTGCGCGGTGGGCCCGAATTCGGTGCCGAAGCTGCGGCCGTCGCGGTGGCGTTGCCAGTAGAACTCGGGCGCCGGACGATTTTTCCCGCCCACTTCGGCCATGTCGGCGTCCACGTCGAAGACGCGGCCATTGATGGCGACGTAGCGGGTGTCGGCGGTGGCGCGGATGTTCTCCAGCGGGTTGCCGTTGAGCACAACGAAGTCGGCGCGCTTGCCCGGTTCCAGCGAGCCGATGTAGCGGGCCAGGCCGAGCAGGTCGGCGCCGTCGTAGGTGGCTGCGCGCAGGGCTTCCCAGTTGCTGAAGCCGCTCTGCGCGAGCATCCAGATTTCCCAGTTCTCGGACAGGCCCTGCAGCTGGCCGTGGCCGCCGGTCTGGATCTTCACGCCGGCGTCGCGCAGTTTCTTCGCGGCCGCGCCGACTTCCTTGTAGTAGTAGTCCCACTCCGGCGCGGTGTCGCGGCGGATCGAGCGGGCGTCCAGCGTTTCGCGCGGGAAGAAGCGGTTGAGCTTCTTGTCTTCCCACACGTTGTCGCGCGCATACCAGTAGTTCTCGCCGGACAGGCCGCCGTAGTTCACCACCAGGGTCGGCGTGTTGCGCACGTCGGTCTGCTTCCACAGGTTGATCACGTCGGCGTACAGCGGCGCGACCGGCAGGTTGTGCTCGATGCTGGTGACGCCGTCGAGGATCATCGGCAGGTTGTGGTTGAGCGTGGAGCCGCCTTCCTCGACCACCAGCATGCCCAGCTCGCGCGCGGCCTGGTTGATCTGCTGGTGCTGTTCGCGGCGCGGCTGGTTGTAGCTCTTCACGCTGAACGCGCCGTTCGCCTGCATCCGGCGCAGGTGGGCGCGGGCGTCGTCGAGCGAGTTCACCACCGCCTTGAAGTCGCCGTCGGCGCCGTACAGGATCGTGCCGGTGGAGAACACGCGCGGGCCGACCAGGTCGCCGGACTTGAGCAGTTCGGCCTGCGAGAACACGGTTTCGGTGGTGGCCGACGGATCGTGCATGGTGGTGACGCCGAACGCGAGGTTGGCGTAATACGCCCAGTTCGCCTGCGGCACCACGCCGGTGAAGAAGTGGTTGGCGTGCGCGTGCGCGTCGACGTAGCCCGGCGCGATGGTCTTGCCGGTGACGTCGATGACTGTCGCGTCGGCCGGGATCGCGACGTTCGCGCCGACCGCCTTGATCGTGTCGCCCTCGACGACGAGCGTGCCGTCCTCGATCACTTCCTGCTCGCCGCCTTGCGCGTTCTTCATCGTGATGATGCGCGCGTGGGTGAATGCAAAGGTGTCGTTCGGGCGGTCCATCGGCACGGTCAGGCCGACGTCGATGCCCTTTTCGCTGCCGGGCTTGGGCAGCTGTTTCGGCGCGCCGGGCACGAAGGCGAACGCGTCCTTGAGATCGCGCGAGTGGTAGTTGCGCCCGACCATCCAGTGCAGCGCCTTCGAGTCGGCCGACCAGTGCAGGTAGGAGCCGACATCCTTGCTGACCTGGGTCACCGGAATCGCCTTGGTGTCCTTGGACAGCTCGATCGCGGCGCCGGTCTGCGGCAACGGTGCGACGTAGGCGTTGAACAGTTCGGTGAACGCGACCCACTGGCCGTCCGGGCTCAGGCTGACTGCATCGACGTATTTCAGGTCGAACACGTCGCGCGGTTCCTCGCCGTGGATGCCCACGCTTTGCAGCTTTTTCTTGAGGCCGCTGCCGGTCAGGAAGTACACGCGCTGACCATCGGCAGCGAACTGCGGGTTGCTGCCGGATTTCGCGATCCGCGTCGCCATGACGCCGTTGGTCGGCATCAGGTAGATGCCGGCTTCGCCGGCATTGAGATTGCCGCTGATCGAACCGCCGGCGGTCTTCGCGTAGGCGATCTGGCTGCCGTCGCGCGAATACGTCGGGGCGTAGTAGAAGCCGGGCTTGTTGGTCAGCGTGCGGGTCTGGCCGCTGGCAAGGTCGCGCTCGACGATCGCGCCCTGTGCCGCGTCGGACCAGGTCGTGTACAGCAGCTTGCGACCGTCGGGGCTGAACGCGGGCTGGTATTCGAACTGGCCGTCTCCGGCAACCAGCCGCTGCGGCGTGCCATCCGGCAATGCCTTGGTCCACAGGTGGCCGACCGCATGGAACACCAGCGTCGTGCCGTCGGGGCTGGTGGCGACGTCGCGGATCATCTTCGGCGCGAAGCTGCCCTGGTCGAGTTTCTGTTCGAAGCGCAGCGGTTGCGCGACGGTCTGCTCGACGGCGGCGCTGAACGGGATCTGGGTGGCCGCGCCATGGTCGGCATCGACGCGCCACAGCTTGCCCTGCGCCCAGATCACCAGGTTTTTCGCATCCGGGGTCCAGGCGAAGTTCGCGTAGGGGCCGAAGATCGCCCAGGCTTCCTGCATGTCGTGCGAGAGGCCGTCCCACAGCGCACGCACGTCGCCGGTGTCGAGGTCGACCAGGTGCAGCACGCTCTTATCGCGCACGCGCTTGACGAAGGCCAGCGATTTTCCGTCCGGCGATGGCTGCGGCCGTACCGCGCCACCGGGCGTCGCCACGATGGTCTCGGTCTCGCCGGTCCGGCGGTCGAGCCGCTTGATCGCGTAGATCACCTCGTGCGGATTCTTGTTGTATTGGAAGTACGGCCCGGCGCTGACGTCCTCGGAGTAATAGACATAGCGGCCATCCGGACTCACTGCAGGTTCGCCCAGGTCCTGCTGGTCGTTCTTCTGCTTGGTCAGCTGCAGGCCGGCGCCGCCGCTCTTGTGATACATCCACAGCTCGCCGGCGCCGAGCGAGCGCTCGCCGGTGAAATGCTTGCGGCCGATCAGGTACTGGCCATCCGGCGTCCACGCCGGGTTGTTCAACAGGCGGAAATCCTCCTTGCTGACTGCGCTCGCGCTGCCGCCACCCACCGGTATGCGCCAGAGATTGTTGCCGCCGCCGCGGTCCGAAGTGAACGCGATCTCCCTGCCGTCCGGCGAAAACCGCGGCTGCACGTCCCAGGCCGGCCCCGAGGTGAGCCGCTTCGCGCTGCCGCCTTCGATCGGCAGCAGGTAGAGGTCGCCGAGCAGGGCGAACACGATGCTGCGGCCGTCCGGGCTGACGTCGAGGTCGATCCAGGTGCCCTCGTCGGTGGTGAACTTGACCGTCTTGGTCGGGCCATGCGCGGCATTGATGTCCCATTTGGACGTCTTGCCGTCCTTCTCGTCGGCGGCGAACGCCGCGGCGGGCGCGAGCGACAGGGTGGCGAGCATCGCGAGGCGAAGCAGTGACATGGGGAACTCCGGATCGGTGATTCTTCGATGGTAGAGGAAGCGCGTTGGCCGCGACCGGGCCGAAAGTCCCGCTCGTGGCGCGGCCGCGTTTCCCCTGCGTTATGCTTGCCGCTCCCGTCGCCGCGACGGTGTCGGAGGTGGGACATGACCGTTCTGGTGGGGTTTTCCAGCAGCCTGCGCAAGAACTCGTTCAATACCGCGCTGCTGCGTGCCGCGGACGCGATGATGCCGGCCGGCAGCCGGCTGGAGATGATGTCGATCGCCGCGTTTCCGCTCTACAACGGCGACGATGAAGCCGCGCACGGCATCCCTGCCGAGGTCGCCGCGCTCAAGGATGCGATCGCCGCGGCCGACGGCCTGCTGATCGCCACGCCCGAATACAACAACAGCATTCCCGGCGTGACCAAGAACGCGCTGGACTGGCTGACGCGACCGGCGGCCGACATCCCGCGCGTGTTCGCCGGCAAGCCGGTGGCGCTGATGGGCGCGTCGCCCGGCGGCTTCGGCACCATCCTGTCGCAGAACGCCTGGCTGCCGGTGCTGCGCACGCTTGGTGCGGAACTCTGGACCGGCGGCCGCCTGCTGGTGTCGCGCGCAGGCAGCGTGTTCGATGCCGACGGCGCCATCACCGATGCGCGCGCCCGTGACTCGCTGCGCAAGTTCGTGGAGGGTTTCGTCGCTTTCGCGCAGGGCAGTTCGGCGAGGAACGCGTAATGCCGGTGGCTGCGGAAATGCAGTGGGTCGGCGCGGGCCTGGAGGAGTAGCCTGCCTGTTCCAGAGTTGCCGATGAGGTGGTGTCTTGTCCCGTGAAGATGGTGCTGAAGACATGAAGCCGCCGCTGCGGATCACCGGTCGCAGCAGTTCGCATTTCACCCGCCTGGTGCGCGTATTTGCGCAGGAGCTGGGCGTGACCTGCGAGTTCGCTCCGGTGTACGACCTGGCGTCGCTGGATGCGCGCGACTACGCGGGCAATCCGGCGCTCAAGCTGCCGGTGCTCAGCATCGGCACCGCGACCGTGTTCGGCGCCGAAAACATCTGCCGCGTGCTGGCGGAAGCCGCGCCGCAGCCGCGGCGCATCGTCTGGCCCGAGGATGTGCGCGACCTGCGGGCGCGCAACGCGCAGGAACTCGTCTGGCATGCCATGCAGGCGCAGGTGCAGCTCGCCTTCGGCATGCAGGTCGCGAAGCTTCCGGCGGACAGCGTCTACTTCGTCAAGGCCGCCGCGGGCCTGCGCAACGCGCTGGCGTGGCTGGACCAACGGCTGTCGGCGGTGATCGACGCGCTGCCGCCACGCGACCTCAGCGTGCTGGAAGTCTCGCTGTTCTGCCTGCTCGAGCATCTGGCCTTCCGCGTTACCGTCCCGCTCGCGCCCTATGCGCACCTCGCGGCTTTCGCCCACGAGTTCGGCCAGCGCGCGTCGGCGCAAAGCACGACTTATCGGTTCGACGTGCCGCCCGGCGGTTGAAGGGTTGCGGTCACGCTGTCCTCGTGGACGCTGGCTTCACGGAAATTTGCCGGGCTCGTGCGGCGGTTCGCGTTACAAAAGCCGCTTTCGTACGGGAAGTGGCGGCATGGTTCTCCACGGGTCCGGGTTGCCGAAGCACGGCGCGTTGCAGTTCACGGCCGTGGCGCTGTGAGCCGCCGCTTCGACGCCATCATCGTCGGCGCCGGTCAGGCCGGCCCGCCGCTGGCGAACCGGCTGACCCAGGCCGGCCAGTCGGTGGCGCTGGTCGAGCGCAAGCTGTTTGGCGGTACCTGCGTCAACACCGGCTGCATGCCGACCAAGACCCTGGTCGCCAGCGCGCGTGCCGCGCACGTAGCCCGCCGCGCGGCCGATTTCGGCGTGGTGCTGACGGGCGCGGTGGGCGTCGACATGGCCAGGGTGAAGGCGCGCGCCGATACCGTCATCGCGAACGCACGCCGCAACGTGCGCAGCTGGCTGGACGGCATGGACGGCTGCACGGTGATCGAAGGCCATGCGCAGTTCGAGGATGCGCGAACCCTGCGCGTGGGCGAGGAGCGGCTCAGCGCGCCGCAGATCTTCCTGAATGTCGGTGGCCGCGCCGCGGTGCCGGAGATGCCCGGCCTGCACGACATTCCGTACCTCACCAATACCTCGATCCTGGGCCTGGACCGCGTACCGGCACACTTGCTGATCGTCGGCGGCAGCTACATCGGGCTGGAATACGCGCAGATGTATCGCCGCTTTGGCGCCCGCGTCACCGTGGTGGAAAAAGGCCCACAGCTGATCGGGCGCGAGGACGAGGACGTGGCAACGGCGGTGCGCGGGATATTGGAAGGCGAGGGCATCGACATCCGTACCGGCGTCGCCGAGCTCGCGTTCGCGGGCGCCGGTGAAACGCTCGCGGTGACGGTCGACGGCGAGCGGCTCGCCTGCAGCCACGTGCTGGTAGCGGTAGGGCGCGTGCCGAACACCGCTGATCTCGGCCTCGACAAGGCTGGCGTGACGACCGATGCGCGCGGCTACATCACCGTCGACGACGAGTTGCGCACCAGCGCGCCCGGCATCTGGGCACTCGGCGACTGCAACGGCCGCGGTGCGTTCACGCATACCGCGTACAACGACTTCGAGATGGTCGCGGCGAACCTGCTCGATGGCGAGCAGCGCAAGCTCAGCGAACGCGTCAGCGGCTACGCGCTGTACATCGACCCGCCACTGGGTCGCGTCGGCATCAACGAGGCGCAGGCGCGCCAGCGCGGGCGCCCGTTCCTGATCGGCAAGCGGCTGATGAGCCGGGTCGGCCGCGCGGTGGAAAAGGACGAGACGCAGGGCTTCATGAAGGTGATCGTCGACGCGGAGACGAAGGCGATCCTCGGCGCCGCGATCCTCGGCGTCGAAGGCGACGAGGCGATCCACGGCATCATCGACATGATGAGCACGGGCGCCACCGCCGCGCAGCTGCAGCGCACGGTGCCGATCCATCCGACGGTGTCGGAACTGATCCCCACGCTGGTCGCGGAAGCGCGCGCCGCGGACGGATAGCACCATCGCCGTCGTCCGCTGCGACCGGCCTGCCATGTGGCCTACGCCAAATGCAGGCGCCCGATCGACGATCAGGCGTTTTCCCGCCGCGCCCTTTCCGACACGTCGCCGATCGCGCCACACTCGACCGCCTGCTGCAGCCGCTGCACCTCTTCGAGTATGCCCATGAAGCGGCGGCCGAACGGCGTCAGCCGGTATTCCACCTCCACCGGCGGTTTCTCGCCATGCACGGTGCGATGCATGATGCCGAAGCGGGTCATCTTGCGCAGGCGCTCGTTCATCACCTTGGCGGACAGCCCCGCGCAGGCGCGCAGCAGCGCGCTGGGGCGGTGGTTGCCTTCCGCGCAGAGCTGCAGCAGCCGGATCGACCACTTGCAGCCGACGATGCTCTCGACCATCGAGGCGACGGGAATGGGAGCTGCGTTCGCCGTATCCGGCTGCCTGCTGGTTGCGGGTTCGTGCTCGCCCATGTCGTAACCACCTTACCGGAAAGTGCCTTCCTGACGTGCGCCGTCGCCGTCGCTAGAGTCCCCGGCCACGAGGCGCAAGCCCGCGCCCCGAACCCGGCGCAACCAAAGGAACCAGGCCATGAAAGAAACCCACGCCATCCCCGGCTACACCTTCGGCACCAGTGCGCTCGCGCGTTCTCCAGTGACGCTCGGCGACTTCGAACTGATGAAGAAGAGCATCCTGTTCGATGATGAGGACGTCAAGTATCTGCGCCTTTCGCGCGGCATCGTGGAAGACCAGGTCGAGGCGATCCTCGACGTCTGGTACGGCTTCGTCGGCTCGCAACCGCACTTGTTGGCATCCTTCACCGGCAGCGCCGACGGCAAGCCGCTGGGCGATTACCTCGGCGCCGTGCGCAAGCGCTTCGGCCGCTGGATCCTCGACACGGCCGACGCCGAGTACGACCAGCGCTGGCTCGACTACCAGCACGAGATCGGCCTGCGCCACCACCGCGCGAAGAAGAACCGCACCGATGGTGCCGCCTCGACCGCCATCGTGCCGTTCCGCGACCTGTTTGCGTTGATCTACCCGGTGACGATCACGCTCCGGGCGTTCCTCGCCAGCAAGGGGCATTCCGCTGGAGACGTGGAGAAGATGTACGCTGCGTGGCTGAAGTCATGTCTGCTGCAGATGACGCTGTGGACCTACCCGTACATCAAGGAGGGAGATTTCTGATGCTGCCGGAACCGGCCCCCGAGTGGCACACCACCGCCTGGCTGAATACGCCGCAGCCGCTGGAGCTCGCGCAGCTGCGCGGCAAGGTGGTGCTGCTGCATGCTTTCCAGATGCTCTGCCCGGGTTGCGTGGCGCACGGCATCCCGCAGGCGCAGCGCGTGGCGAAGTTGTTCGAGGGCGCGCCGCTGGCGGTGGTCGGCCTGCACACGGTGTTCGAGCATCACGCGGCGATGGGGCCGGAGTCGCTGCGCGCATTCCTGTACGAATACCGCGTGACGTTTCCGGTCGGCATCGACGCGCCCGGCCCGGACGGCGATCCGATCCCTTGCACCATGCGCGCGTACGCCATGCAGGGCACGCCGACCGCGATCCTGATCGACGCGCAGGGACGCTTGCGGCGCCAGGTGTTCGGCCAGTACGACGACCTGCTGCTCGGCGCGGAACTTGGCGCGCTGCTGGTCGAGGCGAGGCAGTCGTCCGCTGCGGCAGTCGACGCGCAAGCGGCAGAGGGTTGCAGCGACGACCGCTGCGCGAGAGGGCCATGAGCACGCCGTTGCGGTGATGCGGTACCGGGCCACGGCGGCCCGGCACCGCGTGGCGGATCAATGGCGGGTGTAGGTCATCTCCATCATCTTGTACTCCTTGCCGTCCGGGCCCGGGCCGTACATCGAGAACACCTCGGTGTCGGGGTTCGTCCAGCGGCTTTCCATGCGCGCGCTGACCTTGCCCTTGGTGATCGGGTCGTTCCAGCTGCCGGTGAAGATGCAGGCACCCTGGTCGTCGCAGTCGCCCTCGCTGACCATCAGGCCGGTGGACATGGAGTCGTTCCAGGTGCTCCACCATTTGCCGCTGACGTTGTCGTAGCCGACCATGCCGTGGCCGCTGAACGGCTGGCCGTGCATCTTTGCCTGCACCATTTCCACCATCACCCGGCCGTCCAGGGTCATCTTGCGCGTGGCGGTGCCTTTTTCATCGCTGGGCGCGGCGCCCGGCCGATCCCAGCTGCGGATCGACAGTGTGTAGTTGCCGGCCGACTTGGCCAGTTCGGCGTGCTGCTTGCCGGGTGTGCCGGCCCGCTGGTAGGCCGCCATCATCGCCGCCTCGTCCGGCGACATCTGGGGCTTGGCGTGATCCTGGGCCAGGACGGGCAGGGCGAGCGCGAACAGCAGGGTGGATGCAAGCGTGCGGATCATGATGACCTCCCGTTGCGTGGATGGATGGCGTCGCCGTGCGGCTGACGCCGGGCGAGTATAGGCGCAAGTTCGTGCGGCTGGCGGTTCGTCGCCAGCGGGGGCGTGGCTTCGCAGATGTCGATCCGGCTCCACTGTGTTCGTCGCCATGGCAGGAGCGTGGCTTGCGGGCCGGATGGCCCGGTCGCATGGCTCCATCACCCCCACTGGAGAGACGACGATGCGATTCCTTTCGATGATCCGGCTCGACGAGAGCACCGGGCAGAAGCCCAGCCAGCAATTGATCGACGACATGGGCAAGCTGATGGCGGAGATGATGGCCGACGGCACGCTGCTGGACACCGGTGGCCTGCGCCCCACCGCCGAAGGCGTGCGGGTACGGCTGTCACGCGGCAAGCTGGGCAACACCGACGGCCCGTTCACCGAGACCAAGGAGGTGATCGGCGGCTACGCGCTGCTGCAGGCCGATTCGATGCAGCAGGCGCTGGAGCTGACCCGGCGCTTCCTGCAGGTGCACGGCGACGAGTGGGAGATCGAGTGCGAAGTGCGTCAGCTGGACGAGAACTGCGGCGCGCCGAAGCCCTGAGGAGCGCTCGGCGGAGGCGCGCGCCTCCGCCGCTGGCGGGGTCAGTAGTCGAGTTTCGGGTACCAGTCGCTGCCGCGGCCCTCGGGCGTCATGTCCAGGATGGTCCACAGCGGCATCAGGTCCGGCGCACCGCGCGGGTCCTGGCCGGGGTCGGCGCTCTCGAAGCCCATCTCGCCGCTCCAGAAGTGGCGGATCGTGCCGTCGCGGCGGGTGAACACATTGAGCGCGGCCTGGTCGCCGTCGCCGCCGGCCGGGTCGACGGCGAAGTAGTCGCGACTGTAGGCGCCGTCGCTGTCCGAGTACAGCCGGAGGTCGCGCCAGCCGCGCTCGTTCTTGAGCGCAACCAGGCGCTCGATCGGCGATCGCGCCACCACGGCCAGCGCCACGCGCTGGTCGACGTCACGCGCCTCGCCGTCCCATGCGCTCAGCAGCGAGGTGCACATCGGACAGGGCCGCGCGCGCTGCGGGCCGAACATGTAGCTGTAGATGACCAGGGTCTGCTTGTCGCCGAACAGGCCGGCGAAATCGACCGGCCCGTGTTCGCCCTGGAAGCGATAGCCGGCCGTCACCTCGCCACCGGGCGGCAGCGCACGGCGCAGTGCGGCCACGCGCTCGATGTGCCGTCGCAACTCGATCTCCTCGGCCAGCAGTGCGGTGCGCGCGCGGCGGTAATCGCCGCTTTCGTTGGGGAAGCGCATGCGGTTGCGCGCCGCCAGTTCGGTGGCGGGAACGAGGGCGGGAATGTGGCTCATCGCAGCTTTCCTGAGGGGCGGGATTGTCTGGGCGACGAACCGGTGCCGGCGAAATCGACATCGCGCCGTGACGCTGTTCAGCCCGGCGCGGGCCGATGCCTGCGCACCCGCCGCGCGACGGGGATCAGCGCGAGCAGCGCCACGATCGCGAAGCCCGCGCCGGCGAGGAAGGTGGCGCGCGAGCCGAACGCATCCCACAGTCCGCCGGCGACCACGCTGGCCGCCAGCAGGGCCAATCCGCTGACCAGGTTGAACATGCCGTACGCGGTGCCGCGCAGATTGGCTGGCGCGGTGTCGGCGACCATCGCGGCAAGCAGGCCTTGCGTCATGCCCATGTGCAGGCCCCACAGTGTCACGCCCAGGGCCAGCCCGGCCAAGCCGCCGACGAGCGCCAGTGCCAGGTCCGACAGCACCAGCACCAGCACGCCCAGCGCCAGCAGCGTGCCACGGTCGAAGCGATCGGCCAGCACGCCGACCGGGTAGGACGACAACGCATACACCACGTTCATCACCACCAGCACCAGCGGGATCAGCGCCAGCCCCAACCCCAGTTCCTGCGCACGCAGCACCAGGAACGCTTCGCTGAAACGGGCCAAAGTGAACACCGCGGCGATCGCCACCACGCCCCAGTACAAGCGCGGCAGGCGCGCCAGCTCGGCGCGCGACAGCGGCGCGCGCACCCGCTTCATTTCCCTGTCGCCGGGCACGTCGTGCACGCCGAACAGCACCAGCGCGAACGCGGCGAACGCCGGCAGCACGGCGAACCAGAACACCAGCGGGATGTTGTCGGCGGTCAGCCACATCAGCGCGATCGCCAGTGCGGGGCCAAGGAACGCGCCGGTGGTATCGAGCGACTGGCGCAGGCCGAACGAGGCGCCGCGCAATTCGGCCGGCGCCAGGTCGGCGATCAGCGCGTCGCGCGGCGCGCCGCGGATACCCTTGCCGATGCGGTCCACGAAGCGCGCGCCGACCACCCAGCCGAGCGTGCCTGCCAGCGGGAAGACCGGCTTGGTGAACGCGGCCAGGCCATAGCCGATCGCCACCAGCAGCTTGCGCCGGCCCAGCCAGTCGGACAGCGCACCGGAGAACACCTTGGTGATCGCCGCGGTGGCCTCGGCGATACCTTCGATGAAGCCGACCGCAAGCGCCGAGGCGCCGAGCACGCTGACCAGGTACATCGGCAACAGCGCGTGGATCATCTCCGAGGAGGTGTCCATCAACAGCGAGACCAGGCCGAGCGCCCAGATGCCGGTCGGTATCCGGCGCAGCACGGAAGGCGTTTTCGCCATGGCGCTGCCGGATGCTTCCGTGGGCTGGTTCATCGCGGCGTTTTCCGAAGGCGGGGATCGGTCCGATCGCTCAGTGGCCGGGCAGGGTATAGGCGAGCTCGTAGCCGTGCCTGCCGTCGGCGATGGCGATCGTCATCGCACCAGCGAGGCCGGCCAGTTCGCCGGTGCCGGAGCCGGGCACCACCGTCACGGTCCACTCCTGCGGCGTGCCGTCGACCATCAGGGCACGGTGCACCAGCACGAAGCTGCCGCTGCGGCCATGCAGTTTGCCGCTGACTTTTTCCAGCGCCACGTAGGCGCCCGAAGTGGTGCCGTCACCCGCCGCCAGCATCTCGCCCTGGCTTGCGGCGTCGAGGTCGCCGTGGAACTGCTTGTCCAGCGACAGCCGCGCAAGACCGGAGGCCTGGGCCTGCGGATTGTCGGGGGTTTGCGGGGAGACCTTGACGTCGAAATGGCCGGTGGCATGCATGGCAGCGGGCTCCTTGGCGGCAGGTGTGGTGGCGATGGCGGGCGCGACCGCCGTGAGGGTGAGCACGACGAGTGCGGACAGGAGCGGGGCCAGTATTTTCATGGATAACTCCTGCGCGGTTTCAGGGGGCCGGTGGGGCGTTTGCCGACGGAGTATGCACGGTGAGGTGGGCAGGTGGTGTTGCGGCGGCATGGCATCGGCCAGGGATGCGGGTGCTACGGCGTGCTACCTTGCGGGCCGTGCCGGCCCGAACGTCCCGCGTGCGCATGATGGAAGCGTCACGCCGACCCTGGCTTTCGGGTTGCACATGGACATGGGCATGCACTTCGATCTCTATACGCTGGGCGTCATCGGCGCGGCCATCGGCATCGCCATCTCGATGAGTTTCACCCTGCTCGGGCTGGTGCTGCGCGGCCTGCCGGCGCTGCGCATCTGGGCCAGCGCGTTCTGGGTAGTGACCGCCGCCGCGTTCGCGCAGGGTCTCGATGAAAACGGCAGCCTGCTTTCGACGGTCGCGGGCGGTGGCCTGATCGCGCTGGCCAACGCGCTGATGCTGATGGGCATCGCCATCCACCTGCACTACCCGCTGCGCTGGCGCTGGCCGCTGGCGGTCGTCGGGTTGTTCGCCGCCAATCAGCTCCACGCCTACCTGGTGCCGCCGTCGCAGACGGTATCGGCACTGATGTTCGGCGCGTACAGCGTGGTCTGGGACGTGTGGATGGTCTGGGTGCTGTTGTGGCGCGCGCCGCGGGACATGCGCAACACCTGCAGCTTCACCGCGCTGATTTTCATCGTCGACGCAGTCTTCTACCTGCTGCGTTCGGTGGTCGTGCTGTTTCCGCAGACGTTCGCGCACACGCCGCTCGACGAGCTGCTTACCACCTGGAATTACCTGTTCGGCATCCTGTCCTCGTTCCTGCTGAGCACCGGATTCACCCTGATGCTGGCCGAGCGGCTGACCCTGGACCTGCGCCGGCTGGCGCGCACCGACGGACTCACCGGCCTGCTCAACCGCAGCGCGTTGATCGAGGCGGGCACCCGCCTGGTCGATGCCTGCCGCGCGCGCGGGCAGGCCTGCAGCGTGCTGATGTTCGACCTGGACCATTTCAAGTCGATCAACGACAGCTGGGGCCATGCCGCGGGCGACGCCGTGCTCGGGCATTTCGTCGGGGTGATCCGCGGCGTGGGCCTGGTGCGCGACGCCCTGTTCGCGCGTTACGGCGGCGAGGAGTTCGTGCTGGTGTTGCCTGCGGTCGAACCGGTGCAGGTTGGCGCGCTGGCCGAACGCATGCGCGCCGCGGTGGCGGCGAAGCCGGCAGTGTTCGACGGCCGCACCATCAACATCACCACCAGCATCGGCGGAGCTGCCGCCACCGACGCGAACTTCGAGCGCCTGGTCAGCGCCGCCGACGTGGCGCTGTATCGGGCCAAGCACCTGGGACGCGATCAGGTGGCATGGAGCCCGGGGGTAGAGAGGCCGGGGTGAGGGGGATCCGTTTTCCGCCTGGGACATATGGACCCGCCCCATGTCCCGGCACGCCAGCACCCGATCCAACAACCGCGGCGTTTTCGTTCCCGTTACACCTCCACTTTTGCCGGTGTAACTCATACACCCTCAAAAATGTCGGATAACATCGGCCTCCCGCATCCACGTCCGTACCGGCGCCGCGACGCAAACGCCTGATTTGCCGCAGGAGTCCGCTGCTTGAACGGTCGGGGATGGAACTGCATACTCGGCGCAACACCCCACTTTTGGGGTCTACTTAGCGTTAGGGCTCATCAGCCGGGGCATCTCCTATGCCAGAAACGTCTCTTGCCATCCGTGTATTTACTTCAGACGTAGCTGGGCAGCAGAAGATGTTTGCGTTCGTCAATGGGACCAACGATCCTCACGCCCACGAAGCGTGGTGCAAGGTCAACCTCGATCTAACGAAGGGCCTGGGGCTTACTGTCAAGGCAAGCTCCGGAGTCGTTGCATTCGCCGAGAGGTTCGACACGTTCGAATTTGGCGAATCAGAAGTTTACTTGCACTACGAAGGAGATCCCGGCGATCTGACACTCAGTGCAAACAACAACAGCGACCTCAATTTGCTCGTTCAAAAGCTAGAGGCTCTCGGTGGGTACGTCGTCACACATGTGCCCTAACCACTCCTTAGGAGACTTCCCGTCAACCCCGGGCGCATGATGCTTTTGCCCTGAGCTTTCAGGCGACTGCTGGTGGTCGTGTTTGTCCTTTGTTGCTTGCTGCTTTGTCAGTGGGATGCGGCGTCGAACGTTGCCAGACTGCATTTCCTTAGACGGTCTTGTTGAGCCGGTGATGCTGGCTCGGACCAGGGTATAAACCGCGCCCGGAGACCTCATTCGTTCAGCGGGGGGACGTCGGATTCATGCGCGTTTCGAAGCTCGCGTTCGTTTACTTCCTGCTGGTGTTCAGTGCCGGCTTCGCTCTTGCCTTCATCCGAATCCCCTTCCTGGTGCCGGTATTCGGTGTACGCATAGCCGAGCTGATCGAAATGCCGGTCATGCTTGCAGTCATCGTATGGGCCTCGCGCCGTCTCGTGCACCGCAATCCAACCCTTACCCGTTTCGAGCGCCTTTCGGTCGGCCTGGTCGCTCTTGCCCTTTTGGTGGCAGCGGAACTGGCCGTTGCGCTTTTCCTTGGAGCCCGGTCGCCTGGCCAATATGTCGCCTCCCGCGATCCTGTTTCGGGCAGCGTTTATCTAGTCTCGCTGGTGTTCTTTGCCGTGGCCCCGGCCTTGTGGAGTACTCGGCCGAGGCCCGGCAATTCGTCCAAGCCGACGCCGCTCGGCGGCTCGGCGTGATTCAGGCGTTAGCTTGCTTACCGAGTACGAACAAGCGGCACCCGGGCGGCGCCCCGAGCGCCGGCCCTCGGTTCCGATGGCGCGGCGCCTGACATCGCGCTAGCCTGCGCGCTTCCGCATGGGGAGATGGGGAAGGGGGCTTTATGCGCAGGGCGTGGAAATGGCTCGGCCGCCTGCTGGCCGCCGTGCTGGTGTTGTTGGTGGCGGTGTCGCTCGCGGCCTATGTGCTGAGCGAGCGGCGCATGGCGAAGGTGTACCGGATCGATCCGGTGGTGCCGGTGGTGCCCACCGATGCGGCCGCGGTCGAGCGGGGCAGCCACCTGGCCGCGATCCGTGGCTGCAAGGATTGCCACGGCGCCGACCTTGGCGGTGCCACCTTCATCGACGACCCGCTGTTCGCCCGCCTGTCGGGCACCAACCTCACGCCGGCCGGGCCGGGCGGCAAGCTCAGCGACGCGGACCGGGTCCGCGCGATCCGCCACGGCGTGGCGCCGGACGGGCGCTCGCTGCTGTTCATGCCGGCGCAGGAGTTCAACCACCTCGGCGACGCGGACCTGGGCGACCTGCTGGCCTACCTGCACAGCGTGCCGGCGGTGCAGCGCACGCTGCCGGCGAACCGGGTCGGCCCGCTCGGACGCGTGCTGTTCGTGGCCGGCAAGGTGCCGCTGCTGCCGGCGGAGATCGTCGACCACACCGTGCAGCGCAGCGAGCCGCCCGTGGCCGGCCCCACCGCCGCCTACGGCGCCTACCTCGCCACCGCCTGCGCCGGCTGCCACGGCAAGGGTTTCTCCGGCGGGCATATTCCCGGCACGCCGCCAGACTGGCCCGATGCGGCCAACCTCACGCCGGACCCGAGTGGCCTGGCGAACTGGAGCGAGGCTGACCTGAAGAAGGCGTTGCGCGACGGCGTGGCGCCGGGCGGCCGGGCCATGAAGACCGACTACATGCCGGTGCGGGTGACCCGCTTCCTCACCGACGAGGAGATCGGCGCGCTGTACGCCTACTTGCGCAGCCTGCCGGCGAAGCCGCGTGGGCAGCATTGAGCCGGACCACGGCGAAGGGCGACGCGTACCGCATGGATGCGGCGCGCGCTTTTCGGTATGTTGGCCGCTTTCCATGACAAGGCGCGCCGCATGACCGCATCGCTGGAACACCCCGAACACCTGAGGCGCAGCCTTTCCAACCGGCACCTGCAGCTGATCGCCATCGGCGGCGCGATCGGCACCGGCCTGTTCATGGGCTCGGGCAAGACGATCAGCCTGGCCGGGCCGTCGATCCTGCTGGTCTACCTGATCATCGGCGTGATGCTGTTCTTCGTGATGCGGGCGATGGGCGAGCTGCTGCTGTCCAACCTCGAGTACAAGTCCTTCATCGACTTCTCCACCGACCTGCTCGGGCCGTGGGCCGGCTTTTTCTGCGGCTGGACCTACTGGTTCTGCTGGGTCATCACCGCGATCGCCGACGTGATCGCGATCGCCGCCTATACGCAGTTCTGGTTTCCCGAACTGGCGCCGTGGATCCCCGCGGTGCTGTGCGTGCTGCTGCTGCTCGGCCTGAACCTGGTGACGGTGAAGCTGTTCGGCGAGATGGAATTCTGGTTCGCGCTGATCAAGATCGTGGCGATCATCGCGCTGATCGCCACCGGCTTCGCGCTGGTCGCCTGGGGCTTCACCTCGCCGAGCGGGCACAAGGCTTCCGTGGCCAACCTGTGGAATGACGGCGGCTTCTTCCCGCAGGGGATGAGCGGCTTCTTCGCCGGCTTCCAGATCGCAGTGTTCGCCTTCGTCGGCATCGAGCTGGTCGGCACCACCGCTGCCGAGACGGCCGACCCGAAGCGCAACCTGCCCAAGGCGATCAACTCGATCCCGATCCGCATCATCATCTTCTACGTGCTGGCCCTGGTCGCGATCATGATGGTGACGCCGTGGCGCCTGGTGGAAGCCGGCAAGAGCCCGTTCGTGGAGCTGTTCGTGCTGGCCGGCATCCCGGCGGCGGCCAGCCTGATCAACTTCGTGGTGCTGACCTCGGCCACGTCCTCGGCCAACAGCGGCATCTTCTCCACCAGCCGCATGCTCTATGGCCTGGCCGAGGAGCAGCATGCGCCGAAGACGTTCGCGCGGCTGTCGCGCGCGGCGGTGCCGTCGCTGGGCTTGCTGTTCTCCTGCTTCTGCCTGCTGCTGGGCGCGGCGATGATCTACCTGATCCCCGACCTGATCACCGCGTTCACCCTGATCACCACGCTGTCCGCGGTGCTGTTCATGTTCGTGTGGTCGCTGATCCTGTTCGCCTACATGGCCTACCGGCGCAAGCGCCCGCACTTGCATGAGGTCTCCATCTACAAGATGCCCGGCGGCGTGTTCATGTGCTGGGCCTGCCTGGTGTTTTTCGTGTTCGTGCTGGTGCTGCTGAGCCTGCAGCCGGATACCCGCGAGGCGCTGATCGCCAGCCCGGTGTGGTTCGTGCTGCTGGGCATCGGATACCTGTGGAAGGGGCGCCGGGCGCGCCGTGCGGTGGCGGTGCCGGCCGAGTGATCGCCCGCTGGTAGCGGCGGGCAGCGCCGCGGCAGGTGCGGCGCGCCGGCGGTCCCTGTCGTGGCGCGGGAAGGCCACGACAGCGTGGCCTTCCCGTGGTTTCCCGCGACGCGGCGACGACCGCGTGGCGGTTCCCGATGGTTTACTGCTTGTCTGAAACGAACGTCGTGGTGCGGCCGGACGGTTCGCTGTGGTTGGTCGTCTTCATGGACTTGCCGTCGGCCGACACGACCATCGTGCTGGTCAGCGTGGTCTTGCCGTCCTTCTGGTAGGTTTCGCGCAGGGTCAGCTTGCCCAGCCGTTTCACCGACACGGTGCCGTCCTGCTTGCCGTGGTTCATCAGCGGCACGGCCTTGCCGTCGATCGTTGCGGTATAGGAATTGCCGGACTCGTCGCTGTAGCTGATGTCGTTGCCGGCAACCTTGTAGGTATTGCTGGAGATGCCGCCGCTGGCGCTGATGCCGCGGCCGAATTGCCATGAGCCGGCAACCGCGTGCGATCCCGGGGCGCCCTTGCCGACCCGCTTGAACGTGGCCTTGGTGCCGCCGGTCGCGACCCCGTCGTGGTAATCGGTGAACTCGCTGGTGGCGGTCTTGCCGTCGGCCGCCACCGTGAACGTGCTGGTGGACACGACCTTGCCGTCCTGCTTGTCGGTTTCCTGGATGGCGTGGTCGTCGACGACCTTGACGGCGACCGTGTTGAAGCCGTCGTGCCCGCTGACCGGGTGATCCTCGCCGTCAGCCTTGACGCTGACCGGCGGCGTGCAGTTGCAGTGGTACATGCCGTCCTTGAGCGAAAACACCAGCGGTTTGCCGGATCGTTGCACCGAGGCCGGGTCCAGTTTCCAGGTGCCGGTGAACGAATCCTGCGCGAATGCGCACGCAGGAACCAGCAACGCGAGCGCGAAGCCCGCGAGGAGCAGCCGTTTCATGATTGCCTCCAGATTGGGGCCCGGATGGTGACGCCGGCGCCCTGGCCCTCGGGCGCTGCGTCGCAGAGTATTGGCAGTGCCGTGTCGTCGCGGCGTGTAACGCACGCCCGGCATCGTCTGCGCTGTGCCGGCAGGCGTTTGCGCCGGGAGCCGCGGGAACGGGGCGGGTGACGGTTGTCCGGGGCCGGCACGCGCCTGGTCTTCCGCACGACAGGCCGGGCCTGTCCGCTCTTCGATGTGCCACGGGCGGGAACGGCAGGTCGTGCCCGCCCTGCGGGTTGCGTCGCCGTGGTGGCGCAGGCACTCGCGCGAGTACCGGTCGTGCAGTTTCACCTGGCTCCAGGTGGGCTGCTGCGGCCAGCCGTCGGGTGAATCCTCCCAGGCGTCCTGGCGATCCCACGAGTGACGTCGAGCAGGCCGAAGGTGCTGGTGGGCAGCTCGATGCCGCGGCCGCTGCTGAACCCGGTCTGGAAGATCGCATCGCCTTTGCACAGGAATACCGACAGGCCGAACGACGCGCCTTCGGCGCCGACGAAGTCCTCATGGAAGCGGGTAGCGAAGCCGGAGTACCGGTGCCGATGCGGGCGCCGGTGAGGCAATTTGCCCCACGCGGTGCTTGACCGGCGTCAAAGCGGCGTGCGGCAACCCCGCGCAGCATCGGGCCAAGGGCGCCCGGCGCTGCCCGTGAAACAAGGAAAACCGATGGAATTCCATATCGCGCTGACCAGCGCATCCCCCGAACCCGCTGTCGTGCAGGATGCCCTGTTCGACCTCGACCCGACCGCGGTGGTCGATCTGGACATGAGCGGTCAGGTGCTGCGGGTATCTGCCGCCATGACGGCGGTGGACCTGGCCGAGGTACTGCGCCAGCTCGGCTGGCCGGTGGCGGTGGAGCAGGTGGTACAGCTGCCCTCGATCTGCTGCGGCGGCTGCAGCGGCTGAGCACGGCGTTGCCCGATCCCGTTCGGCGCGGCCGGTCCGGCCGGCGCCTGGTCTGCCTGTGTCGTTTCACGGAGTACTCCGCATGTCGTTCGATATCGTGATCATCGGCGCCGGCCCTGCCGGCTTGTGCTTCGCCCGTTCGCTGGCCGGCAGAGGCCTGCGCATCGCGCTGGTGGAGCGGCAGGAAGAGGCGGCGCTGATCGCGCCGGCCGACGATGGCCGCGAGATCGCGATCACCCACCACTCGCAGCGCCTGCTGCGCGAGCTGGGCCTGTGGGCGCGCCTGCGTGAAGAGGAGATCGGCACCCTGCGCGATGCGATGGTGCTCGACGGCGACGACCGCGACGGCCTGATGTTTCGCCACGATGAAGCCGGCAGGGAACAACTGGGTTGGCTGCTGTCCAACCATGCGATCCGCCGCGCCGCGTACGAAGAGGTGATGACGCTGCCCGAGGTCGAGCGCATCACCGGCGCGCGGGTCGGCGCGGTGCGTACCGATGCCGGCGGCGCCGAGGTCGGCCTCGACAACGGCGACACGCTGCGCGCGCAGCTCGTGGTGGCGGCAGACAGCCGCTTCTCCGACACCCGCCGGGCCATGGGCATCGGCGCGGAGATGCGCGACTTCGGCAAGACCATGCTGGTGCTGCGCATGCGCCACCAGGTGCCGCACGGGCAGGTGGCATGGGAGTGGTTCGGCCACGGCCAGACCCTGGCGCTGCTGCCGTTGCACGATGCACACACGTCTTCGGTGGTGCTGACCCTGGCTCCGCCGGCGATGCGCGAGCTGCTGGCACTGGACGACGCGGCGCTGGAGGCGGCGATGGCCGAACGCTTCGGGCACCGGCTGGGCACGATGACCGTGGCCGGCCCGCGCTGCGCCTATCCGCTGGTGGGCGTGTACGCGAAGCGCTTCGTGGCCGAACGCTTCGCGCTGGTCGGCGACGCCGCGGTGGGCATGCACCCGGTCACCGCGCACGGCTTCAATTTCGGCCTGCTCGGGCAGGAGCTGCTGGCGCGCGAGCTGCGTGCTGCGCGGGCCGCCGGCCAGCCCATCGCCGCACCGGCGCTGCTGGCGCGCTACGAACGCCGCCTGCGGCTGGCCACGCGGCCGCTGTACCTGGCCACCAACGCGCTGGCCGGCCTGTACACCGACGACCGCCGCCCGGCGCGCGCATTGCGCAAGCTGGCGCTGGGCGCCGGCGCGCGGCTGCGGCCGTTCCGGCGGCTGGTGATGTCGGGCCTCACCGCCGAACATGGCGGCGTACCGGCACCGCTGCGGTGGCTGCGTCCGCGCGTCCCGGCCTGAGCGGGGAGCGCAGCACGCCACGCTCCGGTTTTCGCCGGAGCGCCGAAGGTCACGGCGCGAGGCTGGAGGCGATGCGCACCCCGCCGGTCAGCACCTTGTGGATGGGGCACTTGTTGGCGATCTGCAGCAGGCGTTCGCGCTGTTCGTCATCCAGCTCGCCCTCGAGCGTGATCACGCGGGTGATGTCGTTGCCCGCGGCGGGCGCGCCGTCGGGGTTGAACTTGAGCTCGACGTCGACATGGCGCAGCGGCCAGCCCTTGCGCGCCGCGTACATCTGCAGCGTGATCGCGGTGCAGGCGCCCAGCGCGGAAAGCAGCAGTCGGTGCGGCGCCGGGCCGGTGTTGGCGCCGCCTTCGTCGACCGGCTCGTCGGCGCGCCAGGTGTTGCCCTGGTCGTCGGTGAAATCGACCGCGTACGGCGCGCTGCCGGTGCTGGCGCGGACGGAGGGTGTACTCATGGAAGATTCTCCTTGGGCGGGTTTCAGATCACGTCCCACAGGTAGCCGTCGTGCGCGAGTACCGCGCCGGCCAGCTGTTCGATCGCTTCGTCCTCGTTGCGCTCCAGCCCGCGCACGTTGCGGGCCATGCGCCGGCGTGCCTGCCTGGCGAAGATCTCGGCGATGCCGGCGGCCTCCTCGGCGGCCGGGTGCGACTGTTTTGCCAGGGCGTCGGCACGCGACAGCACGCACAGGCCCACGAACAGGTCGATCGCGATGTCGGCCAGGCGCTTCTGTGCGTGCTGCTGGTCGGCCACCTGCTTGCCGTAGCGGCGCAGCAGCGCGTCGGAGGACTTGGACAGCTCCACCGTGTACTTCTCGTAAGTGGCGGCGACCTTGCGCAGGCGCGGCGACAGCTCATGGGCGATGCGGTCGATGCCGTAGCCGGTGGCCTCGCGCACGCGCCGGCCGGTGTACGTGCCGAGCACGCCGAAGCCCTTGATCGGGTCGTTGAAGATGTCGCCGACGGCGGCCTTCAGTTCACTGAGGCCCGCGCCCACGCCTTTCAGGCCGGACAACGCGACGTACAGGCGCAGGATCTCGTTGGTGCCCTCGAAGATCGACAGGATGCGCGTGTCGCGGGTGATCTGCTCGTACGGGAACTCGCGCATGAAGCCGTTGCCGGCGGCGATCTGCAGCGCCTCGTAGGAGGCGCGCTGTACCGCCTCGCTGGCGAACACCTTGCTCATCGCCGCCTCGACCGAGTAGTCGCTGGCGCCGCCGTCGATAAGGTGCGCAACCATCCACACCGCACTTTCGGCGGCGAAGCAGTCCACCGTCATCTGCGCGATCTTCTCGCGCACCAGGCCGAACTCGGCGATCGGCTGGCCGAACTGCTTGCGCTCCTTGGCCTGCGCGCAGGCAAGGCGGATCAGCGAGCGCATGCCGCCGACCGCGCCGCCGCCCAGGCCGGTGCGGCCGCTGTTCAAGATGCTCATGGCCACCTTGAAGCCCTTGCCGACCGGGCCCAGCACGTTTTCCGGCGGCACCCGCACGTCGGCGAATGCGACCGTGGTGGTGGACGAGGCGCGGATGCCCATCTTGTCCTCGTGCGGACCGTGGCTGACGCCGGGCCACGCCGCTTCGACCAGGAACGCGGTGATCTTGCCCTCGGGCGTGTCGGTGCGTGCGAACACGGTGTAGAAATCCGCGATGCCGCCGTTGGTGATCCAGATCTTCTCGCCGGAGAGCGTCCAGCTGCCGTCGTCGTTGCGGGTCGCCTTGGTGCGGATCGAGGCGGCGTCGGAGCCGGCGCCGGATTCGGTGAGGCAGAACGCGGCAATCATCTCGCCCGTGGCCAGCCTCGGCAGGTAGCGCTGCTTCTGCGCGTCGGTGCCGAACAGCAAGAGGCCCTTCATGCCGATCGAGCTGTGCGCGCCGATGGTCAGCGAGACCGAGCTGTCGTGGCTGCTGGTCTGGCCGAGCACGCGGGCGTAGGCGCCGTTGGAGAGTTCCATGCCGCCGAACTGCTCGGGGATGATCAGGCCGAACAGGCCCATCTCGCGCAGCGCCTGGATGAACTCGGCCGGCTGTTCGGCGTCGCGGTCGTACTGCTTCAGCTCGGCGCCTTTGTCGGCCAGGAACTGGTCGATTGCGTCGGTCATCGCGCCCAGCATCTCGCGGTCGCGGGCGCGTATCTGCGGGTAGGGGAACAGGTTCTCTTCCAGGATGTTGCCCAGGAACAGCTGCTTGGCGACGCTCTCGTCGCTGCGCAGCGCAGGCTGCTCGGTGGTGGCGGGCGATGGCGTGCTCACGACGCGTTCTCCTGGCGTGGGTGAATGGCCCATTCTGGCACTTCCCGACGGTCTGGCCCTGCTGCCAATGGACGCAGGCCCGCTTCGGCTATCCTCGCCCTGCATCATTTCGGGGGAATGCCATGAAACGACTCTTCGCCGGCGCGGCACTGCTCGCCGCGTTCACGCTGGCCGGCTGCGCACCGCACGCCGCGGTCAAGCCGGACAGTACCATCACCCTGTCGCTCGACGAGGCGGGCAAGCAGGTTGCCGATGCCGACGAACAGAAAGTGCTCGACGCGTTGAAGATGATCGAGGCGGGCAAGATCCAGCTGGCGATCGACGGGCCGCTGACCGAAGTCGTCAGCAAGTACGAGACGATGTACGCGGGCAAGCCGGGCAAGGTGTTCTGCGCCCGCGGCCTGGTCGATGCGCTGGCCTACGCCGGCATGGGCGCCAAGGCGGTCAACGGCAAGGCCGACGTGCCCGTGCAGGTGATCGGCCCGGCCTGGGCGCAGGCGTACTGGGCGCGCGGCTACGCCTACAGCGAGATGGCCCGCTATGCCGATGCGCGCGCCGAGCTGGAGAAGGCCCTGGCGTTGTCGCCGATGGACAGCCAGTACAAGAGCGAACTTGCGTTCACCTACCAGCGCAGCGGTAACTGGGAGAAGATGCTGGCCCTGTACCGGGAAGCCGAGGGCGATGCGGGGATCAGTGGCGCCACCCCCGAAGATGCCGCCCGCTTGAAGTGCGTGGCCTTGCGCGGCCAGGGCTACGCGCTGGTCGAGCTGCATCGGCTCGACGAGGCGACCGGGGCCTACCAGGGCTGCTTGAAACTCGTGCCGGGCGAACCCAAGTCATTGGCCGAGCTTGGATATATCCAGGGCTTGCGGGCGAAGGCGCACTGAGCGACCCGCCCGCGCCCCTGACTTGTGGAGGCAAGACCATGGCAACCGGTTGGGCCGGCGACGGCGCCGTGCAGGACCAGATCGACGCCACCGTCAACGATGCGGTGCAGCGGGCGCGCCAGCAGTTGCGCCAGGGCCCGGGCCGGGAGCGCTGCGAGGAATGCGATGCGCCGATTCCCGCAGCACGGCGCCAGGCGGTGCCCGGCGTGCGCCTGTGCGTGGCCTGCCAGACGGCGCAGGATGCGGAACAGCGCAGCGCCGCCCTGTACAACCGCCGCGGCAGCAAGGACAGCCAGCTGCGCTGAGTGGGCCGGGCTACCTGGTACTTGTGCGTCCCGCCGCCAACCGGCAAGCTCGGGTCTGCTCGGCCCGAGCTTCGGCCACTGGCGTGATTGCGTGGAGGCACCGGTCATTCCCATCTCATCGAATCCAGCCGAGCTTGCCGCCGGCATCAACTATTTTTTTGCGTTGCTGCCGGATGACGCCGCGCGCCGCGCGATCGCCGACATGGGCGAGCGTTTTCGCAAATCGCACCGGCTTGCCGGCTCGCCGGTCGGCGTCGACAACCTGCACCTGACGCTATGCCCGATGGGCAAACCGGCGGGCTTGCGGCAACCGCTGGAAGACGCACTGCTCGCCGCGGCCGGCGAAGTGCGCGCACAGGGTTTCGTGGCCACGCTGGATTCGGCGATGCGCTTCAGCGCCCGCGACGAGCAGTTTCCGTTCGTGCTGTGTGCAGACGGCGCCACCACCGCGGCGGCGCTGGAGCTGCGCAAGGCTGTGGCCGCGGCGCAGCTGCGCGCAGGCCTGCAGGTCAGCGGCGTGTCCAGTTTCCTGCCGCACGTGGCCGTGCTGCACGGCCAGGCCATCGATGCGATCGAGGAATCGGTCGTGGCGATCCAGTGGCGCGTGTCCGAGTTCGTGCTGATCCGCAGTTTCTTCGGCCAATGCAGATACGAGGTGGTCGGCCGCTGGCCGTTGACGCTGCCCCCCGAGCCCGAGCCGCTGGACCTGCTGGCGGAAATGGCCAATCTGCCGGATCTGCCGGCATGGTCCGACGAAGAGTGATCGACGCAGGGCAGGGTGGCCGTCAGATCGGCGGTTCGGCATTCGCGGCGCGCAACGCGTGGCGTCGTTGGCGTGCCAGGCTGTGTTCGCGATGGGCGATGTACAGGCTGGCGCCGATGATGATGGCCGCGCCCGCCATGGTGTAGCGGTCCACGCCTTCGTCGAAGATCCACCACGCCAGCACCGCCACGATCAGCAGCTGCAGGTAGCTGAACGGCGCCAGCAACGAGGCGTCGGCCATGCGCAGTGCGCGGGTCCAGCACCAGTGCCCGCCGGTGCCGAGCGCGCCGGACAGTACCAGCCACGGCCAGATGTTCGCGTGCGGCCATTGCCATACGGCCAGCGCGGCGGGCAGCGACAGCGGTACCCACAGCAGGGTGGTCAGCAGCACGATGCGGTCGGCCGGCTCGCTGCCGGTCAGCGACTTGATGCTGATCGTCACCGCGCCACTCAACCCCGCCGCCAGCAGGGCGACCAGGCTGCCGGCGGTGAACGCGTCGCTGCCGGGCCGCACGATCACCAGCACGCCGATGAAGCCGGCGACCACCGCGCTCCAGCGGCGCAGGCGCACCACCTCGCCGAGGAACAGCACCGCGCCGATGGTGACGAACAGCGGCGAGGAATACGACAGCGCCACCGCTTCGGCCAGCGGCAGGTTCACGATCGCCCAGAAGCCGGCCAGCATGCCGCCCATGCCGAGCACGCAGCGCATCACGTAGAAGCCGAAGCGCGGCGTGTGCAGCAACTGCCAGCCGTGCAGATGCAGCAGCGGCAACGCGAACAGCGCGCCGAACGTGCTGCGGAAAAAGGTGATCTGGAACGGGTGCAGCTGGGCGGAGGCGAAGCGGATGGTGACCGCCATCAGCGCGAACAGGCCGGCGCTGCCCAGCATCAGCAGCACCGCGCGCAGCGGCAGCGGCGTGGAGGTGGGCGACGTTGCGGGGATCGGGTCCAGGGCCGGGCCGTGGGAGCTTGGGCAGGCGCGCATGGTACCCCACTTGCACCGCGGCTTTCGCGCCGCCGGGCGCGGCGCGTCAGTGGGCGGGCGGCGCGGGCGCGTCGATGGCGCCGTTCGACCACGCCTGCAGCTGTTTGCGCACGGCCGGCTCCAGGCCTTTCAGGCCCCAGCGGCGGCCTTCCGCCAACGCGGCGTCGGTCGGCTGACCGTCGATCAGCGCGGCGCGCAGGGCGATCATCGCGCCCACCCGGTTGCCGCTGGCGCAGTGCACCAGGGTCGGCTGCTCGCCGACCTCGCGCAGCAGGCGGTCGAACTGCACGACCCTGGCGCGGGTGAGGTCACCGACGCCGCGGATCGGCAGGTTGTGATAGCCGATGCCGGCCGCGCGCACCGCGGCGGCTTCGTCGAAGCCGGGCGTCTCGCTGTCCAGGCTGAGGTCGATCACCTGGCGGATGCCGGCGTGCTTCAGCGCAGGGATGTCGCTGGCCTGCAGGCGCCCGGAGGCCACCCGGTGCGGCGCCGGGAACGCGACGTGGTCGAGCCCGCCCAGTGCGGCTTCCTCGGGCGCGGCGGCGACGGAAACCGAAACGGACATGACGAGCGCCAGCAACAGCAGCAGGAAACGGTACATGGCGGATACCTCGGCGAGGGGGGTTCAGGATAATCCAGTTGGCGATTCGCGCGACCGCGGCCGGATGCGCGCCGCAGGCCCCGTATAATCGGCGGCCCTCGACGAACGACCAGGATCGACCGATGCCCGACATCCCCGCCTGCCCGCTGTGCGCGATGGAGAACACCTACCCGGATGGCGACAACTACGTCTGCGCCGACTGCGGCCACGAGTGGCCGATCGCGGCGGGCGCGCATGCGGCCGATGCCGCGCCGGTGGTGCGCGACGTCAACGGCAACGTGCTCAACAGCGGCGACACGGTGACGGTGATCAAGGACCTGAAGGTGAAGGGCTCGTCGATCCCGCTGAAGCAGGGCACGCTGATCCGCAACATCCGCCTGGTCGACGGCGACGACGAACACATCGAAGGCAACTCGGACAAGATCAAGGGGCTGGTGCTGAAGACCTGCTTCCTGAAGAAGGCCTGAGATCGGTCTACTGGCGCGCTTCGAGCCGCAACCCGCGTGGCGTCAGCCAGCGCTCGACCAGTTCGAACAAACCCTGCACCAGCAACGCCAGCACCGCGGCCGGCACCGCGCCCTGCAGGATCAGGCCCATGTCGTCCAGCCGGATGCCGGTGAGGATCGGCTGGCCGTAACCGCCGGCGCCGATCAGCGCCGCCAGCGTGGCGGTGCCCACGTTGATCACCGCCGCGGTCTTGATGCCGGCCAGGATCGAGCGCATCGCCAGCGGCAGCTCCACCCGGCGCAGTCGCACGCCGGGCGGCAGGCCCAGCGCGGCGGCGGATTCGCGCAATTCCGGCGCGATGCCGACCAGGCCGGCGTGCGTGTTGCGCACGATCGGCAGCAGGCTGTACAGGAACAGCGCGGCGATCGCCGGCCAGGTGCCGATGCCGAGCAGCGGGATCATGAACACGAACATCGCCAGCGATGGCACCGTCTGCAGCACGCCGGTCAGGCCGATCACCCACTGGCCCAGCCGTCGCAGGCGGGCCGCCAGGATGCCCAGCGGGATCGCCAGCAGCATGGCCAGCCCCAGCGAGATCGCCACCAGCTTGACGTGTTCGGCGCTGCGCTGGAGCAGGTGCGGCCATAGGCCGCCGTCGTGGTCGTCCGCATGGATGCCGAGGAAATCGGCGGCCACCACGTTTTCGTTGGTGCCGCGCAGTTTCACCCGGGCGTTCATTGCGCGCATCGCGTCCTCGTCGATGCTGCCGGTGAGCTTGTGCAGCACGCCGACGAAGGCGGGCGCACGCTGCTCCAGGGCCAGGCGGTACAGGTAGACCGCCTCGTAGCGCGGAAAGTAATCGCGATCGTCGCGCAGCGTGCGCAGGTGGTAGTAGGGGATTTCCGCATCCGTGCTGTACAGGTCGATAGCGTCGACCGCGCCGCTGGCCACCGCGCGGTACGACAGCGTGTGGTCGAGGCCGCTCACGTTCGTCTGCGGCAGGCCGTAGTGCCGGCGCAGGCCGGGCCAGCCATCGCCGCGGTCCATGAACTCGTTGGAGAAGCCGAAGCGCAGGTCGGGGTGCTGCAGCAGGTCGGAAATGTTCTTGATGCCCAGCCGCGCAGCGGTGTCGGCGCGCATGCCGATTGCATAGGTGTCGCTGAAGCCGAGCGAATCGGTGATGCCGATGCCGAGCGGCTGGAGCCGCGTGCGCAAGGTGGCGATGTCCGCGTTCGCCGGCACGCCTTTCAGCAGCTCCTGGGTGAGCGTGCCGGTGTATTCGGGATAGGCGTCGATCTCGCCTTCGAGCAGGGCGCGCCACAGGATGCTGGTGCCGCCCAGTTCGCGCCGGTGCACGGCATCGACGCCGGCCTCGCGCGCACCGGCCAGCGCCAGTTCGCCCAGGATCACCGACTCGGTGAACTGCTTGGAACCGATGTGCACCGGCGTGGCCTGTGCCGACGCGGGCAGTGGGCAGGTGCCCAGCAGCAGGATCAGTGCGCTCAGCAGGCAGCGCATCACGGGGCCTCCGGCAAGCGTCGCTGCGCCGCGACGAAGCGGCTGACGAAGGCGTCGGCGGGGCGCTCGCGCAGGTCCCGGAGCGTTCCGTCCTGCAGCACGGCGCCGCGGCGCAGCAGCACCAGCCGTTCGGCGAACCAGGCCGCCTCGGAGAGGTCGTGGGTGACCACGATCACGGTCTTGCCGAGCTGGTCGAAGATCTGCTTGAGCTCGTCCTGCAGTTCGTGCCGCACCACCGGGTCGAGCGCACCCAGCGGTTCGTCCAGCAGCAGCGCGTCGGGGTCGGCCATCAGCGCGCGCATCAGCGCCACGCGCTGGCGCTGGCCACCGGACAGTTCGGCCGGGTAGCGTTCCAGCACGCCGGCCGGCAGGTGAGTCAGTGCGGCGAGCTGCTCCGCGCGCTGGCGGATGCGCTCGCGGTTCCAGCCGAGGTGGCGCGGCAGCAGGGCCAGGTTGCCCAGTGCGGTGAGGTGCGGGAACAGGCCGCCGTCCTGGATCACGTAGCCGACCCGCCGGCGCAGCGGCAGCACGTCGCTGCGCTGCAGGGCACGGCCGTCGACTTCGACGTGGCCGTGGTCCGGCCACTCCAGCCCGAGCAACAGGCGCAGCACGGTGGACTTGCCCGAACCGCTGCTGCCGATAAGCGCCGTGGTGGTGCCGGCGGGGAACGTCAGGTTGACCCGTTCGAGCGCGCGGACCTTGCCGTAGCGCTTGCCCACCTGTTCCAGCGCAAAGGCGATGCCGCCGGAGGACTCAGCCGCGGACATGGCGTGTCATGGCTGGTCGGCCTCCAGTTCGGTGGGGAAAACGGGGCGGGCAGACGGTGCCGCAGCGGCCGCGACGCACGCGTGAGCCTAGCAGCAGTGCGGATTCAGGCGCCAATGACGGTCGTGTCGCGTTGGCCTGGCGCCTGCGCGGCATCGGCGCGCGGGGCCGTTACGGCGCGCTGCTCACCAGCGTGCGCCTGCCGCCCTGTCGCTTGGCGTCGTACATCGCGTCGTCGGCGTGCCGCAGCAGTTGTTTGTCGTCCTCGCCGTGGTCGGGGTAGAGAGCGATGCCAATGCTCGTCGACACCTGCAGCCGGCAGCCGGCCAGCTCGAACGGCTGCTCGAAGGCGGCATGGATCTTCGCGGCAACCGCGGCGGCGTGTTCGGGCCGGCCGATGCCGTTGAGCAGCACCACGAATTCGTCGCCGCCGATGCGGCCTACCGTGTCCGACTCGCGCACGCACCGGTTGATGCGCGCGGCCACCTCGCGCAGCAGCAAGTCGCCGACGTCGTGGCCGTGGCGATCATTGACCGGCTTGAACCGGTCGAGGTCGAGGTACAGCACGGCCAGCTGCTGCCGGTCGCGCCGGGCCCTGGCCAGCGCGGTGCGCAGCCGGTCGTGGAACAGTCCGCGGTTGGGCAGGTCGGTGAGCTGGTCGTGCCGGGCAAGATATTGCAGCCGGGTCTCGGCCTTCTTGCGCTCGATCGCCGCGGCGATCTGGGTGGAGACGAACTGCAGCAGCGCCTTGTCCTGCTGGGTGTAGCGCACTTCGCCGGAGTAGCTCTGCACCACCAGTGCGCCGATCACGCCCTGCGGCCCGCCAAGCGGTACGCCAAGCCATTCCAGCGGATCCCGGCCGACGATCGGACGCACCCGCGGCGGCAGTTCCACCCGGGTGTCCGGCGTCAGCAGCAGCGCCTGTCCGCTGCGGATCACCTCGCTGCTGAGCGTGCCGGAGTCCAGGCTCTGCGTCGGCGGTGGCGGGTCGTGTTCGTCGACGAAGTAGGGGAAGCTCAGTTCGTCCTTGTCCGGGTCGTACAGGGCCACGAAGAAATTGTTGGCCGGCAACAGCTCGCCGACGATGCGGTGGATGTGCTGGAACAGCGCCAGCAGATCCTCCGCCGAGTGTGCCGCCTCGGAAATGGCGTGCAGCGCTGCCTGCATCAGCTCGGCGCGCTTGAGCTCGGTGACGTCGCGCGCCACCGCGATCCGCACCCGGTCCGCCTCCGACCAGCGCGCCGACCACATGACGTGGATGACCCGGCCGTCCTTGCGCACGTAGCGGTTCTGGAAGTGCGGCTTGGCCTGGCCGGACATGATCTCGCACGCCGCCTGCAGGGTGCGCTCACGGTCGTCGGGGTGGACCAGCTGGATCATCGGCTGGCCGATGACCTCCTGCGGTGCGTAGCCGAAGATGCGCTCGAAGGCGGCGCTGACAAAGACATAACGGCCCTGGGCGTCCACCACGCAGATCGCGTCGAGCAGGAGATCCATGACGTTGCTGAAGGGAGGGTCGGCGCCCGGTTGCAGCGGGGAAGGCGGTTGGTTCATTCGGGTAAGTGCGGGTACGTAGCCTGGCGTGGCGGTCATGCCGGCTTCGAAGCCTAGCCGGAATTCGTGCGGAAAATGTCTATGCGAGCTTGCGGCGGCTGCGGCGATGCCGTTTTCCGGATGGCTTCCGGCACGGGCGAAACCTTGGCCGTTGGGCCTAAAGTGGCGGCGCACGCATCGGGTGAGGAGCGAGAGATGTCCAGGCGGATCCTGCTGGTTCTGGCCATGGCTTTGGCCATGGCATTGCCGGCGCTGGCGGCGACGAAGGCCCCGCCGGCGCAGGTGGCCGTGCTGGTCACGCTGCACCAGTTGCATGCGACCACGCCGGGTTATTCGTTCGAGGCGCTGGGCCGTGCCGTCGAGCAACTGCAGCCGGACGTGCTGTGCGTGGAACTGCAGCCGGACGACCTGCAGCGGCGCCCGGAGGAGGCGACCAAGCAGGAATATCCCGAAGTCGTCTATCCGCTGATCGACCGCCACCATTACCGCGTCTATGCGATGGAACCGGCCGAACCGGTCTACAGCGACATCCTCAAACCGTACATCCAGGCCGGCCACGATTTCAGCGTGCGGGCGCCGGATCAGGCCGAAGCGTTTTCCCGCTACAGCGACGGCGCCTATACCGGTCTGCAGGCGTACTGGACGTCACCGGCACGGGTCAACGACGCGGTGACCGATGCGGTGCTGCACGCCAAGCACGAGCTGCAACAGGCGATGGTCGGCGACGGCGAGCGCACCGGTTGGGAGCGCTGGAACCGGCATTTCCTGGACGTCATCCTGCGGGCGGCGAAAGAAAACCCGGGCAAGCGCATCGTGGTGCTGGTGGGCGCCGAGCATGGCTACTGGCTGCGCGGCCACCTGGCCCAGGCGGGCGGCCTGCAGTTGCTCGATACGGCAGAGTTGCTGCGGGCGCCGGCCGCGAAACCGGTACCGCACGCTGGCCGGGCCGGCGTGCCGACGACGTGATGGCGATGACCGCCGAAAACCAGCATGAGGCCCTGGCATGAACCTCCGGACGAGAACCCTTGCGACGCTGGCTGCCGCGTACTTCGTGCTGGCTGGCGGCAACGTGCAGGCGAAAGACCCCTACGACGCCTCCCAGCGCGAAGCGCTCGGGGCGGTGGATGCGTTGTTCGCGGCGATGGCAAGACATGACGTGGACGCCTCACGTCAGCTGATCCTGCCCGGTGCCAGTTTCGTGGTGGTGCTGCCCGATGGCACGGTGAAGATCGAACCCGACACCGGCTACCTGGAGACGCTGGGCAAGCACAAGGAAGCGTTCCGCGAGCGCATCTGGGACGCGCAGGTGACGGTGCAGGGCAACCTTGCCCAGGTATGGGCGCCGTACGATTTTCACCTCGACGGCAAGCTGTCCCACTGCGGCGTCGACAGTTTCAGCCTGGTGCGCAGCGCCGACGGCTGGCGCGTGGCCGGGGTCAGTTACACCGTGCAGAAGGCGGGTTGCGCGCCAAGCCCGTTGGACAGCGAGGGGTAGCGAGCGCTCGACGCGGAGGCTTCGTCCTGCAGGCCTGCCGCTGGCCGCCTTTGCCAACGGCCGGCTGATCGCGCTGGCTGTGGCCGACTCTGCAAGCCGGATACCGCGTCGCGCCCGGCTGGACCTGGAATGACGAGGCTGGACATGCGCCGAGTGATGCTGATTGCGTGCGGGGGAACGATCGCCGGCCGAGCCGACGAAGCCGGCCGCTTTCGCCCGATGGGCCGTGCCGCCGAACTGCTGGCGGGGGTGACGTTGCCGGCGGGCATCGAAGTCAGCGCGATCGACGCGCTCACCGTGCCGAGCCGTGCGATGTCGCTGGCCGACGTGTTGCAACTGGTGGAGTGTGTCGAGACGCTGGCGACCGGCGCGCAGCCGCCGGACGGTGTGGTGATCAGCCAGGGCACCGACACGCTGGAGGAAACCGCCTACCTGTTCGCGCTGATGTGCGGCGCGCGGTTGCCGGTGGTGCTGACCGGCGCGATGCGCCCCGGCGTAGTTGCCGGCTCGGACGGCCCGGCCAATCTGGCCGCGGCGATCGCGGTGGCCGCGCAGGCCGAGGCCGCCGCGCTGGGGCCGCTGCTGGTGTTCGGCGACGAGATCCACGCCGCGCGCTGGGTGACCAAGGTGCACACCAGCCGTCCCGCAGCGTTCGCCAGTCCCGGTGCCGGTCCGGTCGGCGTCGTCGGTGAGGGCCGCGTGCGTCTGTGGGGTGCATCGGCGGGCCCGGTACTGGGCCGGCCGCGTGAACTGTCGCATCGGGTCGAGTTGCTGACCATGGCCAGCGGCGACGACGGCCGCCTCGCCGCGGCGGCGGGCAGTTACGCCGACGGTCTGGTGGTCGCCGGCATGGGTGGTGGCCACGTGCCGCCGGCGGCGGCGAAGGTGCTGGAGACGCTGGCCCGGCGCATGCCGGTGGTGCTCGCCAGCCGTTGTGCGGCCGGGCCGGTGCTGACTTCCACCTATCGCGGCGCGGGCGCGGAGAGCGACCTGATCGCGCAGGGTCTGCTGCCGGTGGGCAACCTGCAGCCGCTCAAGGCGCGTTTGCGCCTGATCGTCGGCCTGGGGCTCGGGCTGGCGCCGGCAGCGATCTTCCCGGTCGATTGAGGCGTCGGCTTCGTCCGGAGACTTTCGTCGCACGCCGTGCGGTCAATCCAGCGGCGCGGTCATGATCAGTCGGCCGACATCGTAGCCGCGCTGGCGCGAGTGTTCCTCCAGGACGTGGAACAGTGCGCGATCCATCGTGGGGCGGCGCGAGAGTATCCACAGGTGCTGGCGCCCCGGACTGCCGATCACCGCCCACTGGTAGTCGGCGTCCACCTCGATCACCCAGTAGTCGGCCCGGGCCATCGGCAGCCAGCTCAGCCAGGCCGGCGCGAAGCGCACTTCGAGCGCGGCAGGCTGGTCGTCCTTCATCCGCGCCACGCCTTCCACCGACATCGGGCCCTTGCTGGTGCGGCAGGTATTGTGGATCTGTACGGTGCCGTCGGGGTTCGGCGTGTAGGTGGCGACCACGCCATCCAGGCACCTGCGCTCGAAGTACATCGGCAGGCGCGCGATCTCGTGCCACTGGCCGGCGTAGCGGTGCAGGTCCAGCGACGGCACCGGCCGGTTCGGCAGGTTGGCGGCGGCAACCGGCCCGGTGCAGGCCAGGGTCGCCACCATCAGCAATCGGCAAGACAGGTGCATGGCCGGGTTCCGTGCAGCGTGCAAGGTACGGGCAGGACCAAGCATGATCGAACCGCCGCAGGCGGTCTAGCGGTAGCGCGCTTCCTGCAGGTCGATCTCGCGCACCAGCCGGCGCGACACCTCGTCGGAGACGCGGCGGTGGCGCGCCAGTTCGAAGATCGCCTCGCGCTGGCCCTGCAGCGCGGCCAGGCGCAACTCGCGTTCGGCCGTGTCGGCCTTGCGCAGTTGTCGCGCCTCGTCTTCGCTGGAGGCGTCCTCGTCCAGCCAGTGTTGGTACAGCGCGATCACCCGGGTGGCCGCACTGGTGTAGGTATCGACATCACTGGCCGGGGCTTTTTCCAGCAGTTCGTGCTGGGTCTTCTCGACGGCGGCGATCGCCGCGGTGGCGGCGACCCGACGCGCCAGGTTTTCTTCCCGCTGGACGGCCGGTTCGGGCGGCAATTCCAGGCCTTTCAGCAACGGCGGCAGGCCGATGCTGGCGACCAGCAGCGAGAGCAGGATCACCGCGGTGGCCAGGAAGATGGTCAGCTCGCGCGCGGGGAAGGGCGTGCCGTCGGGCAGCAGCCACGGCAGTGTCATCACGCCGGCCAGGGTGATCGCGCCACGCACGCCGGCCAGCGAGGTGGCCAGCAGCAGACGCCAGTGTGGCCGGCGCACCGGGGTGCCGTGGTGGTGCGCCTTGAGCACGTTCAGCCGCAGTGAGATCCAGACCCAGGCCAGGCGCAGCAGCGCCAGCCCGGCGTTGATCGCCAGCGCATACACCAGCAGCCACCAGGGGTTGCGGTGGCCGCTCTGCGCTACCGACTCCATGGCGCCCTGCAGGCTGGCGGGCAACTGCTCGCCCAGCAGCACGAACATGATGCCGTTCAAGGTGAATTGCACGGTGTTCCACACCGCCGTGCGCTGCACCCGCGTGGTCGCCAGCAGGCGGCCGCTGAGTTCGACGTAGCTCATGGTGATGCCGGCGGCGACCGCGGCGAGGATGCCGGAGGCATGCAACTGCTCGGCCAGCAGGTAGGCGCCGAACGGGATCAGCAGGCTGATCAGGATCGGCGAGCCGGCCTCCTGGCCGAAGTGCCGCGACAGCCAGCGTTGCGCGAAGCTCACTGCCACGGTGAACAGCACGCCGACGCCGAGCCCGGCCAGCGCCACCCACAGGAAGGTCAGCGACGCCGACAGCAGCGAGAAGCCGCCGGTCATCGCCGCCGCCACGGCGAAGCGGAAGCAGACCAGGCCGGTCGCGTCGTTGAGCAGCGACTCGCCTTCGAGGATGTGCATCAGCCGCTTCGGGATCGGCACGCGCGCGGTGATCGACGACACCGCCACCGGATCGGTCGGCGACACGATCGCCGCCAGCGCGAACGCCACCGCCAGCGGCATGGCGGGAATCAGCCAGTGGATCAGGAAACCGGCGCCGACCACGGTGACCACCACCAGGCCCAGCGCCAGCGCCAGGATCGCGCCGCGGTCGCGCAGCAGGCCGTCCTTGGGGATGCGCCAGCCGTCCAGGAACAGCAACGGCGGCAGGAACAGCAGGAAGAAGATCTCCGGATCGAGCGCCACGCCGTGCTTGAACACGCCGGCGATCACCGCGCCCAGCCCGATCTGCACCAGCGGCAGCGGCAGCGAGAACGGCAGCATGCGCACCAGGTAGCCGCTGCCGACCACGGCCAGCAGCATGGCCAACGCTACTTCGATCGAGTTCATGCAGGTTCCGGCGACGGGCTTGCGACCTTAGCAAGAGCGCAGCCGCGCCGTCGAGAAGAGCCGCGGCCGATGTGTCGCCGCGCTGGCCGCGACGGCAGCGATGGGCATACCATCGGCGCTCCCCGCGGCCGACCCGTTTCCCAGGAGCTCGCATGCAGCCGATCGTCAGCGTCAGGCAGCTCGGCAAGACTTACGCCTCCGGATTCCAGGCGCTGAGGCAGATCGATCTGGATATCCGTTCCGGCGAGATTTTCGCGTTGCTGGGGCCGAACGGCGCCGGCAAGACCACCCTGATCAGCATCATCTGCGGCATCGTCAACCCCAGCGAGGGCAGCGTGCTGGCTGACGGCCACGACGTGGTGCGCGACTACCGCGCGGCGCGCGCGAAGATCGGTCTGGTGCCGCAGGAGCTGACCACCGACGCGTTCGAGACGGTGTGGAACACGGTCAGCTTCAGCCGCGGGCTGTTCGGCAGGAGCGCCAACCCGGCGCACATCGAGAAGGTGCTCAGGGATCTCTCGCTGTGGGAGAAGCGCCACAACAAGCTGATCACCCTGTCCGGCGGCATGAAGCGGCGCGTGATGATCGCCAAGGCGCTGTCGCACGAGCCACGGATCCTGTTCCTCGACGAGCCCACCGCCGGAGTCGACGTGGAGTTGCGCCGCGACATGTGGGCGATGGTGCGCACGCTGCGCGCCACCGGCGTCACCATCATCCTGACCACCCACTACATCGAGGAGGCCGAGGAGATGGCCGACCGCATCGGGGTGATCCACAAGGGCGAGCTGATCCTGGTCGAAGACAAGGTCGAGCTGATGAACAAGCTCGGTCGCAGGCAGCTGACCCTGCATTTGCAGAATCCGCTGGAAAGCATCCCTGCCGCACTGGCCGGCTACCCGCTGCAGCTGTCGGACGACCATCGTCGGCTGGTCTACACCTTCGACGCTCAGGGCGAGCACACCGGCATCGACGCGCTGCTGCGCCGGCTGGGCGAGGCGGGCATCGACTTCAAGGACCTGCAGACCCGGCAGAGTTCGCTGGAGGACATCTTCGTCGGGCTGCTGCGGGAGCGCGCATGAACATTTACGCGATCCGCGCGATCTACCGCTTCGAGATGGCCCGCACGTGGCGCACGCTGTTGCAGAGCATCGTCTCGCCGGTGATCTCCACCTCGCTGTACTTCGTGGTGTTCGGCGCGGCGATCGGCTCGCACATGAACGGCATCGACGGGGTCAGCTACGGCGCCTTCATCGTGCCGGGGCTGATCATGCTGTCGCTGCTGACGCAGAGCATCTCCAACGCCTCGTTCGGCATCTACTTCCCGAAGTTTGTCGGCACCATCTACGAGATCCTGTCGGCGCCGGTGTCGCCGTTCGAGATCGTGGCCGGTTACGTCGGCGCGGCGGCGAGCAAGTCGGTCATCCTGGGCCTGATCATCCTGGCCACCGCACGGCTGTTCGTGCCGTTCCAGATCGAGCATCCGCTGTGGATGGTCGCGTTCCTGCTGCTCACCGCGGTGACCTTCAGCCTGTTCGGCTTCATCATCGGCATCTGGGCGGACAACTTCGAGAAGCTGCAGCTGGTGCCGCTGCTGGTGGTGACGCCGCTGACCTTCCTCGGCGGCAGCTTCTACTCGATCCACATGCTGCCGCCGCTGTGGCAGAAGGTCACCCTGTTCAATCCGGTGGTGTACCTGATCAGCGGTTTCCGCTGGAGCTTCTACGGCAAGGCAGACGTCGGCGTGGCCCTCAGTCTGGGCATGACGCTGGGCTTCCTCGCGATCTGCCTCGCGCTGGTGTGGTGGATCTTCCGCAGCGGCTACCGGCTGAAGGCCTGAGCGGGCCGGTCAGGTCAGTACGGTATGCGCGTGGAACGGCAGCGGCGTGGCGCCGGTGCGCGCCACCGCCGACTCGGCCACGCCGAGCTGGTCCCGGCGGGCGTCGATCACCACCAGTATGCGGCCCGCTGCGATCTCGGCCTTGAATTTGCGGCTGACCGTGTCCGGCACCTCGAAGCCGACGATCTCGCCGATGCAGCTGCCGAACGCGGCGCCGGCAACGGCCATCGCCGCGGCGCCGGCCAGCGTCACGCCCAGCGGCGGCACGGCCACCGCGATCAGCCCCAGCAGCAGGCCGGTACCGCCGCCGCAGGCGCCGCCGCGCAGCGCGGCGGGGTAGAAGTCGTTGCGGCCCTGCAGCAGATGATCGGGGATTCTTTCCAGCTCGATGTCCTCGCGGGCCAGCAGCGAGATGTCGCGGTCGTCGATGCCGGCAGCCTGTGCCGCCGCCATGGCGGCCCGTGCCGCGGTCAAGTCGGGCGTGCTGAATACGCATCGGGTTTTCATGGGTCGGCCCTCCACATCCGGGATGCGCCCGCCGCGCGGATGGTGCCGGTCGTCCCGCAGGACCGGTGCGGGCGCGGCCGGTTGCGCGGCTCATCGTTTAACGATTGCGCCGTTGATGCGGCGTGACCCGTTTGTTACCGGAGACCGGGAAAAGGTTGCGTGGTCCGGCTTTCGCCCGCGCCACGCCCGGCGCGGGCCGCGCTGGATCCGCCGTCGGGCTGGTACGGTGGTCTGCGCCGGCCCGGACGCAGGCGATGAACGAATGGCGCGCAAGCCAGTCCAAACCCGATATCCGACGTTAGGGAGCGATCATGGGCAAGCAGACTTCGACAGGCAGCTGGATCGCGGCGGTGGTCGTGGTGGCGGCCATCGTGGCGGCGGGGGCATACCTCGCCCGCAAGGCCATGCATGCCGGCGAATCGCCGCAGACGGCACCGGCAGCTTCGGCCTCGGCGGCGCCGCCTGCCGCGCCGGCGATCCAGCATCCGATCGAACAGGCGCAGGTGGTGCCGGCGACGGCGTCGACCAGCGCGCTGCCGACGCTGGACGAAAGCGACGCCGGCGTGGCTGCCGCACTCGCCACGTTGGGCGCCGACAGTGACCTGGCCTCGCTGCTGGTAAGCCAGCAGCTCGTTGCGCGCATCGTGGCGACCGTCGATGCGCTGCCGCGCCACGACGGGCTGGCCGTGTTCACGCTGCCGGCGCGCGTGCCGAAGGGCGCGTTCGTGGTCGACGAAACCGGCGGTTCTCCCGTGCTCGGCGAGCGAAACTACGCACGCTATGCACCATACATGCGGGTCGTCGATGCCGTTGATCCGCAGGCGCTGGTGGCCTGGTACGCGCATGCCTATCCCTTGTTCCAGCAGGCGTACCGTCAGCTGGGTTATCCGCAGGGTTATTTCAACGACCGCCTGATCGTGGCGATCGACGACCTGCTGGCCGCGCCGGAGCCGGAAGGGCCGTTGGCCGTGGTGCGCTCGAAGGCGTTCTACGTCTATGTCGATCCCGCGCTGGAATCGCTGTCGACCGGGCAGAAGCTGCTGCTGCGCACCGGTCCGGCCAACGAGGTGCGGATCAAGGCCAAGCTGCGCACCCTTCGCGGCCTGCTGGTCGGACAGGCACTGCCGGATACGCGTTGACGGCGTCGCCGCGGTGGTGTCACATCGCGCCCCGGCCACACCTTCCATCCTGCGGCGCCGCCGATGACGATCCGATCGCACTTTCCCGCTCAAGCCCAGGCCGACCTGCTCGGCGGCAGCGGCATCGAAGCGACGCCGTTGCATCGACTGTTCTTCGCGCTGTTGCCGGACGCGGCGCCGCAAGCGCGCCTGGCGCAAGCGGCGATCGCGCTCAAGGCCCGCCATCCCGACCTGCACGCACGCTGGGTGAACCCGGCGCGCTACCACGCCACGCTGCATTTCCTCGGTGACCACGTGCTGTTGCGGCAGGATGTGGTCGATGCCGCCATGGCTGCTGCGGGCGGGCTGCACGTGGCGCCGTTCGAGTGGGTGCTGCACGAGGCGGCCAGCTTCCAGGGCCGGCAACCGCCGTGCATCCTGCGCAGTGCGCGCGTGCCCGAACCGCTGCAGCGCCTGTGGCAGAACCTGCGTCGAGGGCTCGTGCTGGCCGGACAGGGCCGCCATGTCGCGCGTAGCTTCACGCCACACGTCACGGTCGCCTACAGCCAGGGCGTGCGACTGGGTGTCACGCCCATCGAGCCAGTGGCATGGCGGGTCGAACGGTTCGCGCTGGTCCACAGCGTGGTCGGTCAGGCGGATTACCGGGTGCTGGCGGAGTGGCCGCTGCAGGGCGATTGAATCGCGGCATGCGCGACGTCGGCGATGACGTTGCCGCAACGGCTGGCCGGTGGTCCGGCTCGATGGCGTGATAGCCACGAACTCCAGGTTGCATCTCATCTGTCAAGGATTATGCTGGGCCTGGCCGTCAGTCGAAGGGGCAGGCAGCGCAGCTGTCGACGAGTCTTTTGCAACTGGCAGGCGAGCCGGACTGCACAAATCCAGGACGATGCCCGCATCGTCATCTGACGCAATGGAGTGAATCATGAACAAGCTCGGTTTCGTGACGTTTTGCACGGTGATGGCAGTAGCCGGGGCTTCGATGTCTTCAGCCGTCTCGGCCCAGGATGCCGCGACGGGGAACCCTTCCGACTCACCGCTCTATTTCTCCAATGTCGACAAGAACGGCGACGGAGTCATCAGTCGCTCCGAGGTTCCGAAAGATCTGCCCGGACTGCGGGCACATTTCGATCAATACGATTCGAATCGCGACCACCGGCTTTCGGAAGCGGAGTACGTGAATTACCTGAGCACGCTCGGTTCCAAGGCGTGCCGTGACGACATTCACACCCAGGCGAAGTGTCAGATTTCGCCCTATGCCGGAGACGCGCGACGTGACTACGCCGGCGAATCGCCGGCAGTAAGGCCGCCGACGCCGAAGGCCTCCGGCGGGCAGTAAGTCGGCATCGGTGGCAGGGGCCGTCCTTGCGCGAGGCGTGGCCGGTTGCTTGGCGCCGTCTGACAGCGTGCGGACTCGTTTCCCCCGGGTGAATGCCGTTGGCGCTGGCTGGGTCTGGCGCCTGTCAGTGAGCGGGCGAGGTTGATGCCGGACTTCCGGTGTCGGCGCCTGCCGGCGTGCGCTATTCGCCGGTACCCACCGTACAAGGGCCACCTCCGGCAGCCGCGGATTTGTGCCTGCTGTCCGCGCTAGGATGGTCGGGTCGATGACGAATCGCCTGGAGGCGGGTCCGATGATGCGCTGGTCGAGGGCGGCATGGGTCGTGTTCTGCGGCATGTTGCCGGTGCTTGCGATGCCGGCGACCGCTGCCGCCCCGCCTGCGGCACCCCGACCGATGGTGGCGCAGATCACGCTGGACGGCCCGATCGGACCGGCCGCCGCGGAGTATTTCGACGACGCCTCGAAACGCGCCGTGGCCGATGGTGCGGCAGCCATCATGCTGCGGCTGGATACGCCCGGCGGGCTGGCCGATTCGATGCGGCAGATTATCGCCGGCATGCTGGCCAGCAAGGTGCCGGTGCTGGTGTACGTCGCCCCCGGCGGCGCCCGCGCGGCCTCGGCCGGCACCTACATCCTGTACGCCGGGCAGGTTGCGGCGATGGCGCCGGCCACCCACCTGGGCGCAGCGACGCCGGTGTCGCTGGGCGGTGCCACGCCACTGCCGATGCCCAGGGCCGGCGAGCAGCCGGCAGCGGGCGGCTCCGTCGCGAAGGACGAGTTGCCGGCCAGCGACGATGCCGAATCGAACAAGGTCATGAACGATGCGGTCGCCTATATCCGTTCGCTGGCGCAGTTGCGCGGGCGCAACGCGGCGTGGGCCGAGCAGGCGGTGCGCGGTGCGGCCACGCTGACCGCCAGCGAGGCTGCGCAGCAGCACGTGATCGACTTCGTGGCGACCGACGTGGCCGACCTGCTGGCCCAGTCGGACGGACGCAAGGTACAGGTGGGTGAGCGCGAGGTCACGCTGCACCTGAAGGGCGCGGCGGTGCACGAGTACGCGCCCGGTGCACGCACGCGTTTCCTGGCGATCATCACCAACCCCACGATCGCCTACCTGTTGCTGCTGGCTGGCATCTTCGGGCTGGTGCTGGAGGCCACGCATCCCGGTGCGCTGCTGCCGGGCATCGCCGGCGGTATCTGTCTGCTGGTGGGCCTGTACGCGCTGCAACTGTTGCCGGTGAACTATGCCGGACTGGCGCTGATGGCGCTGGGCGTGGGCCTGCTGGTGGCCGAGGCAGTCAACCCCAGCGTGGGTGCGTTCGGGATCGGCGGGCTGGTGTCGTTCGTGGTGGGTTCGGTGATGCTGATGAACACCGCTGTGCCGGGCTATGCCGTCAACCTCGGCGTGATCGCCGGGATCGCGGTGTGTGCGGCGGCGTTGCTGGCCCTGATCCTGTGGCTGGTGTTTCGTGCGCGCCGCGCTCGCCCGTTCACCGGCGATGCGGCGATGCTCGCGGACTTCGGCGAGCTGCTGGAGCCGGTGGGCGCCGGCGGCGAGGCCTGGATGCTGGTGCGCGGCGAGCGCTGGCGTGTGCAATGCGATACGGCGCTGCCGGCCGGTGCGCGGGTGCGCGTGGTGTCGCGGCAGGGCTTGCTGCTGCGGGTCGAGCCGGCGGAAGTTTCATGAAGGGCAGGAGATGACCATGTTCGGATTCGTCGGTGTATTGATCGTCCTCGGCGCGCTGCTGCTGTTCTCGGCGGTGAAGATCCTGCCGGAGTATCAGCGTGGCGTGGTGCTGACCCTGGGTCGCTACACGGGCACCAAGGGGCCCGGTCTGGTACTGCTGGTTCCGTTCGTGCAGCGGATGATCCGGGTCGACCTGCGGGTGACCGTGATGGACGTGCCGCCGCAGGACGTGATCTCGCGCGACAACGTCTCGGTGCGGGTGAACGCGGTGGTCTACTTCCGCGTGGTGGAGCCGGACAAGTCGGTGCTGCAGGTGGAGAACTTCCTGCAGGCCACCAGCCAGCTGGCGCAGACCAGACTGCGCTCGGTGCTGGGCCAGCACGAGCTGGACGAGATCCTGTCGCAGCGCGACTCGATCAACCACACCCTGCAGGCGATCCTCGACGAGGCCACCGACCCGTGGGGCATCAAGGTCGCCAACGTGGAGCTGAAGGACGTCGACCTCAACGAGACCATGGTGCGCGCGATCGCCCGCCAGGCCGAGGCCGAGCGCGAGCGCCGCGCCAAGGTGATCCACGCCGACGGCGAGCTGCAGGCAGCCGAGAAGCTGCGCGACGCCGCCGCGCTGCTGTCGCAGCAGCCGCAGGCACTGCAGCTGCGCTACCTGCAGACGCTGGTCGACATGTCCAACAACGGCAAGTCCTCGACCGTGGTGTTTCCGTTGCCGCTGGAGCTGATCAAGCCTCTGCTGGAGGTACTGCCGGCGAAGTCCGGCCCGGCTGCGTAGCGCCAGCTGGCGCAATCGCCGCAGGCGAGTGAATAATGCCGTCCACCTCCTGCCGAAACGGACGCGCATCATGGATGCAGCAAATTCCCCCGGAAGCCTGGTCTGCGTGGGCCTGGGCATGACCCTGGGCTCGCACCTCGGCCCGCTGGCGCGCAGCTACATCGAGCAGGCCGACGTGGTGTTCGCCGGGCTCTCCGACGGTATCGTGGAGATGTGGCTGCACAAGATGCATCCGGACGTGCGCAGCCTGCAGCCGTATTACCGCGAAGGGAAGTCGCGCATGCAGACCTACCGCGAGATGGTCGAGGCCATAATGACCGAGGTGCGCGCGGGCAAGCGGGTGTGCGGCGTGTTCTACGGCCACCCCGGCGTATTCGCGTGGGCGCCGCACAAGTCGATCGAGGTGGCCCGCAGCGAGGGCTACGAGGCGCACATGGAGCCGGGCATCTCGGCCGAGGACTGCCTCTACGCCGACCTTGGCATCGACCCGGGCCGCTACGGCTGCCAGCACTTCGAGGCCAGTCAGCTGTTGTTCTACAAGCGCAGGATCGACCCGACTGCCTACCTGGTGCTGTGGCAGGTGGGCCTGGTCGGTGACCAGTCGCTGGCGCGCTTCTCGACCGGGCCGGCGTACCGCGAATTGCTGGTCGAGGTGCTGGCGCGCGACTACCCGCCGGACCACGAGATCACCATCTACCGTGGTGCAACGCTGCCGATCCAGCAGCCCCGGATCGTGCGCATCCGGTTGGCCGACCTGCCGCAGGCGGAGGTCGGCATGGAAGACACCGTAGTGCTGCCGCCGGTCGGCCCGTTGCAGCCCAACCCGGAAATCCGGGCCCGATTGGCACAACTGGACGGCGAGCAGGTCGGGGTTTCGTGATGGGGTAGACAGGTTGTCGTCGGCGGTGTTCCTACGATGGATTGGCGCAGATTTCAGGGTTCCGCTGTTCGCGCCGGATTTTTTCGGCGGCCAGGGTCGGACGGTCTGCGTAATCCATTCATCCGGACGCCAGGAGACTTGTCATGTCGAATATCATTGATTTTCTTGAGACCATCGGGCAGAACGCCAGCCTGCGCTATGCTTCGGCGAAGGAGGTTCAGCATGTCCTGGCGGACATGCAGGTAGATCCAGAAATCCGTGAAGCCGTGTTGGCGAAGGACCAGCAGCGCTTGACGGCGCTGGTGGGGGCTCAGAATGTATGCTGCCTGCTGATTCCCGCCCAGGTCCGTTGCCTGTTGATTCCGGGAATCAACGAAGAGGATGAGTATTACCACGAGCGGCGTGCCTGAGCCCCGGAGAGGATTGCCCGGCGCGTTGCGCATGGAGAATCCACGTATCCTGGCGCGGCACTGAACATGAGTCAAAAACAGCCAGGGGATGCAACATGCCGGATGTCGTCGATTTTCTTGAGTGGGTAGGGCAGGACGCGCTGCTGAATCGTGCCTCACCTGGCGAGCTCGAGTGCGTGCTTGCGAACGTGGGGATGGATCAGCAGGCGCGTGAGGCGCTTGTCGCCGGGGACCGCCAGAGGCTCGAGGCTTTGTTCGACGTGGCCCCATTGTGCGCCATGCTCATTCCTGGGGAAGAACAGGAAGAAGAGCAGGAGGACGATGACACCGAGGAAAGCCCCGAGCACGAGGAAAGCGTGCGGCATGCGGCGATGGAAGTCGTGGGGTCATTGGGTTAGCCGATGCGCGCCTTCGGCAGGCATTGCCGAGCAGCGGTTGCAGGGTGGATCCTGTTCGGCGTGTTCGTCACGGGTACGGTCGCTTCGACCGTACCCGTGAATGTCGATGATCCCGTGTTGCTGATCAAGCAGGCTGAGGCGAGCCGGACGTCGGATCATGCCCGTTTCCTGCAACTGCTCGATCGTTTGGACAACGAGTACGGCAAGCTGACGTCCGATCAGCAGGAGCAGCTTCGTTATCTTCAGGCATGGCAGGCTGCCTATAGCGGCAACTACGATCTGGCCGATTCGGTGGTCGAAGAGCTGCTGGAGAAGTCCCGCAACGAAACGCTGCGCTTCCGTGCCGGGTTGTTCCTGGTAAACAGCCTGGGGGAGCGGTCCCGGTATCAGGAGGCATTCCAGCGGCTGAGTGAATTGCTCGCCAGATTGCCGGGAGTAGTCGATGCGGATATTCGTTCGCAGGCCCTGGCCACGGCGGCCTATCTCTACGAAGAAGCAGGCCAGTACGACCTTGCCCTGGACTATGCGGATCAACTGAGCAGGCAGAGGAAGACGCCCGACGATTACACGTGCATAGCTGACTACACCAGGCTTGCGGCCCTCTACAAGAGTGCGAAGCTGGATGGCATCGAAAGGCAGTTTCACCAGGGCATCGCTGAATGCATCAGCGTAGGCAACAGGCTCTACGCCAACGGCATTCGTTTCTACGTTGCGAGCCTGGCCGTGCAGCAGGGTCATGCCGACAGGGCCATCCGGCTGCTGAACGACAGCTATTCGGAAGTGGAGCGGAGTGGTTACGTCTGGCTGTTGTCCCAGTTCGATGCGCTGTTGGCGGAAGCCTTCTGGGACAACAACCAAACGCCGCAGGCTGCCCAGGCGGCGCTCAAGGTCGTCGAACGTGCGCCAAGCAACAGCTACGCCGAGTCGTTGAGCTCCGCCTACAAGATCCTGTACCTGGTTGCCAAGCGACAGGGCGACATGCATGCCGCCCTGTCATATCACGAGCAGTACATGAAGGCCAATGAAGGCTATCTGGATGCCGTGAGCAGGCGTGCGCTCGCCTATCAGATCGTCCAGCAGCAGCTCCTGGCCAAAAGGCTCGAGGTCGACGTGCTGAGCAAGCAGAACGAGATCCTGCAACTGCAGCGGACTCTGGACAGAAAGGCCACCGAGGCCGGTCGGTTGTACATGGTGTTGTTGACCACGGTACTGGCCTTCATTGCCTTCTGGGCCTACCGGATAAAGCGCTCCCAGCTGCGCTTCATGCGGTTGGCGCGCCGCGACGGACTCACGGACATTTTCAACCGGCAGCACTTTCTCAACGAGGCCGAGCTGCAATTGCAATACTGCCGGCGGGCTTCGCGTGATGCCTGCCTGGTACTGATCGACCTGGATCACTTCAAGGCCATCAACGACACCCACGGCCATGCCGTGGGTGATCGCGTGCTGCAATGCGCCGTCGATGCGTGCAAGGCGCACCTGCGCTCGACCGACGTCTTCGGTCGCCTCGGCGGCGAGGAATTCGGCATTCTGCTGCCCGAATGCTCGCTGGAACAGGGGCTGGTGCGCGCCGACCAGCTCCGCGCGGCGGTTGCCGCGGCGGCGTCCGATGAAGATGACTCCGGCATACAGGTTTCCGCCAGTTTCGGCGTCGCCTGCTCGGTCCGCTCAGGCTATGAACTGCACTCGCTGATGGCGCATGCCGACGAGGCGCTGTATCGGGCCAAGCGCGAAGGCCGCAACCGGGTCAGGGTCAGCGACGACGGTGCGGAAGTGCGCCACGGCGCTGCGGTGGTTTCCATCGAGAGGGCCTGATGGCCCGGGCCGGCTGGCCCAGGCATCATGGGGAATCCTTGGCTTTGGTCGGCGGTGTATCCAGCCTGTCGAAGTTGACGATGGCGTTGAGCACCAGCGGATAGCTGCCGATCGTTCCGCCGCGCCAGATCGGGTTGCTGGCGAACAGCAGCACGTGGCCCTTGCCGTAGCGGGCATCGACCACGGCGGCGCGTTCGGCCATCTCGTCGCCGCCGTCGAGCAGGCCGGAGATCAAGAGGTTCTTCGCGTCGGCGTAGCGCAGGATCACCCGCGGGCGCTGATCGGGGGGAATGACCCACGGGTTGTTGCGCATCTGCTCGGCGTTCAGCGGCAGCGGCTGCCATGGCTTGACGTCGGGCAGCGCGGCCGGGGCGATCGAGGCGCGGCCTTCGGGCATGTCGGTGTCGTGCGGGCCGCCGCGTCCGGTCGGGCGCTGGAACTCTTTCGCGGTCGGCAGGCCCTTGTCGCCGGTGAGCAGGTTGGACACCTTGAACGACTGGCCGGCTGCGCTGTACAGCGCCAGGTCGTCGCTGCCGTAGCCGGCGGCGATCGGGCTGCCGCGGTCGACGAACTTCGCTTGCAGCACGCTGCCGACGACTTTCAGCTTGTCGGTCCTGGTGACGAACACGCCGGGAGCCAGGCCCACGTCGATGGCGAACTGCGCGGTGTCCTCGGCGGTGACCAGCAGGCCGCCGGCCTGCACGAAGCGCTTGAGGTTGGCGACGCCGCTCTCGCCGAGGCCGGGGCGGATGTCGTCGGTCGAGTCGATGCGGCCGAGATTCGGCGTCAGCGCGGTGGTTTTCCACGGCATCGGCTTGCCCCACATCGGCAGGCCGTCGACGATGCGTTGCGTGCTGGCGCCGCCGACCGGGCCGAACAGGATCACGTCGTACTTCGCGCGCAGATTGCCTGCTTTCGCCATGTCCTGGGTGCTGATGTAGTCGTACGGCACCCCGAGCTTGTCCAGCGCCATGCGCCACCAGCCTTCGGTCTGGGTGCTCAGCCAGGTGTGCATCAGCGCAATGCGCGGCAGTTTTTTCGCCGACGGCATGTCGATCGCTGCCAGTCCCTGCGGCACGTCAACTCGCCCGTCGAGCCGGCTCATCGGCGCATCGAGAATCGCGGTGTCGGTCACACGCACCACCTGCACGTTGAACAGGTCGCCCATCGACCAGCCGGTGTCGTCGTAGGGGTGCTGCTGCGGGTCCTTCGGCGACCAGTACTGGCGGTCCAGCAGGGTGTCGACGATGCGCGAATACGGCTGGTCCATGCGCACCACGTAGCTGCCGGCGGGGAACGTGCGCGTTTCGGTTTTCTTGTCGTCGCCCGGTTTCGGCAGGGTCACCGTGACCGGCGCGCTGGTGCGGCTGATCTCCGCGTGCTGCAGCTGCAATACCCGCAGCAGTTGCGCGCGCGAGCCAACGCGCTTGTCGTCGGCCGGGAACACGTAGGCGGCCGGGCCGGCCTGCTGCGGCTTCTCGATCGAGCGCTTGGCCTTCAGGTAGAAGTTCTTCAGGAACTGCTGGCCATTGCCGGCGAAGTAATCCAGCGCGGTGAGCAGGCCGGTCTGCTGGTAGTTGTTGTTGTTGCGCTGTGACCACAGCACGGTGGGCAGCGGCGGGTTCGGCCGGTACCAGGTGCGCTGGTATTCCTCGGGATCGAGGATGCGCTGCACGGTGTCGGCGCCGGCGTTGCCGTAGGTCTCGTACAGGCGGCTGATGCCGTTGTGCATGGCGGCGATGAACATCAGGTAGCCCGGGCTCCAGGTGTCGAAGTCGCCGTGGGTGAACACGCCGGGCATGCCGAGCTTGGTCATCTGCTGCACGTTGTCCCAGCCCAGCTGCTGCCACTCGCCGGCGAGGATGGGGTCGATCCAGGCGTTGTACGGGCCGTCGCCCACGGTGTTGTCGTACAGGAACGGCACCGACTCGTGCAGGTCGTGCAGCACCTGCGCGTGCCAGCCGACGAAGGTGTCGGCCACGTGGCGGGTGAGGTTCAGCGACATGCCCATCGCGTCGCGGTTGTTGTCGTGCGCCACGTAGTGGCCCCAGTACAGCAGCCGCGGATAGTTCTGCCCCGGGTGCGCCAGGTGCCAGTTGTACAGGTCGACCATGCGGTCGCGGCCGTCGACCTCGACCACCGGCGTGATCAGGGTGACCACGTGCGAGCGGATGCGCCGGATGTACGGCGCCTCGTCCACCGCCAGGCGGTAGGCCAGCTCCATCAGCGCGGTGGGCGAGCCGGTCTCGGTGGAGTGGATGGCGCCGGTGATGTAGTAGACCGGCGTGGATTGCGCGACCAGCTGGTCGGCGACGGCGTCGTCCATGCCGATGCTGCGCGGGTCGGCCAGCTTGGCCAGGCGCGCCTTGTTCGTGTCGAGGTCGGCCAGCAGGCTCTCGTCGGCGATCGCCACCGCGATCATCTCGCGGCCTTCCTCGCTCTTGCCGATGCTGAACACCTTTACCCGCGGGCTGGCGGCGGCCAGCTCGCGGAAATAGCGGTGGATCTCGGCCACGTGGGGCAGGTAGTCCGGCGCGCCGGCGATGTGGCCGAGCACCTTGTCCGGCGTGGGCACGCTGGCGGAGGCGGGCAGGTAGTCGGTCAACGGCGAGTTGAACGAGGGGGCGGTGGTGAACTTCAGGATCTGCGCCGTATACGCCTGGTCGACCGGCTGGGCCGGGTCGCGGGCATGGCCGTCCGCCGCAGCGGCATGAACAGCGAAAACGCCGAGCGCCAGCAAGGCGCCCAACGAGTACTGGATGGGTATACGCATGACAGGCCTTCCCCCATGGCTGCAAGCCGATCGCCGCACTTTGCCAGAGCGCGTGTCCGGCCGGATAGGCCATTCGTTGGGTAGGGATTTTCTCCGCACCTGCCGCGCCTGCGCCGCCATGCCGGGCGGCACGCGCCCGCCGCCACGATTCGGGAGCACAATCGGAGTTGCCCGTCACTGTGGAGATATGCCATGCGTCCGACCGTGCTTGCCCTGTTGCTGACTCTTGCGCTGCCTTCGGTGGCGTTGTGCAAAGTTCCCGAGGCGCATGGCGGCGCGGTCAGCGCCGCAGTGAAGAAGGCGTTGGACGACCCGGCCCGCCAGGCCGACAAGGCGGACGACGCCCGCCGCAAGGTGGCCCAGGTGATGGCCTTCGCCGAAGTGAAGCCGGGCCAGAAGGTGCTGGAGCTGGTGCCGGGAAGCGGCTACTGGACGCGCGTGTTCAGCGCCATCGTCGGCCCGCAGGGGCACGTCTACACCGTGTGGCCGAAGGAGATGGAGAAGTACTCCGCCGAGAGCTACGCCGAGTGGCAGAAGCTGGTGGCCACGCCGCACTACGCCAACGTGAGCCTGCTGCCGCAGGCGGCCGCCGCGCTGAGCGTGCCCGAGCCGGTGGACGTGGTATTCACCGCGCAGAACTACCACGACTACCACGACTCGTTCATGGGGCCGGTAGACATGGGCAAATTCGACAGGCAGGTCTACGACGCGCTCAAGCCCGGCGGCCTGTTCGTGGTGATCGACCACGCCGCACCGGCCGGTTCCGGCCTGGCCGACACCGACACCCTGCATCGCATCGACCCGGCGGTGGTGAAGCAGGAAGTGGAAGCGGCCGGCTTCGTCTTCGACGGCGAGAGCGGCGCGCTGCGCAATCCGGCCGACGCGCACGACCGCAAGGTGTTCGACAAGTCGATACGCGGCCACACCGACCAGTTCATCTACCGCTTCCGCAAGCCGGCGAAATGACCCGGTTCGCCACGGCAGCTTGAGTCGCGGTGGCGATCGGCGGCACCATCGTGTCCCGGGCGGAGCGTTCGCCCGGAACACGAAGCCATCTGGAGTGCCGTGAATCCCGCCCATCCTGCACCGTCGAGCTTCGATCCGGCCGATCCGCCGCCGCAGCGCCCGAGCGAGCCGGACGCCGCCGATTGCTGCGGCGAGGGTTGCGTGCGTTGCGTCTACGACGTCCACGAAGAGGCGCTCGAACGTTACGAGGCGGCGTTGGCGGCGTGGCGCGCCCGTCATCCCTGAAGCGTGCGTTCCGGCCCCGCCATGGTCATCCGATACCGCCTCGCCAGTCCACCGGATGCGCTCGCGATCGGCGTGCTGGCGCGCCGGGTGACGCGGCGCTGGATCCTGCCGGAGCAGCCGGCGAGTGCGGCGCGGCCGCTGTTGCTGGGCATGCGCACACGGGTGATCCGCGGGAAGATCCTGGCTGGCCAGCGCTTCCATCTGGCGTGGCAGGACGACGGGCGCCTGGTCGGCGTGGCGGCCATGCGCGAGGATTCCCACTTGTTCCAGTTCTTCGTCGCGACCCGCATGCACGGTCACGGCATCGCGCGCCGGCTGTGGCAGCGCACCATGCGCGATGCGGTGCGGCGCGCCGGTACGCGCCACTTCACCTTGAACGCTTCGGCCATGGCAGTGCCGGTGTACCTGCATTTCGGCTTCGTGCCCAGTGGGCCGCTGACGATCAGCAGCACTGGACTGGTCGTGCAGCCGATGCATCTCGATCGGCCATCATGAAACGGCGGAAGGGTGCCGGGCGGGTGCCGGCACTGCGGCGATCGACGAGAGGTTGGATGCATGGACGGGAGCGACGAAAGTACGGCCACGGGCAAGCCGGGCCGCTTCGCCCACTTGCGCTGGCTGGCGCGGATCATCCGGCACCCTTTGGCGACCCTGCTGCTGGTCCAGCTGGGTGGCCTGCTGCTGTAACCGTTCATCGTGCACACGCGCCCGGCGCGGGCGCTGCTCGGTGCGTTCGGCGTGCTGGTGCCGGGGTTGGCGGTCTGGATGGTGCGGCGCACGCGCGGGCGCGCCTGGGTCAGCGCCAGCATCGCCGTACTGGCGCTGCGGATCGCGGAGTGCTCAGGCGTCCGGGAAATGGCGCTGGAGATCCTGCTGGCAGCGAGCCACCAGGCTGGGGACGAAGACCTCGGGCCAGCCCTGGCTGAGGTCCGGCTCGTCGGCAAGCTGCTTGTGTTCGGCCAGCAGCCGGGCCATCGCCAGCAGGTCGGCCACGGCCAGGGCATTGCCCAGCGGTGACGCTGCCGGCATCGCCGGGGCCAGGCGTTCCGCCAGCGCGTCGATCACCCGCGGCGGCAGTTCCCAGTGCTGCGCCACCTGCAGCGAAAGCCGCGCGGCGAGTCTGGCACAGCCGGCGAGGAAGCCGGATGAAAGCGACTCGCCGTCGGCGGCAGGCTGCACGGGGTCCAGCAGGCGCACCACGGCGCCGTCGCCGGCGTGGCAGACGATGCCCGCCAGGTACGCCTCAAACCCATCGCAGCCGCTGTTCCTGCCGAGCCAGGCGCAGGCGTGCGCACAGCGCTCGGCGTGATGCCACAGGCGCTCGCCGGCGGCGTGGCCGAACGCGCCGGCGTGGGCCTGCAGGATGGGTTTCATCACATGCTGGGTGAGTACCCGGCGCAAACCGTCCTGGCCCAGCACCACCACCGCCTGTTGCAGACTGGTGATCGGTTGTGCCGCACGGTAGTGCACGCTGCCGGTGACCCGCATGATCTCGCCGACCATCAGCGGATCGCGGCCGATCAGCCTGGCCAGCTCGCCGCCGCCGGCCTTGTCGTTTTTCAGTGCGCGCAGCAGCTGCGGCAGCACCGTCGGCAGACGCGGCAGGCTGCGCACGTCGAAGCGGGCGCCGAGCCGCTCCAGCCGCTTGAGCGTGGCAAGCTCGGACGCGCGAGGTTCGTCGGCGTCGCTGTCGGGAAGGCTCAATACGAAACGGTGGAAGCGGTCCGCGACATCCGCCAGCGGCACCACCGGCCGAGTCGCCGGAGCGACCAGGGATGCCCGTGCGGGCGTCGCGGTGGCTGGCCGCGCGCGGCTTGCCTGAGCCGTTGGTTGCCGGCCGCGAAAAATGCGCCGCCACATGTTCCCCATGTTCCGTGACCCTCGTCCGCGAGCGCCGATTCCTGGGCAACCCGTTTCGGGCTATCGGCGGCGGGCCGGGAAAATTTAGCCCGGGCAGGAGGAGCCGGCCGCGGGCGGGCACGACGCGGTGCAGGTCAGCGTGCCGCGACGCTACCCCTGCGCCACGATGCGGAGGGGTCGGCCTACTTGCCCTTTTTCTTTTCCTGCTTGGCGGCCCGCTTTTCCTTCAGGGTCTTCGCGGGTTTCTTCTTCTCGTTCTTCTTCGAGTCCATGCCCTTGCTCATGCTGCTCTCCCGGTATGGTTGGATGACGGCGACACGTGACGCTTGACACGCGGCAAGTCTAGGCTGTTTCGGCATCTGGGGGCGAGCTGGCGGGCGGCTGCAGGCACCGGTGGCAATTCGCGCGACAGCCCCCACATCGAGGCCATCCCTTTGGCAAGAGCCCGACATGATCCCGTTTTCCATCCTCGACCTGGCGCCGGTCACCGAAGGCAGCGACGCCAGCCAGGCGTTCCGCAACACGCTCGACCTGGCCCGGTTGGCCGAACGGCTCGGCTACCGCCGCTACTGGCTGGCCGAGCACCACAACATGCCGGGCATCGCCAGCGCGGCGACGGCGGTGCTGATCGGCCACGTGGCCGGCGGTACCTCGACCATCCGCGTCGGTGCCGGCGGCATCATGCTGCCGAACCATGCGCCGCTGCAGGTGGCCGAGGCGTTCGGCACGCTGGCCTCGCTGTACCCGGGGCGGATCGACCTGGGCCTGGGCCGCGCGCCCGGCACCGACCAGCCCACCGCAAGGGCGCTGCGCCGCTACTTCGACAGCGCCGAGGCGTTTCCGCAGGACGTGCTGGAACTGCTCGGCTATTTCGAACCGGCCACGCCCGGCCAGCCGGTGCGCGCCGTACCGGGCGCCGGCGTCGAGGTGCCGGTGTGGTTGCTCGGTTCCAGCCTGTTCGGCGCGAAGCTTGCCGCGCAGCTCGGCCTGCCGTACGCGTTTGCCTCGCACTTCGCGCCGGACGCGATGGACGAGGCGCTGGCGCTGTACCGGCGCGATTTCCGCCCGTCGGCACGGTTGCGGCAGCCGTACGCGATGCTGGGCCTGAACGTGGTGGCCGCCGGCAGCGATGCCGAGGCGCGGCGGCTGTTCACCACCCAGCAGCAGAGCTTCATCAACCTGCGCCGCGGCAAGCCGGGGCTGATCCCGCCGCCGATCGACGACATCGAGGCGTACTGGACGCCGCCGGAGAAGCTGATGGTGGAGCGCGCGCTGGCCTGCGCGGTGGTCGGCGACGCCGGCACGGTGCAGGAGGGCATCGCGGCATTCATCGCCCGGCACCGGCCGGACGAACTGCTGCTCACCGCCAACGTGTTCGAGCACGCGGCGCGGCGGCATTCGTTCGAGATCGCGGCGGCGGCGCGCGATCGGCTGTCGGCTGCGAACTGAGCGCCGCGGCCGCGACAACCCGGGCAGGGGCGCCGATCGGCCATAATGGGCGTTATTCCACGAAACCTTGAAGTTCCCCCACGCATGAAAACTCCCCAGGGCCTGCAGACGCTGATCGAAGAGGGCGTGATCGATCAGGTGCTGCGACCGCTGAAGAGCGGCAAGGAAGCCTCCGTCTTCGTCGTCCGCTCGGGCGAGGACATCCGTTGCGCCAAGGTCTACAAGGACATGGCGCAGCGCAGTTTCCAGGCACGCGTGCAATACCAGGAAGGGCGCAAGGTGCGCGGCAGCCGGCAGATGCGCGCGATGGGCAAGGCGACCAAGTTCGGCCGCAAGGAGGCCGAGGCCGCCTGGAAGAATGCCGAGGTCGATGCGCTGTATCAGCTCACCGCCGCCGGCGTGCGCGTGCCGAAACCCTATGGCTATTTCAATGGCGTGCTGGTGATGGAGCTGGTCACCGATGCGGACGGCTACTCCGCGCCGCGTCTCGGTGAAGTGGAATTGTCAGCGGACACCGCGCGCGAGTACCACCGCTTCCTGATGCGGCAGGTCGCGCGCATGCTGTGCGTGGGGCTGATCCACGGCGACCTGTCGGAGTACAACGTGCTGGTGGGGCCGGAGGGTCCGGTGATCATCGACCTGCCGCAGGCGGTCAGCGCATCCGGCAACAACGCGGCGCGCGCGATGCTGCGGCGTGACGTGGGCAACATCACCATCAGCCTGTCGCGCTTTGCGCCGGAGCTGCTGGATACGTATTACGGCGAAGAGATGTGGGCGCTGTACGAACTGGGCGAGCTGCATCCGGACAGCGAGCTCACCGGCCATTTCGAGTTCGACGAAACCATCGCCGACGTCGACAGCGTGATGCAGTCGATCATCGACGCGCGGGAAGAAGCGATCATCCGTCAGCAGGGGCGTGAGGCGGCGGCACGGGGCGACTGACTGGCGACACCGATGCTTCGTGGGGCAGGCACCGCCCGCCGCTCCTCGACAAGGTCACGCGAAGCAGAAGCCGGCGGGCAGTGCCCGCCCTACGGACCTCAGGGCGTGCTGACGTCGATCAGTTCCACGTCGAACACCAGCGAGGCGTTCGGCGGGATGTCGGCGCCGGCACCGCGGGCGCCATAGCCGAGTTCGGCGGGAATCAGCAGGGTGCGCTTGCCGCCGACCTTCATGCCGACCACGCCCTGGTCCCAGCCGTCGATCACCCGGCCGGCACCGAGCGTGAAGTTGAACGGTGCGCCGTGGTCGTACGAGCTGTCGAACTTGGCGCCGTGCTTGTCCTTCGCGTTTTCGTCATACAGCCAGCCGGTGTAGTGCACCAGCACGTCCATGCCGGCTTTCGCTTCGGCGCCGGTGCCGACCTTCTGGTCGATCACGGTGAGCTTGTCGACCTGTCCGTTGGCGTGGGCTTGCGGCGGGGTGCTGCAGGCGGCGAGGGCGAAGACGGCAAGCAGGGGCAACAACCAGCGCATGGATGACTCCGGGAAGAGGGATGGGATCGGCTGGTGGATTATGCGGGAAACCGCCGCGGGATGGCCGGCGGTGGGCCTCAGCTCACCAGTTCGGCCGCGACCATGCGCTTGAGCGGATCGACGGCGACCGCATCCGTCTCGTTCATCAGTTGCAACTGGCCGTCCTGTACCAGTACCTGCAGGCGCATGCCACGCTGCAGCAGGGCGACCAGTTCGGCCACGGTGCGAGCGGGGATGTCGAGCACGGTGAGGTTCTTGTTGCGGCTGAGTGGCGCACCGACCTTGTTCCACCAGATCTCCGCCGCGTTGCCGCCGTAGCTGACCACCACCACCTGGCGCGAGCGGCCGCAGGCCTTGCGGATGCGCGTCTCGTCGGGCTGACCGACCTCGATCCACAGCTCGATCTCGTCGGTATACGCCTTGCGCCACAGCGCCGGCTCGTCCTCGTCGCTGAGGCCCTTGCCGAACTCCAGCCGATCCTCGGCGTACAGCGCGAACGCGAGCAGGCGCACCATCAGGCGCTCTTCGGTTTCCGACGGGTGTCGCGCCAGGGTCAACGCATGGGTGGCGTAGTAATGCCGGTCCATGTCGCTGATCTGCAGTTCGACCTTGTAGATGGTGGCGTTGAGGGCCATGGGCGTGCCTTGAGACAACAAGCCCGCCATTCTACGCGCTGGCGATGATCGGAGCCCGGCCCGCGCTGGTCAGCGCGCGGCGCCAGGCTCCGGTCACGATGTTCAGCGGGCCTGCGGCGACGTTGCGATATCCACCAGCTCCACCCGCCGGTTCTGCGCGCGGCCGGCTTCGCTGCGGTTGCTGGCCACCGGTGCCGCCATGCCGATGCCGATGGGCGTCAGCCGTGCGCGATCGATCCCGTGCTGCGTGGCCAGCGCGGTGGCGATCGATTGCGCACGCCGCGTCGACAGATCGCGGTTGTGCTCCATGCTGCCCTGCGCATCGGTGTGGCCCACCACCAGCACCTTCAGCCGCGGCTGCTGCTTGAGCAGGGCGGCGATCTGTTGCAGTTGCGCGGCCGAGTCGCTGCGCATGCTGTCCTTGTCGGTGTCGAACAGGATGCCGTAGATCGCCACGCGGCCTTCCTGGTCGAGCTTGCGCTGCAGGTCGCCGGCGTCCAGCACCACCATGTGCTGCTCCATCGGCTTCAGCTCGACCACGTCCAGCTGGACCATGGCGCGATGGCGGTTGGGACCGCCGCCGGACTTGTTGAAGACCACATAGACCGAGGCATACACGTCGCCCTCGGTGCGCTGCAGGCGCGAGGCGACATAGCGCTGCTCCTGCGGATAATCGCCGAACAGCGAGTACAGCTCGCCGCCACTGGCCGCCAGGTTGAAATTGCGCCCGCCGCAGGCTTCGGCCGCGCACTCGAACAGCGGCTTGAAGCCGGCCGCCTGCAGTGCCTGTTCGATATTGCGGAACACTTCCAGCGTGGCGCGCTCGGCCGGCGCGCGGTAGCTGATGCGGGTGAGCCGGCCTTCCAGCGGCAACGTCGACGACAGGTTCTTCTGCAGGCCGCCATGCGTCCTGGCCGGCGCATTCAGCAACGCGTGGCTGGCAAACGCGTGCTGCTCGTAGCGCACGATCTCGGCGCCCTGGTAGCGCGGCAGCAGCGGATGATCGGCACTGCCGCGGACATCGGCGGCGCCGGCCGTGCCGGTGCCCAGCAACAGCAGTGCGAACAACGTCATTCTGGTGAGGGTGGCGACGGGCATGATTCCTCCGGGTTCCTGTCCAGTGGCGGTTCCGGCGCCGGTTTGGCGCTCTCCCGCAGGATAAACGCGAAAGCGCGCCAAAACGTGCCAGCACGACCTTCCGGGACACGTACTGCAGGTAGACTCCGGCCGAGGGGGCTGCCGGAAGCGGCGGCACAAGGGGACGAGGCATGGCGGAGATCACGCAGTTGCTGGCGCGGGCACGGAGCGGCGAGCCGGAACGGCTGGCCGAGGTATTTGCCGTGCTGTATCCGGAGCTGCGCCGGCTGGCGCGTTCGCGGCTGGCCACGGCGGAAGCCACGCTGACGCCGACCGTGCTGGTGCATGAGGCGTTCCTGCGCCTGACTGGCAGCGGCAGCCTGAACTTGAACGATCGCCAGCATTTCTTCGCCTGCGCGGCACGCGCGATGCGCTCGATCGTGGTCGACGCAGCCCGTCGCCGGCATGCGCTCAAGCGTGGTGGCATGCAGGCCGACCTCACCCTGACCGACCGGCTGATGCCGCACATTGCCGCCGACGACGAGGTATTGGCGCTGGACGCGGCGCTGGAGCTGCTGCGCGAGCACAGCCCCCGGCAGATGGAAGTGGTCGAGTTGCGCTACTTCGCCGGCTTCGGCTTCGCCGAGATCGCCGAGTTGCACGGCAGCTCCGAACGCACCGCCAAACGCGAATGGGAGCGCGCGCGGGCCTTCCTGTATGCGCAGCTCGAGCCCGGCACGGCGCTGGCACCGCCATGACCATGCCCGCATCGGAACGCGAACTCTGGGTGCGCGCCGATGCGCTGCTTGACCGCTTGCTGGATCTCGCCGAACCCGAGCGCGCCCCGACGCTGGCGGCGATGTCGCTGCCGCCCGAACTGCTCGATCGCGTACAGCGCCTGTTGCGCGCGCATGCCCGCTCCGGCGCGCTGGAGCAACCGCTGCCGTGGGTCGCGGATGGCGAATCGGCGGGCGAGCGTGCGGCCGGCGGCATGGTCGGTCGCGCGATCGGTGGCTGGGAACTGCAGCGCGAGCTCGGCCGCGGCGGCATGTCGGTGGTCTACCTGGCCTGCCGCGGCGAAGGCGCGCATCGCCAGCGCGCCGCCCTGAAACTGCTGACCCTGGGCGCGCTGGCCGGCGATGGCCTGCGGCGTTTCCGCCACGAGCAGGCGATCCTGACGCGGCTGAACCATCCGCACATCGCCCATCTGCACGAAGCCGGCGAAACCGCCGACGGCACGCCGTACCTGGTGATCGAGCTGGTCGAGGGCGAGCGCATCGACCAGTGGTGCGATGCGCGTTGCCTGTCGGTGCGCGAGCGCGTGGCGCTGGTGCTGGATGTGTGTGCGGCGCTGGCCTATGCGCATCGCAACCTGGTCGTGCATGCCGACCTGAAACCGTCCAACGTGCTGGTCGATGGCGAGGGCCACGTGCGGGTGGTGGATTTCGGCATCGGCCGCCTGCTCGACGAGGAACTGATCGAGGCCACCCAATCGCGGGCGCGCGCGCTGACGCCGCAGTACGCCGCGCCCGAGCAGCTGGCCGGCGCGCGCGCCACCACGGCGGCCGACGTGTTCGGCCTGGGTGCCTTGTTGTATCGGCTGTTGTGTGGCCGCCCGCCGCGGCCGGCGGCGCACGGCAGGGCGATCACGGCGCCGTCGCGGGTGCCGGCGGAGGGCGATCAGGCGCAGCAGCGCGGTCGCGCGCGCAGCCTGGCCGGCGACCTGGATACGGTATTGATGAAGGCGCTGGCGGAGGAACCGGAGCGGCGTTATTCCTCGGTGGAGGCATTGGCCCACGACCTGCGTGCATGGTGCGAACGGCGCCCGGTCGCGGCGCGGCCACCCAGCGTGCGCTACTGGCTGGCGCGCTTCGTGGCCCGGCATCGTGCCGCGGTGGCCACGGCGGCGCTGGTGCTTGCGCTGTTCACCGCCGGCGCGGTGCAGGTGGTGATCCAGCGCAACCACGCGCAAGAGCAGGCGCGGCGTGCGGTGATCGTGCGCGATTTCCTGTCCGGGGTGTTCCTCTCGGCCGAAGCTTCCAGCGGCAAGGTGCCCGATGCGCTCGATCTGCTGGGGCAGGGTTCCGCACGCGCGCGCAGCGAGCTGCTGCAGCGCGACCCGCGCGCGGCCGCCGACGTCCTGCTGATTACCGGTGGCGCGCGCATCGCGCTCAACGATTTCGATCGCGCGCAGCAGGATCTTGCACTGGCCCTGCGCACGCTGCAGGCGATCGATCCGCCGCCGGCATACGAACTGTCCCAGGTGCACCTGGAGTTCGGCCGGCTGCATCGGGTACGCGGGCCGCTGGATGTGTCGATCGCGCACTTCCGCCAGGCGCTGGACTGGGTGCGGCGGGCGCGCGCGCCCGCCGCTGATCGCCTGTCGGCGGAACTCCTGCTGGCCGCCGCCTTGTCCAAGACCGACCAGCGCGACGACGCCCAGCAGCGTCTGCGCCAGCTGGCGACGGAAATTCCCGCTGCCGGACTGGCCAGCACGCAGTTGCACATGGATGCGCTCAATGCGCTGTCGGCGAGCCTCGCCAAAAGTGCTCGTGCCGATGACCGCGCCGAGCGTCTCGAACTGCACGCGCAGCGCCTGGAGGTGGCGCGTCGGCTGTACGGCGAGAACGATGGCACGTACGCGTTCCACCTGGCCGATTCGGTACCCAGCTATCGCAATGCCGGGCAATTGGATCGCGCCGAGGCGCTGGCACGGCAGGCGCTGGCGATCACCGACCGCATCTACGACAAGCCGCACATGTATGCCGCGGTAGCTGCGTGCAACCTGGCCGCGGTGCTGCAGCAGCGTGGCGACCTGCTGGGCGCGCTGTCCTGGTACGACCGCAACATCGCCATCGACGAGGCGCTGGATCGCAACGACGTGCATGCCGAGTCGTGTCGCTACAACCGTGCCTACAGCCGTGCCGGCACCGGCGATTTCGAGGGTGCCCGCCGTGACCTGCACACCGATCGCATCATGCTGGGAAAACTCGACAACGGCGCGGCCTACTGGTTGAGGAACTGCGGCATGGAAGCCTCGGTGCTGTTGCGCCAGGCCCGGCCGGCGGCGGCGACCGCACTGCTGGACACCTGCGCGGCGACGCATGCTTCCGATTCCGCGGTGGTTTCCGCCGAATTCCTGCTTGCCCGTGCCGAACTGGCGCATTTGCATGGCGATGCGGCCAACGCCTCCGCCCTGCTGGCGGACCTGCGCGAACGCCAACCGCCCAGCGCCACCAGCCGCAGCTGGATGCGTGTGTGGATGCTGTCGCTGCTGCATGCGTCGAGGATCGGCGATACCGCCATGCTGGGGAGTTTTCGCGATGACTTGCGCGATTATTCCGGCGATCCCGTCCAGGGCCAGTGCATGGCCGAAGCCACGCTCGCCATCGAGACCTGCCTGGCCTTGCCCTAGGAGCGTGGCACTTTCTTTCCCGTTTTCGCGTTTGTCCTTCCGGGGAGCAGCACGGCGTGCTGCAGCGACCATACCGAAGGGCCATCCGGCCGGGAGAGAACAGCATGAACATGAGGTACAGGAACGCGCTGGCGGCAGCCTTGCTGCTGGCGCTGTCGACCACCGGCACGGCATGGGCGGGGGACACCTGCGAACTGAGCGACGGCGCCCCTGGCACGGAATACAACGGTGGTGCCCTCGCGGCGCCGAGCATGATATCGCTCGCCTGCGGCGAGAGCAGCTCCGCGGTCGAAGGTGGCGTGGCGATCGGCGGGGCGTCTTCGGCGTTGGGCAACAACTCCACCGCGGTGGGGAGCTCGGCCACCGCTTTGGGTACCACGAGCAGCGCGTTCGGCTTTGGCAGCTACGCCGCCGGGGCGAACGGCACCGCCATCGGCTACAACGCCAGTGCTTACGAAGACGCCCTGGCGGTCGGCACCCGCAGCACCGCCAGGCAGAACGGCACGGCGCTGGGCAACGACAGCAAGGCCAATGCGGAAGGCGCCACGGCGGTCGGCCTGCTCAGCAGCGCGGCCGGCTACGACAGTACCGCCATGGGCTTGCGCAGCGACGCGCGTGCCGACGCCGCCACCGCCGTCGGCGCCCGCGCCGTCGGTGCGGGGGTGCAGGCCTCGAGCTATGGCTACGCCAGCCAGGGTATGGGCAACTACAGCACCGCGATGGGTGCGCAATCGCGTGCCGAAGGCGTCGGCAGCGTGGCCGTCGGCATGAGCGCGGTCACTGCCGGTGCCCAGGCGGTCGCCATCGGCCAGAACAGCTCGGCGACCGCGGATCGGTCGGTGGCGCTGGGCATCATGTCGGTGGCCGACCGGAGCAATACGGTCTCGGTGGGGCGTGCCGGCGATGAACGCCAGATCGTCAACGTCGCCGACGCCACGCAGGCTACCGACGCCATCAACCTGCGCCAGCTCGACGCGGCGATGGAGACCGCCGAAACCTATGCCGATGCCGGTGACGTGCGTGCCTTGTCGGCGGCGCAGGCGTATACCGACCGGCAGCTGGCCGCGCTGGGCGTCGGCGAGGAGTTCAATCGCTTCCGGGGCGAGGTCAACGACCGTTTCGCCAGCCAGGACGGTCGCATCGACCGCATCGGCGCGCTCGGTGCGGCCATGGCCGGCATGGCATCCAGCGCCTCGGCAGTGAGCGCCAGCAACACCCGCCTGGGTATGGCCGTCGGCAGCTATCGCGGCAGCGGTGCGGTGGCGATGGGCGTGCAGCACGCGTTCTCCTCGAAGGTGGCGGTGACCTTCGGAGCCGCGCTGGCTGGCCATGGCGACACCAGCGCCACGGTCGGCCTGGGCATCGGCCTGTAACAGTTCGTCGACGGCTGCCACCCCGGCAGGGGAGCGGCATGTTGCATCGGGCGGTGGCTGGCGCGGACCCCGCGCCAGCCACCGGTCTGGTGACGGACTAGACTGCGGCGGGCATGCCCCAGCCCACGCCATCCTTCGTCCGCGACGTCCATGCCAGTACCGTGCATCTTCCGGCGGGTGGCTGGACGACGGCGCTCGATGCCCTGTGCGCGCAGTTCGCCGCCATCAGCCGCGAGCAGTGGCTGGACCGCATCGTGCGCGGGCGCGTGCTGGACGGGCAGGGCGTCGCGATCACGTCGCAGACGCCGTATCGCGCGGGCATGCGCATCCACTATTACCGCGAGGTGATGGACGAGCCGGTGATTCCGTTCACCGAAACCGTGCTGCATGTCGACGAGCATCTGGTGGTGGCCGACAAGCCGCATTTCCTGCCAGTGACCCCGGCCGGCGGCTTCGTCGAGCAGACCCTGCTGCGCCGGTTGATGCGCCGGCTGGACAATCCCGCGCTGGTGCCGCTGCACCGGATCGATCGCGCCACTGCCGGGCTGCTGCTGTTTTCGGCGAATCCGGCCAGCCGCGCGGCGTACCAGGCGCTGTTCCGCGAGCGGCGGATAGACAAGCGTTACGAGGCGCTGGCGCCTGCACTGCCGGGTGCGTCGTTCCCGCTGCTGCGTCGCTCGCGCATCGTGGCGGGCGAACCGTTCTTCCGCATGCAGGAGGTCGATGGCGAGCCGAACACCGAGACGCGGATCGAGGTGACCGCGCGCGGCACCGATGGCTGGCGCTATGCGCTGCATCCGGTGACGGGCCGCAAGCATCAACTGCGCGTGCATATGGCCGCGCTGGGCGCGCCGATCTGCGGCGATACGCTGTATCCGGTACTGACCGACAAGGCCGCCGATGATTACCGGCGGCCATTGAAGCTGCTGGCGCGCAGCCTGGCCTTTGCCGACCCGCTGACCGGGAAGTCGCGCCGGTTCGAGAGCCGGATGGTGTTGTGAGCGATGGCCGGATCGGGTCGGTTTTCCCGCACTGCGGTGAGCATGTGCGACCATTCCACGTTATCTTCCACCGCTTCATCCAGCCAGTCAGGGGACACCATTCGTGAGCGTACAGCCAGTGTCCAGCGCGTCGCCGCGCGTCGAGTTCACCCTGCGCGGGGTGATCATCGGCATCGTGATCACCGTGGTATTCACCGCGGCCAACGTGTTCTTCGGCCTCAAGGCCGGCCTTACCTTCGCCACCTCGATCCCGGCGGCGGTGATCTCGATGGCCATCCTGCGCTCGCTGAAGAACTCGACCATGCAGGAGAACAACATCGTGCAGACGGTGGCCTCGGCCGCCGGCACGCTGTCCTCGATCATTTTCGTGCTGCCCGGCCTGATCATCATCGGCTGGTGGAACGGGTTCCCCTTCTGGATGTCGTTCGGCATCTGTGCCACCGGCGGCATCCTCGGCGTGATGTACACCATCCCGCTGCGCCGCGCGCTGGTCACCGACTCGGACCTGCCGTACCCGGAAGGCGTGGCCTGCGCCGAGGTGCTCAAGGTGGGCTCCAGTTCGGAGGAGGCGGCCGGGTCGGTGGAATCCGGCGGCGCGGGGCTGAAGGCGGTGGTCGCCGGCGCGGTCGTCTCGGCGGCGTTCTACGTGATCGTGCAGACCAAGTTGTTCGCCGCCGCGGTGTCCAGCTACTTCCGCGTAGGCGACAAGGGCGCCGCCACCGGTTTCGATTTCAGCCTGTCGTTCGCGCTGTTCGCGGTGGGCCACCTGGTCGGCCTGTGGGTGGGCGTGGCGATGCTGGTGGGTGCCTTGATCGGCTGGGGCTGGGCGGTGCCGCACTTCCTGCTGCTGCACCCGGCCGACGGCGCCGCCGACGCGGTGGCGCAGGGTGCGTGGAGCCATTACGTGCGCTTCGTCGGCGCCGGCACCATCGGCGTGGCGGCGATCTGGACGCTGGCCAAACTGGTCAAGCCGGTGATCGGCGGCCTGGCTGGCGCGATGGCTGCCTCGCGCGTGCGCAAGGCCGGTCAGCTGGCCACGCTGCCGCGCACCGAGCACGACATGCCGATCGGCGTGGTCGGCCTGATCACCCTGCTGTGCCTGATCCCGGTGGCGTGGCTGCTGGGCCACTTCAGCAACATCAGCGGGCTGGGCGAACACACCGTGCTGCTGGTGGTCGGCGGCGTGCTGTTCGTGGTGATCCTGAGCTTCCTGGTCTCTGCCGTGTGCGGTTACATGGCCGGCCTGATCGGTTCGAGCAACAGCCCGCTGTCGGGCGTGGGCATCCTGGTGGTGATCATCGCCGCGCTGCTGCTGGTGCTGGGCGTGAAGTCGATGCTGCCGGAGGAGGCCGGCAAGGCGCTGGTGGCGTTCGCGCTGTTCATCACCGCGATCGTGTTCGCGGTGGCCTCGATCGCCAACAACAACCTGCAGGACCTCAAGACCGGCCAGCTGGTCGACGCCACGCCCGCGCTGCAGCAATGGGCGCTGGTGATCGGCGTGATCGCCGGCGCGCTGGTGATCCCGCCGGTGCTGGACCTGCTCAATCAGGCCTACGGCTTCCTCGGCGCACCGGGCGTGGATCCCGCGCGTGCGTTGCCGGCGCCGCAGGCCGGGCTGATCTCGGCGCTGGCGCAGGGCGTGATCACCGGCAATATCGACTGGAGCCTGATCACCATCGGCGCGGCGATCGGCGTGGGCATCATCGTGCTGGACGAGGCGCTGGCGCGCACCGGCAAGTCGATGCGGCTGCCGCCGCTGGCGGTGGGCCTGGGCATCTACCTGCCCACCTCCACCACGCTGATGGTGGTGGTCGGCGCACTGGTCGGCGCGTGGTTCGACAAGCGCGCCGAGCGTGGTCCGCGGCCCGAACCGACCAAGCAGCTCGGCGTGCTGCTGGCTTCCGGCCTGATCGTGGGCGAGAGCCTGCTCGGCGTGATCGTGGCGGCGCTGGTGGCGTTCTCCGACAAGCTGGGCTTCGCCGACCGCAACGCGCCGCTGGCGCTGGTGGGCGAGAATTTCCACGTCGCCGCGATCTGGATCGGCGGCGTGCTGTTCGTGGCGGTGACCTGGGCGATGTACCGCTGGATCGGCCGAATGGGCCGGGCGGTGTAGGTCGCGGCGGCGCGCCGGCCGCCACGTACAATGCCGCCACTGTTCGAGGTGTGGAAGGGATGACGTGACTGCCGGCGGATTTTTCGCGGCCGCGCCGGATGCGGCGCTGGCGGCCCTGTTTGTACCGTTCGAGGCTGGCGAGCTGCAGTTGCCGGCGGACGGTCGCGCGCTGTTCCTGCGCGCCCGCACCGGGGCGCGCCTGCGCGAGATGGCGCAGCCCGGCTGGCTGTGCGAGCAGAGCTTCCTGCCGTTCGCCGACGAATTGGGCCGCTGCGGCCTGCGCGTGGGCGAAGCGACCGCCGATGAAAAATTTCCGCTGGTGCTGCTGCTGCCGCCGCGCCAGCGCGAGGAGGCGCGCGCGTTGTTCGCCCGCGCGCTGACACACGTGGCGCCGGGCGGCACGCTGCTGGCCGCGATGCCGAATGCCGAAGGCGCGAAGTCGGGCGAGGCGGACCTGGCGAAACTGGCCGGCGCCGTGCAGCACCTGTCCAAGCACAAGTGCCGCGTGTTCTGGTGCACGCCGTCGCCGGGTGGCATCGACCAGGATCTGCTGGCCGCATGGCTGGCGCTGGACGCGCCGCGCACGATCGCCGACGGCTATGTCAGCCGCCCCGGCCTGTTCGCCTGGGACCGCATCGACCGCGCCTCGGCGCTGCTGGCCGAGTACCTGCCGGCGGACCTGCACGGTCGCGTGGCCGATCTCGGCGCCGGCTACGGCTATCTGTCCGCGCAGGTCGTGGCGCGTTGTCCGCGGGTCGATGCGCTCGACCTGTACGAGGCCGAGGCCCGCGCGCTGGAGCCGGCGCGGGCGAACCTGGCGCGGGCGGTGCGGGAAAGCGGCCACGCCGTCGCGGTGGCGGTGCACTGGCACGACGTGACCCGCGGCCTGACGCAACGCTATGACGCCGTCGTCAGCAACCCGCCGTTCCACCAGGGGCGCGCCGACCTGCCCGAGCTGGGCCGCGCATTCATCGTCAGTGCGGCCGGGGCGCTGCTGCCGGCGGGCCGGCTGTTGATGGTGGCGAACCGGCATCTGCCGTACGAGGCGGTGCTGGCTTCGCGTTTCCATGACGTGCGCACGCTGGCCGTGCAGGAAGGATTCAAGGTGATCGAGGCGACAGGGGTACGCGGATGAAACTGGTCAAGCTGATTGCGAACCTGGGCTACGGCAGCCGCAAGGACGTGACCCAGCTGTTCCGCTCCGGGCGCATCACCGACGCCGCGGGCGAGGTGCTGTACGCCGACGACGTGGTGCCGTACGAGACCATCCGCGTCGACGACGAACCGCTCGATCCGCCGCCCGGGCTGACCCTGATGATGAACAAGCCGCTCGGCGTCACCTGCTCGCGCAAGGACCCGGGGCGCGTGGTGTATGACTTGCTGCCGCCGCGCTACCGCGTGCGCTCGCCGGCGCTTTCAACGGTGGGCCGGCTCGACCGCGACACCTCGGGCCTGCTGCTGTTCACCGACGACGGCGCGTTGCTGCACCGGATCATTTCGCCGAAGGCGAATGTGGCCAAGGTCTACGAGGCCACCCTGGCACAGGACCTGCGCGGCGACGAAGGCGCGTTGTTCGCCAGCGGCACGCTGCTGCTGGAAGGGGAAACCACCCCGCTGGCGCCCGCCGCGCTGGAGGTGCTGGGGCCGCGCCACGTGCGCCTCACCGTCACCGAAGGCCGCTACCACCAGGTGCGCCGCATGTTCGCTGCCACCGGCAATCACGTCGAGACGCTGCAGCGGATATCGATCGGCGCGCTGGCGTTGGGCGCATTGCCGCCGGGCGAATGGCGCGTGCTCGATGCCGGCGAGGTCGCGCCGGTTTTCAGCAATCCATAACCACCATCCACGAATTTCGAGGGACCGTCGCGATGCGTTACTTGCTCGGTGCGTTTGCTGGCGTGCTGTTCCTTATTGTGCAACCTGCTATCGCGAAAGAGGGCACCGCAAACTGCCCGGCACTGAGGTTTGAACGCAGGCAAGTCATCCCGTTGCGGGATTTTGGGCGTTTGGCAGTGGACACGAAGTCCACCGAAGGCGGCGCCGGAACTGTCGTATTCAGGTTCTTCGATGTGGAAGATCGCCCGAGCCGTGGTAGCGCACACGCGGTGGGGTTGGTCTATGCCCGATTGGGGGACTTGGGCGAAACGCCGGTGGGTGGTTATCTCTGGATGACGGGTGCCAACGAGATCGAAGTGGCCGAGTCGATCCTTGAAGAAGGGGATGGCAAAACAGCATCCATGACGTTCACGACCCACCGGAACCCACCAGGTTGTCCGGTAGCGTCATCCACGTTCACGTTGAAACCGGATGGGAGGTTTTACGTGGACGGTGACCTGACCGGTACGGTCAGGTGATTTGCTCACCTACAGCACGCGTACCGCGGTGGGAATCGCGTTGCCGAACCATTTGTGCCGCTCGTCGCGGCAGCTCGGGCTGCCCATCGCGAACTTGCGGCAGATGGCAGGGCGGTCCGCGTAGATGGTGCAGCGGGAAGTGTTCGGGTCGACCGCGGCGCACCAGCCGTCCTCGCCCTTGGCCAGGATCGCCATGCCGTGCTCGTCATGATCGACCAGCCAGGCGGGCACCCGGTCCTCGGGCATCAGCACCACGGTGAGGCGGCAGCACACGGCTTCGCAGGTCGTGCATTGCACGCTGGGGTCGACGCTTTCGGCGTAGGGGTCGGGGATATTTTTCACTCGTCAGTGTGACAGCTTCGCCTGACGCGAGTGTGAACTCCGGGTTGGATGGCTGTGTTCAATCCGTGTCGTTGCGCCACAGCTTTTGCCAGCCATCGATGCCCAGCCGTTGCAGCGTCTCGATGTTGCGCCGGTAAATGCTGTCGGTGTCGCTCATCGTTTCCATCGCGCGCTCGATGCTGGTTTCGCGCAGCAGGTGCAGCATGGGGTACGGCGAGCGGTTGCTGAGGTTCTCGATGTCGTCGGGCGCGCTGTCGGCGAACTGGTAATGGGGATGGAAGCTGGCCACCTGCCATTCGCCCTGCAGCCCCAGCGTCTGCAAGGCGGCATCGGCGACGTCGAGGAAGTCGTTGTAGTCGAGGAAGTCGCCGAGCACGAACGGGTGGACCAGCAGGCCGGTCTCGCACTCGTCCGGAGACAGTGCGTTGAGCGACTGCAGTTCGCCGCACAGATCGTCGAGCAGCGCGTTGGTGTCGCGCGCATGGCTCACCCGCAGGCGCAGCTTGCCCTGCACGTGCGGGGCGCGGGCGAACGGGCACAGGTTCAGCCCGATCACCGCGCGCTCCAGCCAGCGCGTGGTCGCGGCGAGGTAGGGGGCGTCCTCGGGCAGCGCGTCGGCGTTGAGGTCGTTGGCGGGTGTCGGCTTCATGCGGTTTTCGCAGCGATCGGCAGCCGACTATAACGGCTGACCGGCGCACCGGTTCGGGTGTGCCGCACCGGCGCCATGCGTGAATGTCGTGCGGCCGGATGCGGGAACTGGCCGCGCAAACCTGATTTAATGGCGGACTTCGGCACCGCGAGCTGGCCGCGACCGTGCCTCTGAACAGGATTCCCCGTGGACGGCTCGACTCCCATGACCGCGGATGCCTCGCACGGCGGCAGCCACGGCTGCGCCGGGGTCGGTGGCCGGCATCCGGCCACGGGCGCCATGGCGGCGCGGAGCATGCTGCGGACGCCGGGTCGCGTCCATCTGATGGCGCCGGCGCGTTGGAAATGCGGCGATTCGTCGACATGCCGTCCCCTCGCCGCAACGGTCATGATACCGGCGCCGGCGCAGTGGATGCGTTCGCGGCGCGTGTCGGGGCGGCTACCCCCGCGTGCGCCGCAGCCGCAGGCGGAGCGCTGGCTGCTGCCGCCCACGTGGCCGCTGGAGGACTGGCACGCGGCGCTGGTCGCCAGCCTGCATCGGTTTGCCGGCATGCGCGTGCCGCCGTGGATGCGGGTGCCTCTGCCGGCGTGGTTCGGAGGGAAAAGCGTGCAGCGGCGCCGGCTGCTGGCGGGTGTGGCGATGAGCGCCGTCGCCGGCGTTGCCCTGGTGCTGCTGCGCTTCGGCATGGCGCACCCCGACACGGGATCGAGGCCGGCCAGCGAGACGCTCGCTGCACCGGCGCAGCCGGCATCGGCCATGCACGCGGCAGCCTTGCCGACCAGGCCCGCGCCCGCGCGGATGGCACCCGTGTCGACGGACGTGCCGGCGGTTTCGCCCACGGCCCGCCCCACGGCGGGCGCGGCCGAACGCAAGCTGCTGTCCGAAGTCAGCACGATGGACCTGATGATGCCGATCGAGGAACCCGACCTGGACATCACTTCGCGCGACAGCCTGTGGTCGGAGATCGGCAAGGCCTCCGGCGTCGATCCGCTGCTGCTGTACAGCATCGCCCTGGTGGAGTCGAAGGCGTTGTACCCGGACGGCAAGGTCGCGCCCACGCCGTGGCTGTTCCGCGTCAACGATCATCTGGTGCGTGGCGATCGCCACGACGTGCAGCTGGCGATGGCCGAGGCGAGCCAGTTCGGTTCGGCCGTGCAGGACGTCGGCATCATGCAGGTCTACTACCCGATGCACCGCGACGTGGTGCGCGACCCGCTGACCCTGCTCAATCCGCGCACCAACATCACCGTGGCCGCGAAGATCCTGCGCGACGGCATGCGCCAGACCCGCGACCGGGTGCTCGGCGTGGGCTACTACCACAGCCACACGCCGGCCCTGGCCAGAAATTACGGCACCGCGGTGATGACCGTCTACCAGCGGCTGCAGGCGATCCATCGTCCGGCACGCCGCGGGCGGACCGTGGCGCGCTGACTGCGTCGCGGCCTTGCATCGGGCCGACGGCGCCCGGATATAGGCTGCAGCTTTCCGAGGCGCGCCGATGCCCGATCTTCGTTTCGACAATGCGTTTGTGCGCGAGCTGCCCGGCGATGCGGAGCAGGGCGCGCGGCTGCGCCAGGTCGAGGGCGCGTTGTATTCGCGGGTCGACCCGACGCCGGTGGCCGCGCCGCGCCTGCTGGCGCATTCGGCGGAGATGGCGGCCGCGCTGGGATTCAGCGCCGTGGACGTGGCCACGCCGGAGTTCGCGCAGGTGTTTGGCGGCAATGCGCTGCTCGACGGCATGCAGCCGTACGCGGCCAACTACGGCGGGCACCAGTTCGGCCACTGGGCCGGGCAGCTCGGCGATGGTCGGGCGATTTCGCTGGGCGAGGTCGTCAACGATGCCGGTGAGCGTTGGGAACTGCAGCTGAAGGGTGCCGGGCTGACGCCGTATTCGCGTGGCGCGGACGGTCGCGCGGTGTTGCGTTCCTCGGTGCGCGAGTTCCTGTGCAGCGAGGCGATGCATCACCTCGGCGTGCCCACCACGCGCGCGCTGAGCCTGGTCGGCACCGGCGAGACGGTGCTGCGCGACATGTTCTACGACGGCCACGCCGCGCCGGAACCGGGCGCGATCGTGTGTCGCGCGGCGCCTTCGTTCATCCGCTTCGGCAACTTCGAGCTGCCCACCTCGCGCGGCGACATCGCGCTGCTGCGCCGGCTGGTCGAGTTCACCATCCGCCGCGATTTCCCGGAGCTCGACGGGCAGGGCGAGGCGCTGTACGCGGCATGGTTCACCCAGGTCTGCGAGCGCACCGCCAGGCTGATGGCGCACTGGATGCGCGTGGGTTTCGTGCACGGGGTGATGAATACCGACAACATGTCGATCCTCGGCCTCACCATCGACTACGGCCCGTACGGCTGGGTCGACGACTACGATCCGGACTGGACGCCGAACACCACCGACGCGCAGCGCCGCCGCTACCGCTACGGCCAGCAGCCGGACGTGGCGTGGTGGAACCTGAGCTGCCTAGCCGGCGCACTGGCGCCGCTGTTCGACGGCGTCGGAGCGCTGGAGGAAGGCCTGCAGCACTACGCCGCCACGTATGCCGCCGCCGACCGTGCCAACGTCGCCGCCAAGCTGGGCCTGGCCGAATGCCGCGACGACGACGTGGCGCTGATGCGGTCGCTGCAGTCGTCGATGCAGCAGGCCGAGGTCGACATGACGCTGTGGTTCCGCGCGCTGGCCGACCTCGATGCGCGGACGCCCACGCTGGCGCCGTTCGGCGAGGCGTTCTACGACGAAGCGAAGCGGCGCGCGGCGGAACCCGCGCTCGTCGACTGGCTGACCCGCTACGCGGCGCGGCTGGCCGATGACCCCTTGCCGCCGGAGCGGCGCCGCGAACGCATGCGCCTGGCCAATCCGCGCTACGTGCTGCGCAACTACCTGGCGCAGCAGGCGATAGACCGCGCGGAGCAGGGCGATCTCGCCGGCATCCACGAACTGCTCGACGTGCTGCGCCATCCGTACGACGACCAGCCCGGTCGCGAGGCGTATGCGGGCAAGCGCCCGGACTGGGCGCGGCACAAGGCCGGCTGCTCGATGTTGTCGTGCAGTTCCTGAGCCGCAAAGCACGAAGGCCGGCGTGGCCGGCCCTCGCTTGCGGTGACTGGTGCCCTCGAGACGATTCGAACGTCCGACCTGCCCCTTAGGAGGGGGCCGCTCTATCCAACTGAGCTACGAGGGCAGCGCCGGGATTTTCGCATGGATCGCGCCATGGTGCGATTGCGCACTGGTCGAAGAGCAGGATCAAGAGCGACCCCACCCCAACCCTCCCCTGCGTTGCAGGGGAGGGAGCACGGTACCTGGCTCCTCTCCTGCAGGCAGGGGAGGGAGCACGACGCCTGGCTCCTCCCCTGCAGGCAGGGGGAGGGAGCACGACGCCTGGCTCCTCCCCCTGCTTGCAGGGGGAGGTCGGGAGGGGGTTGCGCAGGGTTGCCGAAGAGCCGGACCAAGAGCGACCCCACCCCAACCCTCCCCTGCGTTGCAGGGGAGGTAGCACGGTACCTGGCTCCTCTCCTGCAGGCAGGGGAGGGAGCACGACGCCAGGCTCCTCCCCTCTGCAGGCAGGAGAGGGAGCGCGGCTTCTGGTTCTTGCCACAGCACGGCGGCAGGAACGAAGCCATGCCTGCCGGCCTGCTAGAATGGGCAATTGCCGATTCAACCCACGGCGCCCATGGGCGCCGCACGTCCAGGAGACATCCATGTCCCATGCAATCCTCAGCGCGCTCGGCCTCGATGGCGAGCAGTCCGGCGGCTACCTCGGCCAAGGCGAGTGGTCGAAGACCACCGATGCCGGCACCCTGCAGCCGGTGAACCCGGCCACCGGCGAAGTGCTCGGCACCGTGCATGCCTCCAGCGCCGCCGACTACGAAATCATCATCAAGCGCGCGCAGGAAGCGTTCAAAGTGTGGCGTACCACCCCGGCGCCGCGCCGCGGCGAGGCGGTGCGCCTGTGCGGCGAGGCGCTGCGCAAGCACAAGGACGCGCTCGGTTCGCTGGTCGCGCTGGAGATGGGCAAGATCAAGCCCGAGGGCGACGGCGAAGTGCAGGAGATGATCGACATCGCCGACTTCGCGGTGGGCCAGAGCCGCATGCTGTACGGCTACACCATGCACTCGGAGCGCCCCGGCCATCGCATGTACGACCAGTACCACCCGCTCGGCCTGGTCGGCATCATCAGCGCGTTCAACTTCCCGGTCGCGGTGTGGGCGTGGAACGCCATGCTGGCCACCATCGCCGGCGACATCTGCATCTGGAAGCCGTCGCCGAAGACGCCGCTGTCGGCGATCGCCACCCTCCGCATCTGCAACGACGCGCTGAAGGCCGGCGGCTTCCCCGACCTGTTCTTCCTGTTCAACGACGCCGGCAGCGACCTGGCGCAGGCCTTCGTCGACGACCGGCGCATCCCGCTGATCAGCTTCACCGGCTCGACCAAGGTCGGCCGCATGGTCGGCGAGCGCGTCGCCCAGCGCATGGGCCGCTCGCTGCTGGAGCTGGGCGGCAACAACGCGATCATCGTGGACGAGACGGCCGACCTTGCGCTGGCGATCCCCGGCATCGTGTTCGGCGCGGTCGGCACCGCCGGCCAGCGCTGCACCACCACCCGCCGCGTGTTCGTGCACGAGTCGATCCACGACAGCGTGGTCGATACCCTGGTCAAGGCGTACAAGCAGGTAGAGGGCAAGATCGGCGATCCCACCCTGGCCACCACGCTGATGGGCCCGCTGAACAGCCAGGAAGCGGTGCAGGGTTACCTGGCCGCGATCGAGAAGGCCAAGGCGGCCGGCGGCACTGTCGCCACCGGCGGCAAGGCGCTGACCGAGCGCAAGGGCAACTTCGTGCTGCCGACCATCATCACCGGCCTGAAGAACTCCGACGAGGTGGTGCAGACCGAGACGTTTGCACCGATCCTCTACGTGATGCCGTTCAAGACACTGGATGAAGCCATCGCGATGCAGAACGACGTGCCGCAGGGCCTGTCCTCGTCGATCTTCACCACCAACCTGAAGGCGGCCGAGCAGTTCCTGTCGGCGGCCGGTTCCGACTGCGGCATCGCCAACGTCAACATCGGCACCTCCGGTGCGGAGATCGGCGGCGCGTTCGGCGGCGAGAAGGAAACCGGCGGCGGCCGCGAATCGGGTTCCGATGCGTGGAAGGTCTACATGCGCCGGCAGACCAATACCATCAACTACTCCGACGCGTTGCCGCTGGCGCAGGGCATCAAGTTCGATTTCTGAGGGGATGAACAGGTCGCGGGCGGTTGGCCGCCCGCTGCCGGCGACGATGCACGACGGCGCTTCCACCTCTTGCCTGAGCGAGCGATCCGATGAGCTACCAACCATCCTACCGCCCGGGCACCGGCACCAGTTCGCTGGCCGTGGTGAGCCTGGTGTTCGGCATCCTGGCCTGGTGCGTGCTGCCGTTCGTGGGCGCGATCGTGGCGATCGTCTGCGGTCACCTGGCGCGCAGCGAGATTCGCCGCAGTCCGCTCGATGCCCGCACCGAGGGCGACGGCATGGCCGTGGCCGGGCTGGTGCTCGGCTACGTGCAGCTGCTGCTGGGCGTGCTGGTGGTGTTCGTGGTCGTCGCTGCACTGATCTTCGGTTTCGCCTTCTCGAACTGGCATTGATGCCCCGCATGCCTTTTGACTTCACCGGTTATCGCGTCGTCGTCGCCGGCGGCAGCCGCGGCATCGGTCGCAGCATTGCGCTGGGCTTCGCCGCAGCCGGCGCAGCGGTGTCGGTCTGTGCACGTGGCGCCGCGGCGCTGGAGGAAACCCGCCAGGCGTTGGCCGCCCACGGCGCGCCGGCACATGCGCAGAGTTGCGACTTGGCCGATGCCCGCGCCATCGAGGCCTATGTGGCGAATGCAGCCACCGCGCTCGGCGGCATCGACGTGCTGGTCAACAACGCCAGCGGCTACGGTTTCGATGACGGCGACGAGGCGTGGAGCGCCGGTTTCAACGTGGACCTGATGGCCGCGGTACGCGCCTCGCGCGCGGCCTTGCCGCATCTGAAGACATCGCCACGCGGATGCATCCTGCACACCAGTTCGATCGCCGCGTTCCGCCCGCGCGCGAACGGCGCGGCGTATGCGGCGGTGAAGGCGGCATTGAGTCAGTACACCACCTCGCAGGCACTGGCACTGGCGGAACATCGCATCCGCGTCAATGCGATCGCGCCGGGTTCGATCGCGTTTGCCGATGGCCTGTGGGAGCGCCGCAAGCTGGAACAGCCGGAGCTCTACCGCACCACCCTGGCAAAGATCCCGTTCGGCCGCTTCGGCAAGCCGGAGGAAATCGCCCATGCCGCGCTGTTCCTGGCCTCGCCGTGGGCAGGCTGGATCACCGGCCACACCCTGGTCGTCGACGGCGGGCAGATGCTCAATGGCTGACCTGTCATCCACCGCGCGCTTCAGCGACCGCGTCGACGACTACGTGCGCTACCGGCCGGACTATCCGCCGGCATTGCTGGACTGGCTGCAGCGCGAGCAGGGCGTGGACAGCAGCTGGCGTGTGGCGGATGTGGGTGCCGGCACCGGCATCTCCTCGAAACTGTTCCTCGATGCCGGTTACCGGGTGACCGCGGTGGAGCCGAATGCGCCGATGCGCACCGCCGCCGAACACTGGCTGCAGGCGTACGCGGGCTTCGATGCGGTCGACGGCAGCGCCGACGCCACCGGCTTGCCCGACGCCAGCGTGGATCTGGTCACCGCGGCGCAGGCGTTCCACTGGTTCGACGAGGGCGCGGCGCGGCGCGAATTCGCGCGCATCCTGCGTCCGCGCGGACTGGCGGCGATCTGGTGGAACTCGCGCCGCCTCGGCGGCACGCGTTTCCTGGAAGGCTACGAGGCGCTGCTGCTGGCCTACGGCACCGACTACACCAGCGTGGCCGAACGCTACGCCGACGACGCGCGCATGCGCGCCTGGTTCGGCGCCGGCTTTCGCGGCGCGGCCCGTTTCGAGCACGCGCAGCAGCTCGATTTCGAGGCCTTGCGCGGGCGCTTGATGTCGTCCTCGTACGTGCCCAAGGCCGGTGATCCCCGGCACGAACCGATGCTGCGCGCGCTGCGCGAACTGTTCGACAGCTGTGCCGAAAACGGCACGGTAAGCTTCGATTACGACACCCGCATCTTCGCGGGCCACCTGGTCTGATCCATGTACGACATCCTGCGCCCGCTGCTGTTCAAGCTCGACGCCGAGACCGCGCACCGCGCCACCCTGTATGCGCTGGGCGTGGCCCAGCGCAGCGGCTTTTCCCAGTGGATCGCCAAGCCGCCGGCGGACCTGCCGACCAAGGTGTTCGGCGTCAGCTTCCCGAACCCGGTCGGACTCGCGGCTGGGCTGGACAAGAACGCCGAACATCTGGATGCGCTCGACACGCTCGGCTTCGGCTTCATCGAGGTCGGCACGGTGACGCCGCGGCCGCAGGCGGGCAACGAGCGGCCGCGCCTGTTCCGGCTGCCGCGGCACGAGGCGATCATCAACCGCATGGGCTTCAACAACGCCGGCGTCGATGCGCTGGTGCGCAACGTGCAGCGCTCGCGCTACCACGGCGTGCTCGGCATCAACATCGGCAAGAACAAGGACACGCCGAACGAGAAGGCGGTCAGCGACTATCTGCTCTGCCTGACCCGCGTGTACGAACTGGCCAGCTATGTCACGGTGAACATCTCCTCGCCGAACACCCAGGGCCTGCGTGACCTGCAGGAAGAAGCCACGCTGCGCCGCTTCATTTCGGTGCTGCGCGAGGCGCAGGAGCGACTCGGCTCGCAGCACGGGCGGCGCAAGCCGATGCTGCTGAAGATCGCGCCGGACCTTTCCGAAGCGGAGCTCGACGCGATCGCCGAGGTGCTGCTGCGCACCGGCATCGACGGGGTGATCTGCACCAATACCACGATCGACCACACGGCGGTGGCCGACGATCCGCGCGGCAGCGAGGCCGGCGGGCTGTCCGGCAAGCCGCTGTTCGACCGCTCCACCGCGGTGCTGTCGGGCATGCACCGGCGCCTGCAGGACCGCATTCCGCTGATCGGCGTGGGCGGCATCCTCGACGGCAGCGACGCCGCCGAGAAGATGGAACTCGGTGCCTCGCTGGTGCAGCTCTATTCGGGCCTGATCTACCGCGGGCCGGCCTTGGTCGCCGAATGCGTCAACGAGATCCGCCGTCAATGTGAGCAAGCCGATGTCGCCTGAACGCACCGACATGGGCGGCTACACGCTCATCGAGAACGCCTCGCTGGCAAACCGCAACACCTTGCGCGTGGATGCGCGTGCGTGGCTGCTGGCCGAAATCCGCGATGCGGCGAAGCTGCCTGAGCTGCTCGACTTCCCCGCAGTACGCAACAGCCGCCTGCTGGTGCTGGGCGAGGGCAGCAACCTGTTGTTCACCGGCGATTTCGACGGCACCGTGCTGGCCATGGCCACCCGCGGCGTGCAGGTGGAGAGCGACGGCGACAGCGCGCGCATCGCGGTGGCCGCCGGCGAGCGCTGGGACGACTTCGTGCGCTGGACCCTGGGCCAGGGCTACGCCGGCCTGGAAAACCTGATCCTGATTCCCGGCACAGTCGGCGCCGCGCCGATCCAGAACATCGGCGCCTACGGCTGCGAAGTGGCCGAGTTCGTCGAGAGCGTCGAGGCGTGGGACACGCGCGAACGCCGCGTGGTGACGCTGGACCACGCCACCTGCGCCTTCGGCTACCGCGACTCGCTGTTCAAGCACGAGCCGGGCCGCTACATCGTCACCGCCGTACGCTTCGTGCTGCCGCGCAGCCGTCCGCTGCGCACCGACTACGCCGGCATCGACGAGGAGCTGGCACGCATGGGCGTGGCCAAGCCTGCGCCGTTCCACGTCGCCGAGGCGGTGGTGCGATTGCGCACGCGCAAGCTGCCCGACCCGGCGGTGATCGGCAACGCCGGCAGCTTCTTCAAGAACCCGATCGTCGAGGCCGCGCTGGCCGGCGCGCTGCAGCGCGAATACCCCGAGTTGCCCGCATGGCCGCAGGCCGATGGCCGCTGCAAGCTGTCCGCCGCATGGATGATCGAGGCCGCCGGTTTCAAGGGCCTGCGCGAGGGCGACGCCGGCATCTCCAACCGGCACGCCTTGGTGCTGGTCAATCATGGCAAGGCGACCGGCCCGCAGCTGTGGGCGCTGGCACAGCAGGTGATTGCAGGCGTCGAGGCGAAATTCGGCGTGCGGCTGGAGCCGGAACCGGTCGTGATCGACGTGTAGGAGCGCACCCTGTGCGCGAGCTTTTCGTCACGTGACGAAGAGCATTCGCGCACAGGGTGCGCTCCTACACGAGCTTCGGGCGTTCCAGGTCCGGCAAAAACACCGTGATCAATCCCATCAACGGCAGGTATGCGCACAGCTGGTAGACGTATTCGATGCCGTGCGTGTCGGCCAGTCCGCCGAGCACGGCGGCGCCGATGCCGCCCATGCCGAAGGCCAGGCCGAAGAACAGTCCCGAGATCATGCCGACGCGGCCGGGAATCAGCTCCTGTGCGTAGACCAGGATCGCCGAGAACGCCGAGGCCAGCACAAGGCCGATGATCACCGAGAGCACGCCGGTCCACATCAGGTTGACGTGCGGCAGCAGCAGGGTGAACGGCGCCACGCCGAGGATGGATACCCAGATCACCCACTTGCGCCCGACCCGGTCGCCGACCGGACCGCCGACCAGCGAGCCGGCCGCCACCGCGAACAGGAACACGAACAGGTGCACCTGCGCGCTCTGCACCGACACGCCGAACTTGTGGATCAGGTAGAAGGTGTAATAGCTGCTGAGGCTGGCCAGGTAGAAATACTTGGAGAAGATCAGCAGGCCGAGCACCGCCAGCGCGCCGATGATCCGCCGGCGCGACAGTGCCGCCGCAAGCTGCCGGGCCGCCGACCTGGCGCGCCCGACATGGTGTCGCGCATACCAGTGTCCCACCTGCAGCAGCACCACGATCGCCAGCAGCGCGGCCAGCGAGAACCACGCCACGCTGCCGCGCCCGTGCGGCACGATGATCCACGCCGCCAGCAACGGCCCCAGCGACGAACCGGCGTTGCCGCCAACCTGGAACAGCGACTGCGCCAGGCCATGCTGTCCGCCCGAGGCCATCCGCGCCACCCGCGAGGATTCCGGGTGGAACACCGACGAGCCGGTGCCGACCAGCGCCGCGGCGGCCAGCAGCACCAGGAAATTCGGCGCGGTGGCGAGCAACAGCAGACCGCACAGCGTGAAGGCCATGCCCACCGGCAGCGAGTACGGCATCGGCCGGCGGTCGGTGAACGTGCCCACCAGCGGCTGCAGCAGCGACGCGGTGAGCTGGTAGGTGAGGGTGATCAGGCCGACCTGGGCGAAACTGAGCTGGAAGTCGTGCTTCAGGATCGGGTAGATCGCCAGGATCAGCGACTGGATCATGTCGTTGAGCATGTGCGCGAAGCTGATCCCGCCGAGTACGTCGTAACGGGTGGACTCGGCGGCTGGCGTGGCGTCGTCGGGCGGGGAGATCGCGGCAGGGGACAGCGGAGCGCTTTCGACGCGGGTCTGCATGGGGCGTTCGATCGACGGGGGCGGGTTCGGCGACAGGGCCGATGGGGGCGCCAACCATAGGGCAAACGGGCGGCGGCCCGCATGTGCCGGTCGTTCGACCGCGGCTCCAGGTGTCATCCTGCGGTCAGGAAAATGCCGCAGGCTGAGTGCGGCCTGACCTGCCGGTGCCGTACTCGTCCCGGCTTGTCCGCGGCGGGCTACCATGCAGGAATGCTGCATCCACCCTTGCCGGACCCGGTGCACCGATGAACAGCCGACTGATTCGCGAGACCTTGCCGACCGACGCCGCTGCGCCCGCCGCCAACGATGCCGCACTGTCGGCAACCGGGCCGGACCTCACCGACAGCCGGCTGTACATCCATCGCGAGCTGTCCCAGCTCAAGTTCAACATCCGCGTGCTGGACCAGGCGCTGGACGAACGCACGCCATTGCTGGAGCGGCTGAAGTTCCTGCTGATCTTCTCCGCCAACATGGACGAGTTCTTCGAGATCCGCGTGGCCGGCCTGAAGGGCCAGATCGCGCTCGATCACGAGATGATCGGCCCGGACGGCGTGGCGCCGAAGCGCGCGCTGGCCGAGATCGCCGAAATCGCGCACCGGCAGGTCGAGCGGCAGTACGCGATCCTCAACGAGCGCATCCTGCCGGAGCTGGCCACGCACGGCATCCGCATCGTGCGGCGCACGCAATGGACGCACAAGCAGAAGCTGTGGGTGCGCCGCTATTTCCGCGAGGAAGTGGCGCCGCTGGTCACCCCGATCGGGTTGGACCCGACCCATCCGTTCCCGCTGCTGGTCAACAAGAGCCTCAACTTCATCGTGCGGCTGGACGGCGTGGATGCGTTCGGCCGCGATTCCGGCCTGGCCATCGTGCCGGCGCCGCGCGTGCTGCCGCGACTGATCCGCCTGCCGCTGGAGATTTGCGAGGGCGGCGACAACTACGTGCTGCTGTCCTCGATCATCCATGCCCATGCGGAGGAACTGTTCCCCGGCATGGCCGTGCTCGGCTGCTACCAGTTCCGGCTGACCCGCAACGCCGACCTCACGCTCGACCCGGAGGACGTCGAGGACCTGGCGCTGGCCTTGCGCGGCGAGCTGTACTCGCGCCGTTTCGGCGACGCGGTGCGGCTTGAGGTGGCCGACAACTGCCCGAAGGAGCTGACCGACTACCTGCTCAAGCAGTTCGGCCTCAACGAGTCGGAGCTGTACGAGGTGAACGGCCCGGTGAACCTGGCGCGGCTGTTCCGCATCGCCAACAACGTCAGCTACCCGAAGCTGCAGTACCCGCCATTCACGCCGGCGCTGCCCAAAGCGCTGCAGCACGCCGAGGACCTGTTCGAGGTGATCGGCAAGCAGGACGTGCTGCTGCTGCATCCGTACGAGTCGTTTGCGCCGGTGGTCGACCTGCTGCGCCAGGCCTCGACCGACCCGAAGGTGCTGGCGATCAAGCAGACGCTGTACCGCACCAACGCGAATTCGGAGATCGTCGACGCGCTGGTCGACGCCGCCCGCGCCGGCAAGGAGGTGACCGCGGTGGTCGAGCTGCGCGCGCGCTTCGACGAGGAATCCAACCTCAGCCTCGCCTCGCGCCTGCAGCAGGCCGGCGCGATGGTGATTTACGGCGTGGTCGGCATCAAGACGCACGCCAAGCTGATGCTGATCCAGCGCCGCGAGGGCAGCGAGCTGGTGCGCTACGCGCATCTGGGCACCGGCAACTACCACACCGGCAACGCCCGGCTGTACACCGACTACAGCCTGCTCACCTCCGACGAGGCGCTGTGCGAGGACGTGCACAAGCTGTTCAGCCAGCTCACCGGCATGGGCAAGGTGCTGCACATGAAGAAGCTGCTGCACGCGCCATTCACCCTGAAGAAAGCGCTGCTCGAACTGATCGCGCGCGAGACCGCGCACGCGGCGGCGGGCAAGCCGGCGCAGATCATCCTCAAGGTCAACGCGCTGACCGAGCCGAAGGTGATCCGCGCGCTGTACAAGGCCAGCATCGCCGGCGTGCAGGTGGAGCTGATCGTGCGCGGCATCTGCAGCCTGCGCCCCGGCGTGGCGGGCGTCTCGGACAACATCCGGGTGCGCTCGGTGATCGGCCGCTTCCTCGAGCACAGCCGCGCCTACTGGTTCGCCAACGACGGCGAGCCGCAGCTGTACCTGTCCAGCGCCGACCTGATGGAACGCAACCTCGACCGCCGCGTCGAGACCGCCTTCCCGATCGAGGGCAAGAAGCTGCAGCAGCGCATCCACCATGCCCTGCTGTGCTACCTCGCCGACAACGCCAGTGCCTCGCTGCTGCAGCCCGACGGCGAATACCTGCACCCTTCGGCACCTGCCGGCGAGCCCGTCCGCAATGTGCAGGTCGAGCTGATGGAGAAACTGTGCGGGGCGGGAGCCGGCAGCGCGCACTGAGCGCACCGGGCCGGTACACCGATCGCACCGGCCCGCGTTTCCCGTGCGCAGGGCGCATTCCGTGCCCGGAGCATGCGTCATGCCGCGACTTGTCCCCTGCATCGCCGCCGCCCTGCTTGCGCTGGCGGCCAGCCTGCCGGCACGCGCCGCCACCGATGGCCTGCGCGAGGCGTGGGCACGCCGCCTCGCTAGCCGCACCGTCGACCTGCCGGCCGGCGTCCGCGTGGTGCGTGACGTGGCCTACGGCAGCGATCCGCGCCAGCGCTTCGACGTCTACATGCCGACGAACGCGCGGCAGGCGCCGGTGATCCTTCTGGTGCATGGCGGTGCCTGGCGCAACGGCGACAAGGCCATGCGCAACGTGGTGCAGAACAAGGTGGCGCGCTGGGTGCCGCGTGGCTTCGTGGTGATCTCGACCAACTACCGCCTGCTGCCGGACGCGGCGCCGCTGCAGCAGGCGCAGGACGTGGCGCAGGCGCTGGCGCTGGCCCAGCGGCGGGCAGCCGAGTGGGGCGGCGATCGCCGCGGATTCATCCTGATCGGACATTCCGCCGGCGCGCACCTGGTTGCGCTGCTGGCCGCCGCGCCGTCCATTGCCCGCGACCGCGGCGCCGGACCGTGGCTGGGCACGGTGGCGCTGGACAGCGCCGCGCTGGACGTGGTCCGGATCATGCAGTCGCGCCACCTGCCGCTGTACGACCGCGCCTTCGGCAGCGACCCGGCCGGCTGGCTCGCGGTGTCGCCGCAGCAGCAGTTGCAGGCCCGCGCCGCACCGTTCCTTGCGGTGTGTTCCAGCCGCCGTACCGACTCCTGTCCGGCGGCGCAGGCCTTCGTCGACAAGGCCATCGCATGGGGCGGACGCGCGCAGACATTGCCGGAGGATCTCTCGCACGCGCAGATCAACGAACTGCTCGGCACGCCCGGCGACTACACCACCCAGGTCGAAGCCTTCCTGCGCGGCCTCGGTCCCGACGTGGCGCACGCGCTCGACTACGGACGCTGAACGGGCCGACGGGCGGCGGACACGAAAAAGCCTCCGCAGGCGGAGGCTTTTTCGTGGATGACGTGGTGGAGCGGATGGGGATCGAACCCACGACCTTCGCATTGCGAACGCGACGCTCTCCCAGCTGAGCTACCGCCCCACGGCAAGCGGCAAATGTTAGCAGCGTGGCGGAGCTTCGCCAAGACCCCGCGTGCGGGCTCAGCCGGGAAGCAGCGAGGCCAGGCGGTCGTGCAGCACCTGACGGCGCCAGCCTTCCAGGAGTTCGGGCCATTCGGCCGTGACCACGTATTCCTCCAGCAGCTTGCGCGAGCACAGCAGGCCCGGCGGCAGGTCGAGTTCGCCGGCGAGGTTGTCGACCAGGGTCTTCATGGCGGCCAGCGCCTTCTTGGCCTCGCCCTGCGGGTAGCCGGGGATGCGTGCGGTGGCGGCGATTTCCTCGGCGCTCACCGCGGGGGCCAGCAGTTCGAACAGCTCGCCGCGCTGGGCGGCGCGCAGGGCACGCTGGCCGCGGCTGCGCTGCTCGAGGTCGCCAAGGCTGGTCGGCGGCTGCTGCGCCAGGTTGAGCGCGAGGGCATCCTCGAGCAGCCAGGGTCGAGGCACGTCGAGGCGGCGTGCACTGCGCTCGCGCCACAACAGCAGGCGGCGTAGCAGCGCTTGCTGCACTTCGGGCCAGTCGGCGGCGCCGCGCAGCGCCCGTTGCGGTTGCGGGTCGCCGTCGCGATGGCTGGCGCGCAACTTCAGGCGCGCGCAATCCTCGGCGTGCCAGGCGCTGCGGTCGCGCTGGCGCAGGCGTTCGGCCAGCTGATCGTGGATGGTTTCCAGATAGACCACGTCGAGCGCGGCATAGCTGCGCTGCGCGTCGGTGAGCGGGCGCCGCAGCCAGTCCGAGCGGGTCTCGCCCTTGTCCAGTTCCGCTCCGCCCAGTTCGGCGACCAGCGCGCGGTAGCTCAGCCCGAGGCCCATGCCGGCGAAGGCGGCGGCGATCTGGGTATCGAACAGCTGGCCCGGCCCTTCCGGCAGCAGCGGCGCAAGGGTTTCCAGGTCTTCGCCGGCGCTGTGCATGACGATGACCGCCGTGTCGGCGCCAAGCCGCGGCTGCAGCGCATTGCCGATGTCGAACGCAAGCGGGTCGATCAGGGCGTAGCGGCCGTGCCAGCCCAGTTGCAGCAGCGCCAGCTGCGGGTAGAACGTGTTGCGACGCATGAACTCGGTATCCAGGCCCACGGCGGCGTCGGCGGGTATCGCGGCCAGCCACGCCTGCAGGGCGTCGGGGCGATCGATCCAGTCGGCGGCGGTGGTGTCGGGCAATGACATCGATGCTCCTCGGGAAGGCGCAGGGCGCGGATTGCCCTGCTGGCAGTTTCTGCCTATGGTGGGCAGCGCACGATAACAGGCCGCACCAAGGACGCCCATCCATGCCGAACAACGCAACCCTGCGCAGGCAGCGCACGCTCGGTGGCGTGCTCGGGGTGATCGTGCTGGGCTTCGCCCTGCTGTACCACTTCTTTCCGCGGTTGTTCCACGTCGATTCCGTGCAGGCGCCGCGTCGCTCGATGTCGCTCGGCGCTGCCGCGTCGGACGGCGGCCTGCAGCCGGAGCGGGTGTCGGCGATCAGCGAGCTGAACGCGGGGCCACCGCTGACGCTGGCGCCGGCGGCGGTGATCGCCGCACACAGCGGCAAGAACGCCAACCTGCCGGAACAGCTGGGTGCGGACCCGCCGCAGGTGCAGGCCTTGCTGGAACGGGCGAACAAGGCGCTGCACGCGGGTCGGCTGGTCGGCGACGAGAGCAGTGCCGCCGCGTTGTTCGGGCAGGCGCTGAAGGACAAGCCGGACAGCCGCCGCGCCGTGCAGGGCATGTTCGACGTGCGCGCCAGGCTGGTCGCGGAAATCGACCAGGACATTGCGGTCGGCGACGTCGACGCGGCGCGGGACCTGCTGGATGCGTTGCGCACGCTGCCGAATGCCGAGACCGAAGTGGCACAGCTGGAGGCGAGCCTGAAGACCCTAGAGCAGGTGCGACCGATGCTGGCGAAGGCTGCCGGCCTGCTGCAGCAGGGCAAGGCGGACCGGCCGCAAGGCGGCAGCGCGCTGGACCTGTACCGGGAGGTGCAGGCGCTGGATCCACACAATGCGGTGGCCGAGCAGGGCATTTCCCAGGTGCAGCGGGCGGTGCTCGACCGCGCGCTGGCCGCGGTGGCCCAGAACGATTTCGCCGGGGCCGACCAGGAGCTGGCCAAGGCGCAGGCGATCCGGCCCGGATCGCAGCAGATGATCGACGTGCACAAGCGCGTGGACGACATGCGCCTGCAGCGCGCCAACAACGTGCTGGCGCAGGCGCACACGGCGCTGGACGCCGGCAATCTGGAACTGGCGACGAAGCTGGCGGCGCAGGTGCGGGCGATCGCCCCGGGCCTGGCGGCACTGACCGCGTTCGACGAGCAACTGACCAACGCGCGCCTGTACGCCAACTACAAGCCCGGCCAGGTGTTTACTGACCGCTACGTGGACCTGCCGGGCAAGGCGCCGGCGATGGTGGTGATTCCCACCGGCAGCTTCCGCATGGGCGCATCCGCCGACGACGACCCCAGCGGTACCGCGCAGCCGCAGCATACGGTCACCATCGCCAAGGGCTTCGCCATGGCGCGCAGCGCCGTGACCGTGGCGGAATTCCGCGAATTCGTGCGCGCCAGCAACTACGTGCCCGACTCGATCCGGCTGGGTGGCGCCAGCGTCTACGACGAGCGCAGCGGCTCCCTGCGCGACGACAGCTCGGCTACCTGGCAGGACGACTACGCCGGCCGCAAGGCCGACGACAACCTGCCGGTGGTGAACGTCTCCTGGAACGATGCCAATGCCTATGCCGACTGGCTCGCCCAGCGCACCGGCAAGACCTACCGGCTGCCCAGCGAAGCCGAGTTCGAATACGCACTGCGCGGCGGCACCACCAGCCGCTACTGGTGGGGCGACGGCACGCCGAAGCAGCCGGTGGAGAACCTCACCGGCTCCGGCGACCGCTCGCGCAGCGGCCGTCGCTGGAGCCACGCCTTTCGCAACTACCGCGACGGCTACTGGGGGCCAGCGCCGGTGATGAGCTTCGCCGCCAACCCGTTCGGCCTGTACGACATCAACGGCAACGTCTCCGAGTGGGCGCTGGACTGCTGGCACGACAATTACATCCGCGCGCCGAACGACGGCAGCGCCTGGGTCAACCCGGGCTGCCGCTCCCACGTGCTGCGCGGCGGCTCGTGGGGCAGTTCGCCGGAGCAGGTGGACTCGGCCTACCGCCAGGGCGCCGACGGCGAACTGCGCAGCGGCCGCGTGGGCTTCCGCGTGGTGCGGGAGCTGTAGCCACGAAAAACCCCGCACGGGGCGGGGTTTTCGATTCCGTCGTGGTACCGGTGAGAGGACTCGAACCTCCACTCTGTCGCCAGAAGCGGATTTTGAGATTGTTCTTGAGGAATAGCATGGGGCTACGCTGGAACCCGCTAAGCCTTGCTGGGCTTGGTTTTCCAAAGAGTTAGTCCCGTCTAACCTTACGCCTTGACCAGACCGATTGCGGCACACTTTCCGATGCCGTGGCTCCTGGCTGGTTCCTGCGTTCGATCTCGAACTAGGAGGCGTCATGGCCAAGATCAAGCTCACCAAATCCGCCGTCGATGCGGCCGAAATCACCAGCAAAGACTACGAGCTGCGGGACACCATTGTCCCTGGATTCCTCTGCAAAGTCACCGCCCACGGCCGCAAGGTCTTCATGCTCCAGTACCGCACGAACTGGGGCGAGCGCCGCAAGCCGAAAATCGGCCAATTCGGCGAGCTGACCGTCGAGCAGGCCCGCTCGATCGCGCAGGACTGGCTGGCCGACGTGCGCAAGGGCAGCGACCCTAGTGCCGCCAAGCTGGCCGCGCGCATGGCCCCCACGGTCAAGGAGTTGTGTGAGCAGTTCATCGAGGAATACTCGAAGCCGCGCAACAAGCCCCGAACGGTCGATACCTACCAGGGCTACATCGACCGTCACATCATCCCGACGTTGGGCAAGATGAAGGTGCCCGACCTGACGCGCGCGGACATTACGGCGCTGATGCGGGACAAGGCGCATATCGCCGTCACGGCCAACCGGATTCTGGCTTGCCTCCGCAAGATGCTCAACATGGCCGAGGTGTGGGGCTACCGGCCGGACGGCTCAAACCCGTGCCGCCACGTCCCCAAGTACCGGGAAGATGGCGAGACGCGCTACATCGTCAACGACGAGCTGGCGCGCCTCTATGCCTATCTCGACCGGGCGGATGCCGAAGGGCTGGAACACCCGACCCTGACGTTGGCGATCCGCCTGCAATTCGAGTTTTCGGCACGCATGATAGAGATCCGCACGCTTGAATGGGCTTGGGTCGATTTCGAGAATCGCCGCGTCGTCTGGCCAGACAGCAAGACCGGCGACATTTCCAAGCCGATGAGCGAAGCAGCCTACCAACTGTTGTCCAATGCCCCGCGCATCAACGATTCGCCTTACGTGTGCCCGGCCATCTTCGACAGCGAGGAACCGCTGCCTGAAAGCACCTATTACAACTCCTGGCGGCGCATCTTGGAACGGGCCAAGGTGCCGCATGTCGGCACGCACGGCATTCGTCATCGCGCAGCCACTGACATCGCCAATTCCGGCGTTCCCATCAAGGTAGGCATGGCGCTAACCGCGCACAAGACCGTCACGCAGTTCATGACGTATGTGCATACCGAGGATGACCCGGTGCGGGCGGCTGCTGAGAGGGTCGCCAACCTGCGGCGAGACGCTATCGACAGCCGGGCGTCGGCTACGCCGACTGTGCAGCCGCCGGCCGCTTACCCCGTCGCGGAAGGCGAGAAGACCCGCACCAGTCAGGGCAACTATCGACCCTATCGCCACCGAAAAAGCCCGAAGCGCGCAGTGCCGCCTGGCACAAAGCGCGCGGCGCCAGAAGCGCCGGCGGCGATCGGCTCCTGAACGTGGTGCCTGAATTGGCGTATCAGCGATACGACAATTCAGGGCTTGCCATTCATACCCGAACGGATATAATTTCATGGTACAGAAACGCAAGCTTCTCTATTGGGAAGGCTCGTCGAAAAAGGACTTCAAGGAGTTCCCGGTCGACGTGCAGAAGGACATGGGTGTGGCGCTGTTTGTCGTCCAGCTGGGCGGCACGCCGGATTCGGCCAAGCTTTGGAAAGGGCTGGGTTCCGGGGTGTACGAACTGGTGGAAGACCACCGGGGCGACACCTTCCGCGCGGTCTATACCGTGCGGCTTGGCGACGCGGTGCATGTGCTGCATGCGTTCCAGAAGAAATCCAAGTCCGGCATCGCCACGCCGCAGCCGGACGTGGAACTGATCGAGAAGCGGCTGAAAGCAGTGCTCGCCCGCTATGGGGCGGGCGGGAGAACGTGATGGCTCGCAAAAACAATCCACAAGGCACCGACAACGTGCTGCTGGATCTCGGTTTCAACGACGCGGAAGAACTGTCGGCGAAGGCGGCGCTTGCACTCAAGCTCAACGAGCTGATTGACCGGCGTGGTCTGAGTCAGAACGAGACGGCGGCGATCACTGGTATGACCCAGCCCAAGGTGTCGCAGGTACGCCGCTACAAGCTCCAGAATATTTCGTTGGAACGGTTGATGCAGGCGCTGGTGTCGCTGGACCAGCGTGTCGAAATCATTGTGCAGCCGGCACGGCGCACCCATGCGCCCGGTATTTCCGTTGCCGCTTGACCATGTCGCGCGTTGCCGGTACGCCGCACTCGGGCCAGGTTTCGCTCGGACGCTGCACCGTGACGCAAGAGTGCTGAACATCAAGCATGGATGAGGCCGTCGTCGTCTTCTCGCGGAAAGGGTTGTTTCAGACCCGAATCACTGCGCGCGATGTGCGTAGTCGGGAACACGCGCGCAAGCTATGGCCTCTGGTGTCTCCTGATGCGTTGAAGCAGATGGTGACGTGGGTTAGTCCCACTTTTGAGAACGGGAAGCTACGCCGTCGTTCCCACTTCCGGCAGCTTCCCGCCGATCACGCGTACAACCTAAGAGCACACTTCGACGACGAAGAAGGTCGTCGGCAGCGCACCGTGCAAGAAAGCTCCGAACACCGGCGCGCCAAGGAATTGGTCGCCGCAGAGCTTGCGCGGCGCATGGATGCCGGGCTTGCGATGCCTTGGTCATTCAAGGACGTGGATGCGTCGGATTACCCGTTGGAAGGCAACTTGCTGCTCGGCGCTGACAGCGTGGCGACCGAACATCCGCTGGAAACTCCTTTCGGCAGTCGGTTCCGGCTTGACGTCGCTGTGCTCGGCCCACCTGTCCAGACGGAACCAATGGTTCTCGGCGGCGTGGAAATCGAACTTGGGCACGCTTTCGATGGGCGCAAGGCGCTGATCGGCAAGTCGCTCGGCTTTCCGCTCATCTCCATCGACATCACCGAGATGACGCTGGCCGAACTTACGCCGGAGTGGGCGCAGCAGGTATTGACTGCGACCACGCGGAGCCACGAGCAAGGACGCCGGCAGACATATATCTACCTCCACGATCTACTGTACCCCCTTTACGCGCAACTTCCGGCGTTTCTCGACAGCGAACAACGTCACCAGTTCCTGGTGTTTGCGGACGATGCCACCTTGCACAAGCTTGTGCACTGGATGAACGTGCTGGCCGACAAGCTGGAATACCCGAAGAACGCGGTCGCCGTGGCGTTGGTCAACGGGAAAAACGAGCAATCGCGCAAGATGCTGGAGCGCGCGGGACAGGTCGTTGGACCAGACTGGAAGGACTTCAACGACCAGCGATGCCTGCGTCTTACGCTTCCACGCCCCAAAGGCCCGGCAGACCTTCAGGCCCATCGTTTCCACATGACGATGGCGCGCGTGCTGCTATCGCACACGGATGCGCTCGTTGGATACAAGTATTGCAACGGTGTGGACAACAACCATCCGGAAGATGACGTCTGGATCGCGCATCGCTGGATTGCGGAGTTGAGCAAGCACACAGAGCATCGCGTGTTGCCAAAGCGGTTAGCCGAGCCGATCAACAGGTTGATCGCGGTGGTTTCGGACTTACATCGTAGCCACACTGCGGCCCCTCAAGAAGTGCGACCCTCCGATGCCTGACATCATCCTGCGGGCAGACACCTGGGCGGAGTTAAAGGCCAGGTTGGCCGAGTTGGATATCGAGGTTCCCGCGCGCTCGGAAGGGCGCAAACCTTGCCATGTAGAGCGGTACGGCATCGCACACTTGCTGGCGACGCTGCCGGCGGAACGGCTTTCGTTTCCATTGACGCTTACCCACCGGGACAAACCGGATTTCTTGTTGGCCATGCCCGATGGCGACGACGTCGGGATCGAACATACGGAAGCTGTGCCCGAGAACGTTGCTCGTGCGCAGTTCCTGCGAGGGAAGGGTTTGGGGCCGGATGTTTACTTCATCCCGCACGTTACGCCGGGTGAACCACGGAAGACAGCCGCGGAACTTAAGCGCGAGATCGAGGCGGATGCGCCCGGTGGCGCTTGGGTCGGCGATTCGCCGGAGCGCGAATGGGCGGCAGCAATAGCCCACTACGTCAAGGAGAAGTTGCCCAAGGCGACCGCCGATGGGTTTGTTCGATACCGGACCAACTGGCTGCTCGTTTACGACAACTGGCCGTTGCCGGCCGTCAGCTATGCCAAGGCGGCAACGTACCTGGCGCCGCTCCTGATGGAGATGGGCGCCTTTTTGGTATTCGATGCGATCTTTGTCCATGACGACTCGCATATGTGCGAGTTTCGTGATGCCCCGGTTAGCCAGACACTGTGGCCACTGCAGACGCCGAAGTAGAAGCCAAGCCTTGCCGGGCCGAGTTTCAAACTGTTGCGTCGACGCTGATAGGGCCGCAGGCCATCCTCTGACACTCTTAGGTTCAACTGCCGGCCCTCACGCCAGTCCTGCGACGCCCGCCGCCTGAAATCCCCGAGCGAGCAGCGCCGGTCGCAATTCCTCCAGCGCATTGGCCGGTATGCCGAGCCACAAGAGGTTGCGAGCACGGGTTACTGCGACATAGCCGATGCGACCAACCTCGGTATCCACGCCGGTCAATAGCGCGTTGGCATGGTCACGGTTCGCCAGGTACAGCACTGCATCGAGGCTTTCGCCTTTTGCCTGATGCACCGTATCCACGCGGACTCGCACCACGTCGTTGTTGGCCGCCAAATCGACCGCAGCGATCAGCGGCGTATTGGGCAAACCTCTGCGCGCGAGCTTATTACCCAGGTTGTTCGCGCCCGCCAGTCCGTGCTCTTGCTCGATCGTCGCCAACAGTGCCCGTGCCCTTTCCAGTAGCTGCGGATGCCACTGCGTGTCCCCGATCAATGTAACGGCGGGCAGCCCCAAATCCGGGTCGCGGGTGAACGTCCATACGAGCCGGCGCAGTAACCGATCATCCGGGTAGCGCGCAGGCTGCGTGATCCGTGCGACGAGTCCATGCGGCGGATTGGCCAGCAAGCCGACGATACAGGCAGCCACCAGTTTGAACGCGCCGAGATAGTCATGATGCCGATCCCGCAGGATCGCGGCCTGTGCCAGAGCCTTGACGGTTCCCTGGCCCGGTGCACCTTCATTGCCGGCGAGCCGGTCGGCCATGTCACGACCTCGACAGAGCACCGCCGAGCGTTCGATATTCAGGCCGGCGCCCAACACCGCAGCCTGGAACGCGGCGATGAGGTTCTCGCGTTCGGCATTGCGGTAGGGCACGAAGTATGTGCCATGCGTCGTCTCGGGTGCACCCCGATCAGCGGTGTCGGTACGCGCCGAGAGCCCATTGGCAAGAGCCAGTATTGCCGGTACGGAGCGGTAGTTCCTGGTCAGGCCGAGACTGTTGACGCCTTGCCGTTCTCCGTACTGCGTCAGGAAAATCCCGTTCGCACCGGCGAACTCGTAGATGCCTTGGTTCGGGTCGCCGATCAGCGAGACCTGGCAGCCAGCGTTGATAAACTGCTCGATGATGGCCTGGTGCACCGTGCCGATGTCCTGCGCCTCGTCGATCAGGATATGAGGGTAGCGGCGGATCAGCACGCGCAGGATGTTGGGCTGGTCGTCCAGCACGCGGTAACACCAGTAGCGCCCGAGGTTGTGAGTGTAGGCACCCACCCGCCCGAGACGGTGGACGAGACCCGTCGCATACGCGGTGTCCAGCCTTTGCGTCCTGTCGTTGTCCGCATAGCAGAAGTAGACACTACCGCGGTCGAAGCCGACCTGCATCTTCGTGATATCGCGCGGGTACGTGCCGGTCCGGAACTTGAAGCCGTTGAGGAATGCTTCTCCGCCTGTCACCAGGAACACGGCCTGCTGCGCACCCATCGTCCGATAGGCATGTGGATGCAGGACATTGCGGGTGATGAACCCGTCCAATGTATCGATCTCGACGCGATCATGAGTAAATCCGCCGGACGTGTTCTGCGCCAGGTTTTGGTACTCGCGCCTGAACGTGTCCACCGCGACATTGGAGAACGAGAGGAGAGCGACGCGGCCACGGTGTTCACCGAGATGCTGACGCATCTGCGCAAGCCGGCGCACGGCGGTGAACGTCTTACCGCTGCCGGCGCAGGCGATCACGGACATCGGCGCGAGCGGCGCGCCAATGATCTGCAGCTGCTCGTCGGATACCTGAGTCATGGAGCGGCCTGTTGAACCTGGCAGGCATGGGCGATCGCCTTGCTTATGTAGTCCGGTACCACGCAGGCGGCGCCATCGACAAACACCTGTGCCAAGGCTTGGCCGAAGCGGCCTTTCTGCACGTTATTCTGCGGGCGCTCGAACATGCCGCTGAACAGAGCGCGCGCCTTTGCCGCGTCGCCTTCAGCAGCGTCGACCGCCGCCGAGACCGCTTTGCCGATCTTTGGGTGAAGCTCCGAGAGAGCGGCCAGCATCGCAGTTCGGTTGTCGGCATGTAGCGCCAGGTCGTACTCCAGCGTCTTGAGTCCGTGGAAGACTTTGACGAAGGTGTCTTCACGTTCCTTCATCTTGGCAGTGTTGTCCGACACGTTCACCGCGTCGCCAAGCGCCGGATAGAGAGCTTGCGCCTCCCCGCCGCCTTCCGGTTCAGCAGTCGGGTCAGCGTCGGTGATGACTGCCACCGGGATCTTCAATGCCTTTTCGCCGAACAGCGGGAGGAACGAATCGAAGTTCAGACCTTCGACGCTGATCAGGCTGACGCCATGCACGCGTAGCTTGTGACCGCACTTCTCCGCCAGCACGCTTACCAGCATCAACTCGGCGGCACCTTCGACGAAGATGACGCGCCGGGCGAAGAACAGTTCGGCACGGGTCACGTCGAGATAGCGTTCCAATTTCTCGCGCTTTCCCTTGTCGAAGGTGATCGTGCGTGGAAAGAACGTCTCCACGGAATTCCCCGTGTCGACCAGGCAGACCAGACTGTCGAGGTCGGCGATGCTGGCGAAGTTTGGGGAATGGCTGGTGACGAACAACTGGACGGGCTTCTCGCCCTTAACCGCCTTGATCATCTCCAGATAGCTGAGCAGCACGGCTTGGAGCTGCGGATGCAGGTGCGCTTCCGGTTCCTCGACGATCAAGCTGCGGTATCTCGCGTCAGGATTCTTGGCCAGCTCGCTGAGCACCACGGCCATGAAGATTAAGTTGTTGAAGCCGAGTCCGTTCTGCTCGATCTCGAACGTATCCACCAGCAGCGATAAGCGCGAAGCCAGCCGCTGGAAATCGCTGCCGCTCAAGCCGAGGTCGAGCACCTGGGCAAGCTGCGGGCCGAGCATGCTGTCGTGGCGACCCTTGATCGCCGTATGCGTGTTGACGACCGGCTCATGCTTCTTCAGTTCTTCGTCGAGCTTCTTCAGCGCGTCGTTGATGCCTTCGCGTCCCGCGTCGTCGGCGAGGAGCTGGAATAGGCGTGACAACTGACTGCTGCGGCTGGGCTTGAGTCCCTGCGAGGCATCCCGCAGCGGCGGCAGATAGACACCGCGTAAGTTCTCCATCATGTCGGTGGTCAGGCCAAGGTCCTCGTGGTCGCCACACCAGCGTTTGGCACGCAGTCGGCCGGTCTTGTCGGCTTCCGAGTAACGGATGGAGATATGGGCCTCAAGCCTGCCGGCGTCGCCGGGTTTCAGTGCTGCGAGGAAGTCGGCTTCATCGTCCACATCCAGGTCGCGAAAGATGTATCGGAATTCGATATCACCTGCTGGAGCCCCACCTTTGGGGCGGTGCATGTCTTCGCTATCCAGTCGAGGGTAGGGTTCGTCGTATCCCGCCAGCAGAGCACGCAGCGCGTCGATGACGGCGGTCTTGCCGACGTTGTTGGCCCCGACCAGAACGTTCAATCCGGGCTGGAAGCTCAAATCGACTGTCTGCAGCTTTCTGAAATTCGATATTTTCAATTGCGCTAGATACACCGACGATCTCCATGTTGGCTACGTCCCTGAATGAGCGGGCGTCGTCTCTACGGCCAATCCTCGGGAACCAGTGCAGGCGGTTTGGTCCAGGGCTCTTCTACCAAAGCAGCCTGGAACCACTGCTCCCGGAGGTTCGCGTGCTCGGTGACGATCAACTGGAAGCTGGGGGCGTCCTCCTGCGTGAACTTCAGTAACAGCTCGAACAGTCGGCGTACCGCATCAAGGTCGGCGTCGGCCTCGGTGTTCTGCACCGAGCCATCAGCGTTCTTATAGACCTGCTCGGACGGGAAGTAGACCTGGGTTGGCTGGTCGATCAGCAGGAAGCGCGGGATCGGGCGGTTGTTCTGCGCTGCGAACAGATGCAAGGCGAGTAGTGCCGAGAGGTGGTAGGCCAAGTGATTTTCACCGCCACCGGTCCGGCCCATAGGAACCGGACGCTCGGGTCGATCGAAGACGATCGTCAGCTGCGGCAGGTTGAGCCGCGCAGGATAGGGGCCAAACTCGGCGTTGAACTTCTGGATGTACCGCGACACCTGTGCCGATATGTTGTTGAGGATCGAGGTCAGGCGTTCGTTGCTGTCGTCGGCACCGATCTGTTCCTCCAGCTGCTTCACTTTGTTGCTGAGGCGGCGATTCTCCGCTTCCAGCTTGGCGAGATCCTCGTTCGGGAGGAGCGTTTCCAAGAACAGGCTGATCCGGCCGACCACACGCGCAGCTGCGTTGTTGCGGGTGCCCATCTGGGCGATGACCTCGTTGGCCGAGATCGCCGCGGACAGCTCCGCTTCCTTCTGCTTGATGGTGCCCGCGATCTCGTCTGCCTTGCCGGTCAGTTCGGCCAGGTAAGCTTCAAGTTTCGGGCGCTGGCCGGTGGCGATGCGCAATTCCTTATCGAGCGACGCCAACTCGTTGAGCAGGACGGTGGCGACCGGGGATTCCAGCGCCAAGTTCCGTTCGCTGAACGGCCATTGCCATTCGCCGCTGTCGGGATTTTTCGGCAGCGCCTTGATCGAGGCCAGACGATCTATCTGTTCGGCAGCCTCGCTTTCGTAGCCACCCGCCCGTTTGGCAAACTGGCGCGCCGCGTCGATCCTGGTCTGGGTGTCGCGGCGATCCTGTCGCAGCTGGCCCAATTCTTCTTCCAGAAGCGAAACCCGGCTGCCGTCGTCGTCAGGCACCGTTTCGGGCTTCCACATCAGCGTCGACCTCAAAGTGTCGACGACGCCGTCGGCATTCGGGCTCCCGTCTGTGTTGCCGATGACACCGACCGCCCTGGCTTCCGAGTAGAGGCCGATGGCCTGCTCGTGCGATGTATCGACGGTATCGCGCGCCTGTTCCAGCTTCTTGTTGCTGATCCTCAGATCCCGCTGAGCCGTGCGTAGCCTGGATTCCAGTTCATATCGGTCGTGGGAGGAGACGCCGAGCAGAATCGGCAGCGTGTCGCGGATTGCCTGCGGCTGGAACTGCTCGTTCTGGCGGTAGAAGAGCTGGTCCTTGTTGGCAACTAGTCCCTGCTTCTGGAACAGGTAGTAGAGCGTGTGTTTGACGTTCGCATCGTAGCTGTCGCGACTGTGTTCGAGCGCGACATCGGTACGGTTCTCGGGAATGCCGAGTAGGCGCGACAGCAGTTCGACGATGCTGTCGTCGTCGGTGTTGACCGCCAAGTCTTTGAATTCGGGAGCCTGCAACTGGGCGCCCCTTCGCAGCATTGCCGTGCTGCAACTGGCGCCGCCGCCGGGCGGGGTTGGCTTGGCGACCAGTACTTGCTCCTTTTCAAACTGGTAGATCACGGCGAACCAGGCCACCTTGTCGCGGATGACGCCTTCGGGGACGTTGAACGTGGAGCGTCCCATGCAGTATTCGATGATGTCGGAGAGCGCGGACTTGCCGGTGGAGGAACGACCGGTGATGACGTTGAGCCCGTCCACCTTGAACCTGAGATCACGGCGCTGGCCGTCGTGGCTGTAGATGTGGATGGAACAGATCTTCATGGGCGAATTCCGAAAGTCGTGTAAATGGTCGCCCGGTCGGCGATGCGCGCGAACTCCCTTCCGACGATACGAGCCACTTTCTGGCACGTGATGGTCTCATCGGTCCCCTTGACGGCTGTGCGTACCTTCTTGGGCACGGTCTGGATGCGACCATCGTTCGCGACGGCGATGCAGCCCCTTTCCATCAGTAGGCCGAATCCCTCGAAGGCGTAGGGCAGCATCTGCGTGACCCGGTTGGCGAAGCCCACCATGACCTGCTGGTTCCTCTCCGTGGTCTTGAGAAGGTAACTGCGTGGACTGCCGGCGATCACCTCGCGCGAATCCTTGTGCAGGCACAGCGGCAGTACCAGCAGCGACAGCGAGAAGGGCATGCCGCGGGCATCTTCTTCCTCGTAGCCATGCAGGGCGCGGAACAGGACCAAGCCGCAGAAGGCTGGGTTGAACAGGTTCCGAATCTCAAACGGGCGCTGGTCCCATCGCTTCATGGGGCCACCCCCAGCACCTTGCCGAGGCGGTCGAGAAACCTGGGATGCCAGTAGACCCTAGGTTCCGGTGTGGCATCCGCCAGGATGTGGAAGCTGCCGCGAAGGACATAGGGTTCCGTGACTCGCGCGCGGATGCGCAGGGATTCGATCTTCCCGGTTTCGAACTCCGCCCAGTTATAGAGGGTCGCGCCGGCATCGCGAAGCGCATCCTCGGCGCTATCGTCCTTCAGCTTTTCGAAGACGACATCCTTATAGCGGCTCCACTCGTCGACGAGACGATCCTCATATTCCTCGACTTCTCCAGACACCAGCAGGTTCTCGCGTGCCCAAGCCGATCGTTGCTCGAACGAGCGGTAGTAGTCGAGGATTGCGCTCCTGATCCGGTTGGCGGAAATGCCGGTCTCGCGCAATTGCGCCACGAACAAGCGCGGATCGTTCTCAGTGTCGATCTCGTCGGTGGGCACCTTTCCACGGAAGGTAATGGGGAGGTTGTCCGCCTTGTATTCCTCGGCGAAGTTGGACAGCTTGTCTGAGACTTCGTAACCGAAGATTCCTTCTGTCCTGGCACCACTCAGCTGCTTGATCACGGCGTCAGTCCACCAGCCTTCCAGCCGTTCGAAAACAAACTCGCGGTGCTCGCGACGGATGCTTCGCATGTGCTTGTCCTTGATGGTGGCTGGGATGTCACCGATGCGCGGGCTGCCGTCGAGGATCAGAATGCGTTCGAGAAAATCCTGCTTCTCGGTATCACTTAGTTCGTTGAACGCCGTGGTGATCGGCGCGATGAGTTGCGACGTCGACTTGGCGAGCGTGGCATCGGCCAACTCGGCCAGCGTGGCCGCATCGCCGGAGGCGATGGGCTGGTTGGGGAGGAGGCGAGCCAGGAACGAGCCGGCCGATACCGTGCCTGTGGTGAACAAGAAAAACCGCAGGTTCGATGCGATGCGACCATCACGGTTGTACCGCGCGAGCCAGATGTTGACGGACTTCCAGAAGTCGGTCGACAGGTCGGTCAGCCTGTCGCCGACCGCCTTGTGCTTGAGTGAGGCCAGAGACTTGCCACCGCCTCCGTCGATGAAATCGAGGTCGTCATCCTTTTCTAGGAAGACGGCGGTGTCCTCAGGTAATTGCAAGAGATGCAGCAGTGCGAGGCGTGCCTGGTAGATGTATCCCAGCCCCTGCTCGCCGGCTGAAAACCTGTCGGTGGATGCCTCGGCCATGCCCAAGTCCCTATGTCCGCTTCTTGTGGCGGATCCGGCGGCATAGCAGGGGATGGCGCTGTTTTCGTTGCGCCATGGCGTACTTTACTTCGACTCCCCTGTGACTACGGCCGCAGACCCGGTCCCAACGCCTGCCAGTCGTCAGCCATGGTAGCAAATTGGCCAAGTTGGCTTCAGATATGGATTTTTTTCGGCAATTCTGGTGCCACCGCCTTCGACCGCAGCCGGCATAGGAGGACGAGAGGCAAAGTCACCCCGACGGGTGCCAGGTCGGGTTTGATTGAAATACGGCCGGTTTTCAATGGCTACCCCCTGTTTGGGCTTCTAGCAAATAGGATCGGTAGGCGTACTCGATCAGGTCGCGGACCAGTTCGAGCAAGCCGCTCCACGGCAGGCCATCGAATGGGTCGCCATGCGCGAGCGAGTTACGAATCTCGGCGAGCATCGGTTGCGAGACATTCCCCGTGCTTGATCCGTTACATGTCGCCCGGCCACGACACAACATGGGGATGACCGAGCCGCCGTAGCGCCGCGTGAAGGGCAGCTGCGCATCCGTAAGGCCATCGCCGTCTACCAGGTATTCAAGCAAGTCGTGCAACATCGGCGTCTGCCTGCGCTTTCGCTTGTTGCCTGCCTGGGCGGGTCGTTGGCGGAAGAAACCGCCATACCGATCTGTCAACGTCAGTTCGAGCGCGGTAAGTGCGACCAGTTCGCCGGCTTTCACTAGATCCGCGTCTATCCACGCTAACGCGTAGAGTCGCTGGGCACGGCGGAACTTGTCGCCAACAATGCGCGGTATGGCAGGGTGCAGTCCACGTTCTGCAATGAATGTCTGCCATTCCTGGAAGCGATGGAAGGCGAGCAGAGCGGCCGGATTCCCAGGCCGAGGCCATGGCATGACAAAAGGGACTTCGTCGCGGTCGATGTTGAAGGATGCGATGTCGACAGCTGCTGTATCCATAGTTGTTTTATCCAACTGGAAGACGGTTGCTGCGATAGCGTCCCGGCATGCCGCCGTCGGGCTCGCGGGCTGCGCGCCGCACCTCGTACCGAGTCGCGGCCACCCGGCTTTGATCCCTGACGCCTTCGGCCCTCGCGGGCCTGCGCGCTCCGCTTGCCGATGTTGTGGTGTGTGGGTGGGCGGCTTGCTGTTTCCCTTCACCGTATCACGGCGGTCTCGCCGTCAAGGGCTGCGCGTGCCTCGCACGCTGGCGTCCTCGCGGCCGGCTTCGTCCCCTGACAGCTGCGCTGCGCCGTGCTGGCGCCGGTGCCGGGCAATGCCGCCCGAGCAACCGGAGCACGATCATGTCGCACATTTCCTCTCCTGCCGAATCCTCGCTGCTGGTGCGCGATGCGCGTGGCCGCTATCACAGCGCGACGGCCAACCAGATCCTGGCGGCGGCACGCCAGGTCGTCGACCAGAAGATGCAGCGCGGTGCCGATTTCAGTTCACCGGCCGACGTGAGGACGTATTTGCGCGCCAAGCTGGCCGGGCTCGACCACGAAGTGTTCGCAGTGCTGTTCCTCGACAATCGCCATCGCCTGATTGAATACGTCGAGATGTTTCGCGGTACCCTCAACGGTGCGTCGGTGCATCCGCGCGAAGTCGTCAAGGAAGCGCTGCGGCTCAATGCGGCGGCGGTGATCTTGGCGCACCCGCATCCGAGCGGAAACCCCGAACTCAGCCAAGCGGACAGAATGATCACGCGCCAGTTGCGGGAGGCGCTGGCGCTGATCGAGGTACGCACGCTGGATCATTTCATCATTGCCGGCAACAGCACGGTGTCGTTCGCCGAGCGCGGTCTGCTTTAAGCCAAGGGGGCTTCGGCCCCCTTTTTGCTGCGCCATGCAAATCGATCCTCACACGGATCATGGTGCCACCTGGAGGGCGGCCGCATTCGTGTTTGTGCTGCGTTCCGCGATGACGGATCCCTGTTGTTGCACGCTGGAAACGCGCTCATCGTGCCCGACGTTGAGGGCCGGACCCATAGTTTCCGGCTGGTTGGCTTGGTCAACCGCGTATTCCAGCAGCGCGACCACTTGGCTGGCCCGTTCGCGCTGCCCAATCACCACGACGCTCACCAGATAGAAACAACCGGCGAGAATCAAAGGTGCCCAGAGGAAGGGATTGCTGCCGCTTGCCTTGAGTAGGGCCGCCGCGGCGACGGCGACCGCCATCAGTGCGGGGAACAGTCCGATCTTGCGGATGTCGCCGACAAGCATGGCTACCCGACCGTCCGAAACTCCGTAGTGATGGCGGTACTGGACAAGCCCATACGTCAACGTCGGCTTGTCGAAGTCTCCGAGCTGGAGCAGAAAGTCGAGATCCTGGGAAAGGTCCTTTTTGAGCGGCCTGAGAACCGCGGCGAAACGCTCGCGGCGATGCCGCCAGAGCATGCTCGCGAGACTTATGATGATGGTGATCATATACAGCGCTGCCAAAAGCATGCCGACAAGGTAGATGACCTTGATGGGCTCGGGTACGCCGTGGAGAGGTTTATTCGATGCGAGCCGGTACCAAACGGCGGTGATGGCCAGACCAATCATGGCGGTGATGAAGGCGAGCATCAGCGTTTTCTCGATGCGCTCCGTCCATCGCGTGCTTGTGGATACGACATCCTTTCTGACGCAGAGCGTCATCTCTTGCAGAAGCCGGTACAGCGCATCGAGCTTTTCCTGTTGGGGCATGGCCGTCGTCTCCCTTGGCTGATTGAGCTTCAATTGAGCGTCGCCGGCCGACAATCATGGCCGGTCGCGCTGTCGTCCTGCGCATCGAGCCTTGCTGCGCAAGTCTCGCCCCTTCGGGCTTCCATCCTCGCTCCGCCCGGCTGACGCCTTCGGTACGGCTCCGAGATCGGGGCCAGCGCACTCCGCTTGCCTGTCCGAGCCTTCCTGGGAGGTGGCTGGGCGGTCTTGCTGTTCCCTTCACCGTATCACGGCGTTCTCGCCGTCAAGGGCTGCGCGCCGATGGCGCTGGCGTCCTAGCGGTCGGCTTCGCCCCCTGACGGCTTGCGCTGCGCCGTGCTGGCGACGGTTCCGGGCAATTCCGCCCGTGCAACCGGAGATCGTCATGAACGACAAATCGCACGTTTCCCTCGAACAACACGTTTGCCTTGTCTGCGGCGTTCGCTTCGAGACTGGCACCATCCTGCTGGATCGCCGTCTGCGCGCGAGCATGGAGCACTACACGGCCACCGGCTGGGGCCTGTGCGCCGAACACCAGAAGTTGTTTGACGATGGTTTTGTCGCGCTAATCGAGTGTGATCCGCAACGCAGCGGATCGCCGGCGGGCGGTGCAAAACTGAAGCCCGAACAGGCATATCGCACGGACCGCGTGGCGCACCTGAGATGCGACGTGTTCGTTCGCGTGTTCAACATGCCGATCGCGACTGACCTGCCGTGCGTATTCGTCGAACCCGGCGTGATCGAGCGGCTTCAGTCGATGATGGCGCGGCCGGCGAACTGATCGCGCTTGGGCGCCCTCCGGTGCGTCGCCTTGCAGGGCGACGCACCGCTTTTCTTTCTGCGGAGCCGATACCGTCGCGCCTTCGGCGCTACGCGCCGTCAGGTTGGCATACTGGGAGCATCCACCGCCGGCACTGCATCGATGCCACTGACTGCTATTGAACACATCCACACCGCGGCCAGGACGGCCAGCGGCGCATCGCTGGACCGTCCGGTCTATCTGGACAGGGACCTCGGGCTTTATGGACTCGTTGACTTTGAAGCCAAGCAAACCGTTTATGTGGACGTGCCGGTGGCCCGCATCGTCGCGTTGGGCCGTCGGGATTTCTGGTCGCCGGGCGATACCTGGCGAACGATCACGTATCGCATCCATGGCGACGGCTGGTCGAGCGACGTCTTCGACTATTTCGAGTCGCCGACCAAAGAAGCGTATTTCCCGGCACCGAGCAGCCTCTACCAGTTGAGGCTGTCGATCTTCGGTGGGGTGGCCGAATGCGCGAACGGCAACCATCGCTTGGTCGCGGCGCGGGCATGGTTGACGGACAAATACGGTGATGAGGCGGTGCTCAGGGGCGTCCGGGTCCGCGTCTATCCGATCCATCGATGTGCGGTCGATTTCTTGACGCGAGCACGATGCGAAGGCACCGACGTGTTGACGACCACACTCGATCATCACGAAAGAAAGTATTGCCGGGTGAATGGAAAGCCTATCCAGCTTCTGCTGAAAACGGCGAATCATCCCTACGCAATCTATGCTTGGGTCAACGAGCAACTAGTTCCTCTGGAAGACGAGCGGACCTTCCTTCAGTGTCACTTTCCAAAGCAGTTTCCGCCGGTCATGGATCGCTACGACTGGCGCACGATTCCATTGGCGATCCTTGAGGAATTGCTCGACGACGCCTGGTTGGCCCGGCAACTGGCGACGGCGGAAACCTGGGAGGATTGAGCCAGGGGTCCGGATGCTCCGGAGGCGAGCCCGCCAAAGAGGATGGCGTTACTTAGTCGCCTTCCGGGGCGGCTTCTTCGTCACCTGCTTCCGGGCGGCCTTGCTCGCGGGTGACTTCTTCGGGGTGGAGGGCGTGATCAGCAGCGATTCCTCGGTCACGCCGGATCGCTTCAGCGCCTGCTGGAACCACATCGGCCGCTTGCCGTAACCGGTCCAAGTCTGGGAAGGGTCGGCCGGATTGCGGTATTTGGGTACCCCCGCGCCACGACGCTTGCCACGTTTGCCGCCCCGTCCCGCGTAGATGTCGGAGAGCTGCAAGCCTTCGCTCTTGAGAAGCGCGTCGATCTTGGCCTTGACGCTCTGGATATGCGCCGCGCGGGCAGATTCCATGCGCGACTGCGCCTGGTCGATCAGCGCCTGCAGTTCTTTCGGCGATAGTCCATCGAGTTTGACAGCCATGGCAGATCCTCTGAGTGAATGACGTGCGGCCCGTAGACTAACAGTTAACGCCTGCGGCCTCACCGGCCAGGCGCTCGGGTTGGCGAGGTTCAAGCCGAAAGACAAGACTTTGCGCGTTGCTACGATGAGCTAGCCGTTTTGAATCTGCCACTTCTTGAACCAACGATTTGCCGACCTCAACGAAATTCGCATCATATAGGCGACAGCCAATGGAGTTGCCTTGGCGTCAAAGAGTTGAAATGCGCAGGTCCGGCCCGCCTTGGTCAAGGAACCATTCTCTCGGATGTTGCGAGCGTGATAGGGCTGTGCCATCGCCCTCACGGATTCGGGCACGGACCTAATGGCGCGGTTCGTTTCCGTGATTGCTTTGTTGGCCCGTTCAATACCCTTGTTGATCTTCTTCTTCAGCCGCTCGATCTCGGCCCAATAAGTCTTCTCGGCAGCCTCGAACTCCAGACTACTCATGCTCACTGCCATGACGAACTTGCCTGCCATTCCCTCCATGACCTTGAGACGGAGTGTCTTCGCCCGCTTTGCTGCCGTGTAGTCATAGGCAGGGATGGGCTCATAGGTCGTGGGGTCAAGACGAGTCCGATTTGAATAGGCCCCCACATCCACAGTCAGCTCGTGGATTTGGTGCCCAATAAGATTGCGGTAATTGATCAGATCAAACAGTTCGTCGCTCTCGGCTTGATTGATGATCCCCTCGGAAACCAGCGCTGCACGCGCTAGATCCATCTGTTTGCCCTCCTTGGTTTTAGTCTCCCCGTTAGTTAGCCGGATCGAGCCAAGCAGCTTGTCGGTGAACCGAATGGAATGCACGATGAATTGACGCAAGTCCTCCACGTAGAAGAGGACTGTAACCATTTCAAAGGCCCGAACCTTGAGAATGTCTGCCTCCAAGGTGGTGGGGGCGCTCCCGTGCGGTCGATGCTCTTTCATCATCGGGTTGCTTGTGATTGTACGTTCTGTTCTGCAGCCGTCGCCGGCGGTCGGAATGAATAATAAGCGAGTGGAAGTTCTGCGCCTCCGCTGCGCGGATCGCGCTGCTCCAGGTTCGCCACCCGCTCATCCCTGACGGGACTGGCATTCGCCAGCCTTCCATATCGCTGACGCCTTCGGCCCGGTTCGGGGATCCGGGCCTGCGCGCTTCGCTTGCGTGGCTTGGCGCCGACGCAGTGGCTGTTGCCCGTCGATCCGCCTTTCCTGACTTCATCACCTTGTCCGCGACTGTAGCCCGCGGCCGTGTGCCGTCAAGGCGCGCAGGGCCGTGTCCTCGGCTGCACCTGCGGGCCGCACCAACCCTGCGCTTGCCTCCTTGACGGCCCCCGTCCGCGCGCTCCTGACCGTCGCGGGCGATGAACTCAGGAAAGACGGTGGCAACGAGACCGGCCCAGGTCTCCGCGCCGACCCCACCGGAAGTCCAAAGCGGGCTCCGAATCTAGGAATCCGGTGGGGATTGAACAGCAACCCCTGTCAGGAGAACGACCATGCAACTTGCCTCCCGCTTCGCTTCCCATTCGCCGGTGCTGCGTTCGGACTATCCGTTGACCGACGACCAAATCCGCACCGTAGCTCCGTCCATCTTCGCGGACGCCCCGCACGAAAGTCGCTCCGAGCGCTACAGCTACATCCCCACCGCCACCGTGCTGCAGGAACTACGCGGGGAAGGCTTCGAGCCGTTCATGGTGTGCCAGACCCGCGTGCGCCACGACGACCGCCGCGAGTACACCAAGCACATGATCCGGCTGCGCCACGCCAGCCAGATCAATGGCCGCGAAGCCAACGAAATCATCCTGCTGAACTCGCACGACGGCACGAGCAGCTATCAGATGCTCGCCGGCATGTTCCGGTTCGTGTGCCAGAACGGGCTGGTATGCGGCGACACCGTGGCGGACGTGCGCGTACCGCACAAGGGCGACGTGGCCGGACACGTCATCGAAGGCGCTTACGACGTCTTGCATGGCTTCGAGCGTGCGCAGGCATCCCGCGACGCCATGCAGGCCATCACGCTGGACGCCGGGGAATCGGAAGTGTTCGCCCGCGCCGCGCTGGCGCTGAAGTACGACGACCCCGGCAAGCCCGCGCCCATCACCGAAACGCAGTTGCTCGCGCCGCGCCGTCACGACGACAGCCGCCACGACCTGTGGAGCGTGTTCAACCGCACGCAGGAAAATCTCATCAAGGGCGGGTTGTCCGCACGCGCTGCAAGCGGTCGCCGCCAGACCACTCGCCCTGTGCAGGGCATCGACCAAGACCTGCGCCTGAATCGCGCCCTGTGGCTGCTGGCCGATGGCCTGCGCCAGTTGAAAGCCTGAACCCCACAGCGGCAGGGGCGGGCAGCAGCCCTTACCGCTTCCCGTGCTGCTGCATCCCTCAACCGATTGGAGTGTTCACCATGAATGCTGTTACCAAAGCCGAAGCCCATGTCATCGAAGCCGCCGCGCCGCTGGAAGTGGCCGACCCCACCAAGAACCTGATCCTGGTGCCACTGTCGCGGCTGCTACCGCGCCGCTCCAAGCGCAACGCGCGCACGACGCCGCGCCAGTCCATCCCGGAATTGGCTGCGAGCATTGCCCGCGTTGGCCTGCTGCAAAATCTCGTTGTCATCCTCGCCGCCGATGGCGAGAACTACGAAGTCGTGGCTGGAGATCGTCGCCGAACGTCCATGAAGCTGTTGGCGAAGCAGAAGCGCATCAGTGCCGACCACGAAGTGCCGTGCCTGCTGGTGCCCGATGCCTCGGCGCGCACCGTCAGCCTGGCCGAGAACTTGCTGCGGGAGCAGATGCACCCCGCCGACCAGTTCGAGGCGTTCGCTGCACTGGTGAAGGAAGGCCGCCCCATCGAGGACATTGCCGCCGACTTCGGCGTGTCCCCGCTGGTGGTGCAGCGCCGCCTGAAGCTCGCCAATGTCTCGCCGCGCCTTCTGGCCGACTACCGCGCCGGTGATGTGACGCTGGAGCAGTTGATGGCTTTGACCATCACCGACGATCACGCTGCGCAGGAAGCCGCGTTCTACGCTGCACCGGAGTGGCAACGCGGCGCGTCCGCGCTGCGCGAGCGCCTGACCGGGCGCGAAATCAGCGCCAGTCATGCGCTGGTGCGTTTCGTCGGGCTGGACGCCTACACCGAGGCGGGCGGCGGCATCCGCCGCGACCTGTTCGCTGAAGGCGATGCAGGAACCTACCTGACCGACGCTGCGCTGCTGGAAACGCTGGTGCGCGGCAAGCTCGACATGCAGGCCGAGGAAGTGCGTGCCGAAGGTTGGGCATGGGTGGAAGCCGTGCCGCAGATGCGCCACGCCGACCGGCAGACGTTCCAGAACGCGCCGCGCCAGCGCCGCGAGCCGACTGCGCGCGAAGCTCGTCGCATCGCTTCGTTGCAAGGCCGTCTCGACAAGATCGACACGACGCTGGAAGAAGCCTACGACGCCGAGGACGAGGACAAGGTGGCAACGCTGGAAGAACGCCGTGACCAACTGGTTGGGGAACTGCAAGCCATCGAGGACGCCTTGCAGGACTACGCGCCGGATGTGCGTGCCGTGGCCGGTGCCATCGTTACCATCGACCGCGAAGGCGAAACCGTGATCCATCGCGGACTGCTGCGCGAGCCCGAGGCCAAGGCGCTGCGCACGCTGCACCGGCTGCGGCAGGGTTTCGCGGAAGGCGGAGCGACGAACGAGGACGAAGGCGATACCGACGAAGCACCGAAGGCCGCGAACGTCTCCGACCGGCTGGCGCAGCGGTTGAGCGCCCACCGCACGGCGGCGCTGCAAATCGAAGTCGCGCAGCACCCGCACGTCGCGCTGGCCGCGCTGGCGCATGGCATGGTGCAGACTGTCTTGCAGCCCGGCACCTATGGCAACGGCCTGCCGCTTGGCGTGCGCCTGACCGTGAAGGGCCGGCTGGAAAGCCTTGCCCCGGACGTGTCGGAATCGCCTGCCGCTGTGGCGCTGTGCACGGCGCAGAAAGTCGCGCGCGACGGATTGCCACGGGACAGCGCCGAACTGTTCGCGGCGCTGCTGGCGAAGTCGCAAGATGAGCTGGTACGGCTGCTGGCCGTGTGCGTCGCGGCCACCGTGGACGTGGTGACGCCGCGCACCACGCAGCACCAGCCCGGCGTGGAACTGGCGCAGGCCGTGGGGATGGATATGGCCGCATGGTGGAAGCCGACCGCCGGGGGTTATTTCCGGCACGTATCGAAGGTCGCGATTCTGGAAGCCGTCGGGCGGTACGCCCCGGCGCACGTCACCCGCCTGTCGAAGCTCAAGAAGGGCGACATGGCCAGCGAAGCCGAACGGCTGGCCGAGGGCACCGGCTGGATGCCTGCGATGTTCCAGACCGGGCACCACACGGAGCCGGAAGGTGGACCGGAGGCGGCGAGCGATGACGATGCGCCGGAGGATGCCACCAACGAGGCGGAGGCTCACGCGCTGGCCGCGTGACTCCGCGGCATGGCCCGGCGCACTGCGCCGGGGCTTTCCCCCGAACCGGGTGCGGTAAGTTTGCCGCGCCCGGTTTCACGACAAAATCGTCCCGTCGCCGCCTTCGGCCAGGCGGCGACGGGGGAAGTCCGGGGCATTCTCCAACGCCTTGCTTCCCGGCCATCGGACGCTATGATGTTCGTGTCAGCCGCGTCGCGCTGAACCTTCTGCCGGGTTAAACGACGCTCTCTACCGCTTCATCCATGACGTTGACCGTGCCCATTCCTTCGGTCGATGCGTAATCGGCAGACATCGGCCATGCACAGAGGAATTCGGCATGTCTGCATCTACCTACTTTGTTTCCGAAGCCGCCGTCCGCAACCTCAAGGAGCGGGCAGAGCGTCGCGTTAACGGCGTCCGTTCCGCGCACATGAGCGAGGTTGTGGCCGCCGCGCTCGGCTTCAGAACCCATGCGGCGCTACGCGCCGCACTCGCCGGTCGCGCTACTGCCGAGGCCAGCAAACCGAACAATGCGCGTGCGGTGCAGCGGCTGCGGCAACTGGGCTACAACCCGCCCGACGACCTGCATCTGCTGCCGGAGCTGGATCGTTCCTACTCGCCGTTCAAGACCTTTCCGCTGCGCAAGCAGCGCGGGGTGCGCTGGACGGGGTGGCGCAACCTGATGGTGGCGGCGATCAACGCCGGCCTGGAGCAGCATCTGTTCGGATTGTCGCCGGGTGAGGACTGGTGGTCCGGTGCCGATCCGAAGAACAACGGCGGCAGGCGCGGCCTGTATCGCTTCACCTTCGACGGCGATCTGTCGGCAACCGCCGCCGTTACCGCGATCAGCGGCGATGAGCTGTCGATCCATGTGCTGCTCGACCCGCGCAACGGAGAGATCGAGGCGGATCGTTGCGGCGGTATCGAGGATGGTGCGGCGTCCGCGCATGGCTGGCTGGAGCGCCGGCTCGGCGCGTGGATACAGGACGGCGGCGAGGGTTTTTCGTGCAAGCGTGCCGTGCAGGCACGGGTGGCCGCGGTGGCGATCGAGCCGCACGGCTATGCCGACCAGGGCAGCTTCATCCTGTAGGGCGTTCGCTTCGGCGTAGCTGGTTAGGGAGGCGGGAACAGGGCGTGGCGGCGCTTGCGCGCCGCCGGGCTCTCGGGCTGCGCCCCGTGCCGGCTGCGCCGTCACGGCCATCCGGCTTCGATCCCTCATGCCTTCGCGCCTGACGGCGCTGCGCGCTCCGCTTGCCGGGTTCGCGCGCCCCCCGCCATGGGCGGGGCCCGTGGGGCTACGCCCCAGCTTGCTGCAGCAGGTTGTGCCGGAGCGTGCCGTCCTCGACGCTGGTGGCTCGCCGCCTGGCCGTCACGAAGGACGGTTCACCGACACGCCGCCCGGCCTTGCCTATGGAACTTCCACGCCACGCCTCAAGCACGTCGCTGCACGTTGCGCCAGGGGGCGTTCTCGCCTGTCGCTGGGGTGTTGACCTTGCCCTCGTCAGGGCACGAGCCGGTGCAGCCGTCGTGCGGAATGTCGAGTCGGCCCTGTCTCCTTTCGGTGGCGGACGGCCCCTGCGTCCTTGTCTCGTTGTGAATCCTGGCGAGGGCGCGGCTGCGCCTTGGGCTTCATGGCCGCAACCCTCCAGCGAAAACAATTTCCCCGCCGCTGCGCGGCTTCCTCGCGCAGCAAATTCTTTTCGCTTCCGGGTGCTCCACGGTGTTGCGCCCGCTGCGCGGTGCGGCCGGCCCATCCCCCGCCGGCCGGTTCACAACAAGGACGCGATGGGCGCGACCTTGTTCAACCCGAAAGGAGAAAACATCATGGCTAACATCGGCACCTTCACCGCAGAGAAAGACGGCTTCACCGGCACGCTCCGCACCCTGACGCTCAACGTCAAGGTCAAGCTGGTTCCCAACGATAAGGGCGATAGCGAGAACGCCCCCGACTTCCGCGTACAGGCGGCCGGCCACGACATCGGCGCGGCGTGGAAGAAAGTCAGCAAGGCCGAACGGCCCTACGTGTCCGTGACCCTCGACGATCCTTCGTTCCCGGCAACGGTCTATGCCCGCCTGATCGAAAGCGAGGGCGGCACGCACGACCTGATCTGGTCGCGCAGCAAGCCGCAGCAGGCGGACTAACCACCACCACGGCGCCCGGCCCCTTGCGGCGGGGCGCCGTGGTGCCGGAGGCAGCACGGCAAAAGCTACGCGCCGGACGCCGCGAGCTGGCTTTCCGTCGCGCTCATCAGTGCAGCCGTGCTGCACTCCAGCGCGCTGGCGATCTTGAAGATGATCGCCAGCGTGGGCATGTGCTCGCCGCGCTCGATCTTTCCCAAATGGGAACGCTCGATCCCGGCCTGGTTCGCCAGCAACTCCTGGGCGATGCCGCGCTCCGTCCGCAATGCGCGCACCGCCGCGCCGAATGCCCGGGCCAGTTCGGCATCGAAGGTGGTGGCGCCGGCCGGTCGGCCGGGTTGGACGGGGCGCTTCTGCATGGACAGAAGCGTCCGGTCGAGGGACAATCAAAACCACGTTATCTTTAACTCATTGGTGGCGATTTAGCCTGTTGTCCTGTCACTGAAATCAGCTTTGACGGATTTCGACAGAACCGGAGAGCCGCTTCCGTGTCTTTCCTGATATGCGCCATTGCGCATCGACGTTTCCGTGCATGTACGGATTCGATGGCTTTCGCCTTCGTGCTTCCGCACGAAAGCACACATCCGCTTCGACGCTTCCGCGCCTTGGCGGCAAAGCGTATCCATGCATTGTTGGTTTCGTGGGATTCCTGGCCATGACCCAGCCGCTCGTTACCGACGAACAACGCGCGCAACTGCTCGCCGTCGGCGAGGCACGCGCTGCTGGCCAGACCGTCGACCCGATGCCGGTGGTACGACTGTTCACGCCGGACGCGCACGCGACCTGGCTGCTGGCCGCGCTTGATCCCACCGACGGCAATACAGCCTGGGGATTGATCGATCTTGGCATCGGGATGCCCGCACTAGGCGTGGTGAAACTGTCAGATTTGGCCGCTATCGTCGGGCCGCTCGGGCGGCCCATCCTGCGCGACCTGTACTTCCACGCAGCACGGCCGCTATCCGGGTATGTGCGGGTGGCACAGCTCGACGGCTCGATCCCGGACTGATCGCGCCTCGCTTCCTTTCTTTCTTGGTCTGGTTCGATACCCGGATTGTCTGAAACGCCACTCTTGCGTGGCGAGAGGGGGCTGCCTGACCGAAAAAGTCACGATGCGGGACGCGGCTTGCGGCAGGGTGTTACGTGCTGCGTGCGATTCGCGCACGCACAGCCGTCACGATTTGGACTGCACGTGCAAGATGCCGGAGCCTATCGGACTGGACACCGATGGTTACTTTACCCCAGGCCTGATGACGCCTTGAAGTGATACCGTCGTCCCTGCACAGCGACGACCGTGGCGATGTTCCTGCTCAATGAGGGAAGCGTGCACCATGGTCGATCGAAGCGCCGAGCCTTGGTATCCCATTGCTGCGTATCTCTACGTGCTGCACCTCGACGGCCCTGCGCTGGCATGGGAGTACCTGCGCAGGAACCCCGACTATCGGCGCGAATGGTTGCGCCATCATCGCCGATCCGATGCGGCGCACGCCTGGGGCCTGCACCTGCTCGAAGACCCGGCAAGGGATGCGCGCGATGCGCATCCCGTCTGGTTCCCCGACCACGACAGCGTGCTCCAGCTCTATCCGGACGTCGATCCGCCGCCGGGTGCCGTTGTCTTCGCCTTCTGGCGCATTCCCGGCCACAAATGCCTTCTCCACGACGGTAAGCGCCTCTTGCTGCTGGCGCGCTGGCCCGGCAGCTGCCTGCGGCTAGCGTTGGCGCCGGGCCTTGCGGACGGCATGGCCTACGTCCATGTCCTCCGCGCCAGCGCCTCGGTCGGCACGCTCCAGCGCTTGTTGACGGCCTGGCTGGAACAGCGGGCTGCCACTGGTAGCGCCGCGCCTTCGGTATTGGCGCGCAGCCGTCCCACGCCTGCCGCGCTGCTGGAACTACACACCTTGCAGGCGCTCGATGCGACCTTGGCGGGCGCGTCCTTGCGCGAAACGGGGGCGGGACTTTTTGGTGTCGATACGGTCGCCGAAAGCTGGTACGCAGACGGCGGCCTGCGTTCGCGCGTGCGTCGCCTGGTACGCCGGGGCCGGACGCTGATGCACGGCGGCTACCGCCGCCTCGCACAACTCGAATGACTTGGAGAGGGTCGTTTTGCCTGCGCTGCAAAACGACCCTCTGCGCAACCCGCCGCTTTTCCGAGACTGCCTCCATCCGGCAGCACTGTCGCCGCCGGTGCTCCCAATCGATGGAGGCTTCCCACATGCGACCCGCTCCTGTGCGGCCCTATGCCGCCCATACCGTTGCCCCGCAACCCGCTGCAACTGCCCAACCACCGCGCTACCTGACCAACGACGAAGCCGCCGACCACCTGCGGCTGTCGCCGCGCACGATGGAGAAGCGACGCGTGATCGGCGACGGACCGCGCTTTCGCAAGTTCGGCCGGCGCGTCATGTACGCCGTCGCGGATCTTGATGCCTGGGCCGATGCGCGCAGCTTCGAGGCCACGTCTGACCCCGAGTACGCCGAGCGTCACTCGGCCGGCAGCCGTGCACGCTGACCGGCAGTGCGTGGGCGGCCCTCGCCATGTCCCGCCCGGCACGCGAACAGCTCACGCTGTTCCGCGCGTTGCCGGGCGACATGGCCCCGCGCGACAGCCAGGACCTGATGGCGTTTCCGTTCTTCTCGTTGGCGAAGTCGCGGCGCACCACGCCGATCGACTTCCATTCCGGTGGTGTGACCGTGCGCGTGGAGGGCACGCAGGAACACGGCATCGCCACGATCTGGGACGCCGACATCCTGATCTGGGCCGCGAGCCAGATCGTGGAAGCCCGCGACGACGGCATCCCGACCTCGCGGCTGATGCGGGCCACGCCTTACGAGATCTTGCGCTTCATCGGGCGCGGCACATCGTTGCGCGACTATCAGCGCTTCAAGGCCGCACTGGATCGCCTGCAATCGACCACGGTGGCAACCTCAATCCGCGAGACGACCAAACGGCGTCTGCATCGCTTCTCGTGGATCAACGAGTGGAAGGAGCGGGCCGATGTGCACGGTACGTCACTGGGCATCGAGCTGATCCTGCCGGATTGGTTCTATGCCGGCGTACTCGATGCCACCTTGGTGCTGACCATCGACCCGGCGTACTTCCGGCTCACCGGCGGCATCGAACGCTGGCTGTATCGCCTCGTGCGCAAACACGGGGGACGCCAGGCCGGCGGCTGGCAGTTCGACTTCGCGTACTTGTATCGCAAGTCCGGCAGCATGGCCCGGTTTTACGACTTCGCCGTCGACCTGCGTGCGCTGGTGGCGAAACAATCCTTGCCCGGCTATGTGCTCGGCATCGAATGGATGCCCAACCGCAAAGCGGAGCTGCTGACCTTCCGGCCCGTGCCGTACACGGCACGGGGATAACTCGGGGACAAGCGGTGAATGGACTCGTGCTATCAGGCAACCGAAGTATCATGCTATCGGGCAACACGTCCTCGTGCTATCAGGCAACAAAGTCGGCCGCAAACCCAATCAGCGCGCGGCCTTGCGCGGCCTCTAACTTATCTAACCCAAGAACACTAACGGGTAATAGAGCCACGCCGTGGCAGTGGACAGCTGCTGAAACGCAAAAGCAACGGCCACACCCACGACCCGAACCACCGCGTTTCCCAGGTCGATCAATAGACCGTTTTCCGTCAGGGAGAACCGTCCGATGATCGTCGCCTTGCTCAACCAGAAAGGTGGCGTCGGCAAGACTACGCTCGCCACGCACATTGCCGGCGAACTGGCACTGCGCGGTCAGCAGGTCATCCTGATCGACGCCGATCCGCAAGGCTCGGCGCTGGACTGGACCCAGCGACGCAGCCAGCAGGGTCTGCCACGGTTGTTCAGCGCCGTGGGCCTCGCACGCGAGACGCTGCACCAGGAAGCGCCGGAGCTGGCACGCCGCAGCGATTATGTCGTGATCGACGGGCCGCCGCGCATCGCCGCGCTGGCGCGCTCGGCACTGCTGGCAGCGGACCGTGTGCTGGTGCCGGTGCAACCGAGTCCCTACGATCTGTGGGCGAGTGCCGAGATGGTGGCGTTGATCCGCGAGGCGCAGGTATTCCGGCCACAGCTCGCCGCCGCCTTCGTCATCAACCGGCGCGTCAGCACCACCGTCATCGGCCGCGAGGCACGCGGTGCGCTCGCCGAACAACCGCTGCCATCGCTGCGATCGGAAATCCATCAGCGCATCGTCTTTGCCGACAGCGTGGCGGCCGGTCAACTTGCACGTGAACTGGTACCCAACAGCGCTGCCGCATGCGAGATCACGGCACTGACCGACGAGCTGCTGCGGTGGCCGTCATGAGTCATGCACGTAGCAAGCGCACCGCCATCGGCGCACGTCCACCGATGAATCCGCACGCCGAGGCGTGGATTCGCCAGGGCGACGGCGCCGACCTTCAGAAAGGCGACCTCTACACCGCGCGCCTGACGCTCGACATCACGCCCGCGCTGCGTGCGCGCATCAAGGTCTCGGCCTTCACGCAAGGCGTGACGGTGGCCGAGCTGCTACGCGTGCAGCTGGAGCGCGAGTTCCCGGAGAACACCCCATGAATGCTTCTTCTTATGTGGCAGCGGTCGCGCCACCGCCATTCGCGGCGCTCATCGATCACGAGCTATTGACTCGGGTCTCGCTCGCTTACGTCGCGCATCGTTTCAACCTCTATCTGCGCTTCGGTGAACCGGCGTATCACGTGCAACGTGATCGGTGGCGGCGCGTAGCGGCGTTCTGGCCGGCGTCGATCTTCTGCCGCATCCGCTGGGAGGCCAACGACTACGGCACGGTACGCTGGCAGCTCATGGTGATGCAGGCATGCACGTCGATGGATGCCGCGCAGCGCATCCCTGGTGTGTGGCCGGGCGCATGCCTGCTGCTGCACGCCGAAGGTGAACGCATGGTTCGCCTCGTGCTGCCGCTCATCGACGCCATCGAGTCCTTGGGCATCGCGCCGGTCGACGTATCGCCAGCGTACTGGCGCATGCTGGGCAACCGGCTCATCGCGCGTGGGCCATTGCCGATTTACACCGCCGAGCGGCACGCCGCCTGGCTGGCGGGGAGGGCGCTGTCATGACGGCCATTCCCACCACCGACACGGCGCCGCACCCTTATTCGCGCCGGCGTACTCTCCTCATCGTGGCGACACTGGCCGCCGGCGGCCTAGCTGCGCTGGCTTGGGCGTCCTTTGCGTCGCCGCTGTCGCGCCTGGTGTACAACCCGTCCGACAGCGTGGCGGTCGGCTGGTATCGCATCGATCCGCTCGCACGCCATGCTGGATCGCTGTCACCTGCGATGCACGTCGGCAGCATCGTGCTGGTTCCGTTGCCGGCCACCGCCGCCGCGCTGGCTGCGCGGCGCGGTTACCTGCCATTGCGCATCCCTCTGCTCAAATCGATCGCTGCCGTCGCGCCGCAGCAGGTGTGCATCACCGAAGGCATTGTGCGCATCGACGGTGTGCCGATGGCCGCCGTGTTGCGCACCGATAGGCTGGGCCGACCGCTGCATGCCTGGCCACACTGCCGGCGTCTTCGCGTTGGCGAACTGTTCCTGCTCAGTACGACCAACCCGGCGTCGTTCGACAGCCGGTATTTTGGACCGGTGCGCGCCGACACCGTGCTTGGCGTGGCGCATCCGGTGTGGCTGAAAGCACGCCCACGATGACCGCCGGTTCGCTGCGCATCATCGTGTCATCCGGCGTGCCGTTCCGGTATTCCACGCCGTGTCGTCGTGTCAGCCGTGCAGCCACATTCGCGCCGCACGTTGCGCGACATTCTCTGTGGTTTTCATCCGTGCAGACGGCTTGCCCTGAGCGCGCCATGCCGCTGGCATGGCAGGCGCTCGCCGGCTGGCAGGCTGCGCATCGCGCAGCGCCGCCGGGGCATCGCATCCCCGTGCCGTCAGGTCGGGGAGAGATGCAGGGCAAGATTGAAGGGTACGGCACCACGGTGCGCACAAGGCGTGTCTGCACATGGGGGTGGTGCGGCACGCGCCGGTACGCGGCACCGTGCCGCGAGTTGGAGCAAGGTCAGGCCGGCTCAGGAGATATCGCGTGCCTTCCATCCGCTGATGCGATGGCCTTGGATGGAGCTTCCCGATGAGCCGACGCGACCGTTCGGACGGCGACGACCGTTTCCGTATCCGCCCGGGCGCGCCGAAGCACCGCGGAGACGCTTTCATCAACCAGGTGTTGCGCCAGACGAGCAAGGCCGCCAATGCCACCGGTGGCCGGAGCGGCAAGACGCCTGGCGCGCGGTTGGGGCGCGGCCATGTGGCGGCACGCTTCACCGGGCAGTCGCTGTCCGCCAACTCGCGGCGCGCCGCCGTCAAGGTGCGGTTGGTATATCTGAAGCAGGTCGGAGCACGCTCGACCGTCACGCACCTGCGCTACATCGAGCGCGAGGGCGTGGGCCGCGACGGCGAGCCGGGCAGGGCATACGGCGCGGCGACCGACGAAGCCGACCTCACCGCGTTCGAGGAACGCGGACACGGCGACCGGCACCAGTTCCGTCTCATCGTCTCGCCGGAGGACGGCGCCGAGCTGGGCGATCTGCGCACGTACACCCGGCACTTGATGAATCGCTTGGAGGCGGACCTCGGCACGCGGCTGGACTGGGTGGCAGTCGATCATTGGAACACCGACAACCCGCATACGCACGTCGTCCTGCGCGGCAAGAACGACACCGGCCGCGACCTCATCATCGCGCAGGCATACCTCACCCGCGGCCTGCGCGAGCGCGCTGCCGAACTCGCTACCGAATGGCTGGGGCCGCGCACCGAACAGGAGATCCAACGCACGCTCGCACGGGAAATCGAGCAGGAACGCTGGACCAGCCTGGACCGCACCTTGCAGCGCGAAGCCGTCGATGGGCAGGTGCATGTCGAACGCCTCAACGAGGCTCGGCTGCACCGCCAGCGCGAGCTGTTGATTGGCCGCCTGCAAAGTTTGCAGCGCATGGGGCTGGCGAGCCAACCGCAAGCCGGCGCGTGGGTGATCCACGTCGAGGCCGAGTCGACTCTGCGGGCGATGGGCGAGCGCGGCGACATCATTCGCACCATGCAGCGGGCGATGGGCGGCACGCAGCGCGAACTGGTCGTGTTCCAGCCGGGCGAGGATGGCCGCGCCATCATCGGCCGCATCGCTGCAAAGGGGTTGGCCGACGAGCTGTACGACAAGGGTTATCTCATCGTGGATGGCACGGACGGCAAAGCGCACTATGTGACGCTGTCGCCACGAACGGACCTGAAGCAATACCCGACCGGCAGCATCGTCGAGGCCAAGGGCGCCGCCGGCGCACGCGCCTCGGACAAGACCATCGTCGCGCTGGCCGTCGATGGTCTCTACCGCACCGACCGGCATTTGGCGGTCGCCCAAGGCCAGGTTAGGCCCGACCGCGATCCGCACGAAGTAGTGGCCGCGCACGTGCGCCGGCTCGAAGCCCTGCGCCGCGCCGGCATCGTGGAGCGTGTGGCCGAGGGGCTATGGAAGGTGCCGGACGATCTGCCCGAACAGGGCCGCCACTACGATAGCCAGCGTCTGGGCGGTGGCGTCGCGATCGAACTGAAGTCACACCTGCCCATCGAGCGACAGACCCGCGTGATCGGTGCCACCTGGCTGGACCAGCAGTTGATTGGAAGTGGCAAGGGGTTGGGCGACATGGGCTTTGGTGGAGAGGTGAAGGAGACGCTGCGCCAACGCACCGACTTTCTGGTGGAACAGGGGTTGGCTGAACGGCGCGGGCAGCGAGTGATTCTGGCGCGTAACCTACTGGCGACGCTGCGCAGCAGAGAGTTGGCGAAGGCCACGCGTGACATCGCTGCCGAAACTGGCCTGGAGCATCGGTCGGTGACCGATGGGCAGCGTGTGGCCGGTATCTACCGGCGCAGCGTGCTGCTGGCCAGCGGCCGATACGCCATGTTGGACGACGGCATGGGATTCAGCCTGGTTCCGTGGAAGCCGGTCATCGAGCAGTGGATGGGGCAGCAGATTGCAGTAACGGTGCGCGGCTCGAGTGTGAGTTGGGAGATTGGTCGAATGCGAGGCCCTACGGTTGGATAGCCTCATCGTTGGAAACTTGGCCATCAGCCATCAGCCAGCAGCCAATGGGCAATATGTGAGCAGCATCTATCGGCCGATCCCGTAACGACCAGGTTTCGCAGCTTCGCGCCATATTGCTCACGCGAATCGATGCCGCCGAACCTTTAGATGCGAGAACTCATTGTGGCGTTGAGGCTATTTGAAGGTGTAACCAAGTCGCCTGCAGCAAGGGTATTAGCCGGAATTTCAACTACCGTACACATAAGTGGGCATAGGATCGATACAGTTGCGTATGGCAACTCGCGTTGGAGACGGTCACATGACTATTTCTCGCAAATCACTATATTCCATGCTTGGTTTAGTGGCGTTTGCACTGGCTGGCAGCGGTGTCACCGTTGCCCAGAGCAGCATGCCGAAGACGGAAGCGAACAGTATGCAGAAGATGGATGCCATGCATCCGGGCATGAAAGGCATGCAGCACAAGATGATGGGCATGCACATGATGCCGGCGACGGTGACGGCAGTGAATGCAAGCACGGGCGTGGTCGACGTGACCACCGAAGGGATGGCCTTGAAGGTGCATTTTCCGCCATCCACGATGGCCAACCTGAAGGCCGGCGACAAGATCACCTTGCACATGGGCTTCAGCAAGCCGTGAGGCATCTATACCCAACTCCAGAGTTGAGGGTGTCGGGTCGCGCGGGTAAGCTCGCCTCATGACCTTCTCGCTGCGTCAACTCGCTCGTTCACGTCGCCTCCGGGCGATGGGCGCGCTGGCGTGGCTGATGCTGGTCATCAACTCATTGGCCGCTGCGCCGATGGGCATGACGGGAAGCCCTCATTCGCATGCCATGCACGCGACGGTTGCGGCGGTCAGTGAACACTGTCACCACCACACGGCCAGCGAAGGGTCGACATCCTGTTGCGACGGCCATGCAGGTTGTTGTGGTGGTTCAGTGGGCCATGCCTGCAACTGTGCAGCCATGTGCGGCAGCACGTTGCCACCCGGACCAGCTAACGTTGTGGCCCCGGCGACGATCACCGCCAATTACGCTACGCCGCTGCCCAGCAGCGCGCCATCGGTAAATACTGCCCCTCCGTTGCGACCACCGGCGGTCTGACTCTCCCTCATTTTCGATGAGCTTTGCTTGCGATCGTCGTGTGGATGATCGCAAGCAATCGGCTGTGATCGATATCGCATGGTCGGTATCGCTTGCCCTGGAGAGACCCATGAAAATGCTTCCCCCGCCCCCGGCGGATTTGTCACGTCGGCGCTTCGTTCAAGGCGTGGCCATCGGCGGTGCCGTAGTTGGTTTCGGCCTGCTTCGTCCACCAAACGTCTGGGCATTGACCAGCCCCGGCCGCCCCACCGTGCTGAGCGGCACCGACTTTTCGCTCGACATCGCCGAAACGCCGGTCAACTACACCGGCGCGCCGCGCATGGCCACCACCGTCAACGGTGGCATCCCCGGTCCGATCCTGCGCTGGAAGGAAGGCACCACCGTCACCCTACGCGTGACCAACCGCTTGCGTGTACCGACATCGATCCACTGGCACGGCATCATTCTGCCGTTCCAGATGGATGGCGTGCCTGGCATTTCCTTTGATGGCATCGCGCCGGGCGAGACCTTCGTCTACCGTTTTGAAGTGCGCCAAACGGGCACCTACTGGTACCACTCGCACTCGCGTTTCCAGGAGCAGAACGCGCTGTACGGTCCGCTGGTGATCGAGCCGGCTGGCCCCGAGCGCTACCCGACCGATCGCGATTATGTCGTCATGCTCAACGACTGGACCGACGAGGACCCGGAGCACATCTACGCCAAGCTCAAGAAGCAGAGCGACTACTTCAACTTTGCCCAGCCCACCGTGCCCGACTTCTTCCGCGACGTGCGCGAGAAGGGGCTGAGCCAGGCGTTGGCGATGCGCAAGATGTGGAATGAGATGCGCATGAATCCCACCGATCTGGGGGACGTCTCCGGCTATACCTATACCTACCTGATGAACGGCGCGGCGCCGGCGGGCAACTGGACTGGCATCTTCAAACCCGGCGAAAAGGTGCGCCTGCGTTTCATCAACGGTTCGGCTTCCACCATTTTCGACGTGCGCATTCCCGGCCTGAAGATGACGGTGATCTCGGCCGATGGCCAGGACATTGCTCCGGTGTCGGTCGACGAGTTCCGCATTTCAGTGGCTGAAACCTACGACGTGATCGTGGAGCCGCAGGACACGCGTGCCTATACGCTGTTCGCGCAGTCGATCGACCGCACGGGCTACGCACGCGGGACGCTGGCGCCACGCGAGGGCATGCAGGCCGACGTACCAGCGATGGACCCGCGCGTGTGGCTGAGCATGGAGGACATGATGGGTGCCATGCCGATGGGCCCCATGGGCCACGGCGGCGGGCATACGGCGGATGCCATGCCCGGCATGGACGTGGGCGGCATGCACGGGATGGCCATGCCAGGCATGGGCAATCTCACGCCCGGCGGTCAACCCATGGTCCGCCACGCGCGCACCGAGTACGGCCCCGGCGTCGACATGCATGTCGACATGCCGCGGACCAACCTCGACGATCCGGGTATAGGCCTGCGCGACAACGGTCGGCGCGTATTGACCTACGCCGACCTGCACACCATCGGTGGCCCGATCGATGCGCGTGAACCGAGTCGTGAAATCGAGCTGCACCTGACCGGCAATATGGAGCGTTTCATCTGGTCGTTCGACGGCGTGAAGTTCTCCGACGCCAAGCCGGTGCATTTCAACAGCGGCGAGCGGCTGCGCATCGTGCTGGTCAACGACACGATGATGAACCATCCGATCCACCTGCACGGCATGTGGAGCGAGCTGGAAAACCCTGAAGGTCAGTTCCAGGTGCGCAAGCACACCATCAATGTGCAACCGGCCCAGCGCATCACCTATGCCGTGTCGGCCGACAACCCTGGCCGCTGGGCCTACCACTGCCATCTGCTGTACCACATGGAGGCGGGCATGTTCCGCGAGGTGGTGGTGTCATGAAAACACATCGTCATATCTTAATCGCTCCGCGCCACACGGCGCTGCTGGTCGCGCTGCTGCTGGCCTTGCCATGGGTGGTGTCGGCACAAAGTGTTCCGGCTCCGTCGAGCAGTACGTCCTCCATGGACATGAGCACGATGCCGGGCATGGATCACGGCAGCATGCCTGGGATGACCATGCCGGCCAGCGCGAGCAGCATTCCGAAGCCGGCCGCGCAAGCGACAGCCAAGAAAGTGAAGAAGCACGCACCCGCCAAATCGTCCACCCCGTCGCATGACATGGGGAACATGGAAGGCATGGACCACGGCGCGATGCACGGCATGGATCACCGTTCCATGCCGGGGATGGATCATGGCTCGATGCCGGGCTCGGCGGCGTCTGCCGCGTCAGCGGCGTCCTCCGACACCATATCGGGGATGGATCACTCGTCCATGTCTGGCATGAGCCAACAAGCCATGAAGGGGATGGGTCACGGCACGATGCCCACCGATACGCAGAAGGCAGGCCACGGTGGCATGGCGGGCGTGGGTTCGATGTCCGGCATGACGATGGGTCCGATGCAGGGCGGCAATGCACCACCTGATGCGCGCAGTCCGGATTATTCCGACGGCATAGGCTACGGCCCCATGAAAGGCATGGACATGGCCGACAACGCGCCGCTGGGCATGCTGCTGTTCGATCAGCTGGAAGCGTTCCATGGCAAGAACGGCAACGGACAGACTTGGGAAGCGCAAGGCTGGTACGGCAACGACATCAACAAGCTATGGTTCCGCACCGAAGGCGAACGCAGCCGCGGCAAGCTGGAGGACGGCGACGTCGAAGCGTTCTGGAATCGCAACGTCGCCACCTTCTGGAGCACCCAGCTCGGGGTACGCCACGAACTGGGCGAAGGTCCCGGTCGCAACTGGGCAGCGTTCGGCATCCAGGGCCTGGCGCCGTACTGGTTCGAGCTGGAAGCCACAGGCTATGTGGGCTCGTCCGGCCGCACGGCCGCCCGCTTGCGCGCCGAATACGAACTTCTGTTCACGCAGCGGCTGATCCTGCAGCCGGAATTCGAGGTCAACGCGTACGGCAAGTCCGATCCGGCCCGACGCATCGGCAGCGGTGTATCCGATGCCCAGTTGGGGCTGCGTTTGCGCTACGAAATCCGTCGGCAGTTCGCGCCCTATATCGGCGTGGTCTGGACACGCCGTTTCGGCGCCACGGCCGACTTTGCCCGTGACGATCATCAACCCATCTTCGACCGGCAGTGGGTGGCCGGCGTCCGACTCTGGTTCTAAGGGGAATCCTCATGAAACAACATATCAAGCATCACAGCATCACCGTCGTCGCCGTGCTCGCCATCCTGGCGGCCGGTGCCGGCGTGTTTGTCTACTCGGGCCTCTACAACATCGGTGCCGACGACCACCACACCAAACCGGTCTTTGCGGTCTTGCAGACCCTGCGCGAGCGCTCCATCCATGTCCGTTCAGAAGACCTCGCGGTGCCTGACCTCAACGATCCGCAGCTGATCCTTAAGGGGGCCGGCCAATACGCGGCCATGTGCACTGAATGCCATCTCAAGCCTGGCATGAAGGACTCGGAAATCCGGCCGGGCCTGTATCCGCAACCACCGAACCTGTCGCAGACGCGGGTCGACCCGAGGGATGCGTTCTGGATCATCAAGCACGGCATCAAGATGAGCGCAATGCCGGCATGGGGCGGCAGCCACGACGACCCGACCATCTGGAGCATGGTCGCGTTCCTGCAAAAACTGCCCGACATGACGCCCGCGCAGTACAAGGACATGGTGGCCAAAGCTCCCGCAGATCACGACATGGATATGGGTGAAGACGGTGGCCACAGCCACAGCCATGGTGCCGCCGACGAAGACGCCTATGGGGCTTCTGCCATGAAGGGCATGGACATGTCCCGCGACGCCGGTCACAGCCACGGTGCCAACCCTGAGGAGGGTCATGTTCACGCACAAGCCGGAGCGAGTGCCGCCGCTGACGCCTCATTGTCCTTGGAGGGTATGAAGCCGAAGGCGGTACCGGCGGCCGAAGCCGTGGCGCAGGCGTTCCATACGGCCTTGCAGCACGGCGACCGGGCGGCGGTGCTTGCGTTGCTGGCACCCAACGCCGCGATCAGCGAAGGTGGTCACACCCAGACGCGCGATGACTACGCCAACGGCCATCTGGGCGAGGACATCGCTTTCTTGAAGGACGCCCAGATCACCCCGGTCTCCTTAGGTTCGATGCCGATGGGCGACACCGCGATGGTCGGTAGCGAAAGCGACATCCAGGCCATGGTCAAGGGCAAGCCGACCACGCTGCGCAGCCGCGAACTGCTTAACCTCGAACAGGACGGCAAGGACTGGAAGATCGTCTCCGTCCAGTGGCAAACCACGCCGGTATCAGGAGAATGACGATGAAATGGTGGCTTTCCCGCATGAGCATCAGCATGTTGTTTGCGGCGCTGTTCGCGCCGGCGGCGATGGCCGCGAACGCGTTCGACGTGTACAGCGACCCGTCCTGCGGCTGCTGCGGCGCGTGGGTCGGCTACATACGCGCGCAGGGCTACACCGTCACCGTGCATCAGGATCAGCCGATGGCGGCGGTGAAGGCGCGGCTCGGCGTGCCGCCCGGCGCCATGTCCTGCCACACCGCGCTGGTCGACGGCTACGTGATCGAAGGACACGTGCCGGTGGAGGACATCCGCCGCCTGCTCGCCGAGCGGCCGGACGCCCGAGGCCTCGCGGCGCCGGGCATGCCGATGGGCTCGCCCGGCATGGAAATGGGCGCACCGGAGCGCTACGAGGTGATGTTGATCGGCCGGGATGGATCATCCCGCGTCTTTGCCGCCCATGGACCCGAGGCCTGATCGCTGCCGGCCGGCTTGCAACGGAATCGCGGAACTTGAATAGGCGCGCTCACGGAAGCGCCTGGGGAAAATTCCGTTCATGCGGTACTACCGAGGAAACCCATCATGAGTCATCACCTGACTGAAGCTGTCAAAGCCTGCATCACCGCGTGCGACCACTGCGCCGTCGAGTGCGGCAACTGTTTTACGCACATGGTCGGCAAGGAAAGCTCGAATGACTGCCCCGCCTGTTGCATCGAATGCGCCGCCATGTGCCGGATGTGTGCCGATGCCATGGCGCGCAACAGTCCGTTCCAGAAAGAGATCTGCGCGCTGTGCGCGAAGATTTGCGACTGGTGCGCGGAGCAATGTGCAGCGCACGACATGGAACACTGCAAGCGATGTGCTGACGCCTGTCGGCGCTGTGCGGAAGCCTGCCGCAGCATGGGCGGCTGATCCTCCGTGGCCGGCTCGCCCACAGGCGGGCCGGCCACAACCACCCCTACCGTCGCCGCTGGCTACCCCGGCGCCGAGTTTCGGGCACCACCACAGGTTCTTCCGGAGACTGCAAGAATGACTGCCAACGAACACCATGCTGGCATCGGCGCCAACCCGAACGCGGGCGCACTCGATCCGGTATGCGGCATGCAGGTCGATCCGGCCCGCACTGCACATCACGTCGAGCATGAAGGGGTAACGCAGCATTTCTGCTCGGCGCGTTGTCTGCAACGCTTCGTCGCCGATCCAGCCAGATATTTGGCCCAGCGATCTGACGACACCGGCGCGCAGCCGGCGGGGACGATGTACACCTGTCCGATGCATCCGCAGGTGCGCCAGGAAGGTCCCGGCACTTGCCCGATCTGCGGCATGGCACTGGAGCCGGAAATGCCGAGCCTGGACGATGAGGACAATCCCGAACTGCGTGATTTCAGCCGCCGCTTCTGGTGGACCTTGCCGGCGACGCTGGTGGTGCTCGTGCTGGCCATGTTCGGCCACTACTTTCCCCAGTTGCCGGTGGACACCCGGACCTGGATCGAGCTGGTACTGACCATCCCGGTAGTGCTGTGGGCCGGCTGGCCCTTTTTTGTTCGTTGCGTGCAGTCGGTCCGCAACCTGAGTCCCAACATGTGGACCCTGATCGGCATCGGTGTCGGCGCGGCGTTCGGCTACAGCGTCGTCGCCACCGTTGCCCCCGATCTGTTCCCGGCGTCGTTCCATGAACATGGCCGCGTGGGTGTCTATTTCGAAGCCGCCGCGGTGATCGTCTCGCTGACCTTGCTCGGCCAACTGCTTGAGCTGCGCGCCCGCTCGAAGACATCGACCGCCCTGAAAGCCCTGCTGGGGCTGGCGCCAAAGACCGCACGTCGCCTGCGCGACGATGGCGGCGAGGAGGACGTCGAGCTCAGCCATGTCCACGTCGGCGACCGCCTGCGCGTGCGCCCCGGTGAAAAGGTGCCAGTGGATGGCGAGGTGGTCGAGGGACGTTCTCATGTCGATGAGTCGATGCTGACCGGGGAGCCTGTCCCGGTCGAAAAGACCATCGGCTCCAGCGTGATTGGCGCAACCCTCAATGGTACCGGCAGCCTCGTGATGCGGGCGGAGAAAGTCGGTTCGGCGACGGTGCTGTCGCAGATCGTGCAACTGGTCGCGCAGGCGCAACGCTCACGCGCACCAATGCAGCGCATGGCCGACAAGGTGGCTTTCTGGTTCGTGCTCGCGGTCCTCGCGATCGCCGTCGTGACCTTCTTCGTGTGGGGATTGTTTGGCCCGGAGCCGTCATGGACGTTCGCGGTTCTCAATGCGATCTCGGTACTGATCATCGCTTGCCCCTGCGCGTTGGGGCTGGCCACGCCAATGTCGATCATGGTGGCGACCGGTCGGGCGGCCGGGGAAGGCGTGCTGTTCCGCGATGCCGAGGCGATCGAGAACCTCCGCAAGATCGACATCCTGATCGTGGACAAGACCGGGACGCTGACCGAAGGCCGTCCGGCATTCCACACCGCATTGGCGGCTGAAGGATTCACCGAGCGTGAGGTGCTGCGTTTGGCGGCCAGTCTCGACCAGGGCAGCGAGCACCCGTTGGCCGACGCGATCGTCGCGGAAGCCCGTCATCGTGGCCTGGCGCTGGAAACGCCGGAGAGCTTCGAGTCCGCCACGGGCATCGGGGTACGCGGCAAGGTGGGAGGCTCCGCCTTGGCGATCGGCAACACCGCGTTGATGCACGAGGTCGGGGTCGATCCATCCGTTCTTTCGATTCCAGCGGAGGAGCTCCGTCGAGCCGGCGCCAGCGTGATGTATCTGGCCGTCGATGGCGCCCTGGCCGGCCTGCTCGCAGTGGCCGACCCGATCAAGGCCACCACCGCGGGCGCCATCGCATCACTGCACGCCGCTGGCCTGAAAATCGTGATGGCCACCGGCGACGGCGTCACCACGGCCCATGCGGTCGCGCGCACGCTGGGCATCGACGAAGTCCATGGCGAGGTCCGCCCGAAGGACAAGATCGACCTCGTGCGGCAACTGCAAGCCAATGGGCACCGGGTAGCGATGGCTGGCGACGGAATCAATGATGCGCCCGCGCTGGCTGGTGCCGACGTCGGCATCGCGATGGGCACGGGCACCGACGTCGCGATGTCGAGCGCGCAGGTGACGCTGGTCAAGGGCGACTTGCGGGGCATTGTGCGGGCACGGTCGATTTCCAACGGCACCGTCGCCAACATGAAGCAGAACCTGGGCTTTGCTTTTCTCTACAACGCATTGGGGGTACCCATCGCCGCAGGCGTGCTTTACCCCCTGACGGGCCTGTTGCTCAGCCCGATGATCGCCGCTTTGGCAATGAGCTTGAGCTCCGTGTCGGTGGTCGCCAATGCGTTGCGGCTGGGCCGTAAGCGGCATGGCTGAGATGAGCAACGTCGGCGAATGGGGCGTGCCCAGCGCGATGCCTTCGCCGGCAAAGGCGGGAGTACGTCTATCGTGACGCGATCCGGGCTTCCGAGTGAGCTAGTAAGAACAGCGGGGGCGGCTCGGCCGACAACCCGTAGTTGATTCAAGTCAACGCAATGCTTGGTATTTTGGAGATATAGTGTCGCCCATGGCTCGCCCTTTCCGCATGCGTCGCACCACACGTCGCCGCCTGTTCTGGCTGGTGACGCTGCTGATGCTTTGGCAGCAGACGGCACTGGCTGCTTATGTTTGCCCGACTGTGTTCGAAGCGGCGACGGCGACCGCGTTGGTGAATTCGATGCCGGGCATGGACGACGGCTGTGCGCAGAATCGGGATACCCCCGCCAGTCCGCTGTGCCAGAAGCATTGCATGCCCGAGCACGCCACGCAGGTTGAGGCCCACACGGCGTCGGTGCCACTGAACCCAATGCCCGCGATGCCCCCGATGCTGATATCGGTCACGGCCGTTACTCCGCCATCGAATCGCGCGCTCCAACGTGTCGGGCATTTGCGCGCGCCACCACCTCCGCCCATATTGTTGTTCTGCTCACTCCTGATTTGATCTGACGCGCCGCGGTACCTACCGACGGGCGCCCTGCTGCATGGCACGGCGCGAATCGCAGATCGACGGAGTGTTCATCCATGTTGTCCTTTCACTTTGTCCGGCGCCTGATGGCGTCGGTTTTGGCCGCGCTTCTGTTGGGAGCTTTGGCAACGACGGCCGGTGCCATCGAGCCATCACTGACGCTTGAAACGGCCGTTCGGCAAGGCTTGGCGCGAGCGCCACAACTTGAAGCGCGTACAGCCGATATGGCGGCGGCCCGTGAGGAAGGCGCGCGTGCCGGGCAGTTGCCAGATCTCACCCTGACGTTTGGGCTCTCCAGTTTTCCCGTCACCAGCCCCGGGGCGTTCAGCCTGCGCTCGGACGGGATGACGATGCGCACCGTCGGCGTGATGCAAGCCATTCCGTCACGGGCCGCACGCCGTGCCGAGCGCACCTTGGCCAATGCGCAGATCGATGCGGCGCAGGCCGATCGCGTGGCCACCGCACAGACCGTGCAGGAGCGCATCGCCGATGCCTGGATCGATGTCTGGGCAACGCAAAAACAACGCACCCTGCTGGCCGAACTGCGTGACGAGAGTGATTTGGCGGTTCAGATCGCACAAGCACGTCTGCGTGGCGGCGAAGGCAGCGCCACTGACGCGCTGGCCACCCGTGCCGAAGCCGCTACGCTCGATAATCGCCTGGAAGCAAACAACGCGGATCTCGCCGCTGCCCAGGCGGGCTTGCAGCGATGGCTGGGTCAGGGCGTTCCTGATCTTGCCGAAGCGCCGGACTTCGGTCAGTTGCCGGTCACAGCGACTCGTCTTGAACGGGACATCGACCGCCAGGCGCCGATGCAGGCATGGCAGGCGCGCGAACAGGTCGCGCAGGCCGCGCTGGATCAGGCACGTGCCGCCAAACACCCGGATTGGAACGTGTCGGTGGATTATGGCCGGCGCGCGCCGTATCTCTCGGACATGGTGACCGTGCAGGTGGGCGTAAGCCTGCCGCTGTTCACCCGCAACCGGCAGGATCGCGGTATCAGCGCCAAGCGTGCGCAGTTGGATGCGGTGCAAGCCGATCACGCCGATGCACGTCGCGCGCAGCGCGAAGCGGTAGCGCGTGCGCTGGCGAGTTGGCAGGGCTGGAATCGACAGATCCAGCGCTACAAGGAGACCTTGCTACCCCTCGACCGTGACCGCGCGAAAGCCGCGCTCGCCGGTTATCGCGGCGGCGGCTCGCTACAACCGTGGCTCGATGCCCGGCGCGACGAAATCGAACTGCGCCTCACCTATGCCGATGCGCTGGCTGCACGGGCACGGCTATGGGCCTCGCTGGCATACCTGCTGCCGACTTCGGAGACGACGCCATGAAGCGCGCACTGATGATCCTTGCTGGCCTCGTGCTAGCCGCATTTTTGCTAGTGGCCGGGTATGTCGGCGGCCGTCGTCATCCGCAGGCGACGCCGGCCGATGGACTGGCCTTGCCTGCCTCCGATGCCGGTGGCAAAAAAGTCCTCTATTGGTACGACCCCATGGTGCCCGCACAGCATTTCGCCAAGCCGGGGCTTTCACCGATGGGCATGCAAATGGTGCCCAAATATGCCGATGAAGGCGCCGCGAAGGATGTCATCCGGATCGATCCAGCGACGGTGCAGAACCTGGGCGTGCGTACCGCACCGGTCGAGCGGCGCGTATTGGCGTCGGCGATCCGGGTCCCGGGCACCATCAGCTGGGATCTGCGGCAGGCAGTGACGGTCAGCGCACGGGTCGATGCAGTCATCACGAAACTGGACGTGCGTGCGCCATACACAACCGTTGCTGCCGGTGCGCCTTTGGCCGAACTGCTGGCGCCGCAATGGAGCAGCGCCCTGGCGGAATACGGCGCGCTCCAGCGAGCGCAGTCGGCCGATGCGAAAGGCCTGCGCGCCGCCGCACTGCAACGCCTGAAGGTATTGGGTTTGACTGCGGCAGAGATCCAGGGCGTGCGTCATGGTTCAGGCGCCGCGATCACCCTGCGTGCACCGCAGGCGGGCGTCGTCACGACGCTGGACGTGCGTGAAGGGCAACGGGTCAATGTCGGGCAGACATTGATGACGATCAATGGATTGTCCACCGTGTGGGTCGAGGCCGCGTTGCCGCAGGCAGTGGCGGGTGTCGTGCGTGCGGGCACGCCGGTTGCGGTGCGCGTCGATGCACTACCCGGCCAAAGGTTCCACGGCACCGTGGAAACGCTGCTGCCGGATATCGACAGCGCCACCCGTACACAGCGCGCGCGCATCGTGATCGATAATCCCGATGGTGCTTTGAGCCCGGGCATGTTCGCCACCGTGCAGCTCAGTCCCGCACCCGGCGAAGCCGTGCCCGTGGTGCCGGACGACGCACTGATCGCCACCGGAAGCCAGGCGCGGGTAGTTGTTGCTGAGGGGGATGGCCATTTCCGTGCTGTACCGGTGCGCATCGGGCGTGCGGCCGGAGGCTATACGGAAATTCTCGACGGCCTCACGGGCGGTGAAAAGGTCGTGGTCTCCGGCCAGTTCCTGATCGATTCGGAAGCGAGCCTGTCCGGTGCGTTGGAACGCCTGAATGACACCACCGCCGAACCGGTACCGGCCGCCAGTACACCGATGCCGGGCATGCCGATGGGAGGCAAACCATGATCGCCGCTCTGATTCGCGCGGCGATAGCACATCGGGTGTTCGTGCTGTTGGCTGCACTGGCCTTGGCCCTGATGGGCATGTTCTCGATGACGCGCACGCCGGTCGACGCGCTGCCCGATTTGTCCGATACCCAGGTGATCATCCGCACCAGCTACCCGGGCCAATCGCCGCAGGTGGTCGAGGACCAGGTCACCTATCCGCTGGCTACCACCATGCTGTCGGTGCCTGGCGCGACGACGGTGCGCGCCTTTTCGTTCTTCGGCGACTCGTATGTCGATGTGCTGTTCGATGACAGCACCGATTTGTATTGGGCGCGCTCGCGTGTCCTGGAGTACCTGAGCCAGGCCCGTGATCGCCTGCCGGCAGGTGTCACGCCTGCCCTCGGTCCCGATGCGACGGGACTTGGCTGGATCTACGAATACGCGCTGGTGGATCGTACCGGTCAGCACGATCTTGGCCAGCTGCGTGCGCTGCAGGATTGGTTCCTGCGCTATCAGCTCAAGACGGTGCCGAACGTCGCCGAGGTCGCCACCCTGGGCGGGATGGAACGGGCCTGGCAAATCGTGCCCGATCCGCAAGCGCTGGCCGCCCGCGGCATCACCGTGGCGCAACTGGTGGATGCGGTGCGCGCCGCCAACGGTGCCAATGGCGGTTCAGTGATCGAACAAGGCGAAGCGGAACTGATGGTGCGTAGCGAAGGCTACCTGAAGAGCCGCACGGACTTCGAAAACGTGCCGATCACCACCAACGCCAGCGGTGTGCCGGTGCTGCTGCGGGACGTGGCGACCGTGCGGCGAGGTCCGACCTTCCGCCGCGGGCTCGCCGAACTGGACGGCCAAGGCGAAGTGGTCGGCGGCATCATCGTGATGCGCACGGGCAAGAACGCGAAGGCCACCATTGCCGCCGTGAAAGCGCGGCTGACCGAACTGCAGCGCAGCCTGCCGGCTGGCGTCGAGATCGTGCCCACCTACGACCGCTCGCGACTGATCGACGCCGCGGTGAGCAATCTGTGGAGCAAGTTGTTCGAAGAATTCCTGGTGGTGACGCTGGTCTGCGTATTGTTTCTGTGGCACCTGCGCTCGGCGCTGGTGGCCGTGATCACACTGCCGCTTGGCGTGCTGGTTGCCTTCATTGCCCTGCATCTGCAAGGCGTCACGGCGAACCTGATGTCGCTCGGCGGCATCGCGATCGCGATCGGTGCGATGGTCGATGCGGCGATCGTGATGATCGAGAACACCCACAAGCATCTGGAACATTGGCGTAACGCGAACGACGGACGTGAACCGCAAGGTGCACAGCGCTGGTCGCTGATCGCCGATGCTGCCGGCGAGGTGGGGCCTGCGCTGTTTGTGAGCCTGTTGATCATCGCGCTGTCGTTCGTGCCGGTGTTTGCGCTGCAGGGGCAGGAAGGCAAGCTGTTCAAGCCGCTGGCCTTCACCAAGACCTACGCGATGGCGGCAGCGGCCGGGCTGGCGGTGACCCTGGTACCGGTGCTGATGGGTTATCTGATCCGCGGACGCGTCCGTGCGGAGCGCGACAATCCACTCAACCGGGGTTTGATCCATGGCTATCGGCCCCTCCTCGAAGCCGTGTTGCGCTATCCGAAAGCGACCTTGGTGCTGGCCGGTGTGCTGCTGCTCACCGCGATCATTCCGATGACCAGGCTCGGCAGCGAGTTCATGCCCGCGATGGACGAAGGCACGTTGTTGTACATGCCCACCGCACTGCCCGGACTGTCCGCCGGCAAGGCCTCGCAGTTGCTGCAGTTGACCGATCGCATGATCAAGACCGTACCCGAGGTCGATCACGTGTTCGGCAAAGCGGGGCGCGCCGACACCGCCACCGATCCAGCGCCGCTGGAGATGTTCGAGACCACGATCACCTTCAAGCCGAAGGACCAGTGGCGGCCCGGCATGACGATGGACAAGATCAAGGCGGAGCTGGACAAGGCCGTGCATGTGCCGGGTCTGACGAACCTGTTCGTGCCGCCGATCCGCAACCGGATCGACATGCTTTCCACTGGTATCAAGAGTCCGATCGGCATCAAGGTGCTGGGGACCGACCTGGCCACGCTGCAGACCGTGGCCGATCGGATCGAAACGGTGGCGAAGACGGTGCCCGGTGTCAGCTCGGCGATTGCCGAGCGCCCGACCAGTGGCCGCTACGTGGACGTGCATGTCCGCCGCGACGATGCGGCACGCTACGGGCTGACCCAGGAGCACGTGCAGCAGCTGATCGCGACCGTGGTTGGTGGCGATCCGGTCGGTCAGACCGTCGAAGGGCGCGAGCGCTATCCCATCGTCGTGCGCTATCCACGTGCCGAGCGTGACTCGGTCGAGGCCTTGCGCCAATTGCCGGTCGTCACCGCCAACGGCGCCCAGCTCACGCTGGGTCAGGTGGCTGACATCGCCGTGGTGGCGGGCCCGTCCATGCTGAAAAGCGAGGCCGGCCAGTTGGCCACGTATGTCTACGTCGACACGGCCGGCAGCGATTTGGGCACGGTGGTGGCCAGCCTGCAACGCACCGTGGCGCAGCAAGTCAAATTGCCGCCGGGTACGACCGTGGCGTGGTCCGGTCAGTTCGAATACCTCGCCAGTGCCATGGAAAGACTCAAGGTGGTAGTGCCGATCGCGCTGGTGATCATTTTCCTGTTGATCTATGCCGTGTTCCGCCGCGTGAGCGAAGCGCTGCTGATCATGGCCAGCGTGCCGCTGGCACTGGTCGGCGGCCTGTGGTTGATCTGGCTGCTTGGGCATGCCGTGTCGGTGGCCACAATCATCGGCTTCATTGCGTTGGCGGGCGTGGCCGCCGAATTCGGCGTGGTGATGCTGCTTTACCTGCACCATGCCTGGGAGCACCAACTTGCGCTCGATCCCCACGCCGGCCCAGAAGCACTGGACGAAGCGATCCGCGAAGGTGCCGTGCAGCGCGTGCGCCCGAAGGCGATGACCGTCGCGGTGATCCTCGCCGGCCTGTTTCCGATTCTGCTCGGCCATGGCGCCGGCTCGGAGGTGATGCAGCGCATAGCCGCCCCGATGATCGGCGGCATGGTCACGGCACCCTTGCTTTCCATGCTCGTCATACCCGCGGCGTACCGCCTGCTGGTTCGTCATCGCCTGCACAAAGTCAGCAAGGCAAACGCCACACTTCACCCCAACCCACAAGGAAACTGACTCATGAAAAAGCCATGCATCACCCTCGCGATCACCGCTGCGCTTATCACCGCTCCGGTGTTTGCCCACCCTCAGCAGATGGATCCCAACATGCCGGGCATGGCTGGGATGCACGAAGCCGCACCCGCCGACGTGCAGGGCGTGGGCGTGGTCAAGGCGGTCGACGCCACCAAGGGCACCCTCACGCTGCAGCATGAGGCGATTGCCGCCATCGGATGGCCGGCCATGACGATGCCGTTCAAGGTGGCTTCGCCGGAGCTACTGACGCACGTGAAGGTGGGCGATGAGGTGCAATTCACCTTCCACCAGGCCAGTGCGGGCAGCACGGTGACGGCGATCCGTCCGGCACGTTGACAGGCCACGTCGCCGGCTAGCCCCCATTGTCGAGGGCCAGCCGGCGGTCGTGAAAGCAGTACCGCCACGCACGTTATGCGTGCGCGTGGCGGTGTTGTTGCGGTCGTCATTTTGGAGAACGACCATGAAATCGTTTGCTGCTTGTCTCAGCCTCCCGCTGCTGCTCGCGGACCTCGCCATCGGCCGCGTCGCGTACGCGACCGATGCTTACACCGATGGCTGGATTGGCCATGTGGATGGCCAGCGTTTGGATGTCTGTTATCGAGTCACGCCGCTGCCGGCGGTTGGTGCGCGACTGGAGGTCATGCGGACATCCTTCGTGGTTCCCAACAAAGGGCAGCCCCGCCAGCAGTTCGCGGTGGCGGGGCATGCCACGGTAACGTCGATCGTCGACGCGCATTGCGTGCGTGCCGAGCTGACCCAAGGCACGGCGCAGCGGACAGATCACACGCGGCGCGCGCACTGAACGGATGCGACGACAGGCCGCCAAGGCATGCTCCGCGACGGCCCATGGCGAAGTGGCCAAGGCATGGCTGCAACATTCAGCCGATGCGCTTCACTGACGTCATGCCCGTCGCCCCCTCCTGCCGTCATTTCAGCAGGCATGCAACGAGGCGATCAGCGGGCAGAACACGCTGCGTTGACGCGCACCGCACTGTTCGACGAGCGCAGCGAGGGCCGTCTCCATACGTGTGAGGTCGGTCAGTCGGCCGCGCACATCGGCCAGCCGCAGCGCGGCCAGACCGGCCGCTTCCGTGCAATGGGTGCCGTCCTCCAGTCGCAGCAGCTGCGCCACCTCATCGAGGCTGAACCCCAACCGCTGCGCGGATTTCACGAACTTTACCCGCGCGACCTCCGCGTTTCCGTAGCGGCGCATGCCGCCCGGCGGACGGACGGGCTCCGCCAACAGGCGCTTGCGCTGGTAAAAGCGGATCGTTTCGACATTGACCCCGGCTGCCTTGGCGAAGGCGCCGATGGAAAACGTATCCCGCGAGGAAGACATGGGCTTGACTCCGTACTTGACTACGGGAATACCTTAGACCATCGGTATTCCACGCGAAAGGAGAACCCCATGTCTCTGCTTACTCGGCTGGCCGACAAGGCCGGACTGATCGGCAGTGTCGTCTCGGCAGCGGCCTGCGTGAATTGCTTTCCCGCCTTGGCCAGTCTCGGTGCGGTGATCGGACTGAGTGCGCTAAGCCCATATGAAGGCCTGTTTGTCCGCATTTTGCTGCCAGCGTTCGCTGCCATCGCGCTGCTTGCTAACGCGTTGGGCTGGCTCAGTCACCGGCAGTGGCCGCGTGCCGCGCTCGGTATGCTCGGCCCGCTGCTGGTGCTGGTGGCGGTATTCGTGATGCGGGCCAGTGGCCATCGCACCGGATGGCTGCTCTATCCGGGCCTGCTGCTGATGGTGGCGGTGTCGGTCCGTGATCTGCTGGCGCCAGCACCCAGCGCGTCCTGCCGCACGGCCAGCGATACGGTGGATGCCCGCTGAATCGACACGATTGGTAAGGGCTAGCGAAGGCCCCGTCAACACTCCACTCTCATTTTTCCGGCGAAACGCATGACGACCGAACTCATCCTGCAGAGCACGCTGACCTGTCCGCATTGCGGCCACCAAGCCACCGAGACCATGCCGACCGAGGCCTGCCAGTTCTTCTACGACTGTGAGGGGTGCGGCGAGTTGCTCCGGCCCAAGGCGGGGGACTGCTGCGTGTTCTGCTCGTACGGCAGCGTGCCGTGTCCGCCGATCCAGCAACAGAAGTCGTGTTGGGGGTAGACCATCCTTCATAGGAATCAAACAGTGCCGGTAGGGGCTGTCTGAATTCATCACGACCGGCGCCCAAGTGAAATTGTCTAACAACACGGCTGTCGTATAGGATCGACGGATGCCCCGTTCTGCGCCCTCATTACTGACTCGCCTGCGTCGCCACCGCGGTCTGTGGGTTCTGGCCGTGGCTGTACTGCTGATCAAGCTGGTCAGCGGTTCGATCTGCGTGGCCGATGGACCGGGGGCACGATTCGCTTCGGCGACCGCTGCTGCCCCGACCACTCTGTTGGCGGATACCGCCGTCAGTACTGTATCGACTGACGATGCGAACCCCTGTCTTCTGGGTGAAGGGCGCAGTTGCCATTGTGCCTGCGCGCATTCGGTGACGCTGCCGGCGAGTACGCCGCTCCCCCTCGCCAAGATGGACGCGCGCTTTGCTCCGCTCTCCATCCACTCCGGCTTCACACCAGCAGCGACCGGTTCGCTGCTGCGCCCTCCTATCGCCTGAAAAACCGCTTCGTTGCGCGATGAAACCGCCTGTGCGGTGCGTCGCTCCGTGACTGTTTTCAGGAGATGGCTTCATGTCTGTTTTACGTTCGGTGCCGATCAGCGCCGTGTGCCTGCTGTACGCGGCGATGCTCCATGCCGCGCCCGCATCCGATCCTTCCCCACCGATAAGTGCCTCATCACGATCCCTGGCGTCCTCCCCGCTGCAGGCAGCGATACAGCGCGTCTGGCAAGTCAGCCCCGAGGTGCAAGCCTCACGGGCGGATCGCGATGCGGCTCGCGCACGTGCGCGTGCTGCCGCCCAGCCGCTGTACAACCCATCGATCACGCTCGACGCAGAGAACGCCGACGTCAATCGCCGCACGGCCGGAATCAGTCTGCCGCTGGATCTGTCCGGCAAGCGTCGCGCCCGGGCGAGTCAAGGCGACGCGCAACTGCGTGCTGCCGAGGCGACCTACGATGTGCGACGTCGCGACGTGGCCGCCCGTTGGTTGAAGGCGTGGTCGACGGCCGCCCTCGCGACCCAACAAAGCGCCTTGGGTGAGCGTCGCCTCGCGTTAATGAAACGCTTCGACGACCTGGCCGCACAGCGGCTCAAGGTGGGTGACATCAGCAGTCCGGAGCGCGATCTGGCCGGCTTGGCGCTCGGCGAGGCTCAGGTACAACAAGCCACGCTCGCGGCCAACGAAGCGGCGGCCCGTGCCGCGTTGCAGGCCGTCAGCGGCGATCAGCTAACCACCTTGCCACCGTTGCCCGATAGCCTGTCGCCGGCGGCGGACAGCATGACGCCGATACCCGTCGATGAGCTGCCCGAATTGCGCCAGGCCCGCGGCCGGCAAGCGAGTGCCGAGGCGGGTGTACAGGTCGCCCGCCGTGCGCGCATTCCCGATCCCACGCTCAGCCTGACCGGCGGTCAGGTGCGCAGTGGACCCCGCACCGACCAGGTGATCGGGGTGAGCGTGTCCATTCCCTTGCCGGTGCTCAATACCGGACGTGCCGAAGTGGATGCCGCCCTGGCGGAAGCCGATGCGGCCGCGGCCGATGTGCGTTCGCGCCAGTTTGTGTTGCGCGCCGGACTGCAAGAAACCCAGGCCCGTTACACGGCTCTGCGCGGCGCGGCCGAAGCGTTTCGTGGCGGTCGCGCCGCCGCGTTCGAGGATCGCACCGCGCTGCTGGAAAAGCTCTGGCGGGCCGGTGAAATCAGTACCTCCGATTACCTCGTCCAGCTCAAGCAAAGCCTGGACACCGCGCTGTCCGGACTGGCGCTGGAAAGCCAGGCCTGGCAGGCCTGGTTCGACTACCTCACTGCCGCCGGCCGTCTGACCGACTGGGTCGATGGCCGCATCCAGGATGCTTCCCCATGAACAAGACTTTCCTCTACCGCAGCGTGCTCCGCCTCGCTCTGCTGGCTGCCCTCAGCGGTACCGCTTGGGCGCAGGACGCCACGCCCGCCAACCCGCTCGCACTCGATGCCAGTGCCATCAAGGAAGCTGGCATCGTGGTCGACAAGGCTGCGGTCCGCACCTTGACCGATGAATTGAAGGCGCCCGGCGAAGTGAAGGCCGATGCCTATTCCACCGTGCTGGTCTCCCCGCGGGTGGAATCCCAAGTGCTCACCCGCAAGGCCAAGCTCGGCGACGTCGTTAAGGCTGGCGAGCCCCTAGTCGTGCTCTCCAGCGTGGAAGTAGCCGCCACGCAAGGGACACTGATCGTCGCCGAACAGGACTGGCAGCGCATTGCCGCGCTGGGTCCCCAGGCGGTGTCCGCGCGACGCTACAACGAAGCGAAGGTGCAGCGCGACCAGGCGCGCGCCAAGCTGCGCGCCTACGGCCTGTCCGAGGGCCAGGTCCGTGGCTTGTTGAAGGCCGGTTCGGCCCAGGCCGATGGCAGCTATGACCTGTTGGCGCCCGCCAATGGTCGCGTCACGACCGATGATTTCTTGGTCGGCGAACGAGTCGAACCGGGACGCACGCTGTTCACCCTGGTCAAAGAAGACTCGGTGTGGGTCGAGGCGCAGATGGCCCCGGCGGACGCCGAGAAGGTCAAGCCGAACGACGCGGTGCGTGTGCTGGCGCACGACACCTCGCTGCCCGGCACCGTGATTCAGCGCTCGCACCAGACCAACGAACGCACCCGCACGGTGCCGGTGCGCATCGAAGTGGATAACCGCAAGGATCTGCTGCATCCGGGCGAACTGGTCGAGGCCCGCATCGCCGTCGGTGGCACACGGCAGGCGCTCGCCGTGCCGGCCGAGGCCATCGTGCTGCTACAGAACCAATCCACCGTGTTCGTGGCCAAGGGCAAGGGCCAGTTCGAGCCGGCGCCGGTCGTCACCGGTGACACCCGCGACGGCTGGACGGTGGTGACTGAGGGCCTCAAGCCCGGCATGCCGTATGTGCGCAAGGGCGCATTCGCCCTGAAGGCGCGCTTGTTGCGCTCGCAGCTGGGAGAAGAATGATGCTGGAACGATTGGTCGAATTCTCTCTGCGTTACAAGGTGCTGGTGCTGATCGCCTTCGTGGTGATCGGCTTCCTGGGTTTCCAAGCGGTGCGCCAGCTGCCCATCGACGCGTTCCCCGACGTCACGCCGGTGCAGGTGAATGTCTATACCGAAGCCTCGGGCCTGGCCGCCGAGGACGTCGAACAACTGTTGACCACGCCGGTGGAATCGGCGCTGGCTGGCCTGCCCAAAGTGCAGGAAATCCGCTCGGTGAGCCTGTTCGGGCTGTCCTACGTGTCGGTGTATTTCGACGACAGCATGGACATCTACTTCGCTCGCCAGCTGGTCAACGAGCGACTGCAGCAAGTCGGCGATCGCCTGCCGGCGGGCTACGGCAAGCCGGAGATGGGGCCGAACACCTCCGGTCTCGGTCAGGTGTTCTGGTACACCGTCGAGCGCGCCGATGAAAAGCTCAAGAACGCACCCAGCGACATGGATCTGCGCACACTGCAGGACTGGACCATCCGCTTGATCCTGCGCACTGCACCGGGTGTGGACGACGTGACGTCGTGGGGCGGGCAAGAGAAGCAATACCAGGTGCGCATCGACCCGATGAAGCTGATCGCGCACCAGCTCGGCTTCAAGGATGTGATCGAGGCCCTGCAGGCGAATAATGCGCAGGTGGGCGGCAACTTCGTTGACGTGGGTCGCGAGCAATACCTCGTGCGTGGGCTGGGGCTGGTGAAGGACGCCAAGGACTTGGGCAACATCGTGCTCAAGAGCGAAGACGGAACGCCGGTCTACGTGCGTGACGTGGCGACCATCACTGAAGCCGGCGCGCCGCGCACCGGCGCCGTCACCCGCGACGGCAAGGAAGTAGTGTTGGGCATGGCGCTGGCCCGCATCGGCGAGAACGCCAAAAGCGTGGTTGATGCAGTCAAGGCCAAGCTCGACACGGTCAAGCAGTCGCTGCCGCCCGGCGTGGTGGTGAAGCCGGTGTACGAGCGCACCGAACTGGTCAATGCCGCGGTGGAAACGGCCGTGCGCGCCCTGATCGAAGGCTCGATCCTGGTCGCCCTGATCCTGTTCCTGTTTCTGGGCGAACTGCGTAGCGCACTGGTGGTGGTTGTGGCCTTACCGCTGGCCATGCTGATCGCCTTCATCTGCATGGGCCAGGCGGGGTTGTCGGCCAATCTGATGTCACTAGCCGGCCTGGCGATCGGTATCGGCATGATGGTGGACGGCGCGGTGGTGATGGTGGAGAACGCTTACCGCATCATGGCCGAACGCAAGGCGCATGGCGATCCAGTGGATCGCACCGCGGCGGTGCTGGCGGCGGCGCGCGAGGTGGCCAATCCCATCGCCTTCGCCATCGGCATCATTATCGTGGTGTTCCTGCCGCTGTTCAGCCTGCAGGGGCTGGAAGGCAAGATGTTCAAGCCGATGGCGTTCAACATCAGCTTCGCGATGGCCGGCTCGCTGATCCTTGCGTTGACGCTGATTCCGGTGTTGGCGGCACTGGTGCTGAAGCCGAAGGAGGAGAAAGACACCCGGCTGGTAGCCTTCATCAAGCGGCACTACGCGACGATTCTGGCGTGGTCGCTGGCACGGCGCCGGCAGGTGGTGGTGATCGCCATGGTGGCGCTCGTCGGCAGCCTCGCGTTGTTCCCATTCCTTGGCAAGGAGTTCATGCCCAACCTCAAGGAAGGGGCGATCATGTGGCGTATCACCTCGATTCCGTCGGCATCGCTGGATGAGTCGATCGACATCTCCAGGCAGATCTCGGCGCTCATCAAGCAGAAATTTCCCGAGGTCGAAACCACGCTGGCGATGATCGGGCGCGCCGAGAAGGGCGAGACGGCCGACGTGAACTACATGGAGGTGTATACGCCGCTCAAGCCCAAGGATCAGTGGCGCAAGGGCGAAACGCTAGAGAGCATCGAGGAAGCGATGCAGAAAGAACTGTCGGCAGCGGTGCCCACTGCGGTGGTGAGCTATACCCAGCCGATCCAGATGCGCATCGAGGAGCTGATCTCCGGCGTACGCGCAACCTTGGCCTTGAAGATCTACGGCGATGACCTGGGTGAGCTGGATCGGTTGAGCGGCAAGATCAAGGACGTACTGGCTGGTGTGCCCGGCGTGGCCGACCTTGCACTGGAGGCCAATATCGGCAAGCCGCAGATTCGCATCCGCGTGGACCGCGATGCACTGGCGCGCTACGGGCTCAACGCCGACGACGTGCTCACCGTAGTGAATAATGGCATCGGCGGCGAGCCGGTGACCACGCTGCTTGATGGCGTGAAGCGCTTCGACATCACCGTGCGCCTGGACAACGCCGACAGGGACTCGCTACCCGCGATCCAACGCATTCCGATCCGCACGGCTGGCGGCGCTCTGGTGCAGTTGTCGCAGGTGGCCGAGGTCAGCGAGGCCGAAGGCTACTCGTTCATCCGTCGCGAGCAGTTGCAGCGCTACGCGGTGATCCAGATGGACGTGCGCGGTCGCGATATCGACGGCTTCGTCAAGGAGGCCAATGCTGCGATCAACGCCAAGGTGAAGTTGCCTACCGGCTACTACAGCGAATGGGGTGGCGCGTTCGAGAATCAGCAGCGGGCGTTGAAGCGGTTGTCGCTGATCGTGCCGGCCACGATCTTCTTCATCTTTGTGTTGTTGTACACCGCGTTCAACTCGGTGAAATACGCCGCGCTGATTCTCGCCAACGTGCCGTTCGCCACCATCGGCGGCCTCGTGGGGCTGGCTATCACCGGGCAGTACCTGTCGGTGCCCTCGGCGATCGGCTTCATCGCGGTGTTCGGTGTGGCGATGTTGAACGGCATCGTGCTGGTGAGTTTCCTGAACGAGCAACGCGAGAAGGGCTTGTCCGTGCGCGACGCGGTGGTGCGCGGCACTGCCTTACGGCTGCGTCCGGTATTGATGACGGCAAGCGTGGCCATCCTCGGATTGGTGCCGATGCTGCTGTCCAGCGGCGTGGGCGCCGAAACCCAGCGGCCATTGGCCACCGTGGTGGTCGGCGGTTTGATCACCTCGACCTTGCTGACGCTGGTGCTGTTGCCGGTGTTGTACGACTGGATCGAAGAACGCGCCGCCCGGCGCACCGCCAAGGAGAACACTCCATGAAAGAAGTCAAAGCGTTTATCCATCGCGGCCGCGTCGTTGACGTCATCCATGCCTTGGCGGATGCGGGGTTCCGTTACCTGTCGGTGAGCGACGTAAAGGGCTTGCTCACCGCACTCAATGAGCAAGAGCAAAGCTACTCGATCGAAATGGGCGAACGGGTCACCAAGCAGGTGAAGCTGCTGGTGTTTTGCGAAGACGATCAAGCCGAACGAGCGGTGCAGTTGATCCGGCTGCACGGGCGTACGGGCCAGAGCGTGGCTGGCTGGGTCTACCAGAGCACGGTGGACCGAGCATGGCCGATCGACGGGCGCGTGGACAACGACTGATCGTGGCGGCGGGAGCACTCCCGCCTCCGCATCGGTGTCATTTCATAACGCGGCGGCGGCCGCGTAGAGTTGCCACCGCAATGAGGGATTCCCATGCCTGAAGCAGGCATGCAAGCCATCGGGTTACCGGTTCATGACTGATACGTGTTGTGCTACCACCATCGATATTGCGGCCTTGCAGGCACGGCAACGTCGAGTGTTGGTAATCGTTCTGGCGATCAACCTCGCTACCTTTGTGATGATGCTGGCCGCGGCGATCTACAGTGGTTCGTCGTCGCTGTTGTCCGGTGGGCTGGACAATCTGGGCGATGCGCTCACCTACCTCTTGAGCCTTGCGGTAGTTGGTGCCAGCGGTCGCGCGAAGGCTCGGGTGGCGCTGTTCAAGGGCGCACTGATTCTCGGCGCTGCGCTCGCGGTCGCGATCCAGATTGGCTGGCGTCTCCTGCATCCGGGCGTGCCGATCTTCGAGGCGATCGGTATCGCGGCCTTGCTGAACCTGGCCGCCAATGCCGTGTGTCTGCGCTTGCTGCTGCCTTATCGCAAAGGCGACGTCAATATGGCTTCGGCCTGGGAATGCTCGCGCAATGACGTGTTCGAAGGTATCGCTGTGTTGGCGGCGGCTGCTGGCGTTGGCCTGTTCAGCGCGGGATGGCCCGACTTGGTGGTTGCGTCGGCGCTGTTGCTGCTGTTTCTGCGCTCGGCCTGGCGGGTGTTCCGTATGGCGTGGCGCAGTTACACGAACGGAGAAAGATGATGGGTACCGGGCACGATCATGTGGGCACGGAGGTCAAGCACGAGAAGCCGCTTTGGTGGGCGCTGGGTCTGACCGGCACGTTTCTTCTCGCCGAGGTCATCGGCGGTCTGCTCACCAACAGCTTGGCCCTGCTGTCGGATGCGGCACACATGGCTACCGATGTGATCGCGTTGACGATCTCGCTGACTGCCGTGCGCTTGGCCCGACGTCCTCCTGACGCAAAGCGCACCTATGGGTACGCGCGCATGGAAGCCATCGGCGCACTCGTCAACGGTGGGCTGTTGTTTCTCGTCGCCGGCTACATCCTGTGGGAGGCGGCGCGGCGCTTCAGTGAACCGCCATCCGTGGCCTCCGTCGGCATGCTGGTTATTGCGTTGTTAGGGTTGGCGGTCAACCTCATTTCGATGCGATTGCTCAGGGCCGGTAGCGGCGAAAGCCTTAATGTGAAAGGCGCCTATCTGGAAGCTTGGGCCGACATGCTCGGCTCGGTCGGTGTGATCGCCGCCGCCTTGATCATCAAGTTCACCGGCTTCTACATCGCCGATCCGATCATCGCCGTGCTGATTGGTCTGTGGGTATTACCGCGGACATGGATACTGCTTCGCCAGGCGGGGAATGTTTTGATGGAGGGAGCACCCGATGGTGTTGATACCGAACGAGTTCGCGCCGAAATGCTGGCCACTCCAGGCGTGGCAGCGCTGCACGATGTTCACGTATGGGCACTGAACAGCACGCGTTCGGCGATGGCGGCACATGTGATCATGGATGGTGATGCATCAGACGCGGAGCAGCTGCGGCTCCGGCTGGCGCAGATGCTGGAAGCGCGCTTCGATATCCATCACGTGACGCTGCAGGTCGAAACCACGCCGTGCGGGCTGGGGTGCGAGAAGTCGCAACAAATTTGACCCGACGACGGGTTCGCGAATATCGCGCGCGCAACGCGGATGCAGGGGATCGACGACAAGCGGTTGCCCACCTTGAAGTACGGAGGGGAGACGATTGAATTCGACTAATCACCCCCAAGGCTCTTTTCGGCCACATGTTGGCCATGAAACCTCACTTCTGTGTGATAAGGACACAATAGCAGGCGGCATCGCATGGCCGCGACCAGCGGAGCGATGATGTTGCTGCCTGCGGCACTGGCCTTGAGCAGCGATCGTCGCTTGCCGCCTAATGGCCATCCCCGCTGCTGATGCGTTATTGGACCGAAACAGCTATTTGGCACTATCAATTTGGGGATTGTTCCGTGGAACTTCGTCATATGCGTCGCTTTCTAGCTGTCGCTGAAGAACTCCACTTTGCTCGCGCGGCAGAGCGACTTCATATCGAACAATCGCCGCTATCGCGTGCGATCAAGGAACTCGAATCCGATCTTGGCGTGCAATTGTTCGAGCGCACCACGCGCAGCACGCGCCTGACTTGGGCTGGTCAGGTGTTTCTCGAAGACGTACGCCGCGTCTTCGCCGCACTCGACCAGGCCCGGATCAATGTGAAGGCGGCCGCGAGCGGCTACCACGGCACGCTGCGCATTGCAGTGTCCGATGGCATCGTCCCATCTCGTCTGGCCGCGCTCCTGGCCCAATGTCGTGCGGAGGAGCCGGAAGTGGAGACCCGTTTGTTCCAGACGCCGTTCGCGCAGCAGGTTAAGGGACTGCACAGCGATCTTTACGATGCGGGTTTTGCTCAGTCGGACGAGGTAGGTGACGGGATCGTCAGCGAGCCGGTGTGGCTTGATCCACTGGTAGCTGCAGTGCCGGCGCGTCATCCCTTGCTGGCGCACAAGCGGATTCCGCTAGGGGAGCTACTGCGCTATCCGCTGGTACTCTGTCACCCTGAAGCCTGTGAAGGCTGTGCGCGGCAGATCGCGCGCGTGCTGCGCACCGTGGATGCCGAGCCGATCGTGGCCGATCATGTGCGCACGCACGACATGCTGATTGCACTGATTGCTGCAGGCTACGGTATCGGTCTCACCAGCGCGACTCACATCGACGACTTTCGCCATCCCGAGATCGTCACGCGACCGTTGGCCGGCCGCGCCGTCATGTTGACGACGTATCTTTTGCACCCAGACGGTGAAGCATCCGAGGCATTGCGCCATTTCATCGATCGGGTTAGATCCGATCAAGCTCCTTTGCCAGGCGACAAACCGTAAAGCGCCTCAATGGCCTGGCCTCATGTCGCAGGAGAAAGTCCTATGAACAAGATCGGCGTGGTGTTGATGACTGCCATGCTTGCGGGGTGCAGCGGGGCCGCGCCCATCGACACGGTGGACTCGTTGGTGGCGCATCCCGGCCGACTGCACGAAGTCGAACAACAGTGCGCAAACGACTACGCGAAGATGGGCGTGGCCGAATGCAATGCCGCCTCTGAAGCGCGGCATCGCTTGTTCATGGGCAAAGGTCCGAAGTACACCCCGCCCAAGGAAGCGCCGAAGTTCTGAATCGTTGGCAAGCAGCACGTGATGTTGAGACATGTTGCTGGCTACGCCGTCGTGCGCACACAAACCCCGTGACGCGCTGTACGTTTTCCATGCTGGAAATTTTGCGTTTTCGATCTTCGCTATCGCGATAACGGTCTTTGACCGACACTGACCAAGGCGCCGAAGCTCCGGGTCGCGGCACGTCCTGTCGCAATGACGATGGAGCAGGTCGGAGGCCGGCATGAACGGGACCAGTGTGCTGTTCGGCCAGATACTGGTGGTTGTCAGTATTGTGGTCGCGGGAACGTGGGCTGCGACCCAATGGACCGCTGCACACCTGGGCTATCAGCTACGCCTTGGCGCGCCTTGGTTCGACCTGTTTGGCATGCCTTTCTATCACCCGTGGCGGCTGTTCGAATGGTGGTACTGGTACGACGCTTATGCGCCGCGCCTGTTTCTCAAGGGCGGTACCATCGCCGCGACGAGCGGTTTCACTGCCGCGTTTATCGCGATCGGCATGTCGGTGTGGCGTGCGCGACAGTCGCGGCGCGTCGCCACCTACGGTACGGCGCGCTGGGCTGAGGCGAAGGAAATCCGCAAAGCTGGATTGACCGGCACCGCTGGCGTCTTTCTCGGTCTGCATCACGCGCGTTACCTGCGGCATGACGGCCCTGAACACGTCCTGACCTTCGCCCCGACGCGCTCGGGCAAGGGCGTGGGCCTGGTGGTGCCGACGCTGCTCACTTGGCCGGCCTCGGTCGTGGTTCACGACATTAAGGGCGAGAACTGGCAACTCACCGCCGGCTGGCGCACGCGTTTCTCGCACTGCCTGTTGTTCAACCCCACTGATGCGCGCTCCGCTGCCTATAACCCGCTGCTGGAAGTGCGGCGCGGCGTGCATGAAGTGCGCGACGTGCAGAACATCGCCGACATCCTGGTCGATCCCGAAGGCGCGCTGGAGCGGCGCAACCATTGGGAGAAGACCAGTCATGCACTGTTGGTCGGCGCGATTCTGCACGTGCTGTATGCGGGCACCGACAAGACGCTGCGCGGCGTCGCCAACTTCCTCTCCGATCCGGCGTGTCCGTTCGAGCTGACGCTGCACCGGATGATGACGACGAAGCACTGTGGCGAGGCACCGCACCCGGTCGTCGCCTCCGCCGCGCGTGAAGTGCTCAACAAGAGCGACAACGAGCGTTCGGGCGTGCTGTCTACCGCGATGTCGTTCCTGGGTCTCTACCGCGATCCCACGGTGGCGGAAGTCACCGCGCGTTGCGACTGGCGCATCGCCGATCTGATCTCGGCCGAGCACCCGGTATCGCTGTACCTGGTCGTGCCGCCATCTGACATTAGTCGCACCAAGCCGCTGATCCGGCTGATCCTCAACCAGATTGGTCGGCGCCTGACCGAATCGCTCGATGGCTCCGACGGTATCGCGCGCAAATATCGTCTGCTGCTGATGCTCGACGAGTTCCCGGCACTCGGCCGGCTCGACTTCTTCGAGTCCGCGCTGGCTTTCATGGCGGGTTATGGTATCCGCAGTTTCCTGATCGCGCAGAGCCTCAACCAGATCGACAAGGCGTATGGCGCCAATCACTCGATCCTGGACAACTGCCATGTGCGCGTGACGTTCGCCACCAACGACGAACGCACCGCCAAGCGCATTTCCGAGACGCTGGGCACTGCGACCGAACTGCGCGCGCAGCGCAACTATGCTGGCCATCGCCTGGCGCCGTGGCTGGGCCATCTAATGGTGTCGCGCCAGGAGACGGCGCGTCCGCTGCTGACGCCCGGCGAGGTGATGCAACTCCCGCCCGACGATGCCGTGGTGATGGTCTCGGGCCATGCACCGATCCGTGCGAAGAAGCTGCGCTACTACGCCGATGCCAATTTCAAGCGCCGCGTGCTCACGCCGCCGGCGCTAGCAAGCGGCCCATACGTCGATACACCGGCGCGGCGCGTTGACGATTGGAGCGCACTGCCCATTCCCGTGATGCCGAGTGTGCCTGTCGCAACGATCACGCTGCCTGAAGGCGCGACCGACGACGGTGGCCTGCGGCGCCAACCCGAGCTGGCCGACGAGGAGGCCTATGTCCCGGCGCCCGATAAGGCGGCCAGCGACCTAGCGCTACTCGATGACGACGACTTGCCGTTGCCGATGCCCGCCCAGCTCGACCCACGCCTGCAACGCACGGCGCGGTTGGCCACGCTCGATCAGACGGACGGGATACTGCTATGAGCCAGTACCGTCTGAATCTGTTCGTCCCGCCTGAGCACGCCCGGCGGCTCGATGAGCTGGCTACCAAGAAAGGTGTCTCGAAGTCGTCCATCGTTGCAGCGGCACTGGCGTCCTGGCTTTCGCCCGATGCCGGCGACCAGCGTGAGGCCGCGATCGCCAAACGGCTGGATCGGCTCACGCGCCAGTTCGAGCGCCTGGAGCGAGACCAGTCTATCCAGATCGAAACGCTGGCGCTGTTCATCCGTTACTACCTGACGGTGAGTACCCCGGTACCGGAGACCCATCAGGACGCGGCCCGCGCCCAAGGCAAGGTGCGTTTCGCGCAGTTCATCGAGCAGCTGGGTCGCCACCTGCTGCGCGGACACAGCCTCGTACGTGAGCTGGTGGAGGAAATCCAGCCCGACACGGTGCGGCACGCCGCTGCCGATGCGGACACGCTGGTGCCGGAAGAGACACCATGAACGCGCAAGCGAATGATCTGCTGACGCCAGCCGCCCGGTCGTTAGACCGGCGTGTGCGCATGTTGCGCACGGCGATGGGGCCGCTGATCGCCGACGCGCTGGATGATCCGGACGTGGTGGAGATCCTGCTCAATCCGGACGGGTCGCTGTGGATTGACCGGCTATCCAGCGGGCGCGCACCGACGGACGTACGGCTTTCCGCTGCCGATGGTGAACGCATCATCCGGTTGGTCGCTGCCCACGTGCGCGCCGAGGTCCATGCCGATAAGCCGCTGCTGTCAGCGGAATTACCCGAGACCGGTGAACGCTTCGAGGGCATCCTGCCGCCGGCCGCACCAGGGCCGGCCTTCGCCCTGCGCAAGCGTGCGGTCGGGGTGATTCCGCTCGAACGCTATGTGAGCGACGGGATGATGACGGGCGCGCAAGCGGGTTTCCTTGTACGTGCCGTTCGCAAGCGCCAGAACATCCTGATCGCTGGTGGCACCAGCACTGGCAAGACCACGCTCGCCAACGCCTTGCTCGCCGAGATCGCCGCCACTGGCGACCGTGTGCTGGTGCTCGAAGACACCGTTGAGCTGCAATGCGCGGCGCGCGATCACGTGCCGCTGCGCACATTGCCGGGCGTCGTGTCCATGACCGAACTCGTACGCGCCACGATGCGGCTGCGTCCCGACCGCGTGATTGTCGGCGAGGTGCGCGGTGGCGAAGCCCTCGATCTGGTCAAGGTCTGGGGCACCGGCCACCCGGGCGGCATCGCCACGGTCCATGCCGGGTCCGCTCACGGCGCGTTGTTGCGCCTGGAGCAACTGATTCTCGAAGTTGCCGTGACCCCACCGCGCGCGCTGATCGCCGACGCGGTCAACGTCGTCGTCTTCATCGCCGGGCGCAGCCGTGCGCGTCACATCCAGGACATCGCCCGTGTCGTCGGTTTCGATGAGCGCGGGTATCGGCTCGATGCCGTGCTAGGCGCTTCGCCTGCTTCCTCGTCTTCCTTCGCCGCCACAGCAGGAGTCCCGTCATGACGCAAACCCGCCTTTACGACGATCCGTTTTTCCGTAAAACCTTGCCGTGGCTGCTGCTCCTGCTGACGTGTCTGGCGGCAACGGTTGCGCATGCGGCTGGCTCGAATATGCCATGGGAAGCGCCGCTGCAATCCATCCTCGACTCGATCCAGGGGCCGGTCGCCAAGATCATCGCGGTCATCATCATCATCGTGACGGGCCTCACGCTCGCCTTTGGCGACAGCAGCGGCGGCTTTCGACGCCTGATCCAGATTGTATTCGGACTCTCGATCGCGTTCGCCGCGTCTAGCTTCTTTCTGTCGTTCTTCAGCTTCTCCGGCGGTGCGGTGGTGGCATGAACGAGTCCACTGCCACCGGCTTCGAGGTGCCGCTGCATCGTTCGCTCACCGAGCCGATCCTGATGGGCGGCGCGCCGCGCACCGTGGCCATCGCCAATGGCACGCTGGCCGCCGCCGTGGGGCTGGGATTGCAACTGTGGATTCCCGGTATCGCGTTGTGGCTGATCGGTCATTCGCTCGCCGTGTGGGGTGCGAGAGTCGATCCGCAGTTCATGTCCGTCTTCGCGCGGCACCTTAAGCATCGACCGCTGCTGGACGTGTGAGGCTGATGTCATGTTGCACCTTGCCGAATACCGTCAACGTCCCGCGCTGCTCGCGGACTGGTTGCCGTGGGCAGGGCTTGTCGCGCCGGGCGTGGTGCTCGACAAGGACGGCGCGTTCCAGCGCACCGCACGTTTTCGCGGGCCGGACCTCGATAGTGCGACGCCGAGCGAACTAATCGCCACGACCGCGCGCTTGAACAATGCACTGCGCCGACTGGGCTCGGGCTGGGCGCTGTTCACCGAGGCCGAACGCTGGCCGGCCGCGGACTACCCGCACTCGGATTTTCCAGAACCGTTGTCCTGGCTGGTGGACGAGGAGCGCCGCGCCGCGTTCGAGGAAACCGACAGCCACTTCGAGAGCGCCTATCACCTGACACTGCTGTACCTGCCGCAGGAGGAATCGCGGGCGCGGGCCGGCAAGCTGCTCTACGAGAACACGCCGACCCGAGGCGTGGACTGGCGCGACCGGCTGAGCGCCTTCGTCGCCGAAACCGACCGCGTGTTCGACCTGCTCGATGGCGTGATGCCGGAGATGGCTTGGCTGGACGACAGTGAGACGTTGACCTACCTGCACGGCTGCATTTCGACGCGCCGCTATGCCATCGGCGTGCCCGAGGTGCCGTTTCACCTGGACGCGCTGCTGACCGACACCTCACTCGTGGGTGGCTTGGCGCCGATGCTGGGTGACGAGCAGGTGCGTGTGCTGACAGTGCGCGGCTTCCCGACGACGACCTGGCCGGGGATGCTCGATGACCTCAACCGCCTGGGCTTTGCGTACCGCTGGTCCACACGCTTCCTGTGCCTGGACAAGGCCGAGGCCGAGAAAGAGTTGGGCCGGTTGCGCCGGCAGTGGTTCGCCAAGCGCAAGAACGTCGTCGCGCTCTTGCGTGAAACGATCTTCCAGCAGGAATCGCCGCTGGTCGATACCGACGCCAGCAACAAGGCGAGCGATGCCGATGCCGCCCTGCAGGAGCTTGGTGGCGACCAGGTGGCCTTCGGTTACGTGACCACGACCGTCACCGTGATGGATGCCGACGCGGCAGCCGCCGACGAAAAGCTGCGCAGGGTCGAGCGTGCCATCCAGGGCCGCGGCTTCGTGACCATTCCCGAAACGCTCAATGCAGTGGAAGCGTGGCTCTCCTCGATTCCGGGCCATGCCTATGCCAACGTGCGTCAGCCGATCATCTCGACGTTGAACCTCGCGCACTTGATGCCGGTATCGGCCGTGTGGGCGGGACAAGAGAAGAACGCCCATCTCGATGGGCCGCCGTTGATCGTCACGCGCACCGATGGTGCCACGCCGTTCCGGTTGGTCACGCACATCGGTGATGTGGGCCATACGCTGGTCGTCGGCCCGACCGGCATGGGGAAGTCGGTGTTGCTGGCCGTGCTGGCGATGCAGTTCCGGCGCTATCGCGGCGCGCGCATCTTCGCGTTCGACATGGGCCGCTCGATGCGCGCCACCATCCTGGGTCTCGGCGGCGAGCACTACGATCTCGGCACGGATGGCGCGATCGCGTTCCAGCCGCTCGCGCGGATCGACCAGGAGGGCTATCGCGCCTGGGCCAGCGAGTGGATCGAAGGCCGCCTGACGCACGAAGGCGTGGCCATTGGTCCCGACGAGAAGGCGACCATCTGGTCGGCGCTGGGGAGTCTCGCTGGCGCGCCGATGGAACAACGCACGATGACCGGCTTGTCGGTGCTGTTGCAATCGAACGCGCTGCGCCAGGCACTTGCACCCTACGTGCTCGGCGGTGCCCACGGCAAGTTGCTTGATGCCGATCACGACCGCTTGGGCCGCGCCGACGTGCAAGGCTTCGAGATGGAGGAACTGATGCACAGCAAGGCTGCGGTGCTGGCCGTGCTGCATTACCTTTTTGCGCGCTTCGAGGAGCGGTTCGACGGCGCGCCGACGTTGCTGATCCTCGATGAGTCGTGGTTGTTCCTGGATGACCCGGTGTTCGCCGCGCGCATCCGCCAATGGCTCAAGACGTTACGCAAGAAGAACGTCAGCGCTGTCTTCGCCACGCAGTCGCTGGCCGACATCAAGGATTCGAGCATCGCGCCCGCGATCATCGAGAGCTGCGCGAGTCGCATCTTCCTGCCAAACCCGCAGGCCACCGAGCCGCAGATCCGTACGATCTACGAAGGCTTCGGGCTGAACGCCCGGCAGATCGAGATCGTCGCCACCGCCGAGCCCAAGCGCGACTACTACTACCAGTCGCGGCTGGGCAATCGCCTGTTCGATCTCGACCTCGGGCCGATCGCACTTTCCTTCGCCGGCACCTCGACGCCCCAGGACCAGCACGACATCGACCGCGTGCTACTCGACGCCGGTGCGCCGGGATTCACCGGTGCCTGGTTGCGCCACGCCGGCCTCGATTGGGCCGCCGACCTCATTCCTTCGTTTCCCACATCATCGGAGATTCGGCCATGAAGAAGACCTGGCTGGCCGCCGCTGCGGCCGCGTTGTTCACGTGTTCGTCCGCGAGCTTCGCGCAGTGGGCGGTGTTCGACGTCGCGAACTACTCACAGAACCTGCTCACCGCCGCGCGCGAGCTGCAACAGATCGACAACCAGATCCAGCAGTTGCAGAACGAAGCGACGATGCTGACCAACCAAGGCCGAAACCTGACGAGCCTCAATTACAACTCGCTGTCGCAGTTGCTCGCCACGCTGGCGAGCACCAACCAGTTGATCGCGCAGGCGCAGGGATTGACGTTCAAGGTCGCGCAGTCACAGGTGACCTTCGACCGGCTGTATCCGTCGTCCTACAGTGCCAGCACCAGCCATGCCCAGATGGTGCAGGACGCACAATCGCGCTGGCGGACCTCGGTACAAGCGTTGCAGACCGCAACGCAGATGCAGTCGCAGGCCGCGCAGAACCTACTGTCGGACCAGAGCGTCTTGAGCGGGCTGGTTACGCAGAGTCAGGGGGCGGTCGGCGCCTTGCAGGCCAGTCAGGCGACCAACCAGTTGCTGGCGCTGATCGCACGCCAGGCGATCCAGGCGCAACAGTTCACCGTGTCGCAAGATCGCGCGGCCGCGCTGGACCAGGCCCGCGGGGCGGCCGACGAGGCGCAGGCCGAACAGGTGCGTTCGCGTTTCATCGGCAACGGCCCGCAATACACCCCGCAGCCCGTGAACTTCTACGGGAACTAAGGCCATGACCCGCGCACTCGTCCTGTCCGTCGTCGCGGTGCTGACCGCCTGCGGTCGGCACACACCCGCGTTGACAGTGGACGCGCTGGCCCACGATCCGCAGCGGCTCTATGCGTTGCGTCATCGCTGCTCCGTCACGCACACGCGTGTTGACAGCGCCACATGCGGCTTCGTGGATGCGGCGTATGCGCGGCGTTTCTTCCTCGGCCTCGGCGGCCCCGATGAATACCAGACGCTGGCCTCGCTGCCGCCGATTCCGGCGAGCTTCGACCAGTCCGACCGCGGAACACGGCCATGAACGACCTCTCCGTCATCGACCAGTTTTTGGCCGTCTTCTCGCAGTACATCGACTCCGGGTTCGGGCTGCTGCACGGCGAAGTGGCGTATCTCTCCGCCACGCTGATCGTCATCGACATGACGCTGGCGGGGCTGTTCTGGGCGATGGGCGGTGAGGAGGTGTTGCCCAAGCTCATCCGCAAGACGCTCTATGTCGGCGCCTTCGCCTACATCATCGGCAACTTCAACACGCTGGCCGGCATCGTGTTCCGTTCGTTTGCGGGTCTCGGGCTGCTCGCCGCCGGCTCGACCGTCAGCATCGGCGACTTCCTGCAACCCGGACGCCTCGCCCAGATCGGCGTCACGGCGGGCCAGCCGATCCTGCTACAGCTCGGCACGATGTCCCACGGGTTCACGGCCGTCTTCAGCAACCTCGACATGATCGTGGTGCTGCTGCTCGCGTGGATCGTCGTGGTCATCAGCTTCTTCATCCTGGCGGTACAGCTTTTCGTGACGCTGATCGAGTTCAAGCTGACCACGCTTGCCGGCTTCGTGCTGGTGCCGTTCGCGCTCTGGAACAAGACCGCGTTCCTCGCTGAGAAAGTGCTCGGCAACGTGGTGTCCTCGGGTGTCAAGGTGCTGGTGCTGGCCGTGATCGTCGGCATCGGCTCGACGATCTTCGGGCAGTTCCAGACACCGACCGGCGCCGATCCGTCGCTGAACCACGTACTCGCCATCATGCTGGCTTCGCTCACGATGCTGGGCTTGGGTATCTTCGGGCCAGGTATTGCTACGGGGCTGGTGTCCGGTGCACCGCAGCTCGGTGCCGGGGCGGCGGCCGGCACGGCACTCGGTGCCGCGGGCCTGGCCGTCGCCGGCGGTGCAGCCATTGCGACGGGCGGTGCCGCCGTCGCCGCCGGCACACGCCTGGCCGCGCGCGGGGCCGTGGGCACAGCGCGCGCGGGCAGCGGCGCCGCCACGGCGTATCGCGCCGGTACGGCAGCGTCGGGCGCAACCGGGGCGCGAGCCTTCGGCGCCGGCATGGCCAACGTCGCGCGCAGCGGCGCACAAGCCGCTGGGCAGCGCATGGCGGCTGGCGCTCGTGCCGTGCGGAATCGTGTTGCCTCGGCGGCCAGTGCCACGCCTGCTTCAAGCTCACCTGCCGGCAAAGCACCCAGCACACCGGCAGCGAGCGCTGCCGTATCCCCTACATCTGACGACAAAGCGCCTGACTGGGCGCAGCGGCTGCAACGCCGCCAGCGCGTGGCACACGGCGCTTCGACCGCGGCGCACGTCATGCGCTCGGCCGATCACGGCGGCGGTGGCGCAGCCCCCGACCTGCGTGATTCCTCGAACGAGTAAAGGAGGCGGACGATGCGTTTCAAACGATCTGGTGTGCGCTACAGCGAGTCTCCCGCGCCTGCCACGCCTTACCAGGCCGCCGCGCAAGTCTGGGATGAACGGCTCGGCAGCGCCCGCGTGCAGGCGAAGAACTGGCGGCTGATGGCCTGTGGATGCTTGGGGCTCGCCGTGCTGATGGCCGCTGGACTCGTGTGGCAGTCCGGCAAGTCACGCGTCACGCCCTACGTGGTGGAAGTCGATCACGCAGGACAGGTGCGTGCGGTCGGTGCGGCGCTGACACCGTACCAGCCGACCGATGCGCAGATCGCCTACCACCTGGCACGCTTCATTACCGACGTGCGCGCGCTGTCGATCGACCCGGTGGTGGTGCGGCAGAACTGGCTCGAAGCGTACGGCTACACCACCGACCGCGGTGCGGCGACTTTGAACGACTACGCGCGCGCCCACGATCCGTTCGCCCATGTCGGCCAGGATTCCGTCTCCGTGGACGTGACCAGCGTGGTGCGGGTCAGCGATACCTCGTTCCAGGTGCGCTGGACTGAGCAGCACTACAACGAGGGCACACCCACGGGCATTGAGCACTGGACCGCGATGCTCACCCTCGTCATGCAGACGCCGCGCACTGAGCAGCAGGTGCGCCGCAACCCCCTCGGTATCTACGTCAACGGCCTGTCCTGGAGCCGCGATCTGGACGCACCGGAAGGAGCGAAGAAGCCATGAAAACCTCGATCAACGCCATTGCCATCCTGGGTCTGCTGGCGACGCTGGCCGGCTGCGCGACGCAAGGCAAGCCGCCGCCGACCATCTCGCTGGACGAACCCGTGAAGGCCGAACCGTTGCCCGAACCGGCCAAACCGGTCGAGGTGGTGAAAGTGCCCAAGCTGCTGCCCTTGCCGGACCAGATGAAGCCGCTGCCGACGGCAGCCGACGCCAAGCCGACACCCAAGTTGACCGACGCAAAGGCCCGCGTCGAACAGGCCAACGTCGAGGCGAGCGTGGCGCCCACGCGCGAGGGATACATCAACGCGATCCAGGTCTGGCCGTTCTCCGACGGGGCGCTCTATCAGGTCTACACGAGTCCAGGCCGGGTGACGGTCATTTCATTGCAGTCGGGTGAGGAGCTGGTTACGGTCGCCGCCGGCGATACGGTGCAATGGATCGTGGGCGATACGGCCAGCGGCAGCGGCGCGAGCCGACGGGTGGCCGTGATGGTCAAGCCGGTGCGTGCGGGGATCACGACCAACCTCGTCATCACGACAAGTCGACGCACTTATTTACTGGAACTCACCTCCACGCCGAAAGCGTGGATGGCCTCGGTGTCGTGGGAGTACCCGAAGGACCAGATGTTGGCGTTGCAGGCCCAGGCGCAGGCGGCCGACGCGCAGGCACCGGCCGCCTCGGGTCTGTCGCTGGATCAGTTGCACTTCCGTTACGCGATCACGGGGGACAGTCCACCGTGGAAACCTGTGCGTGCCTTCGACGATGGGCAGCACGTGTATATCCAGTTCCCGGCCGGTATTGCGCAAGGTGAACTGCCACCGTTGTTCGTCGTCGGGCCGGACGGCAAGGGCGAGCTGGTGAACTACCGTTTCCACGCGCCTTACGACATCGTCGACCGCCTGTTCGGCGCGGCCGAGCTGCGGCTGGGCGGCGACAAGGCGGCCGTGGTACGCATCGAACGCACCGACGGGATCGCCGTGGGAGCCGGTCATGGGCAACATTGACCACGAGCCGCAGCCAGTGCCGAAGGTGGCACCCGAGGGCGTCGCGCTGCGAGCGCCGCCGCGTTCGGTGACGCGGTTGAACCGCCGCATGCTGGCGATCGCCGCCACGGTGCTGACGGTCGCCGTCGCCGGAGCGTCGATGTGGGCGCTGCAATCGAAGGGGCGGCGGGGTTCCGTCGATCAGACCGAGCTGTACAACGTCAATCGTGTGGCGAAGGCGGACGACCTGGATCAGTTGCCGGCGGACTACTCGAAGTTGCCAACGAAGCCCGCCCCGGTGTCGGCGGCCAGCGTGCCGCAGCTCGGGCCGCCGTTGCCGGGCGATTGGGGCGCGGCCTCCGTCGCTCCGCTGCCGGCGGGCAGCGGTAATACGGGGCCATCGGCCGAGAGCATCGACCGACAGCGAGAGGCCGAGGAAGTCGCCCGTTCGTCGGTCTTCTTCCGTACCAGCAACATCACAGGCAAGACGGGCGCGGCGACGACGATTCCCCAAGTGCCGGCCATGCCGAATGCGTCGGCCGGACCGTTCAATCCGATGGGTGCCGGGCCAGCGTCCACGGCGGCGCAGCCCAACGATCCGACGGCGATCCAGAGCCGACAGGACCAAAAGGAAGCGTTCTTGACCAAAGGCGGCGACGCCGTCACCAGCAACACCGGCACCTTGCAGATACCGTCTTCGCCGTACACGGTGATGGCCGGCACGGTAATCCCGGCGGCGTTGGTGACGGGCATCAATTCCGACCTGCCAGGGCAGATCATCGCCGAGGTGACGCAGCCGGTGTACGACACGGCGACCGGCCGCTACCTGCTGATCCCGCAGGGCTCGCGCCTGATCGGTCGCTACGACAGCCAGGTGGCGTTTGGGCAGCGGCGTGTGCTGCTGGTCTGGCTGCGCCTGGTGTTGCCGGATACCTCGTCGATCACGCTGGACAAACTGCCCGGCATCGACCCGGCCGGCTACGCCGGCCTGGAGGATGGCGTGGACTGGCATTGGAGCCGCATCTTGGCCGGCGCGGCGCTGTCCACGATGCTCGGCGTCAGCTCCGAGTTGGCCGTCTCGAACGAGGGCAGCGTCAACGGCAACACAGTCGTCGCCTTGCGCAACAGTGCGCAGGACACGGCCAACCAGGTCGGCCAGGAGATCACTCGGCGCAACCTCAGCATTCAGCCGACGCTGACCGTGCGGCCGGGTTTCCCGCTGGACGTAATGGTGAACAAGGATCTAATGCTACGGCCGTATCAGCCGATGTTTTTCCAGCGAGGACCGATGCCATGAGTCCGTCCGCGAAGAAGTTGCGGCTCGGGCCGTTGCCCGGTACGCAGACGGTCAAATTGACGTTCTCGTGTCCCACAGGCCTCAAAGCCGACCTCGACCGCTATGCCGCGCTGCATGCGCAAATCTACGGTGAGGCGGTCGATGCAGCGACGTTGATCCCGCATATGCTTGAAGCCTTTATGGCGGGAGACCGAGGCTTCCGACGTTCGAGTAGTAGTAGCACACGCCGCAACGAAAAAGCCGCCTCTGTGTGAACAGGGGCGGCTTTGAATTGGTGCCCGAGGTCGGACTCGAACCGACAAGCCTTGCGGCGGAGGATTTTCTTCCCACTTCGGCTTTCGCCGCCGTCCTGCACGGGGCAGGGCGTTCGTGGTCTGGAGCACGCCTTCACCATAGCCTTTCGACCGTAGGTGCCCGCCGTCTGCTCTCTACACCTTCCCATACCTTTCGGCTTGGGCTTGGCTCGGCATTAGCTCGGACTTGCGTCCAGGGCCTTCACCGAGTTTGACGGGCTTCACCTCAAGGATTTCTCCAAGAGGGCTCAAATTTGGTCTGAGTCCTCTGCGTCTACCAATTCCACCACTCGGGCGTGACGCAATCTTACAGCACTACCTTCTACTACTCGCTTGGAACCAGTCTGCATCGCCCTGGCTCCTGTTTGGTTCCTGATGCGAAAAGTGTACTTTTCGATCAAGAGCCGATACTTCGTTCAATCCCTTGCCTGGTACAGCTTGGCGGACGATGAACACAAGCTAACCATAGGTAGAAGTACCTATTTTTGAGTCCGCCGCGTCTACCATTCCGCCACACCGGCATGTGCGAGCGGGGAATTATGCCGGGTTCAGTGCACGCGGTCGAGACCCAGCTGGCGCACGTCGCGGTCGTACCAGCGGTCCTCGGGCAGCGGGCGGAACACCGAGCAGCGGGTCATCGGGCCGGAGTAGATGTGCAGGCTGACGGTGACGCTGCTGTCGCTGGGGTTGCGGATGCTGTGGTACTCGTGCGGCGGGATCAGGCTGCCGGCCGAGCCGGCGCCGGCCTGGATCGAGCCGACCGGCTGGAAGCAGTAGCGCTGCGCGTCGTGCTCCAGCAATTCGTACTGCACGATTTCCAGCGCGCCGTTCCACACGCCTTCGACGCACCACATGCCGTCGTGGTCGTGGATCGGCGTGCCCTGGCCCGGCCCCCAGGTCATCGCCACCACGCAGTAGCCGTGCTGCTCGCTGCGGTACAGCTCGCGGCGGGCGTAGTGGTCGGGGTTGGCCTCGAACACGCACTCGGGCAGGGTGACGGCGTTGTCGCGGATCAGCTTGCACAGGCTGTGGCGCAGGCTGTCGGTGAGCTCGTGGGTGGTCGGCTTGGCGACGGCCGCGTCGATCGCGTCGATCAGGATGCGGCTGCCGGGAAAGTCGAGGGTAAGCATGATGATCTCGGTTCGGTGCGTGGCACGGCTTATCTTAGCAAGTCGGCGACGGAGGCGCGGTCAGCCGGTTCAGGAAGCCGCCGATCGCGCGGCTGTAGTTGTCGATGTCGACCAGGAAGGCGTCGTGGCCCTGCGGCGAATCCAGCGCCACGAACTCCACCTGCGCGCCGGCTGCCTGCAGTCCCTCGGCGATCTGCTCCTGCTGCTGCAGCGGGAACAGGATGTCGGTGCTCACGCCGATCACCATGGCCCGCTCGACGCGGATGCGCTTGAGCCCCTCCAGCACGCTGCCGTGGCCGTACTCGGCGATGTCGAACCAGTCGCTGGCGCGCGACAGGTACAGGTAGCTGTTGGGATCGAAGTGGCGCACGAAGCGGCGGGCATGGCCTTCCAGGTAGGACTCGACCTGGAACTCGCGGCCGAACGGCTCGTCCTCGCGCTGCTCCGGGTCGAGCCGGATGCGCGCGAAGCGGCCGTTCCACTCCATCGCCGAACGGTAGGTGATCACGCCGAGCTTGCGCGCGATGCTCATGCCGATCTCGGGGTAGCTGGCGTCGTCGTAGCGGCCTTCGTTCCAGTGCGGATCGAGCCGGATCGCCTCGCGCTGCAGCGAGCGGATCGCGATGGCGAACGGCTGCGCCTGCGGCGCGGTGTCCACGCTGATGTGCGCGCGCACGCTATCGGGGTGCAACAGCATGTAGGCCAGCGCGCTCATGCCGCCCATCGAGCAGCCGATCAGGCAGGCCAGCCGCGCGATGCCGAGGTGGGCGACCACCGCGTGCGCGGCGTTGGCCACGTCCTCCAGCGCCAGTTCGGGAAAGCCCAGGCGGTACGGCTCGCCGCTGGCCGGGTCGATCGAGGCGGGGCAGGTGGAGCCCTTGTCGCTGCCCAGCGAGTTCACGCAGATCACGTACCAGCGCGTGGTGTCGATCGCCTTGCCGGGGCCGGCCATCTCCTGCCACCAGCCGGGCGAGGGGTCCTCCTCGCAGGAGGTCATGTGCGCGCTGGGCGAGAGCCCGGTGAGCACCAGCACGGCGTTGTCGCGCGCGGCGTTCAGCGTGCCCCAGGTTTCGTAGGCGACGCGTGCGCCGTGCAGCTTGCCGCCGCGCTTCATCGGGAACGGCGAGGGCAGCGGCAGGTAACGGCGCGCGTCGCCCATGTTCAGTGCACCTTGTCGATGCGGATCTTGATCGGGGTCTTGCTGTCGACCGGCACCACGCCGGCGTCGCCTTCCAGGTCGCCGGGCTGGGCCACCGGCTGGCCGCTGTGGCTGATCCGCGCGCCGACGAAGACGCGCTCGACCGAGGACAGCTTGAACGCCGGCGTCATCGCCATCGCATCGCTCAGCGTGACGGTGGCGGGCAGCTGGGCGGGATCGAGTCTGGCGACCGCCAGCGGCATCGGCGGGCCGTTCTCGGCGCGGGCGTAGACGAACAAGGCGTCGCCGGGGGCAAGCTTGTCCTGCAGCGCGGGTGCCAGCGCCACCTGCACCTGCAGCGTGGCGCCCTGCGGGGGCGCCGCGGCGGCGCTGCTCGATGCGCCGGCCGGTGCGCCGCCGGCGCGGGCATCGGCTACGGCGATCTGCTCGGCCACGGCCTTGGCCACGTTCGAGCCAGGCTCCAGCTGCGGCTGCAGCAGGCGCCAGGTGGCGGCGGCCTCGCGGTAGGCGCCGCGCTGGAAGTCGCTGATGCCGAGCAGCCACAGGCCGCGCTGGCTGTCCGGATGCAGCTGCACGGCGCGCTTGAGCAGTTCCAGCGCGCGACCTTCGATGCGGTGGTCGCTGCGCGTCATCGAGTCGTTCTCGGCCCAGCCGACCATCGCCTCGGCGTTGTTCGGGGCCAGTCGCAGCACCTGATCGAACGCGTCGCGCGCCTCGGCCGGCTGGCGCAGCATGCTGCTGGTCTGGGCCAGCAGCATCCAGCCCTGCAGGTCATCCGGCTGCTGCTGCAGGTGCGTGCGCAGTTCGGTGAGCGCCTGCTGCATGCTGATCGGCGCGGCGGCCTCGGCGGTCACGCCGTTCAACGCGGCCGGCGTGCCCACCAGCAGGTACAGCGCGCCGCTGCCCAGCGGCAGCACCAGCGCGATCAGCAGGGCCACGACGAACACGCTGCGCGGACGGCCGGAGCGGCGGCCCTGGCGCAGCAGCGGCAGCAACAGCATGGCCAGCGCCACCGCGACCATCACGGCAGCGGCAATGAAAAAAGCGGTCTTCACCAGTCGTCCCCGTTGTCGGTCGGTGCTTCAGTGATGGTGGTGCCGCCGGCGCGGCCACGTCGGCGGACCGCCACCAGCACCACGCCGGCGCCGCCGAGCAGGATCAGCAGCGGGCCGAACCAGAGCAGCCAGGTGCGCGAGGTCAACGGCGGGTCGTACAGCACGAAGTCGGAATAGCGCGCGACCAGGTACTGCTTGATCTCCGCGTCGCTCTTGCCCTGCTGCATCATCTGGAAGATCTGGTTGCGCAGGTCGCGCGCGATCGGCGCGTTGGAGTCGGCCAGCGTCTCGTTCTGGCACATCGGGCAGCGCAGCTGATGGGTGAGATGCTGGAAGCGCAGTTCCTGGGCGTGGTCCTTGAACGGCAGCGGCTCGATCGCCTGGGCATGGGCGAGACCGCCCAACAGCAGCGAAGCGGCGAGAAGCATGCGGAGCAGCCCACGCATCACGGCGCCTCCTTCAGCATCGCCGCGATCGCCGGTTTCAGCTCCTTCGCCACCACCTCGGGAGTCAGCGGGCCGATGTGCTTGTAGCGGATCACGCCCTTCGCGTCGATCAGGAAGCTTTCCGGCGCGCCGTACACGCCGAAGTCGATCGCGGTGCGGCCAGGTTCGTCGGCGATCAGCAGGTCGTACGGGTTGCCGTGCCTGGCCAGCCAATTCTTGGCGTCGTCCGGCGCATCCTTGTAGTTGTAGCCGACCAGCTGCACGCCCAGGGTCGGGCCCTCGGCGGTCAGCACCGGATGCTCCGCGCCGCACTCGATGCACCAGCTGGCGAACACGTTGAGCAGGTAGGCCTTGCCCAGCAGGTCGGCCTTGCTGACCGTCTGGGTCGGTTCGTACAGCTTGGGCAGGTTGAACGCGGGCGCCGGCTTGTCCAGCAGCGGCGTCGGGATCGCGTTCGGGTCGTGCTGGGTGTTCCACCAGATGCCGAAGCCGAACAGGCCCACCAGCAGCATGAAGCCGATGAACGGGAGCAGGCGGCTCATGCGCGGGTTTCCTGTGCCAGCAGGCCGTCGGCATCGGGGGGGCCGGCCTCGGCCCTGACGCTGCGCTTGATGCGGAAACGCTTGTCGGCGGCGCAGACCAGGCCGCCCAGCATCATCAGCAGGCCACCGGCCCAGATCCAGCGGACGAACGGCTTGTAGTACAGCCGCAGCGCCCAGGCGCCTTCGATGTCGTTCGTGTCCATCGGTTCGCCCAGCGCCACGTACAGGTCGCGGGTCACGCCGGGGTCCACGGCGGATTCGGTCTGCACCTGGCCGCGCAGGTAGGTGCGCTTCTGCGGGTGCATCACGGTGACTTCGCCGCCGTTGCGGGTGACCGTGACCACGCCCTGGTCGGCCTTCCAGTTCGGCCCGCTGACACGGTGCACGCCGTCGAAGCGGAAATCGTAACTGCCGATGCGCTGGGTTTCGCCTGGCGCCATGCGCACGTCGCGGCTCACGCTGAGCGACTCGGTCAGCAGCACGCCGACCACGAATACGCCCACGCCCAGGTGGGCCAGCAGCATGCCGGCCATCTCGCCGGGGTAGCGCCGGCCGCGCGGGGCCTCACGCCAGCGCTTGTACACATAGAGCAGCACGCCCGCCACGATCCACACGCCGGCCGCCACGCCGACGATCGCCTTCAGGTTTCCGTCGACCAGGAAGGCCGCGACGATGGCGCAGGCCAGCGCGGCGACGACCACGCGCAGCAGCAGGCTCTTGAGCACCGGCGTCTCGCCCTTGCCCCAGCGCAGGAACGGGCCGAACGGCAGCAATAGCACCACCGGCGCCATCAGCAACGGGAACAGGAAGCCGAAGTAGGGCGGACCGACCGAGATCCGGCCCAGGTTCAGCGCGTCGCCGATCAGCGGGAACAGCGTGCCCAGCAGCACCATCGCCGCGGCCACCGCGAACATCAGGTTGCCGATCAGCAGCGCGGTTTCGCGCGACACCACCTGGAACGACTTGCCGCCCAGCACTTTCGGCGCGCGCAGCGCGTACAGCAGCAGCGAGCCACCGACCACGATGGTGAGGAAGGCCAGGATGAACACGCCGCGGCGCGGGTCCGAAGCGAACGCATGCACCGAGGTGAGCACGCCCGAGCGCACCAGGAAAGTGCCGAGCAGCGAGAGCGAGAACGCGAAGATCGACAGCAGGATGGTCCATGCGCGCAGCGAGCCGCGCTTCTCGGTCACCGCCTGCGCGTGGATCAGCGCCGCGCCGACCAGCCATGGCATGAAGCTGGCATTCTCCACCGGGTCCCAGAACCACCAGCCGCCCCAGCCCAGTTCCGCATACGCCCACCAGCTGCCGGCGACGATGCCGCAGGTGAGGAGGGCCCAGGCCACGTTGGTCCACGGCCGCGCCCAGCGCACCCACGCCTGCTCCAGCTCGCCGCCGAGCAGCGCGGCGATCGAGAACGCGAACGCGACCGAGAAGCCCACGTAGCCCATGTACAGCATCGGCGGGTGCATGGTCATGCCCGGATCCTGCAGCACCGGGTTCAGGTCCGCGCCGTCGCCCGGCATCGGCAGCAGCCGCCCGAACGGGTTGGAGGTGAAGATGATGAAGGCGAGGAAGCCCACCGCGATCAGCCCCATCACGGCGATCACGCGCGAAGCGAACACCTCGGGCAGCTTCTGGCTTAACGCGACCAGGGCCATGGTCCACACGTTGAGGATGAAGATCCACAACAGCAGCGACCCCTCGTGCGCGCCCCACACCGCGGCGATGCGGTAGTACCACGGCAGCGCCAGGTTCGAGTTGTCGGCCACGTACTGCACCGAGAAGTCGAAGCGCAGGAAGGCCCAGGCCAGGATGCCGAACGCCATCGCCACGAATACCGCCTGGCCGGCCGCCGCCGGTCGTGCCACCGCCATCAGCGCGCGGTTGCCGCGCCAGGCGCCGACCAGCGGCAGGATGCTTTGTGCCAGCGCCAGCAGCATGGCGAGGATCAATGCGAGCTGGCCGAGTTCGGGGGTCATGGCATCTTGTCCTGCGCCGCGGCGGCTTCCTCGACCTGCTTCCCTTCGTGCGCCTTGGCCATGGCGTCCTTCAGCTCCTTCGGCATGTAGGTCTCGTCGTGCTTGGCCAGCACCTCGGTGGCGACGAAGCGGGCGCCGTCCATGTGGCCGGTGGCGATCACCGACTGGTTGTCGCGGAACAGGTCGGGCAGGATGCCGGTGTACTCCACCGGCATCGCGCCGCCGGCGTCGACTACGGTGAAGGTGACCTTGAGCGAATCGCCGGAGCGCTGGATCGAACCGGCCTTGACCATGCCGCCGAGTCGGAACGTCTTGTAGCCGGCGGCCTCGCCCGACTGCACCTGGCTCGGGGTCAGCAGGTAGTTCATGTTGTTCTGCAACGCCAGTACGACCAGCACGGCGGCGACGGCAGCCGCGGCGAGGATGGCCAGCACGATTGTGAGCCGGCGTTTGCGGGTGGGGTTCATGGGCATGGCGATCGACCGCCCCGGTCAGGGGGACGCTGGAGTGGAAGGGGGGTTGCGTTCCTGTCGTGCGCTCTGACGCGCCAGGCGGGCGCGAAGTTCCGCCAGCACGCGGCGGCGGCGCAGGCGCGGCGCCAGGGTGTCGGCGATCAGCACGGCGAAGAACAGCGCGTAGGCCGGCCATACATAGGCGGCATAACCGCCCATCGCGAAGAAGTGCTGCAGGGCGCTCATCGGTCGGCCTCGTCTTCGGCGATCTTGCGCACCCAGTCCTTGCCGCCTTCCAGCGCCAGCAGGTCGGTGCGTGCACGGCGGAACAGGCTGGCGAGGTAATAGAACTTGGTCGCCAGGGTCATGGTCAGCAGCGGCCACAGCATGGCGGCGGAGATCTTCGACGGGCCGAACACGTTGACCGTGCTGCCCTGGTGCAGGGTGTTCCACCAGTTGACTGAGAAGTGCACGATCGGCACGTTGATGATGCCGATGATGGCCAGGAACGCCGCCGCGCGCGCGCCCTGGCGGCGATCCTCGAACGCGTGGTACAGCCCGATCACGCCCAGGAACAGGAACAGCAGCACCAGCTCGGAGGTGAGCCGCGCGTCCCAGGTCCACCAGGTGCCCCACATCGGCTTGCCCCACAGCGAGCCGGTGACCAGGGTGATGAAGGTGAACGCCGCACCGATCGGCGCCGATTCCATCGCCACCACTTCGGCCAGCTTGATCCGCCACACCAGCGCGACGAACGAGGCCACGCCCATCACCGCGTAGATGAACATGCTCATCCACGCACTGGGCACGTGGATGAAGATGATGCGGTAGGCGTCGCCCTGCTGGTAGTCGGCCGGCGCCAGCACCAGGCCGCCGTACAGCGCGACGGCGCCGAGCAGCAGCGCCAGACCCATCGCCCACGGCTGCAGCGTGCCGGCAAAGCGGTAGAACGTCGGCGGCGAGCCGAGCTTGTGCAACCAGAGCGGAATCCAGTCAGACATAAACAGTCATGCGTCCAGGGCAATGCGAAGGGCCGCCGCACAGGCCAGCGGTGCCAGCACCACGGCCAGCACCAGCGCGGCCGCGAGCCAGGCGATCGGCGCCAACCATGGCAGGCCTTGCTGGGCAGCCGCCACCGCGCCGGCGGCGAAGATCACGGCCGGCACGCACAGCGGCAGCAGCATCAAGGCGAGCAGCATACCAGAGCGCCGGGTGCCGGCCGTCAGCGCCACCAGCACTGCGCCGAGCAGGCTGAGCAGCGGTGTGGCCAGCGCCAGCGCCAGCAGCAGCACCGGGATCACCGCGCCGGGCAGGTGCAGCATCGCCGCCATCAGCGGCGCGATCACGATCAGCGGCAGCGCGGTGGCGAGCCAGTGGGCGAGGATCTTCATGCCCAGCAGCAACGCCAGCGGCTGCGGCGACAGCACCAGCTGTTCCAGCGAGCCGTCCTCGATGTCGCTGGAGAACATCGCGTCCAGCGCCAGCAGCATCGCCAGCAGCACGGTGACCAGCACCACGCCGCCGGCAATCCGCTGCAGCAGGGTATCCTCCGGCCCCAGCGCGAACGGGAACAGCGTGGTCACGATCAGCGCGTACAGCACCGGCATGGCGATGTCGCCGCGCCGGCGCCAGGCGAGGGTGAGGTCGCGCCGCAACATCGCGGCACAGGCGGTGGCGAGGCTGGGGCGGCTCATGGGGTTGTTCCTTCCCCTGCTTGCCCCAAAGGGACTTCCTTCGGTCGCAGGAGGAGGTTGGGAGGGGGGGCGCTCTTGCGCGATAGGAAGAGCGTTACCCCACCCCAGCCCTCCCCTGCAAGCAGGGGAGGGAGTCCATGCGTGGCGTTCCTGGCCGTCTCAACCATGCATGCGGATCCGTCGCGGCTCGCCGCCGTGGAAACTCACCGCGCCGTGGCTGGTGACCATCGCTGCGCCGCCGGCGTCGGTGTGGCTCTCCAGTAATTCGTTCACCAGCGCGATGCCGATGCGGTCGAGGTTCGCGTACGGCTCGTCGAGCAGCCACAGGCTGGCCGGCAGCAGCAGCAGCCGCGCCAGCGCGGCGCGTTTCTTCTGGCCGGCGGACAGCCGGCGCACCGGCTCGTCCTCGTAGCCGCGCAGGCCGATCCGGGTCAGCACCGAGGCCGCGTCGGCACCCTCGCGCACGCCGTGCAGGCCGGCGGTGATGCGCAGGTTTTCGCGTGGGCTCAGATCCGCCTTGAGGCCGAGCTGGTGGCCGAGGAACAGGATCTCGCCGGCGCAGCGGTCGCGCTGCATCGGCTCGCCGCGCCAGCGCAATTCGCCGGCGCCTACGTGCAGCAGGCCGGCCAGCATGCGCAGCAAGGTGGTCTTGCCGCTGCCGTTGTCGCCTTCGACCAGGGCCAGCTCGCCCGCATGCAGACGGAAATCCAGCGGTGCGAACACCGGCTCGTCCTGGCGAAAGAAGCTCAAGGCCCGTGCTTCGAGCAGGGGCAGGACGGTATCGGCGGCGGTCATCGCCTTGATTGTCCGCAATGGCGAGGGCGCTTGTCCATGCGGCGCACTGCCGCTGCGCGGCTCAATCAAGCACCCGCAGCCGGGCGGCGCTGCCGGCTGCGCCGTGCACGTAGGCCAGCTGCCCGTGGGCCCTGGCCAGCTCGTCCAGCACCGGTACGTCGGCTCCCACGACGAACAAGCTGGGTTCGCTCCAGCCGGACGTGCCCACGCCGAGCGCCGGATGCACGGCGACACCGGGCTGCTCCTGCAGCGCGGCCAGCAGTTCGCGCTGCGCGGCCAGGTTCTCTGCCGGCGGGCGCCGGCGCGCCTGCGGATTCCATGCCGTGACGAAGGCCCATGGGCGTGCGCCGGCCAGCGCGGCGAGCGGGGCCGGCAGAGGCAGGTCCACGCGGATGGTTGCCCAGGTCACGGTGTCCAGGCAGACATGGTAGGCGGTGGCGCGGAACGCTTCGAGCAGGGCCTCATCCATGGCGCAGCCTCGGCAGTGGCGCCAGCTTCGACTGGAACAGCCGTGCGGCGGCTTCGATGTCGATGGCCGCCACGTCCGGCGTGTCGCGCAGCAGCTGTTCCAGCAGCTGGTCCTGCGCGCGGCCGCGTTCGAGCGCGTAGGCGTAGGGCACGTGGGTGAAGGTCACCAGCCGGTAGCGTGCCATGTAGTGGCCGGGAATGCGCGCGGCCAGCGCGCTGCCCAGTTCGCGCTTGGCCAGGTAGTGCGGGTCGGCCACCGAGTCGCGCATTTCCACGTAGTTCTCCAGCGCCATCGCGGCGATCGCGTCGGCGTTCGGCTGGCGCACGCGCTGGAATTCGGCGAACACCTCGGCGCTGTCGCCGGGCGCCGCGGCCAGCAGGTCGGTCAGCACCACAGTGTCCTCGAAGCCGCAGTTCATGCCCTGGCCGTGGAACGGCACGATCGCGTGCGCGGCGTCGCCAAGCAGCAGCGCGCTCCCGCCAAGGTGCCAGCGTTCGAGGTACAGCGTGGACAGCGTTCCGACCGGATGGCCGTCGAAATCCTCGTCGAAACGCGGGATCAGCGGCAGCAGGTCGGGGAAGTCGGTGGCGAAGAACGCGCGCGCCGCGGCAGCGTCGGGCAGTGTCGCGAAGCTCGGCGCAGCGCCCTGCGCCGGCAGGAACAGGGTGACGGTGAAGCTGCCTTCGGCATTCGGCAGCGCGATGCACATGTAGCCGCCGCGCGGCCAGATGTGCAGCGCGTGCGGCTCCAGCGCGAACTGCTCGCGGCCGCCGCTGAGCTGCAGCGCCGCGGGCGGCAATTCGCCGGCCGGCGGGATCTCCAGTTCCTTGTAGCCGTGGCCGAGCGACTCGATGCGTTCGCCCAGCGGCGCGTGCGCGTTCATTGCCGCGCGCAGCGCCGAGCCGGCGCCGTCGGCGCCGAGCAGCAGGCCGGCGTCGCGTTCGCGCTGCACGCCCGCCTCGTCCGCGAGGCGGATGCGCTGGCGCCCGAAATCGGCGCCGACCAGCGACTGGCCGAAGTGGAAGCGCACGCCGGCGGCCTCGGCCGCGTCCAGCAGCAACATGTTCAACGTGCCGCGCGAGACCGACCAGATCACCTCGCTGTCATCCACGCCGTAGCGCTGCAGGCCGCTGGCACCATCCGGCGTGTGCACCATGCGCCCGCGCATCATCACCGCGTGTTGCAGCACGTCGTCGGCCAGCCCTGCCGTGCGCAACGCCTGCAGGCCGCGCTCGGCCAGCGCCAGGTTGATCGAGCGGCCGCCGATGAAGCCGGCCAGCCGCGGATCAGGCCGCTTCTCGAAAACCTCGACGGCAAAGCCGCGTCCGGCCAACTGCTGCGCCAACAGCGCGCCAACCAGGCCGCCGCCGATGAGTGAGATGGGTTGCTGCGCCATGCTGCGGTCCGTGGATGGAGTCCGCCCACTGTTCCGCAAGCGGCGCGCGACTGCAATCCCGGCAGCGCACTCCAGGCTGCGAGGGCGTTGCCGTGCGGGGTGTTCGCGTGCGGCGCCGATGGATTCGACATGGGCACCGCGGTTTCTCGAAGCCAGCAAGAAGGGCCGGTCCTGGCGGACCGGCCCTTCTTTGACCGCGTACTTCCTCGCTGCTTACTGGCAGGTCACGCCGACGGCGTTGAATGCCGCCACCACGTCGCTGCGCGAGTAGCCGTAGTCGCCCGCGGCGCTTTCCACGCCGCAGGCGCCGGCGTTGAACGTGGAGGTGGCCGTCCAGTACATCGCGTTGGCGTGCGCGAAGACCTCGAAGGCCTTCTTCGTGTTCCAGTTCGATGTCTTCGCCAGCGTGCAGAACGCCTTGTTGTAGACGCCGCTGGAATAGTGCACGTCCAGCGATCCGGTGTAGTTCGCCGCGTTGTCGATCGAGGCGCCGTCCAGCGTCGGCGTGCACATCCAGCGCAGCGCGGTGCCGTTCTTGATGATCTCGGCGCCCACCAGCCAGTCGTTGTGGCCGCGGTCGAAGTACTCGGCCGCTTCGCCGGCCATGTCCGAGAACGCCTCGTTCATGCCGCCGGACTGGCCGGAGTACTGCAGGTTGGAGTTCTGCTCGGTGAAGCCGTGGCTGATTTCGTGGCTGGTGACGTCCAGCGAGGTCAGCGGGTAGAAGTAGCTGGCGCCGTCGCCGAAGTTCATCGACGAGCCGTTCCAGAACGCGTTCTCGTAGTTGCGGCCGTAGTGCACGTTCATCACCAGCTGGAAGCTCAGTGGCGGCGCGCCGAGCCAGTTGTTGTACATGTCGTGCACGACGCTGCCGAAGTGGTGGGCGTCGTTGATCGGCGAGTAGGCGCCGTTGGCGGCGTCGCCGCTGCTGTTCGGGCAGATGAAGCTCCACAGCGTGCCCTTGCGCGTGCTGCCGGCCATGTTGTTGGTCTTCACGTCGGGATTCTGCATGGTGCAGGTGGAGCCGGACTGGGTGACCGCCAGCGAGGCGTAGTCGGTGCCGTAGAAGTACTGGCCGGTCTTCAGGTTGCCGCCGGCGCCGGTGGCGAGCGCCGGCGTGCCGGTGGTGCCGCCGCCGCCACCCGGCTTGCCCCTGGTAGTGAGGCCTTCCCAGGACTTGATCACGTCACCCGTGTTGGCGTCGATGATCGCCATCGGACGCGTCGGGTGGCCGTTGCGGTCGACGAAGAACGAGGTGAGGTAGGCGAGGCGGGCGCGGTTGCCCTCGGCATAGACGTACAGGTCGCTCTTCGCGTTCTGGATGTCGCTGTCCTGGATGCCGTCGACGCCGATGCCGAGCGGCAGCAGGCCGGCGTGCACACGCAGCAGGGCGGTGGCGCGGGCGCCGCTGATGGCGGGGGCGACCGAGGCGAGGTCGCGGCCGATGCCGCGGGAAACGTCGCCGCTGACGCCGAGCACGTTGCCGCTGCCGTCGCGTTCCACCACGACCTGGCGGCCGTACACGGGCACGCCGCGGAAAGTCTGTTGTTCGCGGGTCTTCAAGGTCCCGTGGGCGGTACGTGCCTGCAGGCGCGGCGACAGCGAGGTATCGGCGTCCAGGCCGATGCGGCTGGCCAGTGCGGCGGGCGCGATCCTGCCCATCGATGGAGCCTGCACGCGTGCGTGCGTGGCTGCGCCGGCGTCGGACATGACGGCCAGGCCGATGGCGCCCAGCAGCGCCGCGGCAAGTGGTTTGTGCATCATCTGTGTTTCCCCTCCTCATGATTGGAAAGGCGCACCCGCCGGGTGCGTCTTGCGGTCCGGTACGTCAGAAGTCCCCCCAGGACGGCAACCGGATCGCGGGAAACTACGACTCTTGGGCGGTGGGGGCAACGCCCAAAATTCGTAATCCCGACCAGCGTTGATTGAACGAACGGTTGCTGCCGTCCAGCGACGGGCAAGTGCTGCCTCTGCAGGAAGTACCCGAGTGGCTGAGGACACTGGCCAGTCATGGGCAAGCGGCATGGGTCGACCCGGAACCGCCGGGTGGCTTTTGCATCCAAAGGGCATGCAAGAACTTGTGCCTTCGTCAGCCGCCGCGGTGCCGATCGATCACGCCGCGCTGGACGACAGCGCGCTGGCCGAGCTGGCCGTAGGTGGCGACCACGAGGCGTTCCGGCACATCATGCAGCGCTTCGGACGGCTGCTGTACCGGATTGCGCGCGGTGCGGTCGACGACGACACCGAAGCCGAGGACATCGTGCAGGAAACCTTCGTGCGGGCGTATCGCAAGCTCGACACGTTCCGCGGCGACGCGCCGCTGCGTACCTGGCTGGTCAGCATCCTGCTCAACGAGGCACGCAGCCAGTTGCGCCGGCGGCGCCCGATGGTCCAGCCGGAGCAGATCGACTCGTCGGCACCGGACCCGTACTGGGCAAGCCGGGCCGCTGCCGGCAACGGCGATCCGATGTCGCTCGTCGCCCGCGACGAGATCCACCGGCTGCTCGCCGACGCCATCGGGCGGTTGCCGGATCCGTATCGTGCGGTTTATCTGCTGCGCGATCTTGAAGAGTGCAGCGTAGAAGAAACCGCCGCTCGTCTTGCCATCAAGCCGCAGACCGTGAAGACCCGGCTGCATCGGGCGCGCCGCCTGCTGCGCCAATCGCTGGGCCGGACCCTGGGCACCATGTTGGGCGATGCCTTTCCGTTCCTGGGCGTGCGATGCGCGGCGATGACGGCGGTGCTGATGGCCTGGCTTGCCGTGGAAGAAGGCGGCGGCACCGGCGATTGATCCGCGAATCGGCGAGGGCTTGCCGCGGTTTTCCGGTCCGACAGATCATCGGCAACAGCAGCCACCGAAAGCGGCGGCAACCCGCACGCAGGTGCCGCCGCCTTGCCCGCTCTCCGCCGATGCGCTACAGCGACTTCACGTACTGCGCCACGTCGGCGATTTCCGCACTGGTCAGTCCCAGCGACTTCTTCGCGTTGTACTTCGCCACCACGTCGTCGAGCGTGGCGGCCGAACCGTTGTGGAAGTACGGCGGGTGCTGCCAGACACCCTTCAGCGGCGCCGTGCGGTACTTCCTGGTGGCGCTGCGGGAGGCATAGCTCGGCACGCCGGCGGCCTCCGGTTCGCTGGCGACTTCGCTCGGATCGTGCAGACGCGTGTTGGCGTCGGTGAACTCCGGACCGCTGTGGCAGCTGATGCACCCCGCCTTGCCCTCGAACAGCAGCTTGCCACGCGCCGCGGCTGCCGTGTCGAAGCTGCCGGCCGGTGCGGCCGGCGCCGCGATGGACAGCTGGTAGGCCTGCAATGCCGGCAGTTTCGCCGTCACCAGGTCGTCGCTGCCGTGGGTGATGTCGACGCCCGAGGTGCCCAGGCGCGGGTCGGTGAAATTGCCGTGCCCACCCATCTGGGTCACGCTGACGTAGCGGTTCCAGTAGGCGAGGTCGTCGCCGTCGCCGGTCGCGATGATCTTGTGGATGTTCTGCAGGCCGAACGCGGGCGTGATCACCTGCGGGCCGTTGATCCCGTCGATGTTGAAGCGCGGGTCGTACATGCCCGGGCCCCACGAGTTGTAGACGGCTTTCTGCTCCGGCGTCAGCGCGGGCGACAAGGCGATGATCGCACCCGGGTTCAGGTCGCGGTTGGGCCAGCCGTCGAGTCGCTTGCCGATGCCGGGCGCGAACGAATTGTCGACAGTGGAGTGGCACAGCGCGCAAGTGATGCCGACACGCGTCAGCGTGCTCTTGCCGTTGACGTTCTCCACCGTGCCCTTGATGCCGACCACGGCGTCCAGGCTGATCAGGGCCAGGGTCGTGTCGGGGCTGGTCAGGCTGATGCTGCCGTCCTGGATGCCTGCCACCACGGATGGCGGAAGCGCTTCGGCATCCACTTTCAGGCCGACGGCCAGCGCGGTTTTCGGATCGACCGCGGCTGCGATGACGTCATTCATCTTCAGCGTGTCGGTCCATTGCGTCTCGTCGCCGAAGGTGTCGAAACGGAAGATGTTCTTGCCTTCGTCGAGGAACGCGGTGTCGGTGACGGTCGAGAACGTCCACACGAAATCCTTCGCCAGCGCCATGCCGGCGGAGTTCTTCGCGGCCGTGCTGATCGTCGCCGTGCAGGTGACGTTCGCCGGCATCGGTTCGGCCACCTCCGATTGCGCCGGGTTGGTGGGCGATTCGGTTACCCGCACGAAAGTCGCCTTGTGGGTAGCCGGATCGTACGTGACGGACCCGAAGGGCTCTGCGCCGGCAGGACAGTTCACGCTGAAACTGGCGCTCTTCAGCGTCGTCGGATCCATCGCCTGATCGAACGTGGCGCTGACCTCCGCGGTGTTCAGCACGCCGGTGGCGGCGTTGGCCGGCGTGGTGGAGACCACCGTCGGGGCCGGTCCCGCCTGCGGCGAGGTCGATGTGTTGCTGTGGCCGGAACTGCCGCAGCCGGCGAGGCCCGCGCCGAGCGCGAGGGACACAGCCACCGGCAACCATTTCCTGCGCATGAACGTGCTCATGGTTTTTCCTCTTCGTTGAATGCCGCGAATCAAAACGAAACGCTCCGTCTGTCTGCTTTTTTTACGGCCGCAGTTCCCCCTGCCGACCGGCATGAACCCGCACTTGAGACCCACCTGGCGTATCGACGAACGAGCCGCTCCGATGCGAGGCATCCGCAGCAGACTTCCCGGATGCGGGACATCAGTGCCCGTTTGCCAACCGACGCAGCAGCTGGCTGAAGGTTCCCGCGGCGGCCGCGAGCGACCGGAAAATTCCGGTGACCGACGAACCGTCTGCGCATCGGGTCGGTGCGCTCGCACGAGTCAGGCGGAACCCGCGAGCGATCGCTTGCATCTCAACCCCGACGGTTCGCTTTCGTCGAACGCTTCGGTGCTATCGGCGCCGGGGTCGATGCGCGCCGCCGATGTCCGGTTCTCATCTTTCTGCATAGCCTTGGGTGACGCCATCATGCCGCTGAATGTCTCCTCTCAACGTGGCTTCACCCTGCTCGAAGTGATGGTGGTCGTCGTCATCCTCGGCATTCTCGCGGCGCTGGTCGTGCCGAAAGTGATGAGTCGTCCGGACGAGGCGCGAGTGGCCGCGTCGCGGCAGGACATCGCCGGCCTGATGCAGGCCCTGCAGCTCTATCGGCTGGACAACCAGCGCTACCCGACGACCGAACAGGGACTGCAGGCGCTGGTAACCCGGCCGGAGTCCGATCCGATTCCACCGAACTGGAAGCCCGAGGGCTACATCGGTCGCCTGCCCAGGGACCCGTGGGGCCATCCCTATCAGTACCTGAACCCGGGTGTGCACGGGGAGATCGACGTCTACGGGCTGGGTGCCGATGGTGCGACGGGCGGTGAAGGCAACGCCGCCGATATCGGTTCGTGGATGTTGTGAGCCAGGCCCGCACTCATGCATGAGGCGATCGGCCGGCGCGGCACCAGCGGCTTCACGCTGATGGAGATGCTGGTCGTGGTGCTGATCATCGGCATCCTGGTCGGCACGGTCAGCGTCAGGCTGCAACCGCGCCATAGCGACCTGCTGCAGGTCGAGGCCGAGCGGCTGGCGCAACTGATGGAACTTGCGGCGCAGGAGGCGCAGGTCACCGGTGCCGCCATCGCGTGGACCTCCGACGGTCACCAGTACCGGTTCTGGCGCCAGGGTAGCGACCAGGCCTGGTCGGAGATCCGCGACGACGATCTGCTGCGTGCGCGTGAGCTGTCGGGCGGCATGGTCATTTCGCAGCTGCGCAACGAGGCGGGCAGGGTACAGCCCGACCTGCGCCTGGAGTTTCCGGTCGACGGTTCGATGGCGGCGTTCTCGATGGACCTGAGGCTGGGTGCGGACGGCTACGGCATTGCCGCCTCGCCGGTCGGCGAGTTGCGGACGGTGCCCGGGCAGGGGGGAAATCCATGACGACATGGCAGCGTGACAAGTCGGGCGGATTCACCCTCGTCGAAGTGCTCGTCGCGATGACGATCGTCGCGGTGTCGCTGCTGGCCGCGCTGCGCGTGGCGGCGCAGAGCACGGGCCATGTCGACGAGCTGCGCGCGCGTCTGTTTGCCGGCTGGGTCGCGGCGGATCGTCTGGCCGAGCACCGTGCGCGCGGCGACTGGCTGCCGCTCGGCGTGCTGACCGGCACGCAGCGCCAGGGGAACATCGAGCTCGGCTGGCGCGAGGAAGTGTCCGCCACGCCGAATCCCGACTTTCGTCGCGTCGACGTCTACGTGTTTGCGTCACCGCGGCCGGCGCATTTCCTCGCCCACGTCGCGGGCTTCGTGGTGAACCCGGCGGGAGATACGCCGTGAACGCCGGCCGGTCCCGCGCAAGCCATGGATTCACCCTGATCGAACTGCTGGCGGCGCTGCTGGTGCTTTCGCTGCTTGCGCTGATGGCCTACCGCGGGCTCGGCGTGGTGATGGCGTCGCGCGACCGGATCCAGGCCGAATCCGCCCAGTGGCGGCACCTCGCCTCGTTCTTCACGCGCTTCGAACGCGACGTACAGCTGGCCGCGCCGCGCGGCGTGCGCGGTCCCTCCGCCGGCTCGCCGGCCTGGCTGGGCCGGCCCGATGCGGTGCAGGCGCCGTTGCTGGAGTTCACCCGCTTTGCCGGGGCGGGCGACGCCGATGCGCCGTATCGGGTCGGCTACGGCATCAACGGCGCGCGCCAGATCGAATGGTGGGTCTGGCCCGTGCTCGATCGGACCGCCGACACGTTGCCGACCCGCTATGCGGTGCTCGATGGCGTGAAGCGTTTTCGCCTGCAATACCTTGGCCCGGCGCACGGCTGGAGCGGCGCGTGGCCGGCGGCGCCGGGCGCCCCGGCGCTGCCGCTTGCCGTGCGCCTGGAAATGACGCTCGATTCGGGCGAAACCGTGGTGCGCGTCTTTGCGGTGAACCCATGAACCGCCAGGCGCGCGGTGCGGCCTTGCTGATGGCGATGGCCATCATGGCGTTCGCGACGGTGGCCGCCGCGGCGATGCTGGCGGCGCTGGGTACGTGGACGCGGCAGTCCGGGCTGGCCGCCGACCGCGTGCAGGCGGAGCAACTGGTCGTGGCGGGTGGCGACTGGGCCGGCGCCGTACTGCGCGACGACCGCCACGCCAGCGGCGACGTCGATCATCCGGGCGAACCGTGGGCGTTGCGCCTGCCGCCCATGCCGTTCGAGAACGGCGAGCTCGCGGGTCGCATCGACGACCAGCAGGGCCTCTTCAATCTCAACAACCTGGTGCGCGGCGGCAAGCTCGACCTCGCGCAGTGCGCGCGCTTCCAGCGCCTGCTGTCGATCCTGCACTTGCCTGCGGAGCTGGCGGATGCGCTGGCCGACTGGCTCGACGCCGACGGCGTGCCGCAGCCGGCGGGCGGCGCGGAGGACGCCTACTACGGTGCGCTCGGCCATCCGTACCTCGCTGGGAACCGGCCGCTGGTCGATCTGGACGAGTTGGCATGGGTACGCGGTTTCGACGCAAGCGTGCGCTCCCGCCTTGCGCCCTTCGTGACGGCGTTGCCGGCAACCACCGCGCTCAACGTGAACACGGCTCCCGCGGAGGTGCTCGCCGCGGTGGTCGATGGGCTGGATCTCGATGCGGCACGAGTGCTGGTCGCGCGCCGCGACGGCACGTTCTTCCGCAACAACGCCGATTTTCTGGCGCAGCTCGGCAAGGGCGCCACGGTGCCCGAACAGGACATCCGGGTCGGCAGCGATTATTTCCTGGTCACCCTGCGGGTGACCTACGGCAAGGCCCGGGCCCGCGGCCAACTGTTGCTGGCGCGCAACGACGCGGCGCATCGGCCCGGCGTGGTCTGGCGGAAGCTGCGATGAGCGTGCTGCGCATCTATTGCCCGTTGCCGGCGGTGCCCACGACCTGCGAGTGGGTGCTGTTCGACGACCGCGACGGCAGCCAGCCGGGCAAGGGCACGCTGGCGCAATTGCCGCAGGGCGCCGCGCATGTCCAACTGGTACTCGCCGCCGGTCAGGTGCTGATCACGCGCGCGCGTCTGCCGGCCGCAGGCAGGCGCCGGTCCGCCGCGCTGCTGGCTTACGCGGCGGAGGAAAAGCTAGCTTCCGATCCGGACGCCAACCAGGTCAGCCGGCTGGGCCAGGTCGATGGCGACGACGTGCTGGCGGCGGTCGATCGGCTGCGTTTGCAGGGCTGGCACGATGCGCTGAATGCCGTCGGCATCCGTGTCGACGGCGTGTACTGCGAGACGCTGATGCTGCCGATCCGGCATGGCGAATGGAGCCTGGCCTGGAACGGGCGGGACGGCTACGTGCGCACCGGCGAGTTCGAAGGCGGCGCCACCGACTGCGGCGACCGGCAGACGCCGCCATTGGCGCTGCAACTGCTGCTCGAGGATGCGCGGACGCGTGATGCGCTGCCCACGTCGATCGCACTCCATCCGGCCGACGCCGCCGCGCAGCCGGACCTTGGTGCGTGGCAGCTCAGCCTGGGCGTCGATGTCCGACTCGCGCCGCCGTACGACTGGCGCACGGCGCCGACGCTGGTCGGGCCCCGGATCGACGATGGCGGCCGGCGCCGCTGGTATCCGCCGCCAGCGGCGCTGGCGCGTTGGCGCGCCATCGGCCGGGTTCTGCTGGTGGCGCTGGCGCTGCACTCGGTCGCGCTGCTGGTCGATCGCGTGCGCCTGGGCAGCGAGCAGCGGCAGTTGCGCGCGCAGCTGGAGGCGCGCTTCCGCGCGCTGTTTCCCGCGGCCGTCGCGGTGGCCGACCCGGTTCTGCAGACACGTCGCCAGCTGGCCCAGGCGCGGCACGCCGCCAACCAGCCGGACGCCGGCGATTTTCCGGTCATGCTCGGCAAGGTCGCCGGCGCCTTGTCCGGCGTGCAGGGCGTGAAGCTGCACGCGTTGTCCTACGAAGACGGTCGCATGACACTGGAACTGGCCGGCCCCGATCCGCTCGCGCGCCAGATCGAAACCCGCCTTGGCCAGGCCGGGTTCGACGTCGAGGCTCCGCCGGCGGCGCGCCACTCCGGTCGCGGCACGTTCACCCTGACGCCGAGGTCGCCATGAAATCTGCGCTTCGCCAGTGGTGGGCGTCGCGCGCCCCGCAGGAGCGGCGGGTGATCGCGGCGGCGACGCTCGGTCTCGGCCTGGTGTTCTACGCGTGGCTGCTGCAGGACACAGTGCAGGCACGCCGGCAACTGATACCGGCAGTTGGCCAGCTGCGTGCGCAGGCTGTTCGCCAGGGCGCGCAAGCCGACGAGATCCTTCGCCTGCGCACGATGCCGGCACCGCCGCCGTCGGCGACGGACCTGCGCCAGCTTGTGCAGCGCCAGCTGGATGCCAGCGGGCTGGCCCGCGCACTGGTGAGCATGGAGCTGGTGGATGCGCACCAGGTAAAGCTCGTTTTCGGCAGCGTCGCATTCGCCGAGTGGCTGGTATGGGCGGACGCCATGCAGGCCCAGCACCTGCGCCTGGCCGCGGTCCGCATCGAAGCGCAGCCCGCGGACGGGCAGGTCAGCGTGACCGCGACGCTCGAGCGGCCCGGCCGATGATGCGCGAGCGCACATGGCGGGGACTCGCTGCCGGCGTTTGCGTGGTACTTGCTGCCTACGTGCTGTTTCTGGTCGTGCTGGCGCCTGCGAGCTTGCTCGACGTCGGTCTGCGACGCGCCACCGACGGGCGACTGCGTCTGGCGCAGGCGCGCGGCACGTTGTGGTCCGGCGAGGGCTTGCTGGAGGTCCGTGATGCGAACGGCCACGCGATCGGCAAGGACTTGTCCTGGTCCCTGCAGATGCGTGCACTGCGGCACCGGCGCCTCGACTTCGCCGTCGCCGTCGATCGCGCCGGGGAGCACTTCCCGCTGAGTCTTTCGATGCACGGGGTCGAACTGTCTGACCTCGACCTCTCGTTGCCCGCCAGCGCCATCGGCGTTGCCGTGCCGCGGATGGCGCCGCTCGGCCTGCGTGGCGAGATCGTCTTGCATGCCGCGAAATTTTCGCTGGTGGACGGGGTCCCCTCGGCCGACGCCGTGGCGACGTGGAAGGGCGCCGGTTCCGCGCTGACCGCGGTGGCGCCACTGGGCAGCTACGAGCTTCGCCTCGGTGGCGTGGACGGTTCGCTCGATGCGACCTTGCGCACCCTCGACGGCCCGCTGCGTCTGGACGGTCGCGCGACGTGGCGCGGCAGCGGCCCGTTGGCGCTTGCCGCCACGGCGCGGGTCGATCCCCGCTACCGGCCGCAGCTGGCGCCGCTGCTGCGGATGATTGCCATCGAACGCGGCGACGGCGATTTCGTGCTGCAACCGGGTTCGCCGCTCGGCGGCGAGATGTCGCGTGGGCACGGGGAAAAACCCTGATGGACCATCGTCGCGGGAACCCGGCTGTTGCCGCAGCCATCCAACTCACGCACTGAGAAAGGACACAGACATGTTGTCGGGACGATCGAAGCTTGCGCCAACGGTGATCGCTTTCGCGTCGAAGGCCCTCGCGTTGTCGCTGCTGGGCTTCGTGCTGGCCTACTGGACCTGGGCGTGGTGCGCGCCGTCGCCGCTGCCGCGATCCATGGAGGTTTCCGAACCGCCTGCTCGTCTGGCGGCCGCAGGTAGTTTGTTCGGCGGGGCGGCGGGTGATGCACCGGCCGATGCGCCGACCGGTCTGGCGGTCAAGTTGCTGGGGGTCGTCGCCGATCCGCCGGCGGGCTCCGGCTACGCCCTGTTGCAGCTCGGCGCCGGGGAAACCCGGGTGGTGCGTGCGGGTGGGGTTCTCGCGCCCGGCATACGCGTCGAGCAAGTGCTTCCGCAACGGGTAATCCTGCAGCGCCATGGATCGCGCGAAACGCTGGGCTGGCCGAATCCTGCCCAGGCTCCCGCCACCGCGTCGGCTCCCTCCGGCCGCTGACCATTCCAGGCCATTTCCTTGCCATGCCGACACGCATGAAACATCACTGGTCACGGGCCGCCTGCATCGTCGTGGCGCTGCTCGGCATGTACGCGCCGCTGTCGCTGGCTGGTGCGCCGCCGACAGCAAGCCCCGCGCCGGACAGAACCGTCACGCTCAATTTCGTCAATGCGGACATCGAGGGCGTGGTGAAGGTGATGGCGCAGATCACCGGCAAGAATTTCGTGATCGACCCGCGCGTCAAGGGCACCGTCAACATCATCTCGGCCCAGCCGGTGGCGAGCACGGCTGTCTACGAGGTGTTCCTGTCGGCGCTGCGGCTGCAGGGATTCGCGGCCGTCGAGGATCGCGGCCTGGTGAAGATCCTGCCGGAGGCGGATGCCAAGCTGCATCGCAATGCCGCGACCGGCCCGTCCAGCGCCGAGGACGGGATACAGACCCGCGTCTTTACCCTGAGCCATCAATCGGCGGTGCAACTGCTGTCGACGCTGCGCCCGCTGGTGGCGCCGAACAACACGATCACCGCGCTGCAAAACAGCAATTCCCTGGTCGTTACCGACTACGCCAGCAACCTCGTGCGGCTGGCGGGCATCATCGCGGCGATCGACCAGCCGGACGATGCCGGCCTGGCGATGATCGCCCTGCGTCATGCGTCCGCGCTGGACACGGCGCGGACGATCAACAATCTGTTTGCGCCGGCGCCGCAGGCGGTGCAGACGCTGCAGGGAACCGATCCCACCCAGCGCATCGCGGTGATTGCCGATCCGCGCTCCAACAGCCTGCTGGTGCGTGCCGCCGATCCGGCCCGACTCGCCCAGATCCGGCAGTTCGCGGCCATGCTGGACTCGCCGACCAGCGCCGCCGGCAACGTGCACGTGGTCTACCTCAAGAACGCCGAAGCGGTGAAGCTTGCCGACACCCTGCGCGGTATCTATTCGGGTGCCGTGGCGACGCCGGCCCAGGCCACCGGGGCAGGCGCGCAGGCCGAAACACTCACGGCGGGCGGGAGCGGCGGGTTCGCCGGCGGCAGTGGAACGCAGGCCACGACCGGTAGCGGCCTGTCGCCGGTGGCAGCCACCGCCATGCAAGCGTCAACCGAGTCCGCCACCGTCGCCGCTCCCGGCATCATCCAGGCGGACGCCGCCACCAACGCGATCATCATCACGGCGCCCGACGCGGTCTACAACAATCTTCGCGCGGTGGTGGAAAAGCTCGACGCGCGGCGCCTGCAGGTCTATGTCGAGGCGCTGGTCGTCGAGCTCACCGCGAACAAGGCGGGCGAATTCGGCGTCCAGTGGCAGGATCTCGGCGGCATCGGGAAAGCGGGCACGCAGGTGTTCGGCGGCACCAATTTCGGCGGCGCCGGGCAGAACATCATCGGCATCGCGCAGAACCCGACACGCATCGGCCCCGGGCTGAACATCGGCACGATCCACGGCACGGTGACGGTCGGCGGCGTGCAGATCCTCAACCTGGGCCTGCTGGCGCGGGCGCTGGAGACGGACACCAACGCCAATATCCTGTCCACACCCACGCTGCTCACCCTCGACAACGAGGAAGCGAAGATCGTGGTGGGCCAGAACGTCCCCTTCATCACCGGCCAGTACGCGGTGTCGGGTGCGACGACCACGCCCTCGCCGTTCCAGACCATCGAGCGCAAGGACGTCGGGCTGACCCTGAAGATCCGTCCGCAGATTTCCGAGGGCGGCGTGGTGCGGCTGCAGATCTACCAGGAAGTGTCGAGCGTGGCCGACACCGCCAACCCCGCCGGGGTGATCACCAACACGCGCTCGATCGAGTCCACGGTCCTGGTCAACGACGGGCAGATCATCGTGCTGGGCGGGCTGATCCAGGACTCGATCAACGGCGGCGTGTCCAAGGTGCCCGTGCTGGGCAGCCTGCCGCTGCTGGGCGGACTGTTCCGCTACGACAACCATTCGCGCAGCAAGACCAACCTGATGGTCTTCCTGCGCCCGACGATCCTGAGTGATGCGCAGCAAGCCGACGCGCTGACCAGCGAGCGCTACGACTACATCCGCGGCCGGCAGATTCAGGCCGAGCCGGTGCGCGGCGCGGCAGGACGAAACGATCCGCCGCCGTTGCTGCCGGCGCTGCCGGATGCGGCGGCTCCCACCGGCCGCGGGCAGTGAGTTCTCCATGCTGACCAAGCCGCCCGTGCCGTATGCCTTCGCCAAAGCCCATGGCGTGGTGGTCACCGGGCTGGCCGACGGCGCGGCCGAAGTCGCCGTGCGCCATGGCGCCTCGGCGGATGCACTGGCCGAGTTGCGCCGCACGCTGGGTGTACCCGTGCGCGCGCGGCAGGTCGGCACCGCCGAGTTCGACGAGCGCATCTCCGCGCTGTACGACGGTGCCGGTGAAGGAGCCGCTGCGCTGGCGGACGACTTGGCGCAGGATCTGGACTTGTCGCGCCTGCTGCAGGAAATTCCGCGGGTCGAGGACCTGCTGGACAGCCAGAACGACGCGCCGCTGATCCGCCTGATCAACGCTTTGCTTACCCAGGCGCTTCGCGAGGGCGCGTCGGACATCCACATCGAGCCGTTCGAGGCGCGTTCGGTGGTGCGCCTGCGCATCGACGGCACGCTGCACGACCTGATCGAGCCGGCGCGCGCGCTGCATGCGGCGATCGTGTCGCGCGTGAAAATCATGGCGCAGCTCGACATCGCGGAGAAGCGCCTGCCGCAGGACGGCCGCATCGCGTTGCGCGCGGCCGGCAAGCCGATCGACGTGCGCGTGTCGACGATCCCGACCGGGCACGGCGAACGCATCGTGCTGCGCCTGCTGGACAAGCAGGCCGGGCGGCTGGACCTTTCGCGGCTGGGCATGGCCCCGGCCACCCTCGCGCAGATGGACCGGCTGATCCACGAGCCGCACGGCATCATCCTGATGACCGGCCCCACCGGCTCGGGAAAGACCACCACGCTGTACGCAGCGCTGTCGCGGCTGGATCCCAAGGCGCTCAACATCATGACCGTCGAGGACCCGGTCGAGTACGACCTCGACGGCATCAACCAGACGCAGACCAACAGCCGCATCGACATGACCTTCGCGCGGGCCTTGCGCACGATCCTGCGGCAGGACCCCGACGTGGTCATGATCGGCGAGATACGCGACCTGGAGAGCGCGCAGATCGCGATCCAGGCCAGCCTCACCGGCCATCTGGTGCTCTCCACGCTGCACACCAACGACGCGGTGAGCGCGGTCACCCGCCTGGTCGACATGGGCGTCGAGCCCTTCCTGCTGGCGTCCAGCCTGATCGGCGTCGGCGCGCAGCGGCTGGTGCGCAAGCTGTGCACGGAGTGCCGCAGGCCGCTGGCGGCGGATGCCGCGCAGTTGCGCGCGCTGGGCCTGGCGCCTGCCGCTGGCCGTTTCCACGCGCCGCAGGGCTGTGCCGCCTGCAACCGTTCCGGCTACAAGGGGCGTACCGGCATCTACGAGCTGCTTACCGTCGACGATGGCCTGCGCCGGCTCATCCACGATCGCGCCGATGAACAGACCTTGCGTGAACAGGGCCGGGCGCGCGGCATGGGATCGCTGCGCGAGGACGGCCTGCGGCTGGCTGCCGAAGGCACGGTGAGCCTGGAGGAAGTGCTGCGCGTCACCCGCGCGCAGTGACGCGATGGAGGCGTTCCGCTACGAGGCACTCGACGGCGGCGGGCGCACCCGGTCCGGCCTGCTGCAGGCGGATTCGCCGCGGCAGGCCCGTGCCCGGTTGCGCAGCCAGGGCCTGTATCCGGAGCGCATCGATCGGGTCCGCAGCCGCGAGCGCGCAAGACAGTTCTGGTCGCGCGGCATTCCCGCCGCCGAGCTGAGCCTGCTGACTCGCCAGCTGGCGACGCTGCTTGCCTCCGGCCTGACGATGGAGCACGCGCTGGGCGCGTTGACCGAAGAAGTCTCGGCGCCAAGGACGCGCGAGGTGCTGGGCGGCGTCAAGTCGGAAGTCACCGCCGGGCTGTCGCTCGCCGCGGCGCTGGGTATCTACGGCCGCCATTTTCCCGACTACTACCGGGCGCTGGTGCGCGGTGGCGAGGAATCGGGCGCCTTGCCCAGCGTGCTGCAGCACCTGGCCGACTATCTGGACGCGCGCCAGGCGCTGCATCAGAAAACCAGTCTCGCGCTGCTGTATCCGGCGCTGGTCACCTTCGTGGCCATCTGCGTGGTGACCGGCCTGCTGGTCTACGTGGTGCCGCAGATCGTGCAGGTCTTCCAGCAGTCGAGGCAGAACCTGCCGCTGCTCACCCGTTCGCTGATCGCGGTTTCCGACTTCCTGCGTGATGCCGGGATCTATTTCGCCGCTGCCGGCGTCTGCGCCGGATTCGCTGCGCGCGTCGCGCTCCGGCGCGATCATCTACGGCGCCGCTGGCATGCTTTCGTGCTGCGCCTGCCGTGGCTCGGGCCGGTCGTCCGCGGCCTGAATACCTCGCGCTTCGCCAGTACGCTGGCCATCCTCGTCGGCGGCGGCGTGCCGCTGCTGGCCGCGCTCGGCTATGGCGCCAACGCGATGTCCAACCTGGCCATGCAGGCCGGCATCAAGGCCGCCATCGAACGCGTGCGCGAAGGCGACACGCTGGCTCGCGCCTTGGCGGCGACGCGGATCTTTCCGCCGCTGATGCTGCACCTGGTAGGCAGCGGGGAAGCGAGCGGGAAACTGGAGCCCATGCTCGAACGCGCCGCGCAGCTCGAGACGCAGACGCTCGAACGACGCCTGGCGGTGCTGCTGACCTTGCTGGAGCCGGTCATGATCCTGGTCATGGGTGGCGTGGTGCTGGTGATCGTCATGGCCATCCTGCTGCCGATCATGGAGATCAACCAGCTGGTGCGTTGACGCCCGCGTCGCTCGAAAGGGAGGCGCGCCGCGCCTGCCGGCTGCTCCCCTCAGAAGCTCATGAAGTAGCCGCCGTTCACCGGCAGGTTGGCGCCGGTGATGTAGCCGGCGTCGTCGGCGGCGAGGAAGGCGGCGGCGCGGGCGATGTCGGCGGGCGAGCCGAGCCGGCCGACCGGGATATCGGCGATGATCTGGGCACGGATCTCGGCGGGCACGGCGGCGACCATCGGAGTGTCGCAATACCCCGGCGATACCGTGTTGACAGTGACGCCCTTGCGCGCGGTCTCGCGCGCCAGCGCCATGCTGAAGCCGTGCACGCCGGCCTTGGCGGCGGAATAGTTGGTCTGGCCGAACTGGCCGGTCTGGCCGTTCACCGAGCTGATGTTGACGATGCGGCCGAAGCCGCGCGCGGTCATGCCCTCGACCACGTGGCGGCACATGTTGAACACGCCGTCCAGGTTGACCCGCAGCAGTTCGTGCCATTGCCGCGGCGTCATCTTGCGCAGGCTGGCGTCGCGGGTGATGCCGGCGGCGTTGACCAGGATGTCGACACTGCCATGCTGCTGCTCGACACGCGCGACCGCTTGTCGGCAGTCGTCGAAGTCGCTGACGTCGGCCGGCTCGAAGGCGATGGCGCCTTCGAAGCCGGCGACTTCGTCGTGGAAGGCGGCCACGCGTTCTTCGCGCGAAGCCAGGTCCAGGGCGATTACCTGACGGCCGGCACGGGCCAGCTGGCGACAGATTTCCGTGCCGAGGCCGCCGATGCCGCCGGTGACCAGTGCGACGCGCTTGGACTGGGTGGAAGAACTCATGACTGCGTATCCAGTGGCTTGCCCATGCCGCAAGGCAGCACGTGTTGTGCTGCAGCGGTCAGGGCGGGGAACGGGCGAGTGGCGCGCCGGTGCATGCCGGCAGCCGGGCTGGCGTCAGCCGGTCTTCTTGCCGCCGCGACTGCCGGTGCCGGAGGTCGGCATGACCTGGGCGGCAGTGTCCATCAGTCCGCGCTGCATGGCCTGGAACGCGGCGAGGTTGCGTTCGGTCAGGTCGTTCAGCGTGTTCCAGGGGGTTTGCCCCATCAGGCTGTTGAGCTGGCTGCGGAACTGGTTCTGCTGGTCGAGGAAGACCTGCAGGCTGCGCTCCAGGTAAGGCCCCATGAAGCCCTGCAGCGAATCGCCGTAGAAGCGGATGATCTGGCTGAGCAGTTGCGGCGACAGCATCGGCTGCCCCTTGTCCTCGTGCTCGGAGATGATCTGCAGCAGCACCGAACGGGTCAGGTCCTCGCCGGTCTTGGCATCGCGGACTTCGAAGTCCTCGTTGTCCAGGACCAACTGGCGGACTTCCTCCAGCGTGATGTAGCTGGAGATCTCGGTGTCGTACAGACGCCGGTTCGGATACTTCTTGATGGTGCGTTTTGTTTGTGCCATGCGGCGAACGCTAGCAGAAGATATTGCGCCGCACCAGTCGGCGGCGGGTTTTCATGCTGCGCCAGCCGGGTGCAGCAATTTCAGTGAACGGCGCCGCCGCCGGCGCTGCCGAACGGCGGCCGGGCTAACCACAGCACCGGGATCAGCAGCACGAACAGGATCGCACAGGCCCAGAACACGTCGTTCACCGCCAGCGTCAGCGCCTCGCGCGTGAGCAGCTGGTCGATCAGGCCCAGGCTCTGCGTGTGCGACAGCCCGCCGTGCGTCAGCTGGCCGACGAATTCGGTGGCCGCCGGATGGCCGGGGCTGACGTACTCGGTCAGCGTGGCATGGTGCGACTCGCCGCGATGCTGCCACAGCGTCACCATGATCGCGGTGGACACGCTGGAGCCGATCGTGCGGCAGAAGTTGGCCAGGCCCGAGGCGCTGGCGATCTGGTCCACCGGCAGGCCGGACAGGTAGACCTGGTTCAGCGGAATGAAGAAGCACGGGATGGCCAGGCCCATCACGAAGCGCGGCACCACCAGGGCGGCAAACGAGGCGGAGCTGTCGAAGGTGGAGAACCAGTACGCGGTGCCGGCAAACACCAGGAAGGCGAACGTGACCACCGCGCGCAGGTCCAGCCGGTGCATGTTCTTGCCCAGGATCGGCGCGATCAGGAACGCCAGCACGCCGACCGGCGCGGTGGCCAGGCCAGCCCAGGTGGCGGTGTAGCCCAGGGTGATCTGCAGCCACAGCGGGAACACCACGTTGATGCCGAAGAACGCGAACATGCCCAGCGACAGGCTGACCACGCCGACGGTGAAGTTGCGTTGCCGGAACAACGACAGGTCGACCACCGGATGCTTCGCGTGCAGTTCCCACACGATCAGGAAGGTGAGGCAGACCAGTGCGACCAGGCCGAGGGTAAGGATCATCGGCGAGGCGAACCAGTCGTGGTCGTTGCCGTTGTCCAGCATGAACTGCAGGCAGCCCACGCCGAGCACCAGCAAGGCCAGGCCGATCATGTCGATCGGCGCCTTGTAGGTCTTCGTCTCACGCTTGCGCAGCAATGCCCAGGTGACCACCGCCGCGCCCAGTCCGACCGGCAGGTTGATGAAGAAGATCCACGGCCACGAGAAGTTGTCGGTGAGCCAGCCGCCCAGGATCGGGCCGAAGATCGGCGCCACCACCACGGTCATCGCCCACAGCGCCAGCGCGATGCCCTGCTTCTCCTTCGGGTAGTTCGACAGCAGCAGGGTCAGCGACAACGCCACCATCGGGCCGGAGCCGGCGCCCTGCAGCAGGCGGCCGATCACCAGCATCGGCATGCTGGTGGCCAGCCCGCACAGCATCGAGAACACCACGAACAGCAGCACCGAGCCGACGAAGGTCTTCACCTCGCCGAAGCGGCGCGCCAGCCAGCCGGTGAGCGGCTGCATGATCGCGCTGGCCAGCGCGTAGGAGCTGATCGTCCAGGTGCCTTCGCTGGGGCTCACGCCGAGGCTGCCGGCGATGTGCGGCACCGCGACGTTGACGATCGTCATGTCCAGCACTTCCATGAAGGTGCTGAAGGCGACGGCGATGGTGAGCAACGCCAGTGGACCGCCGCGCAGCGGCTTCAGCGGGGCGTCGGGGGCGGCGTCGTTCGGCGTGGCGGCCATGAGGGTCCGGCTCAGTTCGCGGCGGTGGCGTGGGGCAGGTTGGCGCGGATGATCCGTTCCGCTTCCGCGTCGGCCTTGCTGGCCATCTGGTCGTAGACGTCCGTCTGTGCCACCGGCTGCCGTGTCGGCGTGTTGGCCAGCATGCGACCGTGGTCATTGCGGATGTCGACGGTGACGTCGGTGGAAAGGCCGATGCGCAGCGGGTGCCGGTCCAGTTCCTGGTTGTCCAGCGCGATGCGCACCGGCACGCGCTGCACCACCTTGATCCAGTTGCCGGTGGCGTTCTGCGCCGGCAACAGCGAGAACACGCTGCCGGTGCCGGCACCGAGGCCGACCACTTTGCCGTGGTAGACGGCATCGCTGCCATAGAGGTCGGAAACGATCTTTGCCGGCTGCCCGATGCGGATGTGGCGCAGTTGGCTTTCCTTGAAGTTGGCGTCGATCCACAGGTCGTGCAGCGGCACCACGGTCATCAGCTGCTGGCCCGGCTGTACGCTGTTGCCCAGCTGCACGCTGCGCTCGGCCACGTAGCCGGACACCGGCGCGTAGATCGCGTTGCGTTGTGCCGCGACCCAGGCGGCGCGGAAATTCGCGCGTGCCTGCAGCACCACCGGGTTCTGCGCCACGTCGGTGCCTTCGATCGCGGCGTGTGCGGCGGCGGCCTGCGCCTCGGCGGCGTTCACGGCCGCGCGTGCCTGTTCCACGCCGTCGCGCAGGTGCTGCACGATCTCCGGCGATTCGGCCTGGGCGGCGATCAGCGGCAGGCGGCGCTGCAGATCGGCCTCGGCCTTCTTCAGGTCCAGCTTTGCGGCAACCACTTGCGCGTCGGCGCTGCTCGCCGAACTGGTCTGCTGGCGCACGCCGCGCACGGCCTGGGCCAGCGCGCTGCGCGCCTGGGCCAGGCGGGTGTCGGCGTCGGTGCTGTCCAGTTTCACCAACACCTGGCCGGCCTCGACGTGCTGGGTGTCGTCGGCGAGGATCGCCACCACGGTGCCGGGCACCTGCGCCGAGATCGCCACCTGGTTGCCGCCGACGTAGGCGTTGTCGGTCTTCTCTCGGGTGGAGAACACGAAGAACCACAGCAGGAACCACAGCAGCGCAGCAAGGACGAACATGCCGGTCACGGCCAGCAGCGCGCGCCGGCGCTTGGCCGGGTCCTTGGCGGCCATGCCGCTGTCGCCGGCGTCGGCGGAGGTCTTGGCGGATTCAGTGGCGCTCATGGTGGGCGGCTCCGGCGGTAGCGGAAGAGGAAGGTGAGGGAGCGGCTTCGGCGGCGATGCGGTAACCGCCGCCGAGCGCCTTGATCAGGGCCAGGTCGGTACTCACCGCCTGCGCCTGCAGCTGGACGGCGGCGTCACGTTGCTGCAGCAGCGCCGCTTGCGCACCCAGGCTTTCGCGCAGGTCGCGCACGCCCTGACGCGCGCGCGCCTGCGCGTTCGCCAGCAGGCGCTGGTCGGCGTCGAGCTGGGCCTGCTGCTCGTGCCGGCGGGCGGCGAGCTGTTCGGCGCTCAGCGCCTGCGTGGCCACTTCGCGCGCGGCGGCCAGCACGGTGCTGTCGTACTGCGCCACGGCCGCATCGAGCTGGGCCCTGCTCACGCCGTAGTTTGCCTCGAGCGCACCGCCGTTGAAGATCGGCAGATGCAGTGCCGGGGTCAGCGCGAAGGTGCGGCTGCCGGCGGTGAGCAGCTTGCCCAGGTCGATGCTGGACAGGCCGGCCAGCGCGGTGAGGCTGAGGTCGGGGAAGAACTCGGCGCGCGCGGCGACGGTCTGCTTCAGCGCCGCCTCGACCTGCCAGCGGCTGGCGGCGATGTCGGGGCGGCGCGCGATCAGGTCCAGGCCGCCGTTCGCCGGCACGCCGCGTTCGATCGTCGGCAGCGGGCGCGCCTGCAGCTCGGGCAGTTCGGCCGGCGCCACGCCGAGCAACGAGGCCAGCGCGGCACGACGGATCTTTGCCGAGCCGTCGAGCGCCACCCGCATCCCGCGCACCGCGGCCAGTTGGGCCTGTGCCTTCTGCGCTTCATCGGGCAGATCCACGCCTTGGCGCACGCGCAGCTCGGCGATATGGGTGAACTGCTGCTGGGTGGCGAGCAACTGGTCGGCCAGCTGCAACCGTGCCTGGTCGGCCTGCCAGCCGAAGTAGGTATCGGCGACGGCGTACTGGATCGCCAGTGCGGCGGCGCTGCGCTGTGCCTCGGCGGCGCGCGCCTGGTCCAGCGCGGCTTCCATCGTCGCGCGCTTCTTGCCCCACCAATCGAAGTCGTACTGCAACTGCACGCCGAGGTCGGCCTGGTTGTACCAGGTGAAGCCGAGGAACCGGCTGGGGATCAGGCCGTGCTCGCTCAACCGCTGTCGCGACACCTGCACGCTGCCGTTGACCGACAGCCCGAGCTGCGCCGCGGCGAGCTTCGCCGACTGCTCGGCGTTGCGCACGCGACTCTGCGCCAGCGCCAGGTCCGGCGACTGCCGCATGGCGCGCTCGACCAGGCCATCCAGTTGCGGGTCGTGGTACTGGCGCCACCATTCGGCGGCCGGCCAGCCGGCGCGGGCAGAGGCTTGCAGGCCGGCCAGCGGTACGTCGTCGCGCAGCGCGGGCCGGTCGAGCCGGGCCGGCACGGCGGCACAGCCGGCCAGTGTCAGCACGATCGCGGCGACCAGCGCCGGGCGACCGCGGAGCGGGGCGTGTTTCATCAGGTGTCCTTCATGGGAGACGGCTTTCGCCCAGCTGGTCGAGGTTGCCGGCCAGTTTGCGCAGCAGGCGGTCGAGGTGGCGTTTATCGGTGTCGCTGAAGCCGGCGAACATGGTGGCGACACGGGGAAACATCGGTGGCAGCATCTTCTGCACGAAGCGCCGTCCGGCCGGGGCGATGCGGATCAGCACGCGGCGCCGATCCTCCTCGCTGCCGCCGCGGGTGATCAGCCCGCGCTTGACCAGCGCGTTCGCGATGCGGGTCATGTTGGTGGCGCCCTGGGAGGTGTACTCGCACAGCTCGCCCGGGGTGGAGCTGCCGTCCGGTCGGCTGTACAGGATCATCAGGGTCAGGAATTCGCTGTGGTTGAGCTTGTACCGCTTCAGCTTGAATTCGAGCTCTTCCTCGATGTTGTCGCCGAGCATCAGCATCAGCCGGCACAGCCGCGCCTCGAGCGCAGGTATTTGCGGAATGATCTGACTGACCCGGTCGACGCCTTCGTCCATCATCGCGATGCAGTTCGCCAGGCGCGCCATTTCACTGACTCATATTTCACCAGTGAAATAAAAATTAACAAACCTCGGCCGCCGCCTGCAAGTGACGGATGGCCTATGCGTCGCCGAACCCGAACAGGCGCCGGGCGTTGGCGCTGGTGGCGGCGGCGATATCCGCCTCCGGCGCACCGCGCAGCGCGGCGACGCAGCGCAGTACCTCGGCGACATGGGCCGGTTCGTTGCGCTCGCCGCGATGGGCGGCGGCGGGCTGGTCCGGGGCGTCGCTTTCCAGCAGCAGGAACTCGACCGGCATGCGCGCCACGATCCGGCGCAGGCGCTGCGCACGTTCGTAGGTCACCGGGCCGCCGATGCCGAGGTGGAAGCCCAGCTCCCATAGTTGGCGTGCCTGCTGTTCGCTGCCGGAAAAACTGTGCACCACGCCACGCCGGTTGCCGCTGCGGCGCAAGGTCAGCGTGACTTCCTCCAGCGCGCCGCGGGCATGCACGATCACCGGCAGCTCGTGCTCGCGGGCCAGTTGCAGCTGGCGCTGGAAGTAGTGCCGTTGCAGATCGCGGTCGAGGCCGTCCAGGTGGAAGTCCAGGCCGATTTCGCCGACCGCCGCCGGACGGTTTTCGTTCAGCCAGGTAGACAGGGTGTCGACGTGTTCCGGCGCATGCTGGGACAGGAACATCGGGTGCAGTCCGTAGGCGGGGTGCAGGCCGGCATGGTGGGCGCAGAGGTCCCTGATCGGCGGCCAGCCGCGGGCGGCGACGGCAGGAACGACCATCGTGACGACGCCGGCCTGGCGAGCGCGCTCGATGACCTCATCGCGGTCGCCGGCAAAGGCGCCGTCGTCGAGGTGGGCGTGGCTGTCGACGAGCTGAAACATGATTCGCTTTTCGTGCACTGGCAGAGAGTTCCGCGACCGCGTCGTGAAGATAATGTAACGGGCGTGAGCTAGCTCCGATTCAGTTGGACAACGGTTCAATGGCCACGCAGGTAATTGCGCGGGTGCAATGGGCACCCGGCAAGCCGTCGGACAAACAGAGGAGAGGATCGTGATGAACAGGTTGACAGCCAATGTACTCAATGTCGCCATTGCGGCCGTACTCGCGACTGGCCTCTCGGCCTGCAACCGCAACGCGGACGCAGGCGCTTCCAACGCTTCCGCCGACGCCGGCACCGGCGCGGATACCGCGGTCAAGTACGCCAAGGTCGTCAGCGTCGATCCGGTGCGTGCGACGGTGAACAACCCGAAGCAGGTCTGCCACGACGAGACGGTCACGCACAGCGAGCCGCCGAAGGACGAGCACCGCATCGCCGGCACCGCCATCGGCGCGGTCGTCGGTGGCCTGGTCGGCAACCAGGTCGGCGGCGGCAAGGGCAAGACGCTGGCCACCGTGGCCGGTGCGGTCGGCGGCGGCTATGCCGGCAACCGCATCCAGGCCAGCCGCCAGCATGCGCAGGTGACCTCGACGGTGGAGCGCAAGTGCGAGACCGTCAACAACACCAGCAGCAAGATCGTCGGCTACGACGTCCGCTACGTGTACAACGGCGTCACCCGCACGGTGCGGATGGATCACGACCCGGGCGACCGGGTGCAAGTGCAGGAAGGCGTGACGGCCGTGTCCGACGCCCGCTGAATGAAATGACCCTCTTGAAAAGGAAGTGAGCTCATGAATGCACTGACCAGCAAATTCGCCCTGGCGACGGCGATGGCTGCCGGCCTGGCCCTCGCCGGCTGTGCCACCTCGCCCTACGGCAACAACCGAGGTTACGACCGCGGCTACCAGGGGCAACAGAGTGGCTACGGTTACGGCAGCCGCAATGCGCGTTGCCAGACTTGCGGCGTGGTGCAGGAGGTGCAGCAGGTCTACCTCGACGGCGGCAGCGGCAATGGCGGCACGCTCGGGGCGATCATCGGCGCGGTGGCCGGCGGCGTGCTCGGCAACCAGGTCGGCAAGGGCGACGGCCGCAAGGCGGCCACGGTGGCCGGCGCGGTGGCCGGTGGCGTGGTCGGCAACCAGATCGGCAAGCGCAACAGCGGCAGCGACGTCGCGTGGCGCATCGTGGTGCGACTGGACAACGGCCAGTACGCCACGGTGACCCAGCGTGACAACCCGGGCGTCCGTAGCGGCGACTATGTCGAGGTGCGCGGCGACCAGGTCTATCCGCGCTGAGTGATTCATGTAACGTACGCCTAGACGTCTAGACGTCTAGGCGTCCAAAAATTCAAGGCCCTCGAAAGAGGGCCTTTTTTGTTCCCGTGCCGGCGTGCGGGTCAGTTCACGGCGTAGAACGCATGCTCGCCGATCGTCACGCTGGGGCGGTTGCGCGACCAGGCGGGCGAAATCGCAGTTGTGGCGAAATGGTCGGCGCGCGGCACCAGCATGCGACGCTGCGCCACTGGCAGTTGCCAGTTGCGGATGGACATGCCGGCCACCTGCCAAGCCTTGTTGAAGGCTTCCAGGTTGTTGATCTCGAACGATCCCGGCGTGGTCGTCGTGGCGAATTGGCGGGGCGAGGTCACCACCTTGCACACGGTGTCGCCCCAGCGCCCGCGGTCGCGGCGGCGCAGCGCCACTTCTGCCACGGCAAGCTGGCCGTTGGTCGATTCGCTGCGCGCCTCGAGATAGACGGTGGTGGCCAGGCAGGCCTGGTCGGCGACGGGCTGGGGCATCAGTGTCGTCAGCCACAACAGCATGGAAAGTTTCATGGTTCTGCCTCCAGCGTGCTGTACGCGCAAAGCAGACTGCAGCCTTGAGCGCCGTTGCGGTGGACGGGCGGGCAGACCGTTCCACCTGGATCAATCGTCATGGCCGAAACTTGTGGCCAGGACGCTTTGCCACGGGACTGTGGCGGGTCGAACGGCAGGTCATGCCGATCGGGGGATCTGGATGTTGTCGGGCGCTGTGCGGCTGCTTGGCCGTATTGCCTTCGACTACGACGCACTCGTTGGCTGCGAGGCGGTGTTCCATCCGGCGTCACTGCTGCCGGGTCGCGCCGATTCGGAATTCATCCGGTTCGTCGCGTGTATCGGCACCCCGTGTTCCGGATGCCGCGATATTCGATCGGCGGAGCCTAGTGGCGGAATTCGCCGCTGGCAAGTGCCGAGGTGGCGGAGTTTAACCGACGCTCACGATTCGTTGACAAGTGCCGCACGCGAAATTCATCGGCATCGGCGGTTGTCGCTCATGCCTGCCACGACGCGACGATTTCGATCGCGAGGTTGTCGTCGATTGCCTGGGTGTTCCCGCGTGCCGCGACGTCATCGCTCAATACGACGAGCGCCTCGATGCCGTCGCCGGTGGTGACGACGTCGATCACGCAGCCGATGTCGCGGCCATCCTGGCGCAGCGTGTCGCCGGCACCTGCTGCTTGCGACAAAGTGACGCGATGCAGATGCCGTTTGTGCCCGCCGCGAAAGTGCAGCCGCGCGACGATTTCCTGGCCCGGGTAGCAGCCTTTGTCGATGGCGACTGCGTGCATGCGCTGCAGCGAAAGCGCCGGTGGCAACAGTTCGCCCAGCAGTGGCGCCGGCAGCCAGGGCCAGCCTGCGCGCAGTTGCGGCAAACGCCATGCGTCGTCGTGCGCGCCGGAGTCGATGATGCGAAGAGCGTGCGTGTCGCAGCCGAGTGACACGCTTTCGCCATCGTCGACGAGGGTATGCAGCGACAGCGCCGGACCCGTCGCGAGTTCTCGCGGCGGCAGTGCCGTCACGCCGAGTTTCGAACGGAATACGAAACGGCGCAGCGCATCGGCCATCGTCGCGGCGGCGCCTCCGCGCAGCAGCAGCAGGTAGCGATCGTCGGCGAGCCGGGCCAGATGGAACAGGGCGCGCACGCGCCCGTGCGGGTCGAGCCACGCGCTGAATTGCCACTGGCCGGTGGCGAGCGAACTGACAGCGCTGCTGAATTGCGCGTGGGCGAACGCCGTCGCGTCAGGGCCTTCGATCAACAGGGTTTCGGCTGGATGGTATGTCGGCATGGGACTGGCGAAATTGGGGTCGGTGACGTCGGGCACAAGTGATGACGTCGTGGTCGCGCTCGCAACCGCGGCGGAGCACATGGTTGTACTGCATTGCCGCAAGTATTAACCTTTGGCGGCTTACGAAAACCATGTCCGATACCTTCTCCCCAGCCGAATCCGCACCGGTTCCCGTTTCGACGGAAACAGCCGCCGTGCCCGTTGCACCGAAGGCGGACAAGGCGCCAGGGGAGCGTCCGGCTCTCGACCCCACCCGTTATGGCGATTGGGAAAAGAACGGCCGCTGTATCGACTTCTGAACGGCTGCGCGGCGCTTGTCGCCGTCGCGCACGAGGACAGGGGAAGGTGCGGCATGGATACCAGCGATTCCACACAGGATAGCCGCCATGGCAGATACGCAACGACCACTCTCTCCGCACCTGCAGGTTTACAGGTGGCAGATACAGATGATGACCTCCATCCTGCATCGCGCCACCGGCATCGCGCTGGCCGTGGGTACGCTGCTGGTGGTGTGGGGGATTCTGGCGCTGGCCTCCGGTGAGGCGGCCTTCGAGCAGTTCCGGACCTGCATCGGCAGCCCGCTCGGCCTGGTCCTGCTGCTGGGCTGGAGCTGGGCGCTCAGCTACCACCTGTGCAACGGCATCCGTCACCTGGTGCAGGACACCGGTGCGGGTTACGCGATTCCGCAGTTCGTGCGTTCGAGCTGGCTGTCGGTGGCCGGCAGCATCGTGCTGACAGCAATCATCTGGGCCTGCGTGCTCGTCCATGGGGGTGCGGCATGAACCTGCGCGTGGGAACCGATGACGTGCGCAGCCAGCTGCGCCATCCGATGAAGCAGGCGCGCGGGCTGGGCTCGGCCCACCATGGCGCGGATCACTGGTGGGTGCAGCGCGTCACCGCCGCCGCACTCATTCTGCTCGGCCTGTGGTTCGTGATCACCGTGCTTTCGCTGCTGCACGCCGACTACGCCACGGCGAAGGCGATGGTGGCCAAGCCGTGGAATGCCCTGCTGCTGATCCTGTTCGTCATCACTGCGTTCTGGCACGCCGTGTTGGGCCTGCAGGTGGTGGTCGAGGATTACGTGCACACCCGCTGGAAGGAGGTGGTTCTGCTGGTGTCGATCAAGTTCCTCGCGGTGTTGTGCGCGCTTGCGGGCGTGCTGGCCGTGCTGCGCATCGCATTGGGAGTCTGAGACCGTGGAAAGCTACAAGATCCAGCAGCACAAGTACGACGTGGTGGTGGTCGGCGCCGGTGGCGCAGGACTGCGTGCCACCTTCGGCCTGGCCGAGAAGGGCCTCAAGGCCGCCTGTATCACCAAGGTGTTCCCGACCCGCTCGCACACCGTGGCGGCGCAGGGCGGCATCGCTGCCGCGCTCGGCAACATGGGCGAGGACGACTGGCGCTTCCACTTCTACGACACCGTGAAGGGCGGCGACTGGCTCGGCGACCAGGACGCGATCGAGTACATGTGCAAGAACGCGCCGCAGTCGGTGATCGAGCTGGAGCATTACGGCGTGCCGTTCTCGCGCACCCAGGACGGCCACATCTACCAGCGTCCGTTCGGCGGCATGACCACGCATTACGGCAAGGGCACCGCGCAGCGCACCTGCGCCGCCGCCGACCGCACCGGCCACGCGATCCTGCACACGCTGTATCAGCAGGCGCTGGCGCACGACGCCACCTTCTTCGTGGAGTATTTCGCCACCGACCTGATCTTCGACGAGGAAGGCGTCTGCCGCGGCGTGCTGGCACTGGACATGAACGAAGGCACGCTGCACGTGTTCCGCGGCCAGGCCGTGGTGCTGGCCACCGGCGGCTACGGCCGCGCCTATTTCAGTGCCACTTCGGCGCACACCTGCACCGGTGACGGCGGCGGCATGGTGCTGCGTGCGGGCCTCGCGCTGCAGGACATGGAGTTCGTGCAGTTCCATCCCACCGGCATCTACGGCGCCGGCTGCCTGATCACCGAGGGCGTGCGCGGCGAGGGCGGCTACCTCACCAACTCCGAAGGCGAGCGCTTCATGGAGCGCTATGCGCCCAGCGCGAAGGATCTGGCGTCGCGCGACGTGGTCAGCCGCGCCATCACCATCGAGATCCGCGAAGGCCGCGGCGTGGGCGAGCACAAGGACCACGCCTTCCTCAACCTGATGCACCTCGGTCCCGAGGTGATCCACGAGCGGCTGCCGGGCATTGCCGAGTCGGCGCGCATCTTCGCCGGCGTGGACGTGACCCGCGAGCCGATCCCGATCCTGCCCACCGTGCACTACAACATGGGCGGCATCCCGACCAACTACCACGGCGAAGTGGTGCAGAAGAAGGGCGACGACGTCGACGCGGTGGTGCCGGGCCTGTTCGCCATCGGCGAGGCGGCCTGCGTGTCGGTGCACGGCGGCAACCGCCTGGGTTCCAACTCGCTGCTCGACCTGGTGGTGTTCGGTCGTGCTGTGGCGCACCGCTGTGCCGAGATCATCCAGCCCGGCGCCGCGCACAAGGACCTGCCGGCCAGTGCGCTGGACAAGGCGCTGGCCCGCTTCGACGGCCTGCGCCACGCCAACGGCGAGCTGCCCACCGCGCAGATCCGCCTCGACATGCAGCGCACCATGCAGGCCGACGCCGCGGTGTTCCGCACCGGCGAGACGTTGAAGGAAGGCTGTACCAGGATCGACAAGGTGCACGAGTCGTTCAAGCAGGTGAAGGTCAGCGACCGCTCGCTGGTGTGGAACTCCGACCTGATCGAGACGCTGGAGCTGGCCAACCTGCTCGACCAGGCCGTGGCCACCATGCATTCGGCCGAGCAGCGTCCGGAAAGCCGCGGCGCCCACGCGCGCGAGGACTTCCCCGAGCGCAACGACGCCGAGTGGATGAAGCACACCCTGGTGAAGGTGGACGAGAACGGCAAGACCAGCTTCGACTACCGCCCGGTGCACATGTTCACCCTGACCGACGAGGTCGAGGTGGTGCCGCCGAAGAAGCGCGTTTACTGATACCCGGACTGGAGAGCCACTGTGGCAGAGTTTTCGCTACCCAAGAATTCCAAGATCCAGCCGGGCAAGCACTGGCCGGCGAAGGACGCGAAGAAACCGCGCACCTTCCGCATCTATCGCTGGAGTCCGGACGACGGCCAGAACCCGCGCATCGACACCTACGAGGTCGATCTGGCCGCGTGCGGGCCGATGGTTCTGGATGCGCTGCTGAAGATCAAGAACGAGATCGACCCCACGCTCACCTTGCGCCGCTCCTGCCGCGAAGGCATCTGCGGTTCGTGCGCGATGAACATCGACGGCACCAACACGCTGGCCTGCATCTGCGCCATCGACAAGGTGGCCTCGGGCGACGTGAAGATCTACCCGCTGCCGCACATGCCGGTGGTGAAGGACCTGGTGCCCGACCTCACCCATTTCTACGCCCAGTACGCCTCGATCAAGCCGTGGATCCGCACGCAGAGCGCGGTGCCGGACAAGGAGCGTCTGCAGTCGCCGGAAGACCGCAAGAAGCTCGACGGCCTGTACGAATGCATCCTGTGTGCCTGCTGCTCGACCAGCTGCCCGAGCTACTGGTGGAACGGCGACAAGTACCTCGGCCCGGCGATCCTGCTGCAGGCCTATCGCTGGATCGTCGACTCGCGCGACGAATCCACCGGTGAGCGCCTGGACGACCTGGAAGACCCGTTCAAGCTGTACCGCTGCCACACCATCATGAACTGCACGCGCACCTGCCCGAAGGGCCTCAACCCGGCCAAGGCGATCGCCGAGATCAAGAAGCTGATGGTGGAGCGGCGCTCGGTCTGAGCGTGCCGCGCATGGTTCGCAACGACAGGCCGCCGCGTGCGGCCTGTCGCGTTCTGGCAGCGGCTACACTTGGCATGCATGGATACCGACCGAGCCCCGTGATGGATGAAGCCCGCATCAAGCGCCTGCGCTGGCGCGCCCGCCGCGGCACCCGCGAACTGGATGCCTTGTTCGGCGGCTGGCTGGACGAGTGTTTTGCCGGCGCGGACGAAGCGCAGCAACAGGCGTTCGACGAACTGCTCGATGTGCAGGATCCGGACCTGTGGGACTGGGTGATGGGCCACGCCCGCCCGGAGCGGGCGGACTGGCAGGCGATCATCGATGACATCCGCACCCGCCATCGGCTTTGAGTATCGGCCGTCGCGGTTGTTGCGGCGAACCCTGCTGCTGGTTACCGCCTTGGCGGTGCTTGCCGTGGCGCTGAGTGCGCTGGCGGCATGGCTGAAGCTGCTGCTGGCGATAGCCGTGTCGCTGGCGACCTGGCATGCGCTTCGCCGCCTGGCTGCAGGCCCGGTTGCGGCTGCCGGCTGGAGTGCCGATGGTGCCTGGACACTGCGCCTGACCGATCACCAGGACATGCCGGCCACGCTGGCCTCGTTCCGTGTGCTCGGCGCGCTGGTGCTGCTGCGCCTGCGCACGGCGGAGCAGGGCATGCAGGTGCTGCTGCTGGCGCCGGACAACAGCGACGCGGACATCCGCCGGCGCCTGCGCATGCGGCTGGCCACGATCCAGCCGGGCGAAGCGCTGCCGCGGCCGTGAGCGGCCGGCAACTTCATCAGCGCAGCGCGGTCTTGTCGAATACCTGATAATGGACGACCGGGCGGCCCGCCCTGCGACTCCCACAAGCGACCCGCCCATGTTCCGACCGCTCGAACTCTTCATCGGCCTGCGCTACACCCGCGCCAAGCGACGCAACCAGTTCATCTCGTTCATCTCCACCGTCTCGATCGTGTGCATCGCGATCAGCGTGATCGCGCTGATCACGGTGATGTCGGTGATGAACGGCTTCGACTACCAGATGCGCTCGCGCATCCTCGGCGCGATCTCGCACGCCACCGTGTCCGGCATCGGCGAGAGCGTGCAGGACTGGCCGCGCGCGCTGCAGGTCGCCGAGGCCAATCCGCACGTGCTGGGCGCCGCGCCGTACGTGGAGAGCGAGGCGATGCTGCTGGCGCGACGCTCCAGTGGCGCGCTGGTGCGCGGCGTCGAGCCGGCGCAGGAACCGAAGGTCGTCGACATCGACAAGCACATGCTCGAGGGCAAGCTCGGCGAGCTCACCCCGGGCAGCTGGAACATCGTGCTGGGCCGCGAGCTGGCGATGACGCTCGGCGTCACCGTGGGCGACCGCGTCACCATGGCGGTGCAACAGCTGCGCGCCACGCCGATGGGCAGCGTGCCGCGGATGCGCAGCTTCCGCGTGGTGGGTACGTTCGAGCTGGGCATGGAGCAGTTCGATTCCGGCCTGGCGCTGGTCAACATGAGCGACGCCGAGAAACTCAACGACCTCAGTGGCCCGACCGGCATCCGCCTGAAACTCGACGACCTGTTCAACGCCCGCCCGGTCGCGCGCGAACTGGCCGACCAATTGGGCCAGGTCTACCGGGTGCAGACCTGGATGGACACCAACGCGAACCTGTTCGCCGCGCTGTCGATGGAGAAGATGGTGATGTTCATCATCCTGTCGCTGATCATCCTGGTCGCCGTGATCAACCTGATCTCGATGCTGATGATGCTGGTCACCGACAAGCAGGCCGACATCGCGATCCTGCGCACGCTTGGTGCCACCCCGCGCAGCATCATGGGCATGTTCATGGTGCAGGGCGTGCTGGTGGGCTTCGTGGGCATCGGTTTCGGCGTGGGCTTCGGCTCGCTGCTGTCGTGGAAGCTGCCGGGCATCATCAAGTGGATCGAGCACACCTTCCACGTCACCTTCCTGTCGCCGGACGTCTACTACATCAGCGAGGTGCCGAGCCGGCTGGATTGGCACGACGTGGGCTGGACTGCGCTGCTGACCTTCACCTTCTCGCTGCTGGCCACCCTCTATCCGGCGTGGCGCGCTTCGCGCACGCAGCCGGCGCAGGCGCTGCGCTATGAATAAGGCCGCCATGAATTCCACGACCGAAAACGTGCTGCGCGCCAGCCGCGTCGCCAAGACCTACGCCGAGGGCGGCCTGCGCACCGAGGTGCTGAGCGACGTCAGCTTTACCCTGAAGCGCGGCGAGACGATGGCGATCGTCGGCGCCTCCGGCTCGGGCAAGAGCACCCTGTTGCACATCATCGGCGGCCTCGACACGCTGACCGCCGGCGAGGTGGAAGTCGATGGCCGCGTGTTGTCGAAGCTGTCCGACGCCGAGCGTGGCCGCGTGCGCAATCGCTCGCTCGGCTTCATCTACCAGTTCCACCACCTGCTGCCCGAGTTCACCGCGCTGGAGAACGTGTGCATGCCGCTGCTGATCCGCGGCACCGCGATCGCCGAAGCGCAGCGGCAGGCCACGGCCTTGTTGGAGCGGGTGGGCCTGGGCGGGCGCACGCATCACAAGCCGTCCGAGCTGTCCGGCGGTGAACGCCAGCGCTGCGCGGTGGCGCGCGCGCTGGTGACCAGGCCGGCCTGCGTGCTCGGCGACGAGCCCACCGGCAACCTCGACGAGGGCAATGCCGCGCAGGTCTATGCGCTGATGCTGGAACTCAACCGCGAGGTCGGCACCAGCTTCGTGCTGGTCACCCACGATCCGCACCTGGCGGCGAAGATGGACCGCACCCTGGTGCTGCACAACGGCGTGCTGCAGGAAAGCCCGAAAGCCTGACGCTGTTGCGCCTTTCCCCGTGGCGCCGGGGGGAGCCGATCTCGTGCTTTTCAGGCGGGCGCCTACACGCTTTTCATCTTCGTCGCCGCCGCCGCCACGCTAGGCTCGGACTCTTCCAGGATGGAACGGGGCACGCGGCATGGCGCGACGGGGGGCGATCACGGCGGCATCGGCCTTGCTGGCCGGCGTGCTGCTGGTGCAGTGGTTGCCGCGATTGCCGTCGCACTGGAGCCTGGCCCTGTTGCTGCTGGCGGCGGCGTGGCTGGCCTGGCGTTGTCCGCGCTGGCGCTGGCTGGGCTGGCTGCTGTTCGGCATCGCGTGGGCGGCGTGGCGTGGCGGCGTGGCGATGGATGCACGGCTGCCGCGGGCGCTGGAAGGGCGCGATTTCGTGGCCGTCGGCACGATCGCCGACCTGCCGCTGGCACAGCCGGATGCCAGCCGCTTCACGCTGCAGGTGGAACGGGCCTCGCTGGACGGCCGGCCGGTCGCGCTGCGCGGTCGTGTCACGGTGGCCTGGTACGACGGCGCGCCGCCGCTGCGGCCGTGTTCGCGCTGGCGCCTGTCGCTGCGGCTGAAGCGACCGCGCGGGCTGCTCGATCCCGGCGGTGCCGACAGCGAACGTTCGGCGCTGCAGCGCGGCATCGTCGCCACCGGCTACGTGCGCGACGATCCCGACAACGCGCCGCTGGCCGGCGCGCGCTGGTGCGTCGACGCGGTGCGCGACGCGGTGGCTCGCGGCATCGCGGCACGCGTGCGCGATCGGCATGACGCGGCCTTGCTGCAGGCGTTCACGGTCGGCGACACGCGCGGGCTGCAACAACGTGACTGGGCGGTGGCGCGCGCGAACGGGGTGTCGCATCTGATCGCGATCTCCGGCTTCCACGTCGGCGTGGCGGCGGTATTCGGCGTGTGGCTGGCGTGGCTGGCCTACGCGCTGTGGCCGCGGCTGGGCCTGCGGCTGCCGCGGCCGCAGGCGCAGGCCGCGGCCGCGCTGCTGGTGGCCGCGACGTACAGCGCGCTGGCCGGCTTCGGCCTGCCGACGGTGCGCACCTTGCTGATGATCGCGGTGGTGGCGCTGGCGCGCTGCAGCCGTCGCGGCAGCAGCGGCGCGCAGTCGCTGGCGCTGGCGCTGATCGCGATCCTGCTGGCCGACCCGCTGGCGGTACTGGCGGCGGGTTTCTGGCTCTCGTTCGTCGGCGTGGCGTTCCTGATGCTGTGCCTGCAGTCGCGTGGCCGCGGCCTGCGCGCGTTCCTGCACGAGCTGTCGGCCGGGCAACTGGTGATGACGGTGGCGTTGCTGCCGCTGACCTTGTGGTTCTTCGGCCAGGCTTCGCTGGTCGGCGCGTTGTCGAACCTGGTCGCGGTGCCGGTGGTCAGCTTCGTGATCGTGCCGTGCGCCTTGCTCGGCATGCTGCTGCTGGGCCTGTGCCCGCCGCTGGCCACGCCGGTGCTGTGGCTGGCCGCGCGGATCGCGCACGCGCAGTGGTGGCTGCTGGAGCAGATGGCGACGTGGCCCGGCGCGCACTGGTACCTGCCCGCGGTGCAGGCGCCTGCGCTGCTGCTGGCCGTACTCGGCGCGCTGTGGTTGTTCCTGCCGCGCGGAGTGCCGCTGCGCTGGCTCGGCCTGCTGTTGTTCCTGCCGTTGCTGTGGCCGCCGTTGCCACGGCCGGCGGAGGGCGCCTTCCAGGCCTGGGTACTGGACGTGGGGCAGGGCTTGTCGGTGCTGCTGCGCACCCGCGATCACGTGCTGGTCTATGACGCCGGCGCGCGTTACCCGTCCGGCTTCGACCTGGGCGAGGCGGTGGTGTTGCCGTCGATCCACGCACTGGGTATCAGCCGGCTGGACCTGCTGATGATCAGCCATGGCGACAACGACCACGCCGGCGGCGCCGAAGCGGTCGCCGATGCCTTCCCGGACGCGCAACGCCATGCCGGCGAGCCGTCGCGGATGCGCGTGCCGATGCAGCAGTGCGTGGCCGGGCAGGCATGGCAATGGGATGGCGTGCGCTTTCGCGTGCTGAACCCGGCCCGTGGCGCGGGCGACCGCGACAACGACAGCTCCTGCGTGCTGCTGGTCGAGGGGCGCGGCGGGCGCCTGCTGCTGACCGGCGACATCAGTGCGAAGGCGGAGCCGCAGGTGGCGGCGGCGCTCGGCCCCGGGCCGGCGCCGGTGATGCTGGTGCCGCACCACGGCAGCAGGACCTCGTCCAGCGTTGCATTCATCGCCGCGGTGCGACCGCGGCTGGCGCTGGTGTCGGCGGGCTGGCACAACCGCTTCGGCCACCCGAAGCCGGAGGTACTGGCGCGCTACGCCGCCGCCCATGTGCCGGTGTTCGACACGGCCGAGCAGGGCGCGATGATGCTGGATTTCCCGGCCGCCGCGCCGCCGCGGCGCGCACCCGGCTGGCGCCAGCGCCAGGTACGCTACTGGCGCGAATGAGGGGTCAGGCGGGGAATGCCACGCATGCCGCAGTACAGCGGGACGAGACTGCTATCATGCGCGCTTCCTGTCAGGTCGTGCGTCGGGGTCGAAAAGTGCTGGAAATCCTGTTGGCTGGCGGCTGGGCGCTGGCGCCCATCCTGATCTGTTCGGCGGTGGCTTTGGCGATCGTGCTGGAGCGGTGCTGGACCTTGCGCCGCAAGTCGGTGCTGCCGCCGGGCCTGGGCGACGAAGTGCGCCAGTGGGCGCGTTCCGGCCAGCTCGACCCGAAACATATCGAGACGCTGGCCAGCGGTTCGCCGCTGGGCGAGCTGCTGGCCGCCGCGCTGGCCGTGCGCCGGCAACCGCGCGAGATCATCAAGGAGCGCATCGAGGACACCGGCCGGCACGTCGTCCACCGGATGGAGCGTTACCTCAACACGCTGGGCACGATCGCACTGATCGGCCCGCTGCTGGGTCTGTTCGGCACCGTGATCGGCCTGATCCGCATGTTCATGGAAGTGATGGCCGGCGGCATCGGCGACCCGGCGCGGATGGCCGGCGGCATCGGCGAGGCGCTGATCTGTACCGCGGCGGGCCTGACCGTGGCGATTCCCGCCTACGTGCTGCACCGCTACTTCCGTTCGCGCGTGGCCGGCTATTGCGTGGAGATGGAAAAGCAGGCCACCGCCTTGCTCGACGACCTGACCCTGACCTCCGTCGCGGCGGCGCCCGTACGGCCGCGGCGCGCGGCGGCACCGACTGCGCCGAGCGCGGGCTGAGGCGCATCGATGCGTATCGGCAACGACCGCCGCGGCGACGATTTCGAGATCAACGTGATCCCGTTGATCGACGTGCTGCTGACCCTGCTGATGTTCTTCGTGCTGACCAGCACCTTCATCCAGCACTCGCGCCTGCAGGTGGCCCTGCCGCAGGCGAGCACACAGGACCGCGACCTGAACGCCCCGACGCTGACCGTGATGATCGATCGCGACGGCCGCTTCTTCGTCGGCAGCGACGAGGTGATGGGCGAGGGCATCGAGGCGCTGAAGCAGACCATCGTGCGCAATGCGGGCGACGACCGCGAGCGCCCGGTGACTATCCGTGCCGACGCGATGACGCCGAACCAGAACGTGGTCACCGCGATGGACGCGCTGGGCCAGCTCGGCTTCACCCGGCTGTCGATCGCCACCACGCCAGCCAAGCCGGGTAGCGGCCAGTGAGCAGCGGCAGGACCGGCGTGTGGGACGCCGAAAGCCTGCGCATCTATCGGCGCCTGCTGGGCTATACCGCTCGCTACTGGCTGGTCGGGCTGGTCACCCTGGTCGGCATGGCGGTGGACGGCGGCGGCCTGGTGGCGTTCACCAAGCTGCTGCAGCCGTTGATCGACAAGCTGTTCGCCGAGAAGGACCCGTACCTGATCTTCTGGATGCCGATCTGGATCATCGCGATCTTCGCGGTGCGCGGTGTCGGCACCTTCGTCAGCAGCTACGGCGTGTCCTACATCGGACGCAACGTGGTGCAGGCGATGCAGCACGACGTGTTCGCCGCCTACCTGCGCCTGCCGGCGACGTTTTTCGGCGCCGAGGCCTCGGGCCACCAGGTGTCGCGCATCACCTACACCAGCGAACAGGTGGCCTCGGCCTCCACCGACGCGGTGAAGATCGTGGTGACCGAAGGCGTCACCGTGCTCGGCTGCCTGTACGTGATGCTGTACTACAGCGCCTACCTGACCCTGGCCCTGCTGGTGATGGTGCCGGCGATCGCGCTGATCGCCACCGTAGTCAGCCGGCGCTATCGGCAGATCAGCCGGCGCATCCAGGGCAGCATGGGCTCGGTCACCGGCACCGTGGAGGAATCGGTGGGCGCACATCGCGAGGTGCGCGTCTACGGCGGCCAGCGGCACGAGTCCGATCGTTTCGACGTGGTCACGCAGCGGACCAAGCGCTTCAACCTGAAGATCGCGGCCACCAACGCGCTTTCCAGCACGGCAATCCAGACGGTGGCGGCATGCGCGCTCGCCGCGCTGGTCTACCTGGGCACGCGGCCGTCGGTGATCGACAGCATCTCGCCGGGCGTGTTCGTGGCGGTGCTGACCGCGATGGGTACCATGATGCCGTCGCTGAAGCGGCTCACCACGGTGCAGGCGAACATCCAGCGCGGCCTGTCCGCGGCCGCCGACCTGTTCGAAGTGATCGACATGCCGCCGGAGCTCGACCAGGGCTCGCGCGAGCTGGCGCGCACGCGTGGCGACCTGCGCTTCGAGGACGTGCGGCTGACCTATCCGCGCAACGACTTCGAGGCCTTGCGCGGCGTCGACCTGCACTGCGCGCCCGGCACGGTGACCGCCCTGGTGGGCCGTTCCGGCAGCGGCAAGAGCAGCCTGGCCAGCCTGCTGCCGCGCTTCTACGAGCCCAGCGCCGGACGCATCGTGCTGGACGGCGAGGACTACCGGGAATACACGCTGGCCTCGCTGCGCCGGCAGATTGCCTGGGTCGGGCAGAGCGTGGTGCTGTTCGACGACACCGTGGCCAACAACATCGCCTACGGCGAACTGGCCGGCGCCAGCGAGGCGGACATCGTCGCCGCGGCCAAGGCGGCGAACGCGATGGAATTCATCGCGCGCCTGCCGCAGGGCATCCACACCCCGATCGGGCAGAGCGGCAACACGCTGTCCGGCGGCCAGCGCCAGCGCATCGCGATCGCCCGCGCGATCCTGAAGAACGCGCCGATCCTGGTGCTGGACGAGGCCACCAGCGCGCTCGACACCGAATCGGAGCAGCTGATCCAGCAGGCACTGCAGCGGCTGATGCGCGACCGCACCACGCTGGTGATCGCGCACCGCCTGTCCACCATCGAGGGCGCCGACCAGATCGCGGTAATGGAGCAGGGCCGCATCGTCGAGCGCGGCACGCACGCCGAGCTGATTGCTCTTGGCGGCCAGTACGCCACGCTGCACCGGATGCAGTTCCACGACCATGCCGTGAATCTCGGCAGCGATTGAGGGCTACCCGTGGCGCTGATCGACACGCTCGAATCAGCCTGGTACGGCAACGGCCGGGCACCGTGGTGGGCGCCGCCGCTGGCGGCGCTGTACGGCAGCGCGGTCCGCTTGCGCGGCGCGCTTTACCGGCGCGGCTGGCTACGCAGCGTGCGCCTGCCGGCGCCGGTGGTGGTGGTCGGCAACCTCACGGCGGGCGGCACTGGCAAGACGCCGCTGACCATCGCGCTGGCGCAGGCCTTGCGCGAACACGGTTACCGGCCCGGCGTGGTCAGCCGCGGCTACGGCGGCCGCCAGCGCGAACCGCTGCTGCTCGGTGATGCGCCCGATCCTGCCCAGGTCGGCGACGAGCCCTGCCTGATTCGTACCGGCGGCGTGCCGGTGGCGGTGGGGCGCGACCGTCCGGCGGCGGCGCAACTGCTGCTGGACGCCGGCTGCGACGTGCTGATCGCCGACGACGGCCTGCAGCATTACCGCCTGGCGCGCGACGTCGAGATCTGCGTGATCGATGGCACGCGCCGCTTCGGCAACCGCCGGTTGCTGCCGGCCGGGCCGCTGCGCGAACCGTTGAGCCGGCTGCAGCGGGTCGATTTGCGCGTGTGCAACGGCGGTGTTGCCGAGGCGGGCGAATACCCGATGCAGCTGCATGGCGGCGCTGCGGTCGCGCTGGATGACGGCCGCACGCGGGTACTGGCGGACTTCAGCGGCCAGCGCGTCCACGCCGTGGCGGCCATCGGCAACCCGCAGCGGTTCTTCGACAGCCTGCGTGCGGCTGGCATCGAGACGATCGAGCATGTATTCGCCGACCATCACCCGTTCGTTGCGGCCGAGCTGGATTTCGCCGATGGCCTGCCGTTGCTGATGACCGACAAGGACGCGGTCAAATGCCGCCGCTTTGCCCGGGCTAACTGGTGGCGGGTGCCGGTGCAGGCGCAACTGCCGACCGCGTTCTACGCAGCGCTGGGCGAACGCCTGGACGGCTTGCGCCGCGAAATCGGTTCGCCCGCCGCGTAGACGCTGCGGGCCAGCCCTCCGCCGATCCAGTAGCACAGCTCGGCGGGCCGGCGCACGCTCCACACCACCAGGTCGGCACGCTGGCCCGCGACCAGCGTGCCGCGATCGCGCAGCCCCAGCGCGCGGGCGGCGTTGACGGTGACGCCGCGCAGCGCTTCCTCGGGGGTGAGCCGGAACAGCGTGCAAGCCATGCCGGCGGCCAGCCGCAGCGACAGCAGCGGCGAGGTGCCGGGGTTGCAGTCGGTGGCGATCGCGATCGGCACGCCCTGTTCGCGCAGCGCCGCGACCGGCGGCAGCTGCGTCTCGCGCAGCGCGTAGAACGCGCCGGGCAGCAACACGGCGACGGTGCCGGCGGACGCCATCGCCCTGACGCCGGCTTCGCTCAGGTGCTCCAGGTGATCGGCCGACAAGCCGCCGAACTCGGCGACCAGGGCGGCGCCGTCGAGATCGGACAACTGCTCCGCATGCAGCTTCACCGGCAGGCCGAGCTGCTTCGCGCGCTCGAACATCCGGCGGGTTTCCTCGCGGCTGAAGCCGATGCCTTCGCAGAACGCGTCGACCGCATCGACCAGGCCTTCGGCGGCGAGCGCGGGCAGCATCGCGTCGCAGGCCAGCGCCACGTAGTCGTCGCGCCGATCCTTGTATTCCGGCGGCAGCGCGTGCAGGCCGAGGAAGCTGGTGCGCACCGTGATGCCCAGCTCGCGGCCGAGCCGGCGCGCCACGCGCAGCATGCGGCGTTCACTTTCCAGTTCCAGCCCGTAGCCGGACTTGATCTCCAGCGTGGTCACGCCGTCGGCCAGCAGCGCGCGGGCGCGCGGCAGCGATTGCGCGAACAATTGCTCCTCGCTGGCGGCGCGGGTGGCGTCGACGCTGGAGGCGATGCCGCCGCCGGCGCGCGCGATCTCCTCGTAGCTGGCGCCGTTCAGGCGCAACTCGAACTCGTGCGCGCGGTCGCCGCCGAACACCAGGTGCGTGTGGCAGTCGACCAGCCCAGGCGTGACCAGCGCGCCGTCCAGCGATTCCACCGTGGCGGCGAGCGCAGCCGGTGCATCCGGTAGCTCGCCCTGCTGGCCGATCCAGGCGATGCGGCCGTGGTGCAGCGCGATCGCGCCATGCTCGATCAGGCCATAGGGCTCGTCGCCGACGAGCGTGGCGAGGGTGGCGTTGAGCAGCAGTCGATCCCAGCGTGGGTCGTTCATGGAGTCAGTTCTGCGTGGGTGGTGGGATGATCGCAAGAGGCCTGCGACCGCGGCGCGATTATCGCAGACCGCGTATCCCTTGTAGGAGCGCGCTTGCGCGCGATGCTCTTGCTCGTTCCGGTACCGGTGCGTAAGGCTTTCAAAGAAACAGCTTTCGTCTGCCTTCGGCAGCCGAGTTACTTTCTCTTTGCGTGGCCAAAGAGAAAGTAACCCAAGAGAAAGGCCACTCCGATGGCGCGCCCTCCGGGCATCCTGCCCTGCGGGTGCGCGGGTGGGCTACGCGGGTTCGCCGACAGCGCATCCTGCGCTGACGTCGAACTGGCCGGCATCCCTGCCGGCCACCCCTGCGGGGCCTTTCCTTCGCCCACCCGCCACGCCATAGGGGCCCCGGGTAGAGCAGCGCGCTCCCAGCGCGCACTCTTCAGAAGAACCGGATCAAGAGCAAAGCGGCAAAGCGCTGCTTTGCTGCTTTGGCTTTTCAGGTTCATCACCGAGTGCGGGCCACGATGGCCCGCTGCTTTACCCGGGGTCCCTTGCGCGGCGGTGAGTCGGGGACGACAGGCCGCGCAGCGGGCGTTGCCAGGGATGGCAACGCCTTTTCGCGCGGGCAGGCGACGGCATGGATGCCGGAGTTGAGGCAACGCAGGAGCGGTTGCCCGATGCCCGCTCGAAAAGCCCGGCCCCGGCTCACGGACTTGCCGGGCAGGCGAGGGCATGGATGCCCGAGTTGAGGCAACGCAAGGAGCAGTTGCCCGAGCCCGGCAAGCGCCAAGCGGGGTGTCGTTTTCTCTGGGTTACTTCTCTTTTGGACAAGCAAAAGAGAAGTAGCTCGGGCGCCGTAGGCGCACGAAAGCTCTTGCCTCTGATGCTTTTCGCTCCGAACGAAGCAAGAGCAAGGGCATCGCGCACGACCGAAGGAAGCCCCTCGCGCACAGGGTGCGTTCCTGCAGCCGCCACGGCCTCTCAGCGCGGCCGCCAGCGCGTCTCGTACAGGTCGAAGCGGCGGTCCTTGAGGTTGGTCACCGCGCCGGCGTTGCGCGCGCGGGCCAGGCTTTCCAGGCGCAGGTCGGCGAACAGCACGGTCTCGATGTTCGGCGTGGAGTCCGCCGCGATGCCGTCGCGTGCGAACGGGAAGTCGCTCGGCGTGAGGATGCAGCTCTGGCCGTACTGGATGTCGAAGTTGTTGACGCCCGGCAGGTTGCCCACGTTGCCCGACAGCACCACGTAGCACTGGTTCTCGATCGCCCGCGCCTGCGCGCAGTAGCGCACGCGCAGGTAGCCCTCGCGCACGTCGGTGCAGAACGGCACGAACAGGATCAGCGCGCCCTGGTCGACCAGGTAGCGCGCCACCTCGGGGAACTCGGCGTCGTAGCAGATCATCACCCCGATCGGGCCGCAGTCGGTGAGCACGGTGGCCGCGCTGTCGCCACCGCTGACGTTCCACACGTTGCGCTCGCTCGGCGTGGGGTGCAGCTTCTCGCGCTCGTGCAGCGAGCCGTCGCGCAGGCACACGTAGCAGACGTTGTGGATGTCGCCGTTGGCCTGCTCGGTGGGATGGGTGCCGGCGATGATGTTGATGTTGTAGTGCACCGCCAGGCGGCTGAAGAGTTCCTTCACCTGCGGCGTGTAGTGGCTGAGCTTGCGGATCGACTCCACCGGCGACAGCTCGGTGTTCTCGATCGACAGCAATTGCAGCGTGATCAGTTCGGGGAAGGCGACGAAATCGGCACCGTAGTCGGCGGCGATGTCGGTGAAGTACTCGACCTGGGTGGCGAACTCCTCGAACGAGCCGATTCGCCGCTGTTGGTACTGCACCGACGCCACCCGCACCGAATCCGGCAGCAGCCGCGCCGAGGTGATCGGCGGGATGTCGGGCTGGTCGAGCAGCTGCGGGTTGCGCCAGGCCAGATGCACGGCGTAGCCCAGTGATTCGTGGTCGGACGGCACGTAGGCGCGCAACACGCCGATCACCTCGAAGCCGTTGGACAGCTGGAAGCTCAGCGTGGGATCGCGGCGCTTGCCTTCCACCACGGCCTGCACGTAGGCCTCGGCGCTGCCGTAACGCGCGATGTTCCGCGCCAGCCCGGGTATGCGGCCGCCGAACACGATGCCGCGCAGCTTGAGATCCATGCACAGGCGCTTGCGCGCCTGGTACAGCCGCTGGCCGATGCGCATGCCGCGGTAGTCCGGGTGCACCACCACTTCCATGCCGTACAGCCAGTTGCCGTCCGCGCGGTGGCGCGAGCCCATGCCGCCGCCGGTGATCTGCATCCAGGTATGCGGCGCCAGCGCGGTGGCCTCGTCGATGCGGAAAGTGGCGCAGTAGCCCACGATCGCACCTTCGTACTCGACCACGAACTGGCCTTCCGGGAAGTGCGTCTGCTGCGAACGCAACATCTCCGCCGAGTGGCCCCATTCGGGCGTATAGACGCGCGCGGTCAGCTGGACCAGGGCCGGCACGTCGGCGGGAACGGCTTGACGCAGCAGCAGTTTCGGTCTGCTTTCGCTGTTTTTCCTGACCATCACCGGAGTATGCCCATGACGAAGTGAAGGCGATTTCACCAGCCCGGTTACACTGCGCGGCATCGTCATGCGGAGCAGTAGCCATGAGCAGCGCAACCCTCGCCCACTTCAGGGCCGGCCGGGCATGGCGCATCGACGGCTGGCAGGCCGATGCCGCGCTGGGCGTGGATGCGGACGGGCGACTGCAGGCCTCGGCGGAGCCGGCCGGCGCGTCGCTGGGCCGCTGGGTGCTGCCCGGCATGCCGAACCTGCACTCGCACGCGTTCCAGCGCGCGATGGCCGGCTTGGCCGAGCGCCGGGGACATGTTCATGCGATCTTCCCTGATCGCGAAGATCAAAAGGCGGCCATCCCTGGCCGCATTTCTCAAAAAAGCGAGGACAACTTCTGGAGCTGGCGCGAGACGATGTATGCGTTCGCCGCCACGATCGGCCCGGACGAACTCAAGGCGATCGCCGCCCAGCTCTACGTGGAGATGCTCAAGGCCGGCTACACCAGCGTGTGCGAATTCCACTACCTGCATCACCGGCCGGACGGCACGCCGTATGCGCCGCCGCAGGCGATGTCGCTGGCGCTGATCGAGGCCGCGCGCGAGGCCGGCATCGGCCTGACCCTGCTGCCGGTGCTGTACATCAGCGGCGGCTTCGACGGCCGCGCGCTGAGCGCGCGCCAGCGCCGCTTCGGCCATGGGGTCGACGATTATCTGCGCCTGCTGGAGACTCTGCGCCGGCAGCAGGGCGACGAGGTGAGCGTGGGCATCGCCCTGCATTCGCTGCGCGCGGTGCCGGAGCCGGCACTGCGCGAGGTGCTGGCCAGCGGGTTGGCGGCGACCGGACCGATCCACATCCACATCGCCGAGCAGGTCGGCGAGGTGCAGGACTGCCTGGCCACTCGCGGCGCGCGACCGGTGGAGTGGCTGTTCGATCATGCCGACGTCGACGCGCGCTGGTGCCTGGTGCACGCGACCCACCTCACCGCGGCGGAGACCGCGCAGCTGGCGCGCAGCGGCGCCGTGGCCGGACTGTGCCCGACCACCGAGGCAAACCTCGGCGACGGCCTGTTTCCGCTGGCCGACTACCTCGACGCCGGCGGCACGCTCGGCATCGGTTCGGATTCGCACATCTCGATCTCGCCGGTGGAGGAACTGCGCTGGCTGGAATACGGCCAACGCCTGGCCACCCGCCATCGCAACATCGCCGCACGCCGCGAGGGCGACAGCGTGGGCGAGACGCTGTGGCGCTCCGCGCTGCGCGGCGGCGCGCTCGCTTCGGGCCGGCCGGTGGGCGAACTGCGCGATGGCGCGCGCGCCGACCTGATCGTGCTGGACGAGGCCTCGCCGCTGCTGGCCGCGCGCGAGGCGCGTTCGCTGCTGGACAGCTTCCTGTTCGCCGGCAACACGCCGTTGGTGCGTCACGTGATGGTCGGCGGGCGCTGGCAGGTGCGCGACTTCCGCCATCGCGACGAGGAACGCATCGCGCGGCGCTATCGGGACGTGGTCGACTCGCTCGAAATTGCTTGAAATCATGAAACGGCCCGCCCACCGCGGTTAGCCTGAACGCCATCGCCGCCTTCGGGCGGTTGCCGGGCGGAGCGCCTGCATGGCCGTGACCACGCCGTTGCCCGCCGCGGAGGCGGTGTTCCGCGCCCGCGGCCTGACCAAGACCTACCGCATGGGCGAGGTCGAGGTGCACGCCTTGCGCGGGGTCGATCTGGACCTGTTCCGCGGCGAGTTCGTGGTGCTGCTGGGGCCCTCGGGCAGCGGCAAGTCGACCCTGTTGAACATCCTGGGCGGGCTCGACGCGCCCAGTGCCGGCGAAGTCTGGTACGAGGGACATCACCTCACCGGCGCCACGGAGCGCGAGCTGACGCTGTTCCGCCGCGAGCACGTTGGCTTCGTGTTCCAGTTCTACAACCTCATTCCCAGCCTCACCGCGCGCGAGAACGTGGCGATCGTCACCGAGATCGCCGAGCAGCCGATGACGCCGGAGGAGGCGCTGGCGCGGGTGGACCTGGCCGATCGCATGGACCACTTTCCGGCGCAGCTGTCCGGCGGCCAGCAGCAGCGGGTGGCGATCGCCCGCGCGATCGCCAAGCGGCCGGCGGTGCTGCTGTGCGACGAGCCCACCGGTGCGCTCGACTCGGCCACCGGCGTGCGCGTGCTGGAGGCGCTGGAACGGGTCAATGCGGAGCTGGGCACCACCACCGTGGTGATCACCCACAACGCGGACATCGCGCGCATGGCGCATCGCGTGCTGTACCTGGGCGACGGCCGCATCGTGCGCGAGGAGCGTCCGGCGCAGCGCATGCCGGCGAAGGAGCTGCACTGGTGAGCGCGCTGACGCGCAAGGCGTGGCGCGACCTGTGGCACCTGCGCGGGCAGGCGCTGGCGATCGCGCTGGTGATCGCCGGCGGCGTCGCCACGCTGGTGATGTCGCAATCCACCTACGAATCGCTCACCGCGACGCGCGAGCAGTTCTACCGGCAGGCTGCGCTGGCCGACCTGTGGGCGCCGCTGGCGCGCGCGCCGGATACCGTGCTGGCGCACCTGGCGGCGCTGCCCGGCGTGCAGACCGTGCAGGCCCGGCTGCTGGCGCTGGGCACGCTGGGGGTGCCCGGCTTCGACGAGCCGGTGCGCGCCGAGGTGGTGTCGCTACCGCCAGAAGGCGGCCAGCCGCTACTCAACCGGGTGCAACTGCGCAGCGGCCGCCTGCCCGATGCGGAACTCGACAACGAGGTGGTGGTGGGCGAGGCGTTCGCCGCGGCGCACGCGCTGCGCGTCGGCGACCGCCTGCGGCTGACCCTGCGCGGGCGCCAGCGCTGGCTGCGCGTGGTCGGCGTGGGCACCTCGCCGGAGTACGTCTACCAGAGTCCGCCAGGCGCGGTCTTTCCCGACTTCAAGCGCTACGCCGTGCTGTGGATGAACCGCCACGCGATGGAAAAGGCGCTCGACATGGACGGCGCGTTCAACAACGTGGTGCTGCGCCTGCTGCCGGCGGCGCGGCCGGCGGCGGTGATCGCCGGGCTGGACGGCGCACTGGCGCGCTACGGCGGCATCGGCGCCTACGGCCGCCACGAGCAGACCTCGGCGCGCTACCTGGAGGAGGAGATGCGCCAACTGCGCACCATGGCGCGGCTGTTCCCGGCGATCTTCCTGGGCGTGGCCGCGTTTTTGCTGCACGTGGTACTGATGCGCCTGGTCGGCACCCAGCGCGAGCAGATCGGCGTGCTCAAGGCGTTCGGCTACAGCCACCGTGCCCTGGCGGTGCACTACCTGGGCATGGCCGCGGTCGTTGCCCTGCTCGGTGCCTTGCTGGGCATCGCGCTCGGCGCCGGGATGGGGCGCTGGCTGGCGCACGTCTACCAGGACATCTACCGCTTCCCGTTCCTCGCCTGGCGGCTGAGCCCCGCGGCGATCGCCACCGGGACCGCGGTCAGCCTGGCCGCCGCCGCGGCCGGTGCGCTGATGGCGCTGCGCGCGGCCGCCAGCCTGCCGCCGGCCGAGGCGATGCGCGCCCCGGCGCCGCCGCGTTTCGGCCCCACGCTGATCGAGCGGCTGGGCCTGCAGCGCTGGCTGTCGCAGCCCTCGCGGATGATCCTGCGCGATCTCGAGCGCCGCCCCGGCCGCGCCGCGTTCACCGTGCTCGGGCTGGCGCTGGCGTGTGCGGTGATCATGGTCGGCCGCTTCCAGGGCGACGCGGTCGGCTACATGGTCGATACCCAGCTCAGCATCGCCCAGCACCATGACCTGGCGGTGAGCTTCATCGAACCGGCGCCGCGGCGGGTGCTGTTCGAGCTGGCCGCGCTGCCCGGCGTGCGCGAGGCCGAGCCGATCCGGACCGCTCCGGTGCGGCTGGTCCACGGGGTTGCGCAGCTATCGCACGGTGATCGAGGGGCTGCCGCCGGCCGCGCGCCTGCGCCGACCGCTGGATGCCCGGCTCGGCGTGGTCACGCCGCCGGCCGACGGCGTGCTGCTGACCGACTACCTGCAGCGCATGCTGGCGCTCGAGCCCCGGCGACACGATCGAGGTGCAGGCCCTGCAGGGGCACCGCCATGTGCGCGACGTGCGTGTGGCCGGTTTCGTGCACGAGACGATCGGGGCGCAGGGCTACATGGACCTGGACGCGCTGAACCGGCTGCTTGGCGACGGCGACGTGGTTTCCGGCGTGCTGCTCGGCGTGCTGCCCGGCGCCGAAGCGGACGTCTACGCGCGGCTGGACCGCCGCCCGTGGGTGGCCGGCATCAGCTCGCGGCTGGCCTCGGTGCGCAGCTTCTACGCCACCATGGGCGAGAGCCTGCTGGTGTTCACCTGGGTGGCGGCGTTGCTCGGCGGGGTGATCAATTTCGGGCTGGTCTACAACGCCGCGCGGATCAGCCTGTCCGAGCGCGGCCGCGAGCTGGCCAGCCTGCGCGTGCTGGGCATGACCACGGGCGAGGTGAGCGCGCTGCTGCTGGGACAGCTTGGCCTGCTGGTGGCGATCTCGCTGCCGCTCGGCTTCGCCGCCGGCTGGGGCCTGTGCTGGGTGATGGTGCAGGGCTTCCAGTCCGAGCTGTTCCGCATTCCGATCCGGCTGACCACCGCCACCTATGCG
>NZ_JAWPMI010000005.1:0-752567 GCF_033345435.1 Rhodanobacter sp. KK11
CCTCGGCCGCCGGCGGCAGCTGCAGCTGGCGCGCGGTCTGTTCCACGCAGCCGCGGTAGAGCAGCGCCAACGCCTCGCGCCGCTGCTGCGCCTGCCACAGCGCGCGCGCCGCGCCGGCGAGATCGGCCGGCAGCGGCGCCTCCTGCGCGATGCGCGCCGGCGTGCCCGACGGCCACGCCGGCGCCGGCTCGTCCGCCTCGCCCGACCAGCGCCCGCGCCAGCGCCAGGCGAACCAGCCCAGCGCCGCCACGGCCGCGGCCAGCAGCAGCCACAGCAGGCCCTTGAACAGCAGCGCCACCACGCGGGCAAACAGCGGGAACGACACCGACGAGCCGACCTGGCCCGACGGCAGCGTGTACTTGAGCCGCCAGCGCCGCTCGCTGCGCTCGCCGCCGAAGCGCGGGTCGCGGTAGGCCTGCGCCGCAGCCTGGGCGAAGCTCGCGTCGGCACCGTCTGCCGGTTGCCCGAATACCTCGGCCGGGGTGATCGCCACCGGTTTCGACGTCGTTGCCGCTGCCGCCTGCGCATGCGCCGCCAACGGCAACGCGCCGGCGCACAGCAGCAGCACGCCGAGCACCCGACCCAGCCCCTGCAGCCGTGCGCGCAGGCGGCGGAACGCCAGGTCGATGTCCCACGCCTCCAGCTGGGTGCGGCGATTCAGGTACAGCGCGAAACCGCAGGCCACGTACAGCGGCTCGATCGCGCTCATCGCCAGGTAGGCCACGCTGGCGCCGGCGAGGATCCATGGCGTGGCGGCGACGTGCACGTCGTCGCGGAAGAAACCGGCCAGCGATTCGGGCCGCCACTCGTGCGGGACCAGCAGCAGGGCGAACAGCCAGAAGCTCAGGAACAGCACCAGCTCGAACTGCAGGCAACCGTAGGTGAGCAGACTGGTTTCGCCGGCAAGGCGCCGGCGCAACACCTTCCAGCGCGCGGCACGTTGCCGGCGCGGCGCCCCTTCGAGCAGGTCCAGCGGCAGGCGCAGCGCACGGTTGCTGTCGATGCGCAGCCAGCTCAGCCCGGCCAGCGTACTGCGCCAGCGCCACCGGCGCTGGCCGCGCAGGGTCTCGCGCCAGCCCGGTGCGCGGTCGAACACTGCGCGCGACAGCACGTACAGCGGCAGGCGGTCGAACAGCGGCTTCAGCCACCACACCAGCACCCAGCCCAGCCACGGCAGCCCCAGCGCCACGCCCAGCGCATTGCACAGCACGAACACCGGCAGCGTGAAGGCGAACCACGCCGACCACACCGCACGCGCGTTCGCGCGCAGCATCGCCGCGCCCAGGTCCAGCGCCTCGCGCGGCGTGCGCGGCCGCAGCACCACGCCGATCCGCTCAAGCTCCATGCGTACCCGCCCTGCCGCCGCGCCACAGCCAGCCCAGTACCAGCAGCCACAGCAGCGCGCCGCTGCCGAACTTCAGCACGTCCGGCAACGCCGCGATCGACGACCAGTACGCTTCGATGAGGGCCGCCACCAGCAGCATCGCGAACGCACCCAGCGCCAGCTGCGCGCCGACCCAGCCGGCGGCGACCAGCGCCGGGCCGCGCCGCTGCCGTCCCGGCGCCAGCAGGGTCAGACCGAGCTGCAGGCCGGCGCCACCGGCGATCACCAGGGCGGTCAGCTCGAATGCCGAATGGCCCACCACGAAGCGCCAGAACGACCCGCCGTAGCCGATCGCGGTGAGATGCCCGGCGACGCCGCCGATCAGCACCCCGTTGGCGCCCAGCACGTAGACCGCGCCGACGCCGAACAGCAGGCCGGAGGCGAAGGTGCGGAACGCGATGCCGACGTTGTTCATCACGTAGTAGCCGAACATCTGCAGGTCAGTGCCGCTGCTGCGACCAAGCTGCGCGTTGGCCGGGTCGTACATCCTCTCGAACTGCGCCAGCTGGGCGCTGCTGAACAGCGTGTGGGCCAGTTCCGGGCGCAGTTGCAGCAGCCCCAGCAGGCACAGCGCCGGCAGGTAGAACAGCGCCGCCGCCAGCACCATGCAGCGCCACTGCGCGCGCACCAGACGCGGGAAACCCGCCACCAGGAACGCCGCCACCCGATGCCAGCGCGGCGCCGGCGGCCGGTACAGCACGCGGTGCCCCTGCTGCACCAGGCGCTGCAGCCGTTCGGTGACTTCGTGGCTGTAGCCGCGCCCGCGCGCCAGCGCCAGGTGCTGGCACAGGCGCCGGTACGACGACGGGAAATCCAGCGCCTGCTCCTGCCGCAGGGTGGGCTTCGGCTGGCGTTCCAGCGCGTTCAGCCACGACTGCAGGCTGTCCCACTCACGGCTGTGCAATGCCACGAAGCGTTCCTGCTTCATGCCCGCCCCAGCAGCCAGTTGGCATATGCGACCAACTGCCGTATCGCCGCGGTGTCGCGCTGCCCGGTCAGCGGCGCGAGCAGGTTGGCCAGTTCCTCCTGCCGCTGCACGGTGAGCTGGCCGGCGCGCTCGGCGAACTCCACCAGCGCCGCCTGCTCGTCGGCCGCCAGCACCAGCGGCAGCGGCTGCGCGGCCAGCGCCGGCACCTGCTGGCCGGGCGGCAGCTCCTGCGCGTGGACCACCATGGTGCCCGCCACGATGTCGCCGAGCCGGCGCGCGTGCGGGTCGATCAGCGTGCTGGCCAGGCCCACGCCGTACACGCCGGGCAGCGCGTCCACCACGCGCAGCAGGTTGCGCACCACCGACGGCAGCCAGGTCACCGGCGTGCCGTCCGCCATGACCACGCGCAGCCCCAGCGCGCGCTTGCCCAGGGTCTGCCCGCCCATCCACACCTCGCACGCCACCGAGTACGCCCACAGCAGCGCGAACATCAGCAGCATGGCCAGCCCGTTGCCACCCTTGCCGAGCAGCCCCAGCGGAATCATCGCCACGAACAGCAGGCCCAGGCGCAGGAACAGGTCGATCATCCACGCCTGCGCACGCGGCAACGCACCGGCCGCACGCAGGCACAGCGAGACGCCTTCGGGCGTCTCGATCTCGCGCACGGTGTCGAGCATCAGGCGTCGACGACGATGGTGTCGGCGATCAGGTCATGCAGGCAACGGCGATCCTTGCCGAAGATCAGCAGCGGATCGACCAGCGAAACCAGCCAGCCCAGGTACGGAATCGCGCCAAGCAGGCTCACCGGCAGCACCCGGATGAAGATGTAGCGCAGCAGGCCCATGCGGCTGCCGTCGGTGCGCACGATGGCAATGTCCAGCGCGCGCTTGCCGATGGTCTGTCCGTGCCGGTGCAGCAGCACGCAGTTGACCACGAAGATCGCCACCAACAGCGCGAAGCCCAGCAGCATCACGCCGATCATCGGCGCGGCCGGCTTGAGCCCCTTGTTGACGTCGCCCACCATGGTGGCACCCCAGAAAAACGGAGCGGCCCAGATCAGGTTGAGCAGGCCATCCAGCAGCGCCGCACCGAGGCGCTTGCCACGCCCGGCCTTGCGGTTTTCCAGATCGTACGCATCCCACGCGGCCACATCGTCGACCACGGCCGCCGGCGCGGCATATGGATTGGTCTCCATCGCTTCCTTCCCCCTGTTGCCGTCCTGTGCTGCCCTCCCCCATGTCGGGCAACGTTGGCGAGTATAGAAGCGAATTTTGACCGCTGACTACCGCTTCGGCTTGAGCAGCGTGCCGCTGCACTTCGGCGAGCCGCACAGGCACTTCCACAGCTTCTTCAGCCGCGCGGTGTGCGGCACGTCGAGCACGATGCCGTAGTCGTAGGTGAGTTCCTCGCCCGGCTTGATGGCGCGGATCGCCTCGATCAGCACGCGGTCACGGCGCGGGTCGCCGCTGGCGCTCTCCTCGACCACCGCGCGGCAGTTCGGCGCACAGCTGTGGTTGATCCAGCGCGCGCTGTTGCCGCCCTGGTTGGCGTCGATGATGTAGTCGTCGTTCAGCGTGAACAGGAAGGTGTGCCCGGTCTCGCCGCCGTCGCCGTACAGATCATCGGCCTGCGCATGGGTCAGCAGCTTGCCCTTGTATTCGATGATTTCCTCGCCTTTGGCGATCGGGGCAGTGGCGAACACGCCGTTGCCGTGGATCGGCGAGCGGCGTGCAACAAAGCGTCGTGACATGCGGTGGAGCCCTGCGGATGAAAGTGGAAGCGGGGATGATGCCCGTTTGCGGATGGCCGCGAAACCTTCGCCGGGCGCCCTGCGCGATCACGTCGGCACGGTCGAACTCCATGATGGTTTCCCCCGTGCTGTCGGCGCCCCTTCGCCACGACTGGCACCAACCCCCTCGATCGCGGTTAGAATCGGTATTCAAACGATCGTTTGGAGAAACCGCGATGCGTCTGTTGCGCTGGATCGTCCCCGTCCTGCTGCTGGGCCTGGCCGCCTGTGGTCCGGCGAAGAAGAGCGTGTACCCGCCGACCCTGAGCATCCAGCAACTGGTGGTGCTGCCGGACGGGCAGTGGCAGCTGACCGTACGCATCCAGAACAACAGCTATGCCGGGATGGACTTCAAGTCGCTGGACGGCCAGTTGCAGGTGGCCGAGCTGGTGCCGGTGCGGCTGCACGCCAGCTTCGACCTCGACATTCCCGAGCTTGCCGGCGACGTGATCCAGCTCAACGTGCTGCCCACCGCGGCGATGACCCAGGCCCTGCAGGCGATCGCCGCCAAGGGCAGCGCCGGCGCGCTGGCCTATCGCGTCAGCGGCAGCGCCAGCGCCAAGCCCGAGCAGGAAGCCAGGCCGCGCTCGTTCGACTTCAACGGCAACGACTGGATCTCGCCGGTGCCGGGCATCCCCGACACGTATCGCTAGACATCCCCGCTTTCCACCGAAGGAATCACCATGACCGCTTACAAGGCTCCCCTCGACGACCTGCGCTTCGCCCTGTTCGACGTCCTCGGCGCCGAGCAGACCCTGACCTCGCTGCAAGGCGGCGAAGGACACAGCCGCGACCTGCTCGACGCGGTACTGGAGGAAGCCGGCCGCCTCAGCGAACAGTTGCTGGCGCCGACCAACGCGCCCGCCGACGCGGAAGGCTGCCACTACGACAAGGCCACCCGGACGGTGACCACGCCGAAGGGTTTCAAGGAGGCGTTCAAGGCCTTCGCCGAAGGCGGCTGGACCGGCCTGACCAACCCCGAAACCTACGGCGGCCAGGCGCTGCCCGGCGTGCTCGGCATCGCCACCACCGAGATCTTCCAGTCCGGCAACCTGGCCTGGAGCCTGTACCCGCTGCTGTCCGAAGGCGCCACCCACGCGCTGGAGCAGCACGGCGAGGAATGGCAGCGCGAGCGCTTCATGAAGCCGATCGTCGCCGGCCGCTGGACCGGCACCATGTGCCTGACCGAGCCGCAGGCCGGCTCCGACCTCGGCCTGCTGAAGACCCGCGCCGAACCGGGCACGGCGGATGCGGACGGCCATCCGGTGTACAAGCTCACCGGCACCAAGATCTTCATCAGCGCCGGCGAGCACGACCTGGCCAAGAACATCGTGCACCTGGTGCTGGCGCGCCTGCCCGACGCCCCGGAAGGCAGCCGCGGCATCTCGATGTTCATCGTGCCCAAGTTCAAGGTCAACGCGGACGGCTCGCTGGGCGCGCGCAACACGGTGGCCGCCGGCGCGATCGAGCACAAGATGGGCATCCACGCCTGCTCCACCTGCGTGATGAACTTCGACGGCGCCGAGGGCTACCTGATCGGCAAGCCGCACAAGGGCCTGATGGCGATGTTCACCATGATGAATGCGGCGCGCCTGTCGGTTGGCGTGCAGGGCCTGGCGCTGGCCGAGCGCGCGTTGCAGAACAGCCTCAACTACGCGCGCGAGCGGCTGCAATCGCGTGCGCTGTCCGGCCCGAAATTCCCGGACAAGCCGGCCGACAACCTGCTGGTGCAGCCGGACGTGCGCCGCATGCTGCTGACCCAGCGCGCGTTCGTCGAAGGTTCGCGCGCGCTGGTGCTGTACACCGCGCTGCAGACCGACATCGAACATCGCGCGATGGACGCAGCCGCCCGGCAGAAGGCCGGCGAGCTGGTCGCGTTCCTGATCCCGATCGCCAAGGGCATGACCACCGAACTGGCGCAGGAGTGCACCAAGGAAGCGCTGCAGATCTACGGCGGCCACGGCTACATCGCCGAGAACGGCATGGAGCAGTTCGTGCGCGACGCCCGCATCATCACCCTGTACGAAGGCACCACCGGGATCCAGGCCGCCGACCTGCTCGGCCGCAAGATCCTCCAGCTGCAGGGCGTGGGCGCGAAACATTTCCTGCAGGAGATCAGCGCGTTCTGCCAGCAGCACAGTGCCGACGCCTCGCTGCGCCACCTGATTGGTCCGCTGGCCGTCGTCACGAAGGAATGGAGCGAGCTCACCGTGAGCCTGGCCCAGCGCGTGCAGGCCAACCCGGAAGAACTCGGCGCCGCGGCGACCGACTACCTGTACTACTCCGGCTACGTCACCCTCGCCTACTTCTGGGCGCGCAGCGTGGCGGCCGCCGAGGCCGGCAACCAGTCCGCCGCGTTCAGGCAGGCCAAGCGCGACACCGCCGCGTTCTACTTCGCCCGCATCCTGCCGCGCACGCTGGCGCACAAGGCGGCGATCGAGGCCGGCGTGGACAGCCTGCCCACGGTCGACTGAGTCGCCGCGGGATCCTGCGTCAAGCAAAAGCCCGGGCCAGTCCCGGGCTTCCCGTCAGGTCGCTCTGCCGCCGAATGTGTCCACCCGGGTCAGGTTCTGCTCTACAACGACAAGGCGCCGGGCGGAGTGCACTGCACGCCGCCCTGCGCGCTAAGGAACTGCCTGATCCATTCCTCGTGCGCTTCGGCCGCCTGCAGCAGCTCCTGCGCCAGGGCGGCCTGCAGCGCGGCCACGTCGGGCGCCGGCGGCGGCACCATCCTGACCACGCGCGACGGCGGCGGCTCCGTCCGGGCCGGTTCGTTCTCGAGCAGGTAGCTGATGTCGTAGGCAAGGTCGTTCATGCCCTGAACCAAGCAACAGTCTTGCCAAACCGGACACCGACCTGCACCAGGCGTCGGCCGCGGTGCGACTCCGCGCTACGGCGCCTGCCGCAGCGACGCCAAGTGCAGCCGCAGGATGCGGCGCAATTCCAGGATCGCCGCCGGGGTTTCCTGCACGCTGTGCCACGACGGGATGGCCAGCTCGGAGTCGGCGCCGTCCAGGTGCGCGCTCGCGTACGGCACCACGCCGTCGCTGCTGTCCTGCAGCGAGCCCTTCTCTTTGTAGACGCCGACGATGGTGTGGTAGTGCACGCGCGGCGAGATCGGCAGGTCGGCGGCGGCGATGATGAACGGGTCGGTGTCGCTGAGGTTGTCGATGCTGTTGGGGATGCGCAGCAACGGGGCGTTGCCGCCTTCGTCGGCGTCGCTCTTGATCAGCTCGGCAATGCCGGCCATTTCCTTCAGCACGCCGACCGGCAAGCGGATCAGATTGCCGAGCCAGCGCGCGATGCGGTGCTGCGCGTACGGCGTGCCGCGATGCGGCGCAGCCAGGAACACCGCGCGGGTCACCTGCGGCATCGGGCTGAACTGCAGGTACGGCGCCAGCCGTTGGCGCAAACGCTGGCGCTTCGCCGCCGGCAGGTTCGCGCGCACCGGCAGCACGCTCCACAGCCGCTCGCCGCTGGACGACACCAGCAGACGCGCGATCACACCGCCCATGCTGTGGCCGATCAGCACCATGTTCCGCGAGGCACGCGCCTGGCCGGACGGGTCGTAGTGTTTCAGCGTGGCGTCCAGCGCCTTGCGGATGTTCGCCAGGTTCACCGCGACCGGCAGGTTGGTCGGGTAGTAGACCTCCCACACCTGGTAGTGGCGGCGCAGTTCCTCGTCGCCCATCACTTCGTTCGCCACGTTGATCCACGCTTCCGGGCTGCTGGCCAGGCCATGCAACATCACCACGGTGAGCCGGTCGGGATCGTACGGCTGCATCAGCAGCACGCGCGGCGTGCGGATGCCGCCTTCGCGGCCCAGCAGCGAGCGGATGGACTGGCTGGCGAAACCCGAACGGGCCAGCCACACGCCGTAGGCAGCAGTGAAGTTCGCACCCAGCGGCACCACCTGGCCACCCACGGTGACGGTGTCGTCGCGGTACGGGGGGCGCACCAGCAGGCGTACCTGCCGCGTCGCCAGCACGTCGTCCAGCGTGCTGCCGTCGAACACCAGCGCGCCGGTCATCGAGACGTAGTCGGGTTCGCGCCATGGCACCGCGGCATCGGCTTTTTCTTCCGGCGCCACCGCCACGAAGTCGGACCCGAAGCCGTCGCGCCGATAGACGTTGCGCAGGCCGTTGAAGCGCAGGTTGGCGGCCGGAATCAGCTCCGCCGGCACGCGGGCATCGCCGGCCAGGCGCACGTCGCTGTGCGGGCGCAGCACGGTCCAGCCGGCCAGGCTGGCCTGCGTCCAGTGCGGATCCAGCCGCGGCAGCTCCAGGAACAGGCGGCTCATCACCCGCTGCACGGCCAGGTTGTAGAACCCCGTCACCTGCACCTGGCGGACTTCGAACGCGCGCTCGGCCGGTGAACGCGCGGTGTAAAACAAATAGGCATAGGCGTAGCGCGCGGATTGCAGGTAGGCGTCCAGCGTCGCATCGTCCATCGCCGCGCCACGCTGCGACCGCGCCGCCCTGAGCGCCCGGCCCAGCCACAGTTCGGCCAGTGCCGAGAGCCGCTGCTCGTCGGTCAACCCCGCCGAGCGGGCGACGGTGCCGGTGCAGGCGACGAATTCGCGCTGGCAGCTGTCGACCGCCAGCGCCACCACGTTGAGCGACTGCACGGTGCGGTCGCTCAGCCGGTTGCTGCCGATCACGTCGGCGCGCCGCTGGTTGACGTAGTCGCTGGTGTCGACGCGGCTCACCCCGACCATCGCGCAGGCGTTGAGGCCGAGCAGCCCGATGACGGCAATGCCGCGCGCGATCCAGATGCAGGTTCCGTTCTTCATCGGCATGCTCCCATCGGCGCCTCGTCCTGTGGCCGGGCGCTGCGGCGATGGCAGCCGTCGCGCCGATGCCATCGCCCCGTCACTGCGCCAGTTCGAAACGCGTCGCGCGCCGCACCGGGTCGGCCTCGACCAGGCGCACCCTGACGTCGGCACCGAGCGGGAGATTCGTGCTGCCGGATACGCCCGCCTCGACCGCCGGGTCGCGCACGATGACCGTACCCCTGCCCGGATCGTCACGGGCGACCTCGACGATCGCGCCGTTGAAGACCTCGCCCACGCGCGGCGCCAGCGCAACGGCTTCGGCCAGGTTCAGCACGGCGCTTTCGTACTGGCCCGCGCGATGGCCGGAAGCCTGCATCGTGGCCGGCAGGCCCGGCAACGCGGCCAGCGCCCACTCGGGCACTGGCTGGCCAGCGCACAGCGCCACGCAGATTTCGCCGGCGTAGCGATCGACCAGCCGGCGCAGCGGCGCGGTGGCATGGGCGTATTGCGCAGCCAGCGCCGAGTGCATCGACTGCGCGGGCAGCGCGCCGTCGAATGCGGCGTAGCCGGCCCCGCGCAACACCGTGGTGCAGGCGGTCAGCATCGCCACATGGAGGTCGTTCGACGGGTCCAGCGAACGGATGAAGCCGGGATAGTCCAGTCCTGGCGGCCAACCGATGCCGAGCACCCGCGCAGTGACGCGCAGGCGATCGATCGCGCGCGGATCGGGCGGCGGCAGCGTGCGCAGCAGGCCCACCCTGGCCTGCACCATCAGGCCCGCCGCAGCCATCCCGACCAGCAGCGAGATCTGCTCGTTCCAGTCCTCGACCGGCAATCGCGCGCGAAACGCCAGCTTCCAGCGGCCATCGACCACGCTGATCTCCTGCTCCGGCAACGGCAGGCTGACGCCGCCGCGGGCGAACTCGCGCTGTCGGCGCAATTCGCCGATCTCGCGCAGGATCGCCCACATCGGCTCGGCCGCGCCCGCGTCGATGCGCTGCTGCACGCCGGCGTAGTCGAGCCGGGCGCGGCTCTTCACCTTGGCCCGCCGCACGTCGACGGCCGTACTTTCGCCGGCACGGTCCAGTTCGATCGTCCACAGCAGCGCCGGCCGCAACTGGTCCGGCAACAGCGAGACCGCGCCTTCGGACAGCACCGTCGGGTGCAGCGGGATCTTCGTGTCCGCACCGTACAGCGTCTCGCCGCGCCGGTGCGCTTCCAGGTCGACCGGGTCGCCGGCGCCGACGAAGGCGGCGACGTCGGCAATCGCGTAGTGCACGCGGTAACCGCCGGCGGTGCGCTCGACGTGCAGCGCCTGGTCGAGATCCATCGAGCCGGCCGGGTCGATGGTGACCAGGGCGAGATCGCTGCGATCCAGCACCGGCCAGCGCGGGTTGGCGGCCGCCTGCGCCGCGGCGGCCTCGACTTCCGGCGGAAACGCCGACGGCAGTTTCAGGTCGTCGCGGATGTCGCGCATGCCCTGCGCCAGCACGGGGTCCCCGGCGGGCCGGATGTGGATGCGGCGGGTAGTCGACATGGGCGGTTTCCCTGCGTGGATGCCGTTTGGCAGGACGGGGCCGATGGAGCGTCCGGCAGCGGTTCCGTTGCGCAAAATATACACGGGCCGGCAGGGACTACCGTCGCCACCATGCAAGGTGTAGAAACGGCAGCGTTACTCCTGCCGCCACTCGCTCCCCATGACCGACCTGTCCCTGCTGATCCGCCTGGCCGAAGAAGAAGACGACGAATTCATCCTCGCGCAGGTGCCGCGCTTCGTGGATTTCACGTTGCCGCCGTGGCGACGGCGCCACGAATGCATCGAGGGCATCCGCAACGACTTGCGACGCCACCTGGAGGACCAGCCGGCGAACAGCTACCTGTTCGTGGCCGAGAACGCGGACGGCGAACGGGCCGGCTTCATCCACCTGCAGCGCACCGCGGACTTCTTCACCGGGCGCAGCAACTGCCACATCTCCGACATCGCGGTGGCGCCGCAGCACGAGGACCGCGGCGTCGGCAAGGCGCTGCTGGCGCATGCCGAGGCGTGGGCGCGCGACCACCAGTGCCAGCTGGTGACGCTGGCGGTGTTTCCCGGCAACGAGCGTGCCCGCGCGTTGTACGAAGCCTCCGGCTACCAGCCCGACCTGTTGCGGCTGGCCAAGCCGGTGCGCTGAGACCGACGACGAAAAAGCCGCCCGAAGGCGGCTTTCTCGTCGTCGACGGATGGCAGTGCAGTCAGTTCGTCACGCCGGCAGCGGCCTCGGCCTGCTCGCGCAGGTCCAGCCGGCGGGCCAGGCGGTCGATGTTGCTCAGCGACAGCAGGTGCGCATAGATCCAGCCGAACACGCCTTCGCGCAGGAATTCCTGGGCGGTCTTCTCGTCCAGCTCGCGCAGCTTGGCCTCGTTGATAACGAACAGGCCGTTGAGGTTGATCGACTTGCCCTGCTGGCCGTCCTTGCCTTCTTTCTGCAGCTGCACGTTGCGCGGCTCCAGCAGGTTGTGCTTGTTCAGCTGCTCCATGAACCACTTGGTGCGCGCCACGTTCTGCTGGAACTCGCCAAGGAAACCCACGGCGTTGGTCAGCAGCTCGCTGTCGGTACCGTCTTCCTTGAACAGCCGCTGGCCTTCGGTCTTGCTGAAACCTTCGTAGCGCTCGTCGAGGAACACGGTGAAGTCGTCGCCTTCCTGCCCGGCCGGCTTTTCGGCCAGCACGAACGGGTAGCGGCGCACGAAGGCGGGAATGTAGGTATCCGGCGCCCACTGGCCGTCGGCGTCGACATACAGGTTTTCGTTCTGGCGCAACCCCAGCAGGGCCACCGGGCCGGCGTCAGCGACGCTGCTGCCGGCAAACACGATCAGCAGGTCGCGTGCGGCGACGCCGAACTCCACGCCGGTCAGCGGCACGGAATGCGCGTTCATGGCGAACTTCACGTTCGGCACGACCTTCATGTGCAGGTCTTTGTGCTCGACACGATTGAGCGGTACCGGTTGCTCGTAGAAAAGAACTTCAGCCACGTTGTCTACCTCTGCCCTCGCCGTGCCGGGTCACCACCAAGCGCCCCTACCAAACCCGGCGTCGGGTCTGCGTTGACTGGCGATCATATCAGCGCCCGTCCGCCACGGCGACTGCCGCGCGCAGGGTGCTGCTGCCCCATTTGCATGCGAATTGCAACGGAATTGTTCTATGCTGGCCCCAGACAAGCATTCCCGCATTGCCTGAACGCTCTTTCGACGCCCCTGGCTGAAGGACGATTTACATGCTGATGGAAGTGCCAAGTCGGGCCGACCTCCACGCGACCCGCGTATTGTCACTGGACGCCGCCGGCCGCATCCTCGACTGGATCAGCTGGCAGGAGGCGGTTTGCCTGTACGTCCGCGACGCTGTCGCCTGGACCCTGGGCGACCCCTGCCTCACCGTGCATGGCGGCCACAACCGCCTGCTCGGCGCGCAGAGCCTGCTGCAGCTGCACCCGATCATCGCCAGCACCGGCCGCTGCCGCGAGCACGCGGTCGATCCGGCGCCGGCGCTGACCAACACCGCGCTGTTCGCCCGCGACCGCCACCTGTGCCTGTACTGCGGCGAGCACTTCACCCGCGCCGAGCTGACCCGCGACCACGTGCTGCCGATCTCCAAGCACGGCACGGACGAGTGGGAGAACGTGGTCAGCGCCTGCCTCGCCTGCAACCTGAAGAAGAGCAACCGCACCCCGCAGGAAGCCAACATGCCGCTGCTGGCGGTGCCGTACCGGCCGAGTTGGGTGGAGCACCTGATCCTGTCCAATCGCAACATCCTGGCCGACCAGATGGAGTTCCTGGTCAGCCGGCTGCCGCGCGACCGGCGCTCGATGTCGATGCCCACGCCCGTGGCCGCCTGAAAGCCTGTTCAAGATTCCCAAATTCAGCCGGCCGAGTCGCCCTTGCCCTCGTCGTCGTGCATGTCCCTGAGCTCCTGCTCGATCGTGGACAGGCTGCCGTAGGCCTGGTGCGCCAGCTTGCAGTAATGCTTGCGGATGCGGTCCAGGTCGTCCTCGTCCAGTTCCTCCAGGTTCAGCAGCGCGTTGTGCGCCTGGCTGGTGCGGATCAGTTCGTCCAGCTTGATCTGCAGCGCCGCGGTATCGCGGTTCTGGCTGCTCTGGATCAGGAACACCATCAGGAAGGTGATGATCGTGGTGGAGGTGTTGATCACCAGTTGCCAGGTGTCGCCATAGCCGAACAGCGGCCCCGTGGCCGCCCAAGCCACCACCAGGGCGACAGCCAGGATGAACGCCATCGGCTTGCCGGCCTGACGCGAGGTGCCTTCGGCAAAGCGGCGGAACAGTCTGCGCGCGGACATGACGAATTTCCTGTATCGGGAGAATCTTGCCCAGCGTCTTCGCGCGAACGTGTGCGCCATGTGGAGACCCCCTGCAGCGGCTCCGCCCCCGTCCGTTCACATGGCCGCCCTTGCCCCGCCCCGCCGCTGGACCAACAATACGCGGATGAACGACCTTTCCCACTACCCCCACCTGGCGTCGATCGAGACGCCGGCCGACCTGCGCCGCGTACCCGATGACGAACTGCCCGCCGTCGCCGACGAGCTGCGCCAATACCTGATCGAGGCAGTGGCCAGTTCCGGCGGCCACTTCGGTGCGGGCCTAGGCGTGGTGGAACTGACCGTGGCGCTGCACCACGAATTCGACACCCCGCACGACCGCCTGGTGTGGGACGTCGGCCACCAGTGCTACCCGCACAAGATCCTCACCGGCCGCCGCGACCGCATCACCACGATCAAGAAAAAAGACGGCCTGGCGCCGTTCCCGCGCCGCGAGGAGAGCGAGTACGACACCTTCGGCGTCGGCCACTCGTCCACCTCGATCTCGGCCGCGCTGGGCATGGCGATCGCCGCCCAGCACAAGGGCGACCACCGCAAGGTGGTCGCGGTGATCGGCGACGGCGCGATGACCGCGGGCATGGCGTTCGAGGCGCTCAACCACGGCGGCGACGTCGAGCCGGACATGCTGGTGGTGTTCAACGACAACGGCATGTCGATCAGCGAGAACGTCGGCGCGATGACCAAGATGATGGCGCGCGCGATGGCCAGCCGCCGCCTCAACCAGCTGCGCGAGCGGGCCAAGCGGGCGATCCCCAAGCAGTCCTTCGCCGGCCGCTGGTTCAAGCGCTGGGAGGAACACGCCAAGGGCATGTTCGTGCCCTCGACGCTGTTCGAGGAGCTGGGCTTCCATTACACCGGCCCGATCGACGGCCACAACATCCCGCAGCTGCTGCAGGCGCTGCGCACGGTGAAGAACCTGCCCGGCCCGCAGCTGCTGCACGTGATCACCACCAAGGGCAAGGGCTACGCCCCGGCCGAGCAGGCACAGATCGAGTACCACGCGGTCGGCCCGTTCGACCCCGAGGCCGGCGTGATCAAGAAGGCCGCGCCGGCCAAGCCCACCTACACCGACGTCTTCGGCGACTGGCTGTGCGACCAGGCCGCCGCCGACGAGCGCCTGCTGGGAATCACCCCGGCGATGCGCGAAGGTTCCGGTCTGGTGCGTTTCTCCAGGGAATACCCCGAGCGCTACTTCGACGTGGCGATCGCCGAGCAGCACGCGGTGACGCTGGCCGCCGGCATGGCCTGCGAAGGCGCCAAGCCGGTGGTGGCGATCTACTCCACCTTCCTGCAGCGCGCCTACGACCAGGCCATCCACGACGTGGCGCTGCAGAACCTCGACGTCACCTTCGCCATCGACCGCGCCGGCGTGGTCGGTCCGGACGGCGCCACCCATTCGGGCAGCTTCGACCTGACCTACCTGCGCTGCCTGCCGAACATGCTCATCATGGCGCCGGCCGACGAGAACGAATGCCGCATGATGCTCTCCACCGGCTTCCGCCATCCCGGTCCGGCCGCCATCCGCTACCCGCGCGGCACCGGCCCCGGCGTGGCCATCCACCACGAACTCGACACCCTGCCGATCGGCAAGGCCGAGCTGCGCCGGCGCGGCCATGGCCTGGCCCTGCTCAGCTTCGGCGCGATGCTGGCGCCCGCCGCGGCGATCGCCGCCGAGTTCGACGCCACCCTGGTCAACATGCGCTTCGTGAAACCGCTGGACGAGGCGCTGATCGTGGAACTGGCGAAGACCCACGACGGCTTCGTCACCCTGGAAGACAACGCGGTTGCCGGCGGTGCCGGCTCCGCCGTGGCCGAGTGCCTGGCCGCGCACGGCATCGTGCTGCCGATCCTGCACCTGGGCCTGCCGGACACCTACCTCGAGCACGGCAGCCGCGAGGAAGTGCTGAGCATGGCCGGCCTCGACCTGCCCGGCATCCGCAATGCCATCCGCGCGCGCTTCCCGCAGGCGGGACTGCTGAGCCAGGCCAACGCCTGAGCCGGCCATTCCGATAGCCGCCACCCGGATCCACCGCAGATCCACAGGGTCCGGGCAGCGGGAACATCGTGCGCCCTCCCATGCAGGTGCAGGCCGTGTGTACTCGTCGACAGATTTTGCCTACGCGCAGGCGGCAAGAGCGCGGAGTAATACACGCCAGCGGCTGACAGCATTTCTGTGAACAGGTACGGAATATTGGCCGGGGTCGCCGGGCTACCTTGCGACCCAGGCACATGAATCGTGCACACAGGGAGTGTCGATGGGCGGGATGCTCGACTCGTGGCAGCAACTGGAACGCTGGGCCGACCGGCACACCATCGGCATCCGTGGCAAGGCCAAGCTGATATCGGCGCGCGCCGACAGCGTGCAGCAGGCGATCAGGCTTTCCGAGGGGCTGGCGGTCTACTGGATCCTTCGCGACTTCCGCGAACTGGACCTTCAAGGTGTCGTGAACGACATCGTCGAAGTGCTGCGCCAGTGCCTCGTCGTCATGCTCACCGCCACCGGCGGCGGCGCCCTGCTCGGCGGCATTGCCGGGGGTATCGGTGGCGTCGGGGCCGGCGCGGTGCCCGGTGTCGTCGTCGGCGCCGGCGCTGGCGCCCAGGTCGGCGAGTGGATACTGATCGCCATGGGCCTGAAGGCGCTGGCCGAGTACGTCGTCAACGACATGCCCGGGATCGCCCGTGACTACTGGGCGGGCATTCATCAGGCCTGGCAGGCCGCCACCGCACCGCCGCTGCCGCAGCAGCCGATCCGCATCGACCAGCTCGCCCTCCACCACGCCGCCGAAAAGATCGCCCGCGCCCACGTCGCCGTGTTCGTCCTGCTGCTGATGGGCATCGTCGCCTACCTCGCCAAAGGCCGCGGCAGCATGCGCGAACTCGCCGAGAGCGTGCGCGGCAGCAAGGTCGGGCCGAGGTTTGCGGAGTGGATGGTGAGGAATGAGGGGAAACTGAAGGCCAGGGAACGCTTTCAACCTCTAAAAACGAAAACGCAAGCTAAAGCAGGCAACGAATATGGTCAGGAAGTGCCAACAACCAGGCCGCGCAGAATTCCGACTGAAACAACGGCACAAAAGATTTCCGGCACAGAGAAAATCCCTTCACGAGGCGAACGTATTGCCGCAGCACGACTTCGACAACAACAGATGCTAGTCGACAATGTTGGCTACAACGTCAGCCCCACTTCGTGGGACCAGTACCCAACCATTGGCCGTAACGGCACGTTTGTTTCAGATCGCAAGGCTCTCACTGATATTCTAGGCGATATGGACGGCAGGTCGGATATCACACTCACACGTGTGCAAGCCATGAAGATGGAAGGCGAACTGGGGCTTGAGCCAGGCTCTCTACAAGACGGATTCAAGATAAGACGGGTAACGGGACTCATGGATATGACACCATTGAGCCCATTGGAGGGTAATGCATACTTTCTAGGGCCGGGCAATCACCTTCCCGGAGGCGGCCCCGAATTGGTCGTACGGTCGATCCCAACTACCGACACTGCAACGATTAAAACCATTCTAAATGTAAAGGTGCGCCCCTGATGAACAAGATGCCAGAAAATGAAGTGGTCGTGCTAGCGCTTGCTGGTAACTCGATAAAAGTAATTTGCACGAAGGCTTTGGCAAAACAGGCATTAGTGGCACTGGGGTTCACCGCCCGAGATGAGCAAATGGATAGGTCTGTCAAAGATGATTCAGAACGAAGACAACTGACGCTCCAATTGATTTCTTTAGATGCACTCTTTTCGGGAGGCCCCGGCTGGAGTCCTGCCGAATTACTAGGCTATTACCGTGAACAGAACATAATCACGGAAGCATATCGAACAATTGTATGGAAAGGGCCCGGCGTCTACATCATTGAAACGCACTGACTCGAAGAAATCAGTCAATAATACAATCAAGAATTCGGAGGGCATGAAGACTCTCTCGTGAATCGCGCGGTTGATCTGCCGTTCGACTTGCGATAACGGCCCGAAAACAGGCACGCCATCACGATGGAAATGCCCCTCACCCAAGCTCTTGGATTGCCCGCGCCGTGGCGCGTGGCCAACGTCAACTTTTCACCCGGCCATGGATGCATCGTGTTCCAGATCGAGAATACGGCCGGTTGGCTTGCCCAGCGTGCGGCGCAGCCGACCAGTTGATCCACGACCGGCAACTACGTCGCTGGCGGTATCTGAACGTCTTTCACTACCAAGCGGAACTGGGCAACTATGGAACTGACTGACGATCTCAAATGGGAACAAATTCTTCGAGCCGCAAAAATCGCCATGGAGGACGGGAACTACATAGTGGAAATATCGGATGGCTGGAGCAAAGTCCAGCAGGTGGCGCATATGGGGAGGGAGCTTTCACCAACCACCAAGCAGCGCATCAAACTCGAACTACCATCGCTTCGCTACTGGAACTCACCGAAAACGCCCCACAATCCGGCAAGCGAAGGATTCATCAGTGACGACGAAAAGGCTGGCATATCATTCCCGAAACTCGAAGCGCCATTCGATTGGAGCCCGTATAAATAGCTAACCCAGCCGCCCGCCACTCACCCGATCGCGCAACTCCAGATCCCGCGCCGTGAACACCTCCGCATAGCCGGCTTCGGTGAGCAGCGCGCGGGCCGCTTCGCCTTGGTTCCAACCGTGCTCGAACAGCAGCCAGGCGTCGGGATGCAGGTGGGCACGGGCGTCGCGCACGATGCGGCGGATGGCGTCGAGGCCGTCGGGGCCGGAGGCGAGTGCCGCGGGCGGCTCGAAGCGCAGGTCGCCTTGCGCGAGGTGCGGGTCGGCGGACTCGATGTATGGGGGGTTGGAGACGATCAGGTCGAAGTGCTGGCCGGCGAGCGGCGCCAGCCAGTCGCCGTGCACGAAGGCCACGTTGCGGAGGTCCAGGCGTTGCGCATTGCGCTGGGCGACGGCGAGGGCGGCGGCGCTGGCGTCGGTGGCGACCACCCGCGCACGTGGCCGCTCGCGCGCGATTGCCAGTGCGATCGCGCCGCTGCCGGTGCCGAGGTCGGCCACGCTGCACGCAGCGACGAGCGGCAGGCGCTGCAGCGCGAGTTCCACCAGCAATTCGGTTTCCGGGCGCGGGATCAGCGTGGCCGGGCTCACTTCCAGATCCAGCGACCAGAAGCCGCGCCGACCGGTGATATAGGCCACCGGCTCGCCCGCGGCGCGGCGTTCGACCAAGGCGGCATAAGCCGTCTGGACGTCCATACCCGGCACGTCGTCGGCGTGGGTGAACAGCCAGCTGCGCGGCTGCTGCAGTACGTGCAGCAGCAGCAGCTCGGCGTCGGCGCGCTCGCCGAGCCGATCGACAGCGGCGGCCAGCATGCTGCGGACATCAGGCATGCGGCGGCTCCGTCGCCGATGGCGGCAGCTGCGGCGGCGTCACGCCCGGCTTCGGCGCGGGCTTGCGCCAGTAGCCGCCGCGCGTCCACGCGTCGAAGGCCCAGCGCAGCCAGTCGATCAGCGACCAGGCCAGCCACAGCGCCCACGCCAGCATGGCCAGCTTGTAGACCCACAGCGAGACGCTGAACACGCCGCCGCCGGGCAACGCATTGGCGCTCTGGTCGGCGAACCAGCGCAGGTTCCACGCATTGGACGCGTTGCCGGCCACGTGCATGTCCGGCAGGCCGAGCAGGCCCTTCGGCACCGCGCCGATCAGCACCACCAGCGCCAGCAGGGTGAGCAGCGCGAGGCCCAGCTGGATCAGGTTGAACTTCGTGCTGCCGAGTTGTTCCGACGGCGTGCTGCGTGCGCGCAGGCCCAGCAGGATCAGCCAGACCACCACCAGCGCGTAGGCGCTCCAGGCGAACGCGGAGAACCCAAGCCCCAGCAGCAGCCAGTGCCGGAAGCGCAGCGGCGTCGGCGCGTAACGCGCCAGCAACCACGCGGCAAACAGCAGCACGACCAGTTGCGACCAGTACAGCACCGCCGGACCGGTGGTCGGGCCCCACGTCCACAATACCCAGCGATCTTGCGGCAGCTGCAGCGCGAGGTCGACGTTCGCCACCGGCGCGTGCAGCGCGAACACTGGCGTGCGCGTGCGCGTGGCGACGCCATGCGGCTCGCGCAGGCGCAGCGTATAGCCGTGTTCGCCCGGCAGCAGCGGCAGGCTCAACTTGCCGTCGCGCACGGCCAGGTTGATCGACTCGCCGTCGCGATTCGCATCCAGCAACTCGGCACCGGCCGGCAGGCCAATCGCATGCTCGCCGCCACGCGTGCTGCGCGCGCGCAGGCTCAGCGTGGTCTCGGTGGCACGTTCACCGGCACGGCTGGTTACCTGCACGCCATCGAACGCCAGGCTGTCGCCGGCGATCGCGACCGGCTCGCTGAAGGCCAGCTGCAGCTTTTCGCCGGGCAGCGGCTGGTACAGCAGCCCCTCGTCGCTGGCGCTGGTCGGCACGCCCTTCGCGTCCACGTGCCACATCGGCGCGGCGTGGATGGCCCACACCTCGGCGCGCTCGCCCAGCGCCGGCGCCGTAAGCGTCAGCGTCGTCGCATGGTCGAGGCGGCTGCTCCAACGCACCGCGCCGCTGTTCGCGTTGAAGGTGATGCTGATGCGGCCATCCTTCACCAGCACGTCGTCGCCGAGTGGATGCTCGCCCGGCAGCAGCGGCAGCGTGACGCTGAAACCGCCGTCCTGCGGCGCGATGCGCTCGACCGTATTCTCGACGGTCCAGTCCACGCCAAGTTGCAGGCTGCGAGTCAGCCGCACGTACGGCGGAAAACTCTGCGCTGGCGGCAAGTCCCTGCCGTCGCCGGCCGTGCGCATGCGCTGCAGGGCGATGCTGTCGCCCAGCGGGCGGCCGTCGTCGACGCCAGTCAGCGACCAGCCCTGGCCGCTGAACGCGATGCGCTGCGGGCGCAGCACGAAGCGCAGGCTGGCGTTGTCGGTCGCACCGATGCGGTAGCGCAGGCTGACCCGATGCACGCCACGCTCCAGCCGCAGCAGCAGCTGGTCGCCGCGGCGGCTCAGCGGAGCATTCGCATGGCCGTCCACGCCGACCTCGAGCAGTTGCAGGGCGTCATCGCCCTGCGGCAGCGGCAGCGCGACCGCGGCGCCGATATGCGCCTCCAATGCGACATCCAGCGTGTCGCCGCTGGCCAGCAGTTGCGCCTGTGCCACGGCGGCGCAGGCTGGCGCGCACTTCGGTGCCTCGGTCAGCCGGTCGCGCAGCTGGTTCAGCAAATCCTGGCTGGGCAGGCTCTGCGCGTGCGCGCCCGCCGGCAGCAGCGTAATCGCCAGCAAGACTGCGCTCACCGCACCGCCGCCGCGCCAGTCGCGCCAGCGGCCGCGCAGCGGCGTCAGCAGCAGCGGCACCAGCGTCGCCAGCAGCAGTGCCAGCAGCCCCACCATGACTACCCGCAGCAGCCGCACCAGCCATGCCGGCGCGATCACCAGCCGCGTGCTCTGCCCCGCGGTGACCGGGCCGGACCAGCCGAGCCGGTAGTCGTTGCCCTGGTTCCAGCTCGGCATGCCGGCGCCGGCCTGGATCACGCTGCGACTGTCGATCTGGTCGCTCATTTTTGATTTCGATCCCCGCGCCACGGGATAACTCGCAAGAGACTCCGCGGCGAGGTCATTGCGACTCCTGACGGATGCCGCGTCTATTGCTGGCAACGATGAAGCAGCCACACTCGATGACACTTCTTCCACTGGCGCAGGCGACGCCGGTGGCGCGGGCCCCAGCGCCACCTGCTGCCTCATCTTCATTTGCGCATTCGCATAGGCCTCTTCCCGTGCAGCCTGCCTGGCGTAACCCGCCGAGACGATCCGGCCCTGGCTACCGCCTTCCAGTTGCGGATGCAACGCGTACTGCAACTGCGCCGCGGCGAACGGCAGCGTCCACAGCACCGCCAGCGCGAAGACCGCCACCGCACCGGCGCGCGCCGCCGCGCGCAGCCGCCCTTCCGGCAAGGCGCGCAGCAGCAGCGCCAGCGCCAGCGTCACGGCCAGCGTCCATAGCGGTGCCGTGTGCTCATGCTGCGCCAGCGCCAGATAGCCGGCCGCCAGCAGCGCCCACGGCCAGCCGAGCAGCCGACCGGCGAGCAGTGCAATCAAGGCCACCACGAACAGGTCAAGCAGGCTCCACTGGCCAACCCACGAATCGGGCGAGCGATCCACGCCGATCGCGCCAAGCAGGCGGTAGCCATGCGGCAGATGCAAGGTGGCGTCGATGCTTTCCAGCGGCAGCTGCCAGCCGGCGCTCGGTATCGCGCCACGATGCGTGGGCAGGCGCAATCCAGCATCCAGGTCGAGCCGCTGCTCGCGCAGTTCGACACCGCTGCGGCCGCTCTTGCCCTTGCTGACCAGCAACGGCTCGCCGTCCTGGCTGGCCCGCTGCAGCTGCCACGGTGCCGCCACGTCGAGGCGCTGGTGATGACGCAGCTCGCCGCTGAGGCGATCGGCCACGCTGAGGCCGCCGCCGTCGAAGTCCAGCCACAGCTGGCGTTGCAGGTGCAATTGGTCGCCCTTGCCGCCCTCGTCGCCGCGCGTGCCCTGCTCGATCGCCAGCCCCACGCTGTCGTCCAGCACGAAGGCCGGCAGCTCGCTCCACTCGCCCGGCACGCCGGCCTGCGCCGCGTCGGTGGGGCTGCCTTCCACGCGGGTGTTGCGCAGGGCGGGAGCATCGTCGTAGCTCCAGGTTTCCTGTCGCGGCCATGGCGCCGCCGGCAGCGTCAACGCCACCTTGCCCAGCGGCGCGACACCACGCGCGGCAAGCGTGACCGTCCACTGGCCCGGTCGCAGCTGCACACGCAGTTGGCCATCATTTTCCAGTCGCGCCGGCAGGTCGCCGGACAGGGCGGTGGCCACGAAACCCTCCGGCAGCACCGGGCCGAGTGACTGCTCGCGCGCACTGCCGGTGACGTTGAACTGCAGCTGCGTTTCCAGCGTGGCCGGCAGGCCGTCGGCGAGGCGGCGATAGACGCGCAACGACAGCGCATCGGCGGCGCGCTGCGCGACGGCGGCCTGGCCCAGGGTGAGCTGATCGCCATTGCGCTCGAGGCGCGTCACCGCCGCACCATCGACGCTCAACGCCACCAGCCCGATGGTCATCGGCATGCGCAAGCGCGCCGGACGCGCTGTCCACGGCAGGCTGCCGCGCAACTGGTAATCGCCCGGTGCAAGCCACAGCATCGGTACACCGTCGCGCTCCAGCACGGCGGCCGGCTGGTTGTTCGCGCTGACCTGCTGCGGCCAGTTGCGCGCGTCGCCGGGCAGCGCCACAAAGCTCGACGCATCCACGCGTACGTCCAGGCTGAAGCGGCCGCCGTCCTTGCCGGCATCGAGGGCCAACCGACCGGGCCACGCGCATTGATGGCTGCCGGCGTGCGGTGCCTGGGTGGCGAGGAACGGGCAGTCGTGCTGCGGCACGTCGTGCAGCACCCAACCCTGCCAATCGCGCAGCGGCGGCGGCACTTCCTGCGCCGGCAACGACGCCGCCAGCAGCCACCACAGACCCAGCAGTCCGAGCATTCGAGCAAGCATGCGTTTCTCCCTGATGTGCCGTGCGGCCGGCACAGTGTAAGTGGAACACGACAGGCACAAGCGGCGCCGGCCCGGTTGCAGCTCCCATCACCGATTCAACGCAGCCGGCGACACAACGGGGTTACGTGCCCACGACGACGGCGCCGTATAGTGGAACGCGCTTTCCCATCACGGTGAACCGCATGACCCAGCTCAATCGTCAGCTGCGCCTCAAGAGCCGCCCCGAAGGCCTGGTCCGGCGCGAGGATTTCGACCTGGTCGAACAGCCCGTGCCCGCGCTGAAGGACGGTGAGGTGCTGGTGCGCGTGCTGTACATCTCGATGGACCCGACCAACCGCGTATGGATGCGCGACATCCCGCAGTACCTGCCGCCGGTGGCGATCGGCGAAGTGATGCGCGCGCTCGGCCTGGGCCGCGTGGTGCAGTCGCGCTCGGCGCAGTACCGCGAGGGCGACCTGGTGCAGGGCGTCACCGGCTGGCAGGACTATCTGGTGCTGCACGAAAGCGCCAAGGGCTACGTGCGCCTGCCCGCCGACCCCGGCATCCCGCTGCCCACCCTGCTCGGCGCCTGCGGCATGAGCGGCGTCACCGCCTACTACGGCCTCACCGAGATCGCCCCGGTGCAACCCGGCGAAACCCTGGTGGTCTCCGCCGCCGCCGGCTCGGTCGGTTCCATCGCCGGCCAGATCGGCAAGATCATGGGCGCCCGCGTCGTCGGCATCGCCGGCGGCACCGACAAATGCCGCTACCTCACCGACCAACTCGGCTTCGACGCCGCCGTCGACTACAAGGCCGCCGACTTCAAGCAGCAACTCAAGGCCGCCACCCCCGACGGCGTCCACGTCAACTTCGAGAACGTCGGCGGCGAAGTCATGCGCGCGGTGCTTTCGCGCATGGTCATCGGCGGCCGCGTCGCGCTATGCGGCCTGATCTCCAGCTACAACAGCACCGAACGCCCCAGCGACGACTTCGGCGTGCTCGTGATGAAGCGCCTGAGCATGCGCGGGTTTCTGGTGCTCGACTACGCCAAGACACGCGAGGCGGTGCAGGCGCTTGGCGGGTGGATTCGCGAGGGGAAGTTGAAGGCGGAGGAGACGGTGGCGGATGGGCTGGAGAACGCGCCCGTCGTGCTCAACCGGTTGTTCGATGGGAGCCATCGGGGGAAGCTGGTGTTGCGGGTGGATGCGCAACCATAAGATGTGACAGTTCTGTAGAGTCCGCTATCGGTCCAGGCTGTGTGAAAACGCGTGCGCGCTGCAAATGATGGCGTAATGGCTGCGCCGAGCGGTTTGCTGGCCGCTTGCAATCACCTACAGACGCCGCCGCGAAGACTTCGCCTCTTGAATTTCGGAGCAACTGATCGAGACCGAAGATCGCCATCGCGCCCCTTGGCGGAGGTATTTCGGGTGCAAAGCGCCTTCAGGCGCACATCGTCTGCATCAGCGGTGCGATGCCCAAGATTTTCATCACGCGTTTGAGGTTGTAGGCGAGCACGTGCAGGCTCATCTCTGTGCTGACGTGGTTGAGCGTACGCATCAGGAAGTGCGTCGACCCCATCCAGGCCTTCAGGGTGCCGAAGGGGTGTTCGACCGTCTGCCGTCGGATGCGCATCTTGTCTGGATCCTGATCCAGACGCTGCTGCATCGCGTCGATTACGGCTTCATGCTCCCAGCGTTTGACGCGTCGTTGCGGCGAAGAGGTGCACTGCGTCTTGAGCGGGCAGGCCTTGCACGCAGAGCTCCAGTAGCAATGCAGCGTCAATCCCTTTTCGACCGTGCTGAAACGCCAGATCAGCGACTGTCCGGCCGGGCAACGGTAAGAGTCGGTCTCGGGCAGATAGACGAAGTCCCGCTTGCCGAACAGGCCCTTGGCCTGGTTGTTGGAGGTCTGCGGACGAGGGACGTAGGCGGTGATGCCGACTTCCTCGCACGCCACGATTTCTTCCCCGCTGAAGTAACCACGATCAGCGACAACCTCAATGTGTTCGGCCTGCATTGCGGTGCGCGCACGCTTTGCCATGGCCGCCAGTTGGCTGCGATCGTTACCGATGTTGGTGACCTGATGGTCGACGATCAGGTGGTGCTGCGCATCGACCGCCGTCTGTACGTTGTAGCCGACGGTGCCGGTACCCTTGCCGCTGGTCGCCATGGATCGTGCATCCGGGTCGGTCAGCGAGATCTGCTGGTCAGGGGCGGCCTCGACTTCTTTGGCTAACGCCTGCATGCGCTGCATCTCCGACTGCAACTTCTCGACCTTTTCGTGAAGTCGCGTCGTGTGCGCTTCGGCGACCGGGGCTGCACCCTGGCGATCCGCGCTGTCCAGTTCCGACAGATATCGCGCCACGCTCTCTTCGATCTGCTCGATCCGGCGCTGCACCTTGGCGCGGGTGTAGTTCCGGTCGCGATTGTTGACCGCCTTGAACTTGCTGCCATCAATGGCTACCAGCGCCTGCGAAAACAGATCCAGCCGCCTACACAACACCACGAACTCGCGGCAGACCCGGCGGATCGCCGCACCATTGTCCCTGCGGAAATCGGCGATCGTCTTGAAGTCCGGCGACAGTCGACCGGTCAACCACATCAGCTCAATGTTCCGCTGCGCCTCGCGCTCCAGACGCCGGCTCGACTGCACGCGATTGAGGTAGCCGTAGATGTAGATCTTCAACAGCGTGGCCGGGTGATAGCCCGGACGACCAGTGGCCTGTGCAATCGCTCGCTCAAACCCCAGCGCGGTCAGATCGAGGTTGTCGACGAAGACGTCCACCACCCTCACGGGGTTGTCTTCCGTCACGTAGTCGTCGAGGCGCTCGGGAAGCAAGGTGCTCTGCGAGCGATCTTCACCTTCAACAAAACGTCCCATCGGCAACTCTCGTCGGCGCGGTGGGACAAGTCTATCGACTCAGAGAGTTTTCACACAGCCTGGAGCCAAAGCGGACATGAAATAGTCGATCCGGAGCTCATCGCTTCGGCGCTGAAAACGATTTTCAAATTGGTCTGATCTATGTTTCCCATCCAGGCGAACATTCTCCACCGAGTCTTCTTCATAAAGGCGGGTAAGTACGGAACGGCCTTCACCATTGATGTCGAAGGCGCCGAATACCTCGTCACAGCGAAGCACCTGTTCGACCAGGCCGCGGACAATCATGAGATTCAGCTATTCCAAAACAACCGGTGGGTGCCGTATAAGCCGAACGCCATCGTCTTCTGTAGGAGTGAGGCGGACATTGCCGTTCTGCGCCTGTATCAGAAGTTGACGCCGCCCGACTTGCCTGTAACGCCCACTGTTGCAGGGCTGATCTTGGGTCAGGACGTATATATCTTGGGGTTCCCCCACAAAATGCACGAAGACGTCGGGCAGCAACTCGGCGGGAATCCATGCCCCCTGATCAAGCGAGGCACCGCCTCAAGTCTTGGCGTCGGTGATCCGCAGGTTCTGTTCGTGGACACGCTGTCGAATGAGGGCTTTTCAGGAGGACCTGTGGTCTTCCTATCGCCGAGTTCGCCTCAAGGTGTTCGAATCGCTGCGGTTATTTCGGGTTTCAAGACGCACCCTGAGCCAGTCATCGGAAGCGATGGCGAGCCAACCGGCGCGTACGTCGAGATGAATACAGGACTGCTTCGGGCCTATGGAATCGCGTACGCCCTGGATCTGATTAGTCGAATGCCGCGATGAGGATCGGGCACGTTTGCCTCGGCGGATATCCGCTTCTGGCCGAACGCGGACATTCGCATGCCGTTGCCGTGCTTTTGATCTGGCTCTTCTGAAAAGTACGCGCAGGATGCGCGTCGCTCTACCAGGGTCCCCTCTGAAGCGGCGGGCGGGCGGAGGATCAGCCCGCAGGGTGGTTCGCATGGATGAGAACCAGTTTGTCGTCAGGGCAGGATGCCCTGTCGACAAACCCCGGAACCCGGCCGCGGACTTTCCGGGCAGGACGCCCGGAAAGCGCGCAAGCGGGGTGGCCTTCTCTTTTGGTTACTTTTCTCTTGGCCACGCAAGAGAAAAGTGACTCGGTCGCCGCAGGCGATCGACCGCTCTGCTCTGCTTTTCGCAAACTGGCAGGTCAACACACTACTCAATCCGAAATCGCCAACACACACTCATCCGCCCCATAACTCCGGCAACAAACCGGAAAGATCGACAACCCGCCCGACACGATGGCCGGCCCGAGCAGTCCTTCCAGGAAACCGCTGAAAAAGCTGCAGCCGGAACGGCCGTCTTCGGTGCACAGCGGGCTGTCGTGGATATGCAGCTGGCCACCCTGCCGATCGACCTCGACCAGCGCACGCAGCGCCGGGACGCCGATGCGCTCGATCGCCTCGTGCAAATCCAGCCTGCCATCCAAGGCGTACTCACGTTCGAACACCCAGCCCCCAGTGCGCTGCCCCGCCAACCCGAGCGACGACTCGCGCGCGCCTTCGGCGACCGAGCGCTGCAGCGCGAGCAGCTGTGGCACGATCCGCGGATAGTCGTATTCCAGTTCCCGTAGCATCTTCTCGACGGCCGCCTCGTCCGGCTCCAACGGAACCAGCTCGACGAACGGTGCCGCCGCCACCGGCGTGGTCGGCGTCGGCACAGGTGCCCGCGGCGTGGGCAGGATGAACTCGAACTCCGGCTCCGGCGGCAGTTCCTGTCGTGGCTCTGGCGCGTCCGGAACGGCGGATGCCACAACAGGCTCGACGACCTTGGCCTGATCGTCCACTTTCGACACGGGAGGCGCCACGACGCGCGCAGGTGCTGCCGAAGGAATAGCCGGCACGGCCTGCTCCACCCGCTTGTTCGACTCCGCGAAATGCGGCTTCGGGTCGCCTTCGACAAAGGGAAAAACCTTGACGCTGATGAAGCGTTCACAGGCGTCCAGCGCCGCCTCGAGCGCCCGCCTTTTGCGTGACGGCCCGCGCACGATCATCGTCAGCAGGATGCCGTGGTGATCCTGCACCAGGCGCTGCCGCAGCAAGGTGAATCCGTTGTCGATGGCGAACCGCCCGACCTCGACCAGCAGGCCCTCCCGGTTTTCCGAGAGGCCCTGGATCTCCAGCTCGATCATCAGGCCCCCCTGTATGCGATGCCGGTGATTTGTGTTGTGCCGTCCATGCTACGACAGCCGCGCCGGCAAAATCCGGATGCGGGAGCGGAATATCCCGCTCCCGCGTGGTCGCCGCGGCGGCGCGGACGACCGGCCAACGGAAAGCCCCGCCGCAGCGGGGCTTTCCGCCTGGCCTGCGGGCCTGCTCAGCGCAGGATCGCGGCCGGGTCCTGCTTCGCCTTCAGCGCGCTGCACAGCTGGATCGATTCGCCGGTCTGCGCCAGACCGCGACCGATGCCGGCGGCGTCCTTCTCGCGGGTCTTGAAGAACGCCTGCAGGCGATCGTACTCGGCGCTGGAGCAGCCGCCGCCCGCGGCCAGCGACGGCAGGCGGCCGCCGGAGAAGCTGCCGGTGCGCTCCAGGATCTGCGCGTAGTGCGCGGTGAACCACGCCCACATCGCGTCACGCTGGGCCTGCGTGTCGCGACCGCCGCGCAGCAGCATGCCCATCTCGCCGACCTTCACCGGCTTGGTCAGCGCGAAGTTGCGCACCTGCTCGGTCAGCGCCGGGTCTTCCACGCTGGCCAGGCCGTCGAGGATGCCGTTGCGCAGGGCCGGGTCGCTGGTCTTCGGCAGTTCGGCGATCAGCGCATCGACCGCGCTCTTGCCGTGCTGCTGCACCGCCACGCCCAGCGCATCGCCGAGCAGGTCGGGATCGGCGGCGGCCAGGTCGAGGCGGCCGTCCGCCTTCGGCTTCAGCGCCGCCTCGCCCTGCTTGAGCAGGGCCGCGCGTACTTCCGGCAGCTTGAAATCGAACGCCAACGCACTGGCCAGGCTGCTGCGCATCAAGGCGTCGTCCTCGGATTCGCCGGCCTTGCGCTGGTAGCCGAGTTGTTCCAGCCGCGGCAGGTACGCGGCCTTCGCCCACGCGGCCAGGCGCGCGCGCTGGGCGTCGGTGACGGCAATGCGCTGGTACAGCCCACCGAGCATGCCCAGCGGCGCGGTGGCCACCTCGCGAATCTTCGAGCCGGTCAGCGGCTGCAGCGCGACCAGCACGTCGCCGGCATCCAGGTCGCCGTGGCGGAAACTGGCGTTGACCGCGTCGGCGTAGGCCAGCTGTTCGGCGTCGGTGAGCTTGTCGACTTGCTTGACCAGGCCGTCCAGGCCGGCCCGGTCGAGGCTGAAGCGGTAGTAGCCGCTGGCGTTCGCGTTCGGCATCACCCAGGTCGGCGTGCTGGCGCCGGGCAGCACCATCGAGCCGGTAGCCTGGTCGAGCATCTCGCAGGCGACCTTGCTGCCACCGGCCACGCCATAGCGCACGCACACCGGCACGCCCCAGACGCGCTGCGGATCGCCGCTGCTGCCGAGCGGCAGGTAACGGCTCTGACTCAGCTGCAGCACGGTCTGGCCGTTTTTCTGTTCCAGTTTCGTCACCACGTACGGCACACCGGACTGGTTGAGGAAACTCTTGAATGCCTGCTTGAACGTGTCGCCCTTGTCGGCTGCGACGGCAATGGAATCGACCAGGTCGTCGGCGGTGGCGTTGCCGTATTTGTGATCCTGGATGTAGGCGCGCATGCCCTTCTGGAAGGTCGGCTCGCCCACGTAGTTCTCGAACATGCCCAGCACGCTGGCGCCCTTCTGGTAGGTGATGCCGTCGAACGCGGTCATGATGTCGCCGTTACCGGTGATCGGCTGACGGATGCTGCGAGCGCTGACCAAGCTGTCGTTGTTCATCGCGCCCTGGCCGCCGCGCACACGGTCGAGGTCGGCGCGGTATTCCGGGTGCACCTGCATGGTCACTTTCTGCTGCATCCAGGTGGCGAACGCCTCGTTGAGCCAGATGTCGTTCCACCACTCGGTGGTCACCGTGTCGCCGGTCCACATGTGCGCCAGTTCATGCGCGTTGACGTTGAACGAGCCCTGCACGTTGCGCGCCGGCGAATCCTTGTCGATCAGCAGCAGCCAGTCGCGGAAGGTGACCAGGCCCGGGTTCTCCATCGCGCCGGCCTCGAAATCCGGCGCGGCCAGCAGGTCCAGCTTGTCGAACGGGTAGCCGAAGCCATAGTAGTTCTCCAGCGCGTGGATGATGCTCGGCGTTTCGCCCAGCACGTGCTTCATGCGCTGCCCTTCGCCCTTGGCGGCGATGCCGCGCAGCTGCAGCGGCTTGGCGCGATACGCGGTCGGCGAGATGTCCGGGCCGGCGACGATGTCCCACGGACCGATCGCGAACGCGACCAGGTAGGTCGGCAGCGGCAGCGTCTGCGCGAACGTCACGGTCTTCCAGCCCTTGCCGGCCGGCGCCTGTTTCACCTGCTGGGTGTTCGCCACCACGTGTTCGTGGTCGGGCACGGTGATGCTGAGGTCGAACGGGGTCTTGAAGCCGGGTTCGTCGAAGCCGGGGAAGGCGAAGCGCGCGCTGATCGGTTCCATCTGCGTCATCGCATACGGCTGGCCCTTCGCGGTGACCTTGTACAGGCCCTGCAGCTGCGCGTTGAGCGGCGCGGTGTACTCGAACTTCAGAGTCAGCTGCTGCGGCTTGAGCGTGCTGCCGAAATCCACCCGCACCACGCCGGCCTTCGGATCCGCGTTGACGTACTTGCCGGCGTGCACCTTGCCGGCCGCGTCGGTGATCGTCACCTTCGACACCTTCAACTCGGCGCCGTCCAGCCACAGGTGGTCGGACGCCTGGGTCAGCTTCACCTTGATGGTGGTGGTGCCGGAGAAATCCTGCTGCGCCGGGTCGACCTTGAACGCCAGCTGGTACGACTGCGGCACGGCCCAACCGGGCAGCCGACCCTGCGGCACCTGGTCGGCGGTGGCGGCGAACGCCGCGCCGCAGCAGGCGGCCAGCGCAGTGAACAGGAGAGGACGGGCGAGTCGGCGCATGAGAACTTTCTCTGGCGTGGGGAAAGCCCCACGCTAGAGCCGGCATGACTTCCGACCCAGTGCCAGAAGGCATGCCCGCCGCGCAGCAGGCACGGCCGGGGCCACCTGCGGAAGGAACCAAAAAAAAACCGGCGACGAAGCAAGCTTCGTCACCGGCCGGGGAAGCCCGCGCGCCTGCGGGGGAGAGGGAGGAGAGCTCCGACGCGCGGGGTGTCACGAGCACAACGTGGGCACAGGATAGGATCCTTGCCTTGCATTGCTCCAATTGATTGTTACCATCCCAACCATAGCGTATGGCTATTGCCAAGCCGGGACGATCCATGAACCTGCGCGATCTCCAGTACCTGGTGGCCCTGGCCGAACACCGGCATTTCGGCCGCGCCGCGGATGCCTGCTTCGTCAGCCAGCCCACCCTGTCCACCCAGATCAAGAAGCTCGAGGAGGAACTGGGCGTGCCGCTGGTCGAGCGCACCCCGCGCAAGGTGCTGCTGACCGAGGTCGGCCGCGACATCGCCATCCGCGCGCGCGACGTGCTCAACGGGGTCGAGCAGATCCGCAGCGTGGCCCGGCGCACGCTGGACCCGGAGTCCGGCACGGTGCGGCTGGGCATCTTCCCCACCCTGGGTCCGTACCTGCTGCCGCATGCGTTGCCGCTGGTGCGCCAGGCGTTCCCCAAGCTGGAACTGCTGCTGGTCGAGGAAAAGACCGAAGCGGTGCTGCGCCTGCTGCGCGAGGGCAAGCTGGACGCCGGCATCCTCGCCCTGCCGCTGCACGAGGACAGCCTGCATACCGAGTTCCTGTTCGAGGAACCCTTTCTGCTGGCGGTGTCGGAAGCGCATCCGCTGGCGCACAAGCAGGGCCAGCTGAAACTGGCCGACCTGTCCAACCAGAACCTGCTGTTGCTGGAGGACGGCCACTGCCTGCGCGACCAGGCGCTGGAGGTGTGCCATCTCGCCGGCGCCGTCGAGCGCAGCGGCTTCCGTGCCACCAGCCTGGAAACGCTGCGGCAGATGGTGGCGGCGAACGTCGGCATCACCCTGCTGCCGGTGACCGCAGTGAAGCCGCCGGTGGCGCCGCTGGAAAGCCTGCACTTGATCGAGTTCAAGGGCCAGCCGCCGAGCCGACGCGTCGCCATGGTCTGGCGCAAGAGCTCGGCGATGGCCGGATTCCTGAAGCGGCTGGCGGCGGTGTTCCGGCAGTTGCCGACCGATCTGCTGAACCCGCACACCGCGGCCACCCCCGCGCTGCCGGCGAAGCCCGTGCGCGCCGCGCGCAAGGCCGCGCCCCGATAGCCGCGGACTATCTGCCCGATCCAGACAATCAATTTCCTCAGCGGCCCATCGCGCGCTAGGCTCGGCCGGTCACGACCGTGAAGGACGCACGCGCATTTCCCTCCCAGCCCAACGCCACGAGGTGATGTCATGAGCAACCTGAAAGGCTCCAAGACCGAGCAGAACCTGAAAGACGCCTTCGCCGGCGAGTCTATGGCCAACCGCCGCTACCTGTATTTCGCCGCCAAGGCCGACGTCGAGGGCTACAACGACGTCTCCGCGGTATTCCGCTCCACTGCCGAAGGCGAGACCGGCCACGCCCACGGCCACCTGGAATACCTCGAAGCGGTGGGCGATCCGGCCACCGGCCTGCCCTTCGGCGGCACCCAGCTGAACCTGAAAAGTGCCATCGCCGGCGAGACCCACGAGTACACCGACATGTACCCGGGCATGGCCAAGGCCGCGCGCGAGGAAGGCTTCACCGAGATCGCCGACTGGTTCGAGACCCTGGCCAAGGCCGAACGTTCGCACGCGAACCGCTTCACCAAGGCGCTGGGCGACATGGCCTGAGCTCGCCCGTCATCCCGGCCAAGGCCGGGATGACGGTTGTTCGCCGTTCGCCACGCGGGAGACGCCGATGGACCCCATCCACGAAACGCGCGAAGGCAACCTCGACGCGCCCACGCGCCATCCGCTGGGCCAGCACGAACCGGCCTTCTGGGACGCCGCCGCGCTGGAAGCGGAGATGGAGCGCGTGTTCAACATCTGCCACGGCTGCCGCCGCTGCGTCAGCCTGTGCCACGCCTTCCCCACCCTGTTCGACCTGGTCGACGCCTCGGCCACGATGGAAATCGACGGCGTCGACAAGGCCGACTACCCGAAGGTCACCGAGCAGTGCTACCTGTGCGACCTGTGCTACCAGACCAAGTGTCCGTACACGCCGCCGCACCCGTGGAACGTGGATTTCCCGCACCTGATGCTGCGCGCCAAGGCGGTGGCGTTCGAGCGTGACGGCGCGCCGCTGTCTTCGAAGGTCCTGTCCAGCACGCGCGCCGTGGGCAAGCTCGCCTCGATCCCGGTGGTGGTGCAGGTGGTGAACGCCGCCAACCGCAACCCGGCCGCGCGCCAGCTGCTGGAAAAGACCCTGGGCGTCGACGCGAAGGCGCGCGTGCCCGAGTACCACGCGCCCACCGCGCGCAAGCGCCTGCGCGACCTCGACGGCAGCGGCGAAGCGGTCCCTGCCGGTCGCACGCGCGGCAAGGTCGCGCTGTTTGCCACCTGCTATTGCGACCACTCCGACCCGGTGGTGGTCGAGGACCTCGCTGCGGTGCTGCAGCACAACGCGATCCCGACCCGGCTGGTCGAACAGGAAAGCTGCTGCGGCATGCCCAAGCTGGAACTGGGCGACCTGAAGACGGTGACGAAGTACAAGGAGCGCAACATCCCGGTGCTGGCAAGGATGGCGCGCGAAGGCTGGGATTTCACTGCGGCAATCCCGTCCTGCGTGCTGATGTTCAAGCAGGAGCTGCCGCTGATGTTTCCCGACGATGCCGACGTGGCGCTGGTGCGCGACCACTTCTTCGACCCGTTCGAATACCTCGCCGAACGGCACAAGGCCGGCCTGCTCAGGACCGACTTCAAGGCTTCACTGGGCAAGGTCGCCTGGCAGGTGCCGTGCCACCAGCGCGTGCAGAAGATCGGCCCGAAGACGCGCGAGATCCTGCAACTGGTACCGGGCACCGAGATCACCACCATCGAGCGCTGTTCCGGCCACGACGGCACGTACGGCGTCAAGCACAAGACCTACGCACTCTCGCGCAAGCTGGCCAAGCCGGTGGAGAATCGCGTCGAGCAGGCCAACCCCGATCACTTCACCAGCGACTGCCCGATGGCCGGCGGCCACATCGCCCACGGCCTCGACGACAAGCCGGCGGCGGAGCATCCGTTGAGCCTGCTGCGCAAGGCCTATGGCATTTGAACGGCCGATGGGGAAATGAACCACCCGCGTAGGGCGGGCACTGCCCGCCGCTCTTCCCCGGCTCATCGGCAGATCGAAAAGCCGGCGGACAGTGCCCACCCTGCGTTGCCTCTTGCCACTCACCTCTGAGCTCCCATGCACAAACTCACCCGCGCCGACCTGCTCAGCCTCGAAAACTACGCGCAGCAACGCGCCGAATTCCGCGCCCGCGCGATGGCGCACAAGCAGCAGCGCACGGTGCATCTCGGCGAACACCTCACGCTGATCTTCGAGGACCGCCTGAGCGTGCAGTACCAGGTGCAGGAGATGCTGCGCGTCGAGCGCATCTTCGAGGCGGCCGGCATCCAGGACGAGCTGGACGCCTACAATCCGCTGATCCCCGACGGCAGCAACCTCAAGGCCACGATGCTCATCGAGTACGCCGACGTCGAGCAGCGCAAGCGCGAACTGGTGCGCCTGCGCCATATCGAGCACGCTATCGCGCTGCGCGTGCACGGCCACGCGCCAGTCACCGCCATCGCCGACGAGGACATGGAGCGCAGCAACGACGAGAAGACCGCCGCGGTGCATTTCCTGCGCTTCGAACTCGGCCCCGCGATGATCGCGGACTGGCGCGCCGGCGCCGCGGTCACGCTGACCTCGACGCTGCCTGCGATGCCGGTCGAAACGACGCTGACGCCCGAACAGCGTTGCATGCTAGCGGCGGATTTCGCCTGAGCATGCGCAAGCTCCTGGTCGCGGCGCTCCTGCTGCTGGTGCTGCTGGGCGTAATGCGGCAGCGCCAGCATCGTCCGCTGCAGCCCGAACCCGGCGTGCTTGCCGCCGAGGCGCCGGTGCAGGTCGACCTCGGCCACGGCGCGCAGCTGCAGCGCGGCGACGTCACGCTGACCACCCGCGCCCACTTCGACATCACCGCCCGCGTGCTGTCGCGCAAGGACTATTCGTCGGGCGCTGACGGCGAACTGGTTCCGCTCGATCTCTCACTCGGCTGGGGCCGCATGTCCGACAGCGCCGTGCTGGCGCAGATCGACATCCGCCAGTCCAACCGCTTCTACTACTGGCACGTCGAGTCCTTCCCGATCCCGCGTCGCGAGATCGAGACTTCCAGCGCGAACATGCACATGATCCCCGCCGACGACGACGTGAAACGCCAGCTTGAACAGATTCGTCCCGGCCAACTGATGCGCATCGAAGGCTTCCTGGTCGACGCCAGCCGTCCGGGCGGCTGGCACTGGAACACCTCGCTGACCCGCAACGACACCGGAGCGGGTGCGTGCGAGCTGGTCTATGTCGAAAGGGTCGACGCCGCGGCGCCGTGAACCACCGGGCTCAGTAACGCAGCAGGCTGTGCAGCGGCTTGTCCGCCGGCCAGCGGTTGCGCCCCTGCAGCGCCGGCAGCTCGATCACCACGCTGGCGCCGAGCAGCGCGGCGCCCAGCTTGCCGACCAGGGCCGCGGCCGCCGCCAGCGTGCCGCCGGTGGCCAGCACGTCGTCAGCCAGCAGCACGCGCTCGCCGGGCCGGAACGCATCGTGCTGCACCTGCAGCTGGTCGCTGCCGTATTCCAGCTGGTAGTCCACGCTCACCACCGGCGGCGGCAGCTTGCCGGGCTTGCGCAGCGGCACGAAGCCGGCGTGCAGTTTCTGCGCCAGCGCGGCGCCGAAGATGAAGCCGCGCGCCTCGATCCCGCACACCGCCTGCACGCCGCTGCCCTGCCACGGCTCGGCCAGTGCGTCGATGCAGCGGGCGAAGCTGCCGGCATCGGCAAGCAGCGGGGTGACGTCGCGGAACATCACGCCGGGCGTGGGGAAATCCGCTACGGCGCGGATCAGTGCGGCGAAATCCTGCATCGGTTTTCCTCGGGTTGGGTCAGCCGCCAAGGCGCGCCGAGCAGCGCCGCTCAGCAGGGCGCGGCCAGCGGATCGTCCGGCAGTTCGTCGCCGATCGCCTGCCGCGCCTCGACCAGCCGGGCCTCGACCTCGCGCACGATGCCGCCGGCCTCGGCCAGGCCCGATTCGGGCACCATCACCGCGATGTAATCCATTGCCGGCAGCTGGCCGACCCCGCCGGTGAGGTACTCGCCGGCAATGAACGCCGGAATGCCGCCCGCTTCCAGCGCATCCTTGACCAGATGGGCATCGAACAGGTTTTCGGCGCGGTAGACGGTGTGCATGCCCCGCACGCTAACCCGCCCCGGCGCGCGGGGCAAGGCTCCCGGCGGCCGCGGCGGCGACAGGGTAAACTTGCACGTTTCCGCCACTGCTTTGCGAGTCCCAGCCGATGTCGACCGATCATCCCGCCGCACCTGCCGCCCCGACGGCCACCGCGCCCCAGGATTTCATCCGGCAGATCGTGCGCGACGACCTCGCCTCGGGCAAGCACGTGGCCATCCACACCCGCTTCCCGCCGGAGCCGAACGGCTACCTGCACATCGGCCACGCCAAGGCGATCTGCCTGAGCTTCGGCATCGCCAAGGAGTTCGGCGGCTGGTGCAACCTGCGCCTGGACGACACCAATCCGGGCAAGGAAGACCCGGAGTTCGTGCAGGGCATCAAGGACGACGTGCGCTGGCTGGGCTACGAGTGGCACGAGCTGCGCCACGCCTCGGACTATTTCGACGTGTTCTACCGCGCCGCGCTCAAGCTGATCGAGGACGGCCTGGCCTACGTGGACGACCTTTCCGCCGACGAGATGCGCGAATACCGCGGCACCCTGACCGAGCCGGGCCGCAACTCGCCGTACCGCGAACGTTCGGTGGCGGAGAACCTTGACCTGTTCAAGCGCATGCGTGCCGGCGAGTTCGCCGACGGCAGCAAGACGCTGCGCGCGAAGATCGACATGGCCTCCGGCAACATCAACCTGCGCGACCCGGCGCTGTACCGCATCCGCAAGATCGCCCACCAGAACACCGGCGACGCCTGGCCGATCTACCCGATGTACGACATCGCGCACGCGCTGTCCGACGCAATGGAAGGCATCACCCATTCGCTGTGCACGCTGGAGTTCGAGGACCACCGTCCGCTGTACGACTGGTGCGTGGACAACGTCGACCTGCCGAACCACCCCGAGCTGTGGCAGTCGGTGGTCGCCGCCGGCCTGGAGGCGAAACCGGCCAAGCCGCGCCAGATCGAGTTCTCGCGACTCAATCTCAGCTACTGCATCACCAGCAAGCGCAAGCTGGCGCAGCTGGTCGGCGAGCATCATGTGGACGGCTGGGACGACCCGCGCATGAACACCCTGCGCGGCCTGCGCCGGCGCGGCTTCACCCCGGCCGGGTTGCGCCTGCTGGTCGAACGCGTGGGGGTCTCCAAGCAGAACAGCGTGATCGACTACGCCGTGCTGGAAAACTGCATCCGCGAGGATCTGGACGCCACCGCGGCACGCCGGATGGCCGTGCTCGACCCGCTGAAGCTGGTGATCACCAACCTGCCGGAAGGCCACGAGGAAACGCTGACCTTCCCGAACCATCCCAAGGACGAAAGCTTTGGCACGCGCGAAGTGCCGTTCGCGCGCGAGCTGTGGATCGAGCACGAGGATTTCGCCGAAGTACCGCCGAAGGGTTTCCACCGGCTGAAGCCGGAGGGCGAGGTGCGCCTGCGCGGCGTCGGCATCGTGAAGTGCGTCGAGGTCGTCAAGGACGCCGACGGCCACGTGGTCGAGCTGCGCTGCACGCTCGACCCGGAAACCCGCCATGGCCTGCCCGGCGCCGACCGCAAGGTGAAGGGCACCATCCACTGGGTCAGCGCGAAGCACGCGGTGGCCGCCGAGGTGCGCCTGTACGACCGCCTGTTCAGCGTACCCGCGCCGGACAGCGAGGAGGGCGGCAAGAGCTGGCTCGACCACGTCAACCCCGCGGCCAAGCGCGTGGTGCAGGGCTGGCTGGAGCCGGCCGCCGCCGGCGTCGCGCCGGAGCAGCGCTTCCAGTTCGAGCGGCTCGGCTACTTCGTCGCCGACCGTGTCGACCACCGCGCCGACGCCCCGGTGTTCAACCGCACGGTGACCCTGCGCGACGTCTGGGCCAGGCCGGCCGGCCAGTAAACGGAGCGAAGGCATGCTGCCGCTGCAAATCCATCTCACGTTGCCGCCGTGGATCGGTGACGTCGCCGACACCAACCGGCGCTACCACAGCGACGAGGAGCGCGTGGGCCTGGCGATCGAGCTGTCGCGGCACAACGTGGATCGCGGTGGCGGCGGACCGTTCGGCGCGGCCGTGTTCAACAGCCACAGCGGGCGGCTGGTCGCGGTCGGCGTCAACCGCGTGCTGCCGCAGAACTGTTCGGTGGCGCACGCCGAGATGATGACGATCATGATCGCGCAGCAACGCCTGAACCGGCACCGGATGAACGAGGACGGCGGCCATTACGTGCTGGCCAGCAGCTCGCAACCGTGCTGCCAATGCTATGGCGCCACCGTGTGGGCCGGCATCGACGAGTTGCTGATCGGCGCGCGCTCCGAGGACGTCGAGGAACTCACCGAGTTCGACGAGGGCCCGCTGCCGGCTGACTGGGTCGGTGAACTGCAGCGTCGCAACATCGCGGTACGCCGCGACATCCTGCGCGAGCAGGCGCGCGAGGTGCTGGCCGCGTACGGCGCCAGCGGCCAGCCATATTGAACCGCTGGCGCGCCGCGCTGCCGCTGATCCTGCTGGTGCTGGCCGGCATCGTGCTGTTCGCCTCCGGTTCGTTGCACCAGTTGGCTCCGCAGCGACTGGTGGCACACCAGGCCGAACTGCACGCGCAGATCGCCAGTCACCCGTGGCTGAGCCGGTTGGCCTTCATCGGGCTGCTGACGCTGACCGTAGCCACCGGCATCCCCGGCACCATCGTGGTGATCCTGGCCGGCGGCTTCGCCTTCGGCGTGGTCGACGCCACCGTGTGTTCGTCGATCGGCTTGACCCTGGGCTCGCTGGTGCTGTACCTGGCCAGCCGCTACGCGTTCGGTGTCGGCAGCCGGCAGCCGCCGGCGATCGTGGCAAAGCTGCGTCACGGCTTCGAACGCCACCCGGTGAGCTACACCCTGTTCCTGCGCTTCGTGCCGGTGGCGCCGTTCGGTTTGGTCACCATTTGCCTGGCATGGCTGCGTTGCCCGCTGTGGCTGTTCCTCGGCGCCAGCTGGCTGGGCGGCACCGTCTCGCTGGTCTTCGAAACCTCGATCGGCGCCGGCCTCGGCGACGCCATCGCCATGAGCCAGGGCAGCAGCTTCGGCATCGGCCTGTTCATGCACCGCGAAGTACTGCTGCCGCTGGGCGCGATCGCCCTGCTCGCCCTGCTGCCGCTGCTGGTCGAACGCATCACCCGACGCCATCGCCGGGACCACCGGCGGCTCGGCTGAGGCACACGCGGACCGCTGTCAATTCATCCGTTTCGCGCTAGTGTTGCGCCGTGCCCGGAGCACCCCGGGCACACTGTGGGCGCTGATCGGGCCTGGCCGAATGCGCCCACGCGCGATGGTGCGGGAGAAGCACGGGGCGGATGGGCATGGCGACCAACTCCTGGACTTCACGCCTGTGGCAGCGCACGACGCTGACGCAGCGCCTGGCCTTCGTGGCGCTGGTTCCCGCCCTGGTCACCGCCGCGCTGCTGGTGACCCTGCTGACCCAGCGCCAACTGGCCAACCTGCACCAGGTGGCGCACGACAACGCCGAGGCCATCGCCACCCAGGCGGCCTCGATCAGCCTGCAGCCACTGCGCGCGATGCAGTTGCGCGAACTGGTGCGCATCGCCGATTCGGTCGCCGAGTTGCGGCACGTGACGCGCGTGCAGATACGCACCAGCGCCGGCCAGATCCTGGCTGACCGCCGCGAACCCGATGCGGGCGGTACCCCGCGAGAAACCCTGACCGTGATGCACGACGTGGTCGATCACGATTCACCGGGAGAAGTTGTCCTCGGTTCCGTACTGGTGGACGTGAGCCTGCATGACGCAATCGCCGCGCAACGCGACAGCCTGCGCTACGCACTGGTCGTCCTTGCGCTGAGCCTGCTCGTCGCCGGCATGGTCGGCTGGCAGGCCGCGCGCCGGATCAGCGCGCCGCTGCGCCACCTGGCCGGTGCCGTGCGCCAGTTGGGCCAGGGCGACCGTCTGGTGACGGTGGAAGTGACCGACCGCACCGAGATCGGCGAGCTGCAGCACGGTTTCAACCATGCGGCGGCGGCGCTGCGCGACATACAGCGCGGGATGCAGCAGCAGATCGAGCGGGCCACGCAGGAGCTGGCCCGCAAGAATGCCGCGCTGGAAGCGGCCAGCCAGGCCAGGTCGCGCTTCCTGGCCGCGGCTTCGCACGACCTGCGCCAGCCGCTGTATGCGCTGACCCTGTTCTCCTCTGCGCTGGCGGTGGACGAATACGATCCACAAAAGCTGGACCGGATCGCCCATCTCCAGGAATGCGTGCAGTCGCTCGACCACCTGTTCGGCGAGCTGCTCGACCTGTCGCGGCTGGAAACCGGCTCGGTGCAGGTCGAGATCAGCGAGTTCCCGCTCGACCGGGTCTTCGCCGAGGTCAGCCGCAATTTCGACATGGTCGCCGAGCAACGCGGGCTGCGGCTGGCCGCCCACCCCACCCGGCTGTGGGTGCGCAGCGACCGCACCATGCTCACCCGCATCCTCAACAACCTGGTCAGCAACGCCCTGCGCTTCACCCGCCACGGCGGCGCGCTGGTGGGCGCCCGCCGTGGCGGCGACGGACAGGTGCGCATCGAGGTGTGGGACACCGGCCGCGGCATCGCACCGGAACACCTGCCCAGCGTGTTCGACGAGTTCTACCGCATCGACGACCAGCCCGACGCCGGGCTCGACGACGGCTCGCACTCGGGCCTGGGCCTGGGCCTGGCGACCGTACAGCGACTGGCGGAGTTGCTCGACACCGAGGTCCTGGTGAAATCCCGGCTCGACCGGGGCAGCGTGTTCCATTTCCTGCTGCCGACCGCCGCCGCGCAAGCGGACTTGCCCGAACCCGACGAAGACGCCTCCGCCGACCTGGCCGGCAGACGTGTACTGGTGGTGGACGACGACCCGGCCATCCTTTCCGGCATCCGCTTCCTGTTGCGCAACTGGGGTTGCGAGGTGGAGGTGGCCGAGGACCGGCAGCAGGCGCTGGAGGCCACCGAAAACTGGCCGGGGCCGCCCGACATCGTCGTCTGCGACCTGCATCTGCGCGGCGGCCAACGCGGCCTCGACGTGCTGGCCGCGCTCGACCGGCATTACCTGCGCGACGGCGGCACACCGTTCGCCCGCCTGCTGGTCACCGGCGAGACCCGCATCGACCATCTGCACGACATCATCGCAGCGAAGATCCCGCTGCTGTACAAGCCGGTTTCGCCGCAACAGCTGCGTCGCGCGATGATGTCGGCATGGACTGCCGCCCGCGACGGCGGCTGAAGCCTCGCGCAGCTGTCGTCGGGACAAAAAAAGCGCCCGGTCGGGCGCCATGGAAACTGGTGGGTCGTCCGGGACTCGAACCCGGGACCAATAGATTAAAAGTCTACTGCTCTACCAGCTGAGCTAACGACCCGTCATGGCAAAACTCAAGCGGACAATTTTACGGGCTGGGCGGCAGCGGCACAAGCAAGCGCACCCGAGCACTCACGCATAGCGCGTAGGGTCGACCAGGCCCGCTTCGCGGAAACCCTGCGCACGCAACCGGCAGGCGTCGCAATGGCCGCAGGCGCGGCCGTCGCTGTCGGCTTGGTAGCAGCTGACCGTGGCCGAAAAGTCCACGCCGAGACGCTGGCCCTCGCGCGCGATGTCGGCCTTGCTCATGCGCATCAGCGGCGCGTGGATGCGGATGCCGGCGCCTTCCACGCCGGCCTTGGTGGCGACGTTGGCCAGTTGTTCGAACGCCTCGATGAAGGCAGGCCGGCAGTCCGGATAGCCCGAGTAGTCGACCGCGTTGACGCCGCACCAGATGTCGCTGGAACCGAGCACCTCGGCCCAGCCCAGCGCGATCGACAGCATGATGGTGTTGCGCGCCGGCACGTAGGTCACCGGGATGTCGCTGTCGTCGCCGGTATCCAGCGGTACGTCGATGTCGGCGGTCAGCGCGGAGCCGCCGATGCTGCGCAGATCGATGCCGACGGTCTTGTGCTCGACCGCGCCGAGCATCTTCGCCACACGATCGGATGCTGCCAGCTCCGAACTGTGGCGCTGGCCGTAGGCCACGCTCAGCGCGTGCACCTGGTAGCCCTGCTCGCGGGCGATGGCGACGGTGACGGCCGAGTCCATGCCGCCGGAAACCAGCACGACGGCCTTGCGGGGAAGTGTTTCAGACATGGGTTTCATCCACTGGGGTACGGCCGGTCACCGGCCGGAAGGCGCAAGCGGTGGCACAGGCCGCGGCGCGTAGAACAGGAGTGCGTGGAGACGGGTGAAAGGTGAGAGTGCGCTTTCCGCTCACTTCTCGTTCCTCTCCACTCACTTCTCGCCTATTTCCCCCGCGCGTCGTTCCACAGCAGCTTGTGCAGCTGCAGTTGGAAACGCACGGGCAGCTTGTCGGCGATGATCCATTCGGCCAGCTCGCGCGGCTCGACCTTGCCCCACACCGGCGAGAACAGCACCATGCAGCGCTCGACGAGGCGGTGTTCGACCAGCCGGGCACAAGCCCAGTCGTAGTCCTCGCGGCTGGCGATCACGATCTTGATCTGGTCCTGCGGCGACAGGTGCTCGAGATTCGACCACAGGTTGCGCCCGCTCTCGCCCGAACCCGGCGCCTTCAGGTCCATCACCTTGCGCACGCGCGGATCGACCGCGGAGACGTCCAGCGCGCCGGAGGTCTCCAGCGAAACCTCGTAACCGGCGTCGCACAGCCTGCGCAGCAGAATCAGGCAGCGCTTCTGCGCCAGCGGCTCGCCGCCGGTCACGCAGACGTGCTTCGCGCCGTGCGTGGCGACCTCGGCAAGGATGTCGTCGATCGCGTGCCAGTTGCCACCGTGGAACGAATACTCGGTATCGCACCAGACGCAGCGCAACGGGCAGCCGGTGAGGCGCACGAACACGGTGCGCCAGCCGATCGCATCGGCCTCGCCCTGGATCGAATGGAAGATCTCGGTGATGCGCAGGCGCTCGGCAACGGCCGCGGCAGGCGTGCCGGACGCCTCGCGCGCGTCATTGCCGCTCATATCACTACCCGCTCAGTTGCCCGACTGCAGTTGCAGGCGCTGCAGGCGTTCCTGGGCCAGGCTGGCCACCTTGGTGCCCGGGTATTTGGTGGTGACCTGCGTCAGCGTGGCCTTCGCCGCCGCGGTCTGCTTGAGTTCCAGCTGGCTGTAGCCGACCTTGAGCAGGGCGTCGGGCGCCTTGTCGCTCTGCGGGAACTGGCTGAGCAGTTGCTGGAACGATTCCAGCGCGACCGGATAGTTGGTGGTGGCGTAGTACGACTCGCCGAGCCAGTACCAGGCGTTCGGCGCCAGTGCATGGTTCGGGTACTGCTGGATGAAGCTGCGGAACGCGCGCGAGGCCTCCACGTAATTGCCCGCGCGGATCGCCTTGAAGGCCACGTCGTAGGCAGCCTGGGCCGCGGCCGGATCGCCGGCAGCGGCGCTGCTGCTGGCCGCTGCAGCCGGCTGGCTGGCCGCCGGGTTGCTGGCGGCAACGGCAGCAGCGCCGGCGGCAGCAGCCGGGGCGCCGGCTTGCGCCTGCGGGTTGTTGCCGGCTGCAGCAGCCGTGCCCGCACCGCTGCCTTCCAGGCGCCCCAGACGGGCGTCGAGGTCGGCGTACTGGGCCTTGTTCTTGTCCTCGAGCGTCTGCAACTGGTGCTGCAGTTCCTCGACCTGCCCCTGCAACTGTTGCACCTGTGCCTGCAGCTGCTGCATCTGGTTGACCAGGCCGGTGCCGGACTGGTCCTTGTTCTGTGCCTGCTGTTCCAGCCGCGCGACGCGATCGGCGAGGCTCAACCGCGAGTCCTGCGCGAAAGCCGGGAACGCGAACAGCATGGCGGACGCGATCGCGCCCGCCATGCCGAACCTGGCTGCAAAGCTGTTAGCCAGTCGCTTCATCATTACTGCGCCGTGTAGACGATCTCGACGCGGCGGTTCTTGCTCCAGCAATCCTCGTTGTGCTCACGGCAAACCGGCTTTTCCTTGCCGTAGCTGATCACTTCGAGCTGGCTGGCCGAGCCACCGTTGGCCTGCAGCGCGTCGGAGACGGCGTTGCCGCGGCGCTCGCCGAGGCCGAGGTTGTACTCGCGCGAACCGCGCTCGTCGGCATTGCCTTCGAGACGGATGTGCGAGGTCGGGCGATCCTGCAGGTACTTGGCGTGGCAAGCCATGATCTGCTGGAACTCCGGCTTGATCTCGGTCTTGTCGAAGTCGAAGTACACGACGCGCTGACGCAGGCAGGCATCGGTATCGAGGTCGGCGGGGGTGTACTTGCCGTTGGACACGGGAGCTTCGGTCGGAGCGGCCTGCTCCGGGGCGGGCTGGGGTTTGACTTCCTGCTTCTTGGAGCAAGCGGCCGCGCCTACGCAGAGCAGGGCAACCAGGGCGACGCGAACGGTCTTATTCATGGTGACGTTCCTTACGAGTTGAGTTCCGACAAACGATGACGACTAGGGTTACGGGACAGCTGACGCCGGTTGGCCGGCTGTTATTTTGACGCTTGAAAGATCGACAGTGCGTGATTCTGCACCATCGCCCTGACTGGCTTCTGGCGCCGCAAGGCGCCACAGCCGGAAACCGAAACGCGCCACGAAGGCGCTGTCCGGGCCCAATCCCTGGGCATCACGCCGCCGCACTCGCGTGCAGCAGCATAAAAAAATCAACGTTGCCGGTACGGCCCCCAGGCGGGTTCGCGCACGTCGCCATCGGAAAGCACGAGGCGCTGGCGAACCAGTCCGTCAGCCGATACGGCATACAGCACGCCGCGACGTCCTTCGGTAGCGGCATACAGCAGCATGCTGGCATTCGGAGCAAAACTCGGGGACTCGTCGATCGGGCCCGGCGAGAGGAAACGCACCTGGTCACCCAGGCTGCGATCCATGATGGCAATACGATACACGTTCCCGTTGCCCTGCACCATGGCGATCTGCTTGCCGTCGTAGCTCACGTCGGAGTTCAGATTGCTCTGGCCCTGGAAGGTGATCCGCTGCGGGGTGCCGCCGCTGGCCGGGACCTGGTAGATCTGCGGCCGGCCGGAACGGTCGGAGGTGAAATAGATGCTCTGGCCATCCGGCGCCCAGACCGGCTCGGTGTCGATCGCCAGGCTGTTGGTCAACCGGGTTTCGCGGCGACTGGCCAGGTCCAGCACGAAGACCTCGAGGTTGCCGACATAAGACAGCGCCACCGCCAGCTTGCTGCCGTCCGGCGACCAGGCCGGCGCGCCATTGACGCCCCGCGGGTGGGCGGCCACCAGCTGACGCGAACCGGTAGTGATGTCCTGGACGTAGATCGACGAATTGCCGCTTTCGAACGAGACGTAGGCAATCTTGCGGCCGTCCGGCGACCAGGCCGGCGACAGCAGCGACTCCTTCGAGCGCGCCACCACCTGCGGGTTGTAGCCGTCCGAATCGGCCACGATCAGCGAATAGGTGGTGTGGTTGCCCAGGCCCACCGCGGTGATGTACGCCATGCGGGTCCAGAACGCGCCGCGCACGCCGGTGATCTTCTCGTAGATGATGTCCGCGATCTGGTGCGCCACGCCGCGCAGGTCGCCCACCGGGGCCGGCGGCATCTGCTGGTGCAGCAGGCTCTGCTGCTTGTTGACGTCCCACAGTTCGTACTCGACCTGCACCATGCCGTTGCCGGCGTCGGTGATGTTGCCGACCACGATGTAGTCCTGCTTGAGCAGGCGCCAGGTGGCGAACTTGATGTCCGAGCCCTTGGCCGGGAACTCCACGATGTCGCTCTTGGCCAGCGAACGGAACTTACCGGAGCGGTTGAAATCGTTGCGCATCACGTCGGCGACGTCGGTCGACAGCGGCGTGCCGCCAGCCTGCGCGAACGGCACCACCACGATCGGGGTGGCGGTCTTGACCCCGCCGACGATGTCGACATTCAGCGACTGGGCGGCGGCCGGGCCGGCGAACAACGCCACCGCGGCCAGCAGGATGACGGCGAAGCTTGGGCTGAATTTGCGCATGGATTTGATCATTGCGGCCTGAAGGTGAAGGTGAGGTTGCGCTGGAACACGCTTTCAAAACCCTTGTAGGGCAAGGTCTTGGTACGCAGCACCGCATTCTCGACCGAACGCCGGCCGGCCTCGTCGTACGGGCAGCTGGAATCGACGGTGGCGCTCATCACGTCGCCGCCGGGCGACTGCACGATATGAACCTGACACGGAACTGCCGGTATGTTATCCGGCCTTAACCAGTTCGGCGTGACCGCATTCTGAATGGCCGCTGCATATTCGTCGGCGAGGTTGCTGTTCGGGCTGTTGTTGCCGGTCTGGCGCTGCGCCGCGTTGGGCAGGTCGGGAGCGCCGTTGTCCTGGGCGTTCTTCAGGTCCTCCAGCTGCTGCTTGGCCTGCTTCGCTCGGTTGTCGAGCTTGCGGGTCTGCTGGGCGGCCGCGTCCATCTTGGCGAACAGCTCATCGATCTGCTTCTGCTTTTCCTGCTTCTGCTTGGCCGCCTGCGCATCCAGCTCGGCCTGCCGCTGGCGCTGTTTTTCTTCCTGCAGCTGCTTGGCTTCTTCGGCCTTCAGCGCGGCCTCTTCCACCACCCGCTCCTGGTCCTTGAGGTCGGGCTGCTTGGGCGGCGGCGGCAGGGTCTTCACCTCCGGCGCCTCGATCTTGGGCGGCGTCGGCGGCGGCACGGTCGGCGGTGGCGGGGTGGAATCGGGTACCGGCTTGGCCTTCACCGCCTTCGGCGGCGGGCTGCCGGTAGGACCGATCAGGGTGGCCTCGATGATCGGGCCCTGCAGCTCCAGCGGCTTCGAGCAGGTGATCGGGTTCATCCACGCCGGCAGGTGCAGCGCGTTGAACACGTTCTCGTAGCTCGAACACGGCAGCACCGCGAGGAACAGGAACCCCACGATGCCGATGTGCAGGATGGCGGAAAGTACGACCGCCTTCGGCGTCGCCTTACTTTCGTCCATCGCCCGCGCTCTTGACCTGGCCGGCCGGCTCGCCCGGCTGGCCCATCAGGCCGACCTTGGCCACGCCGGCCTGCTGCAGATCGGCCAGCACCTTGAACACGCCGCCGTAGCTGCCGCGCTCATCGCCGCCCACCAGCACGCTGACCTCGGGGTTCTCGCGCACGAACGCGCCCACCTTGAGCTTGAGCGTGTCGGCGTCGACCAGCTCCTTTTTCGCCCCGCTCAGGGTCAGGTAGAGCTGGCCGTCCTGCAGCACCGAGACCAGCACCGGGTCCTTCTTCTGCTGCAGCGACTTGGCGTTGGCCTGCGGCAGCTGCACGTCGACGCTGGAGTTCATCATCGGCGTGGTGACCATGAAGATGATCAGCAGCACCAGCATCACGTCGATGTACGGCACCACGTTGATTTCGGATTTGAGCTTGTAGCGCCGCTGGCGCCCGGAGGTTCGCATGGCTGCTCTCCGCTCAGGCGACGTCGTCGGTCTGGATCTGCCGCTGCAGTACCGAGGAGAACTCTTCCTGGAACACGTCGTAGCGCGAGGCGATGCGCTCGACCTTGGTGGCGTAGCGGTTGTACGCCCACTGCGCCGGGATCGCCGCGAACAGGCCCATCGCGGTGGCGATCAGCGCCTCGGAAATGTGCGGCGCGACCACGGCGATGGTGACGTCCTTCATGTCGCCCAGGCCCTGGAACGCGCCCATGATGCCCCACACCGTGCCGAACAAGCCGACGTACGGGCTGATCGAGCCGACGTTGGCGAGGAATTCCAGGTTGCGCTCGAGCAGGCCGATCTCGCGCGTGCCGGCCACCTGCATGGCGCGCTCGGAGCCCTCGATCGCGCTGCGCGGGTCATGGGTCTTGCGCTGGCGCTGGCGCGCGAACTCGCGGAAGCCCGACTCGAAGATGTTCTCGATGCCGCCGGTGCCGCCGTGGCGGTTGCTGACCTCGCGGAACAACTGGGCCAGGTCGCCGCCGGACCAGAAGCGCTCCTCGAATTCCTCGGCATCCTCCATCGCCGCCTTGGTCTGCGAGTACTTGCGGATGATGATCACCCAGGACAGGAACGAGAACACCAGCAGCACCAGCAGCACCAGCTTCACCGGCAGGCTCGAATCCGCGATCAGCGTGAAAACGTTCAGTCCACTGTTCATTGCTTGCAGGTGCTCCACCTATCGGCCGGGGTTGTCTTGGGATGCGGGTTGCGCGATCAGGTCGGCCGGGATCGGGGCCGGCCGCATGCGCTGGAGATCGACGCAGGCCACCCGGACGCTGGCGCGGACCAGGCAGCTGCCGTCGTTCTTCGTGATCGACTGGGCGAACAGGATACTGGCTGCGCGCCGTTCTTTGACTTCGACCGTTACCGACAGTTCATCATCCAGCAGGGCTGGCTTGAGGAAGTCGATCTGCATGTCGCGCACCATGAAGGCCAGGCCGGTGGCCTGCTTGAACGCCATCTGGTCGACGCCGAGCGCACGCATCCACTCGCTGCGGGCGCGCTCCATGAAGCGCAGGTAGCCGGCGTGATAGACCACCCCGCCGGCGTCGGTGTCTTCCCAGTAGACCCGCACCTTCCAGCTGAAAGGCGGCTTCGGGGCAAGTTCAGGCATCGTCGGTTCCGCTGTCGAACAGGTCGGCCGCCTGCGCCTGGCGCGGCGGCGGAGTCAACCCCAGGTGGCGCCAGCCCCTGGCGCTGACCATGCGTCCGCGGGCGGTGCGCACCAGGTAGCCCTGCTGGATCAGGTACGGTTCGACCACGTCCTCCAGCGTGCCGCGGTCCTCGCTCAGCGCAGCGGCCAGCGATTCCACCCCGACCGGGCCGCCGTCGAAATTCTCGATGATCAGGCCGAGCAGGCGCCGGTCCAGCTCGTCGAAGCCTTCCGGGTCGATCTTCAGCATGTCCAGCGCGGCGCGGGCCGCCACCAGCGTGATCTCGCCGCCGGCGCGTACTTCGGCGTAGTCGCGCACCCGGCGCAGCAGGCGGTTGGCGATGCGCGGCGTGCCGCGCGAGCGGCGGGCGATTTCCTGCGCCCCTTCCGGCGCGCAGGCGATGCCGAGGATGTTCGCCGCGCGACGCACGATCGCGGTGAGCTCGTCGGCGGTGTAGAACTCCAGCCGCTGCACGATGCCGAAGCGATCACGCAGCGGCGCGGTGAGCATGCCGGCGCGCGTGGTGGCGCCGATCAGGGTGAACGGCGGCAGGTCCAGCTTGATCGAGCGCGCGGCCGGGCCCTCGCCGATCATGATGTCGATCTGGAAGTCCTCCATCGCCGGGTACAGCACCTCCTCGACCACCGGCGACAGGCGGTGGATCTCGTCGACGAACAACACGTCGTTCGCCTCCAGGTTGGTCAGCAGCGCGGCGAGGTCGCCGGCGCGCTCCAGCACCGGGCCGGAGGTGGAGCGCAGGTTGACCCCCAGTTCGTTCGCGATCACGTGGCTGAGCGTGGTCTTGCCCAGTCCCGGCGGGCCGAAGATCAGCACGTGGTCCAGCGCCCCACCCCGTTTCCTGGCAGCCTCGATGTAGATCGACAGCTGCTCGCGCACCGCCTGCTGGCCGAGGTACTCGGTCAGCCGCTTCGGCCGGATGGTGGCTTCCAGCGCCTCGTCGTCGAGCTGGGCGGCGGCGGTGATGATGCGGGCTTCGGTCATGCCGGCATTATGGCAGGCCACGCGGTACATGTAGGAGCGCACCCTGTGCGCGATGGCTGTTCGTCACGTAACGGAAAGCATCGCGCACAGGGTGCGCTCCTACGGGATCAGATCTCCACTTGCGCGCCCAGCTCGATCAGCCGGTTGCCGGGAATCTGGAAGAACGCGGTGGCCGGCATCGCGTTGCGCGACAGGAAGGCGAACAGCTTGTCGCGCCACAGCGCCATGCCGGGACGGCGCGCATCGGCCACGATGGTTTCGCGCGACAGGAAGAAGGTGGTTTCCATCATGTCGAAGCCGAGGCCTTCGCGCGTGCATTGGGTGAGCGCCAGCGGGATGTTCGGGTCCTCGGCGAAACCGAAGCGCAACTCCAGCCCGAAGAAGTTGCCGGCCATCGGGGTGATCGTGATGCGCTCGTCGGCCTCGGCCACCGGCGTTTCCAGCGTCTCCACTGTCAACAGCACGTTGCGCTCGTGCAGCACCTTGTTGTGCTTGAGGTTGTGCAGCAACGCGTGCGGCACGGCGTGCTGGTTCGCGGTGAGGAAGATCGCCGTGCCCGGCACGCGCAGCGGCGGGTGCTCGGCGATGTTCTCGATGAACGGCGCCAGCGCCAGTCCGCCCTGCTTGATCTCGCGCACCACCAGCTCGCGGCCGCGGCGCCAGGTGGTCATCACGGTGAACAGCACCACGCCCAGCACCAGCGGGAACCAGCCGCCGTGGGCGACCTTGAGCAGATTGGCGCCGAAGAACGACAGGTCGATGATCAGGAATAGCACGCCGACCAGCAGCACCGTCGGCCAGCTCCAGTGCCAGCGCTTGCGCGCCACCACCAGCGCCAGCAAGGTGGTCATGGTCATGGTGCCGGTCACCGCGATGCCGTAGGCGGCGCCCAGGTTGTCGGAGCTGCGGAAACCGAGCACCGCCAGGATCACCAGCACCATCAGCATGCGGTTGACCCACGGCACGAAAATCTGCCCGGACATCTCGCGCGAGGTGTGCACCACCGCCAGTCGCGGCGAATAGCCCAGCGACATCGCCTCGCGGGTCATCGAGAACGCGCCGGAGATCACCGCCTGCGACGCGATCACAGCCGCCGCGGCCGACAGCAGGATCATCGGGTACAACAACGGCGCGGGCACCATCAGGTAGAACGGGCTGGAGATCGCCAGCGGATCGCCCAGCAGCAGCGCGCCCTGGCCGAAATAATTGAGCAGCAGCGCCGGCAGCACGAAGCCGAACCAGGCCAGCCGGATCGGTTTCTTGCCGAAGTGGCCCATGTCGGCGTACAGCGCCTCGGCACCGGTCAGCGCCAGCACCACGCCGCCGAGCGCAATGAACGAGGTGTCGCCGTGACTGACGAAGAAGCGCGCCGCATGCAGCGGATTGATCGCGTACAGCACCTGCGGATTGGCGATGATCTGGCGCGCGCCGAGCACCGCCAGCACCACGAACCACAGCGTCATCACCGGCGCGAACGCCTTGCCGACCTTGTGCGTGCCATGCCGTTGCACCGCGAACATGCCCAGCAGGATCGCCAGCGCGACCCACACCACGTACTTGCCCAGGCCGGGCGCGGCGACCTGCAGACCCTCCACCGCGCCGAGCACCGAGATCGCCGGGGTGATTACGCCATCGCCGTAGAACAGCGCCGCGCCGAAGATGCCGAAGCCGGCCAGCACCCAGCGCGCACGCGCCGAGCCGCTCATCGAGCGCTGCGCCAGCGCCATCAGCGCCATGATGCCGCCCTCGCCCTTGTTGTCCGCACGCATCACGAAGGTCACGTACTTCAGCGACACCACCATGATCAGTGCCCAGAACACCAGCGACAGCACGCCCAGCACCGCCGGCTCGGTCGGCGTCATGCCGTGCGTGCCGAGGGTTTCCTTCATGGTGTACAGCGGGCTGGTGCCGATGTCGCCGAACACCACGCCGATCGCACCCAGCGCCAGCGCCCGCAACCGGCGCCGGTTCTCGCCCGGCGATCCGCCCTGCATGGCCTGCTGTCCCACGATCAGCTCCCGAGCGCCGCGCGCAGGGCCTTGCGGATGATCGCCTCGGCGTCATCGCCCTCGGCGGCAACCTTCTGCACCAGCCGGCTCACCTCGACCGGCTTGTAGCCCAGCTGCTGCAGCGCCACCGTCGCTTCACCGGCGGCGTCCAGCGCCGTGCCGGCCGCCTGCAGCGTGGCGCCGGGCACGCCGGAGACGCCGTCGAGCCGGTCGCGCAGCTCCACCACGATGCGCTCGGCGGTCTTCTTGCCGATGCCGGGGATCTTGGTCAGCGCGACCACGTCGCCGGCCTGCACCAGCCGCGCGAAATGGTCGGTGGACACGCCGGACAGCACCGCCAGCGCGATCTTCGCGCCGATCCCGCTGACCTTCAGCAGGTTGCGGAACAGCACGCGTTCGGCTTCGCGCAGGAAACCGTACAGCGTGATGCTGTCTTCCTTCACGGCGTGATGGGTGAGCAGAACCACTTCCTTGCCGAGGCCCGGCAGGTCGTAGATCGTCGACATCGGCGCCTCGACCTCGTAGCCGACGCCGCCCACCTCGACCAGCAGGGACGGCGGCTGCTTGCTTATCAGGATGCCGCGCAGACGTCCGATCACCGGCGCCGCCTCCAGTCCATATCCGTCGACGACGCCTTCATCGGCGTCGCCTCCAGGCCGTACGCGGAATGCCGACGCGGGCCAGGCTGGCGCGGGTGTGTGCATGCGTCACCGCCACTGCCAGCGCATCGGCGGCATCGGCCTGCAGCGGCCCCTTGAGGCCGAGCAGCACGCCGATCATGTGCTGTACCTGGGTCTTGTCGCCGCGACCGCTGCCGACCACGGACTGCTTCACTTCGGTTGCCGCGTATTCGTGCACCACGATCCCCTGGCTGACCACCGCGCAAATGGCGGCGCCGCGCGCCTGTCCAAGCTTCAACGCCGAATCCGGATTGCGCGCCATGAACACGCGCTCGATCCCGCACTCGGCGGGCTGATGCGTGGCGATGATGTCACACAGTTCGTCAAAGATGCGTTTCAGGCGCAGCGGGAACGTGGCCTCGCCGGCCACCGCCAGCGCACCATGAAAGACGTGGCTGAGCCTGCCGGCCTCGTCCACGTCAATGATGCCCACGCCGGTACGCTGGCTGCCGGGATCGATGCCGATGATGCGGGTCATCACGATGCGATGCGAAGGCGCGTGGCCCCCGGCTTAATCGGCCGTCCCGGAGGGCAGCAAGGCGTTGTGCGACACCTCGCTCACGTCGTCCAGCGCATCGAGCTTCTCGAGCAGGTCGAGCAGTTGCTCCAGCGCCTCCTCCGGCACCTCGACACGGTTGTTCGGGCGCATCACCACGCCGGCATGCTGGGCGCTCAGCCCGGCCGCGATCAGCCCCTGCTGCACCGCCTCGAAGCTCTCCGGCGAACACAGCACGATGCTCTCGCCATGCTCGTTGAGCACGTCGTCGGCGCCAGCTTCCAGCGCTGCTTCCAGCACCTTTTCCTCGGCCGCGGCGTCGCCGCCGGTGGCGAACACCAGCTCGCCGCAGCGGGTGAACTGGAACGCCACCGAGCCGGAGGTGCCGAGGTTGCCGCCGTGCTTGGTCAGCGCGTAGCGCACGTCGGCCACGGTGCGGGTGGGGTTGTCGGTGAAGCAGTCGATGATCAGCGCGATGCCGGCCGGGCCGTAGCCCTCGTAGCGCAACTCCTGCATGTCGGCGCCGCCGTCGGCACCCGAGCCGCGCTTGATCGCGCGTTCGATGGTGTCCTTGGTCATGTTCGCCGCCAGCGCCTTGTCCACCGCGGCGCGCAGACGCGGATTGCCGGCCGGGTCGGCCACGCCGGAGCGGGTGGCGACGGTGATTTCGCGGATCAGCTTGGTGAACACCTTGGCGCGCTTGGCGTCCTCGGCATTCTTGCGACCTTCGATGGACGGGCCTCTACCCATGGCGATTCCTGCACGAGGCGATTGGACAAGCGGCCAATTTTACCTGAATTCGTTCCGTGTGCCGGCCACGCCGCCCCGCCGAACCGCGGCAAGACGCCTCAGACGGCGGGCGGAAAGCGGCCGTGGCGCAGAAACTCCGCCACCCGCCGCGCCACCTCCGGCGAAAACAGCAGGCCGGTGTGACTGACCTCCACCACGCAATGGTCAGCCAGGCCCGGCAGGCAGGTTTCCTCCACCGCCACGGTACCGTCGTGCTCGCCCGCGAAGTGGCCGAGCATGGCGCCCAGGCCCAGCGGCAGGCGCCCGGCGATCACGCCGACCTCGCGCGGCCCGTCCCAGCGCTCGAAACCCTGTTCCAGCAGCTCGCGATTGTGCCCCAGCAGCACCTCGCCACCGCGCCCCCAGGCGGCAAAGCCCCGTGCGGCGGCGCTGCCCCTCAATGGCGAACCCAGGCAGACGATGCGGCCGGGCGGCAGGCTGTCGTCGCGGCAGGCGCGCAAGGCCAGCAGGCCGCCGAGACTGTGACCGACCAGATGCACCGCGTCGGCCTCTTCCGCCAGCGCGGCCATGCGCGCCTGCAAGCGGTCCAGGATGCGCTGCTGGGTGGCCGCCACGCTCAGGTAATCGAAGCGGTGCACGCGGAACCCCGCTTCCATCAGCCGGCGATGCAGCATGGACAGCGCGAAGCCACGCATCCACAGGCCGTGCAGCAGGATCACGTGATCGCTCATGGCGCATGGACGCCGCGATGCGCGCGCAACGGCCGGCGGCTCAGCCGGCAGCCTCGCCGTCGGTCGCCACGCGCACGTGCAGCTCCTTCAGCTGCGCCGTGGCGATCGGCGACGGCGCGTCGGTCATCAGGTCCTGCGCGCTGGTGGTCTTGGGGAAGGCGATCACGTCGCGGATCGACTCGGTGCCGGCCAGCAGCGCCGCGATGCGGTCGATGCCGAAGGCCAGGCCGCCGTGCGGCGGCGCGCCGAATTTCAGCGCCTTCAGCAGGAAGCCGAACTTCGCCTCGGCCTCTTCCGGGCCGATGCCGAGCAGCTCGAACACCGTGCTCTGCATTTCCGGGCGATGGATGCGGATCGAACCGCCGCCGATCTCGTTGCCGTTCAGCACCATGTCGTAGCCGCGGCTCACCGCGTTGTGCGGATCGGCGCGCAGCTGCGCGGCGTCGTCGACCTTGGGCGCGGTGAACGGGTGATGCAGGGCGACGAAACGCTGCGCCTCAGCGTCGAACTCGAACATCGGGAAGTCGGTCACCCACAGCGGCCTCCAGTTGTTCTCCACCAGGCCGCGGTCCTTGCCGAGCTTCAGCCGCAGCGCGCCCATGAAGTCGCTGACGGTCTTCCACGCGCCGGCGCCGAAGAACACGATGTCGCCGCCCTGCGCGCCGGTGGCTTTCAGCACGCCGGCCAGCGCTGCGTCGTCGAGGAACTTGGCCACCGGCGAGTTGATGCCGTCGCGGCCCTTGGCCAGGTCCTCGACCTTGAGCCAGGCCAGCCCCTTCGCGCCGTAGCGCGCGGCATACTCGGCCAAGCCGTCGATGTCCTTGCGCGACAACGTGCCGCCGCCGGGTACGCGCAGCGCGGCGACGCGGCCGGCCGGGTCGTTGGCCGGCTCGGCGAACACCTTGAACTCGACGTGCTTCACCGCGTCGGCCACATCGACCAGCTCCAGCGCGATGCGCAGGTCGGGCTTGTCCGAGCCGAAGCGGCGCATGGCCTCGGCCCAGGTCATGCGTGGGAACGGGTTCGCAAGCTCGACACCCTGCACTTCGCGGAAAACGTGGCGGATCAGTTCCTCCACGAAGTCCTGCACGTCCTTTTCCTCGACGAAGGCGAACTCGAGGTCGAGCTGGGTGAACTCCGGCTGGCGGTCGGCGCGCAGGTCCTCGTCGCGGAAGCAGCGCGCGATCTGGTAGTAGCGGTCGAAGCAGGCCACCATCAGGATCTGCTTGAACAGCTGCGGCGACTGCGGCAGCGCGTAGAACTGGCCCGGGTGCACGCGGCTGGGCACCAGGTAGTCGCGTGCGCCTTCGGGGGTGGCCTTGGTCAGGATCGGCGTCTCGATGTCCTGGAAGCCGCGCGCATCGAGGTAGCGGCGCAGCACCTGTACCAGCTTGATCCGCTTGCGCATCATCGCCTGCATCTCGGGGCGGCGCAGGTCGAGGTAGCGGTAGGCCATCCGCAGGTCCTCGTTGGGGTTCTCGTGCAGCGCGAACGGCAGGTCCTTCGCCGCGTTGAGCACCTCGACGGTGTCGGCCAGCAACTCGACCGTGCCGGTCTTCAGCTTGTCGTTGACCGAAACCCGCGGACGGATCGTGCCGGTGACGCGCAGGCAGTACTCGTAGCCCAGCTCGCCGGCGACGGCGAACGCCGTGGCGTTGTCGCGGTCGATCACCACCTGGGCCAGCCCCTCGTGGTCGCGCAGGTCGACGAACGCCACGTGCGCCTGCAGCCGGATCTTGTTGACCCAGCCGCACAGGGTGACGGTCTGTCCGATCAGCGCCTCGTCGATGAGGCCGCAGTAATGCGTGCGCATGCGTTGGAACTCCGGCGTCGCCGCGGCGACTCAGGCAAGGGAAAAGACCGCGAAGTCTACCACCGCCCCGCGAGGCGGCGGCCGCGCTACCAGCGCCGGTCGACCAGGAACTGGCCGCGGCAACCGTGCGCCACCCACACCCCGGCGCGGTTCCAGCCCCAACTGTAACCCTCGGTGCAGCGGGCGTCGGAGAGTTGTCGCCCCAGCCGCACGCGACCGTTGCGCCCCACGTCGACCTGGCACATCTGGTACTTCTTCTTGTTGCTGTCGCACTGCAGGCTGATCTGCCGGTCCCAGCCGGGGCCGGGCCGCCAGCCGCCGCGAGCGTCGTGGCGATCGCCATGGCCGCCGCGATCAGCCGGGCCGAACAGGCCACGGCAGCCGCGGTCAACCCACAGGGTTCCGCGATCCACGCCCCAGCTCTCGCCGCGGACACAGGCGGCCTTCGACTCCTGCTTGTACAGCTCGACGTACCGCCACGGCACGGCGCAACGTGCGTAGTGGCCGTCATTGCTCACGCAGCGCACCGGCGCGTTCGACTGTGCCCGAACCGGCGACGCCAGCCCCAGCAGGCCACTCGCCAGTCCGACCAGGACGACTCCGACTACCCACCCGCCGATTGCCCGCATTGCTCCGCCTCCCGTTCACGTCGCCCCGGCGCCATCGCCGGGGTCATGCGCAAGCAGCATATCCTGCGTCGGGAGGCGACGGCTGGCCGGGCGCTCCGGCGGTTCAGCCGGCGCTGTTTCCGGAATTGCCGGTGGCCGGCGCGGGAGCGGGGGCCGGAGAAGCTGCCGCCGCGCCGGGTTGCCCCGCGTCACCGGCCAGGTTGCGCTTCCGGTCGCCGTCCTTCTTGAAATCGGTCTCGTACCAGCCGCCGCCGGCGAGCCGGAACGAGGGTGCGCTGACCATTCGCCGCAAATGCGGTGCATCGCAGGCGGGACAGACGACGGGGTCGGTATCGGACAACTTCTGCAGGCGGTCGAAGCGATGGCCGCAACTGCCGCATTCGAATTCATAGATAGGCATGGAAACTCCGTACGCACCAGCCATCGTGGGCCGGCAACAGGCCATTATCGGCGCGCCCGGCCGGATTTCAACGTGTCAGGCGACGCACGGTGACGGCCCTGACGTGGCAATGCCAGCGGACCAGAATCGGACACAGGCCGTGTCGCACCCTCCAGGCGAGCTTCACACGCATATGAAAATCCCTTCCATCCATTTGGACTTATAGACGCCTATCCATCCATTGACGAGGCACCGGCAGCCATTGCTGGACCTGGCCGGCGACGACACGCTCGACCAGTGGACCTTCACCCTCGGCGCGGACAACGTGTTCAACCCCGCGTCATCCCCGCCGCCATCCATTGAAGGATTTCCCTGACAGTTTCTGCTGCCTGCACCGACAGCCGTGAGGACAACGGCCCCGGATAATCGCCCCCGCAACGTCATCTGGCGGCGCCCGGCGGCCGCCACTTGACAACACCAATCAGGCATGGACAGCATCCCCCCGCGTTCGCGCGACGGCATCCTCGCCTTCGCCGCCCGCGCAACACGGTGGCCATACGGACACCAGGGGGATCCAGGGTAGACATGACTCGCCACGGCGCTCACGCGCCAGCGGCGGGTGCGGATCGGCCACTGATAGGGGACACGCATTGCGTCATCAACCGGAGGGGAATTCATGAGACCCGTGAACCGTACAAGCATGCTGGGCGCAGCCTTGGTCCTGGCATTGACTGCGAGCGGCGCCGTCATGGCCCGTGAGGCGCCGACCATGACCGTCGCCGTGATCGACTTCACCAACGACACCAGCTCCGCCAACTGGTGGAACGGCGACGTCGGCCGGCAGCTCGCCGACGTGCTCAGCAACGAACTGAGCGCCACCGGCGACTTCAAGGTGATCGAGCGGCAGAAAATCGACGCCGTGCTGGCGGAACAGGACCTGGCCGCATCCTCGCGCATGCGCCCGGGCAGCAGCCCGCACACCGGCAACATCACCGGCGCGCAGTACCTGGTCACCGGCAGCGTCGCGGCGTACACCGAGGACACCTCCAACACCGGCGGCGGCCTCAACATCGCCGGCTTCCGGGTGGGCGGCGGCAAGTCGGAGGCCTATGTCGCAATCGACCTGCGGGTGATCGACGCGGAGACGTCCGAGGTGGTGTATTCGCGCACCGTCGAAGGTCGCAGCTCCAGCGGCGGCGTCAACCTGCGCGGCTATGTCAGCGGCGTCGGCGGCGACTTCGCCCACGCCAAGAAGACCCCGGCCAGCAAGGCGGTGCGCGCGGCGCTGATCGAGGCCACCGATTACCTCGACTGCACCATGGTCAAGCGCGACGGCTGCGAAGCCCGCTACCAGCAGAAGGAACAGCGGCGGCGCGAGAACACCAAGAAGACGCTCGACCTCGACTGAGCACCGGCGACAGACCGTGCGGCGGCCCGGCCGCCGCACGGCGTTGTGGGGACGGTCCGCCCCCGCGCCTGCCTCACGCCTTGCGGAACACCAGCTGCCCGCCTTCGGCGGCCACCCGCACCGTGTCGCCCGACTGGAAGCGACCTTCGAGAATCTGCCTGGCCAGCGGGTTCTCCAGTTGCTGCTGGATCGCCCGCTTCAGCGGCCGCGCGCCATACACCGGATCGAAGCCGACGTTGCCCAGCAAGGCCAGCGCATCGTCGCCCACGTCCAGCTTCAGCTGCCGCTCGGCCAGGCGCTTCTCCAGATATTCCAGCTGGATCTTCGCGATCGCGCGGATCTGGCTCTTGTCCAGCGGACGGAACACCACGATCTCGTCGAGCCGGTTGATGAACTCCGGACGGAAGTGCGCCTGCACCACGCCGAGCACGGACGCCTTCATCTGGGTGTACTGCTCTTCGGCGTCGCCGTTGCTTTCGGCCGCGTCCTGGATCATCTGCGAGCCGAGGTTCGAGGTCATCACGATCACCGTGTTGCGGAAGTCCACGGTGCGGCCCTGGCCATCGGTGAGGCGGCCGTCGTCGAGCACCTGCAGCAGGATGTTGAACACGTCCGGGTGCGCCTTCTCCACCTCGTCCAGCAGGATCACGCTGTACGGCCGGCGGCGCACCGCCTCGGTGAGGTAGCCGCCTTCCTCGTAGCCGACGTAGCCCGGTGGCGCGCCGACCAGTCGGCTCACCGAGTGCTTCTCCATGAACTCGCTCATGTCGATGCGCACCATCGCATCGGTGGTGTCGAACATGAACTCGGCCAGTGCCTTGCACAGCTCGGTCTTGCCCACGCCGGTTGGGCCGAGAAACAGGAACGAGCCGTTCGGCCGGTTCGGGTCGGACAGCCCCGCGCGCGAACGGCGGATCGCGTCGGACACCGCGTGCACCGCCTCGTCCTGGCCGACCACGCGCTTGTGCAGCTCGTCTTCCATGTGCAAGAGCTTGTCGCGCTCGCCTTCCAGCATCTTGTTGACCGGGATGCCGGTCCAGCGGCTGACCACCTCGGCGATCTCCTCGGCGGTGACGCGGGTCTGCACCAGCTTGAAGTCCTGGTGTTCGGCGGCCTGCGCCTCGGCCAACTGCTTTTCCAGCGCGGGCAGCTTGCCGTACTGGATCTCGCTCATCTTGGCGTAGTCCTGCCGGCGCTGGGCGGCGTCGAGTTCCTGCCGTGCCTGCTCGATCTGCTCCTTCACCCGGGTCGTGCCCTGCAGCGCGGCCTTCTCGGATTTCCAGATCTCGTTGAGGTCGGAGAACTCGCGCTCCAATTTCTCGATGTCGGCTTCCAGATCGGCCAGGCGCTGCTTCGATTCGCTGTCCTTCTCCTTCTTCAGCATCTCGCGCTGGATCTTCAGCTGGATCAACCGCCGTTCCAGCCGGTCGAGCTCTTCCGGCTTGGAGTCGATCTCCATGCGGATGCGCGAGGCGGCCTCGTCCATCAGGTCGATCGCCTTGTCCGGCAGCTGGCGGTCGGCGATGTAGCGGTGCGACAGCGTGGCCGCGGCGACGATCGCCGGGTCGGTGATCTCCACGCCGTGGTGCACGGCGTAGCGCTCCTTCAGGCCGCGCAGGATGGCGATGGTGTCCTCCACGCTCGGCTCGCCCACGAACACCTTCTGGAAGCGCCGCTCCAGCGCGGCGTCCTTCTCGATGTACTTGCGGTACTCGTCCAGCGTGGTGGCGCCGATGCAGTGCAGCTCGCCGCGCGCCAGCGCCGGCTTGAGCATGTTGCCGGCGTCCATCGCGCCCTCGGCCTTGCCGGCGCCGACCATGGTATGCAGCTCGTCGATGAACAGGATGATCTGGCCCTCGTTCTTGGCCAGGTCGTTGAGCACCGCCTTCAGGCGTTCCTCGAACTCGCCGCGGAACTTCGCGCCGGCGATCAGCGCGCCCATGTCCAGCGCCAGCACACGGCGGTCGCGCAGGCCTTCGGGCACCTCGCCCTTGATGATGCGCTGGGCCAGGCCCTCGACGATCGCGGTCTTGCCCACGCCGGGCTCGCCGATCAGCACCGGGTTGTTCTTGGTGCGCCGCTGCAGCACCTGGATGGTGCGGCGGATTTCCTCGTCGCGGCCGATCACCGGATCGAGCTTGCCCGACTCGGCGCGTGCGGTGAGGTCGATGCAGTACTTCTCCAGCGCCTGGCGCTGCTCCTCGGCATTCTCGCTCTGCACCTTCTCGCCGCCGCGCAGCTTGTCGATGGCGGCCTCCAGGTTGGCCTTGTTCGCGCCCGCCGCCTTCAGCGCCGCGCCCAGTTCGCCCTTGTCCTCCAGCGCCGCCAGCACGAACAGCTCGCTGGCGATGAACTGGTCGCCGCGCTGTTGCGCCAGCTTGTCGGTGAGGTTGAGCAGGCGGTTGAGGTCGTTGCCGAGGTTGATGTTGCCTTCCTGCCCGCTGACCTTCGGCAGCCGTTCCAGCAGGTCGTTGACGCGCTGGGTCAGCAGCGGCACGTTGACCTGGGCCTGGGTCAGCAGCGGCGCGGTCGAGCCACCCTGCTGGCCGAGCAGCGCGGCCATCACGTGCACCGGTTCGAGCATGTTGTGGTCGCGGCCAACGGCCAGCGACTGCGCGTCGGCCAGCGCCTGCTGGAAACGCGAGGTGAGTTTGTCCATCCGCATCGGTCGATCCCCACATAGGCGTTTGACGGCCGCGCCGCCACTGGGCCGGAAAATGCGGACGGCATCCGCCGATTCAAGCAGGCGGGGCGCATGGCTGGCGTCAAGACCCCGGCGGCGTTGACGCGGCCATTCGCCCCACACACGGCGAGGCGGAGCCGGACTACGCGCGCCCGCCTATGGCTCGGCGGACGCCAGCGTCACCAGATAGGCGTGCAGTGCGTCGATCTCGGCATCGGTGAACCGACTGGTGCGCTCGCGCGCGACTCGGGTCATCAGGTCATTCAGCGTGCGCCCGCCGAGCGCGACGCCGGTGCGCATCAGCTGGCGGAAGTCCTCCAGCGGGTAGGCGGCGACCGCGACCAGCGGCGGCGTGTGGAAGCCGGCCTCGTGGATGCCGCGCAGGTCGGCGCCATGGCATTCGGTGCAGGTGCTGTGCGCGAGATAGCGGCCCCAGGCGCGGGCGTCGTCGGCGCGCGGCTTGGGCGGATGCGGCGCGGCGTGGTCGATGCGCGCGGCGGCGAAGCTCGCCCCGGGCGCGCCGAAGGCGAGCTGCCAGCGCAGCAACGGGCCGGTGGTACTGGCCGGCAACGCGTGCTCGACCGCCGGCTCGGCACGCAGAAACGCGATGATCGCGCCGAGGTCGGCGTCGTCCAGCTGCGCGAACATGTCCGACGGCATCACCTGCACCGCGCTGCCGTCGCGCTTGATTCCATGCCGGATCACCCGCGCCAGCTCGGCGTCGCTGTAGCGGCGCACGGCGTCGCCCAGGTTCGGCGCGACCAGGCGGCCGTACCAGCGGTCGTCGTCGAACACCGCGCCGCCGATGCCGGGCTTGCCGTGGCAACCGTTGGCGCAACCACGGATCGTGGCGAGGCGCCGCCCCTCGGCGATCGCCGCCGCGTCGGTCGGCACGCTGACCGTGGCCAGCGGCACGTCCCAGGCCCGCCGCAGCGCGCGCTCGGACAGTCCATACACGATGGCGGCGGCCAGCAGGGCCAGCGCAGCCAGCATCAGGCCGGCGCGGCCGAGCAGGCGCCGGTACGCTCGTACGGTCGTCATGGATGTCTCTCCCCCGCTGGTCTACGTCCGGCAAGCCCCCGGCTTCGCCGGGCACCGCACGCCCTTCCCTCCTGCGATTCTACCTACTGCCGCGCCCGCGCAAGGCGGTGCCGCGGAGGGAGTCAACCGCCCGCCAGCCAGACCAGGCTGGCGAACCGCCCGCTCCGCGCCCCTTCGCGTCGATACGAGTAGAACCGCGGGTCGGCGAAGGTGTCGAAGCCGCCACCATACACGCGCGCGACACCGGCCGTCGCCAGGCGCTGCCGTGCCAGCGCCGCCAGGTCGCAATGCCAGTGCCCCGGCCGCGTCGCCGCGAAGCAGGCGGCGGCCGCAGCGGCGCGGTCCACGAAGGCGGCGCGCACTTCCTCGCCCACCTCGTAGGAAGCCGCGCCGATGCACGGCCCCAGCCAGGCCAGCAGCCGCGAAGGCGCGAGCTGCATCTGCTCGATCGTGGTCTCCAGCACGCCCGCCGCCAGGCCACGCCAGCCGGCGTGGGCCGCGCCGATCGCGCTGCCGTCGTCGCTGCAGAACAGCACCGGCAGGCAGTCGGCGGTGAGGATGGCCAGCACGGTGCCGGGCAGGTGCGAGACCGCGGCGTCTGCCTGCGGTTCGTCGGCGCCGGCCAGCGGGCCCAGCGTAGCCACCGCGGTGCCGTGCACCTGGCGCAGCCAGCGCGGCGCCGCGGGCAGGCCCAGCGTCTGGCGCAGGATGTCGCGGTTGCTGGCCACCGCCTCGGGCGCGTCGCCGCTGTGCACGCCGAGGTTGAAGCGTGCATGCGGCGGCGCCGACACCCCCGGACCGAGCCGCGTGGTGACCGCAGCGTGCACGCTGCGCGGGGTGGGCCAATCGGGGAACAGCCAGGCGTCGTTCATGGGGGTATCGGCGACACGCGGGGAAACGCCAAGCCTAGCAGGCCCTCAGTCGTCGTCGTGTCCGTGGACAGCGAGGTCGTCGCGCATGGCCGCGATCAGCGCGGTCATGTCGGCCGGTCGACCGGCGCCGAAGGCCAATGGCTCGTGCGTGGCCGGATGCACGAACGCCAGCCGTTCCGCGTGCAAGGCCTGGCGCCGGAAACCGCGCAACGCGGCCACCAGCTCCGGCGTGGCGCGCCGGGGCAGCTTGAGCCCGCCGCCGTACAGCGGATCGCCCACCAGCGGGTGGTGGATGTGCGCCAGGTGCACGCGGATCTGGTGGGTGCGGCCGGTTTCCAGGTTGCACTGGATCAGGCTGTGGGCACGGAAGCGCTCGCGCAGGCGGTAGTGGGTCACCGCGCGCTTGCCGTCCTCCTCGTCGCGCACCGCCTGGCGCAGGCGGTCGCCCATGCCGCGGCCGATCGGCGCGTCCACCGTGCCGCCGGCCACCAGCGTGCCCAGCACCACCGCCTCGTACTGGCGTTCCACTTCGTGCCGCGACAGCAGGTCGACCAGCGCGGTATGCACCGGCAGCGTCTTCGCCACCACCATCAGGCCCGAGGTGTCCTTGTCCAGCCGGTGCACGATGCCGGCACGCGGCAGCTCGGCCAGCTTCGGATCGTGGTGCAGCAGCGCGTTCAACAGGGTACCGGCCGGATTGCCGGCGCCGGGGTGGACCACCAGCCCGGCCGGCTTGTCCAGCACCAGCAGGTGCTCGTCCTCGTGCACGATGGCCAGCGCGATGGCCTCCGGCGCGCTGGCAACCTCGTTCTCCAGCTCGGCCTCGAGGCACACCCGTTCGCCGCCGCGCAACAGCTGCCGCGGCGGCACCTGCGCGCCGTCCAGGGTCGCCGCGCCGGACTTGATCCAGCCGCTGAGCCGCGAGCGCGAGTAGTCGGGGAACATCTCGGCCAGCGCCTGGTCGAACCTGCGCCCCGCCGCGGCCAGCGGGACTTCCGCTTCGTGCCGGATCGTGGTCATGCCGGCCTCCGCGGCTGGTGGCCGGTTTCGGCTATGATGCCTTTTCGCTCAAACATCCTGAATTCTTTCCTTTATGCGCCCAACGACCGACTCGCCCAGGCTGCCCTCGTCCCGACTGCCTGCCCTCAAAGTGCTGGTGGTGCTCATGCTCGCGGTGTCGATGAGCGCATGTTCGATGTTCAAGTCGAAACGCGAGACCATCGATACGATGCCGCTGGTGGCGCTGTACGACAACGCACATGCCTCGCTGCAGAACGCCGACTATGCCGCCGCCACCAAGGCCTACCAGCGCCTGATCGCGCGCTTCCCGTCGGGCGAATACAACGAGCAGGCGCAACTGGAGATGGCCTACTCGCAATACAAGGACAACCAGCCGGACGACGCCTTGTCGACCGTGAACCGCTTCATCAAGACCTATCCGACCAACAAGCATGTCGATTATGCCTATTACCTGCGCGGCCTGATCAACTTCGACCGCACCAGCGGCGTGATCGAGCGCTATATCAACCGCGAAGGCTCGCAGGCCCGCCGCGACCAGGGCTACAACCTGCAGTCGTTCGACGACTTCTCCGAGCTGTCGCGACGCTTCCCGGACAGTGCCTACACCGCCGACGCCCGCCAGCGCATGATCTACCTGCGCAACATCCTGGCCCAGTACGAAATCAACGTGGCCGAGTTCTACCTGCGCAACAAGGCCTACATCGCCGCCGCCGACCGCGCGCAGTACGTGATCGAGCACTACCAGCAAGCCCCGCAGACCGGCGACGCGCTGGCCATCCTGACCCGCAGCTACCTGGCGCTGGACCAGAAGACCCTGGCCGACCAGAGCCGCCAGGTGCTGGCACTGAACTACCCGAACCACCCGTACCTGAGCGACGCCAAGTGGCCGCACCCGCCGTCCACGCTGCGCAAGATGGTGCCGTTCTCGGGGCATCACTGAGCTTTGCCGACTGCTACGTCCACAAGAGAGCCGGCGCACGCGCGCCGGCTTTTTTCATGGGGACTTCGCAAGCCCCGCACCCTCACCCTCCCACAGGGATTCCCTTCGGTCGCCAGAGGGAGAGGGGGTAAATGTGCCGTGCGGGTTCGGCTTCGTTAAATCACGATGACCCTTCGCTTCGAGGGTCAATGCCAACCGGAAGTAATCGGATAGCGCCGCTCGCGGCCGAACGCACGGGTGGTCACCCGCGGTCCCGGCGCCGATTGCCGGCGCTTGAACTCGTTCAGCAGCACCAGCCGCACCACCCGGCGCACCACGTCGGCCGCAAAGCCCTGCGCCACGATCTCCGCCTGCGACTGCTCGCGCTCGATGAAGCGTTCGAGGATCGCGTCCAGCTCGTCGTACGGCGGCAGCGAATCCTGGTCGGTCTGGTTGTCGCGCAGTTCGGCCGAGGGCGGCCGCTCGATCACCTCGGCCGGAATCACGTCGCCCTCGCCGGCCTGCGCGGCCCGCGCATTGCGCCAGCGCGACAAGCGGTACACCACGGTCTTGTAGACGTCCTTCAATGGCGCGTAGGCGCCGCACATGTCGCCATACAAGGTGGCGTAGCCGACCGCCATCTCGCTCTTGTTGCCGGTCGCCAGCAGCAATCGGCCGTGCTTGTTGGACAACGCCATCAGCATCGTGCCGCGGATGCGCGACTGCAGGTTTTCCTCGGTGGTGTCGGCCGCCTTGCCGGCGAACGCCGGAGTCAGCGCCGCGATGAACGACTGGTAGGTCGGCTCGATGCCGATCACGTGGTAGTCCACGCCCAGTCGTTCGGCCTGGGCACGCGCGCCGTCCAGCGACAGCGGCGAGGTATAGCGGGTGGGCATCATCACCGCGGTGACCCGCTGCGCGCCCAGCGCATCGACCGCCAACGCCAGGGTCAGCGCGGAGTCGATGCCGCCGGACAGGCCCAGCAGCACGCCACCGAAGCCGTTCTTGTCGATGTAGTCGCGGGTGCCGCGCACCAGCGCGGCATACAGCGTCGCCTCCGGCGAGCGGTCGGCGGGAGCCGGCCAGTCCTGCGCCGACCAGGTGCGCATGGCCGGATCGAACTCGGCCCACAGCAGCGCGTCGACGAAGGCCGGCGCGCGCGCGGCGATCGAGCCGTCGCCGTTCACCAGCATGGAGCTGCCGTCGTAGACCACCTCGTCCTGGCCGCCGACCAGGTTGAGGTAGGCAAGTGCGCAGCCGGTTTCGCGCGCCCGCGCCTGCAGCACGGCTTCGCGCTCGACCTGCTTGCTTCCGTCCCACGGCGAGGCGTTGATCACTACCAGCAGCTCCGCACCGGCCGCCGCGGCCTGCGCCGCCGGCTCCGGCTGCCATACGTCCTCGCAGATCAGCAGGCCGACGTTGACGCCGTCGACCACGGCGGTGGTCGTGGCATGGCCGGGGCGGAAATAGCGCTTGTCGTCGAACACGCCGTAGTTCGGCAACGCCTGCTTGTGCGCCGTGCATTCCACCCGGCCGTCCCGCAGCAGGCTGGCCGCGTTGAACACCTCGCCCTCGCTGTGCGGGTGGCCGACCAGGGCGGCGATGCCGTCGGTCGCCGCCGCCAGCGCGGCCAGTTCGCCGGCGCAGGCGGCCAGGAAGCTCGGCCGCAACAGCAGGTCCTCCGGCGGGTACCCGGAAAGAGTCAGCTCGGGAAATGCCACCAGCGCGGCGCCGCCGCGGCGCGCCTGCACGATCAGCTCACCCGCCTTCGCGGCATTGCCCGCCACCGCGCCGACCGGGAAATCGAATTGGGCCAGCGCCACGCGCAGCTTTGCCATGAACCAGGACTCCAGGAACGACGAAGGCCGCGACGAATCGCGGCCTTCGCATTTTACGGTACGGCGGTGCCGACTTACTTCATCAGTCCGGCGAGTGTCTTGCCGAGGTCGGCCGGCGACTTCACCGTGGTGACGCCGGCCTTTTCCAGCGCGGCGAACTTCGCCGCGGCGGTGCCCTTGCCGCCGGAGATGATCGCGCCGGCATGGCCCATACGCTTGCCGGCCGGGGCCGAGGCGCCGGCGATGAACGACACCACCGGCTTGGTCACGTACTCGCCGATGAACTCGGCGGCGTCTTCCTCGGCGCTGCCGCCGATCTCGCCGACCATGATGATGCCTTCGGTCTGCGGGTCGTCCTGGAACAGCTTGAGGCAGTCGATGAAGCTGAGGCCGTTAATCGGGTCGCCGCCGATGCCGATCACCGTGCTCTGGCCGAGGCCTTCGTTGGTGGTCTGGAACACCGCTTCATAGGTCAGCGTGCCGGAGCGCGAGACCACGCCGACCTTGCCCTTCTGGTGGATGTGGCCGGGCATGATGCCGATCTTGCATTCGCCGGGGGTGATGATGCCGGGGCAGTTCGGCCCGATCAGCACGATTTCCGGATGCTGTTGCAGCACGTTCTTCACGCGCAGCATGTCCAGCACCGGGATGCCTTCGGTGATCGCCACGATGACCTTGATGCCGGCGTCGATCGCTTCGAGGATCGAGTCAGCCGCGAACGGCGGCGGCACGAAGATCACCGACGCGTCGGCGCCGGTTTCCAGCACGGCTTCATCGACCGAGTTGAAGACCGGCAGGCCGATGTGCTCGGAACCGCCCTTGCCCGGGGTGACGCCGCCGACGATCTGCGTGCCGTAGTCGAGGCACTGCTGCGCATGGAAGGTGCCCTGCTGGCCGGTGAAACCCTGCACCAGCACCTTGGTGTTCTTGTTGACGAGTACGCTCATGTTTCGATTGCTCCTCAGGCCTTGGCCGCAGCCACGGCTTTTTGCGCCGCGTCGTTGAGATCGTCCGCCGGCGTGATCGCCAGACCGGAGTTGGCCAGCAGTTCGCGGCCCAGCTCGACATTGGTGCCCTGCAGACGCACCACCACGGGAATCTTCAGGCCCACTTCCTTCACTGCGGCGATGATGCCCTCGGCGATCAGGTCGCAGCGCACGATGCCGCCGAAGATGTTGACCAGGATGCACTTCACCTTGTCCGAGGAGAGGATCAGCTTGAACGCCTCGGTCACGCGCTCCTTGGTGGCGCCGCCGCCCACGTCGAGGAAGTTGGCCGGCTCGCCGCCCGCCAGCTTGATCACGTCCATGGTGGCCATGGCCAGGCCGGCACCGTTGACCATGCAGCCGATCGAGCCGTCCATGGTCACGTAGTTGAGGTTGTTCTGCACCGCGGCCGCCTCGGCGGCGTCTTCCTGGGTCAGGTCGCGCATGGCGACCAGCTCGGGGTGGCGGAAGTCGGCGTTGTCGTCGGAGTTGACCTTGCCGTCCAGCGCGGCCAGGTTGCCGTCCTCGAGGATCGCCAGCGGGTTCAGCTCGACCAGCGACAGGTCCTTCTCGTTGAACAGCTTGTACAGGCCCAGCATGATCCTGGTCAGCTGGTTGACCTGCTTGGCGTTGAGGTCCATCGCGAAGCCGAGCTGGCGGCACTGGTACGGCTGCAGGCCCTCGACGAAATCGACCACGACGGTGTGGATATCTTCCGGCGTCTCCCTCGCCACCTGCTCGATGTCCACGCCGCCGTGCTTGGAGGCGATGAAGGACACGGCCCTGGAATCGCGGTCCACCAGCACCGACAGGTACAGCTCCTTGGCGATGTTGGTGGCGTCGGTCACCAGCACCAGGTTCACCGGCAGCGCGCGGCCGGCCGACTGGTAGGTTTCCATGCGGGTGCCGAGCATGCCCTTGGCGGCGGCGTGGACGTCGTCCAGGCTGCGGCAGAACTTCACGCCGCCGGCCTTGCCGCGGCCGCCTGCGTGGATCTGCGCCTTGACCATCCACTGGTTGCCGCCCAGCGCCTTGGCGGCGTCGACGGCGGCGTCGGGGGAACTGGCGATCTTGCCCGGCGGCACGGCGATGCCGTACTGCGCGAACAGTTCTTTGGCCTGGTATTCGTGGAAATTCATTCGATACCTCGAGCGAACGGAGAAACGATGGCGGCCGCACGCGTGACATCGGCGTGGGTCAGGAGAGTCGGACGGCGGATGGACGCGCTGCCGGGGGTGCAGTGCGCCTGCCGGATGGAACCGGCAAAACCGCGCAATACGGCCGCCTATTTTCGCGGAAGCGGGCGCGGATGGAAAGGGCCGCCGGCGCGGACCGCCCGCAGAGACCGCGCTTCCACGTGTTTTCGCCCACTTACAGCGCCAATCAGCCCGTCTATACTCGCCCCGACCCTCGGAAATGCGCCGATCCATCCAGCACGGGCCACACGATGTCCAGCACAGCACCCCTGAACGCCCAGCGCGCGGGCACGGCGACGGTCCGCCACGAGCTGACCTTCCTCAACGTGTTCCGGCTGGTGCAGGCGCTGGTCTATGCCGGCTTGGCGTTCAGCCCGCCGGGCCTGGGCTGGCCCGCACTGGCCATTCCCGACTTCGCCCGCGCCGTGACCACGCTGTACCTGGTGTTTGCACTGGTCGCGCTGCTGTTCAACCGGCGCAGCATGCCGTACGCCCGCACGATGGTGGCGGCGACCCTGGCGGTGGACATCACGGCCGCCGTGCTGGCGATCATCGCCATGCACGACGCACGCATCGGCATCGCCATGATGCTGGCGGTGAACCTCAGCGCCGGCGCGCTGATCCTGCCGCTGCGGCTGTCCAGCTTCTTTGCCGCGCTGGCCACGCTGGGCATGCTCGGCCATACCCTGTTCGGCGCCTCCGCCGGCAGCACGGGCGACCGCGGCCTGCTGGAAGCGGCACTGTTCGGCCTGGCCTACTTCGCCACCACCACGCTGTGCCACGTGCTGGGCCGGCAACTGCGCGCCACCGAGGCGCTGGCCGAGCAGCGCAGCACCGACCTGGCCAACCTGGCCCAGGTCAACGAGCTGATCATCCGCCGCATGAAGACCGGCGTGCTGCTGGTCGACGACGCCAATCGCATCCACCAGATCAACGAATCGGCGTGGATGCTGCTGGGCAACCCCGGCGCCGACCAGCGCGACCTGGGCCAGCTGGCGCCGGAGCTGTCGCGCCGGCTGTACCACTGGATGACCTCGGGCAAGCTGGACGAAACCGCCACCCAGCTCGCCGACGGCGTGCCCGAGGTGGTGCCGCGCTTCACCCGGCTGGCGCCGAACGACGATTCGCACGTGCTGATCTTCCTCGACGACACCTCGCTGCTGTCGCGCCGCGCCGAGGAACTCACGCTGACCTCGCTGGGCCGGCTGTCCGCCTCGATCGCCCACGAGATCCGCAACCCGCTGGCGGCGATCCGCTACTCGGCGCAGCTGCTGGCCGAGTCGCGCAGCATGGACGCCACCGACCAGCGCATGGTCGAGATCATCAACAACCACTGCATCCGGCTCAACGAGATCATCGAGAACATCCTGCAGCTGTCGCGGCGCGAGCGCTCGCGCCCGGAGACGCTGGACCTGGGCCACTGGGCACAGGCCTTCGTCGAGGAATACCGCCAGGGCAACGACCTGGGCGCCGATTCGCTGCGTGCGATCGCCGGCAGCGGCGCCCCGGTGGCGGCGGTGGCCGACCCGCAGCAGTTGCAGCAGGTGGTGTGGAACCTGGTGCAGAACGCGCTGCGCTACGGCCGCCTGCCCGGCGAACCGGCACGGGTGATGGTGGTGACCCGGCAGGGCGAGCACGGCGTGCCGATCCTGGAGGTGATCGACCGCGGTCCCGGTATCGCGCCGAAGGTGGCCGCGCAGATCTTCGAGCCGTTCTACACCACCCATGAATACGGCACCGGCCTGGGCCTGTACCTGGCCCGCCAGATGAGCGACGCCAACCAGGCCTCGCTGGAATACGTGCGCGTGGCCGGCGGCGGCAGTTGCTTCCGGCTGGTGCTGACGCCGCCGGCGCGTGGCCCGGCCGACGCCGCCGAGACCACCGAGGCCGCCACGCGCTGAAGCGGCGAAGCCGCCGTCAGGTCGAGCGCACGATCAGGCTGACCGGCAGGCATTCCGAGCTGGCCGGCTCGCCCTTGATCAGCGCCAGCAGCATGCCGCCTTCCTGCCAGTCCTACCGCACCGAACTCAGCGGCGGCAGGAAGCTCGCGCCGAGCGGCATGTCGTCGTAGCCCACCACCGACACGTCGGCCGGCACCGAGCGCCCCGGATCCAGCGTGGCGCGGATCGCGCCCATCGCCAGCAGACGCTGGTCACCCTGCCGTGCACCCGGACCTGTACTACCTGCTCTCCAACACCACGACGGGCACCGCCTGGCCGATGGGCGCCTGCGCGCTGACCCCGGGCTACGCCGGCCACGCGTTCTGGGACAGCGATTCGTGGGTGTTTCCCGCGCTGCTCCTGCTGCACCCGGAGCGCGCCAAGCCGATCGTGATGTTCCACGCGCGCACGATGCAGCCGGCGCGCGAGCGGGCGAAACAATACGGCGCGAAAGGCACGATGTACCCGTGGGAGGCCGATCCGGAAACCGGCGTCGACGGGCCGCGATTGCCGCGAAGATGTACATCCCGTTCGACGACGCCAACCAGCGCCACCTCGACTTCGACGTCTCGGTGCCGCACGACAAGATCACCTGGATGGGCTCGTCGCTGGCCTGGCTGATGTACCCGAACATGGACCTGCCGATGTCGATGCAGGTGCGCCGCAACGACTTCGCGTTCCAGCTGCACGAGCTGAAGGTGCATGGCGACGACCCGAACGAGATGATGATGGTGATGCTCGCCGTGGGCGCCGCCGAGCTGGGTGACGGCAAGGCCGCGGGCGAATGGATCCAGCGCAACCTGGTCGGCTTCCTGAAGCCGCCGTTCAACGTGCGCACCGAGACCGTCGCCAACAACGCCGGCTACCTGCTGGCCAGCTCGGCCGGCTTCGTGCAGAGCTTCGTCTACGGCCTCAGCGGCCTGCGCATCGAGGACGACGGCCTGGTCGAGGCGTACGCGCCGGTGCTGCCGCCGGCGTGGCACTCGCTGACGCTGCAGGACATCACGTTCCGCGGCAGGCACTACGACATCCGCATCGACCGCGGTGCCGACGGCAGGCCGCGGCTGCTCCGCGAGCCGCGCTGAAACCGCCGCTGGCCTGCCCGGATCGCGCCTGCCACATGCTGCCGCATCGGGTTGCGAGGGGCTACCCGCAACACCGGTAGTCTTTGCCCCGCGGGGCGGGGCCGAGTATTCTGTGAGGCACCGTTTGCCACGCGCCGTGCCATGAACCCACAGACCGTTCTGGTCATTGATGACGAACGCGACATCCGCGAGCTGCTGACCATCACGCTGGGGCGGATGGATCTGCAGGTCGACGCCGTCGGCACCGTAGCCGAGGCGCGCCGTGCATTGGCCGAACGCGGCTACGACCTGTGCTTCACCGACATGCGGCTGCCCGACGGCACCGGCCACGAAATCATCGAGCTGATCGCCGCGGAACACCCCGACATGCCGGTGGCGATGATCACCGCCTACGGCAACGTCGACGCCGCGGTGAACGCACTGAAGGCCGGCGCCTTCGATTTCGTCTCCAAGCCGGTCGACATCCAGATGCTGCGCGGACTGGTGCGTACCGCGCTGCGCCTGGCCGAAGAGCGGCGCAACGGCGGCGCCGCGGCGAAAACCGGCGACTCCGGCGATCGCCTGATCGGCGACTCCGCGGCGATGCAGCAGGTGCGCGCCACCATCGGCAAGCTGGCGCGCAACCAGGCGCCGGTCTACATCGCCGGCGAATCCGGCGTGGGCAAGGAGCTGGTGGCACGGCTGATCCACGAGCAGGGCCCGCGCGCCAGCGGCCCGTTCGTGCCGGTCAACTGCGGTGCGATCCCGTCCGAGCTGATGGAAAGCGAATTCTTCGGGCACCGCAAGGGCAGCTTCACCGGCGCCAGCGTGGACAAGGAAGGCCTGTTCCAGGCCGCCCAGGGCGGCACGCTGTTCCTCGACGAGGTGGCCGAACTGCCGCTGCACATGCAGGTGAAGCTGCTGCGCGCGATCCAGGAAAAGGCGGTGCGCCCGATCGGCGGCCGCGACGAGATCCCGGTCGACGTGCGCATCCTCTCGGCCACCCACAAGAACCTCGGCCAGCTGGTCGAGCAGGGCCAGTTTCGCCAGGACCTGTTCTACCGCATCAACGTGATCGAACTGCGCGTGCCGCAACTGTCCGCGTTCATCCTCAAGGCGCTGGCCGGCAAGAGCGGCGAGGAGGTGGGGCGGCTGTCGCCGGCCGCGCTGGAGGCGCTGGAGGCCTACGACTTCCCCGGCAACGTGCGCGAGCTGGAAAACATCCTCGAACGCGCGATGGCGATGTGCGACGGCAGCACCATCGAGGCCGCCGACCTGATGCTGCCGCAGCGCAGCGCGCGATCCAACCAGGAAGCGGCGGCGCCGGGCCAGCAGCCGCAGCCGCCGGCCACCGCCAGCGCCGACGGCGGCCTCGACGACTACATCAGCAACCTCGAGCGCACCGCCATCGTCAAGGCGCTGGAGGAATCGCGCTACAACAAGACCGCGGCGGCCCGAAAGCTCGGCATCACCTTCCGCGCGTTGCGCTACAAGCTGAAGAAGCTCGGCATCGACTGAGCCCGCCTTCCACCCTGCCACCCAACTTGCTCACACTGACGGGTCGCCCCGTCGGCGAAACGGTGGTGGTGCTCCGCGGGGCCGGATCGAAGCAATACGCCGACATCCCTGTGCTCGCGGCCGTCGTATCCGCGCAGCTCACGCGCCAGCCGCGTCACCGGCCGTGTCCAGCGCCTTGCGCAGGGCGCGCAGCAGCACCTGGGTGGTGACCGGCTTGTCGATCACGTAGAGGTGTTCCAGCGAAGGGAGTTCGTGCAGATCCGGCGTGGCGCCGGGGCGCGCCAGCAGGATCACCGCGCCGCTGTAGCCGTGCTCGACCAGCGCGGCCAGCGTGCGCACGCCGGGGAACAGGCTCATGTCCGCGTCCAGCACCACCAGGTCGGGCAGGCCGGCGGCCTCGATCCATTGCAGCGCAGCGGTGCCGCTCTGGCTGGCGTGGGCCTGGTAGCCCCAGGCGTCCAGCGTGTCGGCCAGCAGCGACAGCTGGCCGGCCTCTTCCACCACCACCAGCACGCGCTCGGCGGCGCCTTCGAGGTTGTCCTGGCCGTCGGCCTGGGCGCTGTCGGCGGTCGGCTCCTCCAGCGGGAAGTACAGGTCGAAACGGCTGCCGTGGCCCGGCTGGCTGTCCACCCGCATCACGCCGCCATGGCTGCCGACGATCCGCTTGCACGACAGCAGACCGAGCCCGGTGCCGTTTTCCTTGGTGGTGAAGAACGGCTCGAATATCTGATCGAGCACGGCCTGGTCCATGCCGGGGCCATCGTCGATCACGCTGATGCACAGGTAACGGCCCGGCCGCGGCTGCTCCCCCGGCAGGAAGAAATCCGCCGGCAAGGTCGTCTGGGCGGCCTCGACACGCAGGTGGCCACCGTCCGACATCGCCTGGATCGCATTCAGGCACAGGTTCAACAGACATTGCTGCAGCTCGGTGTGGTTGCCCCCGAACGACAGTTCCGGGTCGTCGATGGCCAGTTCCATCGTCACCGTGTGCGGCACGCTGCCCTGCATCAGCAGGTCGAACGCGCTGAACAGCGCGCCCAGCCGCACCTGTTCCGCGCGACGTGCGCCGCTGGCGAACGACAGCATCGAGTGCACCATCTCCAGGCCGCGCTTGCCGCAATCGCGCACCAGCTTGCCCAGCCGCGCCAGGCGCGGATCGTCCTGGTAATCCTGCAGGCTGTCGCCGGCCAGCAGCAGCGGCTGCAACAGGTTGCGCAGATCGTGGCTGAGGCCTCCGGCGAGCATCGCCAGGCTCTCGAAACGCTGCGCGCGGATCAGTTCCGCCTCGGAACGACGGCTGGCCCGGCGCGCCTCGGCCTCGCTCAGCGCGCGGCGCACCGCACTGGCCAGCCGGGCCGGGTTCTGCTTCAGGATGTAGTCGGTGGCGCCGTTGCGCAGCGCCTCGATCGCCGCCTCCTCGCCGAGCGTGGCGGAGACGAAGATGAACGGCAGATACTCGTCGCGCTGGCGCAGCAGCTCGAGCGCGTGCTGGCCGGAGAACCCCGGCATGCTGAGGTCCGACAGCACGATGTGCGGCCTGAATTCGTCCAGTGCGGCGAGGAAGCTCGACTCGTCGTCGACCAGGCGCACCTCGTAGCAGAGATTGTCGGCGTCAAGCTCGGCCAGCACCAGCTCGGCATCGAGTTGGCTGTCCTCGACCTGCAGCACCCGGATCGTCGGCATCGCCCGATTTTGCCCGTTTGGCATATGGCTCCCTGTTGCCCCGTCCGTACCGGTGCCCGCATACCGTCCGTCGGTCGGCGCGGGTACCGTGTCCCATTCGCTCATTCGTGTTCTGGCGCCTGGTTGAGCACCGCCCAGAACTGCCCCAGCGTGCGCACGGCCTCGAAGAACTGGTCCACGTCGACCGGCTTGATCACATAGGCGTTGGCGCCGAGATCCCAGCTGCGCGCCAGGTCGCTCTCCTCGCGCGAGGACGACAGGATCACCACCGGGATGCGCCGCAGCCGCTCATCGGCGCGCATCGCGGTCAGCACGTCCAGCCCGCTCATGCGCGGCATCTTGATGTCCAGCAGCACCACCGCCGGATCACCCGGCTCGCGCGAGGCCCAGGCGCCGGTGCAGCGCAGGTAGTCCATGCACTCCACGCCGTCCTCCACGTGCACCACCGGGTTGGCCAGGTGGGCCTCGCCGAGCGCGTCGATCGCCATCTCGGCGTCGGCCAGGCTGTCTTCGACCAGCAGGATGGTGCGCAGGTCTTTGTTGTTCATGCTTCACTCTCAGGTGCGGGTACCGGCCGCGTCGGTGGCCGGCAGCGAGAAATGGAAGTGGGCGCCGTGCCCCGGCTCGGCCTCGGCCCAGACCCGGCCGCCGTGGCGTGCCACGATCCGCCGCACGTTGGCCAGCCCGATACCGTTGCCCGGAAATTCCGAAGCGCGGTGCAGGCGCTGGAACACGCCGAACAGCTTGTCCGCATACTGCATGTCGAACCCCGCGCCGTTGTCGCTTACCGTGAATTCGTAGTCGCCGTTGCGGCCCTGTCGCACGCTCACCGCGATACGCGCCACCTCGCAATGCCCGGTGTACTTCACCGCGTTGCCGAGCAGGTTCTGCCATACCGTGCGCAGCATGTTCTCATCGCCGATCACCATCGGCAACGGCGCGATGGCCCACACGATACGCCGATCCGATACGCCCGATTCGGCCAGCGCGCGAGCCTCGTCGACCAGCGACTGCATGTCCACCGCCTGCAACCGCAGCGCACCACGGCCGAGCCGCGAGAACACCAGCAGGTCGTCGATCAGCACCGCCATGCGCTGCGCCGAACCGGCGATCACCTCGATGTAGTGGGCGGACTTCTCGTCGACCTGGTCGCCCAGGTGTTGTTCCAGCTTGCGCGCGAACCCGGCGATATGGCGCAGCGGCGCGCGCAGGTCGTGCGACACCGAATAACTGAACGCCTCCAGCTCGCGGTTGACGTCGGAAATCTGCGTGACCTTGCCTTCCAGCTGGCGGTTGAGCTCGTTCACTTTCTGCTCGGCCAGCGCGCGCGTGGTGACGTCGCTGACCGTCAGCAACAGCGCCGGCGTGCCGCCATCGTGTTGCTGCAGACGACGCGCGTTGATCACCACGTGCCGGTCGACACCGTCGACGGTACGCTGGACCAACTCGTGGTCCCACAATTCGCGGTCACGCAGCAGCACGTCGTTCAGGCGCTGCAGCAGCACGCTGTCGTTCCAGGCGCCTTCGCCGATCTGCACCAGCGGCTGGGAGCGCTGCCCCGGGTCCATCCCGTAAAGCTCGCTGAAGGCGTTGTTCACCAGCAGGCTGTTCAGGTTCTCGTCGAACAGCGCGATCGGTTCGCGCACCGCCTGGAAGATCAGCTGGGTACGCAGCACCGCACGGCCTTCGCGGGTCTCGGCCAGCTGGCGTCGGCCGATCTGCCGCTCGGAAGCGATCACGATGATGGTCAGCAGCAGGAGCTGCGCCATCGCGGTGATCGACAGCACGATGCGCCCGCTGAGGGATTGTCGTGCGACCGCCGCCTGGCGTTGCTGCAGCAGGCCGCCCTCGATCTGCACGATGCCGGTGATCTGCGCATCCATCCCGAACAGGTCGTCGGCGTCGCGCAGCGACTGCCGGGCGCCGTCCGGGTTGCCCTGCCGCAGCCGGTCCAGCGCCTGCTTCATCAGGGTGATCCGGCCGTTGACGTTGCTGGCCAGCGAGCCTATCAGGGCCTGCTGGTCGGGATTGTCGCGCGTCATGTCGCGCAGTTGCCGCAGCAACGGCGGCATTTCCTTGCCGACCCGCTCGGCGCGCGCGCGGGTGGCCTCGTCCACGTCGCCCGCCAGCAGCCGATAGGTGGCCGCCTCGCTGTCGTGCAAGACGTAGGCGACCCGGTAGGCCAGCGACTTCACCTCGGTCGAGCGGACCACCCACTCGGTGGCCCGCTCGGTGTCGCGCGTCCATTGCAGCGTGACGACATACGGCAGACCGACGATGATCAGCATCGCCAGCAGCAGGCCGGCGGTACGCCAGCGAATGACGCTTCCGGTTTTCATGCCGCTCGCCGCATCGGCAGACCCACGATGGAGGGTTCCCGCCGCATTCTGGCATGTTTTATCCGCGCCTAGCCCGGATCGCGCGGGCGCCGATCATCCACCGTAATGGCTCATCGCGGCCGCCCGGTCGGCTGCCGCACGGCCCCACTCCCGGTTCGGTTCGGCCTGCATGGTGAAATGCAGCTCGCCGCCGGCCACGATTTCGCCGTGGCGCAGGTACGTGCGCTGTAGCGGCTTGCCGTTCAAGGTCACCGCGCCAACGTAGGGATGGGCGTCGTCCAGCGGCGCGGCGCTGACCGTGAACGTGCGGCCGTTGGCGAGATGGATCGCCGCTTTCGCCACGAACGGCCGGCCGATCGCGTACTCGTCGCTGGCCGGCGTCACCGGATAGAAGCCCAGCGCGGTGAACACGTACCAGGCCGACATCTGGCCGAGGTCGTCGTTGCCGCTGAGGCCGTCGGGGCGCGGCGCGTACTGGCTGTCCATGATCTGTTTCAGCCTGGCTTGCGTCTTCCACGGCGCGCCGGCGTAGTCGTACAGGTAGGCGATGTGGTGGCTGGGCTCGTTGCCGTGCGCGTACCAGCCGATCAGGCCGGTGATGTCCTCGACGTGCTTGAAGTGCGACGGGTCGACCTTCGCCTCGAACAAGGCATCGAGTTTCGCGACAAACTTCGCGTCCCCGCCCATCGCGCCGATCAGCCCGGCCACGTCCTGCGGCACGTACCACGAGTACTGCCACGCGTTGCCTTCGGTGTAGTCGCTGCCGTAGCCGGCGGCCTCCGGATCGAACGGCTCGCGGAACGCGCCGTCGGCGAGCCGGGCGCGCATGAAACCGGTTTTCGGATCCCAGGCATGACGCCAGTTCGCCGCCCGCTTGCGGAAGGTGGCGGCGATGTCGGTCTTGCCCATCGCCTTCGCCATCTGCGCCAGCGACCAGTCGTCGTAGGCGTATTCCAGCGTCTTGGAGGCGCCCTCGGGTTCCTTGTCGATCGGCACGTAGCCGAGCTTCATGTAGTCGGCCAGGTCGCCGTACGGCGCATAGGTGGCGCTGGCCACCATCGCCTGCAATGCCTTGTCCGCATCGAAGCCGCGCACGCCCTTGACGTACGCGTCGGCAATCACCGGCACCGCGTGGTAGCCGATCATGCACCAGGTCTCCAGCCCCTGGTACGCCCACACCGGCAGGATGCCGAACGGGCTGGCCTCGCGCGCGGCGATCAGCGAGCGGATGAAATCGGTGCTGCGCGCGGGGTTGAGCAGCACCATCAGCGGCTGTTGCGCGCGGTAGACGTCCCACAGCGACCAGGTGGAATAGAAATCGAAGCCGTCGGCGCGGTGCACCGCGTGGTCGGGGCCGCGGTAATCGCCGTTGACGTCCATGCTCAGCGTGGGCGACAGCATGGCGTGGTACAGCGCGGTGTAGAACTGGGTCTTCACCGTCGCCGGCGCGTCCACGTCGATCACCGCCAGCGCCTGGTTCCAGGCGGCGGTCGCTGCGGCGCGGCGGGCATCGAAATCCCAGCCCGCGCCGTCCTTGTCCAGATTGGCGATCGCATTCGCCTCGCTCACCGGCGAGATCGCCACCTTCACCTCCAGCGGCTGCTTCAGCTTGCCGAAGTCGAACACGCCGACCAGCGCGCGGCCGTCCTGCGCATCGCGGTCCTCGGCCTGGTGGCCCGGCCCCTTGAAGCCCTTGTAGGTGATGTCGGTCTCGCGGTTGTACAGCTCGCGCGAGGTCATCGGCTGCGAAAAGCGCATGGCGAAGCACAGCTCGCGCCCCGGCGCCCAACCGCGGGTGGTGCGGCAACCGGTGACGGTGCCGTCCGCGTGCACGCGCAGGCTGGCCCACAGCACCTTGCCAGGGTAGTCGTAGATGCTCGGGCGCAAGTCCAGCAGCAGATGCGCCGGACTGCCGACCGGGAAGGTGTAGCGGTGCCAGCCGACCCGGCGGCCGGCGGTAAGCTCGGCGCGCACGCCGTAGTCGTCCAGGGTCACCGCGTAGTAGCCGGCCTGCACCACCTCGCTGTCGTGCGAGAAGCGCGAGCGGTAGCCGCTGCCTGGCCTGGCCGGATCGCCCGGCTCCAGCCGCACGTCGCCGGCGATCGGCATCACCAGCACGTCGCCCAGGTCCGAATGGCCGGAACCGGAGAAGTGGGTGTGCGAGAAACCCAGGATGCTGCCGTCGCCGTACTGGTAGCCGGCGGCCCACTGGTAGGCATGCTTGAAATCCGGCATCGCGGTGTCCGGCGACAGCTGGATCATGCCGAACGGCACCGTGGCGCCGGGAAAGGTGTGGCCGTCGCCACCGCTGCCGATGCGCGGGTCGACTGCGGCGGCGTGGCCGACTGCACGGGTGCCGGCGCGGGCACCGGCCGGTGTCGCCATGGCGATGCCGAACGCGGCACCGAACAGGCAGGAAAGCACGCCACGCAAGCGGAGGGTCATCTCGATCTCGCCTTGTTTGGAACGATCCAAAGCCGCACGCTAGCACTCGTTGTCAGTCGAGGCATGCTGCGTCGCGACGTGCTTGATGGCGGCGACAAGCTACATTTGGATCGTTCCAATCTGGTGAAACCGCATGTCGAGCCAACCCCCGGTCGGGCGCAGGGCGACCTTGAACGACATCGCCGCCGGCTGCGGCATGTCCCGCGCCACGGTGTCGCTGGTACTGCGCGGGAGTCCGCTGGTGAACAAGCTCACGCGCGCCCGGGTCGAGGAGGAACTGCGCCGGCAGGGCTACGTCTACAACCGCGCCGCGGCAAACCTGCGCCGACGCACCTCGACCAGCATCGCGCTGGTGCTGAATGACCTGGCCAACCCGTTCTTCGCCGAATTCGCCGCCGGCGTGGACGAGGCGCTGGCCGCCGCCGGTTTCGTCACCCTGCTCGGCTGCACCGGCGAATCGCCGGCACGCGAGCGGGCGGTGCTCGGCTCGTTGCTGGAACACGACCCGGCCGGGATCATCCTGTCGCCGGCCGAGCACAGCCGCGCCGCAGACGTGTTGGCCACGATCGGGCGGCGCGCACCGCTGCTGCTGTTCAACCGCGAACTGGGCGGCGCGCTGCCCGAAGCCGCGCACTGGGACCGGCTGATGCTGGACAACCGGCACGGCGCCCGCCTGGCCACCGAGCACCTGCTCGAGCGCGGCCACCGGCACATCGCGTTCTTCGGCGGCCATCACGACTCCAGCTCGTGCCGGCAGCGCCACGCCGGCTACGTCGAGGCGATGCGCGCGGCCGGGCTGCGCACCGAACCGTACTGGCGCATCGAATGCGCGCCGACCCGGCTGGACGCCGCCCGCCACGCGCCCGCCCTGTTCGCCGGTGCGCTCGCCCCGACCGCGGCGGTCTGCTACAACGACGCGGTCGCGCTGGGCCTGATGCTCGGGCTCCACCAGCGCGGACTGCGCCCCGGCCACGATTTCGCATTGACCGGCTTCGACGACATCGCCGAGGCGGCACTCGGCATGCCGCCGCTGACCACCTTGTCGGTCGCGCCGCGCGAGCGCGGTGCCCAGGCGGCGCAACTGGTACTGCAGCGCCTGCAGCAGCCACAGGCCGCCAGCCGCCAGATCGTGGCGCCGGTACGACTGATCGTCCGCGAAAGCAGCTGCCCACCACCCATCGCCTGACCACACCTACCGGGGAATCCACATGGCCTTCGCCCAAGCTCCGTCACCAACGTCTGGCTCGCCCGCCCATGGCGAGCGCTACACCGACTATCCGATGGCGATGGGCGTGCTCACCACCATCTTCTTCATGTGGGGCTTCCTGACCTGCCTCAACGACATCCTGATCCCGCACCTGAAGTCGATCTTCCAGCTCAATTACGCCCAGGCGATCCTGGTGCAGTTCACCTTCTTCGGCGCGTACTTCCTGATGGCGCTGCCGGCTGGCCGGTTGATCGCCGCGCTCGGCTACAAGAAAGGCATTGTGGCCGGACTGGCGATCGCCGGCGTCGGCGCGCTCGGCTTCTGGCCGGCGGCCAGCCTGCACCTCTACCCGGCGTTCCTCGGCGCGCTGTTCGTGCTGGCCACCGGCATCACCGTGCTGCAGGTGGCGGCCAACCCGTACGTGGCGCTGCTCGGTCCGGAAAAGACCAGTTCCAGCCGGCTGACCCTGGCGCAGGCGCTGAACTCGCTGGGCACCACGCTGGCGCCGTGGTTCGGCGGCCTGCTGATCCTGTCCAACGTGGTGAAGACTCCGGACGAGCTGGCCGCGCTGGAACCGGCGCAACGCCTGCTCTACGACACCCAGCAGGCGCAGGCGGTGCAGTTCCCGTACATCGGGCTGGCCGTGGTGCTGTTCCTGCTGGCGATCTTCGTGTGGCTGTTCCGCCTGCCGGCGCTGACCGAGGCCACCGACAAGGGCGATCACGCGCGTCACGGTTTCGCCGAGGTGCTGCGCCATCCGCACGTGCTGTTCGGCGTGCTCGGCATCTTCTTCTACGTCGGCGCCGAGGTTTCGATCGGCAGCTTCATGGTCAACTACCTGTCGATGCCGGAGATCGGCCACATCAGCGAGCAGCAGGCCGCGCACTACGTGTCGTGGTACTGGGGCGGCGCGATGGTCGGCCGCTTCGCCGGTTCGGCCCTGATGGCGAAGTTCTCGCCACGCCGGCTGCTGGCCCTGTTCGCCGCGATCAACGCACTGCTGGTGCTGACCACCATGCTGAGCAGCGGCGGCCTGGCGATGTACAGCATCATCGCGATCGGCCTGTTCAACTCGATCATGTTCCCCACCATCTTCGCGCTCGGCATCGAGCGGCTCGGGCCGATGACCAGCAAGGCGTCCAGCCTGCTGATCATGGCGATCGTGGGCGGCGCGATCCTGCCCTTCGTGCAGGGTGTGTTCGCCGATCACATCGGCCTGCAGCACGCATTCTTCCTGCCGCTGCTGTGCTACCTGTACATCGTGTTCTACGGTTTGCGCGGCTCGCGCATCCGCAGTCTCCCGGCGCCGGACGCCAGCGGGAACTCCTGAGGTGGCCGCACGACCCATCCTGTGTTTCGGCGAGGCGCTGATCGACCTGCATGCCGACGGCCTCGACCCGCGCGGCTTTGCCGCGCGCTTCACGCCGTTCGCCGGCGGCGCACCGGCCAACGTGGCGGTCGCCGCCGCGCGGCTCGGCGGGCACGCGCGCTTCGCCGGCATGCTCTCGCATGATCGCTTCGGCGACTTCCTGCTCGACAGCCTGCGCCAGGCCGGCGTCGGCACCGATGACATCGTGCGCGCCGACAAGGCGAACAGCGCGCTGGCCTTCGTCACCCTGGACGAACACGGCGAACGCAGCTTCAGTTTCTACCGCCACAACACCGCCGACCTGCTGTTCCGGCCGGCCGACTTCCGCGCCGACACCTTCCGCGACGTCGCCGTGTTCCACGTCTGCTCGAACAGCATGACCGACCCGGCGCTCGCCGCTACCACCCGCGAAGGCATGCAGCGCGCGCATGGCGTCGGCGCGCTGGTCAGCTTCGATCTCAACCTGCGCCCTGCGCTGTGGCCGGCCGATGTCGATCCGCACCCGCTGCTGTGGCCGGCGTTGCACCTCGCCGACGTGGTGAAGCTGAGCGCCGAGGAATTCGCCTGGCTGGCGCCGGACGGCGAGCAGGCCGCGCTGGACCGGCTGTGGCGGGGCCGTGCGCGGCTGGCGGTGGTGACCGACGGCGCCAGGCCGCTGCGCTGGTTCCATCCCGACGCCGAAGGCGAGCTGCCCGGCTACGCGGTCGAGGTGGTCGATTCCACCGCCGCCGGCGACGCCTTCATGGGTGGCCTGCTGTGCTGCCTGGCCGAGCTGGAAGCCACCCCGGACCGGCTCGACCGCCTGGTCGCCGCGATGCCGCGCCTGCACGCGACGCTGCGCTTCGCCGCCGCCTGCGGCGCGCTCACCGTCACCCGCCAGGGCTCGTTCGCCGCGATGCCGCGCGGCGACGAAGTGCTGGCCTTCATGGAACAACAGGCATGAACAACGCCCCCGACTTCCGCTCCGCCGCTTTCCTGCGCGAGCATATCGCGCAGACGATGGCGTTCTACCACCCGCGCGCGATCGACCCGGACGGCGGTTTCTTCCACTACTTCCGCGACGACGGCACGGTCTACGAGCGCAGCCACCGGCACCTGGTCAGCAGCACCCGTTTCGTCTTCAACTACGCGATGGCGGCGGTCGAGTTCGCCAACCATGAATACCTCGACGCCGCCCGCCACGGCCTGCGCTACCTGCGCGAAGCGCACCGCGATCCGTACACCGGCGGCTACGCCTGGACGATCCGCGACGGGCAGCCGGAAGACCGCACCAACCATGCCTACGGCGTGGCTTTCGTATTGCTCGCCTACGCCACCGCGCGCAAGGCCGGCATCGACGAGGCCGCCGCATGGATGGACGAAACCTGGAGCCTGCTGGAGGAGCGCTTCTGGGACGCCGACGCCGGGTTGTACCGCGACGAAGCCGATGCGAACTGGCACTTCAGCGACTACCGCGGCCAGAACGCGAACATGCACATGTGCGAAGCGATGCTGGCCGCCTGGCAGGCCAGCAACGAACCGCATTATCTCGAGCGTGCGTACACCCTCGCCGACCACATGACCCGCCGCCAGGCCGCGCTGGCGGGCGGACTGGTGTGGGAGCACTACGACCGCGACTGGGCCATCGACTGGAACTACCACCGTGACGACCCGAAGCACCTGTTCCGCCCGTGGGGTTTCCAGCCCGGCCACCAGACCGAGTGGGCCAAGCTGCTGCTGATCATGGAACCGCTGCTGCGCGCACGCGGCTACGACGAGGACTGGCTGCTGCCCACCGCACGGCAATTGTTCGACACCGCGCTGGCGCGCGCCTGGGACCGCGAGTACGGCGGCATCTGCTACGGCTTCGCGCCGGACGGCCGCGTCTGCGACGACGACAAGTACTTCTGGGTGCAAGCCGAATCGCTAACCGCCGCCGCGCTGCTGCACGCGCGCACCGGCCTGGCCGAGTATGACGACTGGTACGCGAAGCTGTGGGCGTACGCGTGGCAGCATTTCGTCGACCACCGACACGGTGCGTGGTACCGCATCCTTACCCGCGACAACCGCAAATACAGCGACGAGAAAAGCCCAGCCGGCAAGACCGACTACCACACCATGGGCGCCTGCCACGAAGTGCTGGCGCTGCTGCGCGCCGGCGGCCGGCCATGATCCTCCCTCTCCACCAAGGCAATGCATGAAGAAGCCCGCGCTTTTCCTCGCCATCACGGTCGCCTCGCTGCTGGCGGCGCCCGCGTTCGCCGACGACGGCACCACCTCGCGCTTCGACCCGTTGCAGGCCTTCGCGCCTTACAGCTATCCGCAGCCGGCCACCGCCTATCGCTCGGCCAGCGGCAAGCCGGGTCCGCTGTTCTGGCAGAACCGTGCCGACTACACGATCACCGCCACGCTCGATCCGGCCACGCGCCGGCTCAGCGGCAGCGAAGTGATCAGCTACACCAACCACAGCCCCGACGCGCTTGATGTGCTGTGGCTGCAGCTGGATCAGAACCGCTACCGCCGCGATGCCCGCGGCGCGTTCACCAGCAAGTTCCCCGCCGAGTTCACCGATGGCTACCAAATCGCCTCGGTCGAAGTGGACGACACGCACGGGGGCAGGCAGCCGGTGAAATGGGTGGTTTCCGACACGCGCATGCAGGTGCAACTGCCCGCGGCGCTGAAGGGCCACGGCGGCAACCTGCGCCTGCACGTCGCCTGGAGCTATACCGTGCCCGGCGAATTCGGCGGCCGTACCGACGTCAACCCCAGCAAGAACGGCGAGATCTTCGAGATCGCGCAGTGGTACCCGCGCATGGCCGTGTACGACGATCTGCGCGGGTGGGACACCGCGCCCTACCTCAACAGCGAGTTCTACCTCGAATACGGCGACTTCGACTATTCGGTCACCGTGCCGTGGGACATGATCGTGGCCGGCTCCGGCGAGCTGGTGAATCCCGAAGACGTGCTGAGCAAGACCGAACGGCAGCGGCTGGAGCAGGCACGGCGCAGCGACAAGACGGTAATGATCCGCACGTCCGAGGAAGTCACCCAGCCGTCCAGCCGTCCGAAACAGAGCGGCACGCTGACCTGGCACTTCCGCATGCACAACACCCGCGACGTGGCGTTCGGCGCGTCGAAGGCGTTCGTGTGGGATGCCGCACGGATCAACCTGCCCGAGGGCAAGACCGCACTGGCGATGTCGGTGTACCCGGTCGAAAGCGGCGGCGATGCGGCGTGGGGCCGCGCCACCGAATACCTCAAGGCCTCGACCGAATACTTCTCGAAGCAGTGGTATCCGTACCCGTGGCCGGTGGCGATCAACGAGGCCGGCACCGCCGGCGGCATGGAATACCCGGGCATCACCTTCGACCACAAGCTGGCCAAGGGCAGGAACCTGCACATGGTGATCGCGCACGAGATCGGCCACATCTGGTTCCCGATGATCGTGGGCAGCAACGAGCGTCGCGCCGCATGGATGGACGAAGGCTTCAACACCTTCATCGACGTCTACGAGGACGACGCCTTCAACCACGGCGAATATGCACCCAAGCGCGACAGCGAGTACGCGCCCGGCGGCGGCAACCCTGCCGACGAGATCGCCAAGGTCATCGCCGACCCGGCCGCGCCCGTCCTGCTCAACAGCGCCGACATGGTGCCGGAGAAGTACCGCCACCCGATCAGCTACTTCAAGGGCGCGTTCGGCCTGGTGCTGCTGCGCGAGCAGATCATCGGGCCGGAGCGCTTCGACCCGGCGTTCCGCCGCTACATCGCCACCTGGGCGTACAAGCACCCCAGCCCGTCCGACTTCTTCCGCTTCATGGAAAGCGACACCGGCGAGGACCTGGGCTGGTTCTGGCGCGGCTGGTACGAACACAACTGGCAGCTCGACCTGGCCGTGCAGAAGGTCGCCTACCCCGACGGCGACTACCGCAAGGGCGCCGACGTTACCGTGGCCAACCTCGACCAGCTGGCACTGCCGGCCACGCTCGAACTGACCTACGACGACGGCAGCAAGCAGGACGTGCGTGTGCCGGTGGAAACCTGGCAGCAGCACCGCAGCTACGTCATCCACGTGGCCGGCACGCGCAAGCTGGTGTCGGCCACCATCGACCCGGCGCACGCGCTGCCGGACCGCAACCGGAGCAACAACACGCTTTCAGTCATCCAGGAATAGCCTGCCCAACCATGCCCAACGTACACGTGCCCGATGTGGGGCAGACGCCGGGAGAAGACGCTTCCTCCGACTGATACCCCAGGCGGCAGCCGATTGACGCCAAACGTGGGAAAGCGCCGTTCCGATCCCGCATGTGTCGGGCCCCGACTGCTACACCATGGCTCGTTCGATTCGCGTGAGGACCGCCCTTCGATCGGTCAGCCATTCGATGCCGTCGACGTGCACCACATGCCAACCGCGTTGACGCAACAGGGAAGCCCGCTGGGTCCGGCGGTATGCGCCATCGTCGACGTCGCCCTCATCGCAAAGAATCGCCACGCGATACGCTCGTCCGTCGGATTCGCCCTCAACCGCCACATCCACCTTGAAGCGCGAAGCGCCCACATGCGCGTTGGCCTCGACGCCCTTCGCGGACAACGCCTCGATGATTTGGCCGGCAAGCGGCACGAAGCCCGGCAGGGCCTCTTGCACGTCGCTGACGGGCGGATTGGCTGCGGCGCGCACCACGTCCAGCACGCGCGCAGCAAGCGAGCGATTGCCACCCGACATGTGGTGGACATACTCCAGATAGGCCTTGAACAGACGTGGCCCATCGTTCTTCGCGCGCGCCACGCTCAATTGACCGGGGTCAAACGAGGCAACAACGATGGCTTCCTGGCGTGCGCGAGAGACGGCCACATTCAGACGCCGCTCGCCACCACGCTGGCCCAGCGGACCGAACCTCGCCGGCACGTAGCGCTGCACGCCGCGCGTCTTGTGCACGCGTTCTACTGGTGCATGACCGAGCGAGAACACAATCACATCGCGTTCGTCGCCCTGCACGCTTTCTATGTTCTTGACGAAGGGGCGATCGTCGAGCCGTTCCAGCGCCTCGGCCGCACCGTACAAGTGCGCGAAGTCTTCTTGGGTCGAACGCCGCCGGTCAATGGCGTCAAGTATGGCAAGGCGCTGCGAGAGGTTGAAAGTCACAATGCCGATCGTCGGTGGCTGCGGCCGAGCCAGCAGTTCCCCTACGAGATCCACCACGCGCTCAGCTTCGACATCGTTACGCCCGTTCTCGTACTTTGCACCGGTCACCGCAATCCAGCGCAAGCGGGCCGGTACCGCTGGTCGGGACGAAGCGGGACAGGTGAGCAGCGTGCCTCCGTACATCGCGTGATTGGAGAACGCAATCAGGTCTTCGTCCTGGCAGCGATAGTGCCAGTCGAGTCGTCGCGCCGGCATGCGCAAACGGGCGAGCGTCAGCAGTGATTCAGAGGTGAGGAAATCGGCTGGCTCCGTTTCTTCTTCGGCACCAGTTTCATTTTCGTCATGTGCGGCCTTGAAGAAGGCAGTGGGCGGCATCTGCCGGTCGTCACCCGCTATAACCACTCGCCGTGCACGCAACAGCGCGGGAAAACCGTTGGCAACGGTGCACTGCGACGCCTCGTCGAAGATCGCTACATCGAACACGGGCTGGCGCGGAAACAACACGGCCAACGTTTCCGGCGAAAGCAACCATACTGGCAACGCGTCGAACAAACCTTGCCCGGCGTAGCTGTGCACGAAACTACGCAGCGGCATCAGGCCGCGCTGTTTGGCCACTTCGTGTTGCAGTTTGTCGCGGACAGCCTGCGCTGGCGTGCGTCGCGCGTACTTTTCAGCCGAGGGCATAGTGAGCAGAGGTGCCGCATCAGCACCATCGAGCACGCGGTGGCGGGATGCCTGCGCCTGAGCCTCAAGCGCTTCATTCAGTTGACGAGTGGCGTTGTCGTCCACTTCGCCGCTACGCAAGGTATCCGGCAACGCATCGTATGCCGCCTGTACACGACCCGTTGCCCACGCCTTCAACAAAATGTCCGACCATGCACCGGACGGAACGTCGGCGCAGGCGGCTATCGCCAGGGGACCACATGCGTCCACGGTCAAGGATTCGGCGAGGTATCGGTCCAACTCCGCGGCGCGGTCGGCGGACTGCTCGAAGACACGATGCCGAACGCCGAGCTCCGCAGCCGGAGTATTCGGAGTCAGGTCATGGAAAACCTCGGCAGCGGCACGGTTGGCCGCGACATGTTTGCGCCACGCCTGCGCAGCGGCCAGACGGTCGAATACTGTTTGCCGCCATGCCTTCGCATTGCCGGCAGTCCATGCGTCCAGTGTTGTCAGCACGTTGCGGACGCGCACCAGGCAGTGCACGGGTTCGACAATATCGGCTACGCGCTGCAAGGATTGGGCAACCTGTCCGGCGTCACCCACGAGTATCCGCGCAAGCCCGGTCTGGGCGGCAACCTGGTCGAAACTTGCCCACAGTCGCGCCAGTCGCAGCCGCCGATGCAGGTCGTGCAACAAGGCAACGTCGATCGGTCGGCCCAGGGCATCCGGCCAGACGTCCGCCAACTGGCGCTTGACGGTGGCACGCGCCTTCCACCAACCCGGCGACAGGTAACGCAAGAACGAGGTGCCTTGGATCAAAAGCGCCTGTACACACTGCACGAACACCGGCGTGGCATTGACGCGCACCGGAGCGGGATGGGCCTGCCACGCTTCCGATGCACCCATCCAGTCCGCCCGCAAGGCAAGCAAGGGGGCACGGCGATCGTCGGGAAACTCCAACAGAGCCGCCGCCAGGGCATCGACCTCCTTGAGGGAGGTGAGCGCCTTGTGTGCCATCAGCAGTTCTTCCATGTGCGACTCGCTGACGGCGGGCGCGACACCTTGGCGCGCTGCTGCCGCCTCCACGGCAGCAGCGGCGCGCACTGCCCGCATGAGCGATTCGGCGAAGCTTGCGCGTGCTTCGCGCGTACTCCCGGCCAGCGAGCGGCGCTGGTGTGTCGCTGAAGGGCGCCACGGACTGCCCGATACCATCAAGTCAGCCCAGGGCCGGCAAACCTGCGCCAGCTTCGCCAGTTTGAGCGCGCTACCAAACGGAAGGCCTGCCAGCGGCGGCATGGTTTGGGGCACGGCATCAGCAATGCCGGCGGCATAGGTGGCCAGCTTGCCCAGCGGCGGCTCGCCCGCAGTCGAATGGCGCATATGCGCGATGCGCGGGCGCAGCCTTCCGGCGAACTGCGCGACGTCCTCCGCGGTAGACGCAGGCGCAGCATGGTTGCCGCCCCTGGACTCCAGCCGCTCGCGGATCTTGCGAAACAGCGTCTTGCGGTCATCGACCACGTCGTGTACCACGCCAACCAGGGCACCGAAGCCGATCCCCGCCAGGCGCTGGGCAACCACGTCCAGCGCCGCACGCTTCTCGGATACCACCGCCACGCGCTCACCGCGTGCGAGCGCATCCGCCACCAGGTTCACGATCACCTGGCTTTTGCCCGTACCTGGTGGGCCATCGACGACCATGGCGCGCGTAATGCCCGCCATGCGCACCACACCCACCTGCGAAGGATCGGCAGCGATCACCAGCGTCGGTGTCTGGGCGGTTGACTCGATCTCAGCCGGCTCCGTCACCTGACTCGTGCGCTGGGATGCCGGCAAAAGCGCATTGGCGCAACCCAGCAACGCATGCACATCCGCACCGGGAGAGTCTATTTCGGTGAGCAGTTGCTCATAGTCATGCAGCAGTTCGGAGCGGGACTGGGGAAACAAACCGATGACGGCACAGGCCTCGAGCTCAAGTCGGCAACCCTTCCAGGCAACCGTGTCGTCATCGAGCGGATCGAGCGTATGCAGTGCGGCGTCGATCTCGAAAATGTCCATGCCGATCTGGCGCAAGTGATCCGCCAGCGCCATCACGCCCTGGCGGGCGTCGGCCGCCAGGGCGTCGAGCTTGACTGCCTGAGCGTCGGCAAAGGGCAGGTTCGCCTTGAGATGGATGAGCCGGAACAGCGCCTGGTTGGCAACCGGTGGCTCATCGGCCACATGCACCAGCGCGATACCGCCGACGCCGTCCGATTCCAGTTCCACCGGATACAAAAGCAGGGGTGCTCGCACCACATAACCGTTCACCACGCCGCGCACGAAACCGACGCCGAGATGCAGATCGCGCGCGCCGGTCTCCTCACGGCGTGCCAAGTGCTCGCGCCGCAGTTCGACAAGCTGGCGCAGGAGATTGGCGGCTTCCTTTGACTCGCCAGCCTGTTCCGCCTGCACCAGCACCACCCGGCGGGCGTCCTGTGCCAGTGTCAGGCAGCGATCCGCATGCCCTACCGAGATGCGCGACAGTGCGGCGAGGTCGAACGCGCGCCCGACGCGCACTTCACGCAACCGCACCGATGGACTGCGCCCGTCGCCGCTGATGAGCTCGTCGCGCAGGCGCTGGATGGCGCGCCGCAATGCATCCCGGGGCAAGGGCGGTGGCGGTGTCACGGCTGACGCTGCGTGCCTGGGCGACAACGCAATGGTTCCGTCCAAGTCGATCGTCGCGAGATCGGCCGACGTGGAAAGATCGGCACGTTCCAGCGCTGCCTCGAATCGCGCGAGCACGGCACTCTCACGACGTGTTTCGCCCACCAGGCGCAACAGTTGGCGCAAGGTGGTCTGCGATCCACCGCGCCGCCAGATGGCGGCGAGGTAAACATCCAGCGCTTGCGCGGCGTCACGGATGCGCACCGGCAACGGCTTGGCGGCGTTTTCCTCGCGGCGTTCCACGGTGATCCGCCGGAGCACCGTGCGCATCAATGTACCGAACAACTCCTCGCCGCCAAGCAAGCGACCGATCTCCACGACGCGCGCGAACTCGCGCTCGTCCGCCACGCCGTCGGCTGTGAGCACGTGGATCAACAGATTGAACAGTGGGCGCAGGAACGAAGAGCCCCAGGCCTTGGCCAGCGGTGCAAGCTCCTCGACGCGTTGCGCCGCCTGTGCCGGATCGAGCAGGCGACCCCAGTCGGGCACCAGTGATGCAAAGGTCCGCTCCAGCACCTCGGCCTCTTCATCGCTGAGGTTGTCATCAGCCATCGACACCAGCACAGCAGCCGCCAGCGCCAATTCATGCAGCTCCGCGGGTGGTGGCTCCAGGTACTGGAACGCGCTGTCCAGCCCGGGTCGGCGCAATACGCGCTCGATCAAGGCATCCACCTCGTCGAGCGCGCGCGTGCCGGGACCGCAACCGGTCAACTCGCGATACAGCACGGTCTCGCTGAACAACCACGCAGCCCAGGCACGTACGCCGTGTTCGGGGTGGGTGATGCCTTGCGCACTGTCACCATCTGCGAGGCACGCCTCCACCAGCTCGCGACACTGGGCGAGATAGCCGGCCGTGTCGCCGCCGAGGTCCTCCGCGGGCAACCCGGTGGTCGCCACCATTTCCAGCCGCAGCAGCGCATCGAGGTCGCGCGTGGCCAGCAAAGCGTAGCGGTCGGCAGTCAGTTCACGCGCCATCGAGAGAGTGGAGGCAACCAGCGCAAGCTCCGCAGGCGCATCTTCCGCCAGCGCCAGTGACGTAGCCAGCGCACTCACCTGCGCATGCGGGGAATCCGGTCCGTGTGCGATGAAATGGCCGAACTCGTGGCCGATCACCGCACGCAGGGCGCCGTCGTCGAGCAGGGACAAAAGCCGCCCCTGGATCTCCATCAGGATCGGCTCGCGCAAGAGATGCATGGCCGCGTTCTCGCGGCCGGCGGACTGGTAGATCTCGACAGGCGAGGTCAGCCCGAACGCGTCCCGGATCTCGACTGCCGCCATGATGGCCTTGGGTGCCATGGCTTCGGTGAGTCGCACGGCCCGTCCGAGCAACTGGCGGCGCACCGCCTCGGGCTCAGGCAACGCGTATTGCGCTGCCGTCAGGGCCACTCCCGCATCCAATGCGAGACGCTCAAGCAGTGCATGCTCGACGCGTACCCGTACACGCGCCTCTTTGGCGACCCGTCCTGGCTCCATAGCTGTCCCCTGCCCGCCCTGTCCTTGCTTATCAAGCAGCGCACAGGAAGGCAAGTCAAGTTGGCGACCGCCGACTCCTCGCCAATAGATCCTTCTTGTGCACCGGACGAACGGATCCGCAGCAGCTCCTCCCGAGACATTCGCTACCGAACGCGCAACACCCAAACAGTACTACGCTGCCGGTGAAGTAGAGCCTCAAACTGCGAGCCTCGCTTCTTTCCCTATCTGCAAGGGAGAGCTTGGGAAGGGCGATCCTCGCCTGCGGAAGAAGCTGTATCAAGCTTCGACCACGGCTAACGCGGCCTGCCGATGCCCTCCATCGCAGGGGCCGAACCCTGATTCACGCATGGAGCACGGCACGCCTCAGAAAACCAGCCGCATCCCCAGCATCCAGGTGCGGCCCGGGCCCGGTTCGAAATAGCGTCCGTTACTGTCGTTGACGATCACCGAACCGATGTAGCGGCGGTCGCCCAGGTTGTCCACGCGGGCACTGAGCTGCAGCCGCGTGTCCGGGCCCAGGGCGAAGGTGTAGCCGGCGTCGACGCCGACCACGGCGTAGCCGGCGGCGCGCTCGGTCGCCGTGTCGTTGACGCTGACCGCGCCCACGCCGGTCACGTCCAGGCCTTGGTGCCAGCCGAGTTCGTCGCCGTGGCGGATGCGCAGCGAAGCGTAGTTTTCGGGCACGCCAGGCATGCGGGTGCCGGCCGCCACCGGCACGCTGGCCATGGCGCATGGCGTGGCGCGGCAGGCGAGGAACGCGCTGCGGAAGCGCGACTGCAGGCGGGTGAAGCCGGCCCTGATCTGCCAGTGGTCCGCCAACTGGCCGGCCAGGGAAAACTCGACGCCCTGGCGCCGCGTGTCGCCGACATTGCGGTAGGTCGAACGGCCGTTCTGGTTGGTCCCCACCGCCAGCTCGTCGCGCGTATCGGCGCGGAACAGCGCCGTGTCGAAGGCCAGTCCACGCGTGACCTGCCATTTCGCGCCCAGCTCCAGGTTGCGGCTGCGCGCCGGGCGCAGGTCGAAAGCCAGGCCGGGCCGGCCATCGCTGCGGTAGCCGAGTTCGTTGAAGCTCGGCGTTTCGAAACCCCTGCCGTAGCTGGCGTAGAACCGCAGGTGGTCGCCGGGCCGGAAGCCCAGCCCGAGCACCGGCGTGGTGGCCGTGTAGTTCACCCCGCCGCTGTCGTCCGGATTGGTCGCCGTGACGTAGCGATCGCGTGCTCGGAAGCGCACGTCGTCACGCCGCACGCCGAGCAGCAGCGACCATGATTCGGCGAAGTGCCAGTACCACTGCGCGTACTCGTCGACGCTGTCGACGTTGTCGTCCTCGTTCCGGCGCGGTACGCCGGTCACTCCCAGCGTGTCGCCGACGAAGTTCTCGTAACCGCGGCGATGCTGCCATTGCCCGTCGGCACTCACGCCCAGCACGAACTCGTAGTCGCGGTCGGCCAGCTGGCCGTTGCGGGTCCAGCGCGCGTCGAGGCCACCGTAGACGGTGTCCAGCGCCACCACGCCGCCCGCCGACAGCGGGCTTTGCTGGGCGCTGACCGGGATCGACTGGTACTGCGCGATGCTGCGCTGGCCGAAAAAGCCCATCACCCGCACTTGGTCGTTGCCGTGCAACGGCTGCTCGTAGACGGCGCCGAGCTGGTTCTGTTCGATGCTCTTGCGGGTGTTGTACTGGATGGCCACCGAAGCAACCTGCCGCGGATCGGCATCGACCTGCGCCCGGGTGAGCCCCAGCGCATCCTGGGATACCGGCTGGTCCAGCCGGTTTGCCACGATGGTGAGTTTCTTCCCGCCGCCAAGGTCCACGCCGAACCTGGCGTTGTCCGATTCGCGGCGCACCCGGCTGTGCGGCCGGTAGCCGCCGGAAAGGAACAGCGAGCCGGCGACGTTGTAGTCGACCGACCCCAGCGTGCCGCGCGTGTCGACGCTGCTGCGGAAGGTGTCGTGGCTGCCTGCGTTCACGCCCAGCATGGTCACCGGCGTCGGCGTGCCCTCCGCGCTCCACAGCTGCACCACGCCGCCGGCGGCGTTGCCGTAGAGCACCGAGAACGGACCGCGCAGTATCTCCACCCGCCCGGCCGAATCGAAGTTGAAGTGCGAGACCTGGCCCTGCCCATCCGGCAGCGTCGCCGGGATGCCGTCGACATACAGGCGGATGCTGCGCACGCCGAAGGTCGCGCGCGAGCCGAAACCGCGGATCGAGATCTGCACGTCCTGCGCATAGTTCTGCCGGTCGCGCGCGAGGATGCCCGGCACGCCGACCAGCGACTCGGAAAGATTCACGCCCGGCTGACCGGCGGCGGCGGGCTCGACGCGCACCACGCTGAGCGCGGCGGGAAGATCGAACGGGGGAATCTCCAGGCGCATTGCGCTGACCTGCACCGCAGGCAAGGTCGTGGGCTTCGCGCGCCCGGCCGCTGCCGTCTCCCGCGCGGCGACCGGTGGCGGGGCAAGTCCGAAACAAGACAGCACCGCGACGATGGCCACGACGCGGCGGTGGAAAAGTCGCCGGCACATGCCTGCCAGTGTGTCATGAAGCGCGACGACCCGCGGGTGCCGCGCATGCGTCACGCATGCATCACGCCGCCGCGCACAACATGGCCGCTGGCGGCACGGTTTCCCGCAACCGCCCGCGGCTGTTCCGAGCGGGAGGGGTTGCACGCAGGGGAGGGTTCGGCATTCCGTCCCGGCAACCATTCCTCCCTTCGCCACGACGCGGATCGTCCCCGCCATCGCTAGCGTTCTTCCTGCCGAGGAGCTGCCCGTGAACACCGCATCGCATCGCTCCGTCCTGGCCAACGCGGTCTATGGCCTGCTCAACCCCCTGCCGTTCGGCTTCTTCGCCGCCGCGCTGATCTTCGACATCCTCTATGCCCGCACGGCGGTCGTCATGTGGAACAAGGGCGCCGCCTGGCTGATCGTGTTCGGCCTGCTGCTCGCGGTGATCCCCCGCTTCGTCAATCTCGCCCAGGTCTGGATCACCTCCCGCCACATCGCCCGGCGCGCCGACCGGCTGGATTTCTGGTTCAACCTGTTCGCCATCGTCGCGGCGATCTTCAATGCGTTCGTGCACAGCCGCGATGCCTACGCCGTGGTTCCGGCCGGCGTCTGGCTCTCGGCGTGCACGGTCATCCTGCTGGCCGTCGCCCACGTCGTGATGGCCGTGCAGCACCCGGCGGTGGAGGAGCACGTCCATGCATAAGATTGTCCTTCGCCGTGCGCTGGTCCTGGTCTTCGGGGTGATCCTGGGAGGATGCAGCGGGAAGGCGTCGTATCAGCCCGCGCAGCAGTCGGGTGATGCTCCGCCGCTGCCCGCCGCCCGCAACTTCCTGGTGCCGCCGATGCAGGTTCCCCGCTATGCCGGCTGGAAGCAGGGCCAGACGCCCAAGGTCGCGCCCGGGCTCAGGATCGAGAAGATCGCCAGCGGCCTGCTGCACCCGCGCCAGCTCTACACCCTGCCCAACGGCGACATCCTGGTGGTGGAATCCAACGGCCCCGGTGCCGAGCCGGTGACCACGCCGAAGCAGCTGATCGCCAACAAGGTCAAGAACCTCTCGGGCAAGGGTGCGAAAGGCGGCAACCGGATCACCCTGCTGCGCCACCACGGCAATGCCGGCGGCGAATGGGAGAAGCACGTCTTCATCGAACACCTGCACTCGCCGTTCGGCGTGGCGCTGATCGGCGACACGCTTTACGTGGCCAACACCGACGCGATCGTGAAGTTCCCGTACGTCACCGGTGAAACGCGGATCACCGCGCCGCGCGTGGAATTCACCGACCTGCCGGCCACCATCAACCACCACTGGACCAAGGCGATGGTGGCCAGCCCGGACGGCAGCAAGCTGTATGTCGGGGTCGGCTCCAACAGCAACATCACCGAGAACGGCCTGGACCAGGAGTACCGGCGTGCGGCCGTGCTCGAGGTGGACGTGGCCAGCGCCGGCAGCCGGATCTACGCCTCGGGCCTGCGCAACCCGACCGGGCTGCAGATCGAGCCGCATGCCGGGAAGCTCTGGGCGATCGTCAACGAACGCGACGAGATCGGCGCGGACCTGGTGCCCGACTACCTGACTTCGGTACGGGAAGGTGGCTTCTACGGCTGGCCGTACAGCTATTTCGGCCAGCACGTGGACAACCGCGTCATGCCGCAGCGGCCGGACCTGGTGGCCAAGGCGATCAAGCCCGACTACGCGCTGGGCTCGCACGTCGCCGCGCTCGGGCTGCTGTTCTCGGACACCAACGCGCTGCCGCAGCAGTATCAGCATGGCGCCTTCGTCGGCGAGCACGGCAGCTGGGACCGCTCGCCACTGAGCGGCTACGCCGTCGTCCACGTCGCCTTCGTGGACGGCAAGCCGACCGGCGTGCCCGAACCGCTGGTCACCGGCTTCCACTCGGACGACGAATCGCAGCTGTACGGTGCGCCGGTCGGCCTGGCGCAGGACAAGGACGGCGCGCTGCTGATCGCGGACGACGTCGGCGATGCCATCTGGCGGGTGACGGCAGCCTCGCCCTGAATACCCAGACGCGGCGACGCCCCCGCTTTTGGGCATCGCACCGCTGCCGCATGCTGGCGCCGCTGCATGGCTTCTTCCACGATCCGTGGCCACGGGTGGACGCCGGATCCTCCGAATGACCAGGGGCGCGCCGGAACCGGCGCAGCCCGTCGCAGCAGCCGGCGGTAAAGAAAAAGCCCCGCAGAGCGGGGCTTCCTTGGATCTTGATCACCACTACAGATTAAGTGTTCGCTAGAACGGGATCTCGTCGTCCGCGAAGCCGCTGTCGGCCGGGGCCGGGGACTGGCGCGGCGCATTGCCGTAGTCGCCGCCGCGCGACTGGCCGCCACCGTAGCTGCCACCACCACCCTGGCGCTGGCCACCGCCCTGCGGGCGCTCGCGCTGGTATCCGCCGCCCGCGCCGCCTTCACCACCGGGGCCGCCGAGCATCTGCATGTCGCTGGCGATGATGTCGGTCGAGTAGCGCTCGATGCCCTGCTTGTCGGTGTACTTGTCGGTGCGCAGCGAGCCTTCGATATAGACCTGGCGACCCTTCTTCAGATACTCGCCGGCGATCTCGGCCAGGCGGCCGAAGATCTTCACGCGGTGCCACTCGGTGCGCTCCTGCTTCTCGCCGCTCTGCTTGTCGGTCCACGACTCGGTGGTGGCCAGGTTGAAAGTGCAGATGGCGGTGCCGCCGCCGGTGTGACGCATTTCGGGGTCCGCGCCGAGGTTGCCGACCAGGATGACTTTGTTGACGCCGCGTGCCATGGGAATGCCCTCGTTGAGCCGGCCGTACGTAAGGGATGATTACGGCCGGAGTTGATGGATCAGGCTGGCTATCATAACCGCGGGAAGGGCCGAGTCCAGACGCGGAAAACCTGAACCGCGGGTCGGCGCCGTCCGCTGCCGCCGGTCGGCGCCGAGCGGCGAGTGCCAGGGCGTTCAGTTCGCGATGAAGCGGTAGCCCACGCCGGGCTCGGTCTTCAGCCAGCGCGGGTGGGCCGGGTCGTCACCCAGTTTCTGACGCAGCTTGCCGATCACGATACGCAGATACTGGCTGTCGCTGGTGTGGGTTGGCCCCCACACCTCGCGCAGCAGCTGCTGCTGGGTGACCACGCGACCGGCGTGCTGCAGCAGCAGCGCCAGCACCGCGTATTCCTTGCGGGTCAACGCCAGCGGCACACCGTCCAGACTCACTTCGCGCCGGGCCAGGTCGACGGCCAGATGGCCGTCGTCGTAACGCGGCAGGTGTTCCGGCTCGCCCGGCCGGTTGCGCAGCAGTGCGCGCAGTCGCGCCATCAGTTCCTGGATGCCGAACGGCTTGGTCATGTAGTCGTTGGCGCCGTGGTCCAGCGCGCTGACCTTTTCGCTCTCGGCGTCACGCACCGACAACATCAGCACCGGCAGCTGGCTCCACTGGCGCAGCTCGGCGAGCACCGCGTGGCCCTCCATGTCGGGCAGGCCGAGGTCGAGGATCACCAGGTCCGGCGACTGCGTGGCCGCCAGCGCCAGGCCCGCCGCGCCGGTGGCGGCCAGCAAGACCTCGTAGCCCTCGGCGCGCAGGCCGATGTCGAGGAAGCGGCGGATCTGCGGCTCGTCGTCGATCACCAGCACGCGGGGCGAGGAGTTCATGGCGCACGGTCGGGTGGCGGGGGCAGCGGCAGGATAATGCGGATCGTGGTGCCGCCGCCGTCGCGCGGCAACGCTTCCACGCTGCCGCCATGCGCGCCGATCATGCCGCGGCAGATCGCCAGGCCGAGGCCGGTGCCCTGGCTGGCACGGTCGCCGCGCGACACCGAGTAGAACATGTCGAAGATCAGCGCCCGCTCCGCCTCCGGGATGCCGGGGCCGCGGTCGCTGACGTCGATCAGCAACCGGTCGCCCTCGCCGCGCACCACCACTTGCACCGCTTCGTCGGCCGGCGAGAAGCGCGCGGCGTTCTCCAGGATGTTGAACAGCGCCTGTTCGATCAAGGCCGGATGCACGAACAGCAGCAGCACGTCGGGCGGCAGCAAGATATCCACCCGCAGCGACGGGAACAGCTTGCACAGGCGACCGACCGCGGCGGCGACGATCTCGGCGACATCGGTCCAGTCGCGGTTGAGCTTGAGCGTGCCGTGGCCGAGCCGGGTCATGTCGAGCAGGTTCTGGATGTAGCGGTCCAGCCGCTGGCCCTCGCCCAGGATCGCCTCCAGCAACTCGCGGCGCTCGCCCGGCGGCAGCTGTTCGCCGTAGCTGGACAGCGTGCCGGCCGCGCCGATCATCGAGGCCAGCGGCGAGCGCAGGTCGTGCGACACGGACGACAGCAGCGCGTTGCGCAGGCGCTCGGTCTCGCCCTGCACGCGGGCCCCCTCCAGTTCGTCGGCCAGGCGTGCGCGCTCCAGTGCCTGGCCGATATCCTGCACCATCGCCAGCGCCAGGCTGCGCTGGTCCTGGTCGGGTGCGCCGTTGTCCGCGGCAAGCCGCAACGCGGCCACGCCGAGCCGGTTCTCTTCGCTGCCGAACGGAAGCATCCAGTACGGCGCGGCATTGAGCGTGTCGGTGTGGCGGCCGGCCGGTGCCGCGTGCCGCTCGCACCAGTCGGCGGCGGCCAGGTCCTGCGCCGACAGGGCCACTTCGCGCGGGGCGAAGGCGGCCACCTGCAGATTGCCGCCGGCGTCGCGGGTAAGGATCGCCACCTCGCCGCGCAGGGCCTGCGCCAAGGCATGTGCGCCCACCTTGCGGATGCCCTCGGCGTCGGCGCTGGCGGCCAGCCGCTGGCCCAGCGCCAGCAGCGCGCGCGACTGCGTCTGGGCGGCGCGCAACGACTCCACCTGGCTGGCCAGCCGTGTCGCCAGGTGGCTGCACACCAGCGCCACGATCAGGAACAGGCTGACCGCCAGCACATCGTCGAGATTCGCGATGGCCAGCGTGTAACGCGGCGGCGCGAAGAAGAAGTTGTCGCCGAGGAAACACAGGATGGCGGTATAGACGGCCACCGCCATGCGCGTGCGCACCGCCACCGCCAGCACCGCGGTGAGGAAGATCAGCGACAGGTTGGCCACCGACAGATAGCGGTCGGCGACAAACGACAGGCCCAACGCGGCCAGCGTGGCGAGCGTGGCATAGACATACTCTCTGCGCGAACCGCGCCCGCCGGGAAAGCGCAGTCGTCGCCGCGACGCCGCCCGCTCGCTCGGCGTGGCGATGATGGTCAGCTCCAGGTGCGCGCCGCGGCGCAGCAGCTGCTGGGTCAACGAGCGGCCGAGCATGCGCGCCAGCGGGCGCTCGCGGGTACGTCCCAGCAGGATCTGGCCCACGCCCTCGCGGTCGGCATGCGCCAGCAGTTCGTCGGCGATCGACGCACCGCGCAATACCACCGTATCGCCGCCGAGCCGGCGCGCCAGCCGCAGCGCCGCTTCCAGCCGGTCGCGCCGGGCCGGTTCCAGCCGCGCGCCGGTGTCGACGAAGGCTGCGCTCCACGGCGCGCCGCGGCGCTCGGCAATGCGCCGCGCCACCCGCACCAGGTACTCGCTTTGCGCATGGCCGTCGATCGCCGCCAGCACGCGGCGACGCACCGGCATCGTGCCGCCGCGCGCCAGCATCGACTCGCGCAGGTCGTTGTCGACGTGGCCGGCCATGGTGTCCATCGCCAGCTCGCGCAGCGCGCCCAGGTTGGTCGGCGAGAAGAACGCATCCAACGCCGCCGCCGCAGTCTCCGGCACGTAGACCTTGCCCTGCTTCAGCCGCGTGATCAGCTCGCGCGGCGGCAGGTCCACCAGCACGATGTCGCGGGCGCGGTCGAGGAATGCGTCCGGCACCCGCTCGCGTACATTGATCCCGGTGATCCGGCGCACCTGGTCGGCGAGGCTTTCCAGGTGCTGCACGTTCAGCGCGGTATAGACCTCGATGCCGGCGTCGAGCAGCTCGGCGATGTCCTGCCAGCGCCGCTCGTGCCGGCCGCCGGGCAGATTGGTGTGCGCCAGTTCGTCCACCAGCAGCACGGCCGGGCGCCGTTCCAGCGCGGCATCCAGATCGAATTCCGTGAAATCGCGGCCCTGGTAGTTCACCCTTCGACGCGGCAGCACCTCCAGCCCGTCCAGCAGCGCCTCCGTCTCGGCGCGGCCGTGCGTCTCGACCAGGCCGACCACCACGTCCACGCCCTGCCGCTTCAGCTCGCGCGCGGCCGACAGCATCGCATAAGTCTTGCCGACGCCCGGCGCGGCGCCGAGGAACACCTTCAGCCGTCGGTCGGCGTCGTGCACCGTGCCCAGCAGGGCATCGGCACGTGCTTCGCGGGAGGGTTCGCTCATGCCAGGGTCGGTCCGTGGAATGGCGCTACGGTAGCGCGATCAGCTGCCGTGCGCCTGCGCCGCATCCAGCGCCAGGTTGAGCTGCAGCACGTTCACCCGCGGCTCGCCGAGCAGGCCGAGCTGGCGGCCGCGGGTGCAGGCGTTCACCAGCGCCTGCACCCGTGCGGGACTCAGCCCGCGCGCCCTTGCCACCCGCGCCAGCTGGTACTGCGCCGCGGCGGGACTGATCTCCGGATCGAGTCCGCTGCCCGAGGCGGTGACCAGGTCCACCGGCACCGGTGCATGGTTGCCCGGGTCGGCCGCACGCAGCGCCGCAATGCGCTGCTTCACCGCCTCGGTCAACGCCGGATTGGTCGGGCCCATGTTGGAGCCCGATGAAGCGCTGGCGTTGTACGGATTCGGCGCGGTGGCCGATGGTCGACCCCAGAAATACTTCGGCTCGGTGAATGATTGCCCGATCAGGGCCGAGCCGGCCGGCGTGCCGTTCTTCACGATCAGGCTGCCGTTGGCCTGCCCCGGAAAGATCAGCTGCGCCAGTCCGGTGGCGGCCAGCGGATAGAGCACGCCGGTGATCGCGGTCATCAGCAACAGCAGGACGATGGCTTGGCGCAATAGCTTGCTCATGGGACGTCCTCAGAAACTTCCTTGCAGCATCACGAAGCCGCGCAAACCGCCGACATTGCGCGTGTCGCTGGCATCGAGGAAGCTGGCAGTGCGGCGGTAGAAATCCGCGTTGGTGGCGTAGCTGAGGCCCGCACTCAGCGACCAGTGCGTGGCGACCTGGTACTTCAGCGTGACACCGACATCGCTGTAGCCGGGGTCGCGCGCGCCATCGGCCAGCGGCGTCGCCAACCTGGTGGTGTAGTGCGTGTGGCCGGCGTGCAGCGCCAGGCTCCATGCGTCGCCCAGCGCGAACGTGGCGTCCAGCTGCAGGTAGCCGGTGCCCCTGGAATCACTGCGATAACCCTGCTCCGTGTCCACCCCGAAATAGTCGGTGAGCGCGCGGTTGTACTTCAGCGTGAACTGCTTCCAGCTCAGCGCGACATTGGCCTCGGCAGTGTTCAGCGAGCGCGACGGCAAGCCGGCGTGGTCGAGATTGGCGCCGGGGTAGACATAGGCATAGATGCCGGCACGCCACGACCAGTCACGGTTGATCGCCTGTCCGTAGCTGGCATACAGGTCCAGCTCCATCGCGCCGCCGGGATAGCTGCGCTCGCTGACGCTGGAAGCCCAGAAGCCGGCCGCGAAGCCGGCCGGATCGGCGTAGTCGGCGCCGCCCTGGATCGCCGGCCGCCCCCAGCTCTGGGTGAGGCCGCGGAACAGGTAGTCGGAGGCCAGCGCGGCATTGCCGCTGACGTTGCTTGCCGGCATGCCGCTGGCGAGGTCGGGGACGAGTAACGCGGCGAGCGTGACGATGACAAGGCTGCGCATCAGGACAACCCCAGCAGGACCAGCAACAGGTCGACCAGCTTGATGCCGACAAACGGCACCACGATGCCGCCCAGCCCATAGACCAGCAGGTTGCGGCGCAGCAGCGCGGCGGCGCCGAGCGCGCGGTACTTCACGCCCTTCAATGCCAGCGGAATCAGGCAGACGATGATCAGCGCGTTGAAGATCACCGCCGACAGGATCGCGCTCTGCGGCGTGGCCAGACGCATCACGTTGAGCGTGTTCAGCGCCGGATAAGTGGTCGCGAACGCGGCCGGGATGATCGCGAAATACTTGGCGATGTCGTTGGCGATCGAGAACGTGGTCAGCGCGCCGCGGGTGATCAGCATCTGCTTGCCGATCTCCACCACCTCGATCAGCTTGGTCGGGTTGGAGTCGAGGTCGACCATGTTGCCGGCCTCTTTCGCCGCCTGCGTGCCGGTGTTCATCGCCACCGCCACGTCGGCCTGGGCCAGCGCCGGCGCGTCGTTGGTGCCGTCGCCGCACATCGCCACCAGCCGGTTCTCGGCCTGGATGCTGCGGATGAGTTTCAGCTTGGCTTCCGGCGCGGCCTCGGCGAGGAAGTCGTCGACGCCGGCCTCGGCGGCGATCGCCGCGGCGGTGAGCGGGTTGTCGCCGGTGATCATGATGGTCTTGATGCCCATCCGGCGCATCTCGGCGAAGCGCTCCTTGATGCCGCCCTTGACGATGTCCTTCAGCTCGATCACGCCCAGCGCGGCCGCGCCATCGGTGACGACCAGCGGGGTGGCGCCGCGCCGCGCGATGTCCTCGGCCATGTGCCTGACCGATGGCGGCAGGCGGCTGCCGTTGGCCTCCAGGTATTTCTCCACCGCGTCCAGCGCGCCCTTGCGGATGAGCCGCGTGCCGATGTCCACGCCGCTCATGCGGGTCTGCGCAGTGAACGGCACGAACTGCGCATGCAGGGTTCCGAGCTGCTGCTCGCGCAGGCCGAAGCGGTCCTTCGCCAGCACGACCACGCTGCGCCCTTCCGGCGTCTCGTCGGCCAGCGAGGCAAGCTGCGCGGCTTCGGCCAGGATGCTCTCCTCCACGCCGGGCGCGGGCAGGAACGCTACTGCCTGGCGGTTGCCCAGGGTGATCGTGCCGGTCTTGTCCAGCAGCAGCACGTCGACATCGCCGGCCGCCTCGACCGCGCGGCCCGAGGTGGCGATCACGTTGGCGCGGATCATCCGGTCCATGCCGGCGATGCCGATCGCCGACAGCAGTGCGCCGATGGTGGTAGGAATCAGGCACACCAGCAGCGCGATCAGCACGGTCAGCGTGATCGGACTGCCGCTGCCGGCCACCTGCACGCTGTAGATCGAATACGGCAGCAAGGTGGCACAGGCGAGCAGGAAGATCAGGGTGAACTTCGCCAGCAGGATGGTCAGCGCGATCTCGTTCGGCGTCTTGCGCCGCCTGGAACCTTCCACCATCGCAATCATGCGATCGAGGAAGCTTTCGCCAGGGTTGCTGGTGATGCGCACCACCAGCCAGTCCGACAGCACGCGGGTGCCGCCGGTGACCGCGCTGCGGTCGCCGCCGGACTCGCGGATCACCGGCGCGGATTCGCCGGTGATCGCGCTCTCGTCCACGCTGGCCGCGCCGATCACCACCTCGCCGTCGCCCGGCATCTGCTCGCCCGCCTCGACCAGCACGTGGTGGCCGCTGCGCAACTCGCCGGACGGCACCAAGGTGATCGCCGCGTGGCGGTGGGGCATGGCCAGCTTCTTCGCGATGACATCCTTGCGCGAGCCGCGCAAGGCATGGGCCTGCGCCTTGCCGCGCCCTTCCGCCAGCGCCTCGGCGAAGTTCGCGAACAGCAGGGTGAACCACAGCCACAGGCTGACCCAGAAGATGAAACCCGTGGGCGCCTCGCCATGGCCGGCGAGCGCCTGCGCCCACAGCAGCGTGGTCAGCACGCTGCACACGAACACCACGGACATCACCGGGTTGCGGAACTGCACCCGCGGCGACAGCTTGCGGAACGCATCGGCGACGGCCGCGAGCACCAGCTCGCGATGGAAGCCACTTGCAGCTCGAGTGTGTGCGGCCATGCTTCAGTGCCCCGACATCAGGGACTCGGCGATCGGCCCCAGGGCCAGCGCCGGCAGGAAGGTGAGTGCACCGACCACGATCACCACGCAGGCCAGCAGGGTGACGAACAGCGGTGTGTGCGTGGGCAGCGTGCCGGCCGATGCGGGCACATGCCGTTTGGCAGCGAGCGAGCCAGCCATCGCCAGCATCGCGATGGCGAGCGGAAAGCGCGCGAGGAACATGCACAGGCCCAGCAGCACGTTCCAGAACGGCGTGTTGGCCGAAAGGCCGCCGAACGCGCTGCCGTTGTTGTTGGAAGCGGAGCTGACCGCGTAGAGGATCTCGCTGAAACCGTGCACGCCGGGATTGGCCACGCCCGCCGCGCCGGCCGGCGTCATCACCGCGATCGCCGTGCCGATCACCACCAGCGCGCACGGCAGCAGCACCGCGAGGTTGGCCATCTTCATCTCGTAGGCTTCGATCTTCTTGCCCAGGTATTCAGGCGTGCGACCCACCATCAGCCCGGCGATGAACACTGCCACCACCGCGAACGCGAGCATGCCGTACAGGCCCGAGCCGACGCCGCCGAAGATCACTTCACCCAGCTGCATCAGCCACATCGGCACTAGGCCGCCCAGTGGGGTCAGCGAATCGTGCATCGCGTTCACCGCGCCGCACGAGGCGGCCGTGGTGATCGCGGCGAACAGGCCGGACGAGGCGATGCCGAAGCGCGTCTCCTTGCCTTCCATGTTGCCGCCGGCCTGCAGTGCCGAGGCCTGCGCATCCACCGCCAGCCCGTGCAGCGCCGGGTTGCCGGCCTGCTCGGCGGCGACCAGGCTCAGTGCCAGTGGCACGAAGATCACCAGCATCGCGGCGAGGATCGCCCAGCCCTGCCGCCGGTCGCCGACCATCTGGCCGAACATCACGCACAGCCCCCCAGGGATCAGGAAGATCGCCAGCATCTCGACGAAGTTGGACAGCGGCGTGGGGTTCTCGTACGGATGCGCCGAATTCGCATTGAAGAAACCGCCGCCGTTGGTGCCGAGCATCTTGATCGCGACCTGCGAGGCGGCCGGGCCCATCGGCAAGGTCTGCGTGAGGACCGGCGTTTCCCTGGTCACGTCATGGCCGGCGGCATCCTTCACGGCATGGCCCGCAGCGTCCTTCACCGCCTCGGCATAACTGCTCGCCTGCACCACCGACACGTCGACATACGGCCTGAAGTTCTGCACCACGCCCTGCGAGGCCAAGAACAATGCCATCAGCAGTGACAGCGGCAGCAGCACGTACAGCGTGGCGCGGGTCAGGTCGACCCAGAAGCTGCCGAGCCCGCCCGCGCCGCGCCGCACGAAGCCGCGCACCACCGCCACCAGCACGGCGATGCCGGTGGCCGCCGAGAGGAAGTTCTGCGCCGCCAACCCCAGCACCTGGGTCAGATAGCTCATCGTCGACTCGCCGGCGTAACCCTGCCAGTTAGTGTTGGTGGCGAAGCTGATCGCGGTGTTCATCGCCGAATCCGGCGCCACGTTGCCGAAATGCTGCGGGTTCAGCGGCAGCCACTGCTGCACGCGCTGCAGCAGATAGACGGCCAGCAGGCCGAGCACGTTGAACAGCAGCATCGCCAGCGCGTAGCGCTTCCAGCCCATGTCCTCGTCGCCGCGAATGCCGGCGAGGCGGTACAGCAGGCGCTCGACGCCCGACCCGGCACGCGTCAGCCGGTTCGGCGCCTCGGCGAACACCAGTGCCAGGTAACTGCCCATCGGCTTGAGCAGCAACAGCAGGACGGCCAGGTACAGGCCAACCTGGACGAAAACGTTGGCGCTCATTCGAACCACTCCGGCTTGAGCAGGGCCACGCACAAGTAACCCGCCAGGGCCACCGCGATCAGGGCCGCCACGAAGTACAGAACGTTCATCGGTCGATCTCCCGCACAGCAGCGATGCAGGCCGGGTCGCCGCGCAAGGCGGCAACGTGGCTCAGGGGCGCCGCCCCAGCCGGTCGCAGATCAGCAGGAAGCCGAGCGCCGCGGCGAACAGCGCCAGCAGGAACAGCAGGTAGACGACATCCATGGGCTGCGAACCACCGTCATTGCGACGGTGGGCATTGTCGGCAGCGGCGCATAAGAAAGGGGTAGCGATCCGGCCGGCCGGCGTATGGAACGCGTAAAGAAACGCCGCGGCTCAGGCGGTCGTCCGCAGCGGGGGTAAATCGGCGCCAGCGCCCTCCAGCCGCATGACCGGGTAGCCTGCCGCGTCCCAGGCATCCAGCCCGCCCAGCAGCGGGCGCACGTGCCGGTAGCCCTGCGTCATCAGCGCCTTGGCCGCCATGGCGGCAGAGGCCTCGTTCGGACAGTTGCAGTAGATGACCAGCTCGCGCTCGAGCGGCACGTCGTGCACGGCCTGGTCGATGCCGTCGAGCCCGGCCAGCAGCGCGCCGGGGATGACGCGCGCATCCACCCGGCGGGCGGCGGGCGAGCGCACGTCGACGATGACCGGCGGCATGCCTTCACCGGCCAGGCGGTTGAGCTCGTCCACCGTGATGCGCGCCGTGCGCAGCGTGCGCAGCAGGCGCCGGCGCCGCCACCAGCGCAGCAGCACGTAGAGCGCCAGCAGCCCGGCCAGCAACTCGATCGCCAGCGTGCCGGCGCTGGCGATGGCGGCCAGCAGGCTGTCGATCTGCGCGGCGAACAGGTAGCCGAGGCCAACCGCCAGCGCGGCCCACCACAGCGACCCCAGCCCGTCGAACAGCACGAACATCGGCAGCCGCAAGCCCATCGCGCCGACCAGCGAGGACGACACCGTCGACAGCCCGGGCACGAACTTGGCGATCAGCAGCACCCGGCCGCGCCAGCGCTGGAAATGCAGCTCGGAGCGGGCCACGCACGAATCCGGCGACAGCGAAATGCGGCACAGCAGGCGCATCACCCCGGCGCCGTAGCGCCGACCGGCGCTGAACCAGGCCAGGTCGCCCAGCACCGCGCCCGCCACCGCCGCGCCGATCGCCGCCGCCGGTGCCAACTGCCCGCCCGCCACCAGAGTCCCAGCCACCACCAAGGTCGGCACTGCCGGCAGCGGTGCGCCGAGCTGGGTCAGCAGCACGTTGAGGAACACCAGCAGCACGCCGTATTCGGTGATCAGCGCAATGATTTCGTGGGCCATCGGGATGGTTCTCGGCGGGCATGCCGGCGGGGCGCAGCAACCCATGATTGGGCCGCCTCGCGGCTATTGCAAACCACCCTCGCGGCCGCAACGGCCGCGCCCGCCTAGGCGAGGTGCGCCTGCGCCGTGGCGGCGCGACGGGTGATCCCGCGCGCGCCGGTGATCACCAACGGCAGCCACAGCAGGGTCAGCGCGGCGGCGCAGACGAACACGCCGTCGGGACCGAGCCGGCCCAGCGCGATGCCGCCGAGCGCGCCACCCACGAACGCGCCGATGAACTGACTGGTCGAATACGCACCCATCGCCGCGCCGCGCAGCTGCTCCGGCGCCAGCCGCGAGACCAGGCTGGGCAGCGCCGCCTCGAGCAGGTTGAAGGCGGAGAAGAACACCGCCGCGGCCACGCCGAACGCGGCCAGGTGGCTGCCGGACAAGGCGAAGCCGAGCAGCGCCAGGCCGATCGCCACCACGCACACTGTGACGATGCGCAGGCTCTGCGCCACCTCGCGCATGTGGTGCAGGCACACGCCCATCACGAACGCAGCCACCGCCATCACCGGCAGGTACAGCTCCCAGTGCCGGCTCACCGGCAGCTGCAGCGTGTCCGCCAGTAGCAGCGGCAGGCCCACGAAGCTCGCGGTGAGCAGCGCATGCAGGAAGAACACCGAGCCGTTCAGCACCAGCATGCGGCCGTCGCGCAGCATCGCCAGCACCGCACCGACGCCCGCCGCGGCCGGCGCCCGCGCGCGCACCGGCGTGGGCACGATCAGCCACAGCAGCGCCAGCGAGGCCAGCGCCAGCAACGAGGTCGCGGCGAACAGGCCGGACAGCCCGGCGATCGCTTCCAGCGGCGGCCCCAGGATCAGCGCCAGCAGGAACGCCAGTCCGATCGACACGCCGATGATGCCCATCGCCTTGCCGCGGTTTTCCTCGGCGGTGAGGTCCGCCGCCAGCGCGATGCCGGCGCCGGCCACCGCGCCCATGCCCTGCACCGCGCGGCCGACGGCGATGCCGGCCAGCGTGTGCGACAGCGCCGCGATCAAGCCGCCGATGGCGAACAGGATCAAGCCCAGGGTGATCGCCGGCTTGCGCCCGATCCGGTCCGACAGCAGCCCCAGCGGGATCTGCAGCAGCACCTGGCCGATGCCGTACACGCCCAGCGCCAGACCGATCATGAAGCCGCTGGCGTCGGGCATCACCTTCGCGTACAGCGAGAACACCGGCATGATCAGGAACAGGCCGAACAGGCGCAGACTGATCACGCAGGCCAGCGTCACCGCGCTGCGCAATTCGGGGCGGGAGAGTTTGCTCACGAAACCGTGGACATCGGGAAAGTCATGTCCGGCATTATAAGGTGCGTCCCCGGGACCCGGGTTTGCGGCGACATGTCGCGGCGCAGGTTCCTGCACCCCCTATAATCGCGGGCTACGCCGCCGTGACGCCTCCATGAATTCGATGCCAGCCGACGCCATCCGCCCCGCCGACTTCGCCCAGGTGAGCAGCCTCGCCGCCGCCGACATGCAGCGGGTCGATACGCTGATCCGCCAGCGACTGTCCTCCCACGTGGTGCTGATCAACCAGATCGCCGACCACATCATCGGCTCCGGCGGCAAGCGGCTGCGCCCGATGCTGCACGTGCTGGCCGCCGGCGCCGCCGGCTATCGCGGCGAGCATCACGTCAAGCTCGCCGCAATCATCGAGTTCATCCACACCTCCACCCTGCTGCACGACGACGTGGTCGACGAATCCGATCTGCGCCGCGGCCGCCAGACCGCCAACGCGCTATGGGGCAACGCCGCCAGCGTGCTGGTGGGCGACTTCCTGTACTCGCGCTCGTTCCAGCTGATGGTGGAACTGGACGACATGCGCATCATGCGCATCCTCGCCGACACCACCAACACCATCGCCGAGGGCGAGGTGCTGCAGTTGCTCAACATCGGCAACGCCGACGTGGACGAGGCCGCCTACCTGGCGGTGATCGAGCGCAAGACCGCGGTGCTGTTCGCCGCCGCCACGGAACTGGGCGGCCTGCTCGGCGGCCTGCCGGAAAACCAGGTGGCGGCGCTGCGCGACTATGGCATGCAGCTGGGCTACGCCTTCCAGATCGCCGACGACCTGCTCGACTACACCAGCGACGCCGGCACGCTGGGCAAGAACATCGGCGACGACCTCGCCGAGGGCAAGCCCACCCTGCCGCTGATCTACGCGCTGGAGAAGGCCAGCCCGGAACAGGCACAGTCGCTGCGCCATGCCATCGAGCACGGCGGGCTGGATTCGCTCGACCGCATCGTCGCCGCGATCCGCGATTCCGGTGCGCTGGAGCGCACCCGCGAGTGCGCCCTGCGGCACGCCCGCGCCGCCCGCGACGCGCTCGCCACGCTGCCTCCCTCGGCCTACCGTGACGCCCTGGCCGCGCTGGCCGACTATTCGGTGCAACGCACGTTCTGATTCCCCGCGACAGCGCTCGCCTTCGACAGGCAAGGTCAAAAGCACCCCCTCCTGACCTCCCCCTGCTGCGCAGGGGGAGGGACCGGACATGGAACACCGGGCCCTGCATCGCAGGGGAAGGCTGTGGCCGAAGGGAATCCCTTTGGGGAGGGTGGGGTCGCTCTTCGGCTCGCCTCCGTCCCTGGCGCCGCGCCCGCCATTGGCTCGCCCGCGGAAACCCATCGTTCAGCTCCCGACGCTGGAAGCACCGCCACCGATCGGCCAGACTTCGCGGCATGTTCCGTCTGCGCTCAACCCGCTGGCTGTGGTGTCTTGCGGCAATCCTGTTGCCGCTGGCCGCGACGCATGCCGCCGAAATCGGCTGGCGCTATGACACGGTGCACAGCCAGGTCGTCTTCAGCATCAGCCACAACGGCTACTCGCGGCCGTTCGGGCGGCTGCACATCGCGCGCGGCTGGCTGCGCTTCGACCCCCACGACTGGAGCACGGCGGCGACCGAACTGGACATCGACCTGGCCAGCCTGGACATGGGCGACGCCGACTGGAACCGGGCGGTGTGCAAGCCGGCCCTGCTCGACTGCGCGAACCAGCGCTACGCGCACTTCCGCAGCACCGCGGTGGAACGCACGGACGACCGGCACGGCGTGCTGCACGGCGAGCTGACCCTGCGCGGCGTCACCCGCCCACTGGAGCTGGCGTTCACCTTCAACCGCGCCGCGCGCACCATCTTCGAAGCGCACGAGGTCGCCGGCTTCTCGGCCACCGCCAGCCTGGACCGCAACGACTTCGGCATCACCGCCAACCCCAACTCGATCGGCGCCAATGTCAGCGTGTGGCTGGAGCTGGAGGCGATACGCGACGATCATGCCGTTCCACCACGCAAGGAAACACCATGAGTCTGCGCAGCAACGACCGCCAGTGGGGTTCGGTCGCCAAGTTCTTCCACTGGATCATCGCGCTGGGCATCCTCGGCAACGGCCTGTTCGGCCTGCTGATGGACCTGGCGCATTCGCCGATGCAGAAGATCAACTGGCTGGCGCTGCACAAGTCGATCGGCCTGACCGTGCTGGCGCTGGCGCTGCTGCGCATCGCCTGGCGCTGGGCCGACCGTCGCCCGCCGGAAGAACCGGCGCCGCGCTGGCAGCAGCTGGCGGCACGCGCGGCGCACGGTGCGTTGTACGTGCTGATCGTGGCGTTGCCGCTCAGCGGCTGGTGGTTCAACTCGGTCACCGGCAAGCCGCTGCAATGGTTCAAGCAGTTCAACCTGCCGGCGCTGGCGGCAAAGAACGACGCCTGGCGCGACTTCGCGCACGGCGTGCACGAGTACCTGTTCTGGTTGCTGCTGCTGGTGCTGCTGGCGCACGTCGGCGGCGCGCTGAAGCATCACCTGACCGACCACGACGACACGCTGCGCCGGATGCTGCCGTTCGCCCGCCTGCGCCGGCGCAATCCTTCCGAAGGAGACTCCCGATGAAACGTCTTGCCCTCCTGCTGGCGCTCGCGCTGCCCGGCGCCGCCACGGCCGCCGACTACACGGTGCAGCCGGCGTCCAGCACGCTCGGCTTCAGCAACACCTTCCAGGGCGAGTCGTTCGACGGCCAGTTCGGCCAGTGGACCGCCGCGATCCGCTACGACCCGGCCAATCTCGCCGCGTCGAAGTTCGACGTGGAAGTGACCCTGGCCAGCGTGAAGACCGGCGACAGCGACCGCGATACCGCACTGCCCGGCGCGGATTTCTTCGACGTGGCGAAATTCCCCAAGGCGCACTTCGTCACCACCGGCTTCCGCCGCAGCGGCGGCAAGGTGATTGCCGACGGCACGCTCACCCTGCGCGGCGTGAGCAAACCGGTGAGCCTCGAGGTGGCGTTCAAGCCGCAGGCCGGCGGTGCCACGCTGGACGTGGCCGGCACGGTGAAGCGGCTGGACTTCGGCGTGGGCACCGGCGACTACGCCGACACCTCGGTGATCGGCGGCGAGGTGAAGGTCACCGCGCACCTGCAGCTGGCGCCGAAGTAAGCCGCCGCGATGGCGCGCGACACACTGTGGCGGCGGCTGCGCGGCTGGATCCGGCCTGATCCGGGCCACCGCTTAGCCGTGCCGCCGGCTCGCGACGCCGCCGGTTCGACGCAGGTGGCCGACAGCCTGCGCGCACTGCTGGACGACCCGACCATCCCGGCCGCAGTGCGCGGCGAACTGGCCGGCGACTTCGCGCGCATCGAGGCCATGCTGCACAAGCTCGAACGCGGTGAATTGCATGTCGCCGTGTTCGGCCGCGTCTCCGCCGGCAAGTCGGCGCTGGGCAACGCGCTGCTCGGCCGCGAGGCGTTCGCGGTGGGCGTCCTGCACGGCACCACCACCGACGCCGACCACGCCATGCTCGACGAGGCGCAGCACGGCGGCCTGGTGCTGATCGACACGCCCGGCATCAACGAGCTGGACGGCGAGGCGCGCGAGCGGCTGGCGTTCGAGGTGGCCGAGGTCAGCGACCTGGTGGTGTTCGTCGCCGACGGCGACCTCACCCGCGAGGAGCTCGACGCATTGAAGACCCTGGCCGCCACCCAGCGCCCGCTGCTGCTGGCGCTGAACAAGGCCGACCGCTACGGACCGGACGAACTGGCCGACCTGCTCGAACACCTGCGCCGGCGCGTGGCCGGCCTGGTACGTGCGGAAGACGTGCTGGCGGTGGCGGCGCGGCCCGCGCCGCAGCGGGTGGTCGAGGTCGACGCACGCGGCCACGAACAGGTGCGCGAGCAGGCGCGCATGCCCGACGTCGCCGCCCTGCGCGAACGCCTGCTGGCGATCGCCGCGCGCGAGGGCAAGACGCTGTCGGCGATCAACGCCGGGCTGTACGCCGGCCGGCTCACCGACCAGGTCAGCGCGCGCATCGCGCAGACGCGCCAGACGGTGGCCGCGAAACTGATCCGCCAGTACTGCCTGGCCAAGGGCGTGGCGGTGGCGTTGAACCCGGTCCCGGTGGCCGACCTGCTCGCCGCCGCGGGATTGGACGCGGCGATGGTGGTGCAGCTGTCGCGTGTCTACGGCCTGCCGCTGACCCGCGCCGAATCCGGCCGGCTGGTGGCGGTGATCTCGGCGCAACTGGCCGCGCTGATGGGCGCGATCTGGGGCATGCAACTGGTCGCCTCGGCATTGAAGGGCATCAGCGCCGGCCTGTCCGTCGTAGTCACCGCCGCCGCGCAGGGCGCGCTGGGCTGGTACGCCACCGTGCTGATCGGCCGCGCCGCCGAACGCTACCTGGTCGGCGGCAAGTCCTGGGGCGAAGCCGGCGCCAAGCGCGCCGTCGCCGACATCGTCGCCGGCCTCGACCGCGACTCGATCCTGCGCGAGGCGCGCGAGGAAATCCTCAAGCGGCTGAAGTCGCGCCGCGCATAGCTCCATGTCCTCCCCCTGCTCGCAGGGGGAGGGCAGGAGGGGGTAAGGCTGTTGACCTTCAATCAAGATCAAGAGCGAACCCCACCCCGGCCCTCCCCTGCTGCGCAGGGGAGGGAGTTCATTTTCCCAGGAACGCGCGCACCGCCGCGGCGTCGAACGGCCAATCCAGTTCGCGCCCGTCGCGGACATCGCGCAGCACCGGCACGCGCGTGCCGTAGCGCTGCTCCAGTTCGTCCGCATCGTCCACCCACACGCTGTCGAACTCCGGCGCGCGCGCCTCGGCCATCACGGCCAGCGCGAGATCGCACAGGTGGCAGTAGTCGCGCTGGTACAGGATCAGGTCGGACATGCGCTTGCGAATGGACTGCCAAAGACAAGGGTGCCGCGTAGAATAACCGGTTCGTCTCCTTCCCCAGCAGTGCAGCCATGGCCGTCAGCGTATTCGACCTGTTCAAGATCGGCATCGGGCCGTCTTCCTCGCACACGGTGGGGCCGATGCGCGCCGCCGCGCGTTTCGCCGAACACTGGCTGGAGGAGAAGGGCGTACTGGAGCGCGTGGCCCGCGTGCGCGCCGAGCTGTACGGCTCGCTGGCGATGACCGGCCGCGGCCACGGCACCGACAAGGCGGTGCTGCTGGGCTTCGAGGGCCAGCATCCGGACACGGTCGACCCCGACGCGATTCCCGCCACGCTCGAACGCATCCGCGGCACGGGGCGCGTCCGCCTGCTGGGCAAGCACGAGATCGCCTTCGACGAGAAGGTCGACCTGGTGTTCAACAAGCGCCAGAAGCTGCCGTTCCACACCAACGGCATGCGCTTCACCGCCTACGACGCTGACGGCAACGAACTGGCCAGCCGCGATTACTACTCGGTCGGCGGCGGCTTCGTGGTCAACAACGACGAGGCCGCAGAGGACCGCATCGTCGCCGACACCACCGTGCAGCCCTACCCGTTCACCACCGGCGACGAGCTGCTGGCGCTGTGCGAGAAACACGGCCTCAGCATCGCCCAGGTGATGCTGGCCAACGAGTCGGTGTGGCGCCCCGAGGCGGAAACGCGCGCCGGCCTGCTCACCATCTGGAAGGCCATGGCCGACTGCGTGAGCCGCGGCCTGCGCTCGCCCGGCACCCTGCCCGGCGGCCTGCACGTGCAGCGCCGCGCCCCGGCGATGGCCGAGGAACTGCGCAACCAGCCCGAAGCGGCGCTGAAGGACCCGCTGACCATCCTCGACTGGGTGAACCTGTACGCGCTGGCGGTGAACGAGGAAAACGCCGCCGGCGGCCGCGTGGTCACCGCCCCCACCAACGGCGCCGCCGGCATCGTGCCCGCGGTCGGCCACTACTACCTGCGCTTCTGCCCCAAGGCGGACGAGAACGGCATCATCGACTACCTGCTCACCGCCGCCGCCATCGGCATCCTGTACAAGGAAAACGCCTCGATCTCCGGCGCCGAAGTCGGCTGCCAGGGCGAAGTCGGCGTGGCCTGCTCGATGGCCGCCGGCGGCCTCACCGCCGCGCTCGGCGGCAATGTGCTGCAGGTGGAGAACGCCGCCGAGATCGGCATGGAACACAACCTCGGCCTCACCTGCGACCCGATCGGCGGCCTCGTGCAGATCCCCTGCATCGAACGCAACGCGATGGGCTCGGTCAAGGCGATCAACGCCAGCCGCATGGCATTGAAGAGCGACGGCAAGCACCGCGTCAGCCTCGACAAGGTGATCAAGACCATGCGCGACACCGGCCGCGACATGAAGGACAAGTACAAGGAAACCTCGCGCGGCGGCCTCGCGGTCAACGTCATCGAGTGCTGATGCGGGTCGCGGGGTTTGCGCTGACGGAAGCACTTGGGGCATAAACTGTCGGGGACGCACGCCGCAGCGACGTCTCCACCGATGATCGCAACGATCCGTCCCAGGGCAGGAACCGGTCTTGACCACGTTCAACGAAGATTCGCGAGTCAAGATTCCGGCTCTGCTGCATCTGTCTCGGCTGGGCTACGACTACCTGTCGCTGAAGCAGGCGCGTCGCGATGAGCGCAGCAATATTTTTCCAGAGATTCTCGAAGCAGCCCTGCTGCGCATCAACCCCGACCTGCACCGCCAGGACCTGTCCAGCCTGCTCGATGAAATCCGCCTGGACCTGCAGAACGAAGACCTCGGCAAGGCGTTCCACAAGCGCCTCGCCGCACGCTCGGGTGTACGCCTGATCGACTTCGACAACCTCGACAACAACAGCTGGCACGCCGTCACCGAACTGCCGTTCGAGAACGGCGAGGACAACTTCCGCCCTGACATCACCCTGCTGGTCAATGGCCTGCCGCTGGCCATCATCGAGGTGAAGAAGCGCATGAATCCCGGCGGCGTGCTCGAGGAGCGCCGGCGCATGGATCGCCGCCACGCCAACCGCAAGTTCCGCCACTTCTTCAACCTGATCCAGCTGCAGGCGTTCTCCAACAACATGGAGTACGACGAAACGCAGGTTGATCCGGTGCAGGGCGCGTTCTACGCCGCGTCCACCTACGGCGAAGCGCACTTCAACTACTTCCGCGAGGAACGTGCGGCGGAACTGGCTCCTTCGGTAGGCCCGCTGGACGGAGTCGTCGAGAATTTCGTCCTCACCGACACCAACCTGGTCAGCATCAGGGGCACGCCGGAGTTCGAGCGCAACAAGGCCGCCGACACGCCGACCCACCGCCTGCTCACCTCGCTGTTCAGCCGCCAGCGACTCGCCTTCGTCCTGCAATACGCCTTCGCCTGGCTGGACGAGGAAGAGGGCATCCAGAAACACGTGATGCGCTACCCGCAGCTGTTCGCCACGCTGGCCATCGCCGAGCGTCTTGCGGCGGGCGTGCGCAAGGGCATCGTCTGGCACACCCAGGGCAGCGGCAAGACCGCGCTTGCCTATTACAACGTCCACTTTCTCACTGACTGGTTCCAGCGGCGCGGCCAGGTGCCGCGCTTCTATTTCATCGTCGACCGGCTCGATCTGCTCAGGCAGGCGCGCGACGAATTCCGCCTGCGCGGCCTCACCGTGCACGTGATCGACAGCCGCGACGCGTTCGCCCGCGACATCAAACAGAGCGGAGCCGCCCGCAACGACCGTGGCACCGCCGAGATCACCGTGGTCAACATCCAGAAGTTCAAGGACGATCCGGACGTCGCCGCCGCGCAGGACTACAACCTCGCCGTGCAGCGCGTGTACTTCCTCGACGAGGTGCACCGCAGCTACAACCCCAAAGGCAGCTTCCTCGCCAACCTGGAACAGTCCGATCGCAGCGCGATCAAGATCGGCCTCACCGGCACGCCGCTGATCGGCGAGCAGCTGCAGTCCAAGGCGCTGTTCGGCGATTACATCCACAAGTACTACTACAACGCTTCCATCGCTGACGGCTACACCCTGCGCCTGATCCGCGAGGAAATCGCCACCCGCTACAAGATGCAGCTGCAACAGGCACTGGCGGCGATCGAAGTGCAACAGGGCGGCATCGAGCGCAAGGCGCTGTACGCCCACAAGCACTTCGTCGGCGCCATGCTCGACTACATCCTGCGTGACTTCATGCAGTCCCGGATCACCTTCGGCGACGACAGCATCGGCGGCATGGTGATCTGCGACAGCGCCGAGCAGGCGCGCGAGCTGCACCGCCAGTTCCAGCAGCTCATGCAGCAGGAGGCACGGCCCAGCGTGGCCGAGCCGGCCAACGACGCGGCCTACCGGCAGGATCGCGTGGCCGAGGATGCCGCCCGTTACGCCAGGCAGCCGCTCAGCGCCGCGCTGATCCTGCACGACGAAGGCGACAAGCAGTCGCGCGAGGACCAGGTCAAGGCCTACAAGAAGGGCCGGATCGACCTGCTGTTCGTCTACAACATGCTGCTCACCGGCTTCGACGCGCCGCGGCTCAAGAAACTCTACTTCGGCCGCGTCATCAAGAACCACAACCTGCTGCAGGCACTCACCCGGGTCAACCGCCGCTACGGCCAGTTCCGCTACGGCTACGTGGTGGACTTCGCCGACATCCAGGCCGAATTCGACAAGGCCAACCGCGACTACTACGACGAGCTCACCGCCGAACTGGGCGACGAGATCGAGCACTACAGCCAGCTGTTCATGAGCGAGGCCGAGATCCGCGCCAGTGTCGAGGCCATCCGCGAGGCACTGTTCGCCTTTTCGCTGGACGACGCCGAGCTGTTCTCGCAGCAGGTCGGCCAGATCCATGACCGCCGGCAACTGCTCGCCATCGTCAAGGCGCTCACCCAGGCACGCGAGCTGTACAACCTGATCCGCCTCGGCGGCCACGGGGAACTCGCCGGCCTGCTCGACTTCCGCAAGCTGCGCCAGCTGCACATCGAGGCGCAGAACGCGCTGGCCGCGCTCAATCTCAAGCACCAGCTGGAACATGCCGATGACACCACCGGCCTGCTCAACCAGGCGCTGGAGGACGTGATCTTCAAGTTCGAGAAAATCGGCGAGGCAGAACTGAAGCTGGCCGACGAGCTGAAGGACATCCTGCGCCGCACCCGCGAAACCCTGGCTTCCACCCAAGACCCGCAGGACCCGGCGTGGATCAGCCTCAAGGACGAACTGGAGCGCCTGTTCAAGGCCAAGAAACTCAGCGAAGTGAGCCAGCAGGAGATGCAGGCGAACATCACTGCGCTGCGCGACATCGAACAGCACGCCCGCGCACTCAACCAGGCCAACGCCAACCTGGCCGCCCGTTACGGCGGCGACGGCAAGCTGATGCGCGTGCACAAGCGCCTGCTGGATTCGCACCGCCTGGGCGACAACCAGACCCGCCTGCACGCTGCGCTGGTCGGCATCAAGCGCGACATGGACGGCGCGGTGCTGGGCAACCGCGAACTGCTGGGCAACCCGGCGTTTTTCGAGCGCAGCGTGATGCCCATCGTGATGCGTCACTTCCAGGACAAACCGCCCGAGCCGGATGCCGATACCCGCCGCCTGATCCAGCGGCTGCTGGTGGGCGAATACCTGGGCGAATCCCAAGGACGGCTGCCGTTCGAGCGGGGATGAGTCCCCTTTGCTGGCGGCCCGGCGCTGACCGTGCTAGCGTTGCATCGCAAATGCTATGCAAGAGGATGCCACCATGAAAACCGCCACCTTGCCGCCCCTGCGTGTCGCTCCCGAGCTGCGCCAGGCGGCCGAATCCGTGCTGCGCGAGGGCGAGACCTTGTCCAGTTTCATGGAACAGTCCCTGCGCGACGAGGTGAATCGCCGCCACATGCAAGCCGAGTTCATCGCCCGCGGCCTGGCCGCGCGGGAAGACGCCAAGCACACAGGCGTGTACTTGACGGTCAATGAATCGCTCGCGGGCCTGGACGCCATTCTCGCCAAGCACAAGCCTGACGCCCGGTGAGTTTCCGGGTCCGGATCAGCCAGGCCGCGCAGCACGATCTCGAACGCCTGCTGGATTTCCTCGCACCCGTGGACTACCCCGCGGCCTTGCGCGCACGCGCGGCGATCGAGCGCGGCTACGCGTTTCTGGCGGACACGCCGTTTTCCTGCCGCAAGGTGGACGACGCCAACCCCTTCCTGCGCGAGCTGGTCATCCCTTTCGGCCGCGCCGGCTACGTCGCCTTGTTCGACATCGAAGACGAGCACACCCTCACCATCCTCGCCGTCCGCCACCAGCGCGAAGACGACTACCACTGAAACCGAACCTTCGACATTCCCGGACCCGATGAACCCGCCCAGCTACCAGCAGCAAACCCGCGACCTGATCGACGGCCTCAAGGCCGTGTGCGCCAGCGCCGGCCTCGGCAACGACGGCAACGAATACAAGATCATCGTGCAGACCTTCCTGTACAAGCTGCTGTGCGACAAGTTCGCCTACGAGATGAAGCGCGCTTGCCCGGCGCTGGCCGGCGTGGATGACTGGATCGTCGGTTGGCAGGCACTGCCCGAAGAGGCGCAGCAAGACCTGCAAGACATGCTGCCTGCGGAAACGCCACGCCTCACCGTCGACCAGTTGATCCCCAGCCTGTTCAACCGCCAGAGCGAACCCGGCTTCGCGCGGCTGTGGGATGACACCCTGATCGCCATCGCCGTGGCCAACAACGAGATCTTCGCGGTGCAGACCGACGACGGCGAGAAGGTGCCGCTGTTCGACCGCCTCAGCGAATACGTCACCGGCAGCCTGGAGAAGCGCGACGGCTTCGTGCGTGCGCTGTTCAACAAGCTGGTGGGGGTGAGCTTCGAGCGCCTGTTCGAGCAGAAGTACGACTTCTACGCCGCCCTGTTCGAATACCTGATCAAGGACTACAACAAGGACAACGGCGGCAAGTACGCCGAGTACTACACCCCGCACGCGGTGGCCACCATCATGGCCGACATCCTGGTGCCCGAGGATCAGCGCGGCACGGTGAAAAACGCCGCCTGCTACGACCCGGCCTCGGGCTCGGGCACCTTGCTGATGGCGCTGGCCCATGCCATCGGCGAAGACCATTGCAGCATCTGGTCGCAGGATATCTCGCAGAAATCCTCCAGCCTGCTGCGCCTGAACCTGGTGCTCAACAAGCTGGTGCACTCCATTCCGCACATCACCCAGGGCAACACCATCCTGCACCCGGTGCACAAGGTCGGAAAGTCGCTGCGCCAGTTCGACTACATCGTCTCCAATCCGCCGTTCAAGATGGATTTTTCCGATTTCCGCGACGACCTGGAGAGCGACGCCAACGCCACGCGCTTCTTCGCCGGCATCCCCAAGGTGCCGAACAAGGCCAAGGACAAGATGGCGATCTACCTCTTGTTCATCCAGCACATCATCGCCAGCCTCAAACCCGGCGGCAAAGCCGCCGTGGTCGTGCCCACCGGTTTCATCACCGCCGCCAGCGGCATCGAGCTGCGCATCCGCCAGAAGCTGGTGGACGAGCAGATGATCGCCGGCGTGGTCTCCATGCCCAGCAACATCTTCGCCACCACCGGTACCAACGTGTCGATCCTTTTTCTTGACAGGCCCGCACTGGACACCACGAACCGCGACGGCGTGGTGCTGATCGACGCCTCTGCGCTGGGTGAGAAGGTCAAGGAAGGCAAGAACCAGAAGACCCTGCTGAGCCACGCCGAGGAACAACGCATCGTGGCCACCTTCAACGCCCGCGAGGCGGTGGAGGATTTCTCGGTGGTGGTCGATCACGCGGCGATCGCGGCGAAGAATTATTCGCTGAGCGCGGGGCAGTATTTTGAGGTGAGGGTCGAGTACAGCGACCTGACGCAGGAGCAGTTTGCTGCAAAGGTTGCTGCGTATCAGACGAACCTGACAGAAATGTTCGCGGAGTCACGGAAGCTGGAGCAGAGCATGGCTTCCCAGCTGGAGGGATTACGCATTGGCTGACGTAACGACTCTCGCCGAAGCTTGTCGAATATCGACAGGCAAGCTCGATGCGAACGCGGCAGTGCATGGCGGAAGCTATCCGTTCTTCACTTGTGCTGAAACGCCGTCAAGAATTGATAGCTACGCTTACGACGGCTGCGTAATTTTAGTTGCTGGCAACAACGCTCAAGGTAGGTTTCACGTTAGTCGATACGACGGCAAGTTCAATGCATATCAGCGAACTTACATTCTTGAACCACGTTCGGGTTTTGAGCGCGATTACCTGTACTACTCATTGAAATTGGCACTAACGGGGCTACGCGGTAGCGCACAGGGTTCGCAGACAAAGTTTCTGACGATGCCAATACTCACCAGTCTCGCTGTAGCAAAAAGAAATTTGACTGAACAGCGCCGCGCTGTTGCGATCCTCTCGGCCCTCGACGCCAAGATCGACCTCAACCACCGCATCAACGCCGAGCTGGAGGCGCTGGCGAAGACGATCTACGACTACTGGTTCGTGCAGTTCGACTTCCCCGACGCCCACGGCCGCCCCTACAAGTCCAGCGGCGGCGCGATGGTCTGGAACGACACCCTCAAGCGCGAGATTCCGGCGGGGTGGGAGGCTGCTCCTTTGAGTCGCCTTGTCGAGGAGGTCAAAGACGGCGTTACCCCAAATGCTTTCGACACCACGACGCCGTACATCGGACTTGAGCACATCGCGAGAAAAAGCATTGTGCTGTCAGCCTGGGCAACCGCCGACAGGGCAACTAGCAACAAAATCACATTCCGCAAGGGCGATATTCTGTTCGGCAAGATTCGGCCGTATTTCCACAAGGTGGCGCTGGCCATGATGGAGGGCATCGTATCCACGGATGCCATCGTTATGCGGCCGCGGCAACGCGGGCTAGCTGCCTTTGCGCTAGAAACTATTTTTTCGGATCGCTTCGTGGAAACTGCTACAGCGTCAAGCACCGGCTCGAAAATGCCCCGCGCAGACTGGAAGGTGATGCGTAACTACGGCGTCGCGATTCCGGGAAAGTCATCGTCGGTTGCAGACGGCTATCAGAAACTGTTCGATGGAATCGCGAGCAAGATCGAGAACAATGTCCGGCAAAATCGCGAACTCACCCAACTCCGCGACTGGCTCCTCCCCCTGCTGATGAACGGCCAGGTGCGCGTGGCATGACCGTACTGCGCTGCACCGCCAAGCTGCTCAAGCGCCTGAAGCAGCCGGCCAAGCCAGCGGAACCCGCGCCCGGGGCGAACCCGCTGGGCGAGTGGTATGCGGACATCGAGGTCTGGCGCCGGCAGCCGTTCGTGGTGCTGCTCAACGCCGCCACCGGCGCGCTGCTGGCGCTGCCGGGCAACGCGGCGAACCTGCGCGTGCTGCACGAGCGCGCGCTGCTGCAGTTCGCTGCCATCGCCGAGCATCACGGCCTGCGTGGGCCGGGCGTGGATGCGGAGCTGCACGGCTTCAACGCCGGCTTCGCCTTCGCCGCTACCCGCGACCGCAGCCTGGTTTCCTCGCTCAACCAGCGCAAGTTCGAGCTGTGGATGACGCTGGAACACAGCGACCGCTCCCTGCCCGAAGCCACCGCGCGCGACTGGAACGGCCTGTTCAAGCACCCCGCGCTGGGCCGCAACACGCGCCATGACATGGCATACCACCGCCCGCTCGACCTGCTGCGCCAGCGCCTGCTGCCGGCCGCGCAGATACTTCCCTTCGACCGCGCGTCCTGAGCGACAGGGCCAAGGAGTGCCCACCAGGTCTCCATGACCGCCGGCAGGTGACAGCCGCGGCCCGATTCTGCAACCATCGGCCCCTTCACGGCGCGCTCCGCGCCGATACGGGAACCCTCCATGACCCAAGAACGCGCGATCCGCCGCGACGTCGGCCCGTTCGCCCTGATGCTCACCGGCCTGGGCTCGATCATCGGTTCCGGCTGGCTGTTCGGCGCCTGGCGCGCGGCGCAGATCGCCGGCCCGGGCGCGATCTGGGCGTGGGTGATCGGCGCGGCGGTGATCATGGCGATCGCGCTGACCTACGCCGAGCTGGGCGCGATGTTCCCCGAGTCCGGCGGCATGGTGCGCTACGGCCACTACTCGCACGGGTCGCTGGTGGGCTTCATCGCGGCATGGGCGAACTGGATCGCGATCGTCTCGGTGATCTCGGTGGAAGCCGAAGCCTCGGCGCAGTACATGTCGTCGTGGAAGTGGGCGTGGGCGAAGGACCTCTACCATCAGGCGCCCGGCGGCCACGGCGAGCTGAGCACGCTCGGCCTGGCCATTGCCGCCGCGCTGGTGATCATCTACTTCCTGCTGAACTTCTGGAGCGTGAAGCTGTTCGCGCGCTCGAACACCGCGATCACCCTGTTCAAGCTGGTGATCCCCGCGCTCACCGCGGTGCTGCTGATGATGAGCGGCTTCCATCCGGAAAACTTCAGCGTCGGCATCCACGGCGAGGCGCACTCGACCGATTTCGCCTCGGTGCTCACCGCGGTGGCGATCGCCGGCATCGTGTTCAGCTTCAACGGCTTCCAGAGCCCGGTGAACCTCGCCGGCGAGGCGCGCAACCCCGGCAAGAGCATCCCGTTCGCGATCGTCTGCTCGATCGCGCTGGCCACGGTGATCTACGTGCTGCTGCAGGTGTCGTTCATCGGCGCGGTGCCGCGCGAGATGCTGGCCAACGTGGGCTGGCACGGCATCAACTTCAGCTCGCCGTTCGCCGACCTGGCGATCATCCTCGGCCTGCAGTGGCTGGCCACGCTGCTGTTCATCGACGCGGTGATCAGCCCCAGCGGCACCGGCATGACCTATACCGCCACCACCGCGCGCATGCTCTACGGCATGGAGCGCAACGGCACGCTGCCGGCGATCCTCGGCCGCGTGCACCCGAAGTGGGGCGTGCCGCGCCCGGCGATGTGGGTGAACCTGGTGGTGTCGTTCCTGTTCCTGTTCTTCTTCCGCGGCTGGGGCACGCTGGCGGCGGTGATCTCGGTGGCCACGATCATCTCCTACCTGACCGGCCCGGTCAGCGTGATGACCCTGCGCCGCACCGCGCCGGGCCTGCACCGCCCGCTGCGTCTGGCCGGCCTGCCGCTGCTCGCCGGCGTCGCCTTCGTGATGTCCACCGAGCTGCTGTACTGGGCCAAGTGGCCGCTGACCGGCGAGATCATCCTGCTGATGGTGGTGGCGCTGCCGGTGTACTTCTACTACCAGGCCAAGGCCGGCTGGCACGACTTCGGCCGCCAGATGAAGGGCGCCTGGTGGCTGATCGCCTACCTGCCGACGATCGCCTTCGTGTCCTGGGCCGGCAGCACCACCTTCGGCGGCAAGGGTTACCTGCCCTACGGCTGGGACCTCGTGGTGGTCGGCGTGATCGGGCTGGTGTTCTACCTGTGGGGCGTGCGCTCGGGCTGGCGCACGCCGTCGGTGGAAGCGGCCGAGCTGGAAGCGGGCGCGCATCCGGACTCGCCGCTGGTGCCGCCGGACGAGGAGATCGCCGAGCGCATCACCGGGCGTTGAGCCGTCGGCGCCGATGCCATGAAACGCGCGGCGACGAGCCGCGCGTTTTTGTTTTCAGCCAACGGCCGCCCGCTCGCGACCGCCCAGCGACAGCAGCGCCAGCACCATCGCCAGCACCGCGTAGGCCCCGGCGAACTGCCACACGATGTGGCGCGAGACGGCATCGAGCAGCCACGGCAGGTAGATGCCGCCGGAGGGCTCGACCGAGTGGATCACCCCGAACAGGCTGAGCGCGCCGCCCAGCAGCAGGATCAGCGCGGCGCGGCGCGGGCGGTGGTCGATCAGCGCCACCACGAAGCTGGCCCAGACCATCGCGGTGATGATGAAGCCGTTGCCCAGCACGGTGATCACCGCCAGTTCGGAAATGCCGTGCGTGCCGTCGTTGAACAGCTGCGCGAAATGCTCGGGTGACACGTACGCCGGATCGCTCAGCTTGATCGTGAGCATCCGCGCGATCGCCGGAAAGAAACTGAACACCACCGCCGCCGCGTAGCGCATCGGCGTTGCCTCGAACGCCTGCACGGTGATGCCGATCGCCACGAACACCAGGATTGGCGCCAGCACCGGCAGCGGCAGCAGCTCGACCAGATTGGACAGATAACCGAACACGCCGCCCAGCCCGACCACGATGCCGGTGAGCAGGGTGTAGCCGCTGCGCGCGCCCATCGCCTTGTACGACGGCTGGCCGATGTACGGCGTGGTCTGCGCCACACCGCCGCAGAAACCGGCCGCCAGCGTGGCCAGCGCCTCGACCAGCAGGATGTCGCGGGTGGAATAGTCGTCGCCGGCGGCGCGTGCGCTCTCGGTGACGTTGATGCCGCCGACCACCATCAACAGGCCAAACGGCAGGATCAGCGGCAGGTACGGCACGATGTGCGCCAGCCCGTCGACCCATTGCAGGGTCGGCCACGGCAACGCGAAGCGCCATTGCCACGCCGCCGGCGCGTGGTAGCCCGCACCCAGTCCGCCCAGCGGACCGAGCCCGTAGTACAGCAGCGCGCCGACCACGAACGCCACCAGCACGCCGGGCAGGCCGAACGGCATGCGCGCGTGCGCGACCAGCGCGTACAGCACCACGCCGAGCCCGGCGAAACCCACCACCGGCAGCTTGAGGATCTCCACCAGCGGCAGGAAACCCATCAGCACCAGCGCGATGCCGGCGATCGAGCCGAGCAGGCCGGCGCGCGGCACGTGCCGCTGCACCATCGCGCCGAAGAACGACAGCACGAACTTCAGCACGCCCATCACCACCAGCGCGGCCATGCCCAGCTGCCAGGTGGCGATCGCCGCAGCGTGCGGGTCCATGCCGTCCTGCTTGAAGCCGAGGAAGGCGGGCCCAAGCACCAGCAGCGCCATGCCGATGCTGGTCGGCGCATCCAGCCCCAGCGGCATCGCCGTCACATCGTCGCGCCCGCTGCGCCGGGCCAACCGGCGCGCCATCGCGGTATAGGCCAGATTGCCCAGCAGCACGCCGAACGCGGTACCCGGAAACATGCGCATGAACACCACGTCGGCGGGGAAGCCGAAGATGCCGATCAAGGCCGCGGCGAGGAAGGCCATGATGGACAGGTTGTCCACCACCAGGCCGAGAAAGCCATTGAGGTCGCCGGCGGCGAGCCAGCGTCGGGTGCCAGGAGTAGTCACGTCGGGAGTGCGCCGGTGCGGGAGAGAGGGCAGTTCAGAATGACACGTCGGCCGGCTGGGTCACCCGCAGCACCGACTGGTCGCCGGTGCGCTGCTTCCACGCCGCGCGAATCGCCTCGACCTTGGCCCGGTTCGCCGGCGTATCCGGGTAGTCGATCACCAGCATCTTCGAGCGCAGCCGCTCCGGACGGATCTGCTGCTTGCCCTGCCACTGGCCATACACGTCGATCACGCTGAGCCCGTCGGGGAAGCGCGTGCTGACCTCGCTGTCGAGGAATTCCCGCCACGTCTGTTCGCTGACGCCATGCTCCGGCTGGTCGGCCAGGCCCAGGCCGAAATACAGCCTGGTGTCGACCCAGCCCACGGTTTGCGCCGGATGGGCCGCATCGCCATGCAGCACCGCTCCCGGCCGGGTCGTCGGCATGACGCAGCCGACCAGCAGTGCGGCGAGGAGAACCAGCGGAGCCAGCGGTCGCACATTCATCAAGTATCCCTTGTTATGTTTGGACTTCTAGACGTATAGATTGCCATACGAAAGAAAAGTATTGACAGAATCCTGTGGCAATGCAACAAATAACCAAGCAGCACGCCACCATGCGGCACGCCTCAGGGAACCGCCACACCGTGAACGTCGACAACCGCATGAACCCGCCATCGCTCCGGAGCATGCCTCCGCGGCGATGTTGTTGTCGCTAGTCGCCGCCTTTCCGCGTCATACCCGCCATTTTTCGCCATCCGCCCTGTTGCGGACGGCACCGTATCACTCAAGGAAACCTCCATGTCGTTCGATGCCCTTTCCGCGCGTCACAGCCGCCTGTACTCCGCCTTGTTGCTGGCCGGCCTTGTCGCCCTGCCCGCGCAGGCCCAGCAAGCCACCGACAGCGACCAGGCCAGGACCCTGCAGCAAGTGGTGGTCACCGGCGTGCGCGCCAGCGGCCGCACCGCCCTGGAGTCGCCAGTACCCATCGACGTGCTCACCCCGGACGACCTGCGCGCCGCCGGCGCGGTGAACGGCGAGCTGGGCCAGGCGCTGGCCACCCTGCTGCCATCGTTCAATTTCCCGCGGCAGTCCAACTCCGGCGGTTCGGACCATGTGCGCGCCGCGCAACTGCGGGGGCTGTCGCCCGACCAGGTGCTGGTACTGGTCAACGGCAAGCGCTTCCATACATCGGCTCTGGTCAACACCGACACCAAGATCGGCCGAGGCACCACGCCGGTGGATTTCAACGCGATCCCGATCAGCGCGATCAAGCGCATCGAGGTGTTGCGTGACGGCGCCGGCGCGCAGTACGGCTCCGACGCGATCGCCGGCGTGGTCAACATCATCCTGGACGATGCCGCGGAAGGCGGCGAAGTGGTGACCAGCTACGGCGCCAACCACACCTCGTTCACGCCCACCGACCGCACCATCACCGACGGTCAGAGCAGCTACGGCGCGGCCAAGTTCGGCACCCGGCTGGGCGAGACCGGCTTCCTGCGTGCCGGCGTGGAGGTGACCCGGCACGCCGCCACCAATCGCGCCGGACTGGACACCGTGCCGGGCTGGCTGGCCGACCCCACGCCCGCCAACCTGGCGTTGCGCGGCCAGCGCAACTACACCGCCGGCGATCCGAAGAGCGAAAGCTACAACGGCTGGCTCAACAGCGAAGTGCCGCTGAGCGCCAACGCCACGCTGTACTGGTTCGGCACCTATACCCGGCGCCACACCATCGGCAGCAACTATTTCCGCTACCCCGACAGCAGCGCGAACATCGCCTCGGTCTACCCCGCCGGCTATCGGCCGGAATCGCTCGGCCACAACCGTGACGTGCAGACCGCCGCAGGCGTCAAGGGCACCGCCGCCGAATGGAGCTACGACGCCAGCCTCGACTGGGGCGGCAATGCGTTCGACTACGACCTGCGCCATTCGCTCAACGCCTCGCTGGGCGCGGACAGCCCTACCGCGTTCCACATTGGCAGTTACCGCTTCAACCAGGGCAGCGCCAACCTCGACGGCAGCCGCGAATTCGCCGTGGGCGAACGCGCGCTGACCCTCGCCGTGGGCGGTGAATTCCGCCGCGAGAGCTTCGTCACCCATCCCGGCGATCCGTCCTCGTACGCGGTCGGCCCGGTGCTCGGCGCACCGGCCGGCGCCCAGGCCGGCGGCGGCCTGCAGCCGCAGGACGCGGCCAATCTCTCGCGTCACGTCAAGGCGCTGTACGCCGAGGTGTCCAGCGACCTGACCGATCACGTGTTCGTCGACGCCGCCACCCGCTACGAGCACTACAGCGACTTCGGCGGCAACTGGAGCGGCAAGCTCAGCGGCCGCTGGGAGTTCACGCCCGGCTTCGCCCTGCGCGGCGCCGCCTCCAACAACCTCCGCGCGCCGGCGCTGAGCCAGATCGGCTACGAATCCACCAGCACCGGCTACGGCGCCGACGGCAAGCTGGTCACCGGCCGCATCCTGTCGGTGAACAACCCGATCGCGCGCGGCTTGGGCGCGGTGCCGCTGACGCCGGAGAAAGCGCGCAACCTCAGCCTCGGCCTCACTGCCCGGCTCGGTGGCGGCTTCGACGCCAGCCTCGACATCTACCAGATCAGCATCGGCAACCGCGTCACCCTGTCGCAGACCATCCGCAGCGCCGGGCTGGAGAATCACATCCTGCAGCAGTTCGGCGTGCCCGGCGTGCAGAGCGTGGCGTTCTTCACCAATGCGGTGGACACCCGTACCCGCGGCGCCGAACTGGTCGGCAACTACCGCACGCCGCTGGCCGGCGGCCAGCTGCTGCTGACTGCGGCGTACAGCCACAACAAGACCGACATCCGCAAGGTGCGCGCCACGCCAGCCCAGCTCACCGCGATCGGCGCCGACAATGTGCTGTTCGGCGACGAGGAGCGCAACACGCTCACCGACGCCGCCCCGCGCCAGCGCGGCTCGTTCACCGCGCGCTGGGATGCCTCGCGCTGGTCGCTGCTGGGCCGCACGATCCGCCAGGGCGCCACCACCCGCGTGTTCGACTTCGGCGGAGGCTACGTGCCACGGCAGACCTACGCCGCGCGCTGGCAGCTCGATGCCGAGGCGGAGTTCCACGCCACCCCGCGGCTCGGCCTCGCACTGGGCGGCTACAACCTCACCAACCAGTACCCGACCCGCTCGAACGACGACATCAACTATGCGGAGAATTTCCCGTACGACGTGATCTCGCCGATCGGCAGCAACGGTGCGTACTGGTACGGGCGGGTGCGCTACACGTTCTGAGCGCGCGCCCAAGGCGACGGAGCGGGCTCCGCCGCCATCACGAAACGCGCGACCCGCTGCCGCGCGTTTCTTTTGGGCGGCATCTTTACCGGAAACAGATCGGCAGATCCATGTCGAAGGCGCGCGTCCCCGTTCGTCGCCTTTGCGAGCGTCACACCCTGGTCGGCGCTCCATCACCTCATCAAAGGACATCGGCATGGCACGCACCACCCGCTTCGCAGTTCCCGCACTCGGCCTGACCGCCCTGCTGTCGCTCGCCGCAGGTGCCGCTTGCGCCGCCACGGTCAACTACACGATCGACCCGGACCACACCTATCCCAGTTTCGAAGCCGACCACATGGGCGGCTTGTCGGTGTGGCGTGGCAAGTTCAACCGCACCAGCGGCGCGGTGACGCTGGACAGGGCCGCCGGCAGCGGCAGCGTCGACATCAAGGTGGACATGCGCAGCGGCGACTTCGGCCAGGACGCATTGAACAAGGGCGCCCAGGGCAAGGAGCTGTTCGAGTCGGACAAGTATCCGACCGCGACCTACAAGGGCACGCTGGCCAGCTTCGTCGACGGCGCGCCGACCGAGGTGGTGGGCGAACTGACCCTGCACGGCGTGACCCGCCCGCTGACGCTGAAGATCAACAGCTTCAAGTGCATGCCGCACCCGATGCTGAAGCGCGAGGTTTGCGGCGCGGATGCGCTGGCCACGTTCCAGCGCGACGCGTTCGGCATGGACGCCGGCAAGGACTACGGTTTCGACATGACGGTGACGCTGCGCATCCAGGTCGAGGCGATCGCCGAGCCCGCCGCCTGAGTGGACACGGGTAGGTTGGGGTGAGCGCAGCGAACCCCAACGCTTGACGTCGCCGCGATGTGTTGGGGTTCGCTGCGCTCACCCCAACCTACGGGAACCGGGCGGTGCTCAACCCAGCGCCAGCACGTCGCCCAGCAGCGCCTGCGCAGTCACCTCGGGGCCGGCGCCCGGGCCCTGGATCACCAGCGGCTGCGCGTGGTAGCGGGTGGTGGTGAGCGCGAACTGGTTGTCGGTGCCGTACAACCGCGCGGCCGGATGGGTGAATGGCACCTCGGCCAGCCCGACCCGAGCCTGTCCGCGCTGGTTGAGTCGGGCCATGAAGCGCAGCACACCGCCGCGCGAAGCGGCAGCGGCGTGACGCGCGGCCAGTGGCGCGTCGAGTTCCTCCAGCCGCGCCAGGAACGCTTCGGTACCCAGCCCGCGCAGCGCCTCGGGCACCAGGCCTTCCACCTGCACTTCGTCGGTGCCCAGTGCGAAGCCGGCGTTGCGGGCGAGGATCAGCAGCTTGCGCGCCACGTCCTCGCCGGACAGGTCCGAACGAGGGTCCGGTTCGGTGTAGCCGAGCTGGCGCGCCTCGCGCAGCAGTTCGGAGAACGGGCGGCTGCCGTCGTACTGGTTGAACAGCCACGACAGCGAACCGGAGAACACGCCCTCGAGCGTGAGCAGGCCGTCGCCGCAGCGGCGCAGCCGGCGCAGGGTGGACAGCACCGGCAGCCCGGCGCCGACCGTAGCCGAATCGCCATAGCGGCCGCCGTTCGCCAACGCCGCCTGCAGCGCGCGCCAGCCCGACAGCTCGCCACCGGCCAGCGTCTTGTTCGCGGTGACCACGTGGTAGCCGCGCGCCAGCCATTCGGGGTGGCAGGCCGCCAGCGCCGCGCTGGCGCTGGCGTCGACGATCACCTTCGCCGCCGCGCCGCTGGCGTCCAGCGCGGCGAGCAGGTTGGCGTTGTCGCGCGGTGCGCCGTGCCGGTTCAGCTGCTCGCGCAGGTTGCGCCGGGCCAGACTGACCGGGTCGGTCTGCTGGCGGCGCGAGTTCGCCGCACCGACCAGTTGCAGCGAACCGGCCGCCGCGGTGTCGAGCAGCTTCAGCAAGGCACCACCGACCACGCCGGTGCCGAGCAGCACGATCGCGATGGTGGCGGATGCTTCGCTGCTGGCGTTCGCCGTGCGTTCGGCCGGCACCGCATTCATGCCAGCACCCGGCGCTTGGACGTCTGCACGGCTGCGGCGCGGGCCAGCGCCGCGTCGAGATCGCGCAGCAGGTCGTCACCGTCCTCGATGCCGATGGACAGGCGCAGCAGGCTGTCGCTGATGCCGGCGGTGCGACGCGCCTCCGGCGCCATCGACGCATGCGTCATCGTGGCCGGATGCGCGACCAGGCTTTCCACCCCGCCCAGCGATTCGGCCAGCGAGAAGTACTGCAGGCCGTCGACGAAGGCCTCGATCTGTGCCACGCCGCCATCCAGCTCGAAGCTCAGCATGGCGCCGAAACCCTGCTGCTGGCGCGCCGCCAGCGCATGACCGGGATGGCTGGCCAGGCCGGGGTAATGCACCTTGCGTACGGCGCCGTGCGCGTCCAGCCGCTCGGCGATGCGCGCGGCGTTCTCCTGGTGCTGGCGCAGCCGGACCGACAAGGTGTGCAGGCCGCGCAGGGTGAGGTAGCTGTCGAACGGCGCGCCGGCGAGGCCGTTGCAGTTGGCCCACCACTTCAGCTGCTCGGCCAGCGCGGCGTCGCGTGCCACCGCCGCGCCGCCGACCACGTCGCTGTGGCCGTTGATGTACTTGGTGGTGGAGTGCACCACCACGTCGGCGCCGAGCTGCAACGGCTGCTGCAGCGCCGGGGAAAGGAAGGTGTTGTCCACCGCCAGCAACGCGCCGACGGCATGCGCGCCCTGCGCCACGTGGCGGATGTCGGTGATGCGCAGCAGCGGGTTGGACGGCGTTTCCACCCATACCAGCGCGGGCCCGGCAGCGAGGCCCGCAGCCAGCGCGGCCGGATCGGTGAGATCGGCGAACGCGACCCGGAAGCGGCCTTTCTTCGCCCACGCGTCGAGCAGGCGCCAGGTGCCGCCGTAGCAATCGTGCGCCGCCAGCACCAGCGCGCCGGCCGGCACCAGTTCCAGCGCCACCGCCACGGCCGCCATGCCGCTGGAGGTCACCACCGCGCCGGCGCCCTGCTCCAGCTCCGCCAGCGCGCCGCCGAGCAGGTCGCGGGTCGGGTTGCCGCTGCGCGAGTAGTCGTACGCGCGCTTGCGGCCGAAGCCCGCGAAGCTGTAGCTGGTCGACAGGTGCAGCGCGGGCACCACGGCGCCGTGCTGGGTGTCGCTCTCGATCCCGGCGCGCACGGCGCGGGTACAGGGGGCGGGTTCGGTCATCTCAATCTCCAGGTCTTTCGTCAGTCTGTGAATGCAGGCTCTTGTGTAGGGCGGGCACTGCCCGCCGGCTCTTCGACGACACATCACAGCCCCAAGAGCGGCGGGCGGTGCCCGCCCTACGAAACCGGAACGCCCGTTCCTAAGCGAGCGCTTCGCGCAGCAGGGGGGCGAGTTGTTCGGGTTCCTTCAGGAAGGCGTCGTGACCGTAGGGCGACTCGACCACTTCCAGCGTGGCCGGGCCATGCAGGCGGCGCTGCAGTTCGCACAGGTCGGCCAGCGGCACCAGCCGGTCGGAGGGAAAGCCGATCAGCGTGGCCGGGACGGGAATCCGCTCGGGCTGCACGTCGTGCAGGTCGATCGACTCGGACAGCGCGAGGAAGCGGTTCGCGTCGAAGCGCTCGACGAAGCGGCGGCCCTGGTGCGCCAGGTAATCCTCGACCGGGAAATGGAAGCGATCCTCGCGCCACTCCGGGCCGCCGGCGAAGCGCCGGCCGAACTCGGCGCTGCCGCGGTAGGTGGTGACCGCCAGCTGACGCGACAGCGCCAGCGCTTCGTCCACCCGGCCACTGGCCTGGCCCAGCCGCACGATGCCGCGCTGCACGCTGCGCTGGGCGGTGCTGAGCGGGTGCGGCCGGTGCGCGCCGGCCAGCAGCAGCAGGCGCCCGACGGCGCGCGGATAGCGCGCGGCGAACGCCAGCCCCACCATCGCGCCGTAGGAGGAACCGACGAAGGCATGCGCCTGCGCGATACCCAGTTCGCCGAGCAGCGCGGCCAGCGCGTCGGCCTGGTCCTCGCTGGAGACCGAGCCGGCGCCGAGCCGGTCCGGCGCGAGCCAGTCGATCGACAGCACGCGCCAGCGTTCAAGGTCCACCGCCGCGCCGTGGGCAACCAGCGCCTGCCACCAGCCGGGTCGGTCATCGTGGCCCGCCGCAGTGACGTCGCGGTCGGCCGAGATGCCGCCCTGCACGATCACGGTGGGCGCGCCCGGCGCGCCGCACCACAGGTAATCCACGTCCACCTGGCGCGGGCCGCTGCCGTACTTCGGATCGAGCCGCAGCCGGCGCGTGCCGCGCTGGGCGGCAAACGGCGTGGCGTACGCCGACGCGGGCGCGGCGCCGGTCCCGGACGGGCGGGGCTCGATGGAGCGGGTTTCGGGCTGCAGCGTCATGGATCTCTCTCCGGTCGACATCGCCCTGCGACGGGCCGGAGAGGTCGCCAGTCCCGCTGTCGGCCGTAAAGCGCCGCAAGCCGGATGACGCCCATCTTCCGGCGGATGCCGTGGCATCCCCGCAGGAGTTGGCACCGTGGCGGAAACGCTCCGCAGGTTGCCCCGGCTTCAAAGGGCCTGTCCCTCAGCCGGTCTCGATGAGTGGGCGGATAGTGAAGCCTCGCCGAAGGCTTTGTCAATAGACGTCTAAACGTCTAGACGTACATATGATCAACCGTACAAGACGCCTCGCGCCAACGGGCAGGAGCCCGTGGCCGGGGATATCGGGCGCTGCGGCGATCGCGTCGACGGCTCGTCCGTGCCGTCGCCCCGGCCACACCGTCATCAGCGTGCTCGCCGACACCGCCACACGTCGCCGGACCAGGCCGTGCAGCCCGCCCCCTGCACGGAAAAGGCACACCGGCACCGGGATGGCTGCCGCGCGCCCCCGCGCAGGACGGCACCGTCCGCCCTGCCAGCCATCGCCGCTTCAGGCGCGTCCTGCTAACGTAGCCGGATGCCCCCTCTCCCCGACACGCCCGCCCTGCACGCCCAGCTGCAGCGCGACGGCTTTGCCTTCGTCACCGCCGAGACCATGCGCCGCCTGCTGGACGCCACGACGCTGGGCGACTGGCCCGCCTTCGTCGCCAGCTGGAACGACCTGGCAGCGGACACCTATCTCGCCGCCAGCGGCCGCCACCGGCGCCGCCGGCATGCCACGTTCTCCGCCGACACCGCCGGCATCCGCCGCGAGCCGCACCAGCCGCACTTCCAGAGCCTCAGGTACAACCCGCTGCAGGGCGACATCCAGCGCTGGTTCGAGCCGGTGCTGCCGGCGATCGGCGACGGCGCCAGCCTGCGCCGCATCCTCGGTTTCTGCCACGACTGCTTCGGCGCGCTGGCCCCGGCCGTGCGCCGCTGGCATGTCGAGGTGCACCAGTTCCGCATCGAGGCGCGCGCGGGCGAGGCCGGCGAGCCCACCCCCGAAGGCGTGCACCGCGACGGCGTGGACTACGTGCTGGTGCTGCTGATCGACCGCGAGAACATCGAGCGCGGCACCACCACCATCCACGCCCCGGACGGCCACGAGCTGGGCAGCTTCACTCTTACCCGCGCGTTCGACGCGGCACTGGTCGACGACCATCGGGTATTCCACGGCGTCACCCCGGTCACGCCGCTCGACCCGCAACAGCCGTCGCACCGTGACGTGCTGGTGGTGACGTTCAAGGCGGCTTGACCTGCGCTACGCTGACAAGTGCCTCGACCACACCGGAGTTCGCATGTCCGTCGCCGCCAATATCGTGATCGGTCTGATCGCGCTGCTTCACGTCTGGTTCCTGATCCTGGAGATGTTCCTGTGGACGCGGCCCTCCGGCCGCAAGGCGTTCGGTACCTCGGCGGAGTTCGCCGAGCAGTCGAAGGCGCTGGCCGCGAACCAGGGCCTGTACAACGGCTTCCTCGTCGCCGGCCTGGTGTGGGGGCTGCTGCTCGGCAACGGCGGCGCCGGCTTCAGCGTCAAGCTGTTCTTCCTCGCCTGCGTGCTGCTTGCCGGCGTGTTCGGCGGGCTGACCGCGAGCCGGAAGATCCTGCTGTACCAGGCCTTGCCGGCGGCGGTCGCCATCGTGCTCATCCACCTCGCCTGAGCGTGCCCGCCGCCATGGGCAGCCCTTCGCGCGAAGCGGTCGGAGCGGCTTTCGATGCCGCCCTGATGCAGCGCGCCCGCGAGCGCAGCTGGGCCGCGCTGCACGGCATCCGCGCGCGCATGCATCCGGGCATCGGCGAGGACGAGGCGAAAATCGTCGCGCATGAAGTGTTCCGCGAGCTGGGCTGCGAGCGGCTGTGGCATCCGGTGCTGATCCGCATCGGCGCGAATACCACCAGGACGTACCGGCAACGCTCCGATCCGGACGTGCGGCTGGGCGAGAACGACAGCTACTTCATCGATCTCGGCCTGGTGTTCGACGGCCATGAGGGCGACGTGGGCGACACCTTCGTGGTCGGCCACGCGCCCGAGCGGCAGGCCTGCGCGGACGCGGCGCGCACGCTGTTCGGCGAAGTGGCCGCGGCATGGCGCTCGCAAGGGCTGAGCGGCCAGGCGCTGTACGCGTTCGCCGGCGAGCGCGCCGAGGCGATGGGCTGGCGGCTCAACCATGCGATCAAGGGCCACCGCGTCGGCGACTTCCCGCACGCGATCCACCAGGGCGGCGATCTCGGCGACCTGCAGGCATCGCCATCGAGCGGACTGTGGATCCTGGAAATCCAGATCGCGCACCCGACCGAACCGTACGGCGCGTTCCACGAGGATCTGCTGTTCGCGCCACCCGCACATTGAAAAATCCCGTGCAAGAGAGCATCTGATCGGCATCCCCGCTGCCTTGGCGCAGCCCTCTCCGGAGTCCCGCCCGTGGCCCGCAAGAAAGCCCTGACCCTGTACCGCAACATCGGCATCATCGCGCACATCGACGCCGGCAAGACGACGACGACCGAGCGCGTGCTGTACTACACGGGCCGGAAGCACCAGATCGTCGACACGCACGACACCAAGGACGGCAAGGGCTCCACCACCACCGACTACATGGAGCAGGAGCGCAAGCGCGGCATCACCATCCAATCGGCGGCGGTCACTGCCGAATGGAAGGGCCACCAGATCAACGTGATCGACACCCCCGGACACGTCGACTTCACCATCGAGGTGAACCGTTCGCTGCGCGTGCTGGACGGCGCCGTGGTGGTGTTCGATGGCGTCGCCGGGGTGGAGCCGCAGACCGAGACCAACTGGCGCCTGGCCGACCAGTACCACGTGCCCCGGCTGTGCTACGTCAACAAGATGGACCGCATCGGCGCGAACTTCGCGCACTGCGTGCAGGGCATCCGCGAACGGCTGGGCGCCCACGCGCTGCTGTGCCAGGTGCCGCTGGGCAGCAGCGACGAATTCGTCGGCATGGCCGACCTGGTCGCCGGCATGGGCTATGTCTGGGCCTCCGACGACAAGGACGCCGTGTGGGAAAGCGTGCCGCTGGAACAGCTCGCGCAGCGTCTGCACTTCGCCTCGAACGCCGACAACGAGTGGATCGCCAACCTGCCGAAACTGCGCCAGGATCTGCTGGAAACCGCGCTGGCGCTGGACGACGACGCCTTCGAGCGGCTGCTGAACACCGGCGAGTTCGACCCGGCCGTGCTCAAGCGTTGCATCCGCCTGGGCACCGTCACCGGCGCGCTGGTGCCGGTGCTGTGCGGCTCGTCGTACAAGAACAAGGGCGTGCGGCAGTTGCTCGACGCCGTGGTCGACTACCTGCCCTACCCGGGCGAGAACGGCGGCATCGCGCTGGTCGACGAGGACGGCAACGTCGTCGGCGAGCAGGCGGTGACCGACGACGCGCCGGCGCGCGCGCTGGCGTTCAAGGTGATCAACGACCAGTTCGGCACGCTCACCTTCTGCCGCATCTACTCCGGCGTGATCCGGAAGGGCGACACCCTGCTCAACGTCACCCGTGGCCGCAAGGAGCGCATCGGCCGCATCGTCGAGGTGCAGGCCGACGACACGAAAGAGATCGAGGAAGTGCGCGCCGGCGACATCTGCGCGTTCGTCTCGATGAAGGACACCGAGACCGGCGATTCGCTGGCCGACCCGGCGCACCCGGCGCTGCTCGAGCGCATGCGCTTCCCCGACCCGGTGATCAGCGTGTCGGTGGAGCCGAAGAACCGCAACGACGTCGACAAACTTTCCGGCGCGCTCTACAAGATGGTCAAGGCCGACCCGTCGCTGCAACTGGAGGTGGACCAGGAAACCGGCCAGACCGTGCTCAAGGGCATGGGCGAGCTGCACCTGGAGGTGACCATCGACCGCATGCGCACCGAGCTGGGCGTGGAAGCGAACATGGGCAAACCGAAGGTCAGCTTCCGCGAGGCGTTCGGCAAGACCGTCGAGCACACCTACACGCACAAGAAGCAGACCGGCGGCTCCGGCCAGTTCGCCGAGGTGACGATGATCTTCGAGCCGGGCGCAGCGGGCTCGGGCGTGGTGTTCTCCGACGAGGTGGTCGGCGGCCGCGTGCCGCGCGAATACATCCCGGCGGTGGAGCATGCGGTGAAGGTCGAGGCGCAGGAAGGCCAGGTCGCCGGCTACGAGGTGGTCGACTTCACTGCACGCCTGATCGACGGCAAGTACCACGACGTGGACTCCTCCGCGCTGGCCTTCGAGATCGCCGCCCGGCAGTGCTTCCGCGAGGCGCAGAAACTCTCCAAACCGAAGCTGCTGGAGCCGATCATGCGGCTCGAAGTGGTGATGGAAGCGGACTACCTGGGCGACGTCATCGGCGACATCAACCGCCGCCGCGGCACGGTCAGCGACCAGGGCCAGAAAGGCAGCTCCGCCTTCGTGCAGGGCTTCGTGCCGCTGGCCGAGATGTTCGGCTACATCAACTTCCTGCGCTCGGCCACCCGCGGCCGCGGCACCTTCAGCATGGAGTTCGACCACTACCAGGACGTGCCGGCCGGCATGGTGGAGAAGCTGATGGAGAAGGAAGCGAAATAGCGAGAGCCGCGATGCTGCACCGCAACGGTCGTTGCCTACTCCTCCGCACATGTATGCAGAAGAAACGGGGCTGTGCACCACGGCCCGGCCCGGCAGTAGCATAAGCCGGCCTGCCGGGCCGCCCTCGCAGGCACCCGGGTGCCGGGTGGGGCACTCGCCTGTCTTTCGATAGGGGATTTCCATGAGCTCTTTCCGCATGTCGCAGGCATTGCTTGCGCCGTCCGTGCGTTTCCGTCCGCGGCCGCTGGCCGCCTCCTGTGCCGTCGCGCTGCTTGGTCTGGCGCTGGCCAACCCGAGCCCGGCCCAGCAGACGCCGCCGACGCCGCAACCGACCGACAGCCAGGCCACGCCAGCCAGCCCGAACGCCAGGACCAGCGACAAGAAGAACAAAAAATCCGAGGGTACGGTGAGCAACCTCGACGCCGTCATCGTCACCGGCATCCGCGCCAGCATCGAGAACTCGCTGAAGGCCAAGCAGAACTCGGACAACATCATCGAGGCGATCTCGGCCGAGGACATCGGCAAGCTGCCTGACGCCAGCATCGCCGAAAGCCTGTCGCGCGTGCCGGGCCTGGCCACGCAGCGCCTGAACGGCCGCGCCAACATGATCTCGATCCGCGGCCTGGACCCCGGTTTTGCCGGCACCACATTGAACGGGCGCGAGCAGGCCACCATCGGCGAGAACCGCGGCGTCGAATACGACCAGTACCCGTCCGAGCTGATCAGCGGCGTGGCGATCTACAAGACGCCCGACGCCAGCCTGATCGGCCAGGGCCTGTCCGGCACCGTCGACCTGCACACCATCCATCCACTGGACCTGCCCGACCGCGCCTTCGCGGTCAACCTGCGCGGCGAGCACACCACCAACGGCAAGCTCAACCCTGGCAGCGGCGTCGGCGACATGGGCCACCGCGCCAGCATCTCCTACATCGACCAGTTCTTCGACCACACCCTGGGCGTGGCGGTGGGCTTCGCCCACCTCGACTCGCCGATTCAGGAAAAGCAGTACCAGGCCTGGTGGTGGAGCATGAACAACGGCCCGGGCAGCGCCGAGGACAACTGGGGCGGCCCGCATACGCCGGGCCTGCCCGACGGCGTGATCTCGCAGGAAGGCATGCAGCTGCGCGCGCAGTCGCTGAACCAGAAGCGCAGCGGCCTGATGACGGTGCTGGAGTGGGCGCCAGGCGACCACTACCACTCCACGCTCGACCTGTACCACTCCATCTTCGGCGAGAAGAAGTTCACCAACGGCGCACAGTGGTCGAGCAGCCCGTGGGACAACGTCAGCTACTCCAACGTGGGCGTCACGCCGGCGCAGCCCTACCCGATCGTCACCTCCGGCACCATCGACGGCATCGCGCCGATCCTGCAGAACCAGTACACCAAGGAACACGACAAGCTGTTCTCCGCCGGCTGGAACAACCAGTACGACTTCGACAACGGCTGGACCGCCACCGCCGACCTGTCCTATTCCAGCGCGAAAAAGAAACTGCACGATGCCTACCTGTTTACCGGCCTGGCCGGCGGCGCGTTCACCAGCGTCGACTTCCGCACCCCGCTCGGCAACGGCTACCCGGACTTCTCGCCGGCGGTGAACCTGGCTGACCCGTCGCTGGTGGTGTTCACCGACCCGGACGGCTACGGCTACAACGGCCGCCAGGAGTTCGACACCCAGAAGGACACCATCAAGGCGGTGCGCCTGGAAGTGAGCCATCCGCTGGGCTGGATCTTCAGCAGCATGAACCTGGGCGTGAACTACTCCGACCGCACCAAGACCAAGCAGGCCGACGTGCAGTTCGCGTGGCTCAACGGCAACGGCTCCACCCAGGGCACCTACGACAACCACTTCAGCGCGCCGGTGAACCCCGGCTTCCTGTGGGCGCCGACCACGCTTGGCTACGGCGGCATCCCGGGCGCACTCAGCTACGACGTGCTGGCCGCGCTGGCCAACCAGTTCTACCTGACCGAGCGCAACGGCCAGGGCGACTGGAGCCGCAACTACACGGTGGAAGAGAAGGTCCCGGTGGCCTACGCCAAGTTCAACATCGAGACCACGCTAGGCAACGTGCCGCTGACCGGCAACGTGGGCGTGCAGTTCGTGCGCACCGACCAGTCCTCCACCGCGCTGCAGACCAACGGCGACACCCTGGTCGGGCGCATCAGCGACGGCGCGAAGTACAACAACGTGCTGCCCAGCCTGAACCTGGTGGCGCACCTCGCCGACCGCCAGTACCTGCGCTTCGGCTTCGCCAAGACCATGGCGCGCGGGCGCATAGACGACGAGAAGGTGGCCACCTCGGCCGGCCTGTCGAAGGTGCAGGACGGCCCCGCCGCCGGCCAGGTGCTGTGGTCCGGCAGCGGCGGCAACCCGAAGCTGAAGCCGTACGTGGCAGTGGGTACCGACCTCTCGTACGAGTTCTATTTCGGCAAGTCCAGCTACTTCGCCGCCGCGGCGTTCAACAAGAACCTGCTGAACTACATCTACAACCAGACCACGCTGGATTACGACTTCTCGCACTACACCAACAACGACCCCACGCTCACCCCGAGCAGCAACATCGGCTCGTTCACCCGGCCGGCAAACGGCACCGGCGGCAAGATGCAGGGCCTGGAGCTGTCCGGTGCGCTGGAAGGCGGGTTGCTAGCCGATGCGCTGGACGGCTTCGGCGTGCAGGCCAACTTCTCGCTGACCAACAGCAACATTCCGAAGAACTCGATCTCGTCGATCCCCGGCGGCCCGGCCACGCTGCCCGGACTGTCGCGCAAGGTCGCCAACCTCGCGCTGTACTACGAGAAGTACGGCTGGTCGGTGCGCGTGGCCGAACGCTACCGCTCGTCCTTCACTGGCGAGGCAGTGGCGCTGTTCGACCAGCTCGGCTACACCAAGATCCTGGCCAACCGGCAGACCGACTTCCAGCTCGGCTACGCCTTCTCCGAGGGCAGCCTGAACGGCTTGTCGCTGCTGCTGCAGGTCAGCAACCTCAGCAACACGGCGGACAAGAGCGTGCAGATCTCCGGCCTGCCCAACGGCGTGCAGGTGACGCGCCCGCTGGAGTACGACACCTGGGGTCGCACCGTGATGCTCGGGGTGAACTACAAGCTGTAGGCCGCCCAGCCACGCGGCAAGCCCATGGAACCCGGGGAGCGATCCCCGGGTTTTTCATGGGCGCCCGTCAGGCGGAAAGATGCTCGTACAGGATCACCGTGCCCACCCCGATCAGGATGAGGCCGCCGATGATCTCCGCGCGCCGGCCGACCATCGCGCTCAGCACGTGGCCGAGCATGATGCCCAGCGTGACCATGCCGAAGGTGCACAGGCCGATCACCAGCGCCACCACCGCGATCGGCGTGTCGACGAAGGCCAGCCCCACGCCCACCGCCAGCGCGTCGATGCTGGTGGACAGGCCGGTAATGGCGAGGCCGACGAGGCCGTGCTGCTTCGCCTCGTCGACCGGCTCGTCCGCTTCCGGCGTCAAGGCGTTGCGGATCATGAGCAGGCCCAGTACCAGCAGCAGGCCGAACGCGATCCAGTGATCCCAGGCCTCGATGTAGCGCGCCGCGCCCTTGCCCAGCAGCCAGCCGACCACCGGCGTGATCGCCTCGATCACGCCGAAGATCAGGCCGGCGCGCATGGCCTGGCCGAGTCGGGGTTTGGTCATCGCCGCGCCCTTGCCGATCGCCGCGGCGAACGCGTCGGTGGACATGGCGAAGCCGAGCAGCAGGATGGAGATGGGATTCATGGGTGGCCAGGTCGGTCGGGCAAGGCGCAACGGCACGACGGCGCGCCCGACCGTCGTGGCGCCGTCTGCCGTTGGTCTCGCCAACCAGGATCGGTGTCTTCGCCACGGCGGATGGACGCCGAGCATGTTGACGAAGACGCCTCGTCGCAACGAGGCAGGCTACTCCCCAAGGGGTGATGCACTGCCGGCACAGCCGCCAGCGCGGCGGCAAGGTTAGCACAGTGGCGCAACCAACCCGGCATGGCAGGCACGCGAGCCGTCGCGCATACTCGGGCTTCGTTCAAGGCATGCAAGGGGATCCCGAATGAGAGCATCACGAGCGCTTGGTTCCGCCGCGGCGGCCTCCCTGGTCTTCTGCACCGGCATCGGGCTGGCCCGCGCCGACACCGCCACCGGGACACTGCCCGAGACCATGGCCATGCTGAAACATGCCGTCAGCATCCGCACGGTCGATGGCGAACGCCAGGTGCCGATACTGGCCGCGTACCTGGCCGGCAAGCTCAAGGCCGCCGGCTTTGCCGACGGCGACGTCGAAATCATTCCGGTGGACGACACCGCCGCGCTGGTGGCGCGCTACCGCGGCACCGGTGAAGGCAAGCCGATCCTGCTGTCCGGGCACATGGACGTGGTGGCGGCGAAGCGCGAGGACTGGACCCGCGACCCGTTCACCCTGGTCGAGGAAAACGGCTACCTCTACGGCCGTGGCGTGGCGGACATGAAAGCCGCGGCGGTGGTGCTGGTCGAGACGCTGATCCGCTTCAAGCGCGAAGGCTTCAAGCCGCGCCACGACCTGATCCTGCTGCTGTCCGGCGACGAAGAGACCGCCATGGCTTCCACCATCGAGTTGGCGAAGCGCTATCACGACGCCGAATTCCTGCTCAACGCCGACGCCGGCGGCGGCACCCTCGACCCCGCCACCGGCAAGCCCTTGCTGTACCAGATCCAGGCCGCCGAGAAGACCTATGCGGACTTCCAGATCGCCCTGACCTCGCCCGGCGGGCACTCCAGCGAGCCCAACGCGGACAATGCGATCTATCGGCTGGCGCGCATCATCGACCGCGTCGCCGCCCACCAGTTTCCGCCGGAGAGCAACGAGATCACGCTCGCCTCGCTGCGCGCCCTCGGCGCCCACACCCCCGGCCCATTGGGCGCGGCGATGACCCGCTTCGCCACCCATCCCGACGATGCTGCCGCCGCGGCCACCATCTCCGCCGACCCCGCCTATGTCGGCCAGATCCGCACCACCTGCGTGGCGACCATGCTCAACGGCGGCCACGCGGTCAACGCGCTGCCGCAGAGCGCCAGCGTCAACATCAACTGCCGGATCTTCCCAGGCACCTCGGTCGACAGCGTGCGCGACACCCTGGTCAAGGTGATTGACGACAAGTCCGCCAGCGTGACCCGGGTGTCCACCTCGCCAGTGCCCAACGCCGCCTCCCCGCTGCGCCCGGACGTGATCGCCGCCGTCACCGCCGCCGTGCACCAGCGTTTCCCGGGCGTGGACGTGGTGCCGAGCATGTCCGCCGGCGCCACCGACAGCAAGCACTTCCGCGCCGCCGGCGTGCCCAGCTACGGCATCGATGCCGCCTTCACCAAGCCCGACGACACCTTCGCCCACGGCCTCAACGAGAGGCTGCCGGCTTCGGAGGTCGAAGCCGGGCTGGAGTTCTGGCATCGGGTGCTGATGCAGCTGGCGAAGTGATGTAACAGGCAGAGCCGGCGTAATGCCGGCTCCCGATCTTGGACAAATGTCGGAACGGCCAAACCTGACTCCGTTCTCATGGTGCGGCATGTGACCAGCCGCCACGAACCCTGGCGGGATTCATTCAAGTTATCATCGGATGATATATAGTCATGTCAAAGGAAGACGTGGGACTGGAAACGCTGCTGTTGCTCAACGGCGAGATCTACGACCAGGGTAACGGTTGCTGGATCAAGATCGAGGCATGGCGTATCGAGGCGAACGAGCATGTGCCGCACGGCATACGCTACGCGCTGACATTGCATGATCGCTACGGCACGCGGTTACTCGGTTTCGACAACGCGCATGCCGTCAAGCCACCGAGGCGCAAGCGTCATGCAGGTCGTCGCCTGGCCTACGACCATCGACATCGTCACGCCAGCGACAAGGGTGTGCCGTACGAATTCACCAGCCCGCAGCAATTGCTGGAGGACTTCTTCAACGAAGTCGATCGCGTACTCGAGGAAACGAAGTCATGAAAAAGCTGGTCATCGGCATCGCCTCCCAACAAGCCATCCGCGCCCGCGCGCTGGCCATTGCGCGCGGCGACCATCAGCCACGCCCCAACGAGCCGAAGATCTGGTTCACCTCCATGCGCTCGCTGGCCGAAGTACTGTCCGACGACAATCGCGCGTTGCTGCGCGTCATCAGGGAACGGAAGCCCGAATCACTGAGTCAGCTCGCGGAGCTCACCGGACGCGCGCCCAGCAATCTTTCGCGTACGCTCAAGACGATGGAACGCTACGGCCTGGTCGAGATGCGCCGCACGCTGCGCAACGTGCAGCCCGTCGCCACTGCCAGCGAATTCGTGATTCGGGCGGCGTGAGGTCGACGATTTAAATGACCTTGGCCCCTTTATTTTCTACTTGTTCCAATCAATCCTGCCCAAGGCATTACCGAGTCTCTGTTTCTACCGTTTGAAAGCGCCCGACATTGAGGACGGTGGCAGCAAAGCCCCCTAATTCACGAACCCGAGCGGTTCGAAATGTTCACAGACATTGCAGTCTGCAAGGTAGCTGAGCTGCCGAGAGGGTTGGCGCATCAGCCGCTGAATCTTTCTCTGCGTCCTTTCGGTGAGGGGGAGATGACATACACAATTGGATATGCGGAAATGCAGGATTTCCCGATTCAAATCGCTCAAGACGGCAGTCTGACCACACCATCTCTTCAGAGAGAAATCTTCGTGTCTGTGGGACCGGCTGTGCAGTCCTATCCAGAGAACCATCTCCGAAAGGAAGTACCTACACCCGGGCCCTGCTTTGATTACAGAGCAAAGGTACCGGGAAAAATGAGCGACGCCCCCATTTTTGGAGGGGATGGGACTGTGGTGAGAGGCATCGTCAGCCGCAGCTTCTCGGGAGAGAAGCATGCATTCGGGGCGATGCTCGGGCCCGCTATGCGTCTTCCCTTGGCCAATGGCCGAACGCTCAACGACTTGATGGGATCCGCGAGTGAAGGAATGCCCAATATCCAAGGGATTTAGCACGCCTCTCTCTGTCGCAAGCCTTCAATCGCCTGCTCCTGACTGCTCTTGGCTATACGCGAACATCGAGGCCCCCAGTAGGAGGCTATCGCCCGATCCACGCTACAATTACCGGCTCGCGCTCCCGCCGACCCGCACCCCATGCCCACCCATCTCCAAGAAACCCGCCGCCGCCGCACCTTCGCCATCATCAGCCACCCTGACGCGGGCAAGACCACGCTGACCGAGAAGCTGCTGCTGTTCGGCGGTGCGATCCAGATGGCCGGCTCGGTGAAGAGTCGCAAGACGTCGCGCAGCGCCACCTCGGACTGGATGGCGCTGGAGAAGGAGCGCGGGATTTCGGTGACCTCGTCGGTGATGCAGTTCCCGTACGAGGGCAAGATCGTCAACCTGCTCGACACGCCGGGCCACGCCGACTTCTCCGAGGACACCTACCGCGTGCTGACCGCGGTGGACTCGGCGCTGATGGTGATCGACTGCGCCAAGGGTGTCGAAGAGCGCACGATCAAGCTGATGGAAGTGTGCCGGCTGCGCGACACGCCGATCATGACCTTCATCAACAAGCTCGACCGCGAGGGCCGCTCGCCGATCGAGTTGCTGGACGAGGTGGAGTCGGTGCTGGGCATCGCCTGCGCGCCGCTGACCTGGCCGATCGGCATGGGCAAGCGGCTGAAGGGCGTCTACCACCTGGCGCTGGACGAGGTGCACATCTTCGAGCAGGGCAAGAACTTCACGCGGCAGGACTCGACCATCTTCCAGGGCCTCGATGCGCCCGGCCTGGCCGAAAAGATCGGCGCAGAGGCGATGCGCGAGCTGCGCGAGGAACTGGAGCTGGTGCAGGGCGCCGCACCCTCGTTCGACCTCGACGAATACCTGGCCGGCCGGCAGACGCCGGTGTTCTTCGGCTCGGCGGTGAACAACTTCGGCGTGCAGCTGCTGCTGGATTTCTTCGTCGAGCACGCGCCCAGCCCGCGCCCGCGCGCCACCACCACGCGCGAGATCCAGCCGGAAGAGGAGAAGTTGTCCGGCTTCGTGTTCAAGATCCAGGCGAACATGGACCCGGCGCACCGCGACCGCGTGGCGTTCATGCGCGTGTGCTCGGGCACCTACAGCGCCGGCATGAAGATGATCCAGACGCGCACCAACAAGGAAGTGCGTATTGCCAACGCGCTGACCTTCATGGCCAGCGACCGCGAGATCGTCGAGACGGCTTACCCGGGCGACGTGATCGGCCTGCACAACCACGGCACCATTACCATCGGCGACACCTTCACCGAGGGCGAACTGGTCACGTTCACTGGCATCCCGAACTTCGCGCCGGAGCTGTTCCGCCGCGCGCGGCTGCGCGATCCGTTGAAGATGAAGGCACTGCAGAAGGGTCTGGCGCAGTTGAGCGAGGAAGGCGCCACCCAGTTCTTCCGCCCGCTGATGTCGAACGATCTGATCCTGGGCGCGGTCGGCGTGCTGCAGTTCGAGGTGGTCGCCTACCGCCTGAAGGACGAGTACAACGTCGACGCCAGCTTCGAGCCGGTGACGGTAAGCACCGCGCGCTGGGTGCATTGCGACGACGAGAAGAAGCTGGCCGAGTTCCGCGAGAAGAATGCGATGCACCTGGCCATCGACGGCGCCGGCGAGCTGGTCTACATCGCGCCGACGCGGGTCAACCTGCAGCTGGTGCAGGAGCGCTGGCCGCAGGTGCGCTTCGCCAATACCCGCGAGCATGCCGTGGCGGTGGAGCTATAGCCGCCGCGCGACGCCGCTGCTAACGTGCGGGTCTTTGCCAGGGGCCCGAGCATGCACGACCAGACCATCGCCTTCACCACGCCGCCCGCGGCGCCACGCTGGAAGCGCTGGCTGCTGTTCTCGCCGCTGGCGCGGATCGTGATCTTCATGCTGATGTTCTTGGCGCTAAGCTTCGCCACGGGCAAGCTGATGCATGCGCTGGGCTGGCTCGGCAAGGATGCCCCGGCCACCATTCACGGCCTGGCACAACTCCTGATGCGCGCGCTGCCGGCGCTGCTTGCCTATCTGCTGCTGGTGCGGCTGGTCGAACGCCGCGCGGTCACGGAACTGGCACCGCGCCGGCTGCTGCCGGACGGAGCCCTCGGCACGCTCGCCGGCCTGCTGCTGTTCAGTGCGGTGGTCGGCGCGCTGTACCTGCTTGGCAGCTATCACGTCACCGGCACCAACCCGGATGTGCCATGGGTCCCGGCCCTGCTGATGGTGGGGCTGGGCGCCGGCATCGGCGAGGAGATCATCTGCCGTGGCGTGCTGTTCCGCATCGTCGAGGAAGGCCTGGGCAGCTGGTGGGCGCTGGCGATCTCGGCGCTGTTCTTCGGCGCGGCGCACATCGGCAACCCCGGCGCCACGCTGTGGAGTTCGGCCGCCATCGCGATCGAGGCCGGCCTGCTGTTCGGCATGATCTACCACCTGACCCGTTCGCTGCCGCTCTGCATGGGCCTGCACGCGGCGTGGAACTTCGCCCAGGGCACGATCTACGGCATCCCGGTGTCCGGCACTCCGGCCAACGGCTGGCTGGTGTCCACCCGCAGTGGCCCGGACTGGCTCAGCGGCGGCGTGTTCGGCGCGGAGGCATCGGTAGTCGCGCTGGCCCTGTGCAGCTTGTGCACGATCGGCCTGCTGCTCGTGGCGCGGCGACGCGGCTCGATCGTGCGGCCGGCCTGGCGCCGCCGCTGAGCCGACGGCCGCCCAGGACATGCGACGGGCAGTGCAAGCTGCGATGATCTGTGCATGCCTACGACGCGCTCGCCCAATACCTGGCTGGCCGACCGGCCGCTGCAGCACAAGATCGTGCTGGCCATCGGCCTGCTGCTGGGGCTGTTCCTGCTGGCCAGCGCGATCAGCCTGCACTCGCTGCGCCAGCAGGAGAGTGACCGTGACGGGTCGATGCACACCTACCAGGTGCTGCTGCAGCTGGACCACGTCCTGCAGACGGTCCAGGCCAGCCAGGTCGCCGCCCGCGGCTACCTGCTGACCCAGGATGCCGCGCAGCGCGACGCCTTCGAGAGTGCCAACCGGGAGCTGCACACCCATCTGACCCGACTGCGCGAACTGATGTCGGACAGCCCGCTGCAGCTGTCGCGCATCGACAAGGTCGAGGAGATGGCGGCGCTGTGGCAGCGCGAGTTCCGCAGCGAGGTGATCGGCGCCCTGGCCGGCCCGGGCACGACCGACCCGGCGCAGGCTGCACTGCAGCGGCTGCACATCCAGTCCGATTACCTGAAACACCGCAGCATCAGCGTGAAGGAAATCAACGGCGTCATCAACCGGATGACGCTCGACGAGAACCGGCTCCTGACCATGCGCAACCAGCGCCTGGACCGGACCATCGCCGTCACCCGCGTGGTCAACGTGGCGGCGGCCCTGCTCGCCATCCTGCTCGGCCTGGCGATCATCCGGCTGACCTTGCGCCTGGTCACCCACCCGTTGCGCGGCCTGACCGACCAGCTGACCCGGCTGGCGAACCACGACCACGATTTCGAGATCCGCCGGCTCGACCGCCGCGACGAGATCGGCGAGATCGCCCGCGCCCTGCAGGTGTTCAAGCGGATGTCGATGGAGACTGAAGCGCAGAGCTGGATCAAGGAACAGGTGTCGGGCATCTCCCACTTGCTGCTGCAGGCCACCACGCACAAGGAGTTCGCGCAGTGGCTGACCAGTGCGCTGGCGCCGCTGTGCAAGGCCGGCGTGTGCCTGTTCTACTCGTACGACGATGCGCGCCACCGGCTCGACCTGATCGGCAGCTACGGCCTGCGCCTGAACAACCGTTCGGCCGACCAGTACCTGCCTGGCGAGGGGCTGGTCGGGCAATGCGCGCTCGAGCGCAAGCCGATCATCCTGGACGACGTGCCGGCCCATTACCTGCACATCGACTCCGGCAGCGGCGAGGCGCTGCCCGGCCACCTGGCGATCCTGCCAGTGCTCTACCGCGACACCCTGATCGGCGTGCTGGAACTGGCCAGCTTCACTCCGCCGCCCCCGCTGACACGGCAGCTGCTGGACGAGTTGCTGCCGCTGGTGGCGCTGAGCCTGGAGAACCTCAACCGCACGATCAGCGTGGAAGACCTGCTGCTGCGCACGCAGGAACAGGCCGACGAGCTGCGCGTGTCCGAGCTGGTGATGCGCCAGCAGAAGGAAGTGCTGCGCGACAACAACGACGCGCTGCAGGCGAAGACGGAGGAACTGGAGGAACAATCCCGGCGGCTGATCGCCTCCGAAGAGGAACTGCGCATCCAGGCCGGCGAGCTGCAGGCATCGAACGAGGAATTGCGCGAGATGACTGAAAGCCTCAACCGGCAGAAGTACGTGCTGGAGGACCTGCAGCAGGAAACCGCCGACAAGGCCGCCGAACTGGCGCGGGCCAACCAGTACAAATCCGAGTTCCTCGCCAACATGTCGCACGAATTGCGCACGCCGCTGAACAGCCTGCTGATCCTGTCGCGCGACCTGGCCGACAACGCCGGCGGCAACCTGGACGCCGAACAGGTCGAGTCGGCGCGGGTCATCCACGACGCCGGCAACAGCCTGCTGCGCCTGATCAACGACATCCTCGACCTGTCCAAGATCGAAGCCGGCAAGATGGAGCTGGTGATCGATGAACTGCCGCTGGCCGAGCTGGGGCGGCGGCTGCGCCGCACGTTCGCCCACGTCGCCGCGCAGAAGTCGCTGGGGTTCGCTCTGGAGATCGAACCCGACCTGCCGGCGACCCTGCGCACCGACGGCGCCCGGCTCGAACAGATCGCCAACAACCTGCTCGGCAATGCCTTCAAGTTCACCGCCGAGGGTGCGGTGAACTTGCACATCGGCCGCCCGGACGGCGAGACCGAGGTACCCGGACCGCTGCGCGGCCAGCCGCTGCTCGCACTGACGGTCAGCGATACCGGCATCGGCATTCCCGCCGACAAGCTCGAGCGCATCTTCAACGCCTTCGAGCAGGTGGACGCCGGCACCAGTCGTCAGTTCGGCGGCACCGGCCTGGGCCTGGCCATTTCGCGGCGGATGGCGAGGATGCTGGGCGGCGACCTGGTCGCGCGCAGTGAACTGGGGCGCGGCAGCCGCTTCACCGTGCTGTTGCCGCAGACGCCGCCGGCGATCGCGCCGGCCGACCTGGCGCAACCGGGCGCCGTGCCCGACCGCCAGGCTGCCCTGCCCCGCACCACGACCAGCCATCCGGTGGCGGCCGGCGGCGAACTGGCCGGTCGTCGCGTGCTGCTGGTCGACGACGACATGCGCAACCTGTTCGCGCTGTCCAGGGTGCTGCGCGGCTGGGGCATGCAGGTGAGCCTGGCGCAGGACGGCGCCAAGGCGCTGCGCATGCTGGCCGACGAGGCCGTGCCGGAACTGCTGCTGATCGACATCATGATGCCGGGCATGGACGGCTACGAGTTGATCCGCACGATCCGTGCGCAACCGCGCTACGGCGCCCTGCCGATCATCGCGCTGACCGCCAAGGCAATGCACGGCGATCGCGAGAAGTGCCTGGCCATGGGCGCCAGCGACTATCTGTCCAAGCCGATCGACCTCGACCGTCTGGCAACCACTCTGCTGGCCTGGCTGCGACACTGAGTCCGGCGGCATTCACACCCGCCGCCGGCCGCAAAGGTTAAGGTAGGCCCGAGCCCGCCCGCCTGGTAAACACGATGCTGCCGAAGATCCTGGTCGTCGACGACACCGCCGCCAACCTGGTCGCCATGCGCCGACTGCTTGCCCACAGCGGCGCCGAGCTGTTCGAGGCGCGCAGCGGCAACGAGGCGCTGGCGCTGTGCCTGGACCACGAGTTCGCGCTGATCCTGCTCGACGTCAACATGCCGGACATGGACGGCTTCGAGGTGGCCGCGCTGCTCGGCGAAGCCGAGCAGCTGCGCGACACCCCGATCATCTTCGTCACCGCCGCCTACGTCGACGACATCAACCGGCTCAAGGGCTACCGCTCCGGCGCAGTGGACTACATCGCCAAGCCGATCAACGACGTGATCCTGCAGTCGAAGGTGCGTGTGTTCCTGGAGCTGTACGCGGCGCGCATGAAGTTGCGCGAGGCGATGGCCGAACTGGCCGAGCGCAACGAGGAGCTCACCCGCGAGATCGCCGAACGCAAGCTGATCGAGGCGATGGTGCGCCACCAGGCCAGCCACGACCCGCTGACCGGCCTGCCGAACCGGATCCTGTTCCGCGACCGTCTGCACGGCGCGATCCAGCGTGCCAACCGCCACTACGTCCGCTTTGCACTGGCCTGCATCGACATCGACGGCTTCAAGGGCGTCAACGACAGCCACGGCCACGCCGCCGGCGACGCCCTGCTGCAGGAGATCGCCGCGCGGCTGTCGGCGCACCTGCGCAGCAACGACACGGTGGCCCGGCTGGGTGGCGACGAGTTCGCGCTGGTGCTGGAAGAGCTCGACGATTCGCGGACGGCGCTGCAGTTGTGCGAAAAGCTCTGCGCCGCACTGAGCGAGCCGTACAGCCTGCGCGTCAACGGCGAGCCGGTCGAGGTACGCGTCGGCGCCAGCATCGGCATCGCGCCGTACCGGCCGAACGGGCACGCCGACGTCGACGAACAGCTGCTGCAGGCGGCCGACCACGCCATGTACGAGGCCAAGCGCGGCGGCAAGAACCGCTGCGTGCTGGCGGGCTGAGCGCGCGCAGACAATGCGCTCAGCCGCGCTTGCGCGGCGACACCCACATCAGCACGCGTGCCCGGAACACCGTCTCGCCGGCATGGTCCGTCACCTCCACCCTGACCGGCCACTCGTGGGCGGCGGCCGCGACGGGCGCCGAGGTTTCGGGCGTGGCGACGCCATGCAGCGTGCCGACCGCCTTCTTCAGGTATTCCACGCTCATGCCCTTGGGAATCCAGCGCATGTCCGCCGGGACGGTCGCGTCGGTCATCACCCCGGCGCTCAGCTCGGCCAGGTTGCACAGCGCGATCGCATGCACGGTACCGAGGTGGTTGTGCACGCGGCGACGGTCGCGGATGCGCACCTCGCAGCGGCCCGGCACCAGCGCCACGAAGCGTGGCGCGATGGTGGCAAAGTACGGCGCCTTCAGGCAGACCAGCCGCGAGAAGAGCCAGTGGCCCGCCGGCCAGCGCGTGATGCGGCGGTACAGCGACAACACCGGGGCACTCATCTTTCCACCCTCCGGAAAAGCACCGGCCCGCGAGGCGGGCCGGTCGGTCGATTCGATCTACGCGGCGTCCGCCCGCGTCTTGAACGCGCGCAGTTCGTCGGTATCGAAGTCATCCACCGAGATGAACTCGAACACGCCTTCGCGCACGCGCCGGAGCAGGTCGGCCTCGGCTTCGGAGATCACCCCGGCCTGCTGTGCCTCGGCGAGCTGGCCCAGGTAATCGTGCGCCTTGAACTGGCCCGCCTTCAGCGCCTTGCCGAACTTGCGGTCGACCGGCTCGGCGGCGATCACGTCCGGCAGCAGCGCCTTCATGCGGCCGATCGTGTTGTTCGGCGTGGGCGTGGTGTAGACCCAGTCGGTGAGGCGGTCGAGCGCGTCGTTCGGCGCGGTGAGCAGCGCGGCGACGCGACGGCCCAGGCGATCCGACGGCGGCACCTCGCGGCGGCCCAGCGGAAACACCAGCGCGCGCAGCAGCCACGCCACCGGACGCACCGGAAAGTTGCGGATCGCGCCGTCCAGCGCGTTCTGGATCCGCCACATGCACTCGTGGAAACCCCAGGCCAGTAACGGCCGGTCCGCCTCCGGTCGGCCGGTGTCCTCGTAGCGCTTGAGCATGGCGCTGGCGATGTACAGGTAGCTCAGCACGTCGCCCAGGCGTGCGGAGAGTTTCTCCTTGAACTTCAGTTTGCCGCCGAGCACGCCCATGAACACGTCGGCGCACAGTGCCAGCGCGGCCGAGTAGCGGCCGAGCTTGCGGTAGTAGCGGCGGGTGTAGGCATCGCCAGCGGCCTCGCCGAGGCGCGCGCCGCTCACGCCCATCGCGAAGCTGCGCACCGCGTTGGAGATGCCGAAGCCGAGGTGGCCGAACAACAGCCGGTCGAAGGTCTTCAGCTGCTCGCCGCGGTCGGCGATCGACAGCGCCTGCATTTCCTTCAGCACGTACGGATGGCAGCGGATCGCGCCCTGACCGAAGATCATCAGGCTGCGCGTCATGATGTTGGCGCCTTCCACGGTGATCGCGATCGGCACCGCCGACCAGCCGCGGCCGGCGTAGTTCTTCGGGCCCAGTTGCACCGCCTTGCCGCCGTGCACGTCCAGGGTGTCGGCGGCGATCTGCCGCGCCCACTCGGTAGCGTGGTACTTGGCGATCGCCGACGGCACCGCCGGCTTCTCGCCGCGGTCGACCGCCGCCGCGGTGGCACGCGACAGCGCGGCAGTGGCGTAGGTGAGGCCGCCGATGCGCGCCAGCGCTTCCTCGACGCCCTCGAAACGCGCGACCGCCAGGCCGAACTGCTTGCGCATGCGCGCGTACGCGCCGGTGGCCAGCGCCGAAGCGCGCATGCCGCCGGTGGCGTTGGACGGCAGCGAGATCGCGCGGCCGACCGACAGGCACTCGACCAGCATGCGCCAGCCGTGGCCGGCCATGTGCGGGCCGCCGATCAGCACCGACAGCGGCGCGAACACATCCTTGCCGCGCACCGGACCGTTCTGGAACGGTATGTTGAGCGGGAAGTGGCGGCGGCCGATCTCCAGCCCCGGCGTGGAACGCGGCAGCAGCGCCAGGGTGATGCCGAGGTCCTCCTTGTCGCCGAGCAGGTGCTCGGGGTCGTACATGCGGAAGGCCAGGCCGACCACCGTGGCGATCGGCGCCAGCGTGATGTAGCGCTTGTCGAAGGTGAGCCGGATGCCCAGCGTCTCGATGCCGTCGACCATCTGCCTGCAGACGATGCCCACATCGGGGATCGAGGTGGCGTCGGAGCCAGCGTAGGGGCCGGTCAGCGCGAAGCAGGGAATCTCCTCGCCCACGGCCAGGCGCGGCAGGTAATGGTTCTTCTGCTCGTCCGAGCCGTAGTGCAGCAGCAGCTCGGCCGGCCCGAGCGAGTTCGGCACCGCCACCGTCGAGGCCACCGTGGCCGACATGCTGTTGAGCTTCTGCAGCACCGCCGAATGCGCCAATGCGGAGAACTGCAGGCCGCCGTACTGCTTCGGGATGATCATGCCGAAGAAGCGGTTCTTCTTGATGAACTCCCACACGTTCGGCGGCAGGTCGGCCAGCTCGTGGGTGATCTGCCAGTCGTCGATCATCGCGCAGAGTTCTTCCACCGGGCCGTCCATGAAGGCCTGCTCCTCCACCGAGAGCTCGGGCCTGGGCTGCTTCAGCAGTTCGTGCCAGTCCGGCTTGCCGGAGAACAGCTCGCCCTCGAAGCCGACGGTGCCGGCCTCCAGTGCGGTCTGCTCGGTCTCCGACAGCTTCGGCGTGACCTTGGCGAACAGCTTCAGCAGCGGCAGGCTGATCTGCTGGCGACGGAAGTCCACCAGCAGCAGCGGCACGGCGATGGCCAGCTCGACGATCAGCAGGATCGCCATCGTCCACGGCGCATGCAGCGCCAGGCCGGCCACCAGCGTGGTGGCGACCGTGGCGATCGCCCAGGTACGCAGGCTGCTGCGGTGGTAGGCGCAGGCGCCGGTGGCGATCAACGCTGCCAGCAGGGTCAGTAACACGGACATCTCAACACCTCATTGCGTTTGAACGGCGCCGGCGACGCGCCGGCCGGCGGGTAGCGGATCGAGACTCTGCACGAAGCGCACAACTTCGCGCGTGAATGCGTCATTGGCGTCGCCCGCCACCATGTGCGTGGCGTGCGGCAACTCCACGTGCCGTGCGTGCGGCACCAGATGCAGGAATTCGTCGACGGTGGCGCGCGACACCACGTCGCTGCGCGCGCCCGACAGCAGCAGCACGGGCACGTCGATCTTCGTGGCGGCGGCCTGCAGGCGAGGCTGATAGCGCTCGCTTTCCTGCACCAGGCCGCCGGCCAGCAGGGCTGGGTCCCAGTGCCAGCGCAGCCGGCCGTCGGCACTTTCGCGCAGCAGCGGGCGCAGTTGCTGTTCGCTCTTGCGCTCGCGCCGCTGCGGCAGGTAGGAGGCGATCTGTTCGGCCGCGTCGGCATAGCTGGCGAAGCCGTCCGGGTGCGCCTGCATGAAGGCGAGGATGCGTTCCACCCCGGCGGTTTCCCAGCGCGGCGTGATGTCCACCAGCACCAGCGCGCGGAACGGCGACGGGCGCAGCTCGCCGGCCAGCACGATACCGAGCAGGCCGCCCATCGAGGCGCCGACCAGGATCGGTGGCTGCGGCTGCGCGGCGGCGAGGCGCCGCAGGTCGTCGGCGAACTGGTCCATGTGGTAGCCGCCGCCCGGTACGCGGTCACTTTCGCCGTGGCCGCGCGCATCGAACATGACGCAGCGGCAACCCGCCTGCGCCAACGCCAGCGCCGTGCCGCCCCACGCGCCGCGGGTCTGGCCGAAGCCATGCGCGAACAGCAGTGCCGGACGGCCTTCCGGGCGGCGCGTCTCCACCGCCAGGCTCAGGTCGGCGGCGGGGAAACGGCTGATCGCAGGGGAAACGTGGGCATCGTTGACCATACGGATGAGTATGGATTGCCTCGGCAAGCGCCGTCAACCACACCGCTGCACATCCCCCGGCCGGGCAACGAATTGCTCGGCCACTCAGGCAGATGGACGCCACACATTACAAATGCACAGGGTGTGGCTACCATACGCACATGAATGTCAGTAGCAAGCCAGAACGTACCCGGCTGTCGGCCGAGGATTGGGAACTTGCCGCCCTGCAGATGATTGCCGAACACGGCGTCGGCGCACTGGCCGTGGAAGCCCTGGCGCGCCAGCTGGGCGTGACCAAGGGCAGTTTCTACTGGCACTTCCGTACCCGCGAAGCGCTGCTGCATGCCGCGCTGGAGCGCTGGGAGCAGTACGGCGAACGCGAAGTGCTGGGCCAGATCGAACAGATCAGCGACCCGCGCAAGCGCCTGCCCGAACTGTTCCGCCGCGTGGCGCACGAACTGCAGCCGCACCGGGTGTATGCCGCGCTGCTGAAGGCGCTGGACCATCCGCAGGTGGTGCCGGTGATGGCGCGCGTGTCGCAGCGACGCGTGGAATTCCTCACCACCGCCTACCGTGAAGCCGGCCTGGCCCCGGCGCAGGCGCTGAACCGGGCGCGGCTGACCTACGCCGCCTACGTCGGCTTCCTGCAGTTGAACTTCACCCTGGGCTTGCCGCGGCTCAATCACGAAGAGTTCGACGCCTACGTCGAACACATGATCACCACCCTCATCCCGGCCTGACCGAGCCTGTTGGAAATCCCCGAACGGCGCCCTCCGGCGCCGTTTTTTGTTGCATGCAACCTTGCAATACCAGTGCACGCAAACTACCGTTTCCGGTCACTTTTTCCAAAAACCTCAAGAGGACACGATGGCCAGCAAGCTGGAAGCGCTCGAACAGTGGGTCGACCAGACGGCGGCACTGACCCGCCCCGCGCGGATCCACTGGTGCGACGGCTCGGACGCCGAATACCAGGCCCTGGTGCAGCAGATGCTGGCCGACGGCACCCTGATCGAGCTCAACCAGCAGACCCATCCCGGCTGCTACCTGCACCGCTCGCATCCGAAGGACGTGGCCCGCGTCGAGCACCTCACGCTGGTCTGCCATCCGGACAGGGAAGACGCCGGCCCGAACAACCACTGGATGGCCCCGGCCGAGGCGCACGCCAAGATCGACGCGCTGTTCGACGGCTGCATGGAAGGCCGCACGATGTACGTGATCCCGTACTGCATGGGCCCGATCGACTCGCCGCTGGCGCGCTGCGGCGTGGAAATCACCGACAGTCCCTACGTGGTCGCCAACATGAAGATCATGACCCGCATGGGCGCCGCCGCCCTGGCGCGCATCGAGCGCGAGGGCACGTTCGTCAGGGGCCTGCATTCCAAGGGCGAACTCGATCCCGAGCGCCGCTGGATCATGCACTTCCCGGCCGAACTCACGATCAAGTCCTACGGCTCCGGCTATGGCGGCAACGCGCTGCTGGGCAAGAAGTGCCACGCGCTGCGCATCGCCAGCAACCAGGCCCGTGCGGAAGGCTGGCTGGCCGAGCACATGCTGATCGTGGGCATCGAGAACCCGCAGGGCGAGACGCACTACATCGCCGCGGCGTTCCCCTCCGCCTGCGGCAAGACCAACCTGGCCATGCTGATTCCGCCGGATGGCTATCACCGCGACGGCTGGAAAGTATGGACGGTGGGCGACGACATCTGCTGGATGCGTCCGGGCGCGGACGGCCGCCTCTACGCCATCAACCCCGAGGCCGGTTTCTTCGGCGTGGCCCCGGGCACCAGCAACGACACCAACCCGAATGCACTCAAGAGCATCTCGCACGACACCATCTTCACCAACGTCGCCGTCACCGCCGACAACCAGCCGTGGTGGGAAGGCTTGCCCGGCACGCCGGTCACCGACTGGCAGGGCCGCCCGTACGACCCGGCCAACGGCCCGGCCGCGCATCCCAACTCGCGCTTCACGGTCAGCGCGAAGCAATGCCCGACCTGGTCCGAGAGGGCCGAGGATGCGCAGGGCGTACCGATCAGCGCGATCGTCTTCGGCGGCCGCCGTCCCTCGCTGCTGCCACTGGTGATGGAAGCGCGCGACTGGAGCCACGGCGTGCTGATGGGCGCCGCGATGGGCTCGGAAACCACCGCTGCGGCCACCGGCGCGGTCGGTGTGCTGCGCCGCGACTCGATGGCAATGAAGCCGTTCTGCGGCTACCACTACGGCGACTACTTCGCGCACTGGCTGTCGTTCGACCGGCCCGGCGCGAAGCTGCCGAAGATCTTCCACGTCAACTGGTTCCGCAAGGGTGCCGACGGCAAGTTCCTGTGGCCGGGCTTCGGCGACAACCTGCGCGTGCTGGAATGGATGATCAACCGCGCCGAAGGCCGCGCCAGCGGTGTCGAGACGCCGATCGGCATCCTGCCCGGCGAGGGTGAGCTGAAACTGGACGGACTCATGCTCGAACGCGCCAGGCTCGACGAACTGCTCGACGTGGACCATGCCGGCTGGCAGGCCGAACTGGCCGCCATCGGCGAATACCTCGACAGCCTGGCCCCGCGCCTGCCCGAGCGCCTGCGCCGGGAACAGCAGCGCGTGGCGCAGGCGCTGCAGGACAACGCCAGCCAGTCGCGCCGCGAAGCCGTCGCCTCCTGAACCCGTCATGGGCAGGCCGCAAGCGGCCTGCCCATGACGCCTGCACGGGCGCCACCGCGGCCGCCGTTCAAACCCTTTCGCGCGACACCGCATCCAAGCTGGCAAGATGAGCGCTGCCTGCCCTGCCCTTGGAAGTTCCATGTCGTCTGCCCCAGCGGGAGCCAACGACAGCGATGACGTACGCGCGGCGGCCGCCGGCGACCGCCGCGCGTTCCAGCGGCTGTACCGGTTGCACGTCGGCCGCGTTTATGGCGCGCTGTACCGGCTCGCCGGCTACGACCATGCCCGCGCCGAGGACCTCACCCAGGATGCGTTCGTCCGCGCCTGGCAGAAACTGCCCGGCTTCCGCCACGAAAGCGCGTTCGGCACCTGGCTGTACCGGCTAGCGGTGAACGTGGCGCTGATGGACATCCGCGCGCGCGGTGCCGACCCGGTCAGCATGCTCGACGACGAACACCTGCCCGATGCCGGCGAAACGCCGTTCTGCGCCGCCGAGCGCGAGGAGCTGGAACGCGCCATCGGCCAGTTGCCGCCGCGCGCACGCGCCGTGCTGGTGCTGCACGACATCGAGGGCTGGCGGCACGAGGAGATCGGCGGCGAGCTGGGCATGGCGGTCGGCACGTCGAAAGCGCAGCTGCATCGGGCCCGTGGCCTGCTGCGCAAAGTATTGGGAGAAAGCTCATGAACGAATTCGAATGGCGCCGCCAGTTGCGCGACCTGCGCCAGCCGCTGGCGCCGCGGCGCGACCTGTGGGATGCGATCGATGCCGCGCTGGACGACGTCGAACGCACGCAGGCCGCCGCGAACCCGGTGTGGCGCGAGCCGTGGCCGGCACCTCGCCGGCGCTGGCTCGCCGCTGCTCTCGCCGCCTCGCTGCTGCTCGCCGGTGGCATCGGCTGGCGCGTGCTGCAGGCGCCGACGGCCGCACCGCTCGCCGGCAACACGACGTCCCCGACTCGATGGAAACCGTCCGACCCGCGCCTTGCCGGTGCCGCGGTCGAACTGGACGCCGCGCAGATGGAACTGCACCTGGCGCTACAGCAGGCACCGCACTCTCCGGCGCTGCAGCGCCTGCTGGATCGCACCGAACAGCAACAGGCGCAACTGCGCCAGCTAGCCATCCAGGCCGGCTGATACCACCAGGAACGATCATGAAGACCACCCGCTATCTTCCCCTGCTGCTGTGCTTCTGCATCGGCCAGGCCCTGGCCGACACGCCGATCCAGTTGCGCCACGACGCCACCCCGACCGCCCGCATCAGCATCGGCAACATCGCCGGCACGGTGAGCGTCAACGCCTGGGACCGCAACGAAGTACAGGTCACCGGCCGGCTCGGCGACGGCGCCAAGCCGCTGGCGATCGCCGGCAGCAACGGCGACCTGGAGATCAAGGTGGAGCCGCAGGGCGGCTCCGGCTGGTTCAACTGGGGCGGCGACAGCAGGATGGCGCCGACCACGCTGGAGCTGCACGTGCCCAGGGCGGCCTCGCTGGACGTCAACGTGGTCAGCGCGCCGCTGGTCATCGACGGCATGGACGGCGGCAGCATCCAGATCAACACGGTCAGCGGCAAGGCGCGCATCAACGCACGCACGCCATCGCTGAAGGTGGACAGCGTCAGCGGCAACATCGAACAGGCCGGGCACGCCGAGCAGGCTGCGCTGCAGACCGTCAGCGGCGACATCCTCGCTCCCGCGCTGGGCCGCGAGGTCGAGCTGCAGACCATCTCCGGCCGCATCCAGGCCCATGGCGGGCCGTGGCGCAAGCTCACGCTCAGCACGGTATCCGGCGACGTGCAGCTGGGCGGCGCGCTGGCTTCCGCCGGCAGCATCGGCATCGACAGCATGAGCGGCAACGTGCAGCTGCAACTGCCCGCAAACACTTCCGCCAGCCTGCATGCGAGCAGCTTCAGCGGCGATCTGCGCAGCGACTTCGGCACTGCGAAGAAACCCGAGCACGGTCCCGGCAGCTCGCTGGACGCCCGCCTCGGCGACGGCGACGGCAGGATCAACATCGAGACCTTCAGCGGTGACCTGCGCGTGCGCAGGCAGGACTGAAGCGCTGCCGCCGCAACGAAAAACGCCGTCGCATGGGCGACGGCGTTTTCATGACCCATCGGAAGGGAGCGGTCAGAGATCCTGGTGATACTGCACGTACGGCGTGCGCGACTGGTCCGGCTCCGGGCCTGCCGGCGTGTTGGCCGGCGTGCCGGACGACCACAGGTTCTGCGCGCCGACGCTCAGCGAGCCGCGCCACGGCAAGCGCCAGGTCACGCCAAGGTCGATGCTGTTCCAGCGCCGGTCCGCATTGAGGCCGCCCGGAATGCCAGCCTGCGGCTGCATCGTGCGGCCGGTCAGCACACCACTCAACGGGCCGTGGTCGACACCGAAGCTCAGCGCCTTCTGGTCCAGCGTGTCGACGCCGAGCAAGTTGCCAGGCAGCAGGTGGATGCGACCCACGCTGGCGCCCAGGTCGATGCCGCTCTTGCTGCCCAGGGCCAGCCGGCCGTGCGCATTGAGCTGGGCGCTGCTGTCGAAGCTGGACAGGCCATCCACGCCGGGCGCAGCGCCCGGCAGCACGCGCGGCAGCATGTCGCGCCGGTTCGGTGCGGTGCTGGTGCCGACGCTGACGCCCAGGCTGTAACGGCCCGCCTCATAGGTGGCGCCCACTTCGCTGCCCAATACGCGCAGGCCCGGGCTCACCCACGACTGCTCGCTGACTTCCGCATGCGCTTGCAGCCGCGGCCCCAGCCCGTATTCCACGCCGGTCGTCATCACCGTGGAGGCGTCCACCACCCGCAATGCCAGCGGCGCATTCTTGCGCAGGGCCTCGGCACCGGTGCTGCGATCCGCCTTGATCGCCAGCAGGCGACCATCGGCGCCACGCCACAACGGCACCACCACGCCATGCCCGACATCGGCGGTCTGGTCCGGCGGTTGCGCCAGCAGGCGCTCCGCCATGCCGTTGTCGCCGCCCGCAGACTGCCCGGCCGCGGCGAGCGGCAGCAACAGGATCAGCAGCAGGGCAGACAGGCGACGCATGGCAATGGACCGATGACTCGCTCGATGGAGGATACTTGGGGTCCAGTATACCCGGTTTTACGTTTTACTAACACCCGGGAAACCCGTCACAACGCACAAAACGGCGACATCCGCTTTCCATTTCGACCACCTCGCCCGCTGCGGGTTCCCGCCCCGGAAAACTGGCGAGGGGGCGAACTTACACGATATAAAGGTACGCCCACCAAGGTACATCACGTCGATCCTGCCAGGTCGCCCGGAAGCAGCCGTAGCCCCATGAGCGCCACACCGACGATCCGTTCCTCCCAGCCACCGCCGGTGGCACGGGATCTTGCGGCCCTGCATGCGGCGGTCGAGCGGCTGTTCGAGGCTCCCGATGCCGCCGGCGTGATGGAAGTCTGCGAGCTCATGCTGGACAACTTCGGCATCCGCGGCCGGCTGCGCTGGCGGCGCATGGACGAGCAGCCCGCCCCGTTGGCCGGGCAGATAACCCTGGCCGAGGATCCGCAGGGCCCGCGCACCCTGATGCTCGAGTGGGCCGACTTGCCGCTGCCCGGGCCCGTGCGCGACGAACTGGACTGGCTGGGCCGGCTGGCCGGCATCCGCCTGCGCCAGCTGGCCGAGACCAGCCGCCTGTACGAGGCGATCTCGCGACTGGCGCTGGCCGAACGGCTGCAACGCGCCCTCTACGCGATCGCCGAGCAGGCCGGCGCCGAACACGACATGCCCGAGATGATGCGCTCGCTGCATGCCATCGTCGGCAGCCTGATGTACGCGGAAAACTTCTACATCGTGCTGTACGACGCCGCCACCGACACCGTCCGCTTCCCCTACTACGTCGACATCGCCGATACCGATCCGCCGCCGCCGGACCAGAGCCTGCCGCTGCACGACATGCTGCACAGCCTGACCTGGAACCTGCTGCAGGAAGGCCGCCCGCTGATGGGTTCGTTCGAGGAGCTGAAGCAACAGTTCGGCGACCGTTTCGTGCCGATCGGCCCCAGCTGCGAGCACTGGCTGGGCGCGCCGCTGCTGCGTGCCGGTCGCGTCGTCGGCGGCATCGTGATGCAGAGCTACCGCGCCGACACGCACTACTCGCGGCACGACCTGGAACTGCTGAACTACGTGGCCCAGCACGTGCAGACCGCACTGGAACGGCGCGAGGCGCACATCGAGCTGGGCCGCCGGGTGACCGACCGTACCGCCGCACTGCGCGAAGCAAACCGCGTGCTGCGCCAGCAGGTGCTGCAGCGCCAGCGCGGCGAACGCCTGCAGGCGGCGCTGTTCCGCATCGCCGAGCTGGCCAACACCTCGGACAGTCTGGACAAGTTCTACGCGGCCATGCACCAGGTGATCAGCGGCCTGCTGTACGCGCGCAACTTCTACATCGCCCTGGTCGACGAAGAAAACGGCCACCTCACCTTCCCCTATTCGGTCGACGACGTCGACCACGTGCGCCCGCCGCGCGCGCACGGTCGCGGCGCCACCGAATACGTGCTGCGCCACGCCAAGCCGCTGCTGGCCACGCCGGCGGAGATCGACCGGCTCAGCGCGCAGGGCGAGATCAGCCATTTCGGCGCGCGCTCGGTGTGCTGGCTCGGCGTGCCGCTGATCTGGGGCGGCAAGGCGATGGGCGTGCTGGCGCTGCAAAGCTACTCGCCGGAGCACACCTACAGCGAGCGCGACCAGGAGCTGCTGACCTTCGTCAGCTACCACATCGCCAACGCGCTGCAACGCAAACAGGCCGCGGCGGCACTGAAGCAGGCCTATGCCGGGTTGGAACGCCGCGTCACCGAGCGTACCCGCGCGCTGGCGCTGGCCAACCGCGACCTGCGCGAGCAGATCGCCGAGCGCGAGCGCGTCGAGCGCCGGCTGAAGTACGAGACCCTGCACGACTCGCTGACCGGCCTGCCGAACCGCACCCTGCTGCTGCAACGGCTGGAACAGGCGATGCTGCGCTACACCGCGAACCCGGACGAACAGTTCGCCGTGCTGTTCATCGACCTGGACCGCTTCAAGGTGATCAACGACTCGGTCGGCCACCTGGTCGGCGACGACCTGCTGTTCCAGGTCGGCGGCCGCATCCGCGCCTGCCTGAAGACCCGCGACGTGGTCGCGCGCCTGGGCGGCGACGAGTTCGCGGTGCTGCTGGAGGGCATCGTCGACACCAACAAGGCGACGCTGATCGCCGAGCGCATCATCAGCGAGCTGCAGACGCCGTTCCGGCTCGGCACCAAGGAGATCTTCACCTCTGCCTCGATCGGCATCGCGCTGGCCAGCCCGCACTACCGCCAGCCGGAGGAACTGCTGCGCGACGCCGACGCGGCGATGTACAACGCCAAGGACGGCGGCCGCCACCGCGCGGCGATGTTCGACGACCGCCTGCGCCGCGAGGCGCTGTCGCTGCTGGACATGGAAAGCGACTTGCGCCACGCGCTCAGCCGCAACGAGTTCGAACCGTTCTACCAGCCGATCGTGGAGCTGGCCGACGGCCGCGTGGTCGGCTACGAGGCGCTGCTGCGCTGGCACCATCCCGAGCGCGGCCTGCTGCCGCCGCACGACTTCTTGCTGATCGCCGAGGAGTGCGGCTGCGCCGAGGCGATCGACTGGCAGATCTTCGAGCAAGTCTGCACCCAGGCCGTGCGCCTGATCGGCACCGACGGCTTCATCAGCATCAACGTGTCCGGCCGGCATTTCCGCTCGGCCGACCTCGACCAGCGGCTGCTGGCACTGTTCGACCAGTACGCGGTACCGACGCACTGCATCCGCATCGAGGTCACCGAGCACGCGCTGCTGGAGAACCCGACCCAGGTCAAGCAGATGCTGCGGAACCTGCGCGAGCGCGGCGTCGGCATCGCGCTGGACGACTTCGGCACCGGCTACTCCTCGCTCAGCTACCTGCACCAGTACCCGTTCGAGACGCTGAAGGTGGACCGCTCCTTCATCACCGAACTGCCGCCCGACGAAACGGAGACGCAGGGTCTGGCGCTGGTGCGCGCGATCCAGGTGCTGGCCGATTCGCTGCGGATGAAGGTGATCGCCGAAGGCATCGAGGAAGAGTCGCAGCGACAGGCGCTGCTGCGCGTCGGCTGCCGCTACGGCCAGGGCTTCCTGTTTGCCGAGCCACAGCCCGCCAGCACCTGGCTCGGCGCGGACAAGCCGCTGCCGGCCTGAACCGCCTCACTGCGCCGCCGAGCCCGCGGCGCCGGGTGCCGCGCCGGTGCTTAGCAGGTGCTCGGCGTCGATGCGGTCGAAGTGATAGCGCTGCGCGCAGAACTCGCAGACCACCTCGATTTCGTCGCCGTGGGCGGCCAGCGCCGCCTCCACTTCCTTGCGGCCGAGCGAGCGCAGCATCGAGGTCACCCGTTCGCGGCTGCAGCTGCAGCCGAACGCCAGCGCGCGCGGCTCGAACAGGCGCACCGACTCCTCGTGGTAGAGCCGGTACAGCAGTTGCTCCGGCGCGGTGGCCAGCAGCTCCGGTGCCCCCAGGGTGGCGGTCAGGTGCAGCACGCGGTTCCACGCGTCGTCGTCCTGCACGGCGTCACGGCCGCCCTCGCCCGGCATCTTCTGCAGCATCAGGCCGACCGCCTGGCCGCCGTCGGCGGCCAGCAGGATGCGCGCCGGCAACTGCTCGGACTTCGTGAAGTAGCCTTCCAGCGAACCGGCCAGGTCGGCGTGCCGCAGTTCGACCAGGCCCTGGTAGCGCTGGCCGCGGTCCACGTTGCCGATGGTGATCGCCATGACTGCGTCGGCCAGCGCGTCCAGCGCCAGCGGCGCGGGCAGCGGCTCGTTCCAGCGCGCCAGTCCGCGCAGGCGACCCTGGTCGCTGCACTCGGCAAACAGCAGACGCAAGGCGCCCGAGCCCTTCAGTTCGATCGACAGTGCGCCGTCCAGCTTGATGCTGCCGGTCAGCAGCGCACTGGCGGCCAGCGCCTCGCCCAGCAGGGCGTGCAGCGCCGTCGGATAGTCGGCACGGCCGGCCACCTCGCGCCAGGCCGGCCCCAGCCGCACCAGGGCGCCGCGCACCCCGGCGCGTTCCAGCAGGAAGCGATGCAGCACGTCGTCGACAGGCAGGTTTTCCACGGCAGGAGGTCTCGTTGAGGTCAAGCGGCACAGATGGGGGCGCGCTGGCTTGCGGACAACGCCCCTTATACTGGCTGTGTCTTCCCGCGCACATTGCCATGCCGCATCCGTTTCGACGACACCCTCGCCTGAGCCGCCTGTTGCGCGCGCTGGCGATCCTGCTGCTGGGGTGGCTGGCGCTGAGCTGGCTGGTGGTGCTGGTGCTGCGCTTCGTGCCGCCGTGGACGTCGGCCGTGATGCTGGAGCGTCAGCTCGGCGCCTGGGTCCACGGCGAGAAGGATTTCCGGCTGCGCCAGCACTGGGTGCCGTGGGAGCAGGTATCGGGCTGGGTGCCGCTGGCGATGGTGGCCGGCGAAGACCAGAAATTCCCGTACCACCACGGCTTCGACCTCGACTCCATCCAGGACGCGCTCGACGCCGCCGACGACGGCCGCCGCCTGCGCGGCGCCAGCACGATCAGCCAGCAGACCGCCAAGAACCTGTTCCTGTGGAACGGCCGCAGCTTCGTGCGCAAAGGGCTGGAAGCGTACTTCACCGTGCTGATCGAGCTGACCTGGCCGAAGCGGCGCATCCTCGAGGTTTACATGAACGTCGCCGAGCTGGGCAACGGCATCTACGGCGTGGGCGCGGCCAGCGAGGCGTATTTCCACACCACGCCGGCGCAGCTCGGACCGGCCCAGGCTGCCCGTCTCGCCGCGGTGCTGCCCAGCCCGCGGCGCCTGCATGCGGATCGGCCCAGTGCCTACGTGCTGCGCCGTGCGCAGTGGATCCAGCGACAGATGTACCAGCTCGGCGGACCCGGCTACATCGAAGGCCGCGTGCCGCCGCATGCCGCGCGCTGAGCACCGCGCGGCCGCTTTACAACTCCACTACACGCCGGCCCGGCGGCGGCGCTAGACTCGCTGCAGACGGCCCGTCCGGGCCGCTGGGAGACCCAAGCATGAGCCAGGTCAAACATCTGCTGCAGGGCAAGGGCAACGCGATCTACAGCATCGAGCCGGATGCACCCGTACTCGAAGCGATCAAGCACATGGCCGAACACCGGATCGGTGCGTTGCTGGTGATGCGCGGCGAGCAGCTGGTCGGCGTCATGTCCGAACGCGACTACGCACGCAAGGTGATCCTGCAGGGCCGCTCCTCGTCGCAGACTGCCGTGTCCGACATCATGAGCGGCACCCCGCTGACGGTGAGTCCGGACACCGACGTGTTCGACTGCATGCGCCTGTGCACCGACAGTCGCGTCCGCCATCTGCCGGTGGTGCAGGACGGCAAGGTGGTCGGGGTGATCTCGATCGGCGACCTGGTCAAGGCGGTGATCGACGCGCAGGCCGAGCAGATAGAACACCTGCAGCGCTACATCACCAGTTGAGGTTCGGGATGCGGGAAAGCATCGGCTCAAGCCGATGCTTTCGTGCCCTCGCCGACGGGCACGTGTTCGTCCGGCGCCAGGTCCGGCGACCAGCCGGCGCGCCTGGCCACCACCGCCGCCAGCGCGGCGACGCCGGCGCCGGCCAGGGCCAGGCCGCCGATGCCCCAGCCCAGCAGGCGCAGACCGCTCACCGCGCTGGTCACCACCACGTCGCCGAAGCGCCACACCGCGGTCTCCACGAAGTTCTTGCCCTTGTAGCGCGTCTCGCGCGGCACCCGCGTGTACAGCGCATCCACCGCCGGCTTGGTCATGCCGTAGGCGAAGCCGCGCGTGATCACCTGCATCATGGCCAGCAGCGGCACGCCATGGCCCCACAGCCACACGTTGCCGTCGCCGAGCCATGCGATCGCCCCGAGCAGCATCACATTCACCAGCGCCGGCAACAACAGACCCCAGCCCGGGCCGTGGCGGATCAGCAGCCAACGGGTCAGGCTCACCTGCATGACCGCGCCAAAAATGTTCGTCACCAGATCGAGGTTGCTGTAGAACGCGGTGCGCGCCACGGCATCGGTGAAGTTCGCCTTGGCGTAATCGGCCACCAGCGCATAGGTCAGCGTGCCGATACCGTCGCCGAACAACATCAGCAAGGCCATGTAGCGCAGGAACGGGCGCGACCACAGTTCCTTGATCCCGGCCCACAATGAACCACCGACGGCCTCTTCGCCGTGACTGCCCGGTTGGCGGGCGTGGCTTGCCGAAAGGCGGAGCAACAAGGCCAGCGACAGCGACAGCGACAGCGCCGAGACCAGCAGCAGCGGCGCCACGCCGATCAGTTGCACCAGCAGCCGGGACAGCCCCGGGCCGAACACCGCCCCGCCCATGCCGCCCAGCGCAACCAGCGAGAACACCCGCCGCGCCTGGCCGCTGGTGAAGATGTCGGCCATGAAGCTCCAGAACAGCGACACCACGAACAGGTTGAACACGCTGACCCAGACGAAGAACAGCACGCCCAGCTCGCGCGCGCCGATGCGCTCCTGCGCCATGAACGCAGGCACGAACGCGAGCAGGCACAAAATGAAGAAACTGTAGCTCCAGCCCAGCAATTGCCGCCGCCGGAAGCGCGCCACCAGCATGCCGAACAGTGGCGTCAGCAGCAGCATCACCACGAACACCGCGCCATAGAACAGCGGCAGCGACTGCGAACCGACCGCACCGCTCAGCTGGTCCCTGACCGGTCGGATGATGTAGTACGAAGTCATCACGAAGAAGAACGCCAGCGCGGACAACATCGGCGCGGTGGCTTGTTCCACTGATGGCGGGCGGGGCAAACTCACGGGAGCATCCGGCGTGGGGCGCGGCAAGCCTAGCATGCGGCCCCACCGATCCAGTCAAGCGCGGGGAACGCCTTGGACAACTACGACTACATCATCGTCGGCGCCGGTTCGGCCGGCTGCGTGCTGGCCAACCGGCTCAGCGCCGACCCGGCCGCACGCGTGCTGCTGCTCGAAGCCGGCCCTTCGGACTGGAACCCGCTGATCCACATGCCCGCCGGCATCGCGCGGCTGGCCAACAACCGCGCGCTCAACTGGAACTACCGCACCGAAGCGGAGCCCGCACTCGAGCAGCGCCGGCTGTGGTGGCCGCGCGGCAAGACGCTGGGCGGCTCCAGTTCGATCAACGCGATGTGTTACGTGCGCGGCGTGCCCGCCGACTACGACGGCTGGGCCGAGGCCTGCGGCGATCCGCGCTGGTCGTGGCGCGAAGTGCTGCCGTGGTTCCTGAAGAGCGAGGACAACAGCCGCGGCGCCAGCGCGCTGCACGGCGTCGGCGGTCCGCTCGGCGTCGCCGACCTGCGCCACCACAACGTGCTGTCGGCCGCGCTGCTCGACGCGGCTGCGAGCGCCGGCTTCCCGCGCAACGACGACTTCAATGGGGAACGGCAGGCCGGTTTCGGGCTGTACCAGGTGACCCAGCGCGATGGCGCGCGCTGCTCCAGCGCCACGGCGTTCCTGAAGCCGGTGCGCGAGCGCGCGAACCTGCAGGTACGCACGCATGCGCTGGTCGAGCGCGTGCTGATCGAGCACGGCCGCGCCGTCGGCGTGCAGCTGCGTCGCGGCCGGCATGATGCCGAGCGGATCACGGCGAACGAGGTGATTCTCGCCGGCGGTGCGATCAATTCGCCGCAGCTGCTGATGCTGTCCGGGCTTGGCCCGGCCGACCATCTGCGCGAGCACGGCATCGCGGTGCTCGCCGACCTGCCCGGGGTCGGCGCCAACCTGCAGGACCACCTGGACATCTGCACACTCGACGGCAACCCGAACCGCGTCAGCTACGACCACCTCAACGAACTGGCCGCCGGCTGGCGCTGGCTGCGCCACCGCGACGGGCCGGGCAGCTCCAACGTGGCCGAAGCCGGCGGCTTCGTGCGCAGCCGCTACGCCGTCGACGCGCGCTGCGACCTGCAGTTCCATTTCGTGCCGGCGCTGCTCGACGACCACGGCCGCCACCGCCTGCCCGGCTACGGCTACACCCTGCATGCGTGCTACCTGCACCCGCACAGCCGCGGCCGCTTGCGCCTGCATTCGGCCGACCCGGCGCAGCCGATCGCGATCCACGCCCATTACCTCGGCGATCCGGAAGGCCACGACCTGAAGCTGATGATCGAGGCCGCGCGGTTGTCGCGCGAGATCCTCGACCAGCCCGCATTCGCGCCGTTTCGCGGCGCGCCGGTGTTTCCCGAGCGGCGCATCGGCAGCGACGCGGAGTACGTCGACTTCATCCGGCGCAAGGCGGAAACCATCTACCACCCGGTCGGCACCTGCCGCATGGGCAGCGACGATCGCGCGGTGGTCGACAGCGAGCTGCGCGTGCGCGGCGTGGACAGGCTGCGCGTGGTCGATGCCTCGATCATGCCGAGCCTGCCCACCGGCAATACCAACGCGCCCACCATCATGATCGCCGAGCGCGCCAGCGCGCTGATCCGCGGCGAAGGACGAAGCCTGTAGGAGCGCACTTCATGCGCGATGCTCTTCGTCACGTGACGAAAGGCATCGCGCGCGACCGAAGGACGTCCTTCGTGGACGAAGTGCGCTCCTACAATGGCAGCGGGCAATGCAGGCTGGCGCAGATCACCCGCAGCAGTTCCGCCTCCTCCACGCTGACCTGGCCATCGGCGTGGACCGCGCGCAGCAGGGCCTGGATCACCAGCTCCTTGGCGGTCGGACTCAGGCCGTCCAGATCGTCCAGCGCACGCTCGAACGGCGCCTGCCAGGCGGCCGGCGGCGGCGTCCACTCGATGGCCTCGCCGGGGAACGCCTGCTGCATGGCAAACAGCCATGCACGCCTTGCGCCAGCCTGGTCCGAACAACCGGCCGCGGCGACGACGGTGCAGACCAGGATCACGCTGTCGCGCGCCGCCGGAAGCTTCTTCATGCCATCGACCGGCGCGCGGCGCGGCGCACGCGCCTCGCTCAGCTGAATGCGCAGCAGCCGGGCCAGGCAGTATTCGTTGAGGTCGACCCGGCCATCCACCTTGACCAGATCGTCGAGCGCGCGCAACAAGGTCTGCTGGCGTCCGTCGGGCAATTGCCGGAGGGCGGGAAACGCCAGCGAGACCAGCGGCAGGCGCGCGATCGGCGCCAAGGCGGCGAGAACGGAAGTCTGCGCCTGCACGGCGCGCTGCACGTCGTCGCCAAACGCATCGGCGACGATCCGGCGCTGTGCCGGCTGCAGCTCCGCCTCCGATGACAGCGCCAGCGCCAGCATCACCGTCAGTGCCGACTCGGGCTGCTGCACGGCTTCGTTCAGGCCCGACGGCAGCGTCTGCTGCACGGCCGCCGCACGCTGGAACGACGGAACGGCCGCGGCCACGCCGCCGGCCAGCACGCCCGTCAGCATCGGTGGCAACGGCGACCCCGACCTGCGCGGCGCGTCGGAGGCGGCGGCCGCGGCGTTCGCCCGCGCAGGCGGTGGCGACGCCGCTTCGCGCGGCATCCCCGTCGCCATGCGCGCCAGGTCGGCCTCCTTGAAGCCTGGCTCCAGCGCGCGGATGCGCTCCAGCAGGGGCGGATGGGTGGCGAACAGCGCGTTGAAACTGCCGGCCTCGCCGAACAGCATGTGCGCCACTTCCTGCCTGTTCGCCACCTGCAGGGCGGAGCCTTCGACGTCGATCGCGATCTTCTTCAGCGCACCGGCGAGACCGTGGGTCTGGCGGGTGAACTGCACGGCCGAGGCATCCGCCAACGCTTCGCGCGAGCGCGCCACCGCGGCCTGGATCAGGCGCGCGAAGAAATGGCCGATGTAGCCGACCACCATCAGCGCGGCGCCGATCAGCAGCAGCTGGCTGCCGCCGCGACGACTGCCGCGGCCGCCGAACTGCAGCAGCTTGCGCCCCGCCACCGCCAGCACCAGGATGCCGAACAGCAGGCCCATCAGGCGGATGTTGAGCCGCATGTCGCCGTTCAGCACGTGGCTGAATTCGTGCGCCATCACGCCCTGCAGCTCGTCGCGGCTGAGCTTGTCCAGGCAACCTCGGGTCACGCACACCGCCGCATCGGAGCTCGAGTAGCCGGCGGCAAAAGCGTTGATGCCTGGTTCGTCGGCCATCAGGTAGATGTCCGGCACCGGCACGCCCGACGCGATGGCGACTTCCTCGATCACGTTGCGCAGTCGGCGCAGTGACGGGTCGCGGGTATCCGGCGGCACCGCCACCGCGCCGACGCTTTCGGCCACGGCCTTGCCGCCGGCGGACAGACTGATGATGCGGAACAGCGAGCCGAGCCCGATCCCGGCGATCACCGCGACGCTGCTGACCAGCAGCAACGGCAGGTTCGACGCGGCCGGCTCGCCGTCAGCCGGATGATGGCCCAGGGCGAGCCACACCACCGCGTCGATCGCCGCCACGATCGCGACCACCGCCAACGCGAACAGCGCCACCAGACGCCGACTGCTGCCGCGCACGCGCGCCTGTTGCGCAAAGAAATCCATGCAAGCTCCCGGAATGCGCCGCGGCGTGCGGTGCGGCGCGGCGGCGATCAGCCGAAGGAGACCTTCGGCGCCTCGCGCACGGCCGGGTTGTCGATCGCGAGCGGCTCGGCCGCGGCAAAGCCGAAGCCGTTCGCCACGAACGAGGCGGGGAAGACCTCGCGCTTGTTGTTGTAGGTCAGCACCGAATCGTTATAGGCCTGCCGCGCGAACGCCACCCGGTTCTCCGTGGATGTCAGCTCCTCGGAGAGCTGCATCATGGTCTGGTTCGCCTTCAGATCGGGGTAGGCTTCCTGCAGCGCGAACAAATGGCCCAGGGTCTGGGTCAAGGCGTTTTCGCTGCTGGCCAGCTGCTGCATCGCGGACGGGTCGCCCGGCCTGGCCTTCGCGCCGGCCAGCCCGCTGACCGCCGCATTGCGTGCCTGCACCACTGCCTCGAGGGTGCCGCGCTCGTGCGCCAGGTAACCCTTGGCCGTCTCGACCAGGTTCGGAATCAGGTCGTGGCGGCGGGTGAGCTGCACGTCGATCTGCGCAAACGCATTCTTGTAGCCGTTGCGCGAAGTGACCAGTCCGTTGTAGATCGCCACGAAGTACAAGACAATCAGAACGACGACTATCAGAAAAACGATCAGGCCCATCGTCAGGTTCCCCATTCCCACGGCGCATCCCCACGCCGAACCACGCCAGAATACCATGCAGTTTCAAAAGATCTTCCTGCTGATCGCCGGCACACTGGGGCTGGTCTGCCTGCCGATCCGGACCGCCGCGTCGCCCGCCTCCCCCGCTCCCGCCATGCTGACGACCAGCGTCGACAGCGCGCCGGAGAAGCTTCCGTCGCAGCGTGTCAAGCAGACCCTCGCGGACTACCAGCGCTGGTTGAACCGCATCGCCCAGCGTGACGCGGTGGCCGGTCTGGCCACGGCGGTGGTGATCGACGGCAAAGTGGTCTACGAAGGCACCGTCGGCTACACCGACGCCACCACCAAGCAACCGGTCACGCCGGATACCGTGTTCCGCCTCGCCTCGCTGTCGAAGGCGTTCGCCGCCACCATCGCCGGCCTGCTGGTCGACGACGGCAAGCTGGGCTGGGACACGAAGCTCGTCGACGTGCTGCCGTACTTCAAGCTGAAGGACATGCAGGCCGCCGCGCAGGCCACCGTCGGCGACATCCTGGGGCAGCGGCTGGGCCTGCCGCGCAACACCTACGACAACATGCTCGAGGGCGACACTTCGTACGAAGAGCTGGTGCGCAAGCTGGACGAAGTCGACATGGTCTGCGGCGTGGGCCAGTGCTACGGCTACCAGAACGTCGCCTTCAGCATGATCGGCGACGTGGTGCTCGCGCGCACCGGCGACTTCTTCTACCACCAGGTCGACAAGCGCATCTTCTATCCGCTGGGCATGGCCACCGCCAGCTACGGCCGCGCGGCGCTGGAATCCAGCAAGAGCTGGGCGCGCCCGCACCGTGCCAGCAGTCGGGGCTGGGTGCCGTTCGAGCCGAACGAAACCTACTACCGCGTCGCGCCGGCAGCCGGCGTCAATGCCAGCTTGCGCGACATGGAGAAATGGCTGATCGCCCAGATGGGCGGCCGTCCGGACGTGCTGTCCACCTCGCTGCTGGACATGCTGCACACCCCCGGCGTCGCCACCCCCAGCGAATTGCACGCCACGCCCTGGCGCCGCGAGCGGTTGAGCAGTGCGTACTACGCGCTCGGCTGGCGTGTCTACGAATACGGCGGCGAGACCCTGATCTACCACGCCGGCGCCGTGGCGGGTTATCGCACCATGATCGGCTTCTTCCCGAAGTACCGGGCCGGCGTGGTCACCCTGTGGAACTCCACCGGCCCCACGCCCAGCGGATTGATGCCGATGGTGTTCGACGACCTGCTGGGCCTGCCGCACGTGGACTGGGCCAACCTCGACCGCGCCGCCAAGCCGGCGGCGGCAAAGCCGAAGGCAAAGCCGAAGGCGCGCGCGCAGCGCCGCGCGCCGCGTCACCGTTGAGCCGCAATCGGCCATGAAAAAGGCGGCGCATGCGAGACATGCGCCGCCGGGTTGTCGCCGTCACGCCGGAATCAGAGCTTGAACTCGATCCGCTGCTGCTTGACGCTGGACACGGCCACGCCGTCCTTCATCGCCGGGTTGAAGCGATAACGCTCCACTGCGTCGATGGCGGCACGATCGAAGACATGGCGCGGCTGCGACTCGACCACCTTCACGTCGCTGGTCTTACCGTCGGGATCGACGGTGAACGACACCACCACCCAGCCCTCCTGGCGTGCCCGCATCGCGGCCGTGGGGTAGCGCGCCGCCGCCCCCTTCACCAGCACCGCCGCCACGTTTGCGCCAGCCGCACTGCCGCCGTCCGCCGCCGGGCTGCTGCCGTCGCCCGCCGCCGTGTTCGCCGCCGTGTTCGCCGAAGCCTGCTGGCGCGATGCCTGCGCAAGGCGTGCCTGCTCCGCCCTCTGCTGTTCGGCCAGCTGGGCCTTCTGCTGCTCGGCCAACTGCTCCGCCGCCTGCTTGTCCGCCGCCGCCTTCTGGGCGGCCAGTTGCGCGGCCTTTTCCTGATCGAGCGCCAGTTGCTGTTGCTTGTCCAGCGTCTTGCGCTGCGCATCCAGCTTGGAACGCAGGATGGTCAGGGTGAAGTTGGCCGGATCGGCTTTTGCCAGCAGGTCGATCTGGCGTTGCGCTTCGCTGAAATCGCGCGAGTTGATCGCCTGCTCGGCCGAGGTGGCCGCGAACGGGAACGTCTCGCGCAGCGCATCGGAAGCCACCTTGTTGCCGGGCTCCTTTTCCAGCACGCGCAGGTAGAACTCGAACGCGTTGTTGCCGGTCGGCGCCAGGTAGCGCTGCTCGTTCATCGCGGTGCGCGCCTCGGCCAGCAGCTGGTTGACGTCCATCGCCCCCACGTTGGCCGGCGGTGGCGCCGTCCGCGTCGCGACGGCAACCGGCGTGGACGGATGGCCGCCGGAGTCGGCCAGGACCAGTTCCTGGTGCGGCTGGATGATCAGAAACCATGCGCCTGCGGCGAGCAGGGCGAAGATGGCGATGATGGCAATGACCAGCGGCCGAACGGCCCCGCGCGCATGCCGATGCGTAACAGATATGTATCGGGTATCCATGGTCTCTCACTGAGTGTCGACAGATACCCGCGCTTTTTCCCCCTGTCGATCCAGGAGCGGCAAATCCCCGGATTCGCCGCGGCGCGGATGTGCAGAAGGTAACTCCAACCACGCAGCACGGCAAATGACACGCATGCCTGCGGCGACCGGCAGAAATCCGTCGCCGGAAGCCGCCGCGCGGGGCGCCGGAAAAACGGGGCGGACGGGCAAGGGGAGGTACGGCGCGCGGCGCGAAAGGATTTTCCGTCCCCTGAAACGAAGCGTCCCGGCCAGGCCGGGACGAAGGCTTCTCGAAGTGCTCTCCCCGCGCTGGGCACCGCGGGGAGAGAAGTCGACGGCTTGTCTTATTGTAGGGTGTTGCGTGTCGCCTTACTTCTTCGCTTTGGCCTTCGCGGTCTTGGTGGCCTTCACCACCTTGGCCGGTGCAGCTTTCTTGGCGGCAGCCTTCTTCGGCGCAGCCTTCTTCGCGACCTTCTTCACAGCAGCCTTCTTGGCGGCCGCCGGCTTCTTGGCGGCCGCTTTCTTGGCGGCCGGCTTCTTCGCAGCAGCCTTCTTGGCGGCCGGCTTCTTGGCAACCGGCTTCTTGGCGGCGGCCTTCTTCACGGCGGGTTTCTTGGCGGCGGCCTTCTTGGCAGCCGGTTTCTTTGCAGCGGATTTCTTGGCAGTGGCCATGGTTCGTCTTAGCTCCTCATCAGTTGGCAGTGGTTGCCCAGTAAAAGCGTGCAGGAACGCCTCGACCAACACATCGCTGTTGGTGGCGTGCCGAAGGTTGTTCACTTGGCGGTGAGTGCGCAAATCGGAAAGCCGCCGCAGCACATGCAGCGGAATCGAGACAGTGATCTTGCGTACTGCATTGGCCTTTTCACCGTGCTCGACATACGGCTTGATGAATTTCGTTGTTGCCATAAAACGCATTCCCCGTGATCTGTTGCGAAAGCTATCCCCGAAGATTTCGGCTGTCAATTGATTTCAGTCATTAAATCAACCCGCCCCGCCCCGCCCCGAACCGGCCCAAAGCCTGCCGCAACAAGGCTTCCGGGGCAATTTGGCATATCATCAAATAGACGTCTAAACGTCTAAATAGTTTTTTATCGAAAATATGGCATAACCCGGAAACCCTTGGCACACAAGGGTTTCAAGGCATGCGCCAGACGACAAAGCACAAAGCGACCAACACAAGCCACCTTCCGCGCAAGGCGAATCCCACCCCGAAAGACGGCTCTCGGCAGATGAACGGAACACGACCGAGCTGGGCCGGATCGCATCCCGGAACGGACAAGAAATTTTTTCCCGCGGCCCATGCCCACGCCCCGGCGAAGGCGCGAACGGGACGTGCGGCGCCTCCGCCCACTCTCCCTTCAGAGCATCGATACGACGTCATTCCACGCGCGCCTGCATCGACGAAGACGCACCTGGGTGACGCGTGCGTCGAGGTGATTTCATCGGGACGCGCGGCAGCGCATCTGCGGGCAACCAGCCACGGCATGCGCGGGAGGGAAATACCCGAACGCACGACGCAGACGACGCATCGCGCTCCCCGGAAACGGCGCCGGCCGCACTGGGCGGCCGGCAGGGTCGAACATGATCGTGGGTGAGCTCAGTGGTCTTCGTTCTCGATCAGCTCTTCGTACTCGTTCGCGTCGAGCAGCTCGTCGAGCTCGGCGCGGTCGCTGGGACGCACCAGGAAAATCCAGCCTTCGCCGAAGGCGTCCTCGTTGATGGTCTCGGGCTTGTCGTTGAGCAGCTCGTTGACCGCGACGACCTCGCCGGAAACCGGCGAGTAGATGTCCGAGGCCGCCTTCACCGATTCCACCACGGCCGCGCCGCTACCCGCCTGCACGGCGGAGCCGACTTCGGGTAGTTCGACGTAGACCAGGTCGCCGAGCTGGCCCTGCGCGTGGTCGGAGATGCCCACCCGGACCAGGCCATCGTCTTCGGCGCGGGCCCATTCGTGGGACTTGAGGAATTTCAGATCGCCGGGAATCTCGCTCATGATCGGGGTCCAGTCGTTGGGTTGGTTCGGGTTACCGGCGTGATTCTAGCGACATCCGCCGGGGGAAGAATGTACCGCGACGCGATGCCGCTCAGATTCCTTCGCAGGGTTTGCCGTCGCGCACGAACGGGTATTTCACCAGGCGCACCGGCACGTCGCGGCCGCGGATGTCGACATGCACCTCGCCCGGCTCGCCGGCCGGGATGCGCGCAAACGCCACCGCCTTGTTCAGGGTCGGCGCGAAACTGCCGGAAAGGATCTCGCCCTCGCCGTTCGCGGTCAGCACCTTCTGGCCGTGGCGCAGCACGCCTTTCTCGTCCAGTACCAGGCCGACCATCACGCGCGGCACGCCGGCGGCCTTCTGCTGCTCCAGCGCGGCGCGGCCGATGAAGTCGCGGCCTTCGTCCAGTGCGACGGTCCAGCCGAGGCTCGCCTCCCACGGCGTGACGCTCTCGTCCATGTCCTGGCCGTACAGGTTCATGCCGGCCTCCAGCCGCAGCGTGTCGCGCGCGCCGAGACCGGCGGGCGCCACGCCCGCGGCGGCGAGCGTTTCCCACAGTGCGACGGCATGCTCGACCGGAACCATGATCTCGAAGCCGTCCTCGCCGGTGTAGCCGGTGCGCGCCACGAACAGTGGCATGCCGTTCGGACCCTGCGCCGCCGCGGCGGTGAACTTGCCCAGCTTCTCGATGCGCGCGCGATCCACCTCGTGCAGCAGGCCCAGCACTTTCGCGCGCGCATGCGGGCCCTGCACCGCGATCATGGCGAACTCGGGACGCTCCTTCACCTGCACGTCGAACGTCTTCGCCTGATTTTCGATCCAGGCCAGGTCCTTGGCGCGGGTGGCGGCGTTGACGACCAGCCGGAAGAATTCCTCGCCGAGGTAGTACACGATCAGGTCGTCGATCACCCCGCCGCGCTCATTGAGCATGCACGAGTACAGCGCCTTGCCGTGCACCTTCAGCTTGTCGATGCTGTTGGCCAGCAGGTGGCGCAGGAACTCCCGGGTGCGCGTGCCGTGCAGGTCGATCACGGTCATGTGCGAGACGTCGAACATGCCGGCATCGCGGCGCACCGCATGGTGCTCCTCGATCTGCGAGCCATAGTTGATCGGCATGTCCCAGCCGCCGAAGTCGACCATGCGCGCGCCGAGCGCACGATGGGTGGCGTTGAGTACGGTCTTCTCGGTCATCGCGGGGCGCCTTGCGGGTGGGAGTCACGCATTATCGCCGCCGGCAGCGGGCAATCCAAGCTGCGCCGCGGCGGTTCAGCCCGCCACGGCGGCCAGTACCCGCGCCACGACCTGCTCGGCCAGCTGTTCGGCGCGCAGCCTGCCGCCCGGCAGGTGGATCTCCGGCGCCTCGGGCCGCTCGTACGGCGCGTCGATGCCGGTGAAATTGCGGATCGCGCCGGCGCGCGCCTTGCGGTACAGGCCCTTCGGATCGCGCCGCTCGCACTCTTCCAGCGGCGTGTCCACGAACACCTCCATGAACTCCGCCGCGGCGAACAGCTCGCGCGCCGAGCGCCGCTCGCTGCGATACGGCGAGATCGCGCTGACCAGCACGATCAATCCGGCATCCACCATCAGGTGTGCCACCTCCGCGATGCGGCGGATGTTCTCCACGCGGTCCTGCGGGGTGAAGCCCAGGTCGCGGTTGATGCCGTGGCGCACGTTGTCGCCGTCGAGCAGGTAGGTATGGCAGCCCAGTGCGTGCAGACGGCGCTCGACCAGGTTCGCGATGGTGGACTTGCCGGCGCCGGACAGGCCGGTGAACCACAGGCACAGCGGCTGCTGGCCCTTGCTGGAGGCGCGCACGCCCTTGTCGATGTCGAGATGCTGCCAGTGCACGTTGGCCGAGCGGCCCAACGCGAAATCCAGCATGCCGCAGGCCACGGTGGCGTTGCTCTGACGGTCGATCAGGATGAAGCCGCCCAGCGTACGGTTGTCCGCGTACGCCTCGAACGCGATCTCCTCGTCCAGGCCCAGCGTGCAGTAGCCCACCTCGTTCAGCAGCAGCTTCCGCGCGGCGAGTTTCGCCTGGCTGTCGACGTCCACCTTGTGCTTGATCGACATCACCCGCGCGTTGACGGTGCGCGTGCCGAGCTTCAGCCAGTAGGTGCGGTTCGGCAGCAGCGCGTTGTCGCCCAGCCACAGCAGGTGGCAGGCGAACTGGTCGGCCACCGGCACCGGGTGCAGCGCGTCGGCGATCACGTCGCCGCGGCTCACGTCGATCTCGCGGTCCAGGCACAGCGTCACCGCCTGGCCGTCACCGGCGCTGTCGAGGTCGCCGTCGGCGGTGACGATGCGCGCGATGCGCGCGCGCTGCACGCCGGGCTGCACCAGCACCTCGTCGCCCCTGGCCACGCGGCCGCCGCAGATGGTACCGGCGTAGCCGCGAAACGACTGATCGGGCCGGTTCACCCACTGCACCGGCAGGCGGAAATCGCCGTCGCGCAGCGGCGCGGCGTCGGCCGACTCCAGCAGTTCGAGCAGGCTGGGGCCGGTGTACCAGGGCATCCGCGACGAGCGCGTGCCCACGTTGTCGCCGTCCGGCGCGATCACCGGCAGGCACTGCACCTCGGCGATGCCCAGGCTCTGCGCCAACTCGCGGTAGGCTTCGGTGATGCCACGGTAGACCGCCTCGTCGCAACCGACCAGGTCCATCTTGTTCACCGCCAGCAGCACCCGGCGGATGCCCAGCAGCGCACATATATAGGTATGCCGGCGGGTCTGCGGCAGCAGGCCCTTGCGCGCGTCCACCAGCACCACCGCCAGCTCGGCGTTGGAGGCGCCGGTGGCCATGTTGCGGGTGTACTGCTCGTGGCCGGGGCAGTCGGCCACGATGAAGCTGCGCCGTGCGGTGTGGAAGTAGCGGTAGGCGACGTCGATGGTGATGCCCTGCTCGCGCTCGGCGTCCAGGCCATCGGTGAGCAGGGCGAAGTCCAGCGCGTCGCCGGCGTCGGGGTGCAGCCGGCGACTGTCGCGCGCGAGTGTGGCGAGCTGATCGTCCGGCACCGTGCCGGCGTCGTACAGCAGGCGGCCGAGCAGGGTGCTCTTGCCGTCGTCCACGCTGCCGCAGGTGATGAAGCGCAGCAGACCGCGGCTGGCTTCGGTGGCGGTGCTGCTGGCCATCAGAAGTAGCCCTCCTGCTTCTTGCGCTCCATCGAGGCGGCGGGGTCGTGGTCGATCACCCGGCCTTGCCGTTCCGAGCTGCGCGACTCGGCCATCTCGGCGATGACCTCGTCCAGCGTGGCGGCGGACGATTCCACCGCGCCGGTGAGCGGGTAGCAGCCCAGCGTGCGGAAGCGCACCAGGCGTGTTTCCACTGCCTCGCCCTCGCGCAGGGTGAAGCGCTCGTCGTCCACCATGATCAGCGCGCCGTCGCGCGCCACCACCGGGCGCGGCGCGGCGAAGTACAGCGGCACCACCGGGATGCTCTCGCGGCGGATGTACAGCCAGACGTCCATTTCGGTCCAGTTGGACAGCGGGAACACCCGCACGCTCTCGCCCTGGCGTATCTGCGTGTTGTACGTGTGCCAGAACTCCGGGCGCTGGCGCTTCGGGTCCCAGCGGTGCTGGCCGTTGCGGAACGAGAACACGCGTTCTTTCGCGCGCGACTTCTCCTCGTCGCGGCGCGCGCCGCCGATCGCCGCGTCGAAGCCGTGCTGGTCCAGCGCCTGCTTCAGCGCCTGGGTCTTCATCACGTCGGTGTGCACGGTGGCGCCGTGGGTCAACGGCGAGATGCCCTGGCGCACGCCGTCCTGGTTGATGTGCACCAGCACCTGCACGTCACCGGCCGCCGCCACCCGCTCGCGGAACGCGATCATCTCGCGGAATTTCCAGGTGGTGTCCACGTGCAGCAGCGGCAACGGCGGCTTGGCCGGGAAGAACGCCTTGCGCAGCAGGTGCAGCAGCACCGAGGAATCCTTGCCGATCGAATACAGCATCACCGGGTGGCGGAAGCCGGCCGCCACCTCGCGGAAGATGTGGATGCTCTCCGCCTCGAGTTCGTCGAGGTGCGAGCATGCTGGTGCGTTGTCTGTGCCCATGCGCGGAACCGTGGCTGGCCTTGCGCGGCGCGCCATCGCGCGTCGGTCATCTGGTCATGTTACGTGATTCCCGCCGAGGTTCCGAAATGACTTCGACGCGTCGCGCGGCGCCTGCATGGCATATGCGCAGCGGCTCTCCCCTCCCCTGCGCGCAGGGGAGGGGGCGCGACGCAAGTCAGGCAATGGCGGGATAGACCGGATCGGCATCCAGCGTGGCCGCGCACACCGCGGCCAGCTCCAGCAGGCGCAGGTCCGAACCGCGCGCGCCGACCAGTTGCAGGCCCACCGGCAGGCCGTTCGGCAACGTGCCCATCGGCAGGCTCACCGCGGGGCAACCGGCCAGGCTGGCGAAGCTGGTCAGGTCAGCCTGCGAGTCGGGCACCGGACCATCCAGCGGGAACGCACCCTGCGGCGTGGTCGGCAACACCAGCACGTCGACCTGGGCGAACAGCCGGCGCATCTTCAGCGTGGCCGCATCGAGCACGCGGTCGGCCACCGCGTAGTCGGCCGCGCTCTTGCCGGCGGCGTAGCCGAGCAGGCGACGGAAACGCTCCGACACCGGGCGCTCGGTATTGGCCAGGTCCGCGGCGAAGGTGCCGAGCATCTCCGCCTCCATCAGCAGCAGGCCGGCGCGACGGGTGCGCGCGAAATCCCAGTCGGCGAAATCGACCGTGCGGCGATCGCCCAACGCATGCGGCAATTTCGCCAGCGCCGCCTCGAACACCTCGATCACCTCCGGTTGCACGCCGAGCGCGGCCAGGTCCGGCAGCAGGCCTGCGCGCAGGTTGCCCGGCTCCCAGTCCGGCAGCGCGAACGCAACCCGGCGCCGGCGCGAGCGCGCGTCGTCGGCGTCGTAGCCGGCCAGCACCTGCAGCAGCACGGTGAGGTCGTCCGCGCTGCGCGCCAGCAAGCCGACCGCGTCGAGCCGACGCGCCGCCGGCACCATGCCGCGCGCGGAGATCTCGCCATGGGTGGGCTTCAGCGCGTACACGCCGCAATAGCTGGCTGGGATGCGGATCGAGCCGAGGCTGTCCGAACCCACGGCGGCCACCGCCAGGCCGGCCGCCACCGCCGCCGCGGCGCCACCGGAGGAACCGCCGGCGGTATAGCCGTGCCGGTGCGGGTTGTGGGTGGCGCCGAAGTGCGGGTTGTCGGTGACCGCGCCCAGTGCGCCCTCGTCCATGTTGGTCTTGCCCAGCAGCACCGCGCCGGACGCACGCAGTCGCGCCACCACGTGCGCATCCTCCTGCACCGGCTTGTTGCGGCCCGGCAGGCCGACCCGGGTCGGCCAGCCGGCGATGTCGAAGTTGTCCTTCAGCGCGATCGGAATGCCGTCCAGCCGCCCGATCACGCCGTCGCGGCGGCGGCGGTCGGCCAGCTGCGCCTGGTCCTGCAGCAGGCCCGAACGCTGGTCGACATAGGCATGGAGTTGCGGATCGATCCGTTCGATCGCCTGCTGGTAGGCATCAGCCAGCGCCTGCGGCTGCACCCGACCCACCGCCAGCCAGTGCAACAGCTGGCACAGCGAGGCGCGGCGCAGGTCGAGATCGGCGATCGGCGGCATCGAATTCATGGACACTCCCTTGGATTGGCCCGATTATCGCCGCCCCCGGTGAAGCGATTGCAAGCGGTGGCGCAGCACGCGTTGCCGCACGACGCCCGAAAACGGACAATGTCGGTTCGACCCATACCCGCACGCACGGCAACCGCCTGCGCCTGCCCCAGCAACAGGGAGTCCGCCATGAGCGAACGCGAAACCATGGAATACGACGTCGTCGTGGTCGGCGCCGGTCCGGCCGGTCTGTCGTTCGCGATCCGCCTGAAGCAGCTGAAGCCGGACGTGGGCGTGTGCGTGATCGAGAAGTCATCGACCATCGGCGCGCAGATCCTGTCCGGCGCAGTAATCGAACCGCAGCCGCTGGATGCCCTGCTGCCCGGCTGGCGCGACAACCCGCCGCCGATCTGTGTGCCGGCCGGCGAGGACGAGTTCTGGCTGCTGTCGAAAACCGGCGGGCGCAAGATGATGGTGCCGCCTGGCATGAGGAACCACGGCAACTTCATCGTCTCGCTGGGCGCGATGTGCGCATGGCTGGCGCCGCAGGCCGAGGCGCTGGGCGTGGACGTATTCCCGGGCTTCGCCGCCGCCGACAACATTTATGACGAGCACGGCGCGGTCGCCGGCGTGCGCATCGGCGACATGGGCGTGGCGAAGGACGGTTCGCACAAGGCCGGTTACACCCAGGGCATCGACATCAAGGCCAAGGTCACCGTGCTGGCCGAAGGCGCGCGCGGCAGCCTGACCAAACAGCTGATCAAGCGCTACGCCCTGGACAAGGACAGCGACCCGCAGGGCTATTCGATCGGCATCAAGGAGCTGTGGCAACTGCCCGCCGGCCGCGTCACCCCCGGCAAGATCGTGCACAGCTTCGGCTGGCCGGCCGACAGCCACACCTACGGCGGCAGCTTCATGTACCACCTGGACCAGGACCGCATCGCGCTCGGCTACGTCAGCGGGCTCGACTACAGCGACCCTAAGTACCAGCCGTGGGAAGCGTTCCAGCAGTGGAAGAACCACCCGCACGTGAAGGGACTGCTGGAAGGCGGCAGCATCCTCTCCGCCGGCGCACGCGCCATCGTCACCGGCGGCTGGCAGTCGCTGCCGAAGTGCGAGATGCCCGGCGCGCTGCTGATCGGCGACACCGCGGGCCTGCTCAACGTGCCCAAGATCAAGGGCACCCACCAGGCGATCCGCAGCGGCATGCTGGCCGCCGAGCACCTGGCGGCCAACGCGCTGGACCCGGCCGGCTTCGATGCGAAACTGCGCGGCTCGGCCGCGATGGCCGAGCTGAAGAAGGTGCGCAACATCAAGCCCGCGTTCAAGAAGGGCCTGTGGTTCGGCATGCTCAACGCCGCCTGGGAAACCGTCACCGGCGGCCGGTCGCCGTGGACGCTGAAGAACAAGCCCGACTGGTCCAGCCTGCACAAGCTCGGCGAGTACGAAGAACCAAAGCGCGACTACGTGCAGCGCACCCTGCCGCCGCGCGACCGCCTGGCCGGCGTCTACTTCGCCGCCACCGAGCACGACGAGGACCAGCCGGTGCACCTGCACGTGGCCGACACCGACATCTGCGCCACCCGCTGCGTCGAGGAATACGACAACCCCTGCACCCGCTTCTGCCCCGCCAACGTCTACGAGATGGTGGCCGACGAAAGCGCCCCGCACGGCAAGCGCCTGCAGATCAACTCCGCCAACTGCGTGCACTGCAAGACCTGCGACATCAAGGACCCGTACGAGATCATCACCTGGGTCACGCCGGAAGGCGGCTCCGGGCCGAATTACCAGAACCTGTAGGCCGCTGTAGCCCCGTACTCAACCGCGCGCGGACAACTCGTCCGGGCACGCCCCGCGCCGCCCCCGCAAGCCGTCTCGCAGGCCACGCAGCATATAGCGCAGGTTGCGCAGACGCGGACCGACCAGTACGCCGAACAGGAACAGCTTGGCCAGCACGCGTGGCAAATCCTGTGCAATCCATGTTCGCGGCGTATGCGGCAATCGGTACAGCAGCAGGCGATTGCGCATCATGTAGTACAGCCGGGGCGGGCCATGCACCACGATCTGCCCACGACCGAACGGCAGCGTACGACGAGCGTCACCGAGGCGATGGTGCATCGTCGCCGCGCACACGCCATGCAGAGTGTAACCCCGAGCCCTTGCGCGAAAACCCCATTCCAGATCCACATTGTCGATGAACAGCCCCGCATCCATCGGGCCAACCTCGTCGAGCACGGCCAGCGGGATCAGCGCTCCGGAACTGATCAGGAAATCACAGGGAATGGATTGCGTATCGGCGTCGCACCACAGTTTGCGGTTCAACGGGAAGGCAACCCGCACGAAGGGCGCATCACGATGTTCGCGCAGGTCCTGGAAACGCGGCCCCACCGCGGCCACCATGCCTGCCGCGGACAGCGTCCGCCACGCCTGCAACAAGGCGGCCACCATGCCGGCATCGGGCTCGCTGTCCTGATCCAGCAGCAGCACGTGGCGAAAGTCGTGCGCACGCGCCCAGTCGATGCCGACGTTCTGCGCCGCAGCCAGCCCGATATTGCGCGGCTGGCCCAACAGCGCCCCGCCATGGCCCGCCAACAGTTCGCCAATGGCCGCCTGCCAGCTGCCAGCGCTGGCGTTGTCGACCAGCACCACGGCGCCGACCTGCGGCATCATCCGCCCGAGCAGATCGGCGATCGCCGCCGGATCAGGCTGATAGCTCACGATCACCGCGCAGACGTCGCTGGCGAAAGTCTCAGTCATGCCGCAACAAGTCCTGCAACATCGACCGACTACCCGTTCCGTAGCGGCGGTAGCAACCACTGCATGCCTCCCGCACGATCGCCGGCAAGCGCTGCAGCCGCGGCAAGCGGCCGATCGCCGCTCGCCGTTCGAAATGGCTGCGCTTGTGGCGTAGCTGTGCAGCACGCTCAGCGCTACCGTGGAATTCACCCCGGGCCAGGAATGCCTCCAGTTGCTGCACACGCAGAGCCTCGTCGGACAACAGGCGGCCACGCGGAAGCAACAGGCCACGCCATTTCATCGCCAGCGTGCGCCTGCGCATGCCGACCTGGTTGCCACGATGCTGGCGGTAATCGATCAGCGGCTCGTCGATAAAGTCGACCCCACCGGTCGCTGCCGCTACCGCAGCCAGCCATTCATCGTGGATCCAGCCTGTCCCCACCGGCAGCGCCTGCTCGACCAGCCTGCGCCGCAGCGCTGCGGTGGCACCGGTCACGAAGCTACGCCGCAGAACCACCTCGAACGCGCGGCCAGCATGGATCGCCTGCTTCTCCTGCGGCGTCATCTGCAGCGCATCGAACAGCGAACACTGCAGTGAACGGCCATGGGCATCCACCAACCGTGCATCGCTATGCAGCAGCAGCAACGAGGGATCCCGCTCAAAGCGGTCGACCATCCGCGCCAGCTTGTCAACGCGCCACACATCGTCCTGGTCGCACAGGAACAGCAGCTCGCCCTTCGCCGCACGCAAGCCCGCACAGAAGTTGCCGACATAACCGATGTTTTCCCGACGCCGCAACAGCTGCACCGCGATACCGGCATCCCGTGCCTGCCCCGCGAATGCCTGCAGCATGCCCATGCTGGCATCAGTCGATCCATCATCACCGATCACGATCTCATCGGGCAGGCAGGTCTGCGCCAACAGGCTGGCCAACTGCGGTTGCAGGTAGGCAGCGCCGTTGTAGGTGCAAAGCACGATAGAAAGGAGGGGGCGCGTCATGGTCACTCATTGTCGCAGGCGGCCCTGCCCAAGCCAGATACCGCCGGAGCACCAGGGATATCGCCGCGTGCCGGGCCAACGGGCGCCGCCGCATCATACCGGAATGGACGACCAGCGCCGGCAACTTCACCCCGGCCGGCCTGCTCGGCCTCGCCAAGCCGGGGCCCGCTTCGACCATACGCGCGACGCGGCGCAGCGCCGCAGGACCGCCTGTTTCGTACGATTGTTCGATGCCGGGTAGAATGGCGATTTCGCGCCCCTGCCGGGGCGGCCAACGAGACAGGAATCGCAAATGAAAATTCTGGTCGGCTACAAGCGCGTCGTGGACTACAACGTGCGCATCCAGGTCAAGTCCGACGGCAGTGGCGTGGTCACCGACGGCGTCAAGCTGTCCGCCAACCCGTTCGACGACATCGCGCTGGAAGAGGCGCTGCGCCTGCGCGAGAAGGGTGTCGCCGAGGAAGTGATCGTGGTCGGCATCGGCCCGGCCGATCTCACCGCGCACCTGCGCAACGGTCTGGCGATGGGCGCGAACCGCGCCATCCACGTGGTCACCGGTGACGCCGTGCAACCGCTGACCGCCGCCCGCGTGTTCCTCAAGCTGATCGAGAAGGAGCAGCCGGGCCTGGTGATCCTGGGCAAGCAGGCGATCGACGACGACGCCAACCAGACCGGCCAGATGCTCGCCGCGCTGTGGGACCGCCCACAGGCCACCTTCGCCAGCAAGGTCGACATCGCCGACGGCAAGGCCACGGTGACCCGCGAGGTCGACGCCGGCCTGGAAGTGATCGAGGCCGAGCTGCCGGCCGTGATCACCACCGACCTGCGCCTCAACGAGCCGCGCTTCATCAAGCTGCCCGACATCATGAAGGCGAAGTCCAAGCCGATCGACACGATCGAGTTCGGCTCGCTCGGCGTCGAGTCGCACGACCACCTGAAGACCACCCATTACGCCGCGCCGGCCAAGCGCAGCAAGGGCGTGATGGTGAAGGACGCGGCCGAGCTGGTCGCCGCACTGAAGCAGAAAGGGCTTTTGTGATCATCCCTGATCAACCCCCGGCCATCCATGGCTGGACTCCCAAATGAAAGCCGCCAAGTCCCAAGTTTGAGGAAACCCCATGAGCAAGATCCTGGTCATCGCCGAACACCTCGGCGGCAAACTGAACTCCTCCACCGCGCGTGCCGTGAGCGCCGCCATCGCGGTGAAAGGCGAAGCGATCGACCTGCTGGTGCTGGCCGATAGCGTCGACGCGATCGCCGCCGAGGCGGCCAAGATCGACGGCGTCAGCCGCGTGCTCACCGTCGCCCGGCCCGAGAACGCCCATCCGCTGGCCGCCGTGCTGGCGCCGCAGATCGCCAAGGCCGCCGCCGGCTACAGCCACGTGTTCGTGCCCTCCACCACCTTCGGCAAGGACGTCGCCCCACGCGTCGCCGCCCTGCTCGGCGTGGCCCAGGTCAGCGACGTGATGAGCGTGGAAGGCGCACACACGTTCAAGCGTCCGATCTACGCCGGCAACGCGATCATCACGGTCGAGGCCGACGCCAGCCACATCGTCGTCGCCACTATCCGCTCGGCCTCGTGGCCGGCCGCTGCCAGTGGCGCGAACAATGCCCCGGTCGAGGCATTGTCCATCGACGCCGCCCTGCCCATGCACACCCGCTACGTCGAGCTGAAACAAGGTGCCAGCGACCGCCCCGACCTGCAGAGCGCCAGCAAGGTCGTCTCCGGCGGCCGCGGCGTCGGCTCGAAGGAAAACTTCGACATCATCTTCAAGTTCGCCGACAGGATCGGCGCCGCCGTCGGCGCCTCGCGCGCCGCGGTGGACGCCGGCTACGTGCCCAGCGACCTGCAGGTCGGCCAGACCGGCAAGATCATCGCCCCCGAGCTGTACATGGCCATCGGCATCTCCGGCGCCATCCAGCACCTCACCGGCATCAAGGACGCCGGCACCATCGTGGCGATCAACAAGGACGGCGAGGCGCCGATCTTTGAAGTGGCGGATTTCGGATTGGTGGGGGATCTGTTCAAGATCATTCCGGAAATCGAAGCAGCAATCGGCTGATCACCTGGCAACACGCAAGCGCTGGAACATCACCGCTTGCCTAAGCTCCTGCTCATGAACCGTAGGTATGCCCTGATCATTCAGGGCATCATCCCTCGTGGATCTGCACACCATAGCTTTTCGCCACCTCGCCATTCAGCAGCGTCTCCACCTGATAGCGGCCTGGGACGAGCTTCGCCCCCTCGCGGAGGTCCAGGTTGGCCTTGGTCCAGCCATCCACATCTACCCGCACGGAAGCCTCTCGGAAGACAGTCTGTTTCCGGTCCTTCAAGAACACCTGAATGGAAAGTCCGTCAGCCTTACCCGCAAGTTTTACTTGCGCGAACAGCGGCGAGTCCACCGCAAAGTCGTTGGCAACGCCTCCGACCTCGTACTCCGGCGTCACATAGGCGCCCAGTACGCTGTCCGAGACCCGCACGGGATCACCACCTTCAATCGCATCGGTGACTTTTCCGAAATCGTCCGACAGGCGGAGTCTGTCAACCTGCGCCAGACGGAAAAAAACATCCGCTTCCTTCGCATCCGCTTGAGCGGTATCCGTCTTGGTCCACGGCGAATGGGTGAAGGTAGCCAGATCACGCGGCAGCATGCGCTTGAGCGTAAAAAATATATCGTCATTCACTCCTGCCGCATGCAGTACGATGCCGGGCAGCATCCAGGCCACGAGGTCCCCGCTTGGCACACGTAGATCGCCATAGTTGGTGACCATCAGCCAGGGAACCGGTTGGCTCTGCATATCGACGCCGTCGCGAAAGCCCAGTTGACCGAATACAGGCGCTAGAGACGGCAGGTGGTCACCATAAAGGACCACGATCGTGGGACGCGAGGATGCCATGACATGGTTCAGTAATCGGTCGAATTGCATATCGACGTGATTCAAATGATAGAGATAGCTGCGGAAGTCGTAGGCGGCTTGGCCTTCCAGGCCGGACGGCACAGAGATCTTTTTCCAGGCCTCCCAGTCGATGTCGGGCTGTACATCATAGGGCCCGTGGTTTTCGATGCTGATCGCGAAGATGAAACGCGGCGCGTCCGATTCCCGATGTTCCAGATCATCAATGATCTGATCGGTCATCGTTTCATCGGACACATAGAGGCCCTCATAGCGAAGCTTCGCGGAAAAGTCTCTACGCCACGTCCTATGCTTGAAACCGAAGGCCCGGAAGATCGACTCACGATTCCAGAACCCTGCGCCATTGGCGTGGATCGATCTGGTCTCGTAACCATGCCCATTGAGCACGCTCACCAACCCATGCATCCTCGGGTAGGAAAGTTGCAGGTAGGGATACTCAACTGAAGGCAGGCTGGCCAGTGATATGCCGGTCATCACCTCGAATTCGGTGCGAATGGTGCCACCGCCAAACGCGGGCACATACAACCGCCCGCTCGCACCACGTGCCTGCCATTCATGGAAACGGGAAAGGACACTCCCTGGGTCTACCTGGTTCAGCACAGACGGATCAAAGAATGCCTCGCTCTGGATGATCACGATGTCCGGGTGCTGCCCCTCCTCCGTGACCTGATCGAGACCCGCCTGGATTTGTCCGGCGTAGTGTTGCAATAGCTTTCGCGCCTCGGGCACGGAGGGCGGCGGGACCCTTCCTGCATCGCGGTACGCGAGGTACGAAGCCGCCAGTTCGTTGAACAATCCTGATTGGCGGTTGGTCTCCAGCGGCGACCACACGCTCACCTTGAAGTACGAACCACTGCCATACAGGTGACGCCAGCCATTGCCGATCGGACCCAGTGCGAGCAACACGCAAGCCAGCAGGATGGTCGGCGCCGCTCGTCCCTTCAAGCTGCCACTAAACAGCGGCTCCTCCAGGAAAAACAGAAGAACGCTGAATGCAATCACCGCCGCCAGGCCAGCAGCCACCAGCAGCAAAGACCCCGCGTAGGCGCCAAACAGATCGATCGAGTTGGCGTCTATCATCCGCAGGAAGCTGATATCCTGTGGCAACAATGGAGTTCTCAGGTTGGTGATCTTGATCTGGTTTATGTTCTCTAGTGCGCCGTAAACCATGGCGGCTAACCAGAAAGAAAGCAGCACACGTCTGCTCATGATCATGATCGACCATGCAAGGAGCACCCCCGGAAGCGCATTGAGAATGATCGGCCAGGGCCGATCCCACGCATTGGCCAAATTAAGGTCAATGGCATCGCTCATGAACGTGACGGCCACGATGAAAAGGGCTGCCAACGACAGGAACCAGAGCGTGCGCAACAGCTCGCTCCGATACATGGGTGATGGGCCTAGACATCCGCGAAATTTGATGGGCATATCCACCCAGCGGTTAATTTGCCATAGCAGGGCCAGAAGCGAGCTGTCGTTCGGATCACGACGATAACGGCCCCTGGTCCGCAGTGTCCAGACTTCGCCCTTGAATGCCGCGGGTCGCAATTATCGACAGCGTTGCTCAGCATGGCGATAACAGATTGGCAGCCATGTCTTTGCCATGGTCTTCGCCGGCTCTAAGCTGTCTCTGGCCAAACGACAATGCTCCGAACTGCACATGCTGCCCGGGTGCGGCAATCGGCATGTCCGGTGGACTGACTCAACGCCCGAGAACCAGCCTCGTCACTTGGCGCCCGACAGTGGGCCGCGCATACTTCTCATGCAGGTAGGCGAGGCCCAGTGCCGACCTTCTTGCCCACAATCCATCATCTTCGATCAGCTCAACGAGTGCCTCCGCCAACCGTTTCGGATCATCCGACGGATCCAGCACCGACGTTGCTGCGGACAAGCCCTGCGCGGCAGCCGTCGTGGCAACACAAGGCACCCCATGCGCCATCGCCTCGAGTACTTTCCCCTTGACACCACCACCATAGCGCAGGGGTACCAAGGCGACCCGAACACGCGTGTAGAGCGACTCCAATGCCGTCTCGTCGAGCCAGCCGAGTATCTGGGTTGATGAATCGGCGGCGGGTAGCTTGTAGCGCTCCATGCCGGACCCCGCTACGTATACGGTGTCGTGACAGCCCTGCGCGCGCACCCGCGGAAGGATCTCAGTAAAGAACCAGTCCAGGCCATCCACGTTGGGGGCATGAGCATGACTTCCAACAAACAGCATCCCGCGTCGGTGAGCAGCCGGCTGCGGCGGCGGCGACGTTTCGGGCACACTCCACAGGGGCATTAGGGCGGCATTGGCGGGCATGCCGAGCGCGGACCGGTAGGCGTTGACGACAGCCACCTCCTCCTCGGAGGGATAAAGAACGACATCCGCCCTGCGCCAGTTTTCCCGCTCTATCCTGGTCATGCACATCAATTCGAAGGCGGATCCCTTGCCACCGACAACCTGACGCATGGATTGCAGACGCCGGTAATGGATATCGTGGCCGTAATACAGACAACGATCACTGCCGAGCAGCTGCGCATCCCGACTATACGTCGCCATGATCAGGGGACGACTGAGCACCACGGCATCGAAAGGCTTCGCGCGACGTCTTGGACCAATCCATCGCGAGAGATCGCAGTCGCGCTTCCGCGCCGCCAGCTCGACACCCAAACCGGAAAGACAGGCACGCCCGCGTGACGAGGGAGAGCATGAGGCAGACCAGAAAGTCACCCTCACTCCATACTCCACCAGGAGTTCAACGAAATGGAAGATCGCTCTCGAACCTGCGTCTAGGGTAGGGTCCGGGAAATCATGATCTACCACCAGTACTTTGGGTGAGTCATCCGACCGGGCAATTTCGGAACTAGGGTTCCGTAGCAGCTTCCGTCCTGCTCTGGACAGTCGCCCCCCTCTAATGAAACGTAGGTAGAAACCAGGTAGAAAGGCCAGCAACGCGTTCAGCGCCATGACTTTCGCCGTATACAGCTTCATCTCAGCGCTTCCCTACTGGCATGAACGACCCGTAGCTAACCTATGTCGTGGCGGACGACGCCCGCCTCACCGTCAGGTTGAATAGTCGACAAAGAATTCCGGATGATCGGCCCATTTCCGGCGGAAATATTCCGCGTTGCGGTTGAAAAGCTTTCTGTATCGTTCGCTGCCTGCACTCGCTCCCGTGGTCTGGTGAGGCTGATGCCTTATGCCGGCAAGATCGCGCAATACCACCGCATAACCTGCTTTCTTGATCTGGAAGCAAATGTCGGTGTCCTCGAAACACGTGGGATCATAGAACGTATCAAAACCATCGATCCGGTCGAACAAATCCCTCCGCATGAACATTCCGCTCGTACCCAGGAAACCGATATCGTCGCGATAGCCCTTCGCATGGGCGGCTGCATTCATGCCCCGCATGGGTACGTAGTCGGAAATGGCCCCCCCCAGATCGCTTCGTGTGGCATCGAACCAGCCAGCATTCCATCCGATCGCGCCGACATTCTCCCCCGCCTCGAGAATATGGATTGCCTCGGCGAAGCTGGACGGCGCGGTCAACCACTGGTCGGAATCGAAAAACGCGATGTATTTCCCATGTGATTCCTTCACACCAAGGTTGCGCCCCGAAGAACAACCGTTTTCGGAATTGCGGACCAGCTTGACCTTGGGATGCCTGCCATACAGTTCTTCCACCAGTTCCGCCCCACCATCGGAGGACTGGTTGTCGACCACTACGATCTCGCACAGCCACTTTCCACAGTGCTCCAGCATGGTGGAGAGGCAACGCTCGATGATGTTGCGGTTGTTGTGGATCAATACGATCACGCTGACCGATAACGGGAACTCCCCACGCATCAATTCCTCCACCCTGCCCAACCAGCAGTTGCGGGAAACGAACTGATAATCCTCGTGCGTCTGGCTCGATGCCGCTGCCACCGGCCAGGACATCTGTCCGAGCGGGTGCAGGTTTTTCGACAACAGGCCATCGAACTGCGCATCGGTGACTACTCGGCGCTCGAGCAGCAGCGCCGCATTCACCAGAGCTCGCAGCTCGAGCGAAGCCACTTTGCCTCCGTTGGCCACCAGCACCACATCGGCAGCGGCCAGCAGGCTGGCCAGCCGGGACTGGGTAAGGGTAATCGCTCTCACCAGTCCGCTGTCTATCTCTGCCCCACCCGCCACAAGAATATGGTCGTGGGGCAGCTGGCTGGCCAGTTCGCGCACTATCGGCTGCGCGTCGACCTCGTCGACAACGAGCAGGATATTTCTGCGTCGCTTTCGATACTCCTCAGGATAAGGGTATGTTTTGTAGGAATCGAATTCCTCGTTGTCGCCAGCGTCCAGCAAACGGCTTATCTCCAGCCCGTCCAGATGCGGGATGCGCGTGCCATCTCGGGAAACCGCACGGGACACCTTTGCCGATATAGCTTCGAGTTGCCCGGCATCGAGCATGGACAAATCGACGGAAGACAGATCAAGGATGATCTCCGCTCCACGTGCGTTGGCGATCTGCGCCGTCGCCAACGCCTCTGTCGCGAGGCTGGCAAGCAGGATACGGGTGCCGGCACCGCGCACCTCCTGCAGCAGACCGACGTCGGTTGTCAGTAGGCGCGCCAGACGAGGCTCACTTGCTGCCGGCTCTGTTGCCGACCCTACCTGCCAGACGCGGACGAAGAAACCCGCCCGGTCGCCCGCCATCGCAAGCGAAGCGGCACGACTCGGCCAACCACCTTCTTCCTGCAACATGTCGCCAATGATCAGCAGGCGCTCTGCCCTTGCCGGTCGCACCGTGAGCGAACCACCGGCAACCTCTGCCATCCCGAGTGTTTCCGTCCCCCTTCTACCTAGGGTACTCATGCGCCACAAGGCCTGCTGCAAGGCAACGCGCAGCCCATGCCTGCGCCAAACTCTGACGAGTTTGAACGGTGCCACAGCAACCCGAATCACGCCCCGGCGCACGACAGAGAAAAAACCCGTCACTCGCGGCCATGTTTTCCGTGCCGCAGCCAAGTCAGTTTGAGTCTGCGCCAGTTCAACTTCCAATTGGGCGACACGCGACACCAACTGGGCTATGTAAATCTCCTTGTCCTCGATGTAGCTGTCCTTGTGCCGGAGTTCGTCGACACTTTCCTGCAATTGGATTTGCAGAGTGCGCATTTGTTCACCAAGCGCGGCAAGGTCCCTTTCCAACATGTTCAGATCTCCTTTCTGACGCTCACACAGTAGGTCTTTCTCGGTCATCTGGTCCTGAGTGGACTTCCGGTAACCATCGAACGTGTGCTGCAATCGTTCCACGGAAGCTTCCGCCTGTGTCAGCTGTTCCTGAAGTTCGGCCGCCCTTGCAGCTTCCCGGTCCAGCTCGGCAATGCGGGCCTTGGCCGTCTCAAGCTGGATGCCACGCTCGGACAGCTCATAGTCGCGGTAGGCGAGAAGATCATGGGCCCGCTGGCTTTTCAGCTTGGTCGCTCTCAAGTCGGCAAGCGACTGTTGCAGCCAGGTTCCAAGCCAATCATAGTGTCCTGCGCTCCATCGCTTCGATCCGCCGCCGAACTCCCGCAGGGTATCGAGCAGCTTCAGGTGAACAGTCGCCTGATCTTCCAGCGAGACAATCCGCTCCTCGGAGGGCGACCACGCACCGTCATCAAGCAGGGCCACCATCGCCTGTGTGTAACGTTCGACAGGATCACCCACGGCTACCCTCAATACCGACGGCATGCCTGCCATGGCATGAGCACGTGCCATCTTTTCATCGTATTCGAGACCGGCGACGGGTTTCCTCGCCGACAAGCCGAGAATGCTTGCATGCAGCCGCATTGACATGATCGCATCAGCATCGGACAGGATGGCCCATGCCTCATCCGGCGTGGTCGGCGTCAGCAACTGCCCCTTTGCCCAAGCCGGTGCACGCTCGCGCAACTCTTCGAGGATGGCTAGATCCGAGGTCGCACCACTCTCGCTGATATTGGCCTGGAAGGCGACCCACATAATCGACCAACTATCCGGCGTCATGCTCTGGATGGCGTCCACCAGTTTATCTTTCCAATCGCCACCCCATTCGCGAACCACCAATGCAAGGGTCTTCTTCCCGCACTTATCTTTTCCCGGTTGCAACGTGTCGCGCTGCGCGCAATACCGCGCGTACAGCCAGCCGGGATCCGGACCGACCTCGACTGCACGATCGACTCCGATCTCCCGCAGCAACTGCAGCGACTCGTCGTCGCGCACTGACACTGCCGTGGCACCATTGAACACATCGCGAACCACGTCGCGCGAATCGGGCTTTCGAAGCGGACCCACGCCGTGCCCCCAGATCACCACCGGCACACCGAACTGGCGCGCCATGAGAACCGGGCGTGCATAGGCCGCAATGTCGCTCAACACAGGGTCGTAGATTCCCTGCAAACGGAACGGGTGGTGATCCTGGAAGATGCCGCCCCCACCCATGACCAACACATCTGCCCATTGCAACGCGCCAGCGATCTCGCCGAGGTTGTTGAAGTCGACGGCATCCGTCCCGTGCATCCTGCGCGTGAGTGCAGGATCGGCGCTGACAACCATCAGGGTGCCGCCCAGTTCGCCGATCCGACGCTTTAGCACGGTCAACAGCACTTCATCGCCCACATTTGGAGCGCCATACCAGCCTACGACAAGAGCCTTGACCCCTGATGCTGTGTGATCACGATTCATTTTCGATACGACTCGCCATCAAGGACAAACAGCGGCGTGGGAGCCAACCACCCATGGCCCGAATGCGGCTGCGGCAGGACATCCACGTGCCCAGCATAGGGAATGCGCGAATGACGGCGATACTCACCGCTGTCCGTATCGCCGATACCCACTGCGATGACGTAGCGGTTACCCGCAAAATCAAGCCCGAGTTCCCATCGGAAGGTATAGTCCCCAGGTTCCGTCGGACCAACATCCAGTTGCATGTTCTGCGTAGTACCGGCCCATAGGGCAATGTCGTCGACGCTCTTGATCTGCACGCCATAACACGGCGCCTCGATACGACGATGGACACGGATCCGCACCATGACGACCAATCGCTCGCCATAGCTGAAGGTCGTACGTGTCTTGCCCAGAACATCCCGCAGCTCGACTGATACGATCTCGCTGGCTGCACCATTGTTCACAGCAGCTGGCTCCAACACGGATTCAATGATCTGCGCACCATCCGCGCGTTCATTCGCGCGCATCGTCGCAGCCTCATCGTCCATGTTGATGACCGCCCCGCCTTCTTCATCGACCAAATCGTCAGCGTAACGCTTGACCACGTCCCTACAGGCGCCATCGAGGACAACTCTTCCCTGTCGTAGGTAAATGCCCCTGTCACAGTACTCGAGCAGCGTATTGGTGGAGTGCGTCACCAGGATGATGCTGACACCTTCCGACTGCATCTTGCGGATACGGGTAAGGCATTTCGTCTGGAAAGCCGTATCGCCCACGGCCAAGGCCTCGTCGACCACAAGGATATCGGGCGAAACGTGTATGGCGGTCGAAAAAGCCAAGCGCACGTACATGCCGGAGGAGTACGTCTTGACCGGCTGGTCGATGAATTCGCCGATGTCGGCGAACTTTTCAATGACCGGCATCAGCCGGTCCATTTCACTAGCGCTCATCCCGAGAATTGCACCGGCAAGGTGGACATTCTCTCGCCCGGTGAACTCCGGGTTGAAGCCAGCACCAAGCTCGAGCAACGCCGAAACCCTGCCCTTGACTTCCACCACACCTTTACTGGCCCGCAACGTTCCCACGATGATCTGCAGCAACGTCGACTTGCCACTGCCATTGCGACCAATGATGCCCACGGTCTCACCCGATGCGATGTCGAAGCTGACATCACGTAATGCGTGGAACAACCTGGGTGGGCGCGGCGGCAAGCCGACGAATCGGCGAATGCGGTTCTTGATGGGCTGCACCAACCTTTCCAGTGGCTGGCCAAATATCCTGAAGACCTTGTCGACGGATCGCACCGAGACGACGGGTGCCGGTGCAACTTCATTACCGTGGGCTTGGATCGGCAGGGCAGCCATCAGAGCACACCCACCTGTTCGTAGGCCCTCCGCTTGGCGGTCAGGCTCGCCGACTCAGAATAGCGAGCAGCCATCAGGCGCAGCCCAGCAGCGGAAAGCGCACTCATCCGCGACGGATCCCGAGCTGCTTTAACGATCTCCTCAGCAAACGCCCCGGGCTCGTCACGAATGATGATGTCCCGTCCATCCTCTGCTCCGATGCCATCGCACCCCTTGCTGGTACTCAACACTGGCACACCGGCGGACATGGCTTCGATGATCTTTACCCGGATGCCTCCACCCGAGCGCAACGGGACGATCAGCAGATGGGCATCCCGCAGCACCCCGTCGATGTCGTCCACAAAGCCATGAACGAACACACGGCTGCCGTCATGCAATGCCCGTAGTTCATCCGGCGGATTGCTACCGCAGAAATGCAGGACGATGTTGTCGGGCTCCAGATGATCGCGAACGGCGGGAAAAATCTCTCTGGCGAACCAGATAACGGCCTCGGCGTTGGGGTACCAACCGAACCCCCCCATCCACAGCACATTGAAATGCGTTTGCGACTTTTGCCCGTAGGGGACCGCCCGCTTGTTGAAATGCAGCGGCATGAGGTACTTGGGCACATCTGCCACAACGCGTTCCATGTCATTGGGCGAAATGAAGGTCATGGCGGAAAAGCCGAAGCCATTTTCGATTTCTACGCGATGTGCAGCGCGTCGACTGCGCCTGGCGACCCACTCCACAAACTTGAGCTTCCAGCCCTGCAACCCCGCCGGCAGCCAGAACGGGAAGATATCGGACTCGATGTTGTGACTGATCAGCACCGTCGGCAGATGCAGGTACTTCTTGAAAAAAGCCAAATGCGAGGAATTGATCTCAAGTGCGTCTATCCGATGCCTGCGTACGATCCTCCTGGCCGCGGCAAGCGCGGAACGGCTGTAATAGCTGGCATCAATGAAAGGCAATCCGCGAATGGCCTGGCTGAAAAGATGGATTGCACGCCGCATCCTAGGCATCTGGAAAGGCATCAGCGGCCGCTGCTCGAGATGGACTGACCTAAAGATCTGGCCATACAGTTCGCGGTGCACAGCCACCTTCCTCACGTCCTCGTCGCCACTGGCGAAGCAGAACAGGTGATAGTCGATGTCCTTTGCGAATGGAAGCAGTGCATTGACGGCGTATATGTCGCCACCCGCCACGGCGGGCAAGGGCGGCGCCAGCATGAAAACCAGAACCTGCTTCCTAATTTGAGCTTTCATCGAAAATATCAGTGTCGAAATAGGGTGAAAAGCTGGTGAGATACTGGATGTCACGATTGCGCTCGCCGATCTTCCTGGCGGGCACCCCTCCGACGACTTCGTATTCACCCACATCACGATTCACGACTGCCCCTGCTGCCACGACCGCCCCCTCGCCGATGGTGACGCCGGGCAGGATAATGGCCCGCGCACCGATCCAAGCATGATCATGGATCGTCACCACTCCGCCGATAGCCGGGAATGATGGCAGGTTATGATCGTGATGCAGGCTCAGAATACATACCTGAAAAGAGACGTTGACGTTGTTGCCGATGACGACACCGACCCGGCCATCGAGGTAAGTCTCGCGATTGATCACGCAATTGTCGCCGATCCGGACATTGGCTCGCACCGGATATCCCGTAACAAAGACCCGCATGCTCACGTGAGTTTCCTTGCCCAGCGCGACCCCCAGTATCCGCTGCAGATAGCAGCGACGAACCCATTCGTTCGGAAAACGGGCGAAGAAATTGTTTCCCAGGTAATACTTCAAGCCCATCAGCGCATAGAACAACCGTCGATTCTTGAGCCAGCGCTTTATCCCATTCATAGGCAACGGCTCTCAAAGCACATCGGCAAAGCCACGCTTGCTCATACTGAACCATCCATAGCCAACAGCGCATACCACCAGTGCAACCAGTACTTGCAGCATCAGACTGTTCCAGTCCGGCTGCTTGCCAAAGACAAGTACAGCACGCGCCTGCTCGATGATGCCCGTCAACGGATTCGCGCGGAACACACCCTGATAAGCCGCTGGTATCTTCGAAGCGGGGAAAAAAACCGGCGACATGAACATGAGCACCTGCGAAAACACGCCAACCACTTGACTGATATCGCGGACGAACACCCCCATCGCCGCGAGAATCCACCCAAGGCCAAGGCCATAAAGCACCAACGGCACCATGACCGGAACGATCAGGAGTGCGGTTACTGGCACGCCATTACCGAAAAATATCAGTGCCAGTATCAGCACAAGCATGCTGATCGCCCAGTGAAACAGGGCAGAACCACAGGAAACCACCGGCAAGATAGCGAGCGGGAAAACCACCTTTTTGACGTAATTCACGTTGCCGATAATGAGACCGGGCGCGCGATTGATGCATTCGGCGATGAAACCATACATCACCAAGCCGACAAACAGCAGGATCGCGAAGTCGGACTTGCTCTCGTCGTTCAGGCCCCACTTGATTTTCAGGATCACCGAAAAAAACATGGTGTAAACGAAGAGCATCAGCAGCGGGTTAACGAAGGACCAGAAAATGCCGAGCATCGACCCCTTGTAGCGACCTACCACTTCTCTTTTTGTTAGCTGGTAAACGAGCCTGAGATGATTCGCCACGACGTTCTATCCTTCTCGGCCCGGACCGGATGAGGTTCGGTCAACTTGATTACGCCAACGCACGACGAACGTCCTCGACGAGGTCGTCGAGCAGCTCCACCCCGACGCTCAGTCGTACCAGCCCACCCACGATACCCAGCTCTTCGCGACGCGCCAGCGGCACCGAGGCATGGGTCATGATTGCCGGATGCTCGACCAGGCTCTCGACGCCACCGAGGGATTCGGCCAGCGCAAAAAGATCGCAGCGCTCTAGCATGCGACGCGCCTTTTTCAAGCCACCTTTGAGCTCGACCGTGACAATGCCGCCGAAACCGTGCATTTGTCGACTTGCCAACGCATGTTGTGGATGACTCTTCAGTCCAGGATAGATGACGCGTTTGACGTCGGGGTGTTTTTCCAGCCACTTAGCCATGCCCATCGCGTTCCGGCAATGAGCGTCCATACGCAAGTGCAGTGTCTTCAAGCCTCGCATTGCGAGGAAGGCGTCGAACGGGCCCGCCACCGCACCCACCGAATTCTGCAGGAATGCCATTTGCTCAGCCAAATCCTGGCTGCCGGCGACCACGATGCCGCCGACCATGTCGGAGTGGCCGTTGATGTACTTGGTAGCCGAATGCAGCACCAGGTCGGCGCCGAATTCCAGCGGCCGCTGCACCATCGGCGAGCAGAAAGTGTTGTCCACGACCAGGATCAGGCCGTGCTTCTTCGCGAACGCGGCGACCTTGGCCAGGTCGACCAGTTTGAGCATCGGATTGGTCGGGGTTTCGGCCCAGATCATCCGCGTGTTTGGTCTCAGTGCTGCTTTCAGCGCCGCCGTATCGTTCAAGTCCACGAAGCTGAAGTCCAGCCCGGCCGAACGCCGGCGCACCCGCTCGAACAGACGGTAGGTGCCGCCATAGAGATCGTCCATCGCGATCACATGGCTGCCCGAGTCGAGCAGGTCCAGCACCGTCGACGCCGCAGCCAGGCCTGAGGCGAATGCGAAACCGGCCACGCCGCCTTCAAGATCCGCCACGCAACGCTCGTAGGCCATGCGCGTGGGATTTTGCGTGCGCGAATACTCGTAGCCCTTGTGCTTGCCCGGGCTCTCCTGCACGTAGGTGGAAGTGGCGTAGATCGGCGTCATGATCGCGCCGGTCGAAGGGTCGGGGTGCTGACCGGCGTGGATCGCACGCGTCCCGAGTCCGTGACTGGCAACAGGCGTCTTCTTGGGCATGGCAGGTACCGCAGGCAGGGTGGCACTGGCAAAGCCGGGCGCCAATGAGGGATCACGCATTGTACCTGCGTGGCCCTGCTTTGCCTTAACGCCAACCGTTGCCCGGAAAGCCCGCCGGCCGCCGCCCGCGACCGCCGTGCAACAATAAGCGCCTTGCTACCCGCAGGGATATGCGATTCATGAGAACCCTTCTCGTCACCGGCGGAGCCGGTTTCATCGGCGCCAATTTCGTGTTGCAGGCCGTGGCGGACGGCCTGCGCGTGGTCAACCTGGACAAGCTCACCTACGCCGGCAACCTCGACACACTGGCCTCGCTGCAGGGTGATGCGCGTCACATTTTCATCCACGGCGACATCGGCGACCGCGCCCTGGTGGCGAAGCTACTGGCCGAGCACCATCCCGACGCGATCGTCAATTTCGCCGCCGAGTCGCACGTCGACCGCTCGATCGACGGTCCGGCCGAGTTCGTGCAGACCAACGTGGTGGGCACGCTGGGTCTGCTGGAATGCGCCCGCGACTACTGGCGCGGCCTGGAAGGCGCCGCCCGCGAGGACTTTCGCTTCCTGCACGTGTCCACCGACGAGGTGTACGGCTCGCTCGGCGCCGAGGGCAAGTTCACCGAGACCACGCCGTACGCGCCGAACTCGCCGTACTCCGCGTCGAAGGCCGCCTCCGACCATCTGGTGCGTGCGTTCCACCACACCTACGGCCTGCCGGTGCTCACCACCAACTGCTCGAACAACTACGGGCCGTTCCAGTTCCCCGAGAAGCTCATTCCGCTGGTGACCGCCAAGGCGCTGGCCGGCGAATCGCTGCCGGTCTACGGCGACGGCCTGAACATCCGCGACTGGCTGTACGTGGGCGACCACTGCAGCGCGATCCGCCGCGTGCTGGAAGCCGGCCGTGTCGGCGAGACCTACAACGTGGGCGGCAATGCCGAGCGCACCAACCTCACCGTGGTGAAGACGATCTGCGCGCTGCTCGACGAACGCTGCCCGCTGGCTGGCGGCCGCCCGCGCGAATCGCTGATCACCTACGTGAAGGACCGCCCCGGTCACGACCGCCGCTACGCGATCGACTCCAGCAAGCTGCAGCGCGAGCTGGGCTGGAAGCCGTCGCAGACTTTCGAGAGCGGCATCGCCGCCACGGTCGACTGGTATCTCGACCACCAGCCGTGGGTGCAACGTGTGCTTGACGGCAGCTACCGCTTGGAGAGGCTGGGCGCATGACCACGACCAACGCACGCAAGGGCATCATCCTCGCCGGCGGTTCCGGCACCCGGCTGCACCCGATCACCCGCGCCATCAGCAAGCAGCTGCTGCCGGTGTACGACAAACCGATGATCTACTACCCGCTGGCCACGCTGATGCTGGCCGGCATCCGCGAGGTGCTGGTCATCAACACCCCGCACGAGCAGGAGATGTTCCAGCGCCTGCTCGGCGACGGCTCGCAGTGGGGCATCGCCATCCACTATGCAGTGCAGCCCTCGCCCGACGGCTTGGCGCAGGCATTCACCATCGGCCGCGACTTCGTCGACGGCAAGCCGAGCTGCCTGGTGCTGGGCGACAACATCTTCTACGGCCACGGCTTCACCGAGCGACTCAAGCGCGCCGCCGCGCGCGAGCACGGCGCCACCGTGTTCGGCTACTGGGTGAAGGACCCAGAGCGCTACGGCGTGGCCGAGTTCGACGCCGCCGGCAAGGTGGTCGGACTGGAGGAAAAGCCGGCCCGGCCGAAATCGAACTACGCCGTCACCGGCCTGTACTTCTACGACGGCCGCGTATGCGACTACGCCGCCGCGCTGAAACCCTCGCCGCGCGGCGAACTGGAGATCACCGACCTCAACCGCTGCTACCTCGACGACGGCTCGCTGCACCTGGAGCAGCTCGGCCGCGGCTTCGCCTGGCTCGACACCGGCACCCACGAATCGCTGATGGAAGCGGGCAACTACATCGAGACGATCGAGAACCGGCAAGGCCTGAAAGTGTGCTGTCCGGAGGAGATCGCCTACGTCAGCGGCTGGATCAGCTCCGAGCAGTTGTTGGCGCTGGCCGCACCGCTGGCCAAGACCGGCTACGGCCAGTACCTGCAACAGCTGACCCGACAAGGCCACGTGCAATGAAAGTGATCGAAACCGCGTTGCCCGGCGCACTGATCATCGAACCGCAGGTGTTCGGCGACTCCCGCGGCTTCTTCTACGAAAGCTACAACAAGGCCAAGTGGATCGAGGCCGGCATCGACGTCGACTTCGTGCAGTCCAACGTGTCGCGCTCCGCCCGCGGCGTGCTGCGCGGCCTGCATTACCAGTGGCCGAACCCGCAGGGCAAGCTGGTCAGCGTGCTGGAAGGCGAGGTGTACGACGTGGCGGTGGACATCCGCCGCGGCTCGCCCAGCTTCGGGCAATCGGTGGGCGTGATGCTCACCGCCGAGAACCACCGCCACTTCTGGATACCGGAAGGTTTCGCGCACGGCTTCTGCGTGGTCTCCGAGTTCGCCACTTTCTGCTACCAGTGCACCGCGCTGTACGACCCGAAGGCGGATGCCGGCATCCGCTGGAACGACGCCGCGCTCGGCATCGACTGGCCGGTCAGCGCACCGCTGTTGTCGGACAAGGACGGCAGGACGCCGCTGCTGGCCGAGGTGCCGCCCGAGTGGTTGCCGGTCTACGCATCGTGAGGATTCTGCTGCTCGGCGCCAACGGCCAGCTCGGCCGCACGTTTTTTGACCAGGGTGGCCTGGCCGCCCGCGGTGGGCTGACCGTCGCCAGCCGCGACGGCTTGCTGGCCGCCGGCGGCAACGGCGAGATCGCCGACCTGTCGGCTCCCGAATCGCTGCCCACCCTGCTCGACCGTGTGCGCCCGGACGTGATCGTCAACACCGCCGCGTACACCGCGGTCGACCGCGCCGAACAGGAAGAAGCACTGGCCACCCGCGTCAACGGCGAGGCGGTGGGGGTGCTCGGCCAATGGGCCGCGGCGCATGGCGCGCTGGTGATCCACTACTCCACCGACTACGTGTTCGATGGCAAGCAGTCCCGGCCCTACGCAGTCGATGCACCCACCGGCCCGCTCAGCGCCTATGGCCGCAGCAAGCTGGCGGGCGAACAGGCGCTGCGCGACAGCGGCGCCGACCACCTCACCTTCCGCACCGCGTGGGTCTACGCCACGCACGGCCACAACTTCCTGCGCACCATGCTGCGCCTGGGCGCCGAGCGCGACGAGCTGCGCGTGGTGGCCGACCAGCACGGCGCGCCCACCGACACCGGGCTGATCGTGCACGGCACGCTCACCGCGCTCGATCGCTGGGCGCAGGCCGACGCAACGCAGCGGCGCACGCTGGCCGGCACCCATCACCTGGTTGCCAGCGGCGCCACCAGCTGGCACGGCTTCGCCAGCGCGATCTTCGAGGAAGCCGCGGCGCTGGGCCTGCTGGCACGCTCACCCCGCGTGGTCGCGATCGGCAGCGCCGAATTCCCCACACCGGCCGTGCGCCCGGCCTGCTCGTTGCTGGACAATGACGGCTTCCGGCAGCATTTCGATTTCCCGTTGCCCGACTGGCGGCATGGCCTGCACGAGGTGATGTGCCGGCTCGCCGCATCCGGGCACCAAACTTAAGGATCAAGCCATGTTGATTCCCCTCATCCTCAGTGGCGGTAGCGGCACCCGGCTGTGGCCGGTCTCGCGCAAGAACCTGCCCAAGCAATTCCTGGAGCTAGCCGGCAAGGGCACGCTGTTCCAGCAGACCATCGCACGCACCCGGCAATTGCCGGAGGTTGCCGCACCAGTCGTGGTGGCCAGCGAAGATCACCGCTTCCTTGCCGCCGACCAGTTGCTGGAAGCGGACATCGAAGACGCCACCATCGTGCTGGAGCCGCTGGCGCGCAATACCGCACCGGCGATCGCGCTGGGCGCACTGCAGGCGTTGCAGCGCGATGCCGACGCCGTGCTGCTGGTGTTGCCGGCCGACCACCTGATCGGCGACACCGGTGCCTTCGTCGAAGCGGTGAAGCAGGCACTGCCGCTGGCCACGCAGGGCTGGCTGGTGACGTTCGGCATCCGCCCGGATCGCCCGGAGACCGGCTTCGGCTACATCCGCCGCGCCGAGGCGATCGACGGCCACGGTTTTCGCGTGGAGCAGTTCGTCGAGAAGCCGGACCTGGCCACCGCCGAGTCGTACCTTGCCGATGGCGGCTACGACTGGAATTCCGGCATGTTCCTGTTCAAGGCAGCGCGCTACCTGGAAGAACTGGCCGCACATGCGCCGGCGATGCTGGCGGCAGTGCGCGAGGCGCACGCGAAAGCCACCGCCGACCTCGACTTCGTGCGCATCGATCGCGACGCGTTCGCCCAGGTACCGGACGACTCGATCGACTACGCGGTGATGGAGAAGACCCGGCGCGCCGCTGTGGTCCCGGTCAGCTGCGCATGGAGCGACATCGGTTCGTGGTCGGCGTTGTGGCTCACCGGCGACAAGGACGCCGACGGCAATCTGCGCGAGGGCGACACCCTGGCGGTGGACACGCGCAACTCGCTGCTGCGTTCGCACGCGCGCCATCTGCTCGCCACCGTCGGCGTCGACGACCTGATCGTGGTGACCACCCCGGACGCCACCCTGGTGGCGCATCGCGACGCGGCGCAGGACGTGAAGAAGATCGTCGAGCAACTGAAGGCCGCCGGCCGCAGCGAGCATTCGCTGCACCGCGTGGTGTACCGGCCGTGGGGCAGCTACGACTCGCTGGAGGAAGGCGAGCGCTTCCAGGTCAAGCGCATCGTGGTCAAGCCCGGCGCTGCCCTCAGCCTGCAGAAGCATCACCACCGCGCCGAGCACTGGATCGTGGTTTCCGGCACCGCCGAGGTCACCTGCGACGACAAGGTGTTCCTGCTCGGTGAGAACCAGAGCACCTACATCCCGCTGGGCAGCAAGCACCGCCTGCGCAACCCCGGCAAGCTGCCGCTGGAGCTGATCGAGGTACAGTCCGGCAGCTACCTAGGCGAAGACGACATCGTGCGCTACGACGACGTCTACGGCCGCGCCTAATGACTGGCATGAGAAATAGCATGACGCTCGCCCCAGAGTTTCCACTCTGATTTCGTAACTCTCGAAGCGATGCACCCTAGGTCGACGCCATGAAGGCGTCAGTAAGATTTCATACGCTGGATAGTACTTTTCGGCCAGAGTCGATGACGTGCTTTGGCCATCAACATCTGACTAGACAGCGACCAGCGTCGTTTTATGGATGGAGCGGGCGGTTCCTTGCGCGGCAGATTGAGACTATGAGGAATGGCCTCAATCGAATCATCTTTCTCAATCACGATGAATTGATCGTCACCGCGATCGCTCGTGCTGAATGAAGCCTGCTTGAGAAATTCGGTTATATGCGAAAAATTCCATAAATGCCATACGAATTCCGTGTTGTGCACGACGAGCCTCAGTCCACCGATACTCTCAACGATCTGCTTCATTTCGTGGACGGTGAATTCTCTGAAGTGCCATTCATACATCATGGGAGACTGCCCCAAGAGAGCCGCCTGGAGCGCCCATAGGCTGGCGGCATTAGGCGTCGTAATCAACATTCGCCCGCCTTGTTTGAGAACCCTCTTCGCTTCATTGAGGAAGAAGAAGACCCCGCTCAGCGTGGTCGCCTGCTCGTAGCATATGTCGGATATGTGTTCGATAACCTCAGTGCATATGATGTTGTCGACAAAATTGTCAGGAAACGGCATAGGACTGCGACGAAGATCGTGCCGAGTACCTACCAGATTCACTGCATCGAAGCAGCTCCAAATAACTTTCGAGGAAAGATATTTCAGGCTCCCGATCTCAACACAAAATCCCGTGGACAAGCCATGACGACGAATGTACTCGATCGTTATGGCAATACGTCTCGCATCGAACACATCGCCACCTCCGCCGATGCCCTTGTCTGCGTGGGCCGAGTGAATGGCATCAATGACCGAGGCCATGGTTCTTTCGTCGAAGTATTCGGTACTGAAAAACTCATGCATCGGGTCGTTTTCCACCTCTTCCTCCAACAATCGTTTATGCGGATAGGCTCTGAAATTAGTAAATCCGATCCTGCGGCGCTTTATTGCAAAGGATGGCTCAATAGCCTGTTTCATTGCGCGGAAGCATAGCGCGCTGTTGCGTCTGGTGGACACACAATTCCCCTGTCGCGCTCGCACGATCGCCGCCTGGTCGTCACCGTCAGCGTCGACGATCTGCTCGTGATGACCACGCCGGACGCCACGCCAGTGGTGCATCGCGTGGTGCATCGCCCGTGGGGCAACGATGCCTCGCTGGAGGAAAGCCGGCGTTTCCTGGTCAAGCGTATCGTGATCAAACCCAGCGCGGCTTGAGCCTGCAGAAACATCACCACCGCGCCGAGCACTGGATCGTGGTTTCCGGCACCGCCGAGGTCACCTGCGACGACAAGGTGTTCCTGCTCGGTGAGAACCAGAGCACCTACATCCCGCTGGGCAGCCGGCACCGCCTGCGCAACCCCGGCAAGCTGCCGCTGGAGCTGATCGAGGTACAGTCCGGCAGCTACCTAGGCGAAGACGACATCGTGCGCTACGACGACGTCTACGGTCGCGCCTGAAAGCCAGGAAGAAGTGGGAAGCGCGAGAAAGGCAGTGAAGCTCTTGCTCGTTTCTCACTCCTCTTCCCTCATTTCTCGCCCCGCTCCACAGCTTCGTAGGGCGGGCAATGCCCGCCGCCCTGGCCGCAACGCATCGTCGACGACGAAGAGCCGGCGGGCGGTGCCCGCCCTACGGGTTATTCGACGGTCACCGACTTGGCCAGATTGCGCGGCTGGTCGACGTCGGTGCCGCGCAGCACGGCGACGTGGTAGGCGAGCAGCTGCAGCGGCACGGTGAACACGGCCGGGGCGATGAAGCTGCCGCCAGATTCCACCCTCAGCATGACGCCGGTGCCGGCCATGTCGTCCATGCCGGCGGCGCCGTCGGCGAACACGATCAGGCGGCCGCCGCGGGCGCGCACTTCCTGCAGGTTGGATTTGAGCTTGTCCAGCAGCGGACCGTTCGGCGCCACCGCGATCACCGGCATGTTCTCGTCGACCAGGGCCAGCGGGCCATGCTTGAGCTCGCCGGCGGCATAGGCTTCGGCGTGGATGTAGGAGATCTCCTTGAGCTTCAGCGCACCTTCCAGCGCCACCGGATACTGCACGCCGCGGCCGAGGAACAGCGCATGCTGGCGCTGGATGAACTCGCCGGCCAGTTCGATGATCGCCGACTCCAGCTGCAGCGCGTTTTCGATCGCGCGCGGCAGGCGCTGCAGCTCGGCGCACAGCGCCGCGTAGCGATCGTCATCAAGGCCGTTGCGACGGGCCAGTTCCAACGCCAGCAGGGCCAGGCCGGCCAGCTGGGTGGTGAAGGCCTTGGTCGAAGCCACGCCGATCTCGGGGCCGGCGCGGGTCATCAACTTCAGGTCCGCCTCGCGTACCAGCGAGGACTCGGGCGAATTGCAGATGACCAGCGTGCCCAGGTAGCCCCGACGGCGCGATTCGCGCAGTGCGGCCAGGGTGTCGGCGGTTTCGCCGGACTGCGAGATCGCCACGAACAGCGTGCCCTCGGGCACCACCGTCTCGCGGTAGCGGTATTCGCTGGCCACTTCCACCGCCACCGGCAGCTTGGCGTACTCCTCGATCCAGTACTTGGCGACCAGGCCGGCGTGATAGCTGGTGCCGCAGGCGACGATGTGCAGGCCGCGGGTGGCCTGCAGCAGCGCGCCGCTGTCGATGCCGAAGATGTTCGGCAACACGCCGTGCGCGCCGATGCGCGCCTCCAGCGTATCGGCCACCGCACGCGGCTGCTCGAAGATTTCCTTCTGCATGTAGTGACGGTATTCGCCGCGCTCCACCGCGTCGGTGGACAGCTCGCTCTCGTGCACGGCGCGCTCGACCGGCGTGCCGTCGAGGCCGTACACCTGCACGCTGTCGCGGGTGATCTCGACCACGTCGCCCTCGTCGAGATAGATCATCCTGTTGGTGACCTGGACCAGCGCCTGGGCGTCGGAGCCGAGGAAGTTCTCGCCGATGCCCACGCCGACCAGCAGCGGCGCGCCGCGGCGCGCGCCGACCACGTGGTCGGGCTCGTCGCTGCTGAGCACCGCGATCGCATAGGCACCTTCCAGTTCGCGCACGGTGGCCAGCACCGCCTCGCACAGGTTCAGGCCCTGGCTGATGCGCCGGTCGATCAGCGCAGCCATCACCTCGGTGTCGGTTTCCGAAGTGAACACGTGGCCGCCCGCCTGCAGCTCGGCGCGCAGGCCGACGTAGTTCTCGATGATGCCGTTGTGCACGATCGCCACCCGGCCGGCGACGTGCGGATGCGCGTTCGCCTCGTTCGGCACGCCGTGGGTGGCCCAGCGGGTATGCGCGATGCCGGTGCCACCGGGCAGCGGGGCGGCCTGGTACAGCGCCTCCATCTCGCGCACCTTGCCCTTGGCGCGCACGCGGCGGATCGCGCCGCGGTCGAGCACGGCCACGCCGGAGGAGTCGTAGCCGCGGTATTCGAGGGCCTTAAGGCCGGCAATCAGCAGCGGGGCGACGTCACGCTGGGCAACGGCAGCAACAATTCCGCACATCGGGGCAGCTTCCTTTGATGGGTGACAGAACCTCGGGCCCCGTCACGGGCAAGCGATTTTGGCCGGACTGCATTGACGCAACCTTTCGCGGACCGGACCGCCACATCGACACGCGCAGCGCCGGATCGTTCAATCCACCTTGCGGCGCAGCCAGTTCAGCAGATCGATGCGGGTGATCAGGCCGAGGAAATCGTCGCCGTCGACCACGATCGCCACGTGGCCGCGCTCGAACACCGGCAGCAGCGATTCGACCGGCGAGCGCACGTCGAGTTTCTGCAGGTTCGTCATCATCGCGGTCGACACCGGGTCGCGGAAGCGCGCGCCGTCGACGTGCACGTGGATCAGCACGTCGGACTCGTCGACGATGCCGACCAGCTTGCGGCCGTCCATCACCGGCAGCTGCGACACGTCGTACAGCTTCATGCGGTTGTAGGCGGTGATCAGCAGCTCGTTCGGACCGACCACCACGGTGTCGCGCTGGGCGAACGGGCGCAGCAGCAGGTCGCGCAGGTCGCCGTGCTGCTCGCGCTCGATGAAGCCGTTGTCGAGCATCCAGTAGTCGTTGTACAGCTTGGACAGGTACTTGTTGCCGGTGTCGCAGACCAGGGTCACCACGCGCTTGCGATGGGTCTGCTCGCGGCAGTAACGCAGCGCCGCGGCGACCAGGGTGCCGGTGGACGAGCCGCCCAGGATGCCTTCCTTCGCCAGCAGTTCGCGCGCGGTGAGGAAGCTCTCCTTGTCGGGGATCGCATAGGCCTTCTTGACCCGGGTGAAGTCGCTGATGCTGGGCAGGAAATCCTCGCCGATGCCTTCGACCATCCAGCTGGCGGACTTGGTCGAGAGCGTGCCCTCGTTGATGTACTGCGCCAGGATCGAGCCGACCGGATCGGCCAGGATCAACTCGGTCTGCGGGGAATGTTCGGCGAAGAACTTCGACAGGCCGCTGAGCGTGCCGGAGGAGCCGCAGCCGACCACGATCGCGTCGACCTTGCCATCCATCTGCTCGAGGATTTCCGGACCGGTGCTGGCGATGTGCGCGGCCGGGTTGTCGGGGTTGCCGAACTGGTTGATGAAGTAGGCACCGGGTGTTTCGCGGGCGATCCGCTCGGCCATGTCCTGGTAGTACTCGGGGTGGCCCTTGGCCACGTCGGAGCGGGTCAGCACCACCTCGGCACCCATCGCCTTGAGGTTGAAGATCTTCTCCCGGCTCATCTTGTCCGGCACCACCAGGATCAGCCGGTAGCCCTTCTGCTGCGCGACCAGCGCCAGGCCCAGGCCGGTGTTGCCGGCGGTGCCTTCGACCAGGATGTCGCCCGGGCGGATGCGACCATCCTTCTCGGCGCCCTCGATCATCGACAGGCCGATGCGGTCCTTGATCGAGCCGCCGGGGTTGGCGCTTTCCAGCTTGAGGAACAGCGTGCACGGCCCGGTGTCCAGGTGCTGCGCGCGCACCATCGGGGTATGTCCGATCAGTTCGAGGACACTCTGGTGGACCGTCATGGGGACTCCGTCGCTGGGGCAGCCGCGGAAGAGGCCGCCGCTGCGGGACCATCATGATAACCGCTCGCCCCGGGCGTACGCCGCAAACGCGGCGGCCCCGGCGCCCTTCCCGATACGCTAAGGAAGAGCCCGGGGCCGCGTTGGCGTGTGAAGCAGCGGGTCAGTGGATAAGGTGCGCCCGATCCGCCCACATGCGTTCGAGTCGCGCCTTGGCCAGCAGTTTCTCCTTTTTCATGCTGGCAAGGGTGACATCGTCGATGGGCAGTACGCCGATGTCGGCGTCGTGCACCTTGCTGTCGAGTTCGCGGTGATGCTGGTAGAGCCGCCGGAATTCGGCGTCGGCCTTCATCAATGCCTCGACATCATCACGCTGCTGGTTTTCAAACATGATCCGACCTCCTCGCGAGTTGACGTGCGGATGCGACAGGAAGCACCCGCAGACGATGAACACACGCGCGCACCCACGCCCCACGCCGGTCCAACGGAACGCAGGAGGAGTTGGGAAACGTGGAATAAGCGCATGGTCCGGGTCAGTTGCCCACGGAGCCTGGATGCCCCGTGGGACTTTGACCCTACTCCCCCGCCGGGGGGGGCTGCAAGCCTTTCGGAGGCTCTTCACGAAACCCGGGAGTTCGCGTGAAAAAGCTGTCAGAACAGTATTTTACATTTAGCTAACCAGGCACGGGCGAGCCCCGTGCCGGACCATGGCAGGGCGCCAGACACGCCCACGCCGGCACCCCTCTAAGGATGTTGTTTGGACGCGTCCGGATTCGTCTCGGTCGGCTTGTCGGTGCCTTCCATCTGCGAACGCATCGCCTTGGCCGCCTGGGCAGCCAGCTCGGCCTGGCGCTTGGCGGCCTTGGCCACCCGGCTCTGCGCCGCCGCCAGTTTTTTCGCCCGCTCGGCCTCGGCGCGCGCCTGCTCGGCCGCCTGCGAGTATTCCTGCCCCTGCGCCTGCAGCCGGGCCGCCTCTTCCTGCGCCAGTTGGTATTGCAGGCGCTGGCGCTCCAGTTCGCGCCGCGCCAGTTCCGCATCGCGCCGGCTGTTGTCGAGCAGGATCTGGTCATGTTCACGATCGAGCTGGGTCAGCTTGATCTGGGCGTCCTGCAGCTGCGCGGCAGTCTTGGCCAGGTCGACCCGGCGTTCGGCCAGGTACAGCACATGCGGGCGGTCGCGCGAGCTGGCCTGAGCCAGCCGGTTGATCGCGTCGCGTGCGCGCGCCTGCTCGGCCTGTGCGTAGTTGCCCATGCCGGGGTCGTTGGCGAGCTGGTTGAGGCTGCCGGTCAGCCGACTGATGTCGATGTCGTCCTTCCGGGCGTGCGCCGGGCCGAGGCTGGCCAGCGCCAACGCGATCACGGCAAGGGTGGCGGTGGAGCGCTTCATGGCTGGCCTCCCTGGGGGTCATTCGCCGCGGGCTGCTGGACGGTATCAGGTACGGTCTGGAAGCCCTCGGACGGCGGCGTGGACAGGATCGACGAGGACGGCGCCGGCATGTCTCCGGTCGGCGGCACGTCGGACGGGGCCGGCGCCGGCGGCGCCTGGGCGGCCGCCGCGGCCTGTTCGCCCTGCTGGCGCAGGCGGGTGTTTTCCTGCAGCTTGCTCTGGATCTGCGCCCGCGCCGCGCCCAGTCGGGCCTTGGCCTGGGCCAGCTCGGCATCGGCCCGCGACTCCTCGGCCAGGTTCGCCGCGTCGGCATACTTGCGCTCGGCCATGGCCGCCTGCGCCAACTGGAACTTGTCCTGCGCGAAACCCAGGTCGACCGGCGCATAGTCCGCCGCACCCGCATCGCGGGCCATCTGCAGCTGGGCCTGCGCCAGGTTCATCGAATCGTTCGGCGGCGGCACCGAGGCGCAGCCGGTCAGGATCAGGGCCAGGGCCAGCACCGGGATAGCCGCGCGGATGCGGCGCAGGGATCCGGCCGGCGGGGAAAAGATGTACATCACATTCCTCTTAGTGTGTCGCAGCGTATTGTGGGCGGGCATAATCCATCATTGCAACGCGCATTTCGCAAACCAGGGGTCATTCGTGGACATCGGCTACTTCCTCAAGCTTATGGTAGACAAGGGCGCGTCGGACATGTTCCTGTCCACCGGCGCCCCGGTGAATATCAAGGTCGAGGGCAAGCTGTATCCGCTGGGCAACACCGGCCTGCCCGGTGGCATGGTCAAGAAGATCGCCTATTCGCTGATGGACGAGGGCCAGGTGCCGCAGTTCGAGCGCGACCTGGAACTGAACATGGCGCTCGCGGTGAAGGAAGCCGGCCGCTTCCGCATCAACGTGTTCAAGCAGCGCGGCGAGGTCGGCATGGTGATCCGCGCGATCAAGAGCGAGATCCCCAGCATCGAGCAGCTGCAGCTGCCGACGATCTTCCGCGACCTGATCATGGAGCCGCGCGGACTGATCCTGGTGGTCGGCGCCACCGGCTCGGGCAAGTCGACCACGCTGGCGGCGATGCTCGACCACCGCAACAGCAGCTCGCCCGGCCACATCCTCACCGTCGAGGATCCGATCGAATACCTGCACCGGCACAAGAAATCCATCGTCAACCAGCGCGAGGTGGGCCTGGATACCCACAGTTACCACGAAGCGCTGAAGAACGCGATGCGCGAGGCGCCGGACGTGATCATGATCGGCGAGATCCGCGACACCGACACGATGGAGGCGGCGATCGCCTTTTCCGAGACCGGCCACCTGTGCCTGGCCACGCTGCACTCGAACAATGCCGACCAGACACTGGAGCGCATCCTCAACTTCTTCCCCGAATCGGCGCACAAGAACGTGCTGATGAACCTGGCGCTGAACCTGCGCGCGGTGATCAGCCAGCGCCTGGTGATCGGCAAGGACGGCCGCCGCATCCCGGCCGCCGAGGTGCTGCTGAACACCCCGCTGATCCGCGACATGATCCGCCGCGGCCAGATCCACGAGATCAAGGAAGCGATGGACCGCAGCCTGCAGGAAGGCATGCAGACCTTCGACCAGTCGCTGTACAAGCTGTACAAGGAAGGCCGCGTGGAACTGGAAGAGGCGCTCAACAAGTCCGACTCGCGCGACGGCCTGGCGTTGAAGATCCGCCTCGCCGAAGGCGGTTCCAATGACCCGGAACTGGCCGGCAACGACCCTTACGGGATGGGCTTCTGAAGAGCCGGGGTAGTGGGCGAAGGGGAGTGAGAAGCGAGGGACGGCACAACCCGCCTCACTTCGGGCTCTCTCCCAGCGCACTCCTCTTCACTCACTGCTCGCCTTGCGGCGCGTCCGGTTGGACCTCCGGCGCCGCGCGCCGGAACGCTTCCAGCTCGCTGCAGGCGCGGTAGATGCGCGCGATGGTCGGGTAGTCGTCCAGCGGCAGCTTCCAGCGCAACGCGTTGTAGACCTGGGGGACCAGGCAGGCGTCGGCCATGCTCGGCGTTTCACCATGGCAATAGCGGCCGGTCGCCACGCTGTCGCCCAGCATCGCCTCGATCGCCTGGAAGCCCGCGCCGATCCAGTGCCGCGACCACGCCGCGCGCTGTTCCTCGCTGGCGCCGAACGTGGCCTCCAGATGCTGCAGCACGCGCAGGTTGCCCAGCGGGTGGATGTCGCAGCACACCGCCATCGCCAGCGCGCGCACCTGTGCGCGCCCACGCGCATCGACCGGCAGCAGGGCCGTCTCCAGCTCCGGATGCATCTCGTCGAGGTATTCCATGATCGCCAGCGACTGGGTGATCACCCGGTCGCCGTCGAGCAGGCAGGGCACCATCTGCTGCGGGTTGAGTGCGCGGTAGTCTGCCGCGTGCTGTTCGCCGCCATTGCGCACCAAGTGCACCGGCCGCGTCTCGTACTCGAGCCCCTTCAGATTCAGCGCAATGCGCACCCGATACGCGGCACTGGAACGCCAGTAGCCGTAGAGCACCAAACCGCTAGCCATGAACCATCCCCCCTGACGGACAACCGCAGTTTGCCACAGTGTGGACCGGGCACATGGCGCGCCGCAACGCACTGCGCCGGCCCGCCCGTTTGCATCGACGCCCAGGCAGCCGGACAATAGGCGGTTACCGCCCTTCAGGGGCCGTTCCAGTCCATGAGCCGGGAGTGCCGCCGTGTCCGTCATCCGCATGAGTGACCTCGATCTGCGCGACCAGCGCGTGCTGATCCGCGAAGACCTGAACGTGCCGATCGACGACCACGGCCGGATCACCTCGACCCAGCGCCTCGACGCTGCGCTGCCCACGATCCGGGCCGCCCGCGACGCCGGCGCGAAGGTCATGGTGATGTCGCACCTGGGCCGGCCGAAGGAAGGCCAGTTCGATGCCGAATCCTCGCTGGCGCCGGTGGCGCTGTGGCTGAGCAGCAAGCTGGACCAGCCGGTACGACTGGTGGCCAATTACCTGACCGACGGCGTCACGGTAGCGGCCGGCGAGGTGGTGCTGCTGGAAAACTGCCGCATGAACGTCGGCGAAGGCAAGGACGACGACGCGCTGGCGAAGAAATATGCCGCGCTGTGCGACATCTTCGTGATGGACGCGTTCGGCACCGCGCACCGCGCGCAGGCCTCCACCCACGGCGTGATCAAGTACGCCCCGGTGGCCGCCGCCGGCCCGCTGCTGTCCGCCGAACTGGATGCGCTGGGCAAGGCGATGGAACACCCGGCGCACCCGCTGCTGGCCATCGTGGCCGGCTCCAAGGTCTCCACCAAGCTGACGCTGCTGGAAAACCTGATCGGCAAGGTCGACCAGTTGATCGTGGGCGGCGGCATCGCCAATACCTTCATCGCCGCGCTGGGCCATTCGGTCGGCAACTCGCTGGTCGAGCCGGACCTGGTCGACGCCGCGAAGAAGGTGCTGGCCGACGCCAAACGCCGTGGCGCCGAGGTGCCGATGCCGGTCGACGTGGTGGTGGCGCCGGCGTTCTCGGCGCAGGCGCCGGCCACGATCAAGCCGGTCGACCAGGTCGGCGCGGACGAGATGATTCTGGACATCGGTCCGCAGACCGCCGAACTCTATGCCGCGCTGATCGCCAAGGCCGGCACGGTGGTGTGGAACGGTCCGGTCGGCGTGTTCGAGTTCGACGCGTTCGGCAAGGGCACCGAGACGCTGGCGCGCGCGATCGCCGCGTCGAAGGCGTTCTCCATCGCCGGCGGCGGCGACACCCTGGCCGCGGTGGACAAGTACGGCATCGCCGACCAGGTCTCCTACATCTCCACCGGCGGCGGCGCGTTTCTGGAGTTCCTCGAAGGCAAGGAGCTGCCCGCGGTGGCCGCGCTGAAGGCCCGAGCCACGAAGTAATGCTCTGCCTGTTCGACCTCGACGGCACCCTGATCGATTCCGAACACGGCATCACCGCCTGCGTGAAACACGCACTGCTGCGGCTGGACGTGCCGGTACCGGCGCCCGAGGAACTGCGCCGCTGGATCGGCCCGCCGCTGCGGCACAGCTTCGCGCCGCTGCTGGGCCACGACGCCGAACGCATCGAGGCCGCGGTGGCGTACTACCACGAACGCTTCGACAGCCACGGCTGGCGCGAACATCAGGTCTATCCAGGCATCGAACTGCTGATCGAGCGATTGCGCGGCGCCGGCCACCGGCTCGCCGTGGTCACCAGCAAGCCGCACCGGCACGCCGCACCGATCATCGCCCACCTGTCGTTCGGCGCGGCGTTCGGGCGCCTGTACGGCCCGCACCCGGGCAGCGCGCACAGCGAGAAGGCCGCGATGATCGCCGAGGCGCTGGCCGACTTCGGCGCCGACCCGGCCGACGCGGTGATGATCGGCGACCGCCACTTCGACATCGACGGCGCAATCGCCAACCAGGTGCGCGGCCTCGGCGTGCTCTGGGGTTTCGGCGACCGCGAGGAACTGGAGCAGGCCGGCGCCCACGCCATCGCGGCGGCGCCGGACGAACTGGCCGACTTGCTGCTTGGCTGAACCGTCACTGTAGGAGCGCACCCTGTGCGCGAATGCTTTCCCGTCACGTGACGAAGAGCATACGCGCACAGGGTGCGCTCCTACACGGGACATTCCGCTTTACTTGATGGTGCGCTTCACCGCGTCGACCACGTGCGCCACGGTGAAACCGAAGTGCTCGAACAGCTGCGGCGCGGGCGCCGACGCACCGAACGAGGCCATCCCGACCACTTCGCCGTCCAGGCCCACGTACTTGCACCAGAAGTCGGCGCTGGCCGCTTCCACCGCCACACGTGCACGGCACCAGGAAGGCAGCACGCCCTCGCGGTATTCCAGCGGCTGCGCGTCGAACACCTCGGTGCACGGCATCGACACCACGCGCACGGCCACGCCCTGCTGCGCCAGCGCGCGCGAAGCTTCCATCGCCAGCTCCACTTCCGAGCCGGTGGCGATCAGGATGGCCTGGAACTTCGCGTCCAGCGGATCGGACAGCACGTAGCCGCCGCGCGCGATGTCGGCCACCTGCTGCGCGCTGCGCTGCTGGTGCTTCAGGTTCTGGCGCGAGAACACCAGGCACGACGGCGCACCCTTGCGCTCGATCGCCGCCTTCCACGACACCGCCGATTCCACCGCGTCGCACGGGCGCCACAGCTGGTTGTTCGGGATGTAGCGCAGGCTGGCCATGTGCTCGACCGGCTGGTGGGTGGGGCCGTCCTCGCCGAGGCCGATCGAGTCGTGGGTGTAGACGTGGATCGCGTGCGCCGGGATCAGCGCGCTCATGCGCACCGCGTTGCGCGCGTAGTCGGAGAACACCAGGAAGGTGGCGTCGTACGGGATGAAGCCACCGTGCAGGGCCAGGCCGTTGGCGATCGCGGTCATGCCGAACTCGCGCACGCCGTAGTAGACGTAGTTGCCCTTGCCGTCCGCGCTGTTGCCGGTGGCGGCGTCGAGGCTGCCCTTCCACTTGGTGAGGTTGGAGCCGGCCAGGTCGGCCGAGCCGCCGATCAGTTCCGGCAGCAGCGGCGCGAACGCCTCGATGCTCATCTGCGAGGCCTTGCGCGAAGCCACTTCGGGGCCATCGGCCTGCAGCTTGTCAATGAATGCCTGCGACTTCGCCGCCCAGTCGGCCGGCAGCTCGCCGCGCATGCGGCGCTTGAACTCGGCGGCCAGTTCCGGATGCGCGGCGGCGTACCTGGCGAACGCATCGTTCCAGGCCTGTTCGGCGGTGGCGCCCTTGGCCTTGTGGTCCCAACCGGCGTAGATCTCGGCCGGGATCTCGAACGGCGCATGGTTCCAACCGAGCTGCGCGCGGGCGGCGACGATCTCGTCCTTGCCCAGCGCGGCGCCGTGGCTTTCCTCCTTGCCCTGCTTGTTCGGTGCGCCGAAGCCGATGATGGTCTTCGCGCAGATCAGGGTGGGCTTGTCGTGCTGTGCGGCGGCCTTGGCGAGCGCCTGCTTGATCGCCTCGGCATCGTGCCCGTCAACGCCGCGGATCACGTTCCAGCCGTAGGCCTCGAAACGCGCCGGCGTGTCGTCGGTGAACCAGCCGTGTACCTCGCCGTCGATCGAAATGCCGTTGTCGTCGTAGATCGCCACCAGCTTGCCCAAGCCCCAGGTGCCGGCGAGCGAAGCGACTTCGTGCGAGATGCCCTCCATCAGGCAGCCGTCGCCGAGGAAGACGTAGGTGTGGTGATCAACCACGTCGTGGCCGGGGCGGTTGAAATGCGCCGCCAGCACCTTTTCCGCCAGCGCGAAGCCGACCGCATTGGCCAGGCCCTGGCCGAGCGGTCCGGTGGTGGTCTCCACGCCGGGGGTTTCGCTGGCTTCGGGGTGGCCGGCGGTCTTCGAATGGAGCTGGCGGAAGCGCTTCAGCTGCTCCATTGGCAGGTCGAAGCCGCTCAGGTGCAACAGCGCGTACTGCAGCATCGAGCCGTGGCCGTTGGAGAGCACGAAGCGATCGCGGTTGAACCATTTCGGGTTGGCCGGATTGAACTTCAGGAAGTCGTTCCACAGCACCTCGGCGAGATCGGCCATGCCCATCGGCATGCCCGGGTGACCGGACTTGGCCGCCTCCACGGCATCCATGGCAAGGGCGCGCACGGCATTGGCGAGTTCGCGGCGGGTGGTCATCGGGCAGCCTCCGAAGGTGCAAAAACATGCATTGTCGCCGATCTGGCCACCGGCTGTCGCTCGCGACCAGCGAATTAATCGCCGCTTAACCCCGGACCATACGGTTCAGCGGGCTTCAGCCTCGCCCCCTTATCACTACGCCCCGCGGTGCCATCCCCAGGCGCCGCCCGACCGCGCGTCCTTTCGCAGAACCGCCGGCCCGGCTCAAAAAAGAGGAGTACCCCATGAGAAAGACTTTGTTCGCCCTTGGCTTCGCTTCCGCCGCCCTGTGCTCCCTGCCCGCCTTCGCGCAGGACAGCCAGGCCACCCCGGCCGCAGGCGGCGACTTCCAGCCGTCCCAGCCGGTCGGCAGCGGCAACTGGTTCATCAACGGCAGCGTCGGCCAGGCACACATGCGCGTGAGCCCGTACGACAACCACCCGACCACTTACGCGCTCAGCGGCGGTTACCGCTGGAAAGTCGGCCCGGACCTGGGCTTGGGCGTAGAAGCCGGCTACAACGACCTGGGCAACTTCAAGTTGAAGAACGCCTTCAACAGCAACGACGTCAATCTGACCTCGCAGCGCCAAGCACTGCGCGGCTGGACCGCCGGCGTCAACGGCAAGATCAACGTGTGGCAGGGCCTGTACGTCAGTGGCCGCACCGGCGTGTACGGCTGGCGGGGTCACGGCTACGCCAACCAGGACATCAACCGGCACAAGCTGGACCGGGTCGATTGGTATGCCGGCGTGGGTACCGGCTACGACTTCAGTGAGCACTTCGGCCTGGGCCTGTCGTACGACTACTACCGGGCCAACAAGGACCACATCAAGCTGAGCACCGATACCGCCTCGTTGACTGCCGAATACCGTTTCTGAACCCGCCGGCCCCGGATTAACCCCGGCTTAATACTGAACTGATCGGTATTGAATCTTCCGGACCGCAACCCATCTAACTAACCAGATGCCGCCGGCCGTACGGGCGGGGCGTCGCCAGCAGCGGCCATTCCCCCTCAGGACCGCTGCCAAGACAACAACCGGAGAAACACCCCATGAAAATGAAAAAGACCCTGCTCGCCCTTGCCTTCGCTTCCGCCGGCCTGATGGTCGTTCCCGCCGTGTTCGCGCAGAGCGCCTCCACTGACAAGGGCGGCTGGTTCATCAACGGCAACGTCGGCCAGGCCTCGCTGAACCATGGCCCGTACGACGACACCACCACCGGCTACGGGGTCAACGGCGGCTACCGCTGGGCGGTGAACCCGTCGGTCGCGCTGGGCGTCGAGGCGGGCTACAACGACCTGGGCAACATCCACCCGAAGAACATCTTCAACAGCCAGCCGGTGGTCGACCGCGGCAAGTCGAACCTGCATGGCTGGACCGCCGGCGTAAACGGCCACTTTAACGTCAGCCCGAACTGGTACGTCAGCGCACGCACCGGCCTCTACGGCTGGAAGGGCCACGGCCTCAGCAATGACGTCAACCCGGTCCGCAAGGGTCTGGACGACACCAGCTGGTACGCCGGTGCCGGCGTGGGTTACGACTTCAGCAACAACGTCAGCGTCGGCCTGAACTACGACTATTACGACGCGAAGAAGGACCGCGTGAACCTGAGCACCGACATGGTCTCGGTCAGCGCGGAATACCGCTTCTGAGCCAACGGTGAATTCCGACGCCACGTCGGGATGTTCGCTTACAAAAAAGGAGACGCCCCAGGGCGTCTCCTTTTTTGTGCGCAATATGCGCCGCCCAAACACGGGCGGCTGATGCCGCGCCATCGCGGCGCGACAAGACATCAGCAGGAAAGATCAAAAACCAAAACAGGGGGTTCCGATGAAAAAGACACTACTGACGCTGGCCATGCTGGCCGGTTCGACGCTGGGTGCCGCCAGCGTGCAGGCGAAGGATCTCACCGGCGGCTTCGTGAACCTCGGTGCCGGTCGCGTGAGCTACCACGCCACGTTCGACAGCTACGACCTCGGCAGCGATCATGGCACGGCGGTCATCCTCAACGCCGGCTACCGCACCCAGTTCATCGGTTTCGAGGCGGGTTACACCAACCTCGGCAGCGTCAGCTACCGCGATGCCACTACCTACGCGAAGCTCTCCGGCGACGGCTGGACCGCAGGCATCAATGGGCATTTCAACCCGACCGACGCCTGGTACGTCTCCGCTCGCGGCGGCGCCTTCGTCTGGAAACTGCACGCCAAGCTGCGCTCCAGCGACCCGGCCTACCCGTTCGACGACCGGGCCAGCAGGCAGTCACTGGGCTGGTATGCAGGCGTCGGCACAGGCTACGACATCAACAAGAGCTGGAGCATCGGTGCGAACTTCGACTACTACAGCATCTCCAAGGAGGGGCTGGACATCGGCAACCGCATTTACACGGTGAGTGCCGAGTACCGCTTCTGACATCCGGCAGGAACCGGTTGCGTGAAGCAAAGAGGGCGCCCATCAGGCGCCCTCTTCCACTAGCTGACCTCGCGCTCCAGCGCGGTCAGCCGTTCCACTGCCCCAGCGCGGCCAGGCCGTTGTCGCGCGCGCGGGCGTACACGGTCTTCTGCGCTTCGGCGTAGTTCGCCTTCATGTCCTTCGACCACAGCTTCAGCGCCGCCTGCTGCATGGCACGGCCATAGGAGAACGACAGTGGCCACGGATGCGGACCGATCTGGTTCATCGCGTTGAGATGGGCAGTGGACTGCTGGTCGGTCTGGCCACCGGAGAGGAACACGATGCCCGGCAGCGAGGCCGGCACGGTGGACTTCAGCACGCGCACGGTGGCTTCGGCGACCTCCTCGACATCGGCCTGTTCGTCGCAGTCCTTGCCCGGAATGACCATGCTGACCTTCAGGATGGTGCCTTCCAGCATCACGTTCTGCTCGTACAGCGCATTGAACAGGCTGCGCAGCACCGCTTCATGCACCTCGTAGCTGACCTCGATGGTGTGGTCGCCATCCATGATCACTTCCGGCTCGACCATCGGCACCAGGCCGGCTTCCTGGCACAGCGCGGCGTAGCGGGCCAGCACGTGGCAGTTGGCCTCGATCGCTGTGGAGCTGGGGTTTTCCTCGGAGATGTTGATCACCGCGCGCCACTTGGCGAACTGGGCGCCCAGCTTCGCGTACTCCTGCAGGCGCTCGCGCAGGCCGTCGAGGCCTTCGGTGACCACGTCGCCGGGGAAGCCGGCCAGCGGCTGCGGGCCCTTGTCGACCTTGATGCCGGGGATGATGCCGTGCTTCTTCATCACCTCGGTGAACGGCACGCCATCCCTGGTCTTCTGGCGGATCGTCTCGTCGAACAGGATCGCGCCGGAGATGTGCTCGTTCAGGCCCGGCGTGGTCAGCAGCAGCTCACGGTAGGCGCGGCGGTTTTCCTCGGTGTTCTCGATGCCGACGGCCTCGAAGCGCTTGCGGATGGTGTTGGTCGACTCGTCGATGGCGATGATGCCCTTGCCGGGCGCGACCATCGCCAGGGCGATGCTTTCGAGATCTTCAATACTCATGACGACTCCGTGGTGCCGGACGTGGCTTGCCGGCACGTGGTTGAAGCCGCCTCGGGGCCGAAGCGGCGCGATCCAAAACGGCGATTATAGGCCAGATCGGCGGCCACAGGCGCCAGCCGCGGCGCGGCCGGGCCGGCTCAGGGGACGTAGCCGGGCAGCTTGCACTGGTCCAGCAGTTGCTGGCGCTGGGCCGGGTCCTTGGGCGCGTTGAACGGCACCACGTAGTAGGTGGCAACCGGCTCGCTGATACGGTTGGTCAGCGACGGGCCATAGCGGAAATTGGAGACCGCGCTGCGCGCCGCCGGGCCGAGATCGCTCTTCGGCGCCACCTTGGCCACCTGCACATTCATCGGCACGCCATCGGAACCGATCGTATAGGTCACCGCCGCGCAACCGGGCTTGTCCAGGTTCAGGCCGCTGTTGGGCACATCCATCTTCACCTGGGTATTGAGCAGGATCCAGTAACGGTACAGGTCCTGCTGGTCGATCCTGCGCACCTGCGCCGATGCCGGCGCGACGAAACCCAATGCCAGGAACAACGGCAGGCTCTGACGAAACAGGCGGGACGCGGATTTCATGGGACAACTCCTCGACCGGACGGGACGGGAGGAAGTGTAGCGGCATTGCCGCCCGGCACCAGTCGGGGCCCGTTGGCCGGACAGCCGAGCGTCAGCCATCCGCGCCTGCCCGCGCCTCACAGGTCGCGCGGGCTCTCGATCGTGCCGTCGGGGCCGACCCAGAGCAGCTTCAGCGTGTTGGTGCCGCCGACATGGCCGACGCGATCGCCGTAGGTGATCACCACGCTGTCGCCCTCGACCAGCTTGCCCTGCTCGAACAGCAGTCGCACCGCGGCGCGGGTGGAGGCGGCCATGCTCTGCTTCTCGCCGTGGCTGAACGCCACCGGATGCACGTCGCGCAGCACCTGCATGCGGCGGCGCGCAGCGGCGGACGGCGACATGCCGTAGATCGGCACCGCACTGCGGTAGCGCGACAGCCACTGGGCGGTGGCGCCGGATTCGGTCAGCGCCGCGATCGCGCGTACGCCGAGCTGGCCGGCCAGCACCATCGCGGCCAGCGCGATCGCCTGGTCGGTACGCCTCATCTGATGGCTGGCGCCGGCCAGGTCTTCCTTGGACTCGAACTGGCGCTCGGCACCGAGGCAGATCCGGCGCATCGCCGCCACCGCCTTGTCCGGGTGCGCGCCGGCCGCGGTTTCCTCCGACAGCATCACCGCGTCGGTGCCGTCGATCACCGCGTTGGCCACGTCGAGCACTTCGGCGCGGGTCGGGATCGGCGAGCGCACCATCGACTGCAGCATCTGCGTGGCGGTGATCACCGCACGGTTGCGCTGCACCGACTCGCGGATGATCTTCTTCTGCAGGCCAGGCAGCTCGGCGTCGCCGATCTCCACGCCGAGGTCGCCGCGCGCCACCATCACCACGTCGCTGGCGTCGATGATCTCGCCCAGCACCTGGATCGCATCGGCGCGCTCGATCTTCGCCACCAGCGCCGCGCTGCCGCCGGCCTCGTGCAGCAGGCGGCGGGCCTGATGCATGTCCTCGGCCGAACGCACGAACGACACCGCGAGGAAATCGGCGCCGATCTCGGCGGCCAGCCTGATGTCGGCCTTGTCCTTGTCCGACAGCGCCGTCACCGACAGTCCGCCGCCCTGCCGGTTGAGCCCCTTGCGATTGGACAACCTGCCGCCGACCAGCACCTTGCAGCGCACTTCGGCGCCAGCCACTTCGTGCACGCTCAGCGCTATCAGGCCGTCGTCCAGCAGCAGCACGTCGCCGGCGTGCACGTCGTGCGGCAGGCCGTAGTAGCTCACGCCGACGCGGGTCGCGTCGCCGGGCGGCGCGTCGGGACGGCAATCCAGCACGAACGACGCGCCCTCGACGAGCTCCACCGGACCGTCGGCGAACGTCTCGATGCGGATCTTCGGCCCCTGCAGGTCGGCCAGGATGCCGACTTCGCGCCCCGTCGCCAGCGACGCGGCGCGCACCGCGCTGGCTCGGGCACGGTGATCGTCCGGCTGGCCGTGCGAGAGATTCAGGCGGGCGACGTTGACGCCTTCGGCAATGATCCGTTCAAGCATGCCCGGCACGTCAGTGGCGGGGCCGAGGGTGGCGACGATCTTGGTACGACGCAGGGGATTCTCGTTCATGTGTCGAGGCTAGCAGATGCTGCGCGGCACGCCATCGCACTGCATTCGTATGCATGCCGCCAGTGTGCGCAGCTGCGCAGATGCAGCTACTTCGCCAGCGCGAGGTTGAGTACCGCCGCCAGCCGTCGCCCGGCCTCACGCAGACGCTGCTCGGCGACTGGCCGCCACGCCGCTGCGTAGTCCTGACCGAGCTTGTGCCCGGCCGGATAGAAGCCGGTTTCGGCGGTGATCCGACAGGACTCCTCCGCCCATTGCGCGTAGGGGTCGTCCAGCGGCGCGATCGGCGCCGGCAGGCGCACCGGCGGCGCCGCATCCAGCACCTGCGCATAAGCCCGCCAGTCGAGGCCGCGGCTCGACAGCAGGCCCGAGTCCCATACCCTGTGCAGGTTGCTGCCCTTGCCGTCGAACTGCACCTGATGGTTGTTGCCGCCCTTGTCGTCGCGATAACCGGCGTGCAGCGGCTGGTGGATGTCGCCGACGAAATGCACCACGAACTTCAGCGCCTCGCGTCGGGCGGCGTCCGGCTGGCGGCGATCGGCCAGCACGTCCACGTAATGCTGCAGGCCGCCCACCACGCAGCGACCGTCGCGGCAGTCGCGCGGCGGCACGTAGTCGCAGGCGCTGCCGCCGCGGAAATTGACGTAGTGCTGGCCGCGGGTCTGTTTCCACAGCGCCGCCTGTGCCGGGTCGTTCTGGATCTGGTCGGGCCAGTTGGCCACGTCGGCCAGCGCGCGCGTGTGCTCCGGCGCCAGCAGGCGTTCCACCTCGGCCTCGGCAGCCGGGCTCAGGTGGCGCTGCGCCAGTTCGGCCACGACGCTGTGGCCGAGCGGCCCCCAGGCACGGGCCATGGGCGCGACCATGACCATGGCCAACGCGAAGACAAACGGACGGATCGAAACAGGCATGCTGACTACCGGCGCAAATAGCCGCAGTCTGCCATAGCGGCGCCCGGACGCGGGCGGCCCGGGCGCATTCATTGTAAGATTCGACGGTTGAAATACGGCACCGCGGCCCGCGGTTGCCATCCGCCATCGCAATATCCCAATCGCCCCAGGAGGACGTTCCCCCATGACCATCAAGGTCGGCATCAACGGCTTTGGCCGCATCGGTCGCAACGTGCTGCGCGCAGCCGTGCAGAACTTCGGCAACGAGATCGAGGTCGTGGCGATCAACGACCTGCTGGAGCCGGACTACCTGGCCTACATGCTGAAGCACGACTCCGTGCACGGCCGCTTCGATGGCGAGGTGGAAGTCGACGGCAACCACCTGGTGGTCAACGGCAAGCGCATCCGCCTGACCCAGGAACGCGACCCGGCCAACCTGAAGTGGAACGAGGTGAACGCCGAGGTGGTGATCGAGTCCACCGGCCTGTTCCTGACCAAGGAAGCGGCGCAGAAGCACATCGACGCCGGCGCGAAGAAAGTGATCCTGTCGGCGCCGTCCAAGGACGACACGCCGATGTTCGTCTACGGCGTCAACGACAAGACCTACAAGGGCGAGGCGATCATCTCCAACGCCAGCTGCACCACCAACTGCCTGGCGCCGGTGGCCAAGGTGCTCAATGACAAGTGGGGCATCAAGCGCGGCCTGATGACCACCGTGCACGCCGCCACCGCCACGCAGAAGACCGTCGACGGCCCGAGCAACAAGGACTGGCGCGGCGGCCGCGGCATCCTGGAGAACATCATCCCCTCCTCCACTGGCGCGGCCAAGGCCGTCGGCGTGGTGATCCCCGAGCTCAACAAGAAGCTCACCGGCATGAGCTTCCGCGTGCCGACCTCGGACGTGTCGGTGGTCGACCTGACCGTGGAGCTGGAGAAGCCGGCGACCTACGAGGAAATCAAGGCCGAAATGAAGTCGCAGAGCGAGGGCGCCCTCAAGGGCATCCTGGGCTACACCGAGGACAAGGTGGTGGCCACCGACTTCCGCGGTGACGCACGTACCTCGATCTTCGACGCCGACGCCGGCATCGCGCTGGACGACAGCTTCGTCAAGCTGGTCAGCTGGTACGACAACGAGTGGGGCTACTCGAACAAGTGCCTGGAAATGGTGCGGGTGGTGGCGAAACAGGCCTGACCCGTCACGACACGAAAAAAAAGCCGGGCACTGCCCGGCTTTTTTTGCCCCCTCTGCAGGAGCCCGCTCGCGGGCGACGCTGCTGATCCCGCGATTCCCGATTCCCGGCTTCAAGAGCATCGCCCGCGAGCGGCTCCTACAAGGGCAGGCAATTCAGCGCTGCAGCAGCGGCAGCTTGTCCGGCACGCCGTCCCACTTGTCGGCGTCTTCCATCGACGGGATCTTGCTGGTCAGCACTGGCCATTCCCTGGCCAGTTCGGCGTTGATCGAGAGGAACACCTCCTGCCCCGCCGGCACGTCGAGTTCGGGGAAGATCGCGCCGACCGGGCATTCCTCCACGCACAGCGTGCAGTCGATGCATTCGTCCGGATCGATCACCAGGAAATTCGGACCCTCGTGGAAGCAGTCCACCGGGCACACTTCGACACAGTCGGTGTGCTTGCAGTTGATGCAGTTTTCGGTGACGACGTGCGTCATCGTGCCTCCTTCCACGGCCTCACCGCGGTGACTACAGTGTCCGCGGCAACCGCTGCCGCGGCCATGACCCAGATCAGTGTGCCACCGTCGCGGCCCACGCAGAATTCTCCCGAATCCCACGTCCCCTCCAAGGAGCGACACCATGCGCAAACTGATTGCCCTCGCCCTGCTCGGCCTGCTCTCCACCCCGCTGATGGCCGCCGAGTGCGCCACCACGGTCGAAGCCAACGACGCCATGCAGTTCAATACCAAAACCATCACCGTGCCGAAGACCTGCAAGACCTTCAAGGTCACCCTGAAGCACACCGGCAAGCTGCCGGTCACCGCGATGGGCCACAACTGGGTGCTGTCGCACAGCGCCGACGAGTCCGGCGTGATCGCCGACGGCATGAAGGCCGGCGCCGCCAACAGCTACGAGAAGCCGGGCGACGCCCGCATCGTCGCGCACACCAAGCTGATCGGCGGCGGCGAATCCGATACCGCCACCATCGACGTGGCCAAGCTCAAGGCGGGCGAGCAGTACGCCTACTTCTGCACCTTCCCCGGCCATGCCGCGCTGATGAAGGGCACGCTGAGCCTGGGCAAGTAAGCCTCTCGGACTACTGACGCATCCGGCTGCTCGTGGCCGGATGCGTTTTTTTGTTGCCGGCAAACTTGCACATCGTTCCGCGCACGGATCCACAATGTCCCGCATGAACCCGTCATCACCCCTGGACGAGCCGGCCATCGCCAGGCTGGTCGACCGCTTCTACGAAAAAGTGCGGCACGACGCCCAGATCGGGCCGATCTTCAACGCCGCCGTGCACGACTGGGACGAGCACAAGCTCCTGCTGACCTCGTTCTGGGCCTCGGTGGCGCTGCGCGCCGGCAGCTACCGCGGCAACCCGATGGGCGCGCACCGGCCGCACCCGATCCGCGCCGAGCACTTCGACCGCTGGCTGGCGCTGTGGCGCGAGACCACCGCCGAGGAACTGGACGAGGCCAGCGCCGCACTGATGCTGGGATACGCCGAACGCATCGGCCACAGCCTCAAGCTGGGGCTCGGCCTGCACCCGCAGGCGCAACCGTTCGGCGTGCCGATCGTGGGTATCCGCCGCTGACGCGGGATGGCACGCACCGCAGGGCGGGCACGGCCCGCCCTACGAAATGGGCATCAGGCCAGAACCTTCAGCGCCGCGTCGTAATTCGGCTCGTGGCCGATCTCGCTGACCAGCTCGGCGTGCAGCACCTTGTCGTGGCCGTCCAGCACCAGCACCGCGCGCGCGGCCAGTCCGGCCAGCGGGCCGCTGGCGATCGCCACGCCGTAGTCGTTGAGGAACTGGCGACCGCGCATCAGCGACAGGTTGGTCACCTTGTCCAGTCCCTCGGCGCCGCAGAAGCGCGCCTGCGCGAACGGCAGGTCGGCCGAGATGCACAGCACCACGGTATTGTCGAGCTTGCCGGCCAGCTCGTTGAAGCGGCGCACCGAGGCGGCGCACACGCCGGTGTCGACGCTGGGGAAGATGTTCAGCACCTTGCGCTTGCCGGCGTAGCCGGACAGCGCCACGTCGGACAGGTCGCCGCCGACCAGGCTGAATGCCGGCGCGGTCGAACCTACCGCGGGAAACTGGCCGTCGACGCTGACCGGCTGGCCCTTGAACGTGACATGGGACATCGTGCACCTCGTGTGTGGATGGATGGCTACAAGTAGAACATGGTCTTGGCCAGGAAGACGATGCCCACCATCAGGCCCAGCACGACGCGATGGGTATGCCGGAACCGGCAGACGTCCATCTTGCCGCTGCGCATCGCCCACATCGCGTTGACGAACACGCCGAGCACGCCGAACGCCAACAGCGCCTTCAGCAGCAGCCAGTTGCCGAAGCGGCTGCCCACGCAGGCCAGGCCATCACAGCGGAGGTCGAACAGCACGAAGCCGCTGGCGAACAGCAGCACCACGATCACCGGCATGAACCGGCGCACCCGCGCCATGATCGCCTGCTCGATGCGCTGCATGACCGCCGCGTCGAAATGCCGGTGCAGCGACTCGACCACCAGCACCTCGAACGTCACCGCACCGACGAACACGATGGCGCAGGCCAGGTGCACCAGCACGATCCACGGATACCAGGCCGCCATGCGGAATCTCCCGAAGCTCTCGCGCAAGTCTGCGCGCGACCGCCACGGGCCGCGCTGACCTGGATCAGGCCGCGGAAGGCGGTCGCCTCAGCCGTGCGGCTGCGCAACCAGCTTGCGGATCGCCTCCACGAACTCGGGATCGAGCTTGCCGATCCGCGCGGTACGCGCGGCGATGCGGCCGTCGGCGTCGAGCAGGATCAGCTCGCTGGAGTGGTTGAACTCGCCGTCGGGCAGTTGCCGGTACTGCAGGCCGAGCACGCCGGACAGCTGGCGCACCTGTGCCGGCTCGGCCCGTGCCAGGGTCCAGATGCGCGGATCCAGCTTGCGCCTCTCCGCATAGCTCTTCAGCGTGGCCACGTCGTCCCTGGCCGGGTCCATGCTCACCGCAAGCAGGTCGATCTGCGCGCGGGTGGCCGGATCCAACGCATTGCGGGTCAGCCGCAGGCTGTCGATGATCATCGGGCAGACCATCTGGCACGAGGTGTAGAACATGGTCACCAGCTGCGGACGGCCGCGCCGATCGGCCAGCGTCTGCTGGCGGCCGTCCTGATCGGTGAGCTGCACCTTGAGGTTGTAGACGGAGTCGCCGGGCAGCGGCGTGGCCGCCCGGGCGCTGCCGAGCAGCAGGAGCATCGCGAACAGGGACAGCAGGCGCTTCATGACGCGTTCCTCATTCGGGCTTCGCGCAACGGAAGCCCATGTTGTTGGTGGTGTCGGCGGCCTTCAGCGCGGAGAGCATGGCGATGCGCATCAGCACCGCGTAGTTCTCCTTCTCCTGCAGGCTGACCGCGCCGGCGCCGCAGAACTTCAGCACGTCGGGATCGTTCTGGTCGCGGCTGTCGCTGGCCACCAGCAGCGCGTTGAAGTCGTCCACCCACTCCCACACCGGCTGGGTGATGTCACGCACTCCATAGGCGTTGGGCGCGCCGCCGACGTCGGGCAGCGGCGCATTGGACGGCCGCGAGTACCAGGCCAGCAGGTTCTCGCGCCAGGCCGGATCGCTGCGCGCGTCGCGGCGGGTGGCATCGGCCGCCGCCGCGTACTCCCACTCGTACCAGCTGGGCAGGCGGGCGCCTTCGCTCTCGCAGTAGGCCTGGGCGGCAAACCAGCTGACCCGGGTCACCGGCTGGCGCGGCAACGCCTCGCTGCCCAGCGTCTCGGCGTCGGCCCAGTGGCTGAGGTAACGCTGGTCGGCGAGGATGCGGGCGACGCGGTCGCGCCGCCATTCGGGGTGAGTCTTCACGAATGCGAGGAACTCGGCATTGGTGACCGGCTCGGTGCGCAGGCGAAACGGCGCGACCTGCGCTGCAGCTGCCTTGCCGTCGGCCGGCAGCACGCTGGTGAAACTGCCTCCCGGCAGGGCGGCGTAGTCCGCCGCCGCTGCCGGCAGTGCCAGCATCAGGCCGAACATGACCAGTGCCAGACCTGCGCGCATGTCAGTGCCCCTGCGACGCCGTGGTCGGTGCCGGTGCAGCGCGCACCTTGGCGGCCTCTTCCTTGCTGATCTGGCCACCCGGGTTGCCCCAGCTGTTCAGCACGTAGGTCAGGATGTTCGCTACCTCGTCGTCGGTCAGCTGGTTCATGGGCGGCATGATCGAGTCGTACTCGTGGCCGTTCACCTTGATCTTGCCCTGCAGGCCATGCAGCACTACCTCGATCGCCCGCTTCGGGTCGGCCGCCAGGTAGTCCGACTTGGCCAGCGGCGGGAACACGTTCGGCAGGCCTTCGCCGTTCGCCTGGTGGCACACCGAGCAGGTGCCGGTGAACAACTGCTTGCCCGCCGCGATCTGCTCGTCCTTGGTCAGCGTGCCGGCCGCATGCGCCTTCGCCGCCGTGCTCACCGCCTGCAGGTTCGGCTCCGAACGGTCGCCCAGGTAGACGTAGTCGACTTCCTTGCCCGAGTAGATCGTCTTGTCCTCCGGACCGTCCACCTTCAGGATGCCCAGCGCGCCCTTGTTGAATGCGCGGAAGATCGAGTGGTCGACCAGCACGTAGCTGCCCGGCACATCGGTGTGGAACTCCACGGTCGCCGCGCCGCCGGCCGGGATCAGCGTGGTCTGCACGTTGTGCTGCGCCACCGTGCCGCCTTCGGGCTGCACCTTGTCGAAGATCTCGCCGATCACGTGGAAGCTCGACACCAGGTTCGGGCCGCCGTTGCCCACGAACAGCCGCACCGTCTCGTTGGTCTTGGCGGTCAGCGCGTTGTCGCCGGTCAGCGCGCCTTCCTTGCCGTTGAACAGCACGTAGGTCGGGTTCTCGTCGATCGCCTTCTCCATGTCGAACGGCTGCAGACCCTTCTGCCGGTACTTGCCGGTGGTGTAGAAGTCGCCCTGCATCACGTAGTACTCGTGATCGACCTTCGGCAACCCCTCCGGCGGCTCGACCAGGATCAGCCCGTACATGCCGTTGGCGATGTGCATGCCCACCGGCGCGGTGGCGCAGTGGTACACGTAGATGCCCTGGTTCAGCGCCTTGAAGGTGAATTGCGAGGCATGGCCCGGCGCGGTGAAGCTGGACGCCGCGCCGCCGCCCGGCCCGGTCACCCCGTGCAGGTCGATGTTGTGCGGCATCTTGCTGTCCGGCGCGTTCTTCAGGTGGAACTCCACCGTGTCGCCCTGGCGCACCCGGATGAAGCTGCCCGGCACGGTACCGCCGAAGGTCCAGAACGTGTAGCTGACGCCTTCGGAGATCGGCATCTCCTTCTCGATCACTTCCAGCTCCACGATCACTTTCGCCGGGTAGTTGCGGTTGACCGGCGGCGGCACGTGCGGCGGGCTGGTCAGCACCGCGTGGATCGGCTCGCCCTGCGGCGGACCGAAGTCGCCGCGGGTGACGTGTTCGGCCGGGGCGTTGGCGGCCGGGGTGGCATCCGTCTTGGCCGCGGCCTGCGGCTTGCCGGAGCAGGCCGCCAGCGTCAGCAACGCAGCGGCAGCGACGACGAGGAGCGGTGAGCGTGACATGGGGCGGTCTCCGTGAGTTCTTGCGCCTCCTAGCCTAGGCGATCGCCCCGCCGCCCTACTGACCTGAGTCAATTTGAAAGACTTTGCCGCCGCGCTGCGTCACCCTGCCGCGGCCGCGCCCTGCCCGCTCAACCGGGCTTGCCGTCCGCCCGCGGAGTCAGGTAGATCCACGCCGAGCGCAGCACCCACGGCAGGAACGCCAGCAGCCAGCCGTAGGCGGCGATCACCAGCCACAGGTAGACGTCGCCGCCCAGCTCGGCACGGATGCGCAGCAAGGCCACTACCTGCAGCAGGGCGAAGCACAGCCAGGCCACCTTGCCCATCTGCAGCGGCCGGCCGGAATGGCCCTGGGTCACCCGGGTCACCATCGCCACCAGCATCGAGCCGAAGAAGCCGATCGCCAGCGCATGCAACGGCGCGCGGCCGAGGACGAGATGCCCGCTGCTCGCGTACACCACGTCCTGTACCGCGTACAGCACGAACGCCACCGGCAGCCACGCGAACGCCAGGTGCAGCACGGCGAGCAGGCCCGGCCGCATCGCCTTCCACGGTTGCCAGGTCAACGCATGCCAGGCGAACACCAGCGCCAGCGGCACGTCCGCCAGCCACAGCCAGCCCAGCGCACCGCGCCATTCCAGCAACAGGTGCGCCAGCAGCAGCACCCACACCACCGGCATGCTCCAGTCCGGTCGGATCACCTCGTAGCCTTTCACCATGTTGCCGGTGAAAAACGGCAGCATGCGGTGCATCACCGAGAAATAGATCGGCAGCAGCAGGCCGTACGTGCCCAGCTTGATCGCCAGTAGCGCGCAATCCGCCGGCGCGCCGAACAGGTAGGCCAGGAACACCACCAACCCCAGACAACCCAGGCTCAATGCTGCCAGGCAGGAACGCGCATGACCCTTGCGTTCGGCCACCGACGCACGCAGTACCCCAGCCAGCGTCCACACGCCGACCAGGTAGCCGGCCAGCATCACGGCCACCCCAAGCTTCAGCACCCATGGCAGGTCGAGCAGGCCCGCGTTCGCCAGCACGTAGCCGCCGAACACGCAGCCGGCCACCGGCAGGTAGCGCGTCTTGGGCAGGTCCGGCCGCCCCAGCCAGCGCGGGAACGTGGTCATCAGGAAGCCGAACATGAACAGCGGGAACAGGCCGTACTGGATCAGCATCGCGTGCGCCCAGCCCGGCGGAACCGACGGCTGCGGCCAGCCGGCCAGCCCGAAGCGCATCCAGGTCAGCTCTACCGCCCACCACGCCATGCTGAGCAGCACCGCAATGGTGCCGGCCAGGAACAGCGGTCGATGCGGCGCGGCGGCGAGCAAACGGGGAAGCCCGGCGAAAGCCGAAGGCACGGGGCCGGTGAATTGCGGTTCGGACATGATGTCGGCAGCCGGAACGAGAACGATTCGCCATGCTGCCACGCCATCGCCGGCGGCAGCCATGACCTGCATCAAACGGGCCACCGGTGCGCTGTCGCCATCCGAATCGGACGCCGGCGCCGGCAGATTCGCGGGCCGCTTCGTGAGCGTATGCTCGCTAGGCTTTGCCGGGTCACGAAGCGCCCAGGGGATACCCATGACCCACATCGTGGGGGCAACCGCCCCGAGGGGAGTCATCATGAAACGCATGAGTGTGTGGCTGGCGCCGGCCGTCGCGGCGCTTTGCCTGGGCAGCGCCCAGGCGGCGGCAAAGGACCAGGCGAACGTCGTCCGTGATTACACCGACACCGTGGCCCCGGCCGACCAGCAGGCCTATGAGGCGGGCATCAAGAGCTACAACCAGTGCCTGGCCCAGCACGGCTTCAAGTATGCGTGGACCAGCTGGGTGCACGAAACCGGCGACGTCTACAGTTATTCCTACGTCACCGAGCCGATGACCTGGGCCAGCTTCGACGCCATGCACGACGCCGGCAAGGCCTGCGACGCCACGTTCAGGACGCAGGTGAATCCGCATCTCAAGGGCGAGACCAGCGTCTTCATGCAGGGCAACCCCGAACTCAGCCACCTGCAGACAGACACGCTCGGCACGCCCGCCCTGATCGAGGTCACCTACTTCAAGCTGAAAGCGGGCCAGCGTCAGGCCTTCATGGATGCGGCCAAGAAGATCTACGCCGCCGCGAAAAAGACCAAATGGGCGGGCTACTCGATGTTGAACGAAGTCGTCGACGGCGGCGAAGGCGCACCGGATTTCCTGCTGGTGAGCCCCGCCAGGAACTGGGCCGATCTCGGCAAGGAGCTGGATCCGACGTTGTGGAAGATGCTCGAAAACGTCTACGGCAAAGCGGATGCGGATGCGCTACGCAAGACGCTGCGCGAAGCCATCCAGGAAAGCCCGTCGCACGTCGACAGCTACAACACGGAGTTGAGCTACCGGCCCGCAGGCAAGTAGGGCCGCGATGAACCTACCGGGCGGCCCGTGGTGCGGGCCGCCCGATGCCGGCGGATCACCGGCCTCACTCCGTCAGCAGTGCCTGCCCGATCTCGCGCAGCTTCTTCGGGTTCAGCAGCTCCAGTTCGCGCCCTTCGATCTCGATCAGCTGTTGGCTGCGGAAACGGCTGAGCACGCGGCTGACGGTTTCCGCGGCCAGGCGCAGATAGTTCGCGATGTCGCCGCGCGACATGCTGAGGTGGAAGCGCGTGCCGGAAAAGCCGCGCACGGCGTAGCGGCCGGCCAGGTCGAGCAGGAATGCGGCGACGCGTTCGTCGGCGCTGTGGTCGCCGGCGAGCAGGCTGGCGGTGCCCAGCTCCTTGCTCAGCATGCGGAACAGGTGCTGCTGCACGGCGGGAATACGCGAGGCGAGCGCACTCATTGCCGGAAACGAGAAGCGGCAGAAGTAGGCGGTATCCAGCGCCACGGCGTCGCAGGGGAAATGCTCCGGGTAGATCGCGTTGAGACCGATCACTTCGCCGGGCAGGTAGAAACCCAGCACCTGCTCGCGGCCTTCCTTGTCGACCATGCGGGTCTTCACGGTGCCCGCGCGCACGGCAAAGATCGCGCGGAACGGATCGCCGGTGCGGAAGATGTGCTCGCCGGCGCGGAACGGCCCCACGTGCTCGACCAGGCATTGCAGCTCGGCCAGCTCCGGCTTGTCGTAGCCGGCGGCGATGCAGGCGCTGGAGAACGCGCAGGTGCCGCAGAAACGGCTCTCGTCGCCGTCGTCGGCAATCGGGCTGGGCGGCTCGGGCAGACGGCCTGCCAGGGGCTTTGAATGCATGATGGTGATGGGCTGCCGGGTCGGGGCTGCGTTGATCAGATCACGCGAGAGTAGCGTGGGGCCTGTGCCGCGTCGTCCAGATAGGCGTCGAAGCACATGGCGATGATACGCAACAGCAACCGCCCCCGCGAGGTGACCTGGATCTCGCGTGGGCTTTCCAGCACCAGTCCGTCCTCGATCAGCGGCTGCAGGCGCTGCCGCTCGCGCGCGAAGTACTCGTCGAACAGCAGCCGGTGGCGCGCGCCGAATGCCTGCTTGTCCACGTTGCCGTGGCACATCAGCTCGTTGATCAGTTCGCGCCGGATCAGGTCGTCCTCGTCCAGCTGCAGGCCACGCATCAGCGGCAGGCGGCCGGCGTCCAGCGCCGCGTAGTAGCCGATCAGGTCGCGCGCGTTCTGGCTGTAACTGTCGCCGATGCGGCCGATCGCGCTGACGCCGAGGCCGACGATGTCGCAATCGCCATGGGTCGAGTAGCCCTGGAAGTTGCGCTGCAGCGTGCCGGCGCGCTGCGCCAGCACCAGCTCGTCGCTGGCCTTGGCGAAATGGTCCATGCCGATGTAGACGTAGCCGGCGGCCGAGAGATGCTCCAGCGCGCGACCGAACAGCGCCAGCCGGGTGGTCGCGTCGGGCAGGTCGGCGGCGTCGATCTGCCGCTGCGCCTTGAACATCTCCGGCAGGTGCGCATAGCCGTACACCGCCACCCGATCCGGGTTCAGCGCCACCACCTGGTCCAGCGTGCGGCTGAAGCCGTCGACGCTCTGGAACGGCAGGCCGTAGATCAGGTCGACGCTGGCCGAGCGGAAACCCGAAGCACGCGCCGCCTCGATCACCTCGCGGGTCTGCTCGAAGCTCTGGATCCGGTTCACCGCCTTCTGCACCGCCGGGTCGAAATCCTGGATGCCCACCGAGATGCGGTTGAAGCCCAGCTCGCCCAGGTTGCGGATGTAGGCGCCGTCGGCGAAGCGCGGATCGATCTCGATGCCGTACTCGCGATCCGTCGCGTGGCTGAAGCTGAAATGCCGCGCCAGCGATTCCAGCAGCTCGCCCATGTGCGCGGTGTCGAGGAAGTTCGGCGTGCCGCCGCCGAAGTGCAGCTGGCGCACCGGCCGGTCGCGGTCGAACAGCGGCGCGATCAGCTCGATCTCGCGGTACAGCCGTTCCAGGTAGCGGTCGGCCTGGGTCACGTCGCGGGTGATCACCCGGTTGCAGCCGCAGTAGAAGCACGGGCTCATGCAGAACGGCACATGCACGTACAGCGACAGCGGACGCGGGATCGGTTCCTCGTTGGAGGCGCGGATCACCCCGCGCAGCGCCACCTCGTCGAAATCGGCCTTGAACTGCGGCGCGGTCGGATAACTGGTGTAGCGCGGTCCGGCCACATCGTAGCGGGCGACCAGCGCAGGATCGAATTCGGGAGGAGTGATGGGAATGGCCATGCTGCCGAGTCTGTCGGCAGACCCGCCGGCGCGCCTTGACCAGGGTCAATTCGCACGCCGGGCGCGGCGACCTGCCGCAGCCGCTCCCGCACCGTTCAGGCTGATCGCAACGCCGCAGGCGCGCAGCCGAAGCCGCGCGCGGTCCGGGCAAGCCTCAGCGCTTCAGCGGCTCGATCTGCTGCTCGATGGCACCGAAGATCGAGGCACCGGCGGCGTCGGTGACGTCGATCTTCAGGCGGTCGCCGAATTTCAGGAACGGCGTGCTCGGCTGGCCGTCGCGCAGGGTTTCCACCGTGCGCTGTTCGGCCAGGCAGGAGGCGCCCTTGCCGGTGTCCTGGTTGGCGATGGTGCCGGAGCCGACGATGGTGCCGGCGGTGAGCGGCCGGGTCTTCGCCACGTGCGCCACCAGCTCGGCGAAGCTGAACTGCATGTCGACGCCGCACTCGGCCTCGCCGAACCACTTGCCGTTGAGCCAGGTGCGCATCGGCAGGTGCAGCTTGTCGCCGGCCCAGGCCGCGCCCAGCTCGTCCGGCGTCACCAGCACCGGCGACAGCGCCGAGCGCGGCTTGGACTGCAGGAAGCCGAAGCCCTTGGCCAGCTCGGCCGGGATCAGGGCTCGCAGACTGACGTCGTTGACCAGGCCGACCAGTTGGATGTGCTGCGAGGCTTGCGCCGGCGTCACCGCCATCGGCACGTCGTCGGTGACCACCACCACCTCGGCCTCCAGGTCGATGCCGTAGTCCTCGCTGGGCACCACCACCGGGTCGCGTGGCCCGAGGAAGCCGGCGCTGGTCGCCTGGTACATCAGCGGGTCGGTATAGAACGAGGCCGGCACCTCGGCGCCGCGCGCCTTGCGCACGCGCTCGACGTGCGGCAGGTAGGCCGAACCGTCGACGAACTCGTAGGCGCGCGGCAGCGGCGAGGCCAGCGCGTGGACGTCCAGCGCAAAGGCACCGACGGCGTGGCCGGCGTTCAACTCATCGGACAGCGCGTTGAGCCGCGGCGCGATATTCGACCAGTCGTCCAGCGCCGCCTGCAGCGTCGACGCGATGCCGGCCGCCTTCACCGCGCGGGAGAGGTCGCGGCTGACCACCACCAGGGTGCCGTCGCGGCCGCCTTCCTTGAGAGATCCGAGTTTCATCGTGCTGCCTTGTGTGAGCTGCGTGGCTTCGCCGTCATGGCGCGAAGTGCTTGCGGATATCCTGCCAGCATCGGTAATAGTCGCGCTGCAGTTGCGGCGCCTCCAGCGCCTGCCGTGTGGGGCGGATCACCTTGCGCGTCTCGAACATGAAGGCCATGGTGCCGTCGATCACGTCCGGCTTCGACAGGTCCGCGGCCGAGGCCTTCTCGAACGTGGCCGCATCCGGCCCGTGCCCGCTCATGCAGTTGTGCAGCGACGCGCCGCCGGGCAGGAAGCCTTCGGCCTTGGCATCGTATACGCCGGTGACCAGGCCCATGAACTCGCTGGCCACGTTGCGGTGGAACCACGGCGGGCGGAAGGTGTGCTCGGCCACCAGCCAGCGCGGCGGGAAGATGGCGAAATCCACGTTCGCCGTGCCGGGCGTGTCGCTGGCCGAGGTCAGCACCGTGAAGATCGACGGGTCGGGGTGGTCGACGCTGATCGAGCCGATGGCGTTGAAGCGGCGCAGGTCGTACTTGTACGGCGCGTAGTTGCCGTGCCAGGCCACCACGTCCAGCGGCGAGTGGCCGATCTTCGCCGTCCACAGGCTGCCCTGGAACTTCGCCACCAGCTCGAAGGCGCCCTCGACGTCCTCGTACGCCGCGTGCGGGGTGAGGAAGTCGCGCGCGTTCGCCAGGCAGTTCGAGCCGATCGGGCCGAGCTCAGGCAGGCGCAGCAGCGCGCCGAAGTTCTCGCACACGTAGCCGCGCGCCTCGCCGTCGGGCAGGTCGACGCGGAAGCGCACGCCACGCGGGATCACCGCGATCTCCTGCGGTTCGATCTCGATCACGCCCAGTTCGGTGGCCAGCCGCAGCCGGCCCTGCTGCGGCACGATCAAGAGCTCGCCGTCGGCGTCGTAGAAGAAGCGCCGCTGCATCGGGCGGTTCGCTGCATAGACGTGGATGCCGATGCCGCCCTGCTCCGCCGGACCGCCGTTGCCGGCCAAGGTGACCAGGCCGTCGAGGAAATCGGTCGGCGTTTCCGGCAGCGGCCACGGATCCCAGCGCAGCTGGTTCGGCGTGGCCGGCGCCTCGTCGAAGCGGTTGTGGAAGCGCGCGTGCGCCAGCGGCGCGAACGGCTCGTGCACCGCCGCCGGGCGGATGCGGTACAGCCAGCTGCGCCGGTTCTGGTGGCGCGGCGCGGTGAACGCGGTGCCCGACAGCTGCTCCGCGTAGAGCCCGTGCGCCACGCGCTGGGGCGAGTTCTGTCCGACCGGCAGCACGCCGGGGATGGCCTCGCTGGCGAATTCGTTGCCGAAGCCGGACTGGTAGCCCTTGCCCACGATCGTTGCCATGCACCGCTCCTTCAGAGGAACCCGCGCTTCATCTGGTCGCGCTCGATCGACTCGAACAGCGCCTGGAAATTGCCCTCGCCGAAGCCCTCGTTGCCCTTGCGCTGGATGATCTCGAAGAAGATCGGGCCGATCGCGTTCTGGGTGAAGATCTGCAGCAGCAGGCGCTTCTTCGTTTCCATGTCGGCGTCGATCAGGATCTTGTTCCTGGCCAGCCGCGGCACGTCCTCGCCATGGTTGGGGATGCGCTGGTCGATCACCTCGAAATAGGTGTCCGGCGTGTCGAGGAATTCCACCCCGGCCGCGCGCATCGCCTCCACCGTGGCGTAGATGTCGTCGGTGAAGCAGGCGATGTGCTGAATGCCTTCGCCGTGGTAGGCGTCGAGGTACTCGTTGATCTGGCTCTTCGGATCGCTCGACTCGTTCAGCGGAATGCGCACGATGCCGTCCGGTGCGGTCATCGCCTTGGAGACCAGCCCGGTCTTGGCGCCCTTGATGTCGAAGTAGCGGATCTCGCGGAAGTTGAACAGCTTCTCGTAGTAGTCCGACCACTTCTGCATGTTGCCGAAGTGCAGGTTGTGGGTGAGGTGGTCGATGAAGGTGAGGCCGAAACCCTTCGGGTTCGGCTCGGCACCCGGGATCGGCGCGTAGTCGGCGGCGTAGGCGTCGCCCTCGCGCGGCACCAGATACAGCATGCAGTCGCCGATGCCCTTGACTACCGGCACCTCCACCGCGCGGCTGGCGGCCTTGTGCGTCACCGCCTCGCCACCGTTGGCCAGTACCGTCGCCGCCACCTCGGCCACCGGCTTGCGGAAGCGGATGGCGAAGCCGCAGGCGCAGGGGCCGTGCTTCGCGGCGAAGTCGGCGGCGAACGAATCCGGGTCCTCGTTGACCAGGAAGTTCACCCCGTTCTGGCGGTACACCGTGATCGGCCGGTGCTTGTGCTTCAGCACCGCGCTGAAACCCATCCGCTTGAACAGCGCGTGCAGCTCGTGCGCGCGGCCGGCCGGGGCGGCGAATTCGACGAACTCGAAGCCGTCGATGCCCATCGGGTTCTCGAAGGTGGTGACCTGCATGCCGAGGTTCGGTTGGGCGTTCATGGCGCTCTCCTCTGAGTCAGTGCACGATGGCCACACGCAAGCGTGCCACCCGCAGATTGGCCCTGCGTTATAGTTTCATTTGAAACCATTTGCAAGGACCACCGCCGCAATGCCCGCCAAGCACAAGCCCGCCGCCGAGCACGCCCCGCTGCAGCTGGAGCACTTCCTGCCGTACCGGCTGTCGATCGTCTCCAACACGGTCAGTCAGGCGATCGCCGACGACTACCAGAGCCGCTTCGACCTCTCGGTGACCGAATGGCGGGTGATGGCGGTGCTGGCGCGCTACCCGGGCCTGTCCGCGCGCGAGGTGGCCGAGCGCACCGCGATGGACAAGGTGGCGGTAAGCCGCGCGCTGGCGCGGCTGGTCGAGGCCGGCCGGGTCGACCGGGCCACCCACGACGACGACAAGCGGCGCTCGGTGCTCCGCCTGACCGAGGCCGGCTGGGCGATCCACGACCAGGTGGCGCCGATGGCACGCAGGCGCGAGCGCGAGCTGCTGGCGAAGCTGGATGCGGAGGAGTGCGGCTGGCTCACGCGCATCCTGGACAAGCTGATGGGGCCGGCCGACGCCGGCCGGTAGCCATCACGAGCCAGAACCGTTGCCCATGTCGCCGGGCTCCTGCCCGGCGGCCACGCATGGACCGTCACTTGACCCCGTGCATCAACCGGTTGATCAATGGCGCGATCAGGAACAACAGCACGCCGGCGCCCAGCAGCGACCAGAAGCCGAAGGTGTAGCCGTCCAGCGCCGAGCCCACGGTCATGCCGCTCTCGCCGCTGACGTGACCGGCGAAGATGCCCGACAGGTTGTTGCCGATGCCGGTGGAGAGGAACCAGCCGCCCATGCCGAAGCCGACCAGCCGCACCGGCGCCAGCTTGGTCACCATCGACAGGCCGATCGGCGACAGGCACAGCTCGCCCACCGACTGGATCACGTAGACCATGAACAGGGTCCAGAACGGGATCTTGCCGGCGTCGTTGACGAGGCTGGACAGGGCGAACATCAAGAGCAGGAAGGCCAGCCCGTTGAAGATCAGGCCCAGGCCGAACTTGCGCGGGATCGACGGGTTGCGGTTCTTCATCGCTACCCAGATCCACGCGATCAGCGGCGCCAGGAAGATGATCGCCAGCGAGTTCACCGACTGGAACCACGCGACGGGGAAGATGAAGCTGCCGAGCTGGCGGTTGACGATCTGGTCGGCGAGGAAGGTGAACGAGCTGCCGGCCTGCTCGAAGAACATCCAGAACAGCACGTTGAACGCGAAGATGATCAGCATGGCGATCACCCGGTCGCGCTGCACCCGGCCCTCGCGGATGCCCTCCACCATCAGCAGCACGGCCAGCGCCACGAACAGGATGCTCAGCACCCACTGCAGGAAGCCCGCGCCCGCGGCGAGCAGCAGGTACACGACGGGGATGCACAGCAGCATGCCCAGCAGCACCCAGCCCGTGCGCGCCAGGCTCTCGCCGCCGGCGGGCGCCTGGCCCACGCCCTGCAGGCCGCGGCGGCCGATCCAGAACCACACCAGGCTGATCAGCATGCCGATGCCCGAGGCGATGAACACGTACTTGTAGCTCGGCATCGTCGCGGTGCCGAACACCGCCTTGGCCAGGTGCTCGGTGATGATCGGCGAGATCAGCGCACCGGCGTTGATGCCCATGTAGAAGATGGTGAAGCCGCTGTCGCGGCGTTCGTCACCGGTCTTGTAGAGACGGCCCACCATGGTGGAGATGTTCGGCTTGAACAGGCCGTTGCCCACGATGATGGTGGCCAGGCCCAGCTCGAACACCTGCTGGCTCGGCACGGCGATCATGAACAGGCCCGCCGCCATCACCGCCGCGCCCACCAGGATCGAGCGCTGGTAGCCCAGCACGCGGTCGGCCACGTAGCCGCCGAAGATCGCCGCGGCGTACACCAGCGCCAGGTAGGCGCCGTAGGTGCGGCTGGCCGGCTGCTGGCCGGCGCCCTCGCCGTCGAAGAACTGCGCCACGATGTACAGCACCAGCGCCCAGCGAATGCCGTAGAACGCGAAGCGCTCCCAGAACTCGGTCATGAACAGCATCCACAGCGGGCGCGGGTGGCCGAGTTGCTGCGGATAGTCGGGCACGACGCGCGGCGTCGTATCGGTGGCGTGGCTCATGGATACTCCCGGGTGATGGCCGGCGCCTCACGCGCGGACCGCAAAATCTTTCGGAAGATGTACATGCTGGGCGCCAGCGGCGTCAAATGCGCCGCAGCACGCGCCACGCGGACGGCTCAGCGCACCCCGTGCATCAGCCGGTTGATCAGCGGCGCCAGCAACAACAGCAGTACGCCTGCACCGAGCAGCACCCCGAAGCTGAAAGTGAAGCCGGACAGCGCCGAGGCCACCGTCATGCCGTGCTCGCCGCTGATCGAGCGCGCCACCAGCCCGGAGAAATCGCCGCCGGCAGCCAGCGACAGGAACCAGCCGCCCATCGCCAGGCCGACGAAGCGCGGCGGCGCCAGCTTGGTCACCATCGACAGGCCGATCGGCGACAGGCACAGCTCGCCCAGTGTCTGCATCACGTAGCACAGCACCAGCGGCCAGAACGGGATCAGCCCGGTGGGCCCCAGCAGTTCCTTCAGCGCATACACCAGCACCACGAAGCCCAGCCCGTTGAAGATCAGCCCGAAGCCGAACTTGCGCGGGATCGACGGCTCCGCATGGCGCCTGGACAATGCGGCCCACACCAGCGCGACCAGCGGCGCGAACAGCAAAATCGCCAGTGGCGTCACCGACTGAAACCAGCCCACCGGGAAAATCCAGCCGCCGGGCATCTGCCGGTCCACCCAGTTCTCGGCGAGGAAGTTGAGCGAGGTGCCGAACTGGAAGTAGAAGGTCCAGAACAGCACGCTGAAGCCGAACACGATCAGCATCGCGATCACGCGTTGCAGCTGCACGCGGTCATGCCGCCGCGCCTCCACGATCAGCACCGCCGCCACGCCGATGAACAGCACGCCCAGCAGCCACTGCAGGCCGTCGGCGCCCACATAGGCCAGCAGTGCCCAGATCAGCGGTACCGCCAGCGCCGCGCCGAGCAATACCCACAGCACGCGCACGCGACCTTCCATGCCCGGCAGTGGCCGACCCACGCCCTTGAGGCCGCGCCGGCCGAACCAGAACCACAGCAGGCTGAGCAGCATGCCCACGCCGGCGGCGGCGAACACCACGCGGTAGTTCTGCTGCATCGGCGTGTCGGTGAAGGTGGCGGCCATCCAGCCGGTGAGCAGCGGCGCGACGAAGGCGCCGGCGTTGATGCCCATGTAGAACAGGGTGAAGCCACGGTCGCGGCGCGGGTCGTCGCGGCCGTAGAGCTGGCCCACCATGGTGGAGATGTTCGGCTTGAACAGACCGTCGCCGGCGATCACCAGCGCCAGGCCCAGCAGCATCAGCGGCTTGCTCGGCACCAGCAGGGTGAACAGGCCGACGGACATCACCGCCGCACCGAGCAGGATCGAGCGCTGGTAGCCGATCACCCGGTCGGCCACGTAACCACCGAAGATGCAGGCGGCATAGATCAGCGCGGTATAGGCGCCGTAGATGCCGGCCGCCCAGCCCTGCCCCGCCGGGTCACCGTGGAAGAACTGCGCCACGATGTACAGCACCAGCGCCCAGCTCACGCTGTAGTAGGCGAAGCGCTCCCAGAACTCGGTCATGAACAGCATCCACAGCGGACGCGGATGGCCGAGCAGCTGCGGATAGGCGGGCGTGGCGCCGGCGTCGGCCCCGGTGATCTGGCTCATGCGTTTCCCTTTCTGGTGGCTGCCGCGACACGCGCAACGCAGCGGATGGTAACGCCAACGTCCCCGTCAGCTGCCCAGCACCGTGCGCACGTCCAGCAGTTCGGGGAAGAACTCCAGGTCCAACGCCTTCTTCAGGAAGCTCACCCCGGACGAGCCGCCGGTGCCGCGGCGGTGGCCGATGATGCGCTCCACCGTCTTCATGTGGCGGAAGCGCCACAGCTGGAAGCTCTCCTCCACGTCCACCAGTTGCTCGCACATGTGGTACTCGGGCCAGAACCGCGCGCGCTGCTCGTAGATGCGCTTCAGCGCCGGCAGCAGCGCCTCGTTGCGGCGGTAGGCCTGGGTCCAGTCGCGCTGCAGCAGCTCCGCCGGCACCGCATGCCCGTGGCGCGCCAGGTAGCGCAGGAATTCGTCGTACAGGCTGGGGGCTTCCAGCACCGCGCGCAGTTCGGCCTGCGCGGCCGGATCGTGCGCGAACACCTTCAGCATGCCGGCGTTCTTGTTGCCCAGCATGAATTCGATGGTGCGGTACTGCAGCGACTGGAAGCCCGACGACGGCCCCAGCACGCCGCGGAACTCCAGGTATTCCGACGGGGTGAGCGTCTCCAGCACCGCCCACTGCTCGAACAGCTGGCGCTGCACCTGCTTCACTCGCGCCAGGATCTTCAGGCAGGCATCGACGTCGTCGCGCTTGAGGTGCGCCAGCGCGGCCTTCAGTTCGTGGATCAGCAGCTTCATCCACAGCTCGGACACATGGTGCTGCACGATGAACAGCATTTCGTCGTGATGCTGCGGATGGCTCAGCGGACGCTGCGCGGACAGCAGGGTGTCCAGGTGCAGGTAGCCGCCGTAGGTCATCTGCCCGTTGAGGTCGGTCCGGATGCCCGCTTCGATATCGCGCTGGTTGTCGCTCATGGTGCTCCGTCACGTCTACCGTAAAAAAACCATGGTAACGGTTGCGGCAACGATCGCACCTGATCCAGGACAGGGCACAGCCTCGATCCCGCGCTCAGGATCGGGTCCCGGGCCACCCTTCCGTACGCCCACGCATGCTGCACCGTACCTTGCAGCGCAACATCCCCGCCTGCTATCAAGCGCGGTCTTGTGCGGTCGTTTTTGTGCCCCGTACGCCGCAGGCACGCCACCGCCAGCCTTCTTCTCACACCCCCGGAGCGAGTCGTGACTGTCGCCGCCAAGTTTGAAATCGAATACCTGCAATACCTCGACGCCGAGGGCAAGCAGGTCCGTGATGACCTGCCCGAGTTCGCCAAGGACCTCGGCCACATGGTCGAGCTGTACAAGCTGATGCTGTCCACCCGCGTGTTCGACGCCAAGTCGATCGCGCTGCAGCGTACCGGCAAGCTCGGCACCTACGCCAGCTGCCTCGGCCACGAGGCAGCCCACGTCGGCATCGGCAGCGCGATGAAGCCGGAAGACGTGCTGGCGCCGAGCTACCGCGAATACGGTGCGCAGCTGTACCGCGGCGTGCAGCCGCGCGAGGTGTACATGTACTGGGGCGGCGACGAGCGCGGCAATGACTACCAGAAGGAACCGGCGCGCCACGACTTCGCCTGGAGCGTGCCGATCGCCACGCAGTGCCTGCACGCGGCCGGCAGTGCGCTGGCGTTCAAGATCCGCGGCGAGAAACGCGTGGCGGTGTGCACCATCGGCGATGGCGGCTCGTCCAAGGGCGACTTCTACGGCGCCATCAACATCGCCGGCGCGCAGAAGCTGCCGCTGGTGGCGGTGATCGTCAACAACCAGTGGGCGATCTCGGTGCCGCGCAAGATCCAGTCCGGCGCCAAGACGCTGGCGCAGAAGGGCATCGCCGCCGGCCTGTACTGCATCCAGGTGGACGGCAACGACATCATCGCCGTGCGCAAGGCAATGGAGGATGCGCTGGAGCGCGCGCGCAGCGGCCAGGGCGGCAGCGTGATCGAGGCGGTCACCTACCGCCTCGGCGACCACACCACCGCCGACGACGCGCGCCGCTACCGCGGCGAGCAGGAAGTGAAGGACGGCTGGCACAAGGAGCCGATGAAGCGCCTGCGCAACTGGCTGGTCGCCAAGGGCGTGTGGGACGACGCGAAGGAGGAAGCCTGGAAGGCCGAGTGCGACGACTGGATGGACAACGAGGTGAACGCCTACCTCGAGACCAGGACCCAGCCGGTCACGGCGATGTTCGACTACACCTTCGCCGAACTCCCTGCCGATCTCGCGAAACAGCGCGACTACGTCCTCTCGCTTGAAAACAAGGCCCACTGAGTCATGGCACAGATCACTCTCATCGAAGCAGTCACCCAGGCGCTCGCCTACGAAATGAAGCACGACGACTCGGTCGTGGTGCTGGGTGAGGACGTGGGCGTCAACGGCGGCGTGTTCCGCGCCACCCAGGGCCTGCAGGAAAAATTCGGCGAGCTGCGCGTGCTCGACACGCCGCTGGACGAGACCACCATCGCCGGCGTCACCGTCGGCCTCGCCGTGCAGGGCATGAAGCCGGTGGCCGAGGCGCAGTTCGAGGGCTTCATCTATCCGATGATGGAGCACATCGCCTGCCACGCCGCACGCATGCGCAACCGCACCCGCGGCCGCCTCACCGTGCCGGCCGTGTGGCGCGCGCCGTGGGGCGGCGGCATCCGCGCGCCGGAACATCATTCCGAGGCGAACGAACACCTGTTCACCAACATCCCCGGCCTGCGCGTGGTGCTGCCTTCCTCGCCCGCGCGTGCCTACGGCCTGCTGCTGGCGGCGATCCGCGATCCGGACCCGGTGATCTTCCTCGAACCCAAGCGCATCTACCGCCAGTACAAGGAAGAGGTGCCGGACGACGGCGAGGCGCTACCGTTGGACGTGTGCTTCGTACTGCGCGACGGCAGCGACGTGACCCTGGTGACCTGGGGCGCGCAGGTGAAGGAAACGCTGGAAGCCGCCGATGCGCTCGCCGCCGAAGGCATCAGCGCCGAGGTCATCGACGTGGCCACGCTGACCCCGTTGGACTTCGACACCATCGCCGAGTCGGTGGCCAAGACCGGCCGCTGCGTGATCGTGCACGAAGCGCCGAAGACCGCCGGCTTCGGCGCCGAGATCGCCGCGCGGGTGGCCGAGGAGTGCCTGTACGACCTGCTCGCCCCGGTCGAGCGCGTCACCGGCCCGGACACGCACATCCCGCTGTTCCGCCTGGAAATGAAATACCTGCCGAGCGTGGAGCGCGTCGTCGACGCGGCCAAGCGCACGCTGGCGGTCAGCTGACGCCCTTGCTCCTCCCCCTGCCTGCAGGGGGAGGCCGGGAGGGGGTCAAGCTCTTGATCTGAAGTCCGAAGCAAAGAGCACCCCACCCAACCCTCCCCCGCCCTGCAGGGGAGGGAGCAAACCGGAAAACTCATACCTGGAAATCTGCTCATGGCCGATATCAAGACATTCCTCCTCCCCGACCTCGGCGAAGGCCTGCCCGACGCGACCGTAGTCGAGTGGCACGTGAAGGAAGGCGACACCATCAAGCTCGACGCCCCGCTGGTGTCGATGGAAACCGCCAAAGCGGTGGTCGACGTGCCCTCGCCCTACACCGGCAAGGTGGTCAAGCTGCACGGTGCCGCCGGCGACGTGATCGAGACCGGCGCCGCGCTGGCCGAGTTCGAGCCCGACCCGAACGCAAAGCAGCGTGCCGAGGCCGAGGCCACCGGCCACCACCACGGCCCGAAAAAGGCGGAAGCTGCTCCTGCTCCTGCTCCTGCTCCTGCGCCGGCAGCCGCCAAGGCCGAGCGCGAGGACGAAGGCACCGTGGTCGGCGCGATGGTCAGCGGCAATACCGTACACGTCGAGCAGGCCGCCAGCATCGGCGGCGTGAAGGCGGTGCCCGCCGTGCGCGCGCTGGCCAGGAAGCTCAAGGTCGACCTGGCCCGCGTGCGCCCCAGCGGCGCCGACGGCGTGGTGACCATGCAGGACGTGAAGGATGCCGCCGCCAACGGCAGCGCCGCACTCGGTGCGGCACCGGCGCGTGCGGTACCCGCCTCGGCCGGCCGCCACCTTGCGCCCGAACTGCCGCAACCGGAGCCGCAGCGCGGCCCGGTCTCGCTGGCCGGCAAGCCGGTACGCACCGCGCCGCCATCGGTTACGGCCAGCGGCCAACCGGAGCAACTGAAAGGCGTGCGCCGCAACATGGCCCGCGTGATGGCCGATGCGCACGCGCAAGTCGTGCCGACCACCCTGGTCGATGACGCCGACCTGCACGCATGGATCGGCAAGCAGGACATCACCGCGCGCCTGATCCGCGCCATCGTCGCCGCCTGCAAGGCGGTGCCGGCGCTGAATGCCTGGTTCGACGGCAAGAGCCTCACCCGCACGCTGCACCCGCAGGTGGACATCGGCATCGCGGTGGACACCGACGACGGCCTGTTCGTGCCGGCCCTGCGCAACGCCGACGTGCTCGATGCGGCCGGCATCCGCGCCGCCATCAAGCGCCTGCGCGCGCAGGTGGAAGACCGCACGATCCCGGCCTCCGAGCTGTCCGGCTACACCATCAGCCTGTCCAACTTCGGCATGTTCGCCGGCCGCTACGCGACGCCGGTGGTGGTGCCGCCGACCGTCGCCATCGTCGGCGCCGGCAAGCTCAGCCACGACGTGGTGGCGGTGATCGGCGGCATCGAAGTGCACCGGCGCATGCCGATCAGCCTGACCTTCGACCACCGCGCCGCCACCGGCGGCGAAGCGGCGAGGTTCCTCAAGGCGCTGCTGGACGACCTGGCGTTGCCGAACTGATCGTATCCACGATCATGCGTTGAACGAACGGGCGCCCAGGCGCCCGTTCGCTTTTCCCGCCCTCGCAGGAGCCCGCTCGCGGGCGATGCTTTTATCGAAACTCGCAAAGGCATCGCCCGCGATGCGGGCTCCTGCAAGACGTCGATCAATAGTCGCGCACATCCAGCAGCAGGAAGCAGCGCGCGACGTAGTCGCCACCGCGCGGCCACGGCACGGCGGTCAGCGCCAGCGTGCCGGCGGTCCACGGCTCGTTGTCGAGCAATGCCTCGCAGCGCGAATCGCCCGCCGCGGCATGGCTGTGCACCAGCCGCAGCCAGTGCAGCTCGGGGCTCAGCGCCTCGTGCTTCAGCGCCGCCTCGATCGACGCCAACGCTTCGGCCGGCATGTCCGAGGGAGCCGCGCCGCGCACGCTGAACGGACCGATGAAGACGTCCCAGCGGCGCACGCCGATGTCCCACGTGGCAATCCGCATGCGGCGCTCGTCGGTGACGTACCAGCACGCCGCCAGCAGCACATGGAACGCGTTCTGCTCGAACGTGCGCAGCGCGTCGCGGCAACCGGCCTCGCCACCGCCGCTGCCGGCGAAACTCTCCTCGATGTAGCGCTCCTCGCTCAGCACCACGTCGAGGTCGAGCCGGCCGGGCTCGCCAGCCGGCCCTTCCTGCCAGCTGGCGCGCACCGCCGGGAAATCGCCATCGGTGACCAGCCAGCCGTCCTCGTCCACCTCCAGCTCGACATCGTGGCGCTCGAACAGCCGCAGCAGGTACCTCTGCAGCGCGGCGCCGTCCATCGTCAGGCCTGCACGCCGGCGACGCCGGTTGCGGGCAACTCGCGCCAGGTCAGATACACGCGCAGGTCGAACTCCCGCTGGTGGTAATCCGGCAGCATGTGCGTGCACAGCTGGTAGAACGCCTTGTTGTGCTCGCTTTCCTTCAGGTGCGCCAGCTCGTGCACCACGATCATCTGCAGGAACTCCGGCGCGGCGGCCTTGAACAGGCTGGCCACGCGGATCTCCTTCTTTGCCCTGAGTCGGCCGCCCTGCACGCGCGAGATCGCCGTGTGCAGGCCCAGCGCACGCTGCACCACATCGAGTTTGCTGTCGTACAGCACCTTGTCGATGTTCGGCGCGTTCTTCAGGTACTGCTGCCTCAGCGACGCCACGTAGGCATACAGCGCCTTGTCGCTCTGCACCTCATGGCGACCCGGATAACGCTGCGCCAGATGCTCGCCCAGGCGCTGCTGCGCGATCAGCTCGCGCACCTTGTCCTGCAAGGCGGCGGGGTAGGCCTGGAGGTACCTGAGCGGAATCATGCGGGTATTCTCGCACTGCATCGCTGCACGCGTATCGACCTGCCGACGGAGGCGTCCCATGCATCACAGCCGACTGTGCACCATCGTCATCGACTGCCGCGTCGACGAGCTCGCGCCCGTCGCCGATTTCTGGAGCCAGGCGCTGGGCAAGCCGGTCGCCAGCCTGGACCAGGACGGCGACGGCAAGTACGCGGAGCTGCAGACCGCCGCAGACGAACCGATCATCCTGCTGCAGAAGGTGGACCACGCCAGCCGCGTGCACCTGGACATCGAGACCGACGACCTCGACGCCGAGGTGGCGCGACTGGAACGCCTCGGCGCGCGCCGCATCGCGTTCGTGCGCGAACGCTGGTGGGTGCTGGAGGCGCCCAGCGGGCATCGCTTCTGCGTGGTGCGGCCGCAGCGCAAGGCGTTCGGACCGCACCTCAACCGCTGGGATTGACGCTCCATCGCCAGCACCGCGGCACGCAGCGGACGAATCAACCAAGCCACCAGCCCAGCCAGGTGGCCGCCAGCACCAGGGCCAGGCCCAGCAGCACCGGTCGCGCATAGTCGCGATCGCCGTTCGTTCGGGCGATCACCGCCTTGGACAGGCTGTTGCTGCTCAGCGCGACCAGGATCGGCAGCGCCGTGGCCGCGGGCTCGATCCTGCCCGCGGCAGCCAGCGCCGCCACCGATATCGCCGCCGCATGGGTGTCGGCAAAGCCGGCGATGCCGGTGGCGATAGCCAGCCCGCGGTCGCCCAGCCAGGCCCGCATCGCGGCGGAGACCAGCAGCACCATGGCGATCATCAAGCCCAGCCACAGCGACGCCCTGACGCTGAAAACGACGCTGCCCTGCACCGGATCGGGCGTGTTCAGGCGCAGGCCTTTCCACGTCCACAACGCGCCATACCCTGCTGCAGCCAGCCCGCCGCAGGCCAGCGGTACGGCAAGCGCGCGCAGCGTCGCCAGGTCGGTGACGGCGAGCACCGCCGCCATCTGCACGAAGGTGGCCACGGTCGACAGTACCGCTGCCGCGATCGCTGGCCGTCGCCGCGCCGGCTGCTCGCGGGCCTGCGCAGCCATCACGCCGATGGTGGCCACGCTGGACACGAAGCCGGAGAGCAGCCCGGCCAGCGGCAGGCCGACGCGGCTGCCCACCAGCCGCAGCAGCGCATGGGCGGCCGCGCCGATCGACATGATCAGGATCACGACCAGCCACAGCGCACGCGGATTGATCGCGTCGAACGGGCCGAGTGGCCGGTCCGGCACCAGCGGCAGCACCAGCAGCGTGGCCGCGGCCAGCACCAGCAGGTTGTTCAGTTCCTCGGCGGTCAGCACGCCGCGCACGAAGTGATGCATCGGCTCGCGCGCCGCCAGCAGGATCGTCACCGCCACCGCCAGAGCGGCGGCCAGCGGCGCCTGGTGGATGGCCATCGCGCCCAGCAGCAGGCACAGCAGCAGGCTGGCCTCGGTGGTCAGGCCGCGGTCGCTGTCGGTGTCGCGCGCATAGGCGATCGCCAGCAGTGCCGCCACCGCGGCCAGCGCCAGCAGCAGCACGATGACGCCGAAGCTCGCGCCGACCGCGCCCAGCAGCGCCACCACGGCGAACGTGCGGATCCCGGCGACCGCCTGGCCGTCGCCGCCCTTGCGCCGCTCGCGCTCGGCGCCGATGAGCAGGCCGATACCCAGCGCGACCACGAAACCGACCCAGGAAAAGGCGACATCCATGAAACCGCACCCGCCACACGCCACGACCGCATTCCGGCCACGGCGCGATCATGCCGGAGCATTCACGGAAAGTCGCGCCGGCGCGACCGCCGGCCTGAACGCGCGGCAGCCTGCCGTCAGATGTCGAAGCGGTAGCTCAGCTTGACCAGCAGCTGCTCGTCGTCGCGCAGCGCGAAACTGCGGTCGAAGACGTCGCTGGTGCGGCGCGCATGGCCATCCATCGCGTAGCCGCCGCGGCCGTAGACCACGTACAGGTACGACAGCGGCGCCAGTTCGTAGCGGTAGCGGATCTGCAGGCCGAGGTTGCGCACGCTGAAGTCGTCGAGCGGTTCGTCGCTGGCGACGGCGCGGCCGTTGACGCCGACGCGGTAGCCGCCGCGCAGGCGCGCATCCAGCCCGATCGCCTGCAGCTTCACGCGCAATTCCTGGCGGCTGTCGATGGCCCAGTCGAAACCGGCGTCGAGTTGCAGCGTGTGTTCATCGTAGCGACCGAACAGGTTGTCGCGCTGCCACACCAGCCAGTCCGGCAGGTGCTCGTAGTACGGGCCGGCATAGACGCTGAAGGCATCGTTGACGAAATAGGTCGGGATGAACTTGACGTCGTAGCCGAGCTGCCGGTTGCCGCCGAGCCCGCCGCTGATGACCTCCGCGTCCAGCTTGAACGCCCAGTCGCCATGGCGCGGACTGATCCGTTCGTAGACCAGGTCCAGCGACGGCGGCAGGAACAGCGCGCCGTTGCCGCGGGTGAGCAGATCGTCCCAGCCGGCACTATTGAGGTTGAGCTGCGCCACTTCGGTGGCGCCGTTGCGCAGGTTGCTGTTGCGGCTGATGCGCAGCTGGCGGCGCAGGCGCAGGCCATGATCGTTGTCCACCCCGTCGATGCGGAAACGCCACTCGTGCGAGCTGTAGGCCGAGTCGGCCGGCAGTACGGTGTTGCGCTTGCGCACTTCCCAGTGACCGTAGTTCAAGTCGTTGCGCTCCAGGTAGCCGAAGTCGTTGACCTGCAACCGGTCGCCGAAGTGCATGCCCAGCCACTGCTGGCGCCAGCCGTTGCCCATCTCCAGGTCGGCGATAAGCGTGCCGCCGCTGTCGCGCGTGTGCGTGCCCGACTGCCGGATATCGCTGCCGACCACGTTGGTGGCGATGGTCAGCTGCGGCGTGGGCCGCCAGTGGTGATCGACGCCGAGCACGCTGGCCTCGCGATCCAGCCACGGGCGATCGACCCGGGTCAGCAGCATGCCCAGGCTCTGCTCGCCGAAATCGTGGGTCACCCGCGCGGCGCCGAAGAAGCGTCCCGCCTCGCCGCCCTCGTCGGCGGCCAGCACGCCGTAGCTGGTGGTGCCGAAGCTGCCGTTGAGCTTCACCGCCGCGTCGATGTCGGCCGCGCCGTGGCCGTCGTCGGACGGCCCGCCGACTCGCCGCGTATAGACCAGCTGGCTGTTGTCGTCGAGCAGGCTGAAGTCGAAGATGCCCTGGTTCTCGGTGAAGAACGGCCGCTTGTCGCTGACGTAGGTCTCGGTAGCGCTGAAATTCACCACCAGGTCGTCGCTTTCGACCTGGCCGAAATCCGGGTTCAGCGCCGCGGTCAGCTGGAACTGGCCGCTCGGCTTCCAGAGGATGTCGGCGCCCTGCTGGAAATGGCTGCGGCCGCGCACGTTGTCGTACAGGCCGGACGCGTACGGTGTCACCGCCAGCAACGACTGGCTGTATGACGGCACCTCGATCGGGCTGAAGTCGGACAGGAAGCGCGGACGCGTGAAGCTGGCGACCGGCCACGACGCGCGCTCGCCGGTCGAGCCGGTCACGCGGTCGAGATAGACGCCGAGCGTGCGCTTGCCGTCGCGCGCCGTGTGCATCGGCGCGATGTACCAGGGAATCAGGATCTCGACCGTCCAGCCTTCGGCGTCCTCGCTCACCGCATGCCGCCAGCTGCCGTCCCAGTCCTTGTTGAACTGGTTCTCGTTGGTGAGCACGGCGTCGTTGACGCCGCCGGTCGAGCTGACCACGAAGTCATAGCCGGTACGCCCGTCGCCGTTGAAATCGACCATCACGTTGACCCGGTCGACCTGGTCCTCGAAATCGCGTTGCACGCGCTGGCGCGTGCGCGGCACGCCAGGCGGCTGCACACAGCGGAACGCCACCGCCAGGCCTTTCGGCGTAGCCAGGATCCAGGCCTCGGTGGGCAGCGAGCCCGGCTTGCCGGTGAGCGGCTGGGTCTGACGGAAATCGGTGACGTGCCGCGCATCTTTCCACTCATCGGCACCGAGGTGGCCGTCGATGTCGACGGCCAGCGCCGGTGCCGACAGCGCGGCGAAAGTCAGCAACAGCAGGCATGCCAGGCGCATGTTGAAAAATTTCCACGGAGAGGCGGCGCGGGGTTGCGCCGCAGAGGCGACGGATTCACCACGTCGGATCAGATGCGCAGTTTGCCGCTTGCGTTTAGCCGTCTCGACCGCCACAAGTCATGCAGTGACTCGTGGCAGGCAATCGCCGCGGCCGGTCAAGAGCGCCGACGGCGTCCCCACAGCGCATGCCGCAGCAGCATCGCCAGCACCAGCACCGCGGCGAACGCACCATAGCCGTACAGCGCCGGCAGCACCTGCTGCCAGATCGCGCCGCTGGCGCGACCGAAACCGTCGACCGTGGGCAATTCGACCGTGTCGAAGCCGAGCAGCGCGCACTGTGCCGCGGCGATCAACGCCAGCAGCAGCGCGGCAACATCGAAGATGCGCCGGCCGGACGTGCGCGGCAGGCTCTTCGGGTACGCCCAGTAGCCCCAGCACAGGATCAGCAGCAGGGGTGCGAGCAGCAGGATGGCGAGGTAACGCATCGATCGATCACCCGGAAAGTCTGCCGCCGCGCATCAATCCTGCGCGGCGAGTTGGTCCAGCGCTGCACGCAGCTGCGCCAGCGCTTCGTCACGAGCCGGCCCGTCGCGGTAGTCGGGCGTGCTGGCGACCTCCTCGCCATCCAGTTCCAGGCCCACGCTCAGCGGCCGGACCTGCAGCGCGACCGCCGCAGCGCCCGATGTTCCGAGCCGCTTCTGCAACGCGCCAGCCAACTTCGGCTCGGCAAACGGCTTCGACAGCAGCAGCTCCTGGCCATCGGCGGAAAACAGCCGGAAGCGGAAGCGGCCATCGGTATCGCGAAAGCTGGCGAAGCGCGGCAGTTTGCCCGGCTTCGGCGCGACCTTCGGCCCCCCGGCGCGGGCCGGCGCAGTGGTCATCGCACGCAGGCCGAGCACTTCGCGCAGCGCGGCGACCTTCGGCGTGGCGATCGCGCGCGCCTTCTGCGCGCCCTGCCGCAGGATCGCCTCGATCGCGGCCGGGTCGGCGATCAAGGCCTCATAGCGTTCGCGCATCGGCGCCACCTCGGCTTCGATGCGCTCGTACAGCGCCTGCTTCGCCTCGCCCCAGCCCAGGCCTTCGAGCAAGGCCTGGCGGAACGCCGCGGTCTCGGCCTCGCCGGCGAACGCGCGAAAGATGGTGAACAGCGCGCTGTCGTCCGGATCCTTCGGCTCGCCGGGCGCGCGCGAGTCGGTGACGATGCGCAGGATCGCCTCGCGCAGCTGCTTCGCGCCGCCGGCGAACAGCGGGATGGTATTGTCATAGCTCTTCGACATCTTGCGGCCGTCGAGCCCCGGCAGAGTGGCCACCTGCTCCTCGATCAGCGCCTCCGGCAGCACGAAGAATTCATTGCCGTGCAGATGGTTGAAGCGCTGGCCCAGGTCGCGCGCCATCTCGATGTGCTGGATCTGGTCGCGCCCCACCGGCACCTGGTGCGCGTCGAACGCCAGGATGTCGGCCGCCATCAGCACCGGGTACATGTACAGGCCGGCGCTGACGCCGGCGTCCGGGTCCTCGCCTGCCGCGATGTTCTTGTCCACCGCCGCCTTGTACGCGTGCGCGCGGTTGAGCATGCCCTTGGAGGCGATGCAAGTGAGGAACCAGGTCAGCTCGGGAATCTCCGGGATGTCCGACTGGCGGTAGAAGGTGACCCGCTGCGGGTCCAAGCCGGCGGCCAGCCAGGTGGCGGCGATCTCCAGCCGCGAGCGCTCGATGCGCGCCGCATCGTCGCTCTTGATCAGCGCGTGGTAGTCGGCGAGGAAGAAGAACGCATCCACGTCGCCGCGCCGGCTGGCCGCGACGGCCGGGCGGATCGCGCCGACGTAATTGCCCAGGTGCGGGGTACCGGTGGTGGTGATGCCGGTGAGGACTCGGGTATTCATGCTGCGTGGCGCAAGGAAAACGCCAGTCTACGACATCCGGCCAAACGGCTCGACCGGCGACCGCCGTCGCCACGGGAATCATGCGGGCCAGTCGAGGTTCTGCCGACCCCGACCGCGGCAAGGAGATCAGGCTGACGAGCGGCAAGTTCACCGTTTCCACCGGCAAGAACGGCAAAACTTGTTTCAGCCCCAACGCCGTCATCGCCTCGATGATGGCGCAGGCGCCGAACGCCAAGCCGGTCAGGGAATGAGCGATCCTCCGGCGGAGCGCGCCGGAGCCCTGTCGGACCGCTTCAGCGGATCAGCGTGGACTTGCCGAACAGCGACTCGACCAGGTCCACCGCCAGCTTCGCGGTCTGGTTGCGCTTGTCGAAGGCCGGGTTCAGCTCGACGATGTCCAGCGACGCCAGGTGCCCGGTGTCGGCGATCATTTCCATGCACAGCTGCGCCTCGCGGTAGTCCGGCCCGCCGCGCACGGTGGTGCCTACGCCCGGCGCGATGCTGGGGTCGAGGAAGTCGACGTCGAAGCTGACGTGCAGGTGGGTGTTGCCGTCGATGCCGGCCAACGCCTCTTCCATCACGCGCTTCATGCCGATCTCGTCGATGTGGCGCATGTCGTGCACCTGCATGTTCACCTCGCGCACCAGCCGCTTCTCGCCCTCATCGACCGAACGGATGCCGACGTAGCGGAACGCCTCGGGCGCGACCGCCGGCACCTCGCCGGCCAGGCCGGTGAGCGCGGCCGGGCCGTTGCCGCACAGGCAGGCCACCGGCATGCCATGGATATTGCCGCTGGGTGTGATTTGCGCCGTGTTGAAGTCGGTGTGCGCATCCAGCCACAGCACGCGCAACCGCCTGCCGGTGTCACGGCAGTGGCTGGCCACCGCCGAGATCGAGCCGATCGCCAGACAGTGATCACCGCCGAGCATGATCGGCAGGCGGCCGGCCTGCAGCTCCTGATGGACCGCCGCATAGACGGCCGTATTCCAGGCCACCACCTCGTCCAGGTGGCGGTAGCCCTGCTCGGGCGGCAGCCATGGGTTGAGCGGCCCCTGCAGGTTGCCGCGGTCGATCACGCGCAGCCCGCGGCGCTCCAGTTTCGCAGCCAGGCCGGCCACCCGCAGCGCCTCCGGGCCCATCGAGGCACCACGATGGCCGGCACCGATATCGGTCGGCACGCCGATCAATGAAACGGTCTGTTTGTCCATAATCCGTATCTGTCAGGAACGCGTGGCGGCGATTGCCTGCCCGGCCCGTAGCCCGTCGCTGCGGCGAGCCGACGGCGGCTGCGCACTGCCGCGAATCACCCGGAGTTTACCGGAACGCCCCGCCCACGCCGAGGCGCGCACCGCGGGAGCGGCGCGGCGCGGCGCGAATTGTCTCCGCCTCACATGCAAGCGCATGCGGCACCGGCGCGACAGGCCGCCGCGACTCGCATCGCCGCGGTCGCGCCAGCCACACGCGGGAGAAACCGGTTCTTAAGGCGTGTCGGCCCCGGTCAGCCGACTTCGCGCCAACTCGTCCTCCCGGCGCGAATGCGCGCCCGGCAGCCACGACACCAGTTCGGTGCCACGGACGATTTCGCCGGATTTCGCGCCTTGCGCAGATTTTCTGTAAAGCATCCCTGCAAACAGCAACACTCCACGCCAGAAGGCGGAATGCGCGAGCAACGTTTGCATGTAGATCACCCCGAGCTGCCCCCGTGCAGCCACGATGTCGATCCTAGCAAGCTTTCACGCCACGTGCACATATTGCCGATGATCCGGCGCGGCCTGCTTGCCGGTGAACTGGCCAGGGCAACTCCCCGGCGGAAACCTCAGGCCGCGACGCAGCGCGACGGAGCCGTTCCGGCGTGCTGCACGAGGGTGATGGTGAACTCCGCGCAGGTCATCTGGACGCTGCAGGCGCGCCCCGAGCTGTCATGCTCTTCGCGCGCCAGCCCGCGGGCCAGGCGGATCGCGTGCGCAAAGCGCAGCCCGTCATACAGCACCGCCTCTCCGCTGCAGATGCACCACAGACCGTGCCTGCTTTCCCTGATCATCAAGACAACGCGCATGCTCGTGCTCCCGGACAAGGACAACGCCTGGGACATCCATCGCGCCTCCCCTAGGACGGATGACTGCGTACCCGGCGTTCGCCAAGTGTGCCGAGCGACCATGGGCTCGTATGTCGGTGCCTGCCTACAACAGTTGTGCGCCGCCACCGCCACGCCGGGGCGTCGCAAGCGGCCGTGCCGAGCCGTCAGTGCATCCGCAGGCTCTGCTGCTCCGGATGCGGCACGTGACCGTAGCTGGCGAGGATGACCGGCTCCGAGTACTCGCCGCGATCGACGTCCGCCGCCTGGGCGTAGATCAGTACGCCATCGAGCCGGTCGGCCAGCAGTTGGCCGCGCGTCAGCGCCAATTGTTCCCAGCCGTGCAGGATCGGCTTCTCGGCGACCATGTCGCCGTCTTTCTCACGAAAGCCCTGCACCACGTACAGCATGCCCATCGGACGAATCCTCCGCCCCCCGCGGATGCCAGCCTGCGGAGGCGGGAGTCGAGGAATCGCGATGGTCGCGTTAAGAGTCTGCGGATTTGTTCAGCGGCAAACGCGGCCGGACAGCAGCTTCCCGGTGCCCGCACCCGACCACGCGTCCGGCGCCATGGCCTGCGAATGGCCGGTTCCCGCAGTTTCCTGGTGCCGGCAGCAGGAATCGAACCCGCGACCTACTGATTACAAATCAGTTGCTCTACCAACTGAGCTATGCCGGCGAAGGCGAGGGATTCTAGCAGGCCGCCTCGTGACGCGTGTTCAGAAGCAACCAGTGCCGTGCGAACCGATGCCCGCGGCACGCACGCGGCTGCGCCAGTCGAAGCTGCCGCCGTCGGCGACCATCAGGTCCAGCCAGTACTCGGGCACGCTCTCGCTGCGCTCGGTCATGCGGGCAGGGAAGCCCGCCGCGACGACCTCGTCGCGGCGCTTGCGCGCATTCGCCGGATCCTTGAACAGGCCCAGCGAAATGGTATTGGGCTGGTCGCCGGAGCTGACCACGAAGTAGTCGTCGATGCCGCGCGCCGCCAGCTGGCGCGCCACCGCCAGCGCCTGCGTGCGACTGCCGGCGGCCGGCAGGTAGACCCACCAGCCGCTGGTCTGGCTGGCCTGCTCCTGGCGCGAGCGCATCCGCGTGGCCTGGGCAGACAGCGCCTGGCGCGCGTTGCGCAGGTCCTGCGGTGTGGCGAACGGACCGAGCGCAAGGCAGCTGTAGCTGAGGTTGCGCGGCGGCGTCACCGCTGCAGGCGCGGGCACGGTCGCCGCCGGGCCGGGGGCCGGCAATTCCGACAGCAGGCGCAGCTCCGCCACGCCGGGATCGCTGGGCGTGCCGCCGCGGGCATACGGCTGGCCCAGCAGCAGCCAGGCGCCTACCGCGATATTCAGCGCGGTCAACAGCACGAACAGCAGACGCAGAAACATCGAACCCCCATCAAGCGGCGGCAGCGGCCGTCATTCTAACGGGCGGCACCGGCGTCACTGCGCATCGGCCCACACGGCGAGGCCGCGCAGCACGCCGTCCTGGCCCAGCCGCGCCGGCAGCGACAGCAGCGGCAACAGCGAGACGGCGTCACCGCCGCCGAGGATCAATTGCGGCGTCGCGCCGAGCGGCGCCGCCGCATGCGTGGCGAAGCGCTCGACCAGCGCGGCGGCTGCATGCCAGCAGCCGGAAGCCACCGCGTCGGCTGTGTTGTCGGCCAGCTCCACGATCGCGCCGGGCCGCTCCGGCCGCACCCGCACCGTGGCGCCCAGCAGCGACTGCTGCATCAGCTGCGGGCCCGGCGCGATCAGGCCGCCCAGGTGCCGGCCATCGGCCGCCAGGGCATCCAGCGTGAGCGCGGTGCCGACGCCGGCGAGCACGCATGGCGCGTGACCGTCGGCACGTGCCGCCACCATTGCCAAGAACCGGTCCACGCCGAGTCGCTGCGGTTCGGCATACGCGTTGCGCACGCCGCAGGCATGCGCCGGCGTGCGCAGCCAGGTCGGCGCTTGAGCGAACAGGCGCTGTGCCACGGCCGCCACCTGTGCCTCGCGCGCGGGGTCGACGACCGACGCCGCGATCACCTGCGCCGGTTGCGGCAAACCCGCCCAGGCCGATGCCAGCGCGGTCGCCGCATCCTGCCGCCAGTCCACCGCGCCGCGCGCCAGCCAACCGGCCGGCTGCGCCTGCAGCGCCCATTTCAGCCGCGTGTTGCCGAGGTCGAGCAAGAGCCTGCTCATGCGCGGCGCACCGTGACGTCCGCGCTGTCGACCCGGCGCACGCTGCCGTCGGCCATGCGCACCTGCAGCGCGCCGTGCGCATCCACCCCGGCACCGACGCCGTCGAACACGCCCAGCGCCCCGTTCAGCTGCAGCGGTCGGCCGCGCAGCAGGTCGTGGCGCGCGTAGTCGGCGCTGAACGCGGCGAAGCCGGCGCGCTCGAACTGCTGCAAACCCTCGACCAGCGCCGCGATCAGCGCCGCCGCCGCGCGGTTGCGGTCCGGCGGCACGCCACCGGTCAGACCGGCCAGGTCGCAGGCCGGCTGGCCGGCCTGCTTGCGCAGCGCCGGGGTCAGTCGCAGGTTGAGGCCGATGCCGATGATCGCCGCGCACGGCCCCTGGTATTCGCCGCTCAGCTCGACCAGGATGCCGCCCAGCTTGCCGTCGGCTCGGCCGTCACCGATGGCGAGCACGTCGTTCGGCCACTTCAGCGCGGCTCCGGCGATGCCCAGGCTCTCCAGCGCGCGCAGCACGATCACGCCGACCGCCAGCGACAGTCCGCTCAGCGCGGCGAACCCCGACTCGAAACGCTTGAGGCAGGACAGGTACAGGTTGAGCCCCGGCGGCGACAGCCACGCGCGGCCGCGCCGGCCGCGGCCGGCGTGCTGGGTCTCGGCCAGCACGATGCTGAAGTCCTTCGCGGCCGAGCCGCGGCGCTGCAGTTCGCTGGAAGTGGAATCGAGTTCCCAATGCACCTCCAGCGCCCCCAGCGAGCGCGCCAGCGCCGCCGGCAGGGCGGCACGGATCTGCTTGGCATCCAGCATCTGCAGCGGCCACGGCAGGCGGTAGCCGGCCGCGCCGCGCGCTTCGACCGGCACGCCGCGGGCGCGCAGCGCCTCGATCTGCTTCCAGATCGCCGCACGGGTCACCCCGGTCCGCGCGGCAAGACCGGCGCCGGACAGCGGTTCGCCTTCGGCCAGCAGGGCCAGCAATTGCGCCAGCTCCATCAGCAGACTCCGGAGGCGCCGGCGGGCCGGCGGCGGCAAAGCGGGAAATGGCGAGGCAGATCGGGCATCGGCGGATTCTAGCCCGGCCGGCCAGCCCCGCGGCCGCCCGTCGCGGCACGGCAGCACTGGTACGGCGCCGGTGTTTCTGCGACGATCAAGGTCTTCGCTTGCGGGTCAGGGAGTTCGATTGCCATGCGTGTCACCCATTGGCTTATCGGTTGCGCCTTGTGCCTTGCCGGAGTCGGCGGTGCCGCGGCGGCAAGCCTCGACGCCACCCAGGACCTGGACAGCTCCTCGCATGCCGCCCTCGATGGCGCCGGTTCCCGTGACGGCAACAGCAACAGCGGCGGTGACGCGCTGGGGCTGAACCGCGACTGCCCAGCGGCCGACAGCAGCGACGGTTCCGGCAGCAGTTCCGGTAATGGCAGCAGTCGCTCCGGCGGCGCTTCCTCCGCTCCGGCGCCGTCCCGCCGGCCGCATCTGGGCTGGCAATCGCTGCTGCCTGGTTCGATCCAGTAAGCGCTCGGCGTCATGCCGGGTCCATGGTGGCAATCGCTGCGGGCGCGTTTCGAACCGGCGCCGATCGCCGACCCGCTGTGGCGACGCGCGCTGGCCGGTTGTCCGCTGGCGCGCCGGCTCGACCCCGAGCGACAACAGCAGCTGCGTCGGCTGTCCGCCCTGTTCCTGGCCCGCAAGCGCTTCCATGCGTTGGCCGGTGCCGTGCTGGACGACTACTGGCGTCTGCTGATCGCCATGCAGGCCTGCCTGCCGGCGCTGCGGCAAGGAGCGGCCAGCCTGCGCGGCTGGCGCGAGGTGCTGATCTACCCGGGCGAGTTCAAGGTGCGCCGCAGCCACCACGACGACCGCACCGGGGTGGTCACCGAGGGCGATGAGATCCGCATCGGCGAGGCATGGGAACGCGGCCCGCTGGTGCTGTCCCTGGCCGACGTGCAACTGGACCTGGAACAGCCGTGGGACGGCTACAACGTGGTCGTGCACGAAATGGCGCACAAGCTGGACATGCTCGACGGCCCGCCCGACGGCGTGCCGCCGCTGGTGGACATTCCGCGGCGGCGCTGGATCCAGCAGTTCCAGCAGGCCTACGACCGCCTGGTCGCGATGCCGCCGGACAGCTGCGACAGCCCGATCGACCCTTACGCCACCGAAAGCGCCGCCGAGTACTTCGCCGTGGTCAGCGAGCTGCACTACTCGCAGCCGGCGCTTCTGCGCGAGGCCGAGCCGGCGATCGCCGAGCTGCTGGAGGCCTATTACGGCCACTCGCCCGCCGAAGGCCGCGAACCGGTCGGCTTCTGCCGCGCGCGCTGAGCCTTCGCTCAGCTCGCCGCCAGCCTCACGCTGAAGCGCGCGCCGCCGAATTCCGGCGAGCGGTCCACCACCAGTTCGCCCTGATAGGCATGCACGATGTCCTGCACGATCGACAGGCCGATGCCGTGCCCCTGCACCCGCTCGTCGCCGCGCACGCCACGCTGCAGCACCTTCTCGATCTTGTCCTCGGCGATGCCCGGGCCGTCGTCTTCCACGCTCAGCCACAGGCCGGGACGCTGGCGGCCGGCCTGCGGCTGCATCTTCACCACCAGCAGCACGCGGTGGCCGGCCCACTTGAACGCGTTCTCCAGCAGGTTGCCCATCAGCTCCAGCAGGTCGCCCTGCTCGCCGTAGAACACCGCGCCGTCCTCGATGTCGAACTCGCACAGCACGTTCTTGTCCGCGTAGACCTTCTCCAGGCCCTGCACGATGTCCTCGGCATGGCCGGCGATCGGCACGGCGCTGGCGAAGGTCTGCCGGCCGGAGGTGGCCGCGCGCGACAGCTGGTAGGCGACCAGTTCGTTCATCCGCCGCACTTGGTCGAGCACGCTGGCGCGGCGCGCGGCCTCGTCGCCCGCCGTCGGCGATTCCAGCTGCGAGCGGATCACCGCCAACGGCGTCTTCAGGCTGTGCGCCAGGTCGGCCAGGGTATGCCGGTAGCGCGTGCGCTGTTCGCGCTCGTTGGTGATGAACGCGTTGATGCGCTCGGTCAGCCCGGTCAGCTCCAGCGGATACTGGCTGTCCAGCTGTTCGCTGTCGCCGCGCTCGACCCGGCTCATGTCGCTGGCCACCTTGCGCAGCGGGGTGAGGCTCCAGCGCAGCAGCAGCAGCTGCAGCACGATCAGCATCACGCCGAGGATCGACAGCCAGATCACCAGGGTATGGCGGAACACCGCATTCTCGCCTTCGAGCTGATCCTCGGTCTGCGCCACCATCACGGTGAGCCGCACCGATTTCTTCTCCACCGTGTCCAGCGCCACACCGTAGCTGTAGTAGTACAGGCGGCCCATGCGGGTGTCGATCGGTCCGACGAACTGGCTCTGACCCGGTTCCAGCGGCTTCAGGAAGGAGAAGTCGCGGCCGATCGCCGACGACGATTCCCAATGGTAGCCGTGGTCGCCCAGCGCCACCGCGTACAGGCCGGAACCCGGCCGCGAGAAGTTCGGGTTCGGCGACGTCTCCGGCGGCAGCAGCCTGCCGTACCGGTTGACGTCGGTACTGGTGATGTAGGCGATCGCGAAATTCTCGAGCCGATCATGCAGCGTGCGCAGCGCGCGGGCCTTGTTGGTCTGGGTCAGGGTCAGCCCGACCAGGCCGAGGAAGCCGGCCAGCACGAGTGTGGTGGCGATCGCCGCGCGCGCCGCCAGCGACAGCGGACGGCGCGTCGGCGTCACCTCACTCGTCGTCGCCGTCGGTGCGCGGGATGGCAAAGCGGTATCCGCGTCCACGTACCGTCTCGATGGGCTTCAGGCTGCCTTCCGGATCGAGCTTGCGCCGCAGGCGGCCGATGAACACTTCCAGCACGTTGGAGTCGCGGTCGAAATCCTGCTGGTAGATGTGCTCGGTGAGGTCGGCCTTGGAGACCAGCTCGCCGGCGTGCAGCATCAGGTATTCCAGCACCTTGTACTCGTAACTGGTGAGGTCGACCGGCTTGCCTTCCACCGTCACCGTCTGTGCGGTGGTGTCCAGCTTGATCACGCCGCAGGCCAGGATCGGTTTCGACCAGCCGCTGGCGCGACGCACCAGCGCGTTGATGCGCGCCAGCAGTTCCTCGACGTGGAACGGCTTGACCAGGTAGTCGTCGGCGCCGTGCTTGAGTCCCTCGACCTTGTCCTGCCAGCTGCCGCGCGCGGTGAGGATCAGGATCGGGTAGCGCTGGCCGGCCTCGCGCAGTGCCTTGACCAGGTCCATGCCGGACATCTTCGGCAGCCCCAGGTCGATGATCGCCAGGTCGAACGGCACTTCGCGGCCGAGGTAGATGCCTTCCTCGCCGTCCTGCGCCGCATCGACGGCGAAGCCGTCCCGTTTCAGGCGTGCGGCCAGCGTCTCGCGCAGCGGCGCTTCGTCCTCCACCAACAGGATGCGCATATCAGCGTTTCTCCTTGCGGCCCGCGTTCTTGGCGGGCGGGTTCTTGGTTGACTGGGTCGATGACGGATTCTTGCCCGATTCGGAGGAGACCACCATCACCTTGACGTGACCGTCCGGGGTGAGCACCTTGATGCGGTACTCCTGCCGGCGCCCGACTCCCCGCTGCTCGGCCGACAGGACCCTGCCGCCGGTATCCTGCTGCACTTGCAGCACCGCCTGGTCGAGAGTCACCGTCGATCCGGCCGACTGCGCCAAGGCCTCCGTGCACACGCCGGCAAGCAGCGATATGAGCAGAGCCGGAATGAAGTTTTTGTGCGTTGTCATGCGTGAAATTCCCGCCCGGCAACCAGCTGGCCGTCCAGCCTAGACAATCCGGCCTGAATACTGACCGGACGGACAGCAGCTGTCACGCCGCCGCCGCGCAGGGCGCCATCGCCTGTTCCAGCAGCGCCCAGCCGGCGCCCGGCAGATGCGCGCCTTCGCTGAGCGTGCGGCGGAACGCGCGTGCGCCCGGCTCGCCCTGGTACAGCCCCAGCAGATGCCGGCTGATGTGCTTCAGCGCGGTGCCCCGCGCCAGTTCGGCTTCGACGTACGGCCGCAGGCGCTGCAGCACGCTTTCACGGGTGGGTAGCGGCTCGCCGTACAGCGCATGCTCGACCTGCGCCAGCAGGTACGGGTCGTGGTACGCGGCGCGGCCCAGCATCACGCCGTCCAGCCGCGCCAGGTGGGCGCGCACCTGTTCCACCGTGGTGATGCCGCCGTTGATCACGACGATCAACTGCGGAAACTCGCGCTTGAGCCGGTACACCCGCTCGTAGTCCAGCGGCGGAATCTCGCGGTTCTCCTTCGGGCTGAGACCTTTCAGCCAGGCCTTGCGCGCGTGCACCACCAGCACGCCGACGCCGGCTTCCAGCATCAGCTCGGTGAACTGCTGCAGGCCGGCGTAGTCGTCCTGGTCGTCCACGCCGATGCGGCACTTCACCGTCACCGGGACGTCGACCGCGTCGCGCATCGCCTTCACGCAGTCGGCCACCAGCGCCGGCTCGCGCATCAGGCAGGCGCCGAAGCGGCCCGACTGCACGCGGTCGGAAGGGCAGCCCACGTTGAGGTTGATCTCGTCGTAGCCGGCCTCGGCGCCGAAGCGCGCCGCCTGCGCCAGCTCGTGCGGCTCGCTGCCGCCGAGCTGCAAGGCCAGCGGATGCTCCTGCTGGCTGTGCTCGAGCAGGCGCAGCTGCTTGCCACGCACCAGCGCGGCACTGGTCACCATCTCGGTGTACAGCCGCGCCCGCGGCGACAGCAGCCGGTGGAAGTAGCGGCAGTGCCGATCGGTCCAGTCCATCATCGGCGCCACCGAAAGCTGCCAGGGCGAGGCGCGGTGGTGGTTTTCGGTCATCTCGGAACATCTCGGGGGAGGCTTGCAGGGGGAATGCTACGTCACCCCGGCGTTTGCTCCTATGCCCGCGCGTTCCGCCACCTACCCGTTCGCCTTCGCGGCCTTCTTCGCCGGCTGGGCCCGTGTCTTCTTCACCGTGCCCGGCGCCGCCACGGCGGCGCCCGACGCCAGCACCGCGCCGGCCCCGGCCGGCTGGCGACGCTTCGCCTGCAGCCGCTGGCACAGCGAGTCGAACCGGCAGCAGCACTCGTCGTAGCCGCCCTCGCCGCTGATGCCGAGCACCGCGTGGTGGTGCCGTCCACGTGGCGGCAGTGCGGCGGGCGCACCGTTCGCCGACGGCCAGTCGAGCTGACCGCTGCCGGCCACGCGGGCGGGAATCAGCCAGTAGTCGCCGGTGGCGTAGACGCCGCCGGGCGAGAAGGTGATCTGGATACCGTCCTCGAGTGTGATCGGCGCGCCCTCGGCCACAGTCAGCACGCCTTGCGCATTCACCGCCTCGCGCTGGTCCCAGCGGCGCAGCAGCGGATGCCGCTGCGGGGCGTCGTCCAGCGGCCACGGCGTGGTGTTCTTCGGCACGTTCAGGGTGACGCTGGCGTTCGCCGGGTCGATCGCGAGCACCTGCAGCAGCGGGTACGCGCGCTGGCCCAGCGTGTAGCGGTCGTCGACCAGTTCAACCCAGTCGTTTGCCGCCAGCCCGAGCCGCGTGTCGCGGCCGGTCCCGGCCAGCGTCACCGTGAGCGGCGCGCTGCCGTCGTCCGCCGCCGCGCCGAGCTCGCTGTGGGTGACCGCGAACACCACCGAACCGTTCTCGCGCGACCACTTGAAGCTGGCTGTGCCGGCCGGGCCGCCCTGGTGGATCTCGACCCGGTACAGCTGGTTTTCCATGCCGCGGTAGCGCGCGTCGGCGGCGATCACGCAGGGGTCGTCGTCGGTCTCGTGCGGCCCCAGCTCGGCGCGCAGCCGCGGCAGCGCATACGTGGCGCGCGCATCGAGCAGCTGGCGCACGGTCTCGCAGGGCGAGGCATTGGCCGGGTCGCCGCCGTCGAGGCGCTTGCGCAGCGTGGCCACCTCGGCCAGCTGCTGCTTGATTGCGGCGGCGTCGGCCGGGTTGTCGGCAGCTTGCTGGCGCGTCTTCAACGCCGTGGTGACCTCGTCGAGCTGCTGCTGCGCCCGCGGCTGGTCGAGCAGGCGCAACTGCCACACGACCTGCGCGCGCGTGGCGGTGTCGACGCCGTCCAGCGCCGCGTCGGCGATGCCCGGCGCCTCCAGCGCGCACAGGTGCCGCTCCCACACGTCCAGCCACAGCGCATAGCCCTTCGGCGGATTCTCGAAGCCGCTCTTGCCGTCGGCCACGCCGTAGTCGGGCGTGGGCGCATGCGGCTGCTGCGCCAGCGTGCACGCCGTCTCGTTCACGCACAGGATGCCGTCGACGTAGAAGTGCCCCGGCGCCAGTTGCCAGTCGGTCAGCGGCAGCGGCTTGTTGCTGCCGTCCGCGTTGGTGGTGCTGCTGGCGATGGCGAAGCCGCTGCCGGCGGCCCAGCACGGGCCAACCAGGTCGCGCACCAGGGTGCGCAGCAGGTGCAGCTGGATCTGCGCCTGTTCGTTCCAGTCCGCCTCCAGCAACACGCGCCCTTGCTGCTGGAACACCTGGCTGTAATGCAGGGTCGGGTCGAAGCTGACGCGTGCGAAGTCGCCTTTCATGTCGATCTCCTAACTCGCAAAGAGGATGCCGGCGTCCGTGCCCGCCGGAACGTATTCGGCCAGCCGCGCCGCGAGGTTCGCCTCGCGCTGCGGTTCGTACAAGTCGTGCCAGACACCCAGCGCCGAGCGGTCCGACGCGCCGCGGCGGATTTCCGCACAGCAGTCGTCGGCCAGGCGCAGGTAATGCGGCGAGCCATAGCGCCGGCTGCGGAACAGCGGCACCACGCGCAGCCGCTCGTGCGCACGCTGCGTCGCATCGACCGCGGCCAGCGCCAGATCCGGCTGGCAGTGAAAGCGCCGCGGCGTGCGCGAGCCGTCGGCCACGTAGCAGAAGCGCACGCAGCCCTGCTGCCGGCGCAGCACGCGCAGCGGGCTGGCGAAGATCGAGTCCTCGGCCAGCGCGATGCCATGCGCCTGCACCGCGCCGATCACCGTGCAGCGGCGGAAGCTGGCCTCGACGTAGGCCACCGCCTCGTCCGGTGCGCCCAGCGCCACGCGCTCGGCGCCGGTGGCGTCGAGGATGCTGTCGCACAGCTCCAGCGCCGGCGGCTCGCCGCGATGCTCGGGGCTGATCACCGCGATGGCGCCGAGGATGCTGTGCTCGACGCGCAGCGCGGCACGGGTGCCGTCGAGGGTGATGCTGGGCTCGCCGGGACGCTTCGGGTCGCAGTCGCATTGCAGCGCCCAGCCTGGCACCAGGGTGCAGTGGCGGATCAGCAGCTCGCACAGGTCGCCGTCCGCGGCGGCCTCGTCGTCCGGCCCGTGCACCTCGATGCCGCGGCCCACGATCAGCAGGCCGTCCAGCAGCACGCGGCTGCCGGCGCGGCCACCGATACCGAGCGCGTCCGGCTGGCTGGCGCGCACGTCGAGCAGGCGCAGCACCGGCCGCGTGCGTTCGGCCGCACGCAGCTGGATCGCCTCGCCGGCGTCGAGCTGCAGTTCGATGCTGCCTTCGTAGACACCACTCTCGGCCAGCTCGATCACCAGCGCGCGCAACGCCGGCGTGGCCGCTTTGGCTGCGGCCCACGCCGCCAGCGCGTCGGCGATGCTGCCGAAGTGGCCGGCCGGCCAGCCAGCGTTCGCCGCGCGATCGGGCCGCGCGGCGTGCACCACGTAGCGCGTGGCGCCGGCCAGCTCCGGCGTGACTCGCGCGTATTCGCCGCCGCCAAGATCGCCAACGAAACCGTACTGGTAGCTCACCCATACGCCGCGCTTCGGCCGCTGGTTGGCAGGAAACAGCAGGCGGCCGCGTTCGGGATCGATCGCCACGCGCCCGCGCTTCACCTGCCCGCGCCAGCCGGACAGGTCGGCCGGAATCAGTGCCTCGCGCGGCACCGGCAGGCCCTGGCCTTTCGCCGGCCAGTCCGGCGCCCACACTTCCACGCTGCGACCGTCGCCATAGAGTTCGGCCGACACGCTGGCGTAATCGGCCAGCGACCCGCGTTCGGCGAACCGCCAGCGGCGCAGCGGCAGCGGCAGGTTGCGCTCGTCGGCGATATGGGTGGGCTCGCTTTCCGCGACCGGGCGCTGGAACAGCGGCGTGTCGTTGCCCAGCACGCTGAAGCTGAAACACTGCGGGCCGCGTTCCTCGATGCAGTACGCCGGCGTGCACGTCACCGGATAGCTGCGCAGGCGGCAGGCGAACACGCCCACCGCGGGGATGTGGTGGCGGCCGCGCCGCTGCGCGCTGCCCAGGCGCCGCACGTCCACGCTGTGCGCGAACGGATCGAACGCGCCGTCGGCCCAGCCGATGCGTTGCAGCCGCCCCGGATCGCGCAGGTCGGCGGTGCCACCGCGGCGCCGGTGTTGGTGATCCAGATGCTGCATCCAGCCGAGCCGGCGGTAGAACTCCACCGCGCGCGCCGGCCAGCCGGCGGCGTCGCGGGACAGGTCCTCCAGCAGCGACAGCGTGCCCTTGCGCCGGCGCGCGTCGATGGTGTTGGCTACGTCGGCGCGCGGCGCCAGCACGCGGCCGAGGCGGGCGTCGCGGCGGCCGTCCTCACCCAGCGTGGCCGCTTCCGGCAGCAACGTATAACCGAGCAGGTCGCCGATGTACGGCACCACCCAGTCGTCGCAGGTCTCGATGAAGGCGTTGTCGTACAGCCGCGCGATGTCCTGCTCGATGACCTCGACCTGGCTTGCCAGCACGCGCAGGAAGTCGCGCAGCGGGTAACCCTGCGCCGCGTCGCGCAGGCGGTAGACCACCGGCAGCAGGTCGTACAGGCGATCGGGACGCGCGCTCATGGCGTGGCCTCCTGCAGCAGCAAGGTGTCGGGAACGTTCGGCGGCAGATAGGCGAGTTGTGCCGGGCGCAACGTGCCGTGCTGGTCGTAGCGGGCCGGCCGCACCGGCACGCGCGGCGGCACCGCCGCCACGTCCGCGGCGGCCGCGTGGCTCATCAACACGGCGCCATCACCCTGCTTGTCGCCGTCCGCGCCGAAGCCGGCCAGCAGGGTGGCCTCGTCGAGGCTGCCGAACGCGTCCACGTCGACCCAGGCCACGCCGCGCACCGCCTGCACGCAGGCGATCAGTTCGCTGAGGTACACGCTCTGCGCCAGCGCGCGACGCTCGAAGCCGAACGCATCCAGCAGCGTCGCGCGCACGGTCGGCTCGACCGACTCCCAGGCGAAGTCCGGCAGCAGCCCCACCTTCGCGCTCACGGTCAGCGCCAGCAGCTCGCGCACGTCCAGCCGCACCGGCAGCGATGGATCGCCGTAGCGCCGCAGCGCCTGCAGCAGGTTGCGGTAGAGGTCGGAGGTGGCATCGATCGGCGCATCGGCGGCGCCGGCGATGGTCACCTGCACCAGGCCGCCCAGCTTGACCGCCACCGCCTTGCCGACGCCGCCGAAGCTGCGCGCGAAGTCGGCGTAGTCGGCCACCGAGACCAGCCGGTCCAGCGCCAGCACCGCCAGCGGCACGTTGCGGCGCGCCTGGTCGCGCGTCTCCGCGTCGGCCCCGCCGGAGGCGCGCAGCGGGTTGACTACTTCCTTGACGCCCAGCGGCCGCGTCGCCAGCAAGCTGACCTGCCCCGCGCGCACGTTGCCCGGCGTGCCGATGCCGTTGCGGTACGTTGCCATGACGTTCTCCACGCCGGTGGGCAGGCGCGCGCCGTGCACGCCGTCGCCGAACTGCACGGTGGTCCGGCCGTCGTCGTCGGTGGCGGTGACGAAGTGGCGGTCGCTCGCGCCGACGAAGGCGAGGTTGCGCGTCTCGTGCCATTGCAGGTCGTTGACGCGCAGCGTGAGCGTGCTCTGCACGCCATCCACGGTGGATGCGGAAACCCAGGTCAGCGGCGGCTGCTTCAGCACGAAGGCCTGCATCGACGCCGCGCCGCTGCCGCTGCCCAGCACCTCGCGGCGGCTCTCGCCGTGGGTGGCGCGCACCACGTTGGCGCGCACCGTCACGCTGTCACGCACGTAGCGATAGGCCAGCCCCGCGTTGGCGAACACCAGGGTGCTGTGCACGGTGTCGCCGGGCAGGTTCGCGTCCACGCCCTGCTCCACCGCGGACAGCATCACCAGCTCGGCGGCACTCACCGCGTCGGTGCCCGGCACGTCGCTGCGCCGGCCTTCCACGATCACCCAGCGGCCGGCCTTGAGGCCATCCACCGCGCCATCGAGAGTGAGCCGGGTGGCGCTGTCGCCGGTGCTGCGCGGGCTGCCGTCGGCGGCGAGCGCGCCGACTTCGTCACCGATCACCAGCTCGGCCAGCGGCAATGATTCGCTTTGTGCGTGGACCTGCGTGGCACGCAGGGTCGACATGCTCGGCGCCTGCCACACGGCCGTGTCCGCATCCGGCGTGACCAATTCGATCCCGGTGGTCTTGCCGCTGATGCCGTAGGCACTGCGCGGATGCACCTGCACGCGCCTGGCCTGCGCGACGACCGGCGGCCCGTAGCGCCCCGACTGGATCAGCAGGAAGCTGCCCGCCTGCACGCCGTCGTAGGCGTTGTCGAGCTGCACGAGGTCGTCCTCCTCGCCGCCGTCCGCGATGGCATCCCAGTCGCCGTCGGGCCTGGAGACGTAGGGCACGGTGCCCTTGGTGGCGGGGTCGTCATTCAATCCCAGCCCCATGATGCGCGGCGCGTTGTAGCCGAACAGCGGCGCGACCAGGCGCAGCGCGTACACGCCGTTCAGCGCCGGCGAAGGCTCGCCCTGCGGCACGCTGGCCCAGGCGCGGTAGAAGGTGTCATGCAGCTGCGGCGCGAATTTCAGCAGCAGTTGCGGCCGCGCATCGCTGGCCTTGCCGAGTGCCGCGGCGACGCTTCGTTGCAGGCGCAAGCTGTTGGCCGGCTGCAGCGTGGCTGGCCGCGTCAACGCGCCGAACAGCGCACCGAAGCCGCTCGCCGGCGGCGGGCTGACGGCGCCTTCGCCGCCAAACGCCTTCACCACGGCCAGCAGGAACGCCTGCGCCGGCGCCGGGCCACCGGCAAGATTACCCACCTCCAGGCCGAAGCCCCCCAGCAGACGGTTGACGCTGCCGGCGTCGCCGCCGCCGAGCAGCAAGCCGCGGTAGAGCCTTTCGATCCGGTCGCGCAATGGCGTGCCGCCGGACAACGCGGCGATCGCCACTTTCGCCGCCGCGACGATCAGTCCCTGCAATGCGCCGAACGGCTGCAGCAGCAGCCTGCTGCGCCCGCTCCGCGGCTGCACCTCGATCGACTGCACCTGACGAACCACCGGCACGCCGTCGGGCAGTTCGCCGAACACGAACAGCAGCCGATCGTTCGGCTTCAGGCCGGTGGCCGTGCTGGCCACCCACAGCGCGTCGAGCGTGGCGACGTTGTCCAGCGTGATGTCCTGCGGCCGCGTCAGCCGCGGCCTGAGCGCGTTCCATTCGTAGCGCGCATCCAGCGGCTCGGCGGTCTCGAAGGTCTGCATCTGCTCGCCGGGCGCGGGCACCGACTGCGCGCGCGCGCCGGCAGGGATGGTCACCGGCGGCGAATCCTTTTCCACCGTATAGGCGAGGTACACGCTGGCGGCCACGCCCGGGCGCAGCCGGTAGTCCACCAGGCGCGCCAGTTCCAGCACCGAACGGCGCTCGGTAGCGGTGCGCAGGTAGGCCTCGTTGGCGATGCGCTCGGTGTAGAAGCTCAGCACGTCGGCGCCCACCGCCCAGGCGTCGAGCAGGGCCATCGCCGGATCGTCCGCTTCGCGCGTGCGCAGTCCGGCCAATGCCGGCAGCGCCGCGTCGCTGAGAGCGGCCTGCATGGTGGCGCGGAAATCGGCGTAGCGGCCGACGCGGTAATCCAGCGCCGCCAGCCCCGGCCGGTTGGCCAGCGGCAACGGCGTGCCGGCGATCGCGCCGCAACCGCAGGCGCAGGCGTGCTTGCCACAGGCGCTGCAACAGCTCATCGGCCACCTCCCAGCGTGAAGCGGATGCTGCCGTGATCGGGATGGTCCGGGTCGTTGTCGACGCGCGCGATGTCGCGCGCGGCCAGGTGCAGCACGCCGTCGGCGGGCACGCCGTCGGCCGGGTCGTCGGCGCGCACCAGGCACGACACTTCGACGTGGGCCACGCCGGTGATCGCCTGCGCCTCGGCCAGCAGCGCGCTGACGAACACCGGCGCACCCAGCTTCAGCCGGTCCGGATGGAAGAAACCGGGCGTACCGTCGCGGCGCAGGCCGGCGCCGAAGCGGTCGCGCAGCTCGGCCTCGACATGGGCGACGAGAAAGTCCGGCCGCACGCAGACGTTCAGCGCGATGCGCAGCGGCACGTAGCCGGCGGCATGCACCTCGACGTCGTGGCCGATGCGGCGGTAGCGCTCCAGTTGCGCCCTGATCCGCCGCGCCAGGCCCTCCGGCAGGTCTTCGCGGCCCAGTGGATCGACCGCCACGTCGGCGGCGTACCAGCTGCCGCTCCATTCCAGCGCGGCGGCGGCGCCCTGCAGCTCCGGCGCGCGCGCGGCGAACCTCGCGTAGTCGTCGGCGACGATCGCGCGCAGCGGCTTCGCGCGGAACGCGCCGGGCGCATACAGCTTCACCTCGGCCAGGCTTTCCGGCGCGGTGCCGCCGCTGGCCGGCAGCGGATTGCGCGGCACCAGGTCGGCCGACAACACGCCCGACTTCAGCGCCAGCCACACGATGCTGTCGCGCCCGACGTTGCCGGCCGGGCCGTTGCCGATGCGCGAGGCGGCGCGGAAGAAGTCGCCGGCCTGCGGCTGCGCGCCGAGCACGCCGTCGCCGAAGCGCAGGTGCGCGGCGCCGTCGTCGTCGATCTCGACCACGAAATGGCGATCGTCCGGGCCGCTTTCCAGCAGGTCGTAGCGCGGCTGCCAGCGCCAGCGCGGGTCGGGCGTACCGGCCACCAGCACGTCGGCCAGCGCGCCGCCGTGCACGGCGAGCTGCGGCAGCGCCTGGCGTGGGTCGCGCGCCAGCAGCCGACACACCGGCGCGTGTGGCGGCAGCGGCTCGGCCCAGGTCAGCGGCACGTCCGGCAGCACGTGGCCGGTGGCGGACGGCGGACGGCGCACGTCCGGCACCGCGCCGTCGCAACGGCAGCAGCCGTACTGCGTGTCGCCCGGCACCAGCCAGCAATCCTCGGCCAGCGTGCCGCAGCGCGCGCAGGCATCCGGCATCGCGGCGAGCGCGGCGGCGAGGCCGGGGTAGTCGCCATCGCTGCCGCTCGGCGTGCAGATGGCGCTGGAGGTGCACTGCCCGCGCACGTGTTCGCCGTGGTCGACCAGCAGCACGTTGCCGCGCGCGAGGCTGACGTCGTGCAGCCACGCGCAGTCGGGCGAGGGCGTGCGCACCGACAGGCACAGGTCGAACGGCAGCGCGTCGCAGGGGTCCCACGCCACCTCCAGCAGCAGCGTGCCGTCCAGCGGATCGACGGACGTCTGGACGGCCGTGAGGCGAACCGCATGGCGATGTGCGGGATCGGCATCGGCCGGATTGCCGGTCTGCGGGCCCAGCACTTCCTCGAAGATCAGCAGGTCACCGACGGCCAGTTTCAGCGCGCGCGCCGGCGTGACGGCCGCATCCGTGGTCGCCAGCAGCACAACGGGCGCCTCCGGCGCCAGCGGCGGCGTGTCGACCAGGGTGGCGCGCGTGCTGCCGCGCGGCAGGCAGCACAGCTCGTCGCCCCAGCTGTGCAGGCGTATCGCGCTGTGCGCGGCGACCACGTCGAAGCGGGTCATGCCATCCAGCGGCATCGGCTCGTAGATCAGCGCGCCCGCCGCCCGCGCCGCCGCGAGCTGGTCCGCGTCGATGATGCCGGGCGGCGGCTGCGTCGGCCCCGGCGGCGGCACCAGCAACAGCAGGTTGGCGAGGTCCAGACTCAGGTCGTTGCTCGAGGCCAGCGTGACGAAGGCGCGCGCGTTGCAGCCCTCGTGCATGCGGTAATCCACCAGCCGCGCATGCCGGCGCACCGAGATGCGCTTGCGCGCGGTGCCGAGGTAGGCCTCGGTGGCGACCGCGTCCTGGTAGTAGCTGAGCTGGTCGGCGGTATACGCCAGCGCCTCCACCAGCGCGATGCCGATGTCCGGCACGTGGCGCTCGGTCCACGCCGGCATGTCCAGCGCGAGGCGGTCGAGGAACAGCTGGCGGAAGCTGGCGTAGTCCTTCGCCAGGTAGTTGATCTCCGGCGCTGGCGACGGTGGCCGCACGCATGGCGCCTCGTCAGCGCAGTCCAGCGTCTTCGCGCAGTCGAGGCGGAAGTGCAGCGTGGCGCACGCGTAGCGCGGATCGAAGCCGGGATACGCGCGCCAGCTCGCCGGATCGTTGCCGGAGGTCGCCTCCACCAGGCACAGGCAGTACGCCGTGTGGTCGCCTTCGCGATCCAGCAGCACGCGCAGGCAGGCATCGTCGTGCCGCTCCGGCTCCAGCTCGGGATTCACGCCGAGCACGCGCAGGCCGGTGATGCGCTCGCCGCCGCTGATGCGCACGTTCGCCACGCCCAGCCCCTGCGGGACGTCGCCGAACAGGTGCACGCACAGGCTGGTGCCGTCATCGCCGACCTCGACGTAGTCGATGCCGTTGAGCGTGCCGGCCCGGCGCAGCTTGTCGCGCCGCGCGGGCACGCTGCAGGCCGGCAGCGGCGCGCAGCCGATGGTGCCGAGGCTCGCCGTTTCGTGCGCGGTGTTCATGGCAGGCTCCGCACGAAGCTGTCGCTGCGCGCATCGCCGCTGGCGCGCACGGTGTAGCTGAGGTCGACGCGCAAGCTGGCGTCCTCGCTGCTCACTTCCAGGCCGCCCACCTCGATCACGTCGCCCAGCCAGCGCTGCAGCGCCGCCTGCAGGGTGAACTGCAGCGCGGCGGCCAGTTCCGGGCTGTTCGGCGCGAACACCAGCTGCAGCAGGCCGCTGCCGAAGTCGGGGCGGTTCACCCGCTCGCCGGGGCTGGTGAACAGCAGCTGCTCGATCAGGTCGCGCACGTGCTCGTCGTCGCCGGTCTCCGCGGTGCGGCCGCGCGGATCGAAATGGAACGGGTAGTCGATGTTCATGGCGTCCTCACATCGCGGTGACGCGCGTCTGGCTGGCGACGATCGCCAGCGGCGTGCCGGTCGGCGCGCAGATCGCCTGGCTGTCGATGAGCAGCAGCGGCTGGCCGTTGGAAGTGACACGGGTGGCGGCGGTGACGAACTGCGCGCTGATGCACGGCCCGTTCGCGGCCGTGGGCGGCGGCAGCGTGCAGCCGGCGACCAGCCACGGCGCGGCGATGGTCACCGTGGGCTGGCCGCTCACGCTGACGCGCGGGTTCGGTGCGGTGGCCTGCGCCTGGCCGCCGTGCGAGCAGAGCACGCTGGCGCCGACATGGATGAGGAAGCCCGGCATCGCATGCCTCCTAGGTGACCACCAGCGCGCCGTTGTTCACCGTCACCGTCGGCCCCGCGAGCACGATGGTGGCGCCCTGGCCGTTGGAGATCGTGATGCCGACCTCGTTGACCATGATCATCGCGCCAGTGACGCTCTTGATCAGGATGCCGCCGGCCGGCCCCGGCACGTCGCTGATCGAGATGGTGTTCTGCAGCCCCGATTGCAGCACCACGCTGGGGCTGGCCGGGTTGCCCGCCAGCGCCAGCGCCGGCACTTCCGCCGCGCTGCCCCAGAAGCCGCCGACCCAGATCGGGTAATCCGGATCGCCCTGCTCGAACTCGATCCACACGCCGGCACCGATCTGCGGCACCACGTACACGCCGCTCTGCTTGCCGGCGATCGGCACGCACGGCATTGCCCAGCTCGACGGGATCAGCCCGGACACGTCCGGCACCATCACCTGGAGGCGCCCGCGCTGCTCCGGGTCCACGTTCTGGACCACCGTGCCGCGATACTTGCCGAAGAACTTGTTCATGGCGGCACCAGCGGCACGGTGGAGAGCAGGCCCTTGCGCGACAGCTGGAAGCTCTGCCGGTACTCGCCGCGCTTGATCGTGTGGCGCACCTGGCTGACGTAGTGCAGGCCGTCGAACGCGGGCCCCACGCCGCGCACGCCGACCAGCTGGCGCGGCTTCAGCACGCGGCCATAGCGCACCACGTCGAGGCTGCCGCGGCCGGTGACGGTATCGGCCGACTTCGCCGCCTCGGCCATGCCCAGCAGCAGCGCGCGCTGCGGCGAATACTTGGCGGTCTCGGGCAGCGGGCGGAACTGCTGCGGCGGCGGATCGAGCAGGCCCAGCGGCGGATTCAGCGGACCGATGTCCGGAATCGGCAGCGGCAGCGGCAGCTTGGTCTGCTCGTTCTGGATGTAGACCACCGGCAGCTGGCGCGCGTTGCCGTCGTAGCTGAAGCTGAGCTCGTCGACGTTGCTGGCCGCGTCCATGTCCGCGTTCAGCGCCGGCTGCGGCACGCCCACCTTGATCTTCGGCCCCCAGTACGCGGTGCTCGTGCCGGGCAGCGGACCGGGCTCGAGATAGAACACGTAGCCGACGCGCTCGGCCAGCAGGCGGATGTATTCCAGGTCGTTGCCCTGCTGGGTGGGAATGCGCTGGGTCGGGATCGGCACGTCGATGGCGATGCTCGGGATCACCAGCGGCACGATGCCGAGGAAGGCGTACTTGGCCAGCAGCAGCGCCACGATGGCCTCGGCCGGCATCGCTGGGTACGGCACCCCGGGCAGGCCGGAGAATTCGAGCTTGGTCATCACCGTGGTGAGGTCGTCACCGGTAACCTGCAGCGTGGTGTGGCGCTGGTCGGCGCCGGGCAGCACTTCGGTGCGGGTCACCACGCCGTCGATCAGCACCTGCGGCATGCCGTTCACGGTGGCCACCACGATCACCCGCAGCAGCGGCACCACGCCGCCGCCGGAGAGCAGGAACAGCGTGTGCAGCGGCGAGCGCACGCTCAACGTGAACTGCAAAGTGAACGCGCCCGCGCCCTCGTCCGGCGCATTCACCTCGACCTGGGTGAGCGCATCCAGCACGAGCTGCGGCACCGGCACCGGCACCACCGGGCCGACCAGCAAGGTCAGGTGCACGCCCTCAAGCACTTGGCACCCCCGGGATGCCCTCGGGCAAGGTGATGCGCAGCTTCCGGCCGATCGTGTCGGTCAGCTCCTGCGGCCGCAGCGCGCGGTTCGCGTCGCACAGGCGCCAGAACTGCTCGGGATCGCCCAGGTACTGCGCCGCGATGTTGTCCAGCCGCTCGCCCTGCACCACGCGGTGCCACTGCAGCAGCGCGAAGTTCTCCGGCGCCGGCACGAAGCGGCGCTTCAGGTAGGTCACCATGCTGCCGTCGGCGCGCACCAGGCTGGTGGTGGGGGTCAGCGCGTAGCGGCTGGTGGGCGGGAAGTTCGAGGTCATGGGCATCTCCGTGGCGGCGTGTCGATCGCTGCGCTGGCGTCAGGCGTACACCGCCTCGCCGCGATCCTTGCGCGAGCGCAGTTCGGCCAGCATCTGTTGCTCGCTCTCGTCGGCCGCCCAGGCGGGCCGCAACTGGAAATGCGGCTGGTCGACGATGGTCTTCCAGTTGCCGCCCCACTCCAGGCCCAGGTCCATGCCCAGCGCGCCGACGGCCTTGTACTTGGGGGAGTCCGGCAGGTAGCGGTTGCCCTCGAACACACCCACGTCGAACGCGATGCCGAAGTTGTGGTTGGAGTAGCCGGCGCGGGCGTTGGTCACCTTGTTGCCGGGCGCCGTGCGCCCCTGCGCATACAGCGCCGCCTGCTCCTCGTAGCTGCGCAGGCCGCTGATCACGCGGATGGTGATGCCGGCGGCCGCGGCTTTCTGCACCAGGGCGCGCGCGATCGGGCGCACTGGCGGCAACAGCGTGGCGATCACCTGCTCGCTGCGCGCGTCCACCGGCGAAATGGCCGCAGACGGTTCCATCCGGTCGATCTGCTTGCCGACCAATCGCGCGTAGATCGCACCCCAGGTCTGCGGGCCGGCCTTGCCGTCCACCTCCACGCCGAGGGCCTGCTGGACGGCGGCAATCATTTCCTCGATACGCATGTCGTTCTCCGTTTCGTGCGATGCCCGGCTTTCACGGGCGCAAGTACGATTTCCGCGCCCCGCTCACGGCACGCCGCTCAGGCCGAGCGCAGCCAGCTGGCCGCCGGCGCCGCCGGCCAGGCGCTCCTTCTGTTGCAGGTAGCTCATGAACAGGCTGGCGGCCTTGTGCCCACTCGGCACGTCGTTCACCGACAGCACGCGCAGGCCCAGGCTGACCTTGGCGCGGATCGGGTTCAGCGCGGTGTCGAACGCTTCCTCGGTGATGCCGAACTCGGTGACGCGCACCGGCAGGATGCGCGAGCGGCTCCACACGAACAGCGCCAGCGGCGTCTCCATCGGCACGATCTCCAGCGTGCCGATCTGCGCCAGCGCGTCGTTCGCGCGCAGCTGGCCGCTGCTCGGGTAGACCATGGTTTCCAGCGCCGCCAGCTGGGCGAAGATGCCGGACCGGGTGACGCCGCCGTTCTGCTCCGGGAACTCCAGCTGGTCGGTGGCGTCGATCTCCGCCTCCAGCTTCAGCGTCTCCACCGGCGGACCCTTCAGCCGCAGCGCTTCCGAACGGTCGCCGCCATCCGCACTCATTCCCTGCACCTGCAGCGAGCGCGTGAGCGAATCGGGGTTGTACTGCAGCGCGATCACCCGCCGCACCGCCGAGCTGGCCGCATCGATCAGCACGATGCCGCCCTTGAGGATGCGCGGGGAACCGGGGAAGGCGCTCATGGGTGGTCGCCTGTCCTGGCCGCGCGCAGCACGCTGGGGTTGATCCGGATGGCCGGGTCGATGCGGCGGGCCGCCTCGACGTTCGCCTGCGCTTTCTGCGGCTGGCCCAGCACCACGTAGGCCTTGGCCAGCGCCGCATGCGACGCGGCAGGCAGCGCCGCGTCGGTCGACTGCAGCTGCCGGGCGATCTCGGCAATCTGATGCTGGCGCGCGCTGTCCGCCGGCGTGGGCGCCGGGACGGCGGCGGTACCGACGGGGGCCGTTGTCGCCACCGCGGTGCTCGCGGCCGTGGACGGCACGCTGACAGCGGGAGGCGGCGCCGCGATCGGCGCGTTCGCCTGCACCTGGTTCAACTTCGCGGTGAGCACCGGCACCAGGGTGGCCTGCACCTGCGCCGACGGCTTCTCGCGCAGCACCAACCTGGCCAGGTCGTAGGCCTTGTCCACCTCGCCGATCGCGCGATAGCCGTCCGACACCTGCGCCTGCAGCTGCGGGTTGTCGGCCGCGCGGCGTTCCAGATCGGCCAGCACCTGCTGCGCCTGCTGCTTCTGCGCCGGATCGGTCGGTGCCTGCGGCTGCGTGCGGATGCGGTCCAGCTCCACCGTGTCCTGGCTGAACTTCACCGCCTGGATGCCGGGGAAGCCCATCAGCACGATCGCGAACACGATCAACCCCATCGCCATCTTGAAGTCGCGCCGCTGCACGATCATCACCGTGATCGCCGCCAGCGCGAACACGAACAGGATGAAGCCGCACACCAGCATCAGTTTTTCGTAGCCGTAGAGGCCGTCGAAGATGTTCATTCGCCCTCCCTCATCGTCGGCGCCTGCGGCGTGCGTTCGCGCAAGTTGCCAACGGCGCGGGTGCACATCCGCAGGAACGTGGAGTTCGACAGGCGGTTCCAGTAAGGGATCGGCGGGTTCGCCGAAACGTAGTCGTCGCCCTGCTTGACGATGACCTCGACCTGCGGCCAGCTCCCCGGCTTCGGCCCCTTGAAGAGGTAGTCGAGCACCTGGTCCCTTGGCACCGGCGGCCCGCCGTAGTAGCCCCAGGTGGCGTTGGCCGCCTGGACCTCGCCGAGCACCTTCTGCTTGTCGTCGTCGGAAAGCGCGTCATAGGCACGCCGGCTTTCCACCCCGAACGTCACCGTGGTCGCCAGCGGCTTGCAGCCTTCGCCCAGCCCCGCGGCGGTCGGTGCCTTGCCGCCACGCGCCAGGTTGTCGGCAATCGTCTGCTCGAAGGCCGCCGTCACCTGGCAGCCGTAGAGCACGACGCGATTCGGACCGAACTGGTCGCGCCATCCGACGAATGCGCTGTCGCCGCCGAACAGGGCCTTGATGGCGGCATCGTCGTAGAAGACCGCGTTCTTCTGCCAGTCCGGCGGCGCCTGCGCACCGAGCCGGTTCTGCGAGGCGTGGATCGCCAGAACCAGCGTCCAGGGCTTGTCGATCGTGCGCCGCATCAGCGTGGCCTTTGCTGCGGCTAGATCAGGCACCAGCACGCCGCCTCCCAGGTCGAGCCCGCGGTCGCGTACCACGATGTGGAAATAGGCCGTGGCGGGATCCGGGGTCACCGGCGCAGGTTGCTGCCTGGCCGCATCGTCTTTCGCCTTGTCCTTCTTCCCGTCGCGCTGCAAGGACAGGCGACCCGCAGCGCCCTGCTGCACCACATGGGTCAGCTCGTGCGCGAGCAATCGCGCCCCACTGGCACTGCCGGGGTCGAACTGCCCGGCTCCGAACACCACGTGGTTGCCGACCGTGTACGCGTGGGCATCCACTTCGTGCGCCGAGCGCGCCGCGAGTGGGTCCGCGTGCACGCGCACGCCGCTGAAGTCGTGACCGAAACGCTGCTCCATGTCCTGGCGCAAGGCACCATCCAGCGGCCGCCCACCGCCGGCCAGTGCCTCGTCGACGCTGGCCGGCGTCGCCATGGCGGCGTCGCCGGTGACGCCTGACCCGGAAGGCCGCACATAGGCACGTGCACGCCCTACCGTCACCTGCTCGGCAACGCGGTCGGCTTCGCGCTCCTGCGGATCGCTGCTGGCGCCGATGCTGAGCTGGCGCTGCAGGGTGTGGCGCCTCGCGGAGCATTCCGCACACTCGGCATCGCCATGGCTGTGCGTGCCGCACGCGCATTTTCGCTGCAGCCGGCCTGGCGGCCGCGTGGTGGCAAGAGCGACACCAGGCGCCGCTCTTCCCGGCCTGCGGTCGCTTACCGGGCCGATCATGACTTGGCCCCCTTTCTGACCGCCTGCTTGAGCGAGGGGGCGCAACCTTCAGTCGAATGATGCGGGTACCAATGAATATCGAATGGGTCACCCGCGTATGCCGACGGGCACATCGGCTTGCAGTTGTTCCTGTCGCCGGACGGCGGCGACCCGCCCGAGGGCCAACCGTCGTAACCGGCATAGGCCCAGGCAAGTGCCGGCTTGAAATTCGCCGAAGGCGTGGCAAGACCGGAAACGCCGGAACCCTTGTACAGGTCGATCAAGGTCTTCATGTCCGAGCGCGTGAAACCGAAATGAGGGTCGGGGTTCTCGCGCGCACAGAGGTTGAACATCGTTCCGTAGATCACGTAGTTCGGTGAACCGGCGTAGTAGCACTCGCCACCGACCTGCACGGATTCGCCGCATTCCTGGCCCTTGGGCGCACCGGTTGTCGCGCAATGCCTGGGCTGGTAGTCGCTGCTGATCCAGCGGTCGTTGTGCAGCTGGACGATGTCCCAGGAGCAGTAGCCCACACGCACGCCGACCAGTGCGCCGCAGGCGTCCTCGCGCTGCTCCCTGGTCCAGCCGGCGAACAGGCTGCGGGCCAGGCCCACCGCGCGGGCGACCTGCGCGGTCACGTCGGGACCGCAGACGAACTTCGGCGCGGTTCCCTCGACCGGCTTCTCTTCGGACGGATCGACATCCACGCTGCGGCCGACCTGCTCGATCACGACGGCCCGGTTCAGCGTGCGATCGAGCTTGCGCTGGTTGCCGGCGATGCAGTCGGTGAGCGCCGCGCCGTCGACCGAAACGATCTGCTTGCGCGCCTCGGGCGGCAACGCCGCATACAAGGCTTGTGCGCGCGCCTTGCGCAAACCCAGGTTCCGATCGGGTTTTCCGGAACAATCGGACAGGCCGTGCAGGCTCCACTGCGTGTTGGAGGTAGCCATGAGGTTCACCAGCGCCTTCCATTTCGCCGCGCCCTTCAGGTTGCTTTTCACCACGCTGCTGTCGATGCCGAAACCGACCACGGCGAACCCGTTGATCGTCCTGCCTTCGTCGGAAAGCTGTGCGTAATCGTGCACGGTCATCGGGTCCGCATGCGATTCGGCGACTTCGCCCTTCTCGCGTGGAGGACACGTCTCGAGGGACAGCGACGCCTGCTCGCAGGCCACGAAGCGCTGCACCCGTCTTGCAGCGGGGCTCGGCGCGGGCAGCGCACCTGCTGCGCCGTTGGTCGCCGCCAGCGACGCTGGCGACGTCTGTTGCACGACGTGGGTCAGCTCGTGCGCCAGCAGGCGCCGGCCCAATGGCGCCTGCAGCGCAGGCGCGTCCGCACCGAGCACGATGTGATGGCCCGCGGTATAGGCGCTGGCGGCGACATCGCGCGCCGACCGTGCCGCCGCCTCGCCGGTGTGCAGGCGAACCGCGCTGAAGTCATGGCCGAAGCGCGCCTCCATCTCGTGGCGCAGCCCGGCCGGCAACGGCTCGCCCGATGCGGCAAGCGCTTCGTCGACACTGTCCGGCACCATCGTTCCCGTCGCCGCCCCTCCGCTGCCGGCGCGCTGGATCTGCGGTCGGGCCGTGCCGATTCCGGGGGGCGTCGAACTGGCCATCACCTGATCGGCCACGCGCTCCGCCTCGGCTTCGAGCGGGTCGTTGCTCGCGCCGATCGCAAGCTTGCGCTGCAGCTTGCCTTGCTTGCTTGCGCACTCCGCGCATGTGGCGTGACCGTGGCTGTGCGCGCCGCAGGCGCACTTGCGCTGCAGCAGCAGTCCCGCGGCATGCGGCGCCGCCGGCTTGGTCACGACGCTGGCGCTGCGCTCAGCCATGCCGGGCTCCGCTGCGCGCCGCCGGCTCCTTCGCCGCTTTCGACTTCTTCTTGCGCAAGGCGGCGAGGAAGGCGTCGAGCTTGCCCGCATCCAGCCCGCGCTTCTTCTTCGCGGTGTCGATCGCGTCGATGATCGCGTAGGCCTCGTCGCAGTACCTGGCGAGGAAGGCCCAGCTCATCTGCTGCTTGCGGCCCCAGGTGACGCAGACCGGGCCGCTCCGGGTATAGCCGGGCACGTAGACGTAGTGGCCGTTGCGCGGGTTCGGCTGGCCGGCCTTGCCGCCGACCACCGCCCACGGCTTGCCGGCGTAGAACTGGGTCAGCGCGGCGTCGGGCAGGGTGAAGCCGAGGCCCACGCCGATGTCCATGAACACCGCCCGCTTGAGCTCGCTGCGTTTGGCCTGGTCGATCTGCGCAAAGGCCTTGATCTTGTAGCGTCGCCTGGCCGCGAGCCAGCCCCGCTTGCGCCATTCCTTCAGCGAATCGAGCACGACCAGGCCGCTGTCGACGCCGCCGCTCTCGCCGAAGTATTCGTGCAGCACGTCGTTGTCGCTGATCGCGATCAGCTTGTTCTGCTCGGCCTTCTCGAAGCGCAGGGTCTGGTGCGCGCGGCCGGCGATCACGCAGTCGCCGTACTGGTCGTTGCCGAACATCGGGGTGGGGATGCCGTGGTGCACGACGTCGAAGTCGTACTCGGCCGGCAGCGCCGGCGGCGCCTTCAGCAAGGTGGCGAACATCAGGTTGCGATCGTCGCGTTTGGCCTTGCGTTTGCCGAAGCGCACGATGCCATCGGGGCGGGGTTTGGGGATCGCGGTCATGTCAACGCTCCTTGCCCGCGACGCGCGCGGCGGGAGGGACGCCCAGGACGTGCTGCACTGCCGTGGCGATGCGCGGGCCGAGGCGTTCGTGCGGGTGGCCGGCCGACGGCAGCGTCACCGGCGGCAGCGCGGCGGCCGCGCCAAGGCTGCGCAGCGCGGCGACCGCGCCGGGTTGCGCCAGCAGGCGAGCCAGCTCGGCTTCGAGCGCGGTGCGCACGCTGCCGGCGCGCTCGCCGCCGAGCGCGGCCTCGTCGATCACCAGCCGTTCGATGTGCAGCTCGATGCTCACGGCCGGCCTCCAGCGCTTTCCAGCCAGCGGAAATCGGCTTCGTTGACCGGCTTGTCCAGCTTGCGGTATTCGCCGCGCACGGCCTCGAGCAGCAGCGGCATGCCGATCTCGACGCCGGCCTTGGCGGCCATGAACGCGGCGTTCAGCGCGATGCCCTGGATGCTGCCGCCGGTGAGCGGCAGCCGCGCCAGCCGGTCGAAGTCCAGCGCGCCCACCGCGGCCTGGGCGGGGAACACCGAGGCCCAGATCGCGCGGCGCTCGGCCGCGCCGGGGAACGGGAAGTGGATGACGAAGCGCAGCCGGCGCAGGAACGCGCCATCCAGCGCGCCCTTCATGTTGGTGGCCAGGATCGCCAGGCCGCCGAACGACTCCAGCCGCTGCAGCAGGTAGTTCACCTCGATGTTGGCGTAGCGGTCGTGGCTGTCCTTCACCTCGCTGCGCTTGCCGAACAAGGCGTCGGCCTCGTCGAAGAACAGGATCGCGCCGCCGCCCTCGGCCGCATCGAACAGCTTGCGCAGGTTCTTCTCGGTCTCGCCGATGTACTTGCTGACCACCGCGGAAAGGTCGATACGGTATAGCGACAGGCCCAGCTCGCGCGCCAGCACTTCGGCGGCCATGGTCTTGCCGGTGCCGCTCTCGCCGGTGAACAGCGCGCTGATCGACAGCCCGCGGTTCATCCGCGCGCGAAAGCCCCAGTCGTCGTAGACGGTGCTGCGCCGGGCGACCTGGTCGGCGATCTGGCGCAGCAGGGCCTTCTCGCTGTCGGGCAGTTTCAGCTCGTCCCAGCCCGCCTTCGGCTCGATGCGCTGGGCCAGCTCGTCCAGCGCCGGCCGGGTATGCGCCAACGCGCCCTGCCACAGGGCCTGCGCCAGCGCGGCAGGCTTGCCCTCGGCCGCCGCCAGCGCGCCGTGCGCGATCTGCTCGATGCGGCCCAGGTTGAAGTCGAAATGGCTGGCCAGCTGCTGCGGCTGCGCCCCGGCGGCGTCGCCCAGCAGGCGCTGCCACAGCGCGCGCTGCTCGACCGCGCTGGGCTTGGCCACGTCGACGCTGAGCGCCTGCGCGGCCGTGCCTGCCCATGGCTCGCGCGCGTCGACGAAGACGAGCCCGCTGCTGCGCGCCAGGAAACGCCTGACCCAGGTGGCGGTGGCGTCGCCGCGCTCGACCTCGGCCGCGTCGAGGTACAGCGCCAGCGGCAACAGCTGACTCTCGCGCTGCCACAACCGCAGCAGGGTTTCCTGCTCGGCCACCGCAGCCGGCAGCAGCTCGGCCGCGAGCCGGTACGCCTGCGCGCCGAAGGCGGCGGCGACGGTCTGCGCGATCGCCTGCTTGCTCACGCTGTCGCTGCCGAGCAGTTGCACCGCCGGCAGCGGCTCGCCCGGCGGCACGTGGCGCAGCTGGTCCAGCAGCCGGTCGGCCACCGCCTGCTGCGATGGCGGCAGGCTGGCCGGCGGCAACGCGGCAAGCAGCGGGCTCAGGCGGTCGTCCAGGTAGTTCATGCCCTTGACGAAGTTCACCACGCGCTCGTCGGCAGCGAGCGCCGCGCCGATCAGCGGCTGCGCGCCGGGCTGGTGGATCTCCAGCAGGCGCCAGTAGCGCAGCGGCCGCTGCGGCGACAGCGCATCCCAGCTGGGCGCGTCGAGCACCGCGAAGGCCAGCGCGAAGGTGGGATACGGCCGCGCCGGATCGTGCTGGGCCTGCGCGCACAGCGCCGGGAAGCGCGTGTCCAGCTCCATGCCGATGCACAGCAGCAGCAGGTCGCGCTCGAACGCGGACAGGCCGAGCCGGTCGGCTAGCATGGCCAGCGCCGGCGTGTACTTGCCGTCGTCGGCGCCACCCGGCGGCGATGCGGCAGCGACTGCCGCCCCCGGGTCCGGCACCTCGACGACGACCGGCGCGATCGCCGGCGACGTGTCGATAGTGTCCACCTGCGCGCTCGCCAGCGATGCGCGTGCCGGCTGGGTGGCAAACACCCGCGCAAACCACGATTGCTTCGGCCCGTTCGGCGCACGCACCGCCGGCGCCGATTCCATCAGCGCGGTGGCCGCCGCGGCGGGCGCCGGCGGCGTGGCCGGTGCGTCGGGCGACTGCGCGGCGCGTTGCAGCCGCGCGCGCAGATCCGCCAGCGCCGCGGCAAGGTAGCGGTCGTTCGCCTGCAGCCAGGGCGCGTAGTCGTTCATGCCACCACCACCTGCTGGTCCCCGGCAAACGCCGGCACGCTGCCGCTGAAGTCGACCGGGATGCTGTCGGCGCCGTCCACGCGCAGGCGCACGGTGTAGGTGCCCGCGGCCACGCCGGTGAGCTGGAAGACCAGCGCGGTTGGCTGCTGCGGGTCGGCCGGGTTGTTCAGGCTGGCCGGGGTCAGCAGGCGGTCGCCGAACAGCAGGAACACACGCTGGCCGGCGCGGATACGCGGCGTGCAGGCGATGCTCAGGCTGAAATCGCCGGCGGCGGCGGCAAGCGCGCCGAGCGCGATGCGCGGCGCCAGCACCAGCGGCAGCTCGTTGCTGAGCAGCGCCGGCTGCCCCGGCGGCTGCACCCGCAGGGCCACGGTGTAGATGCCCGGCGCCCAGCGCGCGATGGCGTTCGCATCGTCGGCGGCGTCGGCCAGTCGCACGCGCAGACTGCCGGCGGCGTCGCCGGCCTGCGGCGCGATGTCGATCGGCGCATCGAGGCGCAGGCTGCTGAAACGCGCGACTGCGTGCTGCGTGCCGAGCTGGCGACCGTGCAGCACGAGGTCCTCGCCGAGGCGTACGGCCGTCTGGTGGTGCGGATAATCCAGCGCGTCCAGCACCGCGGCGGCGGATGCGCTGGCGAGCACGCCGCGATCCTGCGGGCCGCGCCGCAACACCGGCAGCGGCGCACGCATCGCCGCCTGGCTGTCGATCAGCACCACCGCCGCCTCGTAGACCGCCGAGGCGCGGTAGTTGGTCTGGAACGCGGTCCACAACCGCGACAACTCGTCCACGCTTTGCGCCAGCGGCGTCACGCGCACGCGCTCGACCTGCTCGGCGAGATCGTTGTCCGGCAGCGCGTTGCGGATGTCGTTGCCGTCGAGCACGCCGCGGTCGTGCAAGGTGCTCATCGCCGCGGCCAGCACGCGATGGCTGATCGCGTCGTTGTCGTCCTCGCCGCGGCCCCAGGCGGTGAGCACGTAGTGCAGGTTCAGCGCCAGCGGCGGCGGTGCGGTCTCGCCGGGACGCACTTGCCCCGGCAGGTCGAGGTTGCGCCAGGCGGCGTTGGCGACCACCTGGTACAGGAACACGTTGAGCTGCGCCTTGCTGATGCCCTTGCGCGCCACGTCCGGCGGCTGCAGGGTCACTTCCAGATCGGCCAGTTCCGCGTCCAGCGCGGGTACCTGTGCCAGCAGCAGGTTGCGCAGCGTGCGCGTGGTCGCGGCGATGGCCAGTACGTTGCTCATGGCGAGGCCTTGCCGCGCTGGCGCAGGTAGTCGTCGAGGCTGCTCGGCTGCGGACCATCGTGACGACGCGGTGGTGCAGCGGCGGCCGGCGCGGCGCGCACTTCGAGCCGGCCGATGCTGACGTGCACCACCGGTTCGCTGCCGGCCCGGTTCCCGTTCTCGGCCTGCGCGTTGCGCGTGCTGCGCATCGCGGCTGCGTGGCCAGGGCGCACCGGTGCGGGTGCGCCGCCCGTCGTGGCGAACACCGGTACCGGCGCAGGCAGCAAGGCACCGCCCGGTGTCGGCGTGCGCGCCGCCTCCTTCCGAGCGGGCGCGACACGCGACTGCCGCGGCGACACGGACGGCGAACTGGCCGCTGCGCGTTCGGGCGCGGAAGCCGCACGCGCAGGTTCGGCGCTCATCGCACGTACCGGCACCGCCGCGCGCGGCGGTGGTGGCATCGGCGCGCGCGGCGCATCCGCTGCGACGCGCTCCGGCATCGGCAAGGGCGCATGCTCTGCCGGCGTGTTGCGCGCGGTTCGTGGCGCGATCGACTCGTGCACGGACGCCAGCGCGCGCGGTGGCGGTGCGGCAGTCGGCGCGACCGGTAGCGCCGGGCTCGCATCGCGGGGACGCGCCGGCGCCTCGCGCTCGTCCAGTGACGGCATGATCGGCGCGCGCGGCAGCGGTTCGAACAGCGACGGCAGCCGCGGCGCCAGCGTGGCGTCGCTGCCGATCGCGCGTGCCGCCAGGCGGTCGAGGAAATCGCTCATGGCGCGCACAGCTCCAGGTAGGCCTGGCGGCGGCGTGGGCTCAGCGCGAGGATGTCGGCTTCGGCCCAATGGTAGGCCTGCGCCAGCGTGTCCACCTCGCGCAACAGGTGCAGCGCCCAGGCGTGCAGTTCCTGCCACAGGAAGCGCGCGATATCGAACAGCGGCTGCCATTCGTGATCGCATTCCGGGCAGCGGAACGCCAGCTGCAGGTCCGCTTGCGGATCGGCCTGCGCCATCGCCCCTGCGATCTCCGCCTGCAGCTCGGGCGGCAGGCTGCGCGGCGCCTGCGATTGGTCGCCGCCGCGGACGTCGAGCACGCAGCGTGCCAGCAGCAGGTCGCGTGCGGCCTCGGCATCGCCACAACCTTCCAGCGCCAGCAGGTCGCGGCTGTCGGGCAGGCGGAACTGCACATGGGTGCCGTGTGCGGCATGTTCCAGCGCGGAGGCGGCGGTGTCCGCCTCCGGCAGCCGCAGGTCGTCGCAACGGAACGTCGCCTCGACCGTGGCCGTGCACTGCGGGCAGGTCGCCACCGCCTCGATCGCACTGCCGAACAGGCGCTCGCGCAACTCCAGCAGCCGCGCGTCGCGCCGGCCCAGCGGCAGCGCGGCCAGTTCGTCGATGGCAGCCTCGTCGTCGCAGCTGCAGCCGAGCAGCAACAGGGCGCGCGCCGCGGCGGACGGGTCGCCCCCGCGTTCCCAGACCTGCAGCAGCTGCGCGGGCGTGGGTGTGTGCATGGCGCTCAGGCAGGCACGCTGAAGCTGGGCTCGGCCGGTTCGCTCACGCCGGTGTCGCGCTCCCAGCCCTCGTTCTCCAACTTCAGGTGCTGGATCGCCACCGCGTTCGCGTTGGCGTCCAGGTCGGGCAGCGCCTGGTATTCGGAGACCCAGCAGCGGTAGACCTTGTAGGCCAGCGCGAGCTGGCCGGCCTCGTTGTAGACCTCGATGATCAGGTCCTTGCGGAAGTCCTTCAGCGAAACCTCCGCGCCGAGCCCGGCGCCGAAGTTCCACACCTTGTTCGCCCACTTCTCGAACTCGGTGTCGTGGGTGACGCCGCGCTCGACGGTGATCGCCTCGTACTCGGTGCGGCCGGGCGACTTGCGCGTGCTGCTGGGGTCGCCGCCCTCGCGGTGCTTGACCACCTCGGTGGTGCGCTTCAGGCCCGACACCTTGCTGACGCCGGCCACGTAGCGGCCGTCCCACTTCACCCGGAACTTGAAGTTCTTGTACGGATCGAAGCGCTGCGCATTGACGCTGAACTGAGTCATGTTGGTTTCCTCATGCCTGGATCTGGCCGGCCATCTGCTGCAGCTGGATGACCACGAATTCGGCGGGCTTGAGCGGCGCGAAGCCGACCACGATGTTGACGATGCCGAGGTTGACGTCGTTCTGCGTGGTGGTTTCCTTGTCGCACTTGACGAAGTACGCGTCGGCCGGCGTCCTGCCCTGGAACGCGCCCTGGCGGAACAGGTTCTGCATGAACGCGCCCACGTTGAGCCGGATCTGCGCCCACAGCGGCTCGTCGTTCGGCTCGAACACCACCCACTGGGTGCCGCGGAACAGGCTTTCCTCGATGTACAGCGCGAGCCGGCGCACCGGCACGTACTTGTATTCGTCGGCGAGCAGGTCGGCGCCGCGCAGCGTGCGCGAACCCCATACCACCGGGCCGACCAGCGGGAAGCTGCGCAGGCAGTTCACGCCGAGCGGATTGAGCATGCCGTTCTCGGCGTCGTTGAGCGTGACGGCCAACCCCTGCACGCCGTTCAGTGCCGCGTCGATGCCGGCCGGCGCCTTCCACACGCCGCGCTGGGTGTCGGTGCGTGCCATCACGCCGGCGACGATGCCGCAGGGCACGAAGGTGTCGCTCTGGCCCTGGCGCTTGGGGTCCGACTCGATCACCCGCGGGAAGTACAGCGCGGCGTTGCGCGCGGCCGTGCCGGCGAGGCCGAGGGCCGCCAGCACCGCCGGGGTGACCGCGCCGGCGCTGCCCCACTCGGCCGGCGCATCGACCAGCAGCAGCGCGCGCCGCTCCACGCAAAGCGCCATCGCGTTCTGGTAGACCAGCTTGGAGGTGTTGCCGCCGCGCAGGTCCGGCGGAATGCACAGCAGATTGAACAGGTCGGCCTTCTTCAGCGCGTAGATGCCGGTCTTGGCGTCCGCGTTGCCCAGGTAGGCGTTGTCGTCCAGCGCGGCGCTGTCCACGGCCTGGTCGGCCGCGGCGACGCCGGTGGAAGACTTGTCCTGCTCCCACACGGTCTTGCCGGCGTCCGGGTCGAGGTGCGCGGCGGGCACGGCAGTGGCGGGCAAGGTCAGCGACGACGCCACGCGCAGCAGCGAAGAGCCCGCCTTCAGCACACGGTCGACCCGGCGCGGGCTCTCCTTCACGCTGAGGTTGAGGAAACTCTCCTGGGTGCCGCTGGCCATGTCGCGCACGGTCAGGTTGAACAGGTCGCCCACCACCAGCCCGAAGCCGGCGGCGACGTCGGCCGACACATTGCTGTCGATGCGCACGCGCAGCTGGTTGCCCCAGCTGCCGGCGGTGGCCGCCTCCAGCGGCAGGTTGGCGACCGCCACGGCCGCCTTCGCCGGCTTGCCGTCGGTGCCCTTGTACAGCCGCACGATCGCCGCCTGCGCGCCGCCGTTGAGGTAGAAGTCGCGCACGGCGTAGCCCATCGGGTAGAGCGGGTCGAGGCTGCCGAACTGGCGTTCGAAGTCGCCGTAGCTGTTGATGATCACCGGGGTTTCCGCGTCGGCGTCGAGCGGCCCGCGCGCGGCGCGGCCGACGAAGGCGGTGATCGAGGTGGCCACCCCGGTGATGGTGCGCACGCCGCTGGGAATTTCCTCGACGTAGACGCCCGGATAGGTAAGCGCAGATGGCATGGGTCGATCCTCCGAAAGTGAAAACCCGTGTCGTGGTCAGTTCGGCAGCGACGATCTGACGTGCCTGTTCAGCGCGTACAGCACCTCGCCGTCGGGCAGCTCGTCACGATGCAGCAGCCCCTCCGCGACCAGCCGCTCCAGCACGTGCTCGATACGCTGGCAGCTGATCTCGTAGCGCTGCCGCGGCAGCCACCAGTTGACGATGCCGCGCAGGGTGTCCGCCGCCTGCGGATGGGAATGCAGGTACGCGAGTACCGAGCGCTCGACCTCCATCTCCCCTCCGCCCGCCGTGCCGTGATCCGGATAGCTGGTCATGACGCCCTTCCGCATGCATGCGTGGGGGATCGACGCAACATGCGTGCCACCGGCGCGAGGCGGCCGGATGGGCTGCGCCAAGGCTTGGCGGCATGCCGGCCCGCGGCAACCGGGTCAGTGACGACCCGCTTTGCCGGCGCAGTGGGGCGGATTGCACCCGGGGGGCGACGCCCGGTGCGGACTGTGCCGGACCTCGAACGGAACGGGACCTTCAGGGCGAACGGAACTGCTTGGTCTCGATGCCGTGCTTCAGCAGCAGCTTGCCGAGCTGGCGGCGTTCGGTGCCGGACAGGCGGGCGGCGGCGCTGATGTTGCCGCAGGCCTGCTGCATCAGCTGCATGAGGTAATCGCGTTCGAACTGGCGGATGGCGTGCAGCTTGGCCGCGCTGAAGCCCAGCTCCGGTTCGTTGGCGCGGCGTCGCGGCAGCGTTTCGGTACCGGCGAACGCCGGCTCCGCAGTCACCAGCTCGGCGAAGCCGACGACGTCGCCGTCGGTGGCCATGTAGGCGCGCAGCACCACGTTCTCCAGTTCTCGCACGTTGCCCGGCCACGCATGGGCGCGCAGCGCCTGCAGGGCGTCCTCGCTCCACTGGCGGGGCGGCCCGTGCAGTCGCAGGGCGACGGCGTCGAGGAAATGCCGGGCGAGCAGGACCACGTCGTCGCTGCGCTCGCGCAGCGGCGGCAAGCGCAGGTACAGCGCATGCAGCCGATAGTGCAGGTCGCGGCGGAAGCGCCCGGCCGCCACCTGGCGCTCCAGGCGGGCGTTGGTGGCGGCGATGATGCGCGCATCCGACACCCGCGCCGCGCCGCCGCCGACCGGGCGGTACTCGTTGTCCTGCAGGAAGCGCAGCAAGGTCACCTGGCCCTTGTCCGACAGCGCGTCGACCTCGTCCAGGAACAGCGTGCCGCCGCGGGCATGGTCGACCAGGCCGGGTTGGGCCTCCCTGGCGTCGGTGAAGGCGCCGCGGCCGTGGCCGAACAGCTCGTTCTCGATCAGGCTGTCGGGAATGGCGCCGCAGTTGACCGGCACGAACGGATGGTCGCGGCGGGCGCTGGCGTAGTGGATCTCGCGCGCGGCCAGCTCCTTGCCGGTGCCGGTTTCGCCCTCGATCAGCACCTGCACGTCGCAGCCGGCGTAGCGCTGCAACTGCGCCCGCACCGCCTGGATTGCCTTGGATTGGCCGAGCATGACCGGCATCATCCGCCCCCGGAGTGACCAGCAAGAACCGCCGCACGCCAGTTGTCCGGCGTGCCGTGAACCCCCCTGGTACCCATCGCGAATCGGCCCTGGTGCATCGGACCGTCGGCGACGATGGAGTATGCGCAGTTTCGATGCTGCAGTCCAAGGATGTTCCTGCTGTCGTCTTCGACTGCTGTCCGTGTAGTACCTGTACGTCTGCCCGCGTAGTACGTCGCCCTCTGCCGCCGCGGGAACGGTTGCCGACCACCACCCTGCCAGTTCACTCGCCGGCAGGCCGCCGGCGGCGCGGCACGATGCCGCGGATCGACCCGCAAACGCCGCCGGGCAGGCGCGCTGCGGGCCGCTCGCGTATCCTAGGCAGCTGTCGCCGCGTCCATCCCGGCGCTCGCAAGGCACCGCGGCCACCGCCGCCCTCCCCGCGAGTCTCCATCTCCGGTCGGCCGGATGGCTTGGCGTGCGACTTCCCCGACAGCGCAACAAGGCGAGACGACCGACCATGGTGGCAATGGCAACCGAGCACGTGATCGACGTGCGGCACTGGAACGACAGTCTGTTCTCCTTCCGCACCACGCGCGACCCCGGCTTCCGCTTCGACAGCGGCCAGTTCGTGATGATCGGGCTGGAAACGGAAGGGCGCCCGCTGCTGCGCGCCTATTCGATCGCCAGCGCCAGCTGGGAGGAGCACCTGGAATTCTTCTCGATCAAGGTGCCGAACGGCCCGTTGACCTCGCGCCTGCAGCACCTGCAGCCCGGCGACCCGCTGATCGTCACGCGCAAGCCCACCGGCACCCTGGTGCTGACCGACCTCAAGCCCGGCAGGCACCTGTACCTGCTCGGCACCGGCACCGGGCTGGCACCGTTCATGAGCATCATCCGCGACCCGGATACCTACGAGCGCTACGAGAAGATCGTGCTGGCCCACGGCGTGCGCCGGGTCGAGGACCTCGCCTACGCCGACTACCTCGAACGCGAGCTGCCGCAGCACGACTACCTGGGCGAGCTGGTGCGCGAGAAGCTGATCTACTACCCCACCGTGACGCGCGAACCATTCAGGAACCGTGGCCGCATCACCGACGCCATCGCCAACGGCGTGATGAGCGCGGCCACCGGCCTGCCGCCGCTGAACCCGGCCACCGACCGCGTGATGCTGTGCGGCAGCCCGGCCATGCTGGACGACCTCAGCGCGCTGCTCGACGGCCGCGGCTTCCACGCCTCGCCGCGCACGCGCGAACCGGGCGACTACGTGATCGAACGGGCGTTCGTGGAGAAGTAAGAGCCCGCTCGCGGGCGATGCTCTTGCTCTAGTCTTGCCTCGTGGCAACAGCGCAAAAAAGCATCGCCCGCGAGCGGGCTCCTACTCAACGGAACGCACATGCTTGAGATCGCCCTGTACGTCCTCGCCGCGCTGCTGATTGCCGGCGGCCTGGCCGGCGCCGTGCTGCCGGCACTGCCCGGCATCCCGATGCTGTTCGGCGGCATCTGGCTGGCCGCTGCGGTGGACGGCTATCGGCACTTGGGCCTGTGGTGGCTTCTGCTCATCGGCGCGCTCGGCACGCTCGGGGTGGTCGTCGACTTCGTCGCCGGCACGCTCGGCGCGAAGCGCGTCGGTGCCAGCAGGCGCGCCCTGTGGGGGGCCGGACTGGGTACCGTGGTGGGCATGTTCTTCGGTATCCCCGGCCTGTTGTTCGGGCCGTTCCTCGGTGCGCTCGCCGGCGAACTGGCCTCCGGCACCAGCGTGCTGCGCTCGACCCACGTCGGTGTCGGCACCTGGCTGGGCCTGCTGTTCGGCACCCTGGTGAAACTGGTGCTCTCGTTCGTGATGCTCGGCCTGTTCGGCCTGGCCATGCTGTTCGGCTAAGGCGCGTTCCGGCGCGCGCTGCGTGCCGCCCCGGCCGCGCTTTTCGCCAACCAGCGGGCAAGCTGCACGGTGTCGCGGCCGAGCGCCGCAGGCAGCACGATGTAATGGCGACTCGGCGCCGCGCCGGGTTTCGCGACCAGCCGCGCGGTGCCTTCGAGCCGCAGCAGCGCCGTCTGGTCAGCGGGCGCCAGTTTCAGGGCCAGCCCGGCTGGCGTCAGCCACGCGCACGGCTTTTCGTCGAGATACGCCATCAGCCCGCCGAACATCGGCCGGAAGCGCAGCTCATGCGGCCGGCCCAGGTGGGTGGCCGCGTCCTCCAGTTCACGGCGCAGCAGCGCAAGGCCCGACGGCAGGTTCATGCCGGGTCGGGGATCACGTACAGCAGCACGGCGAGGAAGTGCAGCACGCTGCCGGCCAGCACGAACACGTGCCACAGCGCGTGGTGGTACGGCAATCGCCGCCACAGGTAGAACGGCACGCCCAGCGTGTAGGCCAGCCCACCGGCCAGCAGCAGCACGGTGCCGCCGGTCCGCAGGTGTTCGCTGAGCGGCTCGAACGCCACGATGCCGACCCAGCCCATGCCCACGTACAGCAGCACCGCCAGCTTGCGGTGGCGGCCGAGCAGGCCCAGCTCCAGTGCGCTGCCGGCCAGCGCCAGCGCCCACACCGCCACGAACAGGCTCCAGCCCCACGCGCCGGGCAGCGCGACCAGAGTGAACGGGGTGTAGGTACCGGCGATCAGCACGTAGATCGCGATATGGTCGAGCGCGCGCAGCGTCGGCTTGGCCGCCGCCAGCGGGATCGAGTGGTACAGCGTGGAGGCGGTGTACAGCAGCACCAGCGAGGTGCCGAACACCGCGCAGGCCACTACCGTCAGCGCATTGCCATGCAGCGCAGCGAACGCCACCAGCGTCGCCAGTCCGGCAATGCTGAGCACGATGCCGAGGCCGTGCACGATGCTGCTGGCCAGCTCGTCGCCGAAGCTGTAGCGGGGAATCGCCGCAACGGAGGCAGCGGGCATGGCCATGGTCCCGGGTGTGTGGTCGGCCTACCTTAGCGGGTGCACCGGCGCTTGCCTACCGTGGCGCATGGCCGCGCCGGGCCGCTGCCGCACTCGCGCATTTGGCCATCCAGCCGTCCACTTGCGCAAGTTTGTACGACGGGCATACGCTGACATCGCGACAGCACGATCCCCCTGCCCGCGCAGCGTGGCTGCCGCAACATCCCACCGAAGTCAGGAGGTCGCCATGTCGTCCGCAAGCCTGGCCGTTACCCATCGCCCCCACCCCGACCGCGCACGCATCGCCGCCATCAGCACGGCGATCGCACTCAACCTGGCCGTGATCGTGATCGCCTCGCGACCGAGCGCGCCGGCGTTCTTCCACGCGATCGAACGGACCGACCCGGTCCCCGCGATTCGTTTCCTCGTGCCGAAACCGCCGCTGCCGCCGGCACCGCCGGTCGAGATGAAACCCCTGCCGCACCCGCCGGCCGCCCCGGTCGTGCAGCCGCGGCCGTTGCCGGCCAGTCCGCCGGTCGTCGCGCCCAGCGCCGAAAGCCACGTTGCCGCACCGCCGGTCGCCGCCCCGACCCTGCTGCCGGGCGCCGCCACGCCCGACCCGGTGGCGGCCGCGCCGGTCGAGGCCAGCCTTGCCTACCGCTCGGCTCCACTGCACTTCCCCACCCGCGCCCTGCAGCAGCGCATGCAGGGCACGGTGTTGCTGCGCGTGCTGGTGGACGAAACCGGCAAGCCGGTGCAGGTAACGGTGGAGCGCGGCAGCGGCTACCTGCTGCTCGATCGCAGCGCCGTCGAACAGGTGCTGGCCGGGTGGCGGTTCCAGCCGGCGATGGTGAACGGCGAGGCGGTGCGCGCCTGGGCGCGGGTGCCGGTGACGTTCGACCTGCGGCAATAGCGCACGATGGAAGGCCGGCCGGCGGCCACGCCGGCCGGGCCTTCCTCCACACCGGTGCCGCCCCCGCAGGCTCGTGCGGGGCCCGCGGGAAGGCGGCCGGCTTACGCGTCTTTAACGATACGCATGCTCCACTGGCGTCCATTCACCCTGCCAGGTTCCACGCATGGGCAAGCATCGGCATCCCCTGAAAACCCTGCGCGAGATTGCGCTCGAGCACGCCGCGACCGAACATCCCGACCTCGCCACGATGGCGCGCGAACTGGGCCGCGTGGTGCATCAGGATGCCTCGGCGCTGGCCACCCGGCTGGCCGGCCTGCGCCAGCGCCAGCGCGGCCTCGAACGCTGGCTGCTGGCCGAGCGCGGCAAGCCGCCGGTCAGCGTGCTGGTGCTGGCCTGGCCGCCGAACCACGCCACGCCGGTACACGATCACGCCGGCCTGTGGGGCCTGGAGATGACCCTGGTGGGCGCGCTGGAAGTGCAGTCGTACCGCCGCGGCACCGACTCCGGCGAGCTGAACCTGCACGGCCGCAACTGGCTCGGCCCGGGCGACGGCATCTGGTTCGAGAGCGACCGCGGGCATGCGCACCGCTGCCGCAACCTGTCGCGGCACGACACGGCATTCTCGCTGCACGTCTACGGCGGCGAACTGGCCGAATACTTCGCCTACGAGCAGGCCGAGCCCGCCGGACACTGGGTTGCGCAGCCGCAGCGCAGCGCCATCGCCGGCCGCCTGCCCGGCTGATCCGCCCGCCACCACACGCACGGGGAGTTCCATGTTTCGACGGGTCGCCATCATCGGCGGCGGTGCCGCGGCAGCTACGCTGCTCAGCGAATTGCTGGAGCGCGAGACGCCGCAGCCGCTGCAGCTGGACTGGTTCACCGGCGGTGGCGCATCGGCGCGTGGCGTGGCCTACGGCACCGCTTCGGAGCGCCACCTGCTGAACGTGCGGGCGGCCTCGATGAGCATGTTCGCCGGCAAGCCGCGCGGCTTCCTGGACTTCGTGCAGCGCGACGACCCCGCCATCGCCGGCACCGATTTCCTGCCGCGCCGCCGCTACGGCGACTACCTCGAGGCGGAAGTGGCGCGCGCGCTGCAACGGGGCAAGGCGCATGGGCACCACGTCAACATCATCCCGTTCGCGGTCGACGCACTGGTGCCCGAGCGCGACGGCGTCACCGTGATCCATGGCGAGGAAAGCCACCCGGCCGACGCCGCCGTGCTGGCGCTGGGCGCGCTGCCGCCGCAGCCGCTGGCCGTGGTCGGCGCCGCCGCCCTCGCCAGTGGCCGCTACGTGGTCGACCCCTGGCGCCTGCTGGCCCACGTTGCCGAACTGCAGCCGCCGCCGCGCAAGGTGGTGTTGATCGGGCTGGGGCTGACCGCGGTCGACGTACTGCTGGAATTGTCCGCGCAATGGCCGCAGGCCGAATTCGTCGCGATCTCCCGCCACGGCCGTTTCCCCGAGGCGCACCTGCACGCCGCTGCCGCACCTGCCGACGACGGCGTCGCGCTGGTCGAGGCGATGCGCGATGCGCCGGAGATCCGCCGCTGGATGCACTTGCTGCGCGAGGCGATTGCCCAGGAAGGCACCGAATGGCGCGCCGTCGTCGACAGCCTGCGCCCGCACCTGCCCGGCCTGTGGGCCGAGCTGTCGCCGGAACAGCGCGCGCGCTTCATGCGCCACGCGCGCTGGGCGTGGGAACGCGTGCGCCACCGCATGCCGCCGCAGGTGCACGAGGCGATCACCGCGCTGGAACGCGACGGCCGGCTGCACCGCCAGCGCGGGCGCGTGCAGGCGGTGGACGTCGCCGGCACCGCGCTGCAACTGACCGTGGGCCGCGCCGGCGCCACCCGCCGGCTGGACGCCGACCTGGTGATCCAGACCATAGGCCTGGAGACCGACGTGCGCCGCAGCAGCCACCGGCTGGTCAGCCAGCTGCTCACCAACGCGCACATCGTCCCCGACCCGCTCGGCCTCGGCGTGCAGGCCGACAGCGACGGCCACCTGCGGCACGGCGAGCAGTACTGGCCGAACCTGTTCGCCATCGGCAGCCTGCTGCGCGGCACGTTGTGGGAATCCACCGCGATGCCGGAAATCCGCCAGCAGGCGCGCCACCTGGCCGACCAGCTGCTGGGCGACTGAACAACCCGCCGCGCCCGCGATGACCGCCAGCGCACTCACCACCGGCATCGTCCTGCTGCACCTGCTGGGCACGTTCGCGGCGATGCACGCGGTGATGCACGCGCGCACGCCGCAGGGCGCCATCGGCTGGGCGCTCGGCCTGCTGTTGCTGCCGTACCTGACCCTGTTGCCGTACCTGTACCTGGGCTCCAGCCGCTTCCTCGGCTATCGCGCCGGGCACCGTGCGCCACTGGTACGCACGCCGCCCGCCGCAATCGGCGTCGCTGCGCCAATCGATCCGGGCTGCGCCCGCTACGCCGCGATCAGCGCGTTGCAGGGCCGGCCGTTCCGCGGCGGCCACCGCCTGCGCCTGCTGATCGACGGCGCAGCCGCCTTCGACGCCATGCTCGGCGCGATGGCCTCGGCCGAACACAGCCTGCTGGTGCAGTTCTTCATCATCCACGACGACGGACTCGGCCGGCGCCTGCAGCAGGTGCTGCTGGAGCGCGCCGCCGCCGGCGTGCGCGTGTACGTGCTGTTCGACGGCATCGGCAGCCATGCGCTGCCGCAGCGCTACGTCGACGAGCTGCGTGCCGGCGGCGTGGCGATCCACCGCTTCGCCACCCATCGCTGGCGCAACCGCTTCCAGCTGAATTTCCGCAACCACCGCAAGATCGTCGTGGTGGACGGCGCGCGCGGCTTCGTCGGCGGACTCAACGCGGGCGACGAATACCTGGGCCTGAAACCGCCGCTGGCGCCCTGGCGCGACACCCAGCTGGAACTCGCCGGGCCGGCGGTGGCCGACCTGCAACAACTGTTCGCCGAGGACTGGCAATGGATCACCGGCGCGCTGCCGCCGCTGCCGGCCGCCTCGCCCGCCGCCGGCGAGGCCAGCGCGCTGGTGGTGGCCAGCGGCCCGGCCGATCCGCAGGAAACCGGCTCGCTGTTCTTCGCCGCCGCGATCAACGCGGCGCGCCAGCGCGTGTGGCTGAGCACGCCGTACTTCGTGCCCGACCACGCGGTGCGCGCCGCACTGCAGCTGGCGGTGCTGCGCGGAGTGGACGTGCGCGTGCTGATCCCGGCGCGGCCGGACCACCGCACCGTATTCCTCGCCTCCACCCTGCACGCCTACGCCGCCGTGCGCACCGGCATCCGCGTGTTCCGCTACCAGCCCGGCTTTCTGCACCAGAAGGCGCTGCTGATCGACCGCGACACCGCCGCGATCGGCAGCCTGAATCTGGACAGCCGCTCGTTCCGGCTCAACTTCGAGGTCGCCGCACTGGCCGTCGACCACGCCTTCGCCGCCGAGGTGGCGGCCATGCTCAACGCGGACTTCGCCCGCGCGCAGGCCGTCGACGAACGCGAGTACCGCGACGCGCCCTATCTGCGCCGGGTGGCGATGCATGTGGCACGCTTGTTCGACCCGCTGTTGTAGGAACATGCCGCCATGCGCCGACTCACCCTGCTGCTTTGCCTGGTGCTCGCGAGCCTGGCCGGCCACGCCGGCGAACCGGCGCGCTTCACCGAGCGCTCGCTGACACTGCACGGCACCACGTACCGTTACCGGGTGTTCGTGCCGGACGGCTGGACGGCCAAACGTGCGTGGCCGGTGGCGCTGTTCCTGCACGGCAGCGGCGAGCGCGGCAGCGACAACCGCACCCAGCTCGGCCAGGGCCTGCCGCCGTGGCTGGCCGAACACGGCGGGGATTTCCCGGCCGTGGTGGTGATCCCGCAGGCGCCGGCCGGCAGCCGCTGGAACGGCGAGGCCGAGCAGATGGCGCTCGCGGCGCTCGACGACAGCATCCGCGAATGGCACGGCGACCGCCGCCGGCTCTACCTCACCGGCCTGTCGATGGGCGGCTACGGCGCATGGCAGATCGCGCTGGACCATCCCGGCATGTTCGCCGCCGCCGCGATCGTCTGCGGCGGCATCCGCCACCCGAACGACAACGCCGACCTGCGCGTGCAGGGCATTCCGGGCGACGCTACCGATCCCTACGCGTGGGTTGCCGCGCACATGGGCACGCTGCCGGTATGGCTCTTCCACGGCGCGCTCGACGACGTGGTGCCGCCGGAGGAATCGCGCCGCATGCACGCCGCGCTGCAGGCACGCGGCACGGAAGTGCGCTACACCGAATTCCCCGGCGTCAACCACGGCTCCTGGCAGGCCGCCTACGCCACCAAAGAACTGTGGCCGTGGCTGCTCGCGCACCGGCTGCCGGCGCGCTGAGAAACTACCGGCGCCCGCCGAAGCGCCGGCGCCAGTCGCCGCTGGCGAGCGACCAGCCGACGTAGATGCCCAGCGCCACGCCGAGCAGTTCGCACAGCGCACGCAGGCCGATGTGGTCCGGGTCGTGCACTTCGGCCAGCTTCACTTTCAGCAGCTGCAGCGATTGCAGCTGGCCGTAGTTGAAATAGAACAGGTTCCACAGGTCGCCGCTGGCGCTCAGCGCGGTCGCCAGCAGGAACGACCAGCCGATCCGCGGACCCCAGCCCCAGCCGTTGCGCCGGCCCAGCCAATGGAACACGCCGAACAGCAGCAGCCCTGCCGCCGCCGAGATCAGGCCGGCCTGGAGCCCGCCGACGATCCCGTAACCCATCCACGACTGGTCGTACTGCATCGCCTGCCCCTGGTTCGCGTTGCCGCTGCATCGCGCATTATGGGTCATGGCGGCGCATCGCCGCCCGCACGCTAGACTTGACCGCCTTTCCCGCATCCCCACGCCATGAACCCAGCGCTCTCACCCCATGCCGCACTGATCGTGGTCGACGTGCAACCGGACTTCATGCCCGGCGGCGCACTGGCCTGCCACGAGGGCGACGCGATCGTGCCCGGCCTCGACGCGCTGCTGCGCGCGCGCCGCTTCCGCCACGTGGTGGCCACCCAGGACTGGCATCCGCACGGACACGTCTCGTTCGTCGACGCGCATCCCGGTCGCGCGCCGTTCGAGCAGATCACGCTGTACGGCCAGCCGCAGACGCTGTGGCCGGCGCACTGCGTGCAGGGCACGCCCGGCGCCGCGCTGCACCCGGACATCGATTGGTCGGCGCTGGACGCGGTGATCCGCAAGGGCAGCGACAGCGCGGTGGATTCCTACAGCGGCTTCCGCGAGAACCATGGCCCGCACGGCGTGCGCCCGAGCACCGGGCTGGCCGGCTGGCTGCGCGAGCGTGGCGTGGACGAGGTGTTCGTGTGCGGCCTGGCGCGCGACGTGTGCGTGCTGTGGACCGCACAGGACGCCGCCGACCTCGGCTTCCGCGCCAACGTGCTGTGGGACCTGAGCCGCCCGGTCACCCCGGCCGGCGATGCGGCCACCCGCGCCACGCTGCAGGCGCAGGGCATCGGCATCGTCGACTCGACGGTGTTCGCCGGGTAGCGGCGGGCGGGGGAGGAGCCCGCAAAGCAAGCCATCGCACGCCCTGCTCCCTCCCTGCATCACGCCCTGCTCCCTCCCCTGCATCGCAGGGGAGGGCTGGGGGTGGGGTGCTCTTGGCCTTTCTCGCCACCCGGGGGCTACCCCCTCCCGGCCCCCCCCTGCACGCAGGGGGAGGAGCGATGCACGGCAGGCCATCGTCCGTACGCCCTGCCCCCTCCCCCGCATCACGCCCTGCTCCCTCCCCTGCATCGCAGGGGAGGGCTGGGGGTGGGATGCTCTTGGCCTTTCTCGCCACCCGGGGGCTACCCCCTCCCAGCCTCCCCCTGCACGCAGGGGGAGGAGCGATGCACGGCGGGCCATCGTCCGTACGCCCTGCCCCCTCCCCCGCATCACGCCCTGCTCCCTCCCCTGCATCGCAGGGGAGGGCTGGGGGTGGGGTGCTCTTGATCTTTCTCGCCACCCGGAGCAACCCCCTCCCGACCTCCCCTGCAGGCAGGCAGAAGTTCACTTCAGGCGTCGTTCTCGCCGGATGCACGTACCTGCGGTTCGCCGTCTGTGTCGATCGCCACGTCGAGCGTGATCGGCCGGCAGCAGACCTGGCAGTCCTCGATGTACTGCTGGCTGGGGATCGAGGCATCGACCAGGATCTCGATCGGTTCGCCGCAGTACGGGCAGTCGATGGTGCATGGCGTGAGCATGGGTGCTTCTCGACAGGCGGGCGTCCAAGTACACCACGGCGGCGTAGCGGCAACGGTGCGACGCTCACCCCTTGCGCAGCGACCACGCCTGCGGCAGGCCGATCCAGAACAGCGCGTCGCGCGCACAGCGTGGGGCCAGTTTCAGCAGTTCGTTGTCCTTGCTGACCAGCCAGCGCGCACCCGCTGCCTGCGCCAGCTCCAGAAACTTCTGGTCGTCCGGGTCGGCGCAGCGCGGCAACGGTGCAGCGGCCGGCGCCGTGGCCAGCTCGTCCGGCAGACAGCGCACCAGCGCATCGAACGCGGCCTCGATCGCCGGGCGGGCAGCAGCGGTGACCGGTAGTTGCGGGTAGTGCAGCACGCGCAGCCACTCGGCGCGGCAATCGGCGCGCGTCACTGCCTCGATCGTGCCGTCCTGCATCGCCACGTGCAGCGCCGCGGACTGCGGTTCATGGAACACGAACAGATCCAGGCACACGTTGGTGTCCAGCACGATGCGCGGCACAGGCGGCTCGGCGAGAGTCATCGCGCCATGATGACGCAAGCGGGCCGCGCGATACACTGCACGCTTTCCGATCGGGATGCGACCATGGCCGAGCGCGAGTTCGACGACTACCTTGCCCGCTCCGGCGCCACCCTGGAAGGCTCGCGCTATTCCGCCTGGCTGGCGGTCACCCCGCGCCGCCGCGGCTTTCCGGTGTACTACGCGATCTGCGAGAACCGCAGCTTCCGCGACCAGGCCACTGCCGAGGCCGCCGCGGCGAAGGCGCTGGCCGACATGACCGGGCTGGAAGCGGACGGCACCCCGATCTTCCCCGAAGGCTACACCGGCTTCGACGACGACGCGCCGCCCGCCGCACCGTAACGCACCCTCGCGGCGGCATCGTCTTCGCCGCCTCGACATCACGCCGCCACACCCCTGCTCGCCGCCCCTCCCGGCGCCGAAGGGGTGGCCGGCGCTGCCCGCCCCCAGGCCATCCGCGGCACTGCATCGCCCGCACGAGCCGCCACCGGCTTCGTCGCCAGGGGGCTGCGCGGCCCGCCAATGGCCGTCCGCCGTCCCCAGCGACGTCCGATTGATCGTATTTGGACGTCTTTACGTCTTTACTTCCATACAAACAATTGCACTACACTGCGCAACGTCCCTTGCCGGGGACGCCACGCCAGCTCGCCTCATTCACCTCTGCACCGACAACCGTGCCCCAGGAGCACTTGATGAAGATAGAGACACTCGCCGTCCATGCCGGGTACTCGCCCGACCCCACCACCCGCTCCTCGGCGGTACCGGTCTACCAGACCGTCGCCTATGCGTTCGACAACGCCCAGCACGGTGCCGACCTGTTCGATCTCAAGGTGCCCGGCAACATCTACACCCGCATCATGAATCCGACCCAGGACGTGCTGGAGCAGCGCGTCGCCGCGCTGGAAGGCGGGATCGCGGCACTGGCGCTCGCCTCCGGCATGGCGGCGGTGACGTATGCGATCCAGACCATCGCCGAAGCCGGCGACAACATCGTCTCGGCCGCCACCGTCTACGGCGGCACCTACAACCTGTTCGCCCACACGTTTCCGCAGCAGGGACTGGAGGTGCGCTTTGCCGACGTGCGCAAGCCGGAGTCCTTCGTCCCGCTGATCGATGCACGCACCAAGGCGATCTTCTGCGAGTCGATCGGCAACCCGCTGGGCAACGTCAGCGACATCGCGGCACTGGCCGACATCGCGCACGCGCACGGCATCCCGCTGATCGTCGACAACACCGTGCCCAGCCCGTACCTGTGCCGCCCGATCGAGCATGGCGCGGACATCGTGGTGCAGGCGCTGACCAAGTACCTCGGCGGGCACGGCAACAGCATCGGCGGCGCCATCATCGACAGCGGCAAGTTCCCCTGGGCTGAACACAAGCAGCGTTTCCGCCGCCTCAACGAACCGGACGTGTCCTATCACGGCGTGGTCTATACCGAGGCGCTGGGGGCCGCCGCCTACATCGGGCGGGCCAGGGTGGTGCCATTGCGCAATACCGGTGCAGCGATCTCGCCGATGAATGCGTTCCTGATCCTGCAGGGCATCAGCACGCTGGGACTGCGGATGGAGCGCATCTGCGACAACGCGCTGGCGATCGCACAGCATCTGCAGCGCCATGCCAAGGTGTCCTGGGTGAAATATGCCGGCCTGGCCGACCACCCGGATCATGCGCTGGCCCGGAAGTACATGGGCGGCAGGGCGTCGGGCATCCTGTCGTTCGGCGTCAAGGGCCGCGCCGGCGAGAATCCGCGCGTGGCGGGCGCGCGGGTACTGGATGCACTGAAGCTATTCACGCGACTGGTGAATATCGGCGACGCCAAGTCGCTGGCCACCCATCCGGCCTCGACCACGCATCGGCAGCTGGACGCCGGCGAACTGGCCAAGGCCGGCGTCAGCGAGGACATGCTGCGCCTGTCGATCGGCATCGAGCACATCGACGACCTGCTCGCCGATCTGGACCAGGCGCTGGCCGCTGCCTGACGCGACAACACCCACAACGCAAAGGGCCGGCTGGCGCCGGCCCTTTGCGTCACCCGCCGGCACCGCCATCGCGCAACCGCATGCCCGGGTCACTCTGCCGCCAGTCGGGCCAATCGCGCCACCGCCGCGGGAATCGCCGCCGGCGCGTCCACCGTGAGCACGCGCGGCTCGTCGGCGCCCAGGCCGTTCTCCAGCTCGTGCGCCCAGGTCACGTGGTAGGGCAGGTGCACGCCCCAGCCGCCCAGTCGCACCACCGGCTCGATGTCCGAGCGCAGCGAGTTGCCGACCATGGCGAACTGCGCCGGCTGCAGCGCGAACTCGCCCAGCACGCGGCGGTAGGTGGCGGCGTCCTTCTCCGACACGATCTCGATGCGGCGGAACAGCTCGGCCAGCCCCGACTCGGCCACCTTCTTTTCCTGGTGGAACAGGTCGCCCTTGGTGATCAGCACCACCTCGTACTGCTCCGCCACCGCCTCGACCGCTTCGCGGATGCCCGGCAGCAGCTCCACCGGATGCTGCAGCACGGTCTTGCCCAGCTCGACCAGGCGATGGATGTCGGCGGCGCTGATGCGCGCGTCGGTCACCGCGATGGCGGTTTCCACCATCGACAACGCCATGCCCTTGGCACCATAGCCGAACAGCCGGAGGTTGCGCCGCTCGGTGGCCAGCATGCTGTCGTGCACGCCCTGGTCGCCGAGGTCCACGTAGCGCCCCACGATGGCGGCGAACGCGTCGCCCGCCGCGCGGTAGTAGCCCTCGCTGTGCCACAGCGTGTCGTCGCCGTCGAAACCGATCAATTGCAGCATGGCCGTTCCGTTCCCGTGGGCTCCGCCGTCAGCCGGCGTCGCTGCCGAGGCGCAGGTTGATGTGCAGCGCCGTGGCCAGTTCGCGCATCGGTTCGTTGTCGCGGCTCAGGGTGATCCAACCGGCATGCGAATCATCGTCGGTCTCGCGGACCCACAGCGTGTAGCCGGATTCGGCGAGGCGGTCGTAGGCGATGCCGAGCAGGGTGCCGGCATCGGCGGCGTCGAAGAAGTCGTCGTCGTCCGGATCGCCGTCCCAGTCGATCGACAGGTTCCAGCGTGCGGCCAGTTCGTCGATCGCCTGCACCAGCGCGCGCAGGTCGTCCTCGGCGACCATGAAGCCGGCGCGCCAGTCGATCACCCGGCCGACCACCTCGACCGGCTCGTCGTCGTCGCCGTCGGCCACCGCCTCGCGATACGTGTTGAACTGCAGCAACGCGGCCTCCTCGTCGCCGGGATTGATCAGCAGCAGCCACTGCCACACCTTCGCCTCGACCGAGTCGTCTTCGTCGTCGAAGTCGCGCTCGTCCTCGAAGTCGTCGTCGTCGCGCATGTTCAGGCCCCGACCCGCCGCCGCACCGCGTCCATGTCGCGGATCGGGCGGATCTCGATCGCGCCGGTGCGCGACCACGGGAAGGCCGAGGCGATGCGCACCGCCTCATCCATGTCGGCGGCCTCGATCAGGTTGAAGCCGCCCAGGTATTCCTTGGTCTCGGCATACGGGCCGTCGACCACACTGGTGCGGCCGTTGCGCACGCGCACGGTGCGCGCCGTCGAGGGCGCTTCCAGTTGCTGCGAGTCGTGCAGTTGCCCGTTCGCGCGCAAGGCGTCGGCCTTGACGAAGCAGCCGTGCATCAGGGTGTCGAACTCGCCCTCCGGCAGCGCGTCCAGCAAGGCGTCGTCACAGTAGATCATCACGAGATATTTCATGGCGTCCTCGGCAGGGAAGCGGAGCGAAGGAGCGATAATGCCGCAATGAGCACCGCGCCCGATAGTTTGCACGCCCTGTCCTGCCACCCGATCGCGTTCGTGCGCTCGCCGTACGCGCAGCGCATCGACGCGCCGCACCAGCCCACCGTGGTGGCCGGCACCGAGACGGGGGCGGCGGCCGAAGCGGTGATCGAGTTCGTGGCCGGCTTCCCCGCGGCGGCGTTCCGCGACCTGGCCGGCTTCGAGCGGGTCTGGCTGCTGTTCGCGTTCCACCGCAGCGAGGGCTGGAAGGCCGAGGTGCGCCCGCCGCGCGGCGGCGGCAAGCGCAGCGTGCTGGCCACGCGCTCGCCGCACCGGCCGAACGCGCTCGGGCTGTCGGCGGTGGAGCTGCTGGCGGTGGAGGAAAATGCGCTGCGCGTGCGCGGGGTGGACCTGCTCGACGGCACGCCGATCCTCGACATCAAGCCGTACGTGCCGTACGCCGATGCGTTCCCGCAGGCGCGCGCGGGCTGGATCGACGCGATCGACGCGACGCAGGGCCGGCACTCCGCGCCGGGGCCGCGCAAGCCGCGCACGCGGCCGCGCGGCGAGGGTGTCAGCGGTTCATGAGCAGCTGCCGCAGCAGGTGCTGCCGCCGCTGACGTGGATCTGCCGCGGCTCGGACACGCGCACGGCCTCGTAGCCCGCCTCGTGCAGGGCGGTGACGACCTGGCCCGAAGTCATCTGCGCCGACACGTCGATCTGCCCGGCGACGGCATCGCCAACGACTTTCGCGGTGGCGTCATGGGCACGCAGGATGGCGGCGATGGCGCCGGTGTCGCCGGCGAAATCCTTCACTTGAAACAGCATCGGCATGGTCTCCAGGGTTTGACGGCGGCACATCCGCCGGCGGCGAATGATGGCGGCCGGCGCGGCCGGGCGCCCTGACCGGGATCAGGGCGGTCCCAGTCCGTGAGACCCGCGCCAGGCACACTGCCCGGGCTGGTGCGGATGGCTTCGTTGCCGGCACCCGATGCATTGGCAGTGGATCGGTTCAAACCTTGGCCGCGCCCGGCTCCCCGCCGGCGCGGCTTTTTTTCGCTTCAGGGAGCCGCGGCGGCCGCCGGCAGCCACGGCGACACGCGCGGGCGCGCCAGCGCGGCAAGCAGCGGCGGGTCGCGCCGGTACACGTCGGGGCGGAAACCGACCCGGCCGTCCTCGCGCAGGTCCACCGTCCAGTACGCCAGCAGCAGCGGCACCGGTTTGCGCAGCATCACGGTCTGCGTCTTCAGCGTGTCGATCGCGCGGTCGATGTCCGCTCGATTCCACTGCACCGGATCGTCCAGCAGCAGCTCGGCCAGCTCGCGCGGGCGCTCCACCCGGATGCAGCCGGAGCTGTACGTGCGCTGCTGGTTGGCGAACAGCTCCTGGTGCGGCGTGTCGTGCATGTACACCGCGTAGTCGTTGGGGAAGCGGATCACCAGCCGGCCCAGCGAATTGCCCGGGCCGGCGTCCTGGCGCAGCACGATGCCGCGCGGGTTGGCCCAGTCCACGCTGGAGGGCGACAGCTCGCGGCCCTGGCCGTCCAGCACGCGCAGGCGGTTGGCGGCCAGGTAGCCGCGGTCCTTGCGCAGCTTCGGCAGGATGTCGTTCTTCAGGATGGTCGGCGGCACCGTCCAGGTCGGGTTGAGCGTGAGGTAGGTGATCTTCGACTTGAACACCGGCGTGCTGCGGTACGGCTTGCCCACCTGCACGCGCGAACGCCACACCGGCTTGCCGTCCTTGTAGTAGATGACCTGGTAGCCGGCGATGTCGACCACCACGAACTTGCCCTGCAGCTGGTGCAGCAGCCAGCGCGCGCGCTCCAGGTTCGCGCGCAGCTGCTCGATGCGCGAGGCGACCGGCACGTTCAGCGCGGCCAGCGTGGCCTTGCCCAGGTGGCCGTCCGCGGCCAGGTACTGTTCGCGCTGGAACTGCTTCAGCGCGGCTTCCAGCGCCGGGTCGTAAAGGTCGTCCGCGCCATCGCCCACCGCATGGCCGACCAGTTGCAGCCGCTGGCGCAGCACCGGCACGCGCGGATCGTGGCTGCCCGGCTTCAGCGTGGGGCCATCGGCGATCGCGGGCCAGCCGCCCTGCGCCGCCACCTCGCGCAGCTTCGCCAGCGCCGTGCGCAGCTGGCCGTAGTACGGATGCTGCGGCCGCGCCCGCGCAAACAGCGCGTCCAGCGACCCCTGGGCCAGCGCCTCGCGCACCGCCTTGAGACCCTGCGTCTGGTCGAGCTGGCGCGGGTCGAAGTTCCAGTGCGTGTCCAGCGTGGCCGGATCGACCTTGCCACGGTACAGGTGCAGCAGCGCGGCGAGGCAGGCGTCGGTGGCCAGCAGGTCGGACTGCGCACGCTGCGCCGGGGCGGCCTGCGCATCGGCCAGCACCGCACGCCGGCGTTGCAGTTCGGCCAGCCCGTAATCCTGCGGATCGAGGCCGTCGTCGGCCACGCCGCGCAGTGCGGCCAGCAACTGGTCGAAGGTGTCCGGCGTCCACGCCGGCGCGAAGCGGTTCTGCTCGTAGAACATCGCCACCGCCTCGCCGGGTGTCCTGGCGGCATCGGCGTCGGCGTGCGCAGCGCGCCATTGCTCGACCCGTTCGCGGATCTGTTCGGCCACCGGCCCCAACGGCTGCTCGGCGGCGGGTTGCTGTGCATGCACGGCGGTTCCCAGCAACAAGCCCAGCATGGCAACGGCACGGAGGGCACGGGGAAATTTCGACGGCACGAGGCGATCCTGCGCAAGGGACTCGGCCTGTCATAGCACAGCCGCCCGTCGGCGCAAGCGCCGGCCGCCCCCGACGGGTTCTTAACGGGGGGCTGTTAGGATCGGCGACCGCATGCCTGATCCAGTCCCCGCCACGCCGTTCCGATGAACCGACTCCTGCGCCACGCCACCGCCCTGACGCTTTTCCTCGCCGGCTGTTTCGCCGTGACGCATGCCGCGGAACCGTCGCTGCAGGACGCGCTCAGCAAGCTCGCGCCGCAGGCGAACCCCAAGGTGATCGGCCTGGCGCTCGCTGCCACCGAATGCGCCGCCGAGCAAGGCCAGCCGCCGTCCGACCGGCTGGCGGTGATCGACTACTCGAAGCCTTCCACCGAGCCGCGGCTGTGGGTGTTCGACCTGGCCAAGCGCAAGCTGCTGTACCACGAACTGGTGGCGCACGGGCGCAACACCGGCGAGAACCTGGCCACCCGGTTCTCCAACACGCCGGAGAGCCTGCAATCCAGCCTGGGCCTGTTCCGCACGCTGAATACCTACGCCGGTCGCAACGGCTACTCGCTGCGCATGGAAGGGCTGGAACCCGGCATCAACGATCACGCACTGGAGCGCGCGCTGGTGATCCACGGCGCCTCCTACGTCGACCCCGCGCTGGCCCGCCGGCAGGGCCGCATCGGCCGCAGCTACGGTTGCCCGGCCGTGCGCAACGCGATCGCGCGGCCGCTGATCGACACGCTCAAGGGCGGCCAGTACGTGTTCTCCTACTACCCCGATGCGCGCTGGCTCGACACTTCGCCCTACCTCAAGTGCGGCAGCGGGCGCGCCGTGACCGCAAGCCTCAACGCCCCCTGAACCGGCACCACCACGACTGGCCACGGCTGCGTTACCCTGCCGGCGTGCGCCCTGCCGGAGGCATTGCATGAAAACCTCGCTGTGGCTGCTCTCGCTCGCGCTGGCCGCCTGCGCGACGGCGCCGGACTCGACCACGCAGGCGCCCGCCACGGCCAGCAGCATGCCGACCTCGACCATCACCCTCGCGCGCTACCACTGGCAACTGCGCGACGCCGTCGACGCCGACAACCAGCGCCTCGACGCGCTGTTCGGCAAGACCGGCAGGCCGCCGCTGCAGCTCGACTTCAGCAACGGCCAACTGAGCGTGCGCCATGCCTGCAACGCGATCGGCGGCGGCTACCGGATCGTCGACGACCACCTGGTCACCACGGCGTTGCTGCAGACCATGATGGCCTGCAGCGACGCCACCCTGATGCAGCGCGAAAGCGCCATCAAGGCCATGCTGCAGGGCCGGCCCACGCTGATCCTGTCGCTGGCCGGCGATACGCCGCTGCTCACCCTGGCGGCGGCCGGCGGCCGCACCTTCACCTTCGTCGGCCAGCCCACCGCCGAGGCGCACTACGACGGCCCCGGCGCAACGATGTTCATGGAAGTGGCGCCGCAGACGGTGCCCTGCCCGCACCCGCCGCTGCCGGACCGGACCTGCCTGCAGGTGCGCGAACGCCACTACGACGCGAACGGCCTGCGCGCGGGCGAGCCCGGCCCGTGGCATCCGTTGCCGCAGGACATCGAGGGCTACGCGCACCAGTCCGGCGTACGCAACGTGCTGCGCGTGAAGCGTTACACGCTGAAACGGCCGCCGGCCGGCGCGCCGTCCAGCGCGTACGTGCTGGACATGGTGGTCGAGAGCGAGACGGTCAAAACGCCGGACGCGAAGCAGCGCTGACCGGCATCAGGGGCACTGCCCGCCGTTGAGCGCGTTGTCGCTGTCGCAGCGCAGGCTGTTGCCGAGCGGCGCCAGCTGGCCCTGGAGCGGGCCGGCACAACGAATCTCCGATTCCCTGCCGTCCGCGGTGGTGACGTGCACACCGGCACTGCGCCGGCCGTTCTCGGTGTAATCGAACACGGCGTAGTCGGCATCCACATGGCTGAAGGTGACCTCGCTGCGCTCGACCTGGTAGCGGGAGTAATGCGCATAGCCGAGCTGCCGGGCGCCCGTCGCCGGATCATCGGGAAACTGCAGCTCCACCTGCACGCCCTTGCCGTAGCGGTACTGCAGGCTCGACGGCAGGCTGCCGCACAGGCTGACCGTCGTATGGCGGGTCGTCCGGCAACTGAAATAGGTGGTCTCCGGCGCGTGGCACAGCGAGCCGGTGGCCGGCTGGGCGGACCAGGCACAGGAAGAAACGAGCCACAGGAGCAGGAAACCGGCGGCTCTCCTGGCTTGGCCGCCACCGGATGAGGCTGTCGCCGGCCGCTTCAGCGCGTCGCCCCCAGCAGCCCCACGTGATAGCCGGCCGCGCGCAGCCTGGCGGTCGCCCTCGCGTTCAGCACCAGCAGCACGATCAGGCTGACCAGCGGCACGAACATCAGCACGATCAGGATCACCCGCACCAGCATCGAATAGCCCAGCCCCGAGCACAGGCGGAACGTGCCGACCAGCCCCATCAGCACCGCGCCCAGCACCAGCAGCAGGCCGATCGGGCCGAGGAAAGTCCGCAACGCGGCGCCGGCGAAATAAGCGAGGATGGAAAAGATGATCAGCTTCTGCGCGCGGGCCACCTGCTCGATGCCGGCGTCGCTCGCCACCGGCGCGGCCATGGCGGCCTTCGGCGCCTCGTATGGATTGTAGGCGTTCATGCGGTTTCCCCTGTTGGTTGACTGAAAACCCCGGCGGTAACCGGCCGATGTCGCCACGCATGGGCAGCCGCCATCCCGGCCCGCCGGCCGGGGCGGAAAACTTCCGCCGCCGCGATGCGTGTCCCTTGCTCCCTCCGCCGACGATTATGCCCGAGGCCGCTACGTCCGCTTACGGCGCAGCGGCGCGCTCGCGCAGCAGCGCCTGCAGCTTCAGGTACACGCCGTTGCTCCAGCCGGACGGCTTGCCGCTGACGAAGTCGTCGTCCATGTACATGCCCTGGTCGGGGCGCCACAGGTACTTGTCGATCGCCGCGCGCCGCGCCGCGGCGACCTCGGCCCAGCGCGCGGACGGCGAAGTCGTGCAGGTCGCGTTCGTAGCGGTACAGCAAACTGTTCAGATCCACCGGCGCGTAGTGGTGGGTGGAACCGCCGAACGGGCCCATGCGGAAGCTGGTGTCGAAGCCCGGCTCGCGCATCGCGCGGTCGCCGAGGTAGTAGTCGGCGCTCAGGCGATAGCCTTGCGACCAGGCGCCGGCGCAGACTTTCGAGGCGGCGATGTCGCAACTGGTTTTCCTCAGCCGCGCGATCTTCGCCGCATCCGGGTGCTCGGCCGCCTGCACCAGATAGCCCGGATCGTCGGCCGGGACCGCCATGCCGCGCGCGTCGCAGCCGGCCAACGCGAGGCATGGCAAGAAACGGGGTGTCCTGTCCCGTTCGACGGGTGCATGCTGTGCGCGCTTCCGGCAGGCACCGCGATGCACGGCACGTGCGCGGGACGAGACTGCCCGGGTCAACGACGATCATCTGCAGGGGAGAACGACGCGTGCGTGTTGGAAAAAGCGCTACGGGACCGATCATGAAAACCCGGCCGAGCGGCCGCCGGGTTCTGCTGTTGTGCAGCGTGCTGGGCATCGCGCTGCCGTTGCAGGCGGCGTACCCGCAGAGCGTCGGCGACGCCACGGCGGCGCCGCGCCAGTCGCTGGACGACGCGTGGTGGACCGGCCCGATGCTGGCCAACTCGGCGGCGACGCTGCCGCGCGGCCACGTGCTGATCGAGCCCTATCTGTATGACGTGCGCTCGGCCCACGCGAACGGCTACGGCTCGCTCACCTACATGCTGTACGGACTCACCGACCGGCTCACCGTCGGGCTGGTGCCGGTGCTGGGCTACAACCGGGTGGACGGCGGCCGCGACAGCTCCGGCGTCGGCTTCGGTGACGTCAGCGTGCAGGCGCAGTACCGGTTGACCCAGTTCCACGAAGGCAGCTGGCTACCCACGATCTCGCTGCAGCTGCAGGAAACCCTGCCGACCGGCAAGCACGACCGCCTCGGCAACCGCCCCGCCGACGGCCTCGGCAGCGGCGCCCGCACCACCACGCTGCAGGTCAACACGCAGACGTACTTCTGGCTGGCGAATGGCCGCATCCTGCGCATGCGCTTCAACGTGGCGCAGTCATTCTCCGGCACGGCGAACGTCGCGGACGTCAGCGTCTACGGCACGCCGGAAGGCTTCCGCGGCACGGCCCGGCCCGGCCGCTCCTTCCTCGTCAACGCGGCGTGGGAATACAGCCTGAGCCAGCGCTGGGTGCTCGCGTTCGACCTCACCTACCGGCACAGCCACAGCACCCGCGTGCGCGGCGGCGTCGCGCTGCCCGGCGATGCGCCGGGCTCCTCGCCCTGGCGCCGCGATTCCGGCACCAGCACAGAGTTCGGTTTCGCGCCGGCGATCGAATACAACTGGAGCGCCCGCGTCGGCATGCTGGTCGGCGTGCGCGTGATCACCGGCGGCCACGCCAGCGCCACCACGGTCACCCCGGCGGTGGCGCTCAACTACGTGCACTGAGTTCGCCGCTTGCGCCGGCAGCCACAGCCGACGGCGCAAGCGTGCTACGGTCGATCATCCCGTTTCGACATGCCCGGGGGATTCACCCATGCGTCTCGTCCATCTGCTGCTTGCCGTGGCCGTGCTGTTCCTTCCGTTCCCGCCGGCCGCCGCGCAGACCCTGCGCGTGATGAGCTTCAACGTGCGCCTGCCCAGCCCCGACGACGGCGCCAACCGCTGGGAGCTGCGCCGCGACCTGATGGTGCGCGCCATCCGCGAACAGCAGCCCGACCTGATCGGCACGCAGGAGCTGTACAAGCTGCAGGGCGACTACCTCGTCGGCAAGCTCGCGCACTACGCCTGGTTCGGCCGCGGCCGCCGCGGCGGCGACGGCGACGAGCACATGGGTGTGTTCTACCGCACCGACCGGCTCAAGGTGGTCGAGTCCGGCGACTACTGGCTGTCCGACACGCCGGACGTGCCCGGCAGCATCAGCTGGGGCCATCCGTTCCCGCGCATGGTGACCTGGGCGCTGTTCGAGCTGAAGGCCGGCGGCCAGCGCTTCTACTACGCCAACACGCACTTCCCCTACCGCGACCAGGACGAACCGGCGCGCACCCGCGCGGCGCAGGAAATCCTCGGCCGCCTCGAAGCCGTGCCGGCGAACCTGCCGATCGTGCTGACCGGCGACTTCAACACCACGCCGGCCAGCCCCGCCCACGCGCTGCTCACCGGAGTGCTGCACGACGCCTGGCTGGACGCCGCCAGCCACAGCGGTCCCGAAGCCACCTTCCACAACTTCACCGGCACGCCGGACCGGCGCATCGACTGGATCCTCTACCGCGGCCTGCACGCCGGCGCGGTGCGCATCGTCACCACGCAGCAGGACGGCCGCTATCCGTCCGACCACTTCCCGGTGGTGGCCGAACTGCGCTGGCCGAAGCACGACAAAGTGCACTGAACCGCTGCTTCAACCGACCGCCGTCACCGCAGCGCGCGTCCACGCCGGACGCGCCGCGCTCACGCGCCGTCGCGCGTTTCGCGCAGGCGCAGGATGAACGCAAGCACCGGCACCGCCACACCCGCCAGCGCCCACGGCAACCAGGCGTGCTCGCGCAGCAACCAGATCGACGTACCCATCGACAGCACGACCAGCGCGACCGCACTGAACTTGGCCCGCCGCGGAATCGTGCGCTCGCGCTCCCAGCGCGCGATCGCCGGCCCCAGCCGCGGCCGCGACAACAACCAGCGATGCCAGCGCGGCGACGCCCGCGACCAGCAGGCCGCCGTCAACAACAGGAACGGCACGGTCGGCAGCACCGGCAACACCATGCCGAGCACACCCAGTGCCAGCGACAGCGCACCAACCGCGAACAGCAGCCAACGCACGAGGCGGGCGCGGCGTGGTTCGGGGGCAGTGGGATCGGGCATGGCAGGAAGCGGATTCGCTAACAGGTGCCGACCGACTCTAGCGCATGCCGGCAGGGTTGTTTTTCGGGCTTCGCGAGGTATGAGCAGCACGCTGCCACACCACTTATTCGAGGTCGACGGCTGCTGCAGGCTCGGAGCGGACCATCAAAAGCCGCCGCTGATTCTCATTTTTAGGGTTACTTATCGACTCCGAGCAGCCGTTCGTCGAAGGTAAACGGCTCGTCGATACTGAGGACTACTCTCGCCATGTCGGAGTGTGCGGGATTTATGAGCACGTTGTCCGTGTGAGAAATGATCGCGCTAGGCACGCGGCAAAGAAGACTGCCGCAGCTGTGCAGCCACGCATCACCCAAGGCCCGCGATCTGTCCAAGTTAGACAGCCTGTCAGCAATAGCCTCGTGGCGAGCATCACTCATCGTGTCATCAGGCACGTCGATGCCAAGCAGGCGGTATCCATCCGGCATCTCCCCTAGCTCAACATCTAGATGGACGAGCACCTCGACGAGTGCGCCCGACGGCGAGGTGGCGGTGTACAGGACTGGTCGTCCTTGGTTGTGCCATCGACCGGCCGCAAATAAGCCACCGCGACCATCCAGGCTGACATGACGGCTCAGTCGCCAGAGCCTCAAGCGAAGATCCCATGTTCTATCTGCAACAAGCGTTCCGTCACCACCTGGGTGCCACCATCCGTGTCAAGTAGGGATAACGGGGATTCACCGCGCGGTAACTTGGATGACGGCCTTTCCATCCAGTGCCTCGCCTTCTCCGCGTTGCCGAAGACCGCCTCGGCTTTGGCGATGATTCTGCTCAATCGGGCCAGGCGGTCACTCTCCTGCAAATCTAGGCGAATGCTTCCGCTGAGCTTGCGCTCGATAGTGCTGCGCGGGCCGATAAGCCTCACGAGCTCGGCACGCGCATACCCTCGTTCAATCAGGGTATTGAGTTCCTGAGGCAGGAGACCGGAGCGCACCGCCTCAAGAGCCTCGACGTGACGCAACGGCTTAAGGATGCGCCTGGTTGCCGTCTTCACAACCATTTTTTTTGTACCCGAACTCTTACCCTTCGCTCTGCCTTTCATCTTGCGAGCCTGCAAGCGCATTTCCTGCAACTCGCTTCCGTGCACCGGATTCTTGCCGACTTGGCGTGCCTTCAAGACGGACGTGGAGACGCGCTTGATTTTCTTGCCGGCCTTCTTTGCAGAGAGACCGCCTTCAAGCGGGCCGATAACTTTCTTTGGATCACCCATGACGCGCCTCCGCATTTCCAACATGGGCACATTATATGCCCATTTGGTCAATCAAGCTGAACATGCCGCCAAGCAGGTTCTTCATATCCAAGGCCAAAGTCCGGGTCAGAGTAAACCTTCGAACGACCACTTTTGGCCGGTAACAGCCCTCGCCACAGACGCAACGGATCTTTCGACCAGCCATTCCAAACCGGCGGCTGAGATCGATCCGCCCCGCTTCGTGACGAGTCTGCTCCCAGCGATCACGCTCCAGCGCACACCGATACACCGGAACACGCTGCTCACTGGCCGCAGTCTACTGCTGCATCAACTGCTCGACGCGCTCGCGCATGGCCTGCCCCAGGCACTCGGCGTTCGCGCCGCAGGCGTCGCGGCTCCTGAGCCATTCGAGTTGCGCCTGTTTCACCGCGCCGGCGTCGTCGCCGGCCAGGTCCAGCGCGCGGCGATAGGCGGCGGCGACGCTGCGGTCGTAGCCGGCCAGCGTGGGCGAGGCGCATATCGTCTGTTCGACGGCGGAGTGCGCCTTGTCGCAGGCGAACGAGGCGTGGATCGCCGCTCCCGGTTCGCGCCGCTGCAGCAGCAGCGCGTAGCCGCCGTTGTCGTAGTTGGTCAGCAGCCGCCCCGCGGGCAGCGGCACCAGCCAGGCGCCGTTCCACGGCGAGTCGTCGGGCGTGCAGTGGACCTGCACGGGCGCGGCCGGCGCATCCGGCAGGTCGAGGCCGAAGTCGCGCAGGGTCGGCGCGGTCGGCGTGTCGAAGCGGGCGGGACGCGGCAAATGCTGGCTGATGAAATCCTGCAGCTTGCCCGGCGCAAGGTCCGACAGCGCCGGCTGCGTGCAGGCGCGCGAATCGTCGTCGAGCGCGATGCCTGCCGCACCGATCTCCAGAATACGGCCGAGCAGCCGCGGGTCGTCGGGAAAATAAGCCCAGTGCGGCTGGTCCTGCCGGTCCACCGCCACCTGCACCACCTCCCACGTGCCCCGCAGCTGCGATGGCGAAACCGCGCCCGTGGCGCAGCCGGCCACGCACCACACGCCCAGCAACAGCCAGCGCGTGGAGCGCAACGCACGCCAGGGACGAAGCGACGGGATCAGTGGCATCGTGTGTTTCCGGTCAGGGTTTGGCGGCGAGCAGGATGATTTCGAACTGGCGAGCGATCGCAGCGATGTCCGCTGCATGGTCGCTGCCGTTGACCATGGCGCGCGCCTTGACGTAGTCGGTCTTCGCGCCGTTGAAGTAGTTGCTGAACTTCCTGCCGTTGGCGAAGCCTTCGCCGGTGCGCATGCCGTGCGCCATCAGCTGGTAGGCGATCGCCGGCTGCAGCACCTGCGCCGGATCCAGCAGCAGTTGCAGGCCCAGGCCCAGCTGGGCGCTGGCCCTGGCGTAGTTCGACCACCAGGTCAGCTGCACGTAGCCGCGGCCGAAATAGCTCAGCTCGGTACCGTCGTCATCGGCGTAGGTCTTCACTGCTTTCTGCGTGGCCGCCGCGCCCATCCTGGCGCCCTTGCTGATCGCCGTCTGCAGGCCCTTGGCGGATACGGTGAACTGGTCGCCGTCCTGTTCGGTGACGCGGGCCTCGCCGCCGGGCAGCGCCTTGACCTTGACCGGCAGGAAATAATTGCGCCCAGCGCCGTGGCCGACCTCCTCCACCGGCGCCATGGTGATCGCCCAGCGCTGGCGCGAGTGCACCAGCGGCTGGCCCTTCTTGTCGCGCAGCGGCTGGCCTTTCTTGTCCAGTGTTGGCACCGTTTCCTTCTTCAGCGAAGTGGTCTCCCAGTACGCGGTCGCCAGCATATAGGCCATCCAGCGGATGTCGGCGATGCTGCTGTCGGCTTCCATGAAACCCACCAACTGTTCCAGCGGCGGGATCGCTGTGCTGTCGAAGCGCTGGCTGTTGCCGAACTGCGTCAGGAAACCCTCGCGCAGCTTGATCCGGTCGAACGCGGTCGGTCGCGCGTAGGTGGCCAGCGCGGCGATGTCCGCCGCGCTGGGCGGCACCACGGCGGGAGCGGCGCGGTGCCGCCCCTTGGCCTTGCGCCCGGCCACCGCGGTGACCGGTGCGCGTCCGTGCTGCGGACGCGCCGGCGCAGGCCGATGCCCCGGCGCCGACTGCTGGACGAGCGAACGGGTGTGTCCCGGATGCGCGGTGCGGAAGTGGGCCATGGCAACGTCTCGATGGGCGGAAGGCGGCACGACAACCGGGCCGAGTCTAGCGCACTCCCCGGCCTGCTCCGCGCTGCCCGCATCACGCACAAAAAAGCCGCCCGGATCACTCCGGGCGGCTTCGTTTCCTGCGGACGGTTACGGATCAGTCGACCGCGCCGTCCAGCCCGCGCCGCTTCAGCAGCGGCTCGATCTTCGGTTCCTGGCCGGTGAAGTCGCGGAACAGCTGCAGCGCGTCCTTGCTGCCGCCCTGCGACAGCAGGGTGGCGCGGAAGCGGTCGCCGTTGGCGCGGGTGAGGCCGCCGTTGGCCTTGATCCACTCCACCGTGTTCGCGTCCAGCACTTCCGACCAGATGTAGGCGTAGTAGCCGGCTGCGTAGCCGCCCATGATGTGGCTGAAGTACGGCGTGCGGTAGCGCGGCGGCACCGGCGCGTAGTCGGTGCGGTTGGCCTTCAGCGCGGCGGCCTCGAACGCTGTCACGCCGGCGGCGGCGGGGATTTTGTCCGCACCGGCCTGGTGCAGGCTCTGGTCGAGCATCGCCGAACCGAGGTACTCGGTGGTGGCGAAGCCCTGGTTGAACTTCGAGGCGGCCAGCACCTTGTCCAGCAGCGCCTTCGGCATCGGCGCGCCGGTCTGGTAGTGCTTGGCGTAGTTCGCCAGCACGCTCGGCCAGTCGGCCCACATCTCGTTGACCTGCGAGGGGAACTCGACGAAGTCGCGCGGCACGCTGGTGCCGCTGAAGTACGGGTACTTCACGTTCGAGAACATGCCGTGCAGCGCGTGGCCGAACTCGTGGAACGTCGTGGTCACCTCGTCCCAGGTCAGCAGGGTCGGACCGCTGGCCGGCTTGGTGATGTTGAGGTGGTTGGCCACCACCGGCAGGTTGCCGGTCAGCGCGGACTGCTGCACGTAGGAGTTCATCCACGCGCCGCCGCGCTTGGACGGGCGCGCGTACATGTCGGCGAGGAAGATCGCCAGCTGGCTGCCGTCGGCGTTGTACACGTCGTACACCAGCACGTCCGGATCGTAGACCGGCAGGTCGGTGCGCTGCTTGAAGCTGAGCCCGTAGAGTTGGCCGGCGGCGTAGAACACGCCGTTCTCCAGCACGTTCTTCATCTCCAGGTAGGGCTTCAACTGGCTCTCGTCGAAGTCGTACTTCTCGGCGCGCACCTTCTCGGTGTAGTACGCCCAGTCCCACGGCTGCAGCGCGAACGTGGGCTCGCCCTTCGCCGCCTGTTCCTTGTCGATCATCGCCTGGATCGCCGCGCCCTCGCGCTTCGCATTCGCCACCGCCGGCGGCGCCAGCTTGGTCAGCATGGCGTTGACCGCTTCGGGCGTCTTCGCCGTTTCGTCGGCCAGCACGTAGGCGGCGTAGGTGGGATAGCCGAGCATGGTCGCCTTCTCGGCGCGCAGCTTCAGCACCTGCGCGACGATCGCGGTGTTGTCGTAGGCGTTGCCGCGGCTGCCGCGGGCGATCGACGCCTCATGCAGGCGCTGGCGCAGCGCGCGGTTGTGCAACTGGGCTTCCGGCGGTTGCCCGGTGGTGTTGAGCAGGGCGATCACGTACTTGCCGTCCAGGCCCTTTGCCTTCGCGGCGGCGGCGGCGGCGCCGATCTGCTCGTCGGTGAGGCCGGCGAGTTCTTCCTTCGTGTCGACCACCACGGCGGAATCGTTCACCTCGGCCAGCACGTTCTGGCTGAACTGCGTGCCCAGCTTCGCCAGCTCGCCGTTGATCGCCTTCAGCTGCGCCTTGTCGGCGTCGGACAGCTTGGCGCCGGCGCGCACGAAGCCGGTGTGGTAGCGCTCGATCAGGCGCACGCCCTCGGCGTCCAGGCCCAGGCTGTCGCGCGTGTCGTACAGCTGCTGGATGCGCGCGAACAACGCCGGGTCCAGCGAGATCGCGTCGCGATGCGCGGCCAGCTTCGGCGCGTACTCGGCCTGCAGCGCCTTGCGCGCGTCGTTGGTGTCCACGCCGACCAGGCTGAAGAACACGGTCGAGGTGCGGCTGAGGATCTGCCCGGATCGCTCCAGCGCGAGGATGGTGTTGTCGAACGTGGGCGCCTCGGCGTTGCCGGCAATCGCCTGCACTTCCTTGAGCTGCTCGGCCATGCCGCGGTCGAAAGCCGGGGCGAAATCGCTGTCCTTGATCTTGTCGAACTGCGGGTAGTGCAGCGGCAGCGGGCTTTCGCTGAAGAACGGATTGCCGGCGTCGGCCACGACCGCGTCGGTCTGCGCCTGCGACGTGGCGGACTCGCTCTTGCCGCTGCCGGCATCGGTGCAGGCGGCCATGGAGCCGGACAGGGCAATGGCCAGGGCCAGCGCGATGGGGTGCTTCATCAGTAAGGATCTCGTCGTGGGGTAAACCCCGATCCTACCCAATGCACTCCGCTTCCATGCATGACTAAAGCCATGGTTCGCGGCGATTCGCCGCGGCCATCCAGGTACGTGGAACGACCGCGGTCAGCCCGCCCGTGCGGCCGGAACGACCACCGCGGTCTTGTGCGCGCCGGCCAGTTGCACCGCGTCCGGCGTGGCCGTCAGCATGGCGCCCATGACCAACGCGCAAACGGCGAAGCAGACGGCGAACAGGCTGGCCAGGATCAAGGATTCGAATTTCATGACGTGTCTCCGCTGGTGGATGGGTTTCCCTGTGTTGCAGAGAGAGCAACCACCGTGCCAACCCGTCGCGAAGCCCGCAAAGCCTTGTCCCGCCTGCATCGGGCGGATGCGTGCGCGGTGCCGGCGGGCTGTCCGCGGACAGCCGGCGCGACTCGCCGGACAGCCGGACAGATCGCGCGTACCTATGCCGCCAGCCAGTCGCGCAGCGCCCGGGTGACCGCCGCGGGCTGTTCCATCGGGCTCATGTGGCCGCTGTCTTCGACGACCACCAGCCGCGCCTGCGGCATCAGCGCCGCCATCGCCTGGTGCAGCGCCGGCGGGGTGAGCACGTCCAGCCGGCCGCACAACACCAGCGCCGGGCAGACCAGGCTGCGCAACACCGCTTCGCCGTCCTCGCGCCGCATCGCGTTCTGCCGGATGAACACCTCGCGGCCCTGGCGCAGCGTCATCGCGTTGATCCGCTGCACCAGCGCGGCGTCGCGCAGGCGCTCCGCCGCGATGAAACTCGGCAGCAGCTGTTCGGTCATGCCGCGGAACTCGCCGGGCAGGCTGACCGACTTGTTGGCCGCCCGCCGCTGCGCGATGCGTTCGGGCGTATCGGCGTGGAACGAGGTGTCGAGCAGCGCCAGCCGCTCGATGCGCTGCGGCGCCTGCCGCGCGATTTCCTGGGCGACGTAGCCGCCGAACGAAAAGCCGGCCAGCGCGAAGCGCGGCGGCGCCGTCGCCAGTAGTTGCCGGGCCAGTGTGGCGATGCTGTCGCCATGGTTCAGGTCAGCCACCCGGCAATCAGCGACGTCGGCAAGGCCGGCCGTCTGGTCGCGCCACAGGTCTTCGTCGCACAGGAATCCGGGAAGCAGCAACAGCGACGGCCGAAGATCAGTCACGGGCATGCCAGGCAATCAAAAGGGACATTATCGGCGAGCGCGCCGGTCGCGGCACGACGACATCGCCGTTCGGCCAACCTCGCGCCTGGCGCCGGACGGATCAGGTCGCGTCAGTCCACGTCGCCTCGATGTCGGCCTTCACCAGGTCATCCAGCGCCGCCGGCGCCGTATCCTGCATGCCGAACATGCGGCCGTGCCGCACGCCGGCGTAATCGCCATTGCGGCGGAACGTCGCCGTCCACACGATGCGGCCGCCGCTCGCCTGCTGGTAATCGCCTTCGTAGGTAAAGCCGTTCTTCGTCTTGCCGGAGACCGTGGTCATGGCGGGAGCCTCCTGGCGTGACCGTCCCGCCAGCATAGCCCTTTGCCGTGGCGCATGGCGGCGAACTCCGCCCGGGCGTCAACCGGCGTCGAGGGCGGCCAGCGGCGTATCGCCCGCAGCGACATCGAGCGCCTGCAGCGAGACGGTCTTCCTGCCGCCGTGCAGCGACTGCCGGCCGACCTCGCGAAAACCCAGCCCGGCGTGAAAACGCTCGGACGCGGGATTGGGCGGCTCGATGTCGAACTCGCAGGTGATCCATGGCACCGTGTCGCGCACCGCCAGCGCGTGGAGCTCGCGATACAGCCGACGACCGGCGCCGCGCGCCTGCGTACCGGCGGCCACCACGATGCGATCCACGTACAGGAAACGCGGATAGCGCTGCGCAAACCAGCGGTAGTTCGGACTGTCGTAGTCCGCCCCCTCGCGCAGCGCGAGCAGGAACGCCTCGACCCGCCCGTCCCGCTCGATCACCCGATGCAGCGCCGCCTGCGCATGCAGCCGCGCCAGCCGCGCATCGTCGATGCGGACTCAGCACCGCCACGAATGCCTCGTTGAGGGCGAGGATGGCGGGAAAGTCGGCCGGGGTAGCGTCGCGCGACGTCGTCATGCAGGGGTTCCGCACCGCAGGGGAGTTCATGGTATTCGGGCCGCGGACGGGCGCACCTGTTCGGTACCCTCCTGCACGTACTTCTCGTGCAGCGCCACCGGCGCGACCTGCCGGCTCGCGCGCCGGTGGATCCACAGGTTGATCAGCTCCACGAACACCGAGAAGGCCATCGCGGCATAGATGTAGCCCTTGGGAATGTGCTGGCCGAAGCCGTCGGCCACCAGCACCAGGCCGATCATGATCAGGAAGCTCAGCGCGAGCACCTTGACCGTGGGATGGCGCTCGACGAACTCGCCGATCGGCCGGGCGAACGCCAGCATGAAACCGATCGAGGCGAGGATGGCCGCGACCATGATCCAGCGCTCGTCGACCATGCCGACCGCGGTGATGATGGAATCGAGCGAGAACACGATGTCCAGCAGCATGATCTGCATGACCACGCCGCCGAACGTCGCCGCCGCCGCGCCCACCGTGACCTGCTCGCTGGCGCCTTCCAGCTTCTGGTGGATCTCGTGCGTGGCCTTGCCGATCAGGAACAGGCCGCCGCCGATCAGGATCAGGTCGCGCCACGAGAACGCATGGCCGAACAGCGTGAACAGCGGCGCGGTCAGCCCCACGATCCAGGCGATCGCCAGCAGCAGGCCCAGGCGGGTGACGGCGGCCAGCACGATGCCGATGCGGCGTGCCGCGTTGCGCTGCGCCGGCGGCAGTTTGCCGGCCAGGATCGAGATGAAGATGATGTTGTCGATGCCGAGCACCAGCTCGAGTGCCGTCAGCGTGGCAAGGGCGATCCAGGTTTCGGGATGGGTCAGCAGTTCCATGGAAGGTCTCTTCGTGGGGCGGGTGCATGGCGCCGGCAGCGCGGCGCGGGCGGCCGGGAAAGCCCGGTCACCGGAAACGACGGAGGTCGTCGTGCTTTACGTTCGTGGATGGACGTCCAATCGCATGCGGATGCTCCGGCAAGGCTCAAGGGCCACGGCCGCAAGGGCATCTGCAATGGACGCGCCTTCGCCGTGGATCGGCGAAGGTCTTGCTCGCAAACCAGCGGCTGGCTTGCTGCTGCACCGGAGCCAGGGCTCGTCATGACGGCGACAGCGATCGGGAGCTACTCCCCTTCGACGGCGATGCTAGCACACGCCAGCGCCGGGTCACGCGGCCCGCGCAAACCGGCCGCACGGCGACGGCGAGTCGGCCCGGCACGGCCACGATCGCCCCGCCGCAGGCAGGCAAGGCAGGCGGCCGGTCATTGGCTGGCGTCGGCTTTCGCGCCGGCGACACCGGTCACGCGATCGCCCCGCTGCCCGTCCGCCGCAGCGCCCGCCAGCGTGCGCGCGAAGAACGGCACCGCGTCGTCCGCGAAGCGCGTCCGGCCCATGTGGCCCAGGTGGTCGACGTGGAACTCGTGCGGCACGCCATGCGCCAGCAGCGCCCGGTGGAATGCCGGCAGGCTGATCACGATGTGCCGCAGGCTGTCCTGGTCGCCATACTGGATGCGCAGGCCGTGCAGCGTCTTCAGGCCCGCCGCCTCGCGGTCCAGCCGCGCCGGCGGCAGCTGCGCGGCCCAGCGCGCATGGGCCGGTTCGTCGGGCACCACGCGGTCGCCCTGCATGTGGTAGGGCAGGTCGCCATAGAACGGTGGCCGCGCGGCGTCCGGGGCGAACGCCGCAGCGAGCGCCATGCCCTCCAGGGCGCGCGGGTCGCCCTGGCGGAAGGCGGCGTCGGCCTGTTCCAGGCTCAGCTGCCCGAGCGCCGGCCAGGCCGGCGTGGGTCCCAGCTCGGCGACCAGTGCCAGGCAGCAGGGCGATTGCGCAAACACCGTGCCGAACAGCCGCGGACGATGCATGGCGATCGAGATCGCCCCGTAACCGCCCATCGAGCCGCCATACAGGCCGCGGCTGTCGCGTCGGGCGATGGTGCGGAACGCGGCGTCGATCGCGGCCACCACGTCGCGGGTGACGAAGTCCTCCCAGCGCCCGGTGCTGGCCGAGTTCACCCAGAAGCTGCCGCCCAGCCGGTTGTGCCCCTCGACCTGCACCACGATGACCTCGCCCAGGCGGCCGTGCACGATGGCCTGGTCGGTGGCGGCGATGATCATCTGCAGCGGACCGAAGTCGGCCTGCCCGGCGACAGCCGGCAGCGGCGCGTAGCCGCCCAGCGAGTAGATCACCGGATAGCGCCGTGTAGCGGCACGGTCGTAGCTCGGCGGCAGATAGACGGTGACCCGACGCTCCGGCGAATCGCCGAGCCGGTTGCCTTCCAGCGCCGCGCCGTGCACGGCGAACTCGATCACCCGGCCGGCAAGCGGGGGCGCCGGTGCCGCGGCGGCAGAGGCTGCGGCGGCAGGAGCGGCGGCCTGGCCGGAGGCCACGGCAGCGCGTGCGTCGACCCGGCTGATGCAGCCGGCGAAACAAAATATTCCGGTCAGCAGGATGCGGCAGAACATCGTCCACCTCGCACGTCGTCGATCACCCCGGTGCGGCAGCGTAGGCCCTTGCGCCGGCCATGGCAATGCGAAGTCGCGACCGGCGGCGCGCTGCCGGCGCGGCAGGCAAGCCCCCGCCCTGGGGCCCGCCCGCACCCGCCGCGCCGATCGAAGCCTTCAGCCGTGCGCCAGCGCGTAGTCGATCGCCGCGCACACCGCCGCCGCCTGCGCGGCATTGCACTGCTCGGGCGTGGCGCGCGGGCTGTCGGGGTAGACCTCGGTGGTGGTCTTGTACGCTGCGTCGGTGATGCCGGCGCACAGGCCCAGCTTGCGGTAGTCGTACTCGATCACGCCGCGCGCCACCACTGGCGAGCCGATGATGGTGCCGTCCGGGTCGGCCGGCGCGATGTGGGTGACCTTCTCCACCGCCGCGATCACCGCCTGCTGGAACGCCGGCTGCGGACGTGCGCTGTCGGCGCACAGGTAGAAGCCGTCGGGGATGGTGCCCGGCTCGAACGGCTTGCCGTCGCGCGCGGCCAGCGCAGGGCGGAACTCGCTCTCGTCGCTGTCGGTGGTCTCGTGCAGGTCGATGTGCACCAGCACGCGCTCGCGCAGCGGCGCGACCAGGCCCATCAACGCCGCCGATTCCTGCGCCGGGCTGTGCTCGCGGAACGAGCGGTTCGGGTCGAGCGCGTCGGGATTCCAGCGATGGATGCGCTCGTAGCCCCACGGGCTCACGCACGGCGCCACCAGCAGGTTGACCTGCCCCGCGTAGGCGGCCGCGTGTTGTTCGACGAACTGCAGCGCGCCGTGCACGCCGCTGGTTTCGTAGCCGTGCACGCCGCCGGTCACCAGCGCGACGGGCAGCTCGTCGCGCCAGCCGCGGCTGCTGATCGCGAACAGCGGATAGCCGCCGGAGGGATAGTCGAGGCGGCCGTATTCCGATACGTCGAAGCGCGCGCGCAAGGCCTCGATCACGCTCGCCACCTGCTTCGCGTAGCTGCGCTGCACGCGTTGCCGCGAGCGCCAGGCCGCCACCTCCGCGTCGCCCCAGGGACGTCCGGGTGTGCCGATGGGGTAGAAGGCCTGGCTGGTCATCGTGCTGCTCGCTTCGCTGTGGCAAGGGAACGCAGCACTGTAGCACCGGGCTCAGCCGCCGGCGTCGCGCGCGGCCGTGGCGGCCGTGGCGGCAGTGGTCGGCGACGGCGGCGCCGCCACAGGCGGACGCGCGCCGGCCAGCCGCCATTCGAAGGTGGCCACGCTTTGCGCCGGCAGGGTGTAAGCGAAGCGGGTCTGGCCCTGCGCCACGGTGACGCGGCGCGGCTGCGCGTCGCCGTTGACCATCACCAGCACCACCGAGCCGCCGGCGGCATTCTGGAACGCCACGTTGGCAACGCCCTTGCTGGTGTCGGTGGAGCGCACCCGCACGGCACCGGGCAGTACGAAACGGCTGAAGTGCGCGAACGCGTAGTACTCGTCGTTGCGGCTCACCTCGCCGGTGCGCGAGTCGATCGTGACCACGCCCTTGCACAGGTCGCAGCCGCCGAAATGCGGGCCATGCTGCTCGTCCAGCGCCACGTTCCAGTACACGATGCCGCGCGCCCACTGGCGCAGACCGACCAGCATCAGGTCGCGGGTGAACCACAGCAGCTCGCCGTTCCTGGCCGACTCCCAGTCGCCGCCGGAACACTCGGTGATATAGGCGTCCTTGTCCGGAAACGCGCGGTGCACCTGGCCCTGCGCATACGGGCTGCCGCTGTAGCAGTGCCAGGCGACGCCGTCGACGTAGCGCGCCACGTCGGGATCGGCCAGCACGCCCAGCGGCTGGTCCGGCTGGTCCCAGTTGTGGTCCCAGCCGAGGATGAGCGTCTTCGGGCTGCGTTGCGCCAGCGCCGGGCCGAGGTACTGCGCGATGATGCGCGAGCGCGCGGCCGCGGACAGCTCCATGCCCGGGTAGGTCAGCGGCACGAAGGCCGGTTCGTTCTGCACGGTCAGCGCGAAGATCGGGATGCCGTAGCCGCGGTAGGCGTCGACGTACTTGGCCAGGTAGTCCGCGTAGGTGCTTTCGAATGACTCCAGCAGGCTGCCGCCGATCAGGTTCGCGCTGGTCTTCATCCACGCCGGCGCGCTCCACGGCGAGGCGATGATGCGCAGCTGCGGGTTGATCGCCAGCACCTCGCGCACGGTGGGTATCAGCTCCGGCAGGTTCGCGGCGACATTGAAATGCAGCAGCTGCGGATCGGTGTCGCCGGCGGGCAGGTCGTCCAGCGTGTACGGCTGCAGCGAGAAATCCGAGGCGCCGATGGTCAGCCGCGTCATGCTGAAGTTGAGCCCGGGCGGCGGGCCGAACAGCTCGCGCAGCAACGCGGCGCGCTGCGGCGCGCCCAGCCGGTGCTGCAGCAGCCACGCCGACGAGTCGGTCAGCGCCGCGCCGAAGCCGACGATGGACTGGTACTTGCGCTCGACGTCGATGACCACGTCGGCGGGCGACGGATCGCCGGCGCCCGCCTCGATATCGGGCTGCCGCGCCAGGCGCAGCCGGCGATCGGCGGTGCTCAGCCACAGCCTGACCGCGGCCTGCGGCGGCGGCGGCGCCAGCACGACGCCGCCCTCCACCGCAAAGTGCACGCGCGGCGGCGCCAGCGCCCACAGGGCCAGCACGGTAATCGACACGAAGGACGCGATCGCCAGCCAGCCGGGAACCCCATTGCGCTCATCCATGGCGCACGCCGATCCCATCGTCCGCATTGCAGTTCACTGGCGACAACCTCACGATCACGAAGCCCCCTGGCTTGCGCATGGCGGGCCCGCGAAGAGTGCAGCGAAACCGGGGGCCGCGTCGACTCGCGCAAACGCGGCCGTCCCGTCTGCCCGCTGCGTCTCCCGCGGGCGCAAGCCGGCGTGTCCGGCAAGGCCGGACCGGCAAGCATCCTGACACCGTTTCGGCCTGCCCGCCGCTGGGCGCAGGCCCGTGCTGCCGGAAAAAGGAACCCGATCGCACTTTCGCGCGGCGGAACCGCCGCCGGCATGGCGTCGCCCCGGACGCGCGGAGCACGCCGGGCTTATCGCTTCGCAAGCCGGTACGCCACTGTCTCCAGCGCGCTCACCCCTTCGGCAGCGAAGCCCGGCTGCTGCGCGAGGATGTCGGCGCGCTCCAGCGTCGTCACCGTCCAGTCGCGGTCATACAGCTCGCGCACCTCGGCTTCCGGCACCGCGAACGGCGGGCCCTGCTTCTCGTGCGGCGGATATTCCAGCGTGACCAGCAGGCCGCGGCAGCCGGCCGGCAGCCGCGCGTAGAGTTCGCGCACGTAGCGACCGCGCAGGTCCGCCGGCAAGGCGATCAGCGCGGCGCGGTCGTACACCGCCGCGCAATCGGCCAGAGCCGCCGCATCCAGCTCGAACACGTCGCCGCAGACCAGCTCGATCTCGCCGGCCACGTGGTGGATGCCGTAGCGCGAGGCGTGCACCTGCGGCGTCAGGCCGTGTTCGTCGAAGAACTGCGCCACCGCCAGCGGCGACAGCTCCACCCCCAGCACGCGATGCCCCTGCCCGGCCAGCCACAGCAGGTCCAGCGACTTGCCGGCCAGCGGCACGAACACCCGGCTGCCCGGCGCCAGCGCCAGCGCCGGCCAGTGCCGAAGCAGCAGCGGCGTCGGCGCCGCCTGGTGGAAACCGGTGCGGCCTTCGCGCCAGCGCTGCAACCAGAACTCGGGATCCATGGGGTCTCCTGTCGACACGTGGGGGATCACGCTGGCATGGCGCAGGTGCCAGCGACGTAGCGGAAATCCGGAACTCGCGGTCCGCGAAGGCGATCGTCTAGAGATTGTCCACGCCGCGGCGCAGCCACCGATCGATCAGGGATTTCTCGTAGCGCAGCGAGTCCTGGTCGACCGGCGAGCTGCTGCTGAGGAAGGCCGCGTTGCGCAGCTTGCGCTGGCCCTGGCGCAACACCTTGCCGTCGGTGCCGTACAGGGTGAAGTCGAGGTCGATGCGCGGCGGATAGATGTCCTTGACGATGCGCACGTCGTTGAAGTCGGGGCCGCGCCAGGGTTCGTAGGCGCCGGCGCGGACCACGTCGGTCACCTCGATCTCCAGCCGCTGGCCCGGCGCCAGGATGCGCGCGGCGCGCTGCACGATGTACGCCTTGAGCGGCGCCAGGTACGCGTCGGGGTTGACCAGGTGCACGCCGCGGCTGCGCGTGGCTTCGGTGAAATGCTGCGGGTCCTTGTAGCGCACGCTGACGGCGTCCGGCGTGGTCGCGGCCTGCACGACGGCGGCGGCGAACGCAAGGCAGGCCAGGCACAGCAGGCGCAGCAACGGGGAAGTTTTCATGGCGGCTCTCCCGCGACGGTTCGTGCGGCCGGAGCGGGCGGCTGTCGCGGCCGTGGCACAGCGGGCACCAGTATACGTCCGGACAAACACGGGGCGGCCAACGCCGCCGCAACGATGCCTACCCGGTTTTCCTGCGACGGCCGCGGGCCGGCGTCGCCCGGAAAGCGACCGGCCAGCGGGTGCCCTGTCTGCGGCTTACTTGCCGGTATTTGCCGGCGCCGGCTCGAGGTTGAAGTTGAGCGTGGTGATCTTGCCGTCCAGGCCGCGCACCACCTCGCCGGTGAGGTCGTTGCTGGTGTTGCCGCCGAGCACCGCGTCGCGGTTCAGCAGCAGGCCGCAGTGATGGCTGGCGTAGGAGCTGGCGATGACCGGCTGCGCCTGCTCGCCGATCTGCGCCATGACCTTGCCGCGGGTGAGCTGGATGCGCTCACCGACCTGGTTCACCTGCGCCTGGTAGGCCTGCATGCGCTGCTGCAGGGCCTGGCCCTGCTGCTGGCGCTGCGCTTCGGTGAGCGACGCGGCTTTCTGCTGGAAAGCCTGGATCTCGGCATCCAGCGGCTTGCGCTGGTTCTCCAGCACCGACTGCTGCTGCGTCGCCAACTGCTTCAGCCGCTCGCTCGCCGCCTGCCCTACCTTGGACTGCGCGAACACCGCCTCGCGCGAAAGCATGCACACGCCCGGCACCGGATTGCCCTCGAGCGCATGGCTGGCGGGTGCGGCGGCGGTCTGCGCCGGCGTCACGGGGGCGAAAGAAAGGCCGGCGGCGGCCAGCGCGGCGACAAACAGGGAACGATGCAGGTTCATGGGAGGCATCCGATGGCAAGGCTTTGGAAGTTCCGCGGGCCCGGCGGCCCACGGCGAAGCCGCCAGCATACTCGCAGCCGACCGGCCGCTGGATGGCCGCCGGGTTCCCATCGCCGCCCCGGTATGCCTTAATCCCCCTTCATTTCCTGTTGCCGCGAACGGAGCGGGCCATGCCCCTGCGCTGGATCGTCTGCCTGTTGCTGCTGCTGAGCGCCGACGCGTGGGCCGGCGAGCCCGTCGCCACGGTGCGCGTCGCCTTCGACCGCGACGGCGTCACCGCCATCCGCGCGCACGGCCATGCCGACCAGGCCACCGGCCGCGAGGTCAGCGCCGACGACCCGGTGCGCATCGCCTCGATCTCCAAGCTGGTCACCGCGCTGGGCGTGATGCGATTGGCGGAAGCGGGCAAGCTCGACCTGGATGCGGACGCATCCACCCTGCTCGGCTGGCGGCTGCGCAACCCGGCCTTCCCGCAGGTGCCGATCACCCTGCGCCTGCTGCTGTCGCATCGCTCCAGCCTCACCGACGCCGCCGGCTACTGGCAGACGCCGCTGGGCGGCGAGCTGCGCGAGATCCTCGAGGACCCGCGCGCCTGGGACGCGAAGCACGCGCCGGGCAGCTACTTCCGCTACGCCAACCTCAACTTCCCGCTGGTGGCGCAGATCATGGAGCGTGCCACCGGCGAGCGCTTCGACCGGTTGATGGCGCGCCTGGTGCTGCGCCCGCTGGGCCTCGACGCCTGCTTCAACTGGGCGCTGTGCAGCGACGCGGCCGCCGCCCGCGCGGTGGTGCTGTACGACGCCGACGGCAAGCCGGTGAAGGACGACAACCACGGCCGCAAGCCCGCCTGCCCGGTGACCCCGGCCAGCGACGGCAGCTGCGAACTGTCGCACTGGCGCGCCGGCGAGAACGGCGCGCTGTTCTCGCCGCAGGGCGGCCTGCGCATTTCCGCCAGGGGCCTGGCGCGCATCGGCCAGCTGCTGCTCGGCGACGGCAGCCTCGACGGCCAGCGCCTGCTCGAACCCGGCTCCATCCAGGCGATGGTCGGCCCCGAGTGGCAATACCGCCCTGGCAACGGCCTGACCTGGGAGGAAGACACCGGCGGCGACGACGCCGGTTTCTTCTGCCGCTACGGCCTCGCCGTGCAGACGCTGGCCACGCCGGTCAAAGGCTGCCGCGACGACCCGTTCGGCGACGGCGTGGCGCGCGTAGGCCACTCCGGCTCCGCGTATGGATTGCAGGCGGGGCTGTGGGTGGATCGCAAGCGTGGCACCGGCGTGGTCTGGTTCGCCACCGGCATGCCGGACGAGCGGTCGGGCGGGAAGTCGGCGTTCAGCGCGGTGGAAGAGGCGCTGGCGCGTTAAGCCATATATCCCCGGTCATGAGCGGCACGGGCCTTATGAGAAGTCCGCAGCAAATTGTCCCCTGGCACCTTTTGCTTCGCCCCCGAGCTCACAATCGCAGCGCGATGCCCGTGCTTTCCTTTTGATACCTGGGGCGAACAGTGTCCTGATGGCGCCGCGCCTCGGCCATCTCTGCCTCGGTGCCCACGTGGCAGACCGGCGAGCCCAACCCCGCATCGCCGTATCTCGCACGCAGGTCGGCGACGAAGTTGTTCTCCACGGCGCCCTGGGGAAAAGGGCCCTCCACTTCGAAGCGGGTGACCCGGGAGAAATAGATCGTGGCCGTGGTCTCGTCTTCGTGCTTCCGGGTCGGGCCTATGTACATGCACAGCGCATGCGGGGTCCAGGTGTTGCTGGCCGGCCTGGCTACCGCGGACGGCGCTCCAGGCTGCCCGGCCACCACGATGGCAGCGCCCGCTGACGCTGCGGGGGTGTCGTTCTTCACGGCGGACTCGCCGCTGGCGGCCCGCCCGTCCGCAACAGGTCGGCCGGTCTCGCTCGCCGGCTGCGGCGCCGTCGCGGCGTCGCGCCCTGCGCCCGCCTGCTCCAGCCGTTGTTCCTGGCGCATCTCGGCAATGACCTGTGCGCGAACCGCCGTCTCGTCGAGGAAAGCCTGCTGCGCCTCCCGGGCCTGCGCGTGGCTGTCCATTCCTTGCGACATGCCCTGCACCAGGCCGCTGAAGGCCGCGGCAACACGCGCGTCGTGCAGTTGCTGCTCACGCCGCTGGTTCTCGGCGGCAATGCGGTCGTTGTGGGCCTTCATGCGGGCGGCCACCGCCGCCTCCACCGCAGCTTCCTCGGTATAGGGCTTGTAGAGGGTCTTTTCATTAGTGGTCCCGCCCATGCTGCTGAGGGTGAGACGCAGGCCATTCTTGAACTCATTGTTGAAAGTGGCCATCAAGCCGTCGGGCGTCGCCTGGAACAGATAGGTGTAGCGCCAGCCATGGAACCAATCTTCCTGGGAGTCGACAAACAGCGAGCCATCGGCATTGCGCTGCGCGTGCATGCGGGCATTGCCGAAGGGACTTTCGGCGAGGACCAGGGCCCCGGGCTTGTTCGGCGAACGGCGCACGACATATCGACGCCACGGATTGCCGCTCGCACCGTAGAACTGGATGGCAAGCGCATCGTCCCCCAGCCACTGGATCTCGAGCTGCATGGTTCGGCCGACCAGGCGCTGGCCCGCATAGCGGACCAGATCGCCGAAGGTCGCCTGCAGGGTATCGGGCGAGGCCGCCACGACGGCTGCGGAGGTATGGACGAGAGGGCCGGCGGTCAGTGTCGTGGCGGAATCCGGCGACGTACCTTCGACCGGGGTGGCAGCCACCCGGGCCGGGGATTCGGCGCCCACGTTGCGGTACTGCCGCGTATAGCGGTCACGCACGGTGACCTGGCCGTCTTTCACCTTCACCCACTGGTGTTCCATCAGGCCGTCGGCGTTGATCAACACCCGGAACGCGGTCTTCATGATGCCCTGATGCTCGAACAATACCGAGCCATCCGGTTGCACGGCGCCGACATACCGGAATTTCAACCCCGTCGAGCTGTCCGCGTAATACAACTCGCCCGGCTTGCTGCCGCGCTCGATCCGCTTGGGCGCCAGCGACGACCCGACCATGGTCTCGACCATCTCCTGCCCGGGCCTGGACCACTGGAACAGGATCGTGCCGCCGTCCACGGCGCTCCAGCGTTGGTCGAGCAGTCGCGCATAAACGCCCCACACCGCCGGATCCGCCCGGCTTTGCGCCGGGGCGTGCATAGCCTCGTCCGTGCCCGTTGCCCATGCCATCGGCACGGCGAAGGCAAGGCTCAACACTCCCCACGCCAGCATTCGCGACATGGTCGCCGACAAGCCATTCCCCATGAGCCCCTCCCCCTGTTGATTCGACTCGCCGCCGGGACTGGATGGCGGCCGAGGTTTCCTCGCGGACTTCCCTCATCCTGTCGACGGCTGCGCGCCGACGGGGGAAGCAGCGTGTGCATGATGTGGCCATCCTCCACCGGTCACGAAGCCGGAGGAGACCACGCCATGCGCGCCTCCAAGGTACCGCAAAAGCGCCCGGGCCATGCGCCGCGGCCGATGCACCTGCCGCACACGCCACGTGATGCCGCGTGAATCCCTACCCTGGCGTCGCATGACGCACACCTGGACGGCATCCGCGATGACCGATGAGCGTCTGGACAGCAGCAAGGCCGCGACTGCGGGGGAAGCTCAGTCGCCGTGTCACGGTATGCGCCGCACGACCGAGTGCCTGCATGGCCGAACCGACGCCGGACGGCGGCGGATCGTGCGAAATCGACACGGCAAAACCCCATAGAGACGGGTGGCCGGAGCATTTCCGCCACTCCTGCAGCGCATTCGCAAAAACAGGCGCTTGCAGGTGCGTTTTTGCTTTACACCGGGGCGCCGGCACGGTTCCATGGCGCGACAGCTGTCTGTCAGCCGCCGCTCTCGCCATGTCGACCGATCGCCACGAATGGTTCCTCAACCAGGTGTTCAGCCACCGGCAGATGCTGCAGCGGTATCTGCGCAAGTACCTGAACTCCGACGAAGACATCGAGGACGTCATCCAGGATACGTATCTGCGCATCTACGGCATCCAGGATTACACCACGGTCGAATCGCCCAAGGCGCTGCTGATCACCATCGCCCACAACCTGGCGGTGGAGCTGGGGCGCCGCCGGGTCAGCCGCGCCACCGATGCAGTGGCGGATTTCGACGCGCTCGGCGTCTCTTCAAGCAACCCCCAACTCGAACAGCAGTTGGATGCGCGCCGCCGGTTCGAGGCGTTCTGCTCGGCAGTAGACAGCCTGCCGCCGATCTGCCGCCGCGTATTCGTGCTGCGGAAGGTCTACAAATTGTCGCAAGCGGAGATCAGCGCGGTGCTTGGCATCTCACAGAGCACCATCGAGAAACATGTCGCCAAGGGCTTGGTGCGGTGCCGGGACCACCTGCGCGACCACGATCAGTCGGGCGAAGCCGTATCGGTGGATGAGGGACGCAACGTGCGCGAACTCACGGATGAAGGGGGCAACCGATGAGCGACGTACTGAAATTTCGCAGCCTGGCCGAACTGGAAGAGGAGGCCGCCGCCTGGGTGTGGCGGCTGGATGACGAGGACGTCGCTTCCCAGGTACGCAGCGAGTTCGAGCAATGGCTGCGGCGCGACCCGCGCCATCGTCGCGCGTTCGAGGAGCTGGGCGGCGTGTGGCGATCGCTGGACGAACTGGCCGAGGCCAAGCGCGACGAGAAGGTTGCCACCTTCGTGGCCGAGGAACGGCGACTGCACGCCAAGGCTGCAAAGCCGGTGCGTGGCCGCTTGCGTCGGTGGGCGCCGCTGGCGATGGCCGCGTCGCTGGCGCTCATCGCCGGCAGCTTCTTCTGGTACCAGCGCGGCAACGAATCGCAGACCCTGGCCACCGCGGTGGGCCAGCAGCGCAGCATGACGCTGGCCGACGGCTCGGTGGTGCAGCTCAACACCAACACCATCCTGGAGACGCGTTTCACCAGGGGGCAGCGCGCGGTCTACCTGAAAAAGGGCGAGGCCTCGTTCAACGTGGCGAAGAACCCCGAGCGCCCGTTCCTGGTGCATGCCGGGGACATCGTGGTGCGTGCAGTAGGCACCGAATTCAACGTGCGCATGCGCGACGCGCGCGATGTGGAAGTCATCGTCACCGAAGGAAAGGTGGAGGTGACGCCGCAGTCCGGAATGCCGGTAAATGTCGTTGCCGGTGCATCACCGATGGTCATCGCGCCCGCGCGTAGCGAGCTGGTGGCCGGCCAGCGCTTCGAAGCGGCGGCTGCGTCGCCGGTGGCCAGGATCCCGCCGACGGCCGTATCCAACACCCTGGCATGGCACGAGGGCGCCATCGTCTTCGACGGCGAACCATTGGTGCAGGCCATCGCGGAATTGAACCGCTACACCGACACGCGGCTGGTCGTGGCCGACGCCAGCATCTACAACCTGCGCGTGGGCGGGCGTTTCCGTACGGGCGATGTCGATGGGTTCCTGCAGGCACTTACCCATGCATTCCCGGTCACGGTGCGCCGCACGTCGGACCATCTGGTCTACATCCACGCACGTGCGCCTGCACCATCGACGCACCAGTAGTCGCCCCTTCGACTGCGGAACAGGGTTGAGACAAGGGCAAGTGTTTCGGCATGGGAATAGCGGAAACCAGGCCCAGACCCGTCTATCAGTGACAAGGCGCAACTGCGTCGTCACCTCGATAAGCAGATCGAATGGGAAACACCATTGGATTTTCGCACGGGCTCCTGTTGCCGGCACTCGTGCTCTGCCTGCTCAACATGTCTGGGTGCGTCGCAGCCGACGCCAAGGGGAAGAAGCCCTTCGACATCCCGGCTCAGCCGGCGGCCTCCGCACTGAACGAGTTCGCGAAGCAGGCCGACGTCACGCTGATCTTTTCCTATGACCTGGTGGACGGGGAACGTACCCGCCCCTTGAAAGGCAGCTTCAGCGTGGGTGACGGACTCACCCGGTTGCTGCACGGCACCGCGCTGGGATATCGGCAGGCGGTGGATGGGACGTATCTGATCTGCCCACTGGCGTCTTGCAGGCTTGCGTCGCCCACCGTACCGAACGGGCCTGGACCAGAAGGCCGGCAGGGCGACTCGCGCCGGTGTAGCGGAAATCCGGCGCAGGCCCGTCTTCAGGACAAGCCGGTGGCAACGCCGGGAATCTGAGTCCATCTCCGGGGAGAGAATGCAACCATGCGAGGCCATTCTGCGATGAACCACTTCCGCCGCCACATCCTTTGCAATGCACTTGCCGTCGCCATGGGCATCGGTGGCGCGGTGTCGAATGCCCACGCACAGGAGGCCGCCGACAGGAAGAGCTTCGATGTGCCGGCACAAGCCGCTGCTTCGGCACTCAATGCGTTCGCCGAGCAGGCCGACATCACCCTGGTGTTCTCCCGGGATCTGGTGGCGGGCATCACGACACATCCGCTGGAAGGCACCTATACCGCTGTCGATGGCCTGCAGGCCATGCTGGAAGGCACGGGACTGACCATCCGGAGGATCAATGAGGGCACGATATCGATAGGAAATGAAACGCCCTCGACCGGCACCGACCAAGGCACTTCGCAACAAGTGGCCGAGGGCAAGACGCTCGATACCGTCACCGTCACCGGTACGCGCATTCGTGGCGGCGAGACGCCGTCGCCGGTCATCGCCATTGGGTCCAAGCGGATTCAGGAAGAAGGCTTTCACGACTTGGGCGAGGTGATCCGCAGCATCCCGCAAAACTTCTCGGGTGGACAGAATCCGGGGGTCGTCAACGGTTCCGCCGGCAGCCTTGCCAACCAGAACCTCGCCGGAGGCTCGAGCCTGAACCTGCGCGGCCTGGGTCCGGACGCAACCTTGACGCTGCTCAACGGCCGGCGCCTGTCGTACGGCGGCTTCGTGCAGGCTGTCGATATCAGTGCGATCCCGGTCGAAGCCGTGGAGCGCCTCGAAATCGTCCCGGACGGGGCTTCCGCGATCTACGGTTCCGATGCAGTCGGCGGTGTTGGCAACGTGATCCTCAAGCGCGACTTCGACGGAGTGGCGATAGGGGTGCGTTACGGTGACACGACCGATGGTGGGCTGAGCACGCACGAATACAACCTCACCGCGGGCACGACCTGGTCCACTGGCGGCCTGATCGCGACTTACAAGGATGTCTCCGCCGATCCCATCTACGCCGATCAGCGCGACTACACCCAGAACATGTACGACCCCTACACGATTTACTCGGGCAATGACCTGCACAGTGGCCTGCTCAGCGCCCACCAGTCGCTTGGCGATGTCGTGGAGTTGCGCCTGGATGCGCTCAGGACGGAACGCAGTGGAACCGTCTATCAAGGATTCTCCGGCCTCTACGCCATCGCCGCGCCCGAAACCACGACATCTCTGCTGTCACCCAACATCGAGGTCCTGCTGCCTAGCGACTGGACGCTGTCGATCGGGGGAAGCTGGGGCGAGGAAAAGACCGACTACTCCACATCGACGGTGCTGCCGACAAAGGTGTCGTCGGGTGGAACCTTCTACGGCAACAAGAGCCGCACGTACGAGGTGGGCGCCGAAGGTCCGTTGTTTACCCTGGCCGGTGGCGATGCGCGGCTCGCCGTCGGTGCCGGTTACAGGTCGAACGAGTTCGTGCAGCGCAGCCTGACAACCGGGAGTACCAGTGCAAGTGGAGATAACAACAGTCGCTTTGCCTATGCTGAAATCAACCTGCCCCTGATCGGCCCGGATCAGGACATGCGCGGCGTGAAGAGGCTGGAACTGAGCGCTGCGGTGCGCGGTGAGGACTATGACAGCTTCGACGGTGTCACTACTCCCAAAGTCGGCCTGATCTACGGCCCCCACGACGATTTCACCCTGAAGGCATCCTGGGGCAAGTCCTTCAAGGCGCCTACGCTGTTGCAGCAAGGCCAGGCCCAATCCACCTATCTCTACACTGCGAGCTACTTCGGCGGCACCGGATATGCCGCCGACGCCACGGTATTGATGCCCTACGGCGGCAACCCCGACTTGAAGCCCGAACGGGCAGAGACCTGGAGCGCGTCGCTGGCATTTCACCCCGCGGCATTGCCCGACCTGGAAACGGAGTTGACCTGGTTCGACATCAACTATACCGACCGCGTAGTGCAGCCTCTTCCCAATTTGTCCCAGGCCCTTGGCAGCCCTGCTTACGCCAAGTTCATCGATTATTCCCCGACGGCCGCGAAGCAGGCGAATATCCTCGCAACGACTTCCGCGTTCTACAACTATGCCGGCGCCGCCTACGATGCGAGCAAGGTGGTTGCGATCGCCAACGACCTGTACACAAACGCAGCGCGGCAACGGATCAAGGGCCTCGATCTGTCGGGTTCGTACCGGTTCGATCTTGGTGCCGGCCGGTTGACGATCCGCGGCTCGGCCAATTGGCTGCACAGCCGGCAACAGACCAGCTCGAACCAGGCTGCCTTTGACCTGGCGGGCACCCTGTTCAACCCGCCGAAGGTCACCGCTCGCATCGGTACGGTCTGGAATCACGGCGGCTTCAGCGCCTCGACCTTCGCCAACTACGCCGGTGGCGTGACCAACACATTGAATGGCGTGAGGTCGGCCTCGTTCACTACCTTCGATGCCACCCTGCGCTATGCCACCGGGGAACGCGACGATGCGTTGTCCGGCCTGGTGTTCGAGCTGTCGGCGCAGAATCTGCTCGATCGGGCGCCGCCGTCGTACACGCCCACTTCGGCCACGGCCTTTCGCTACGACTCGACAAATTATTCGGCGATCGGCCGCTATCTGAGCATCGCGATATCCAAGCACTGGTGATACCGGCGCATCGTCCGGGCAGGTGACTCGACCCGCAACACCGCCTGAAGCGCAGGGCCAGTCCCGGCTTGCGCGACTTCGTCCCTCGCCACCAGCGTCCACGGCGGACATGACGGGCGGAATGCCGGTCATGACAGACCGTCCCGGGAAAGCGGTGCGGCGGGCCGTGCCCTTGCCCAATCCATGCCACGTGAACGCGCTTGCGAGAAAACGATGATGAAGATTGCATGGATGCCAGCATGGGATCCGAAGCTGGCTTCGCGGGTGCTACTCGGCTCAGCGGCGCTGTTGCTGGCGCTCACCGGGGCGGAAGCATGCGCACAGAAGAGTGGTGCTGCCGTCGGCGCAGTGTCGGGCAGGAGCGCGAGCGGTCTACTCCGTCCTCCGGTTCTCGAGGACTTCCTGAAGCTGACGGAACTCGGCGCTGTTCGGCCATCTCCCGACGGCGCGCTGCTCGCCGTCGAGGTATCTCGCCCGCGCAACGTGGAAGTACAAACGCTTGATGCCGAGCGGCAGGATATTTGGCTGATCGATGTGGCGACCGGCCGGAGCACGCGCCTGACGGATGGCTCGAACGACGCGCGAGCGGCGTGGAGCCCCATCTGGTCTCCCGACAGCCAAAGCCTGGCATTCCTTCATGGTGATGGAATCGACATGGTGCCGGTCGTCTGGAAACGCTCGACCGGAAGCCTCGCTGCCGTTGCCCCTCGGAATGTCGACTTCCAGGTGAACTTCGGCAGGTCCGATTCGCCCGTTGCGCGGGAGTGGGCTGGATGGGTCGACAACCACACGCTGCTGATGCAACTCCAGGTCGGTGGGCCGTCGCGCAGCGACCGGAGCTACCCGGCGGGCAGGCCGGACAAGATATGGAATGAGCGATGGGCAGACCTGCGCGAGGGTCGGGCGTCCGCAACGGTATGGGACTCCCGCAAGCCTTCGGTCTGTGGCGTCGAGGATGTTCTGGCGCTCGTGGATATCGAGTCCGGCCACATCACGGAATTGCTTGCCGGTGCGGTGCGCGCAGTGTCGTTGTCGCCTGACCGAGGGTTCGCAGCAGCAATCGTTGCGACGGCGCCGAAGCCACCTGGCACAGCCGGACTCCAGGCATCGGTCCTCGAATACAACCAGACGCACATGGATGCACACGTCGAGACGGAACTCCACATGGTGGACCTTGCTGCGCGGAAAGACCTTGGCGCCGTACCCGGCGTAAACGGTTTCAACTTCGTTTCTCCAAGGCGATTCCCCCGCTGGGCAATCAATAGCCGCCTCATGACGGTGCCGGTCTACCTGGGACCGGAACGCAACTTCGTGGCAAGCATTACGGTGCCCGACATGCAGGTGCAACGTGTCGAGGCTGAATCCACGCTCGATGCCGAAGTGCTTGCCGAACTGTTGTCCCTCAACGGCGGGCAAGTGCAGTACCTGGCCAGTCGAAGTCCGTTTGCCGCAAGCGACATGATTTCCCGGAGATCCGGAGCCTGGGGGTTTCGGGTCCCGGGGCGCGTGCTGCGTACTCCCGACAACCGGGTCGCCGTTGTTGTCGAGCAACAGCTTCAGGTACTGGATCGTGAAGGGCGTATCGAGCTCTCGCTACCGTTGCAAGGCGAAATGGCGTTGCCGAAGCCCGGGGACCCTTCGAGCGCAGGCCTTGCCATCGCCCGGGGCGAAGACTACCTGCATGTCGACCTTCGTCTCCCGGAAACCCGCGCCACTCCCATAGCGAAGCCCTCACGCGAGGCAGTGCTGACCGCGATCGTGGGCGACGATCGCGCTTACGTGTTTACGGAAGCACGAAACAATGGAACGTATCTTTGGGTCGGGAGAGACGGATCGTGGAAGCAGCTTGAATGGAACAAGCATCTTGGGGCGATCCGTCCAGCCAGGCAGCGCATATTCCACTACACGCTACGTTCGGGCCAATCCGTAGCCGGTCGCCTGTGGCTTCCGGACGATCACGTCGAAGGACGGTCATCTCCCGCCGTAGTGCTGGGTTATCCCGGGACCGTGGTCAATGGGACCCGAAAGAACTCACTCAACAATTTCCATCTCTACCACCAAAATTTGCTGGCGGCTGCCGGCTATGTGGTGATCGAGCCAACGATCCCCTACGGCGACCAGGCCACGGACGAGCCGCTCCAGCATTTCGCGGACACAGCTCTCAGCGCCTTGGATGGCGCCATTAGGCAAGGTTATGCCGACCCGCAGAAAGTCGGATTCGTCGGCCACTCATTCGGCGGTTACCTGGGTCTCGCACTGGAGGTCAAAACCGACCGCTTCCGGGCGATTGTGGTATCGGCAGCCTTTCCGGATTTGATCGATCTGGCGCAGACCCCCTATCCATCCGAAGCCCTTAGTGAATGTGCGCCAAGCCTGATGAGGCTGCGCGGGCCGCTATACCTCGAAACAGAAGGCATGGCGCTGGACATGAAGGGCCCTCCGCACGAACAGCTCGATCGCTACTTGCGCAACAGTCCGTATTTCCAAATAAAGTCCGCTCGAACACCCTTGCTTCTCACTTACGGCGAGTTCGACACGGTGCCTACTTCGGTGCGCAAGCTCTATGTCGCTCTGGATCGGCAGGGCGTTCCCGTGCAGCTTGCGCAATATTGGGGAGAGGGGCACAACCTGCAGGCCAAAGCCAATATCCGCGACTCCTGGCAGCGCTCCCTGGAATGGCTCGACTACTACGTGAAGGCACAGCCGGCAAGCAGGACTGCCAAGTAAACGAGCGAAGTACAAAGGGAGCGGACAGGGAGGCAGTTGCCCCGGATCGGCCGCCACCGTCGCCCTCGGCCGCTCGATTCACCGGCGCGCGAGCCCGAAGCGAGGCGCTGGCTCCGCCAGCGGGATGCTGCGATGACCCATGGCATAGCCCTGCTTCGGGCCGTCAATGTCGGTGGTGCCGGCAAACTGCCGATGAGCGAACTCAAGACCCTGTACTAAACCATCGGCTTCGCGGACGTGCACACCTGCATCGTCAACGGCAACGCACGCCTCACCAGCAAGCTCGGCGAATCCGCGGTGAGAAAAAGCTGGAACAGCAACTGCACGACTATGCCGGCAAACCGGTCGGCGTGCCGATACGCAGCACCGCCGGGATGGCCCAGGTGCTGGCTGGCAACCCTTTTCCGAAAGCACCAGGCAAGCGCGTGGTGGCGATCTTTCTCGACGCTGACGCGCGATGACGCTCGCAAGCTCCGGCAGGCTGGCGGCACAAAACAGGATCGCCACGCCCCGACGATGGGAGGCGAGGGAGGGCCTACTTGGCAGCAAAGCGGCGCCAAGGATTTCTCAAATTCTGTGACGCACGTCACACACTGCGACGTACAAGCGTGCGATTTCACGGGCCGTCATAAAGACGCAATGCGAAACAGCCAACGAACGGGCCGAAAATCCGACCCTTTGCGTGACGCCAAATCCTTGTACCACCCCGCCCGGGAGGCATTCGCAGACAGGGAGTTCAGCTATGGATGCGATCCACTCCAAGAGCGTGTTCGTGTACGGACAAGTCAAATGCGCCCTGCGGTCGGGGCGCTATGCCCCCGGGCAGCGGATCGATCCAGCCGTGATTGCCGCGGAGTTCAACACCAGCCCCACGCCCGTCCGATTCGCCCTTTACCGGCTGGTCGGCGAAGCGCTGCTGGTCGATCATGCCCGCAGTGGGCTGCACGTTCCGCTGCTCACCGAAGTCGCCATGCGCGATCTCTATGACTGGATGGAGCGCCTGTTGTCGATGGCATGCGACATCGGCGTGGCGCCGACGGCCCGGAAGACAGAGCTGCTGGAGCTTGCCTCCGCCGACGACGACCTGGTCAAGCTGACCTGGCAACTGTTCGACGCCATCGCCCGCGCGACAGCCCAAGGGTTCCTGCACCATGCCGTGAAGCAGGCCAACGACCGGCTGGCGCCGATACGCCGGGCCGCGCAAGGGTTGTTCGGGAACCGCTTCGAAGAGCTTACGGAGCTGAACCGGCACTGGCAGGCTCGCGACATGCGGACCCTGAAATCCGCACTGCACGACTATCACGAGCGCCGCAAGCAACTCGTGCCGTGCATCGTGGCCCTGCTGAGCGAAGGCAGCGACTACCTTCACTAGACCTCGCCGACGTGCCCTGCCGGCGGGTCCGCCTTGCGCGACCACGGCGGTTGCCCGCTTCGGCCGCTGCCCTGCCAGCAAGCGGGCCTTAGGCAGCCGCTTTTCGGGGCCCGGAAGATGCCAGGGTTCCGGGCGCAGGTTTTCGTCTGCGCCGCGGAACGTGGCTCGCCTGGACCTCAGGCCGTTTTCTTGGCCGCTTTCCTGGCAGCGGTCTTTGCAACTTTCCTGGCCGCGCCCTTCCTGGCGGCCTTCGCCGGAGCCGCCTTGGGTGCGCCCTCGATCAGGAGGCTCTCGGCGGTGGTGCCGCGCTTCTTCAGCGCCTGAACGAACCACAGCGGCCGCTTGCCACGGCCCGACCACGTCTGGGCGGCGTTCGCAGGGTTGCGGTACTTGGGGGCCACTACCGACTTCGGCCCCTTGGCGCCCTTGCCACCACGTGCCGGATACACGTCGGCCAGGGTGAGGCCGCTGCTTTTCAGCAGGCGCTCGATTTTTTCCCGTACCTCTTTGACGTGATTGGCATGGGCAGCCTGCATCTGCGATTGGGCATCGGCGATGAGCGCTTTGAGTTCGGTAGGGGACAGCGTTTCAAGATTAATGGCCATGATTGTGCTCTTCGGCAGTGGGTCAAAAACGGGAGTCTATCCGAGTGAACAGGAATTTACCTACAAAAAGAAGAGGCATTCCCCTACACGTCGTCCGTTTGCTTCACGGCCTGAGTGGCGATGCGTGGATGAGCGCCTTAGAACCGGCGCCGAAGAGCCTCACGTACAGCTCAGCCCGAAGCTGACCAGCGCCAGCGAGTCGATCACGAGCGGCAGGTTCGGGCGATCGAGTTCAGCGGTGCGCGTACTGCGCGGCCATGCCGCCAGCCGATGAAGCGTCGAAGCAGGGGCCCGGGATTGCAGGGCGGCCGTCGCGTTCCCGGAATAATCATCGAGTGACAGCGCAAAAATCATTTGAAAATCAAATTTTCCGACTTCTACGCTGCCTGCGTCATGGAACTGCCATGACGTGAACGTAGGAGATCGAGATGAACACGAACGAGAACATCCGCAACGACACACCGGAAGACGTCATCGAGCTCGGCGTTGCCAGTGTCGAGACCAGGGGAGTACTGCCAATTGGCAATGAGTTCATGGGCCATGCCACCACTCCGGGAATCACCGAGTAACAAACGCGAGGCGCACCATACGGTGCGCCTCGCACTCGGTTATGTGAAGGCGAAGATGACCAGTTACTCGCTCCGCGACGATCTCTCATTCTGCCTAGTCGATGGCCACCCGATCTTCCTGGACATGGGCGGCGATCGTTACTTCAGATTATCGGGCAGCATGGAGCGTGCCTTCATGGACTGGCTCGACAACGCCGGCACTGAAGCCGACATTGCACTACTTGTCGAGCGAAATATTCTCACAAACTTATCGACCCACTCGAGGGATCCATGCGGGCCGACACAGAAGCCGCGGCTGAGCGCACTGGAACTACCTTTCACCTCTGTTCCATGCAGCGTCCGGACCCTAGCCGAAGTCTTCGCCACGGTTAGCTGGACACAGATTGAGCTGAAGACAATTGGAATCAAGAGGACTGTCGAACGAGAGCTCAGAGCTGACGGCAGGCTGGGAAGAGCGGAGACCGAAAGCAGCCAGCCACAGCTGTTGGACGCTGCGCATAATTTTCTGGAAGCGAGAAGACTCATACCTCTCGGTACACGCTGTCTTCTCGATTCCCTCGCGATGGCTAAGTTTCTGAAGAGACGGCGCCTGTGCGTCAACGTCATAGTTGGTGTCACCTGCGACCCGTTCTCCGCTCACTGCTGGGTGCAGGCAGGGGATTTGGTGCTGAACGACACGCTGGGGAACGTCATGATCTACTCGCCCATCAGGGTGCTTTGATGCGGTACACCTATCTCGTGCTTGTCGATTGGAAGGAGCAGACGGGTCAAGCGGAGTACTCCGAACCTGTGGCACGCCTGAAGGAGAACGGGATACGACCGAGATGGCAGGCCGGCGCCTCTTGCGTCCTGGCATCGAGCGACACGCCTATCATTGACTTGTCGCAAAACGGATCGATCATCGGCGACCTTTACTTCCGCGATGGCGAGCGGATCGTTGAAGCGGGGCAGCTTCCTACGCTGACTTCCGTTCCCGCAGCCCGTGATTACATCCTGTCGAACTGCTGGGGCGACTACATCCTTGTACAGCCTGTACCGGGCGACTGGCGTGCCCTCACGGTGACGCGGAGCCCATCCCATGCGTGCGAGCTTCCATGCCTGTATACGTTGAATGCGAACGAGGGCTTCGTCACTTCCGATGTCACACTTGGGACCCGTGCAGGTCTTTATCATCGGCACGTTGACTATGAGTCCATCGCGTATCGCTTGATCTACCCGAACCTCAAAACGAGTCGAACGACGCTGTCGGGAATCAGCGAGCTACTTCCGGGTCTCACACTGCACCTACGCGATGGCAGCGCCGACCTAGCCCGCCACTGGGATCCATGGAACTTCGTCCGCCCGGATGTGCGCTACGAGGATCGCAACGAGGCCGCATCTGCAATACGAAGCAGCGTGGAGATGGTCGTCAAGTCACTGGCTGATCTCGACCAGTCGGTCCTCCTAGAGCTCTCAGGCGGGCTGGACTCCTCGATCATAGCGGCTTGCCTGAAACGCTCGAGCGCAAAAGTGAGCTGTGCGACGATGATGGCACCGGTACCGGGCGCCGATGAGCGTGAATATGCCGCGGCGGTTGCCGACATGCTGGGCGTGGAATTGCTCGAGACCGAGCTTGGATTCGACGATGCGGCATTCGATTTCCCGGTGCCTCACGAGCTTGTTTCACCGTCCGTGGGGCCACTTCAATATGCCGTGGACCGCCTCTTGCAGTCATCGGCAGCGCGCTGCGAAGCGAACAGTTTCTTCTCCGGCGCTGGTGGAGACGCCGTATTTGGCTACCTCACCAGCGCCGCACCTGCAGCCGACGCGTTCATGGCGGCAGGAATTGGTACCGGCCTGCGCTCCATCGTCGACCTCTCCACGTTTCATCAATGTACCTATTGGAAGGTAGGCCGCCTTGCGCTACGCAAAATGCTGCACAAGACCCAGCAATACAAGGCGGACTTCTACTTGGTCTCTCCGCGGTTGCACGCCCTGGAACCCGAGTTGCATCCTTGGTCGATACACCCGCCCTACGCTCTTCCCGGAGATAGGCAACGCATCGCCGACCTCAGCACGGCACAGGCCTACAAGGACACTGGCCTGCGCAGCTTCGTCAAGCCGATCAGGATGCCGCTTCTGTCGCAGCCAGTCATCGAGACGTGCCTGCGCGTTCCGAGCTGGATGTGGTTCCATGACGGGCAGAATCGCGCTGTTGCCAGGCAGGCGTTCTCGGAGCTGCTTCCACAGAAAGTCATCGCGAGGAAGAGCAAAGGCACACTCACTGCCTACCTAGGTGCACTCCATCGAAGAAGGAAGCATGAGATCACCAACTTCCTCGCCGACGGCCAACTGCAAGCGCATGGCCTTGTGGACGTCGACGCATTGCGCCGACTGGAGCAGCGCGAACAAGTCCCGGACGACGGGTCTTTCATGCGGCTGTTCCAGCTGTGCGCCTTGGAGAACTGGGTTCGACAGCAGCGCCAATAGCCCTGAACCGAGCGCTAGTGCGGCTGCACAGCAGGCAGGCCTTGGCGCATCTGTCGCCAAGTGGCGTACTGGCTGGCCTTTGCCGAATCCGCGTCTTCCTCGCCGAGCAGCCAGAACCGGAACCAGTCCAGATTCCGCTGGTAGACAGCCAGCTTGTGCCGAGGTTGCGACTTCTGATGCTGCTCATGGGGGAACACATATACATCGGCACGGTGCCTTCGAACGAGGGGCACTATAAAGTCCAGCGAGTACCTGAATTCCCGTTCGGGCATCTGCATCAGGACGGGAGCACGCATCCGCTCGATATGGTAGGTCGGCGACAGCTGCCGCCAGTGATCCGGCGTTTCCTCAAGGGTTCCGAGCTGCCAATAGCGACGCATGCGCGAGTGCTCCGCCTCCCCACCCAGGCTCATCATCAGGCTACCCATCGGAGTGACCACTGGCGAGCTCACTGATATGGCGCGAAGCAGATCGGAGTGTATCGCGGTCCATACGGCGACTTCGGATCCAAAGCTCAGCCCGCCCATGCCGACGCGGGTCGGATCAATGACCCCCTGCTTCGCCAGCATCGTCACCGCCTCCTCTACCGCCGACAGCCCTTGCTGATAGCGCGCGACCGCATCATCCGACAAGGGTGCAGCGTTTATGCAGAGTGCCGCGATGCCGCTCCCTGCAAAGGTGGCAAGGGGCCACTCGTCCCCTACGCTGCCGCGCAGAAAACCCGTACATCGGTAGTAGACGATAAACAGGGGTGGTGGCCTGCCGTCTCCCGCGGTCGAGGGATAGAACTGCCCGGTGTAACGCCTACCCTGCGCATCGGTCCAGGTGACGAATCGAACGCGTACAAACTTCTTCATGTCCTGAGCGAGCGTCTGGTTGGGAGCGAAGAGAACCGTCCGACTTCCCGATTCCAGATCGATACGTTCCAGCCTCGGTGGCACATCTGCTTCGGCAGCGACGCACACCAGGGCCGAGGCGGAGGCTGCACATGGCTCCGCCCCCCAGCGCCCACCTCCTGTGATCTGACCACGCGAGCGAACCACCGGCAGTACATCGCCGGTGACGACGTTCCAGCGAAAAATCGACTGTTCCAGTTCGCTGTCACGCTCGGACACGGTGAAGAGGATCTCGTCGCTTCCCGGTCGCCAGACGATGTCGGTGATCTGCTTGCCCGTGCATGGCTCGGCGGTGCATTTGACCAATCGGCCAGACTTTATGCCGGGCAGCATGGACAGGACAACAGAATGCTGGCCTGCCCGCCCCTGCTGATCGCTTTGCTCACGAAGCACCGCAATCCGCTTGCTTCCGCGATCCTCCGCAATCCGCAATATCTCGCCGTCAGCAGGCGGCAGATCGGCAGCCTTCACCGGAGCTACAGGGTGTCGACCCAATGCCAGCTCGGTCGTGACGCCGGTGGAAAGCTTCAACGCCTTCCAGTGGTCAGGCGCATCGGACAATAGCGGCAGACGCACACCGCCCCTGAGCCGTTGCGTCGCCAGGCGACCGTCCTGGAATCCCGAGCGGAACAGCGCTTCTCCAAGCATCACGGTCCGATCGATATGGACACCCCGGTCATACTCGGCAAGCTCGGCATCGCTGACCGCCTGGCGTGTGGCGCCGACACTGTAATAGAGCACCGAACCGTCAGGATTCAGCGAGAAGCTGCGCACGTTTGCGGTCCCGTGCGTGAGCTGCTCGGTACGCGAGCCGTCCACCGCCGCGCGCCAGACCTCGATCCGCGCGTCATGGACCGCACGGAAGAAGATCCACCTTCCGTCGGACGACCACACTGGCAGCTCCGGCTTGGACGACCCGCCGCCGTCCGACAGCATCTCGCCACCGTCCCCCAGACGCCTCGGTGGCGATGCGCCGTCAACAGGCTGTACATACCAGACCGTCTCATAGGTATTCCGCTCGATCGACGCCTGCTCGGTCCGAAAGGCAACCAGCCGCCCATCCGGTGAAACCGATACATTCTTGATGTCGACAACCTCGACAAGCTGGCGGATGGTCGCAGCGACTCCACAAGGAGCATGGAGAAGCAGACCCAGCAATCCCGCACACGCCACCGCGCGTACGGTCTCTACAGCAATTTTTCCGCTCATGATTACCTCGTAGTTAGGCCGGCACCACCCGGAAAAGCGGTGGCAGATCCCGTCCGGCATTCGGTCCCGCCCGCACCGCGGGTCACAAAGACCGTCACCACCGCTTGGATACGGACAAGCTCACGAATCGACCGATGGCCGAATAGTTGGTCGAGTCGTACGGCGGCTGATCCGGCGAAAGAACCACATAGGACGGCGGAGCCCGATTCAGCAGGTTCTGCGCGGACAGCGCCATCTCGATGCCTGACAGGACACCTGTCGATTGACTGGTGACGTAGCGCAACGTGGCATCGAACGTCGTGAACGAAGCCGTCTTGCGGCCACTCACCCGGTCCGTCACACCGCTTCTGTAGTTGGCAAAGGTGGAGGCTGAAAAGCCGCCCTGGTTCCACGCTGCACCAGCCCGAGCGTTGACCCTGGCGGGATTGAAGAGAGTCCCGGCCACGTCGTAGGGCGCCTGCGTGGCCGAGTTCTGCTGCGTGCTATCGAGCCAGGTTGCGGAACCGATCACCGTGAGCCTGCCGGCACCGAGCTCGAAGCGATTGGACGCACTTAGATCCAAGCCCTTGACGCGCTGACTGGCAACATTGACGTACTGGTTGTACAGGATGGCCACGACGTTATTCGGGTCGTATGGGAGGCCTGAGTAGTTGTAGAACGCGGCAGAAGAGTCGATCGCGCTCCGGGTCGCCTGCGGCGTCGGCGCGTAATCGATGAACTGGACATAGTCCGGGTTGCCGATCGCACGGCTGTAGTCGGTGATCGGCTGCACCACGCGGCTGGTGTAATCGACGTCGAACCAGGTCAGCTCCGCTTCCAGCCCCTTGAACGATTCCGGGTGGAACGCCAGGGAAATGCTCTTGGTGGTAGCGCGCTCTGGCTTCAGATCCGGATTGCCGCCAGAGAGTTCCAGCGCAGTGGCATTGGGCCCGCCAGTCGACCCACCGTAATAGCTTTCAGGATCCAACACGGCCGACTTGGCCTGGAAGCGCTGGAGCAGCGTCGGCGCCTTGAAGGACTTGCCCCAGGACACTTTCAGGGTGAAGTCCGCATTGGGGCCATAGATAAGGCCCACTTTGGGCGTGGCGACGCGGCCAAAACTGCTGTAGTCCTCTCCCCTCACCGCAGCCGTCAGATCCAGGCGACGGATGCCGATGATCCCCTGCTCCGACCCGACGAGGGGCAGGCTTAGTTCCGCATAGGCAAACCGACTGCTTTCCTCGCCCCGTGTGGTGTCGGTGCCCATCAGCAGGTTGTGTTGGGTGTACTCGTTCTTCCTGTAGCCAGCGCCGACTGCAAGGCGGGCATCGCCACCCGGCATGACCATCAGCGGCCCTTCCGCTCCCGCCTCCCAGGAGAGCGCGCGGTTGCAATAGCAGTCACGGACGAAGGTCTGGGACATGGACGAGCCGATGTCCACGATCGATTCTCGCGGGATGCTTTCATCCCTGCCCCAACTACCACCCATCGACAGTGTCCAGTCGCCTGGCAGCGAGATATCCAGGGTCGGTGCGACCAGAGAGGTCTTCGTTTCAGTGTTCACGTGAAAGTAGTAGGGCGCCAGGCCCGAGTTCCACGGATACATGTCCTGCGAACGGGTGGTCCTCAGGGCATCCAGCCGAAATTCCACCGATTCCCCGAACGACTGGTGTGCGCTGACCAGCCCACTGCGCAGTTCACTCTGCGGGTAGAGCGTATTGGGATCAAACATGTAGTCGGTGTAATCGCGCTGGCGCGCGTAGATCGGATCGGTGGAGGTGTCCAGGAAGGTGGCAAGCAGCCCGCCGTTGGACCAGCCGGCGCCGGCGGTGGCGGTGTACTCCCGCGTAGCCAATCCGCCATCGGTCGCGCCGCCATAGCGCACCCCGACCTTCGCCCCCTCGTAATCCCGCTTTAGGATGACGTTGCCCACTCCGCCAACCGCATCCGAGCCATAGATGGCCGAAGCCCCGTCCGGGACGATCTCGATGCGATCGACCGCCTCCACAGGAATGGCGCTGATGTCCACCGCCTGCACGAAGCCGCCATAGGAGAGGCGCCGCCCATCGAGTAGCGTGAGGGTCGCGTCCGGCCCCAGCCCGCGCAGATTCAGCGACGAGCCACCCGTGATGTTCTGGTTTGCAATGCCGCCTGCACCGGCTGTCGCCCCAACGACAACACCCGGGTTTTGCCCTCCACTGAAGTTCTGCGGCACGCTGCGGACGACCTCGCCGAGATCGGTGAAACCTTCCTGCTGAATTTGCTCGCTGCCGATCGTGATGACTGGTGATGGCGAGCTGCCGCCGCGGATGCGCGTCCCGGTGACGGTCACGGTCTGCAGGCTGGTTGCCGCTGACGCTGCAGACTTGTCGGTCGATTTTTCCGGTTGCGCTTTGCCCGGCGCCTTGGTCACCGGCGCCCTGCCCTGCATGACCGCGTCTGTCATGGTGTCCTGGGCCATGGCCCACTCGCTTGTGCCGGTGATGGCCACGAGCAAAGCAATGGAAATGGCGTTGCGTAGCGTGCGTGTCTTCATGCTGCGTCCTTTGCTTTCCCCTGATTGGCGCCTTGCTGGTCGCTGCTTGATCACAGGCTCGGATCGCACTTCAGCGCCTACACACCTGCCGCCAGCTAAGCCGCCATGTCTCTGTTTTCACCTCTCTCCGGCTCCGGCTGGATACATTTGCGCCGGATCACCAGCAAAAGGCCCCATAGCTACGATAAACGTAGCTTCGTTAACACTACGTTTTACGTAGTATCAATGTCAAGCGCCCACCGGGAAGCTGCTGCGTATCGAAACTGATATGCGCTTATGACCGAGAAGTGCCCGGCAACCATCTACGGCCGTCGCCTACGCGAGGCACGAAACAGCTATGGCTTCTCTCAGACGGAGTTGGGGGTAGCGGCAAGACTTGATCAGTCAGTAGCGAGCAGCCGCGTCAGCCGCTACGAGACGGGCAAGCACGAGGTGAAACTTGGGCTGCAGAAATTGTTCGCCAAGGCTTTGGCACTGCCCTTGAAATATTTCTACATCGAGGACGACGAGGAAGCACGACTGATCGCGGAAGCTTCGCGCAGCGACAAGCCGCTCAAGCTGAAAGAAGCGGTCAAGAGAAAGATCAAGGGAAAGTAGATCCCCAGATGGGAACGGACCCTCGCCATCCTCTTGGCTCTCGATCGCTGCATAAACGACGTGCTTGAGAAGTGCGGCCGCCGTGCGATCGGCTGTCATCATGCCCACTTGTTCGCACGCGCACCTGGACTTCTTGGCTCGCGATACGCTTATTACGTTTAACGTAGTATCGCATATGCGCGCGTATCTGGAAGCTTCCACACATGGAAGTTCAATACGCACGCGACCGTGGTTGAGAAGGGACCACTCCCTGTGTATAGCCGTCGGCTGCGCGAAGCACGCGAGGCCTACGGCATTTCACAGCGCGCCCTAGGAATTGAAGCCGGATTGGACGAATTCGTCGCCAGCACGCGGGTCAACCGCTATGAGACGGGTGTGCACCAGCCCGACTTGCAGACCCTTCAGCGCCTCGCAGCAATCCTCAAGCTACCAGTTGCCTACTTTTACGCCGAAGATGACGAGCTTGCGCAGTTGATTGCCAATTTCAAAGGACGAAGCAAGAGTAAGCGCTGATTACGCTGTCATGCCCACGTCAGTTCACCCTAAATGAAACACGGGTGCCTACCTTAGTTGTCGGAGACACCCTACAAGACGCCGGCTCCGCCGCTCATACCCGAAAGCGGCCAAGTTGCAGAAACATGGCAGCCATGGACGAGCATATCGACATGGACAGCCCGCTCTCCCGTGCCTACTGGTGCGGCAACTTCAGCTGCAGCGACGCAGAGCTGGCCAGCACAGTGCGCATCATGGGAAGCACAGCAGTGGGTCTTGTCGGGCTCTACCTAGCCACTCACAGCTCAGAACCCCGTGACGTCGATCAGCATGACCCGCCATGGACGCTTGACGAATGGGTCGGAGCCCGATCCACGGACTCTGCAACGCCTGGTGAAGGTTCTCAACTTCCAGGCGACTGAACCGCCCCGGCTTTCCCGGAAGCTGTTTGGTTTGAGTCACGCCGCCTTGGGCAGCGTGGCCTCGAAATCGACCGAAATCGGGACGGAGGAAGTTAAGCAGAAGGCCAGAGCACGATGAACTCAGGAACCAAACGATTCAACCTCCTCCGCCCCGGTTTCGGAAGTCCTTTCGCTATGCGGTCCAACGCATAAGTGCGTATTATGCGTCAGATCGCATAAAACTAAAATATGCGCCAAATCCGATATTGATGCTCTATCGGAAAGAGCGCATAGTGCGAGCAAGGAGGCCGTCATGCATGACCTTGCCCGCACCCCCAAGCAGACCGGAACCCACATCCGCCGACAGCGCAAGCGCTTGGGCCTGAGCCAGCGCGAACTGGGGGACCGCGCCGGTTTGCGGCAGGAAACGATCTCGTTGATCGAGAACGGCAATGCCGCGACGCGCCTGGACACCCTGCTGATGGTGCTGGCCGCACTCGACCTGGAACTCCAGATCGCTCCACGCAACCGCGACGACGACATCGGGGCCCTGATCGGATAATGGCCAGAGCCCGTCGCCATCCGCCGCTGCGCGTCTACCAGAACGATCAGCTGGTGGGTCATCTGCTCAAGGAGTCGGGCGGCGCGATCGAGTTCCGCTACGCCCAGGAGTGGCTGGACCGGCAAGGCGCCTTCCCGGTTTCGCTGTCGCTCCCCCTGCGCGAGGACACCTGGCGGGGCGAGCCCGTTGTCGCCGTGTTCGAGAACCTTCTGCCGGACTCGGCCGAGCTGCGCAAGCGCGTGGCCGAGAAGGTGGGTGCCGCCGGCTACGACGCCTACAGCCTGCTGGCCGAAATCGGCAGGGACTGCATCGGCGCGCTGCAATTCATTGCCGGCGATGCGGAGAAGTTGGACAGCACGGCCGCACCCACAGGCGAAACCGTCGACGACGAAGCCATCGAGCGCCTGCTCAACTCGCTGGCGCACGCACCGTTCGGCCTCTCCCGCGACGACGACTTCCGGATCTCGGTCGCTGGCGTGCAGGAGAAGACCGCCCTGCTCCGACTCGGCGACCAATGGCTCAAGCCGCACGGGACCACGCCGACGACCCACCTGTTCAAGACACCGATCGGCAAGCTGAAGAACGGGATGGACCTGTCCCACAGCGTGGAGAACGAGTTCTACTGTCTGCGGCTGCTCCAGCATCTCGGCCTGCCCGTCAACCATGCGCGGATCATGACCTTCGGCCGGACCAAGGCGCTGGTGGTCGAACGATTCGATCGCGTCTGGGACCACGACCGCCTGATCCGCCTGCCTCAAGAAGACTGCTGCCAGGCGCTGTCGGTTCCACCTGCACGCAAGTACCAGAACGAAGGCGGTCCCGGCATCGTCGAGCTCGCGAACCTGCTGAAGGGTGCCGACTCGCCGGCGGATGATCAACGGACGCTGTTCCAGGCGCAACTGGTCTTCTGGCTGATCGGGGCGACGGACGGGCACGCCAAGAACTTCAGCCTCTTCCTCCGCTCCGGCGGCCGGTATGCGCTTACACCACTCTACGACGTGTTGAGCACGCAACCCAACCTCGACGCACACGAGATCGAGCGCAAGCGGATGAAACTCGCGATGTCGGTCGGCACGCAGCGCCACTATCGCATCGACGAAGTCCAGATTCGGCACTTCTTCCAGACAGGCGAAGCGGCAAGACTCTCGCCCACGCTCCTGAAGCGTGCGATCGAAGACATCGCCCACCGGATGGACAAGGCTCTGGCGGCGCTCGAGGCCGACCTGCCGGCAGACTTCCCGCAACCACTGCACGCATCCATCAGCCAAGGCGCCCGACAACGGCTGCGGGTACTGCAAGCGGGCTTGAAACAGTAACTGCGCGATAGGCGGCAGCTCGAATTTCGCGACCTGCAGTGCCAACGGATCGTCGCCGCGTGGGATGTTCGTCCAAGCTGGAGGCCGGCCCGAAACCAGGACGGAGAAAGTTAAGCAGAAGGCCAGAGCACGATGAACCCAGGAACCCGGGGCGATTCAATCAATATTACGTATCACCCATTCGCCACGCTGACAGAATATTTCAGACACAAGCCCGTCTTGTTCGTTCCGAATCACAGGGCCGAAGCTGAAGCCATTCCCAACATTTCTCCGCAGAATAGAATTGAATTGACTTAAATTAATTCTCATTCTTTTGATCTCAATCCCACCTGGATAATCAAAGCCACGTACTGGAAAAGTGCAACCACCTGGCCATTCATGTCCTTCAAGCTGCCCTACAAGTATATACTGGCCATTGCCCACTATGTCATTTGACTTACACCATGCCAAGAAAGAATAATCGTTTATTACATTAGCGCCGCTTGATGCTGAGACTGCGCCGTATAAATATGGCTTATCAAGTACTCTGGAGTCGGAATAGTAATCAAGAATTTCCGAGCACCCAATTTTATTGAAATAACTTCTAATATCTAATGGAACGGTATGGGTTTCCGAGGCATTCAGAGAAAGGGTAATCAACATAAGCACCAAAATAAACAAAGTTTTCATACTCACCTCATGGCTTGACGCAGATGTTGGCATTGTGGCTGGGGAATAGTGCCAGGAGGGAGGCTTATCCCAGTCGGATCCGAAACATGGTTTTGAACCTCTTTCCAAGCTGTAATGGCATCTTCCCTGACAGCGGCCATAAACACGAACCATAAACGAAAAGGGCGGCATCGCTGCCGCCCTCTCGATCCATCAGCGCATCGCAAGCGCACTCACCCGCACTTGCTATACCCGCAATTCAGACAAGTCTGGCAGTTGTCCATCAGCACCAGCGCCTTGGTGTTGCACTTGTCGCACATCATCGAGCCAGGCGGAAAGGTGAGTGTGTCGGCGGACGCGGTTTCGGCCGGCGCGGCGGCCGCTGCACTCACTTCAGAGTTTTTTTTTGCGCCGAGTGCCTCGTAGGCCGCACGCTTCTCGGCGATCAGCTTGCGCGTCGCCTCGTCCATCTCCGGGTCGTGGATCAGCCCGATGTTCTTCATGTGCTGTTCCACCACCGAGCCGATCTCGGCGACGATGCTGGGCATGTAGACGCCGCCGGCCTTGAAGTAGCCGCCGCGGGGGTCGAACACGGCCTTGAGTTCTTCCACGATGAAGGTGACGTCGCCGCCCTTGCGGAACACGGCGGAGAGGATGCGGGTGAGCGCCACGATCCACTGGAAGTGGTCCATGTTCTTCGAGTTGATGAAGATCTCGAACGGGCGGCGCTGCTCGTACTTGGTGCCGGCGTTGAGCACGATGTCGTTGATGGTGACGTACAGCGCGTGCTCGAACAGCGGCGACTTGATCTTGAAGGTGGAGCCGACCAGGGTCTCGGGGCGTTCCACGCTTTCGTGCATCTGGATCACTTCGGCCATCGGCGTCTCTTTCGGCGCGGCGGCAGTGACCGTGGGGGCGGCAACCTTGTCTTCGGGCTTGACCACGTTGTAGCCGGTGATCTTCTTGTCGATCTTGATCGCCATGGTGTTCGCTTCTTTTCTTATAGGGTGTTGGCGCCGGTGTGGACGCGGCGTGCGGCGAGATCATCCGGCCCGGCGCGACGGCCGGGCCGGATGAGGGTGTTGCCTACTTCCGTTTTGCGGCGGCCTTCCTGGCGGCAGGCTTGCGCGCTGCCGGCTTGACGCCCGCCTTCTTGCTGGCAGTGGACCTCTTGGCCGTCTTGGCGACGGCTTTCCTGCTGGCGGACTTCTTCGCTGCCGCCTTCTTCGGCGCGGCCTTCTTGCTGGCCGTCTTCTTGCTGCTGACCTTCTTTGCGGCCTTGGCGGCTTTCTTCTTCGCTACCTTGGCGACTTTCCTGGCGACCTTCTTCACCGCCTTCTTCGCGGCGCCGGCTTTCCTGGCGACCTTCTTGACGGCTTTCTTAGCAGCGGCCTTCTTCACCGCCGCTTTCTTCGCAACCTTCTTGGCCGTTTTCTTCACGGCTTTCTTGGCGGCAGCCTTCTTCGGCGCGGCCTTTTTTGCAGCAGCCTTCTTGGGCGCTGCCTTCTTCTTGGCGGCGGCCTTCTTCGGCGCTGCCTTCTTGGCCGCGGCCTTCTTCGGAGCGGCCTTCTTCTTCGCTGCCGGCTTCTTCGCCGGTGCGGGTGCGGCGACCGGGGCGGCCGGCGGCGGCACTTCCGGCAGGACCGGCAGGACGACGGCGGGCGCCTCGGCGGCGGCCGGCGTGGCGTTGGTGTCTTTCACTTCAATTTCGTTATCGATGGACATGCTGGTGTTCCCCTCCGGTGGACCGCTTGAGTTGCCGCCCGCGGCTGCATGGGCGGCGGTTCAGAACTTGCCGTAGTAGCCTTCCTTCAAGGCATCGAAGAGGTTGGCGGCAGAGTGCATTTCGCCGTCGTACTCCACCTGCTCATTGCCTTTCAGTTCGACAACGCTACCGTCTTCGAGCTCGAAGCGGTAGAGGGTGTTTTCAAGGTCCGCTTCCTTGACCAGCACGCCCTGGAACGCGGCGGGGTTGAAGCGGAACGTGGTGCATCCCTTCAGGCCCTGCTTGTAGGCGTAGAAGTAGATGTCCTTGAAGTCCTCGTAGGGGTAGTCGGTGGGCACGTTCGCGGTCTTGGAGATCGACGAATCGATCCACTTCTGCGAGGCGGCCTGGATGTCCACGTGCTGTTTCGGGCCAATGTCGTCGGCGGCGACGAAGTAGTCCGGCAGCTTGTTGGCCGGATCGTCGCTGGAGACCTTGGCGTCGGCGTTGATCAGGGCGCGGTAGGCCAGCAGCTCGTAGCTGAGCACCTCGACCTTTTCCTTGGTCTTCCTGCCCTCGCGGATCACGTTGCGCGAATAGCTGTGGGCGAAGCTGGGCTCGATGCCGTTGCTGGCGTTGTTGGCCAGGCTGAGCGAGATGGTGCCGGTGGGCGCGATCGAGCTGTGGTGGGTGAAGCGCGCGCCGGTCTCGGCCAGCTGCTCGACCAGGTTCGGCGCCACCGTGGCGATGCGCTGCATGTAGCGGCTGTACTTCGCGTGCAGCACGCGGCCGGGGATGGCGTCGCCGACCTTCCAGCCGTCGGCCGCCATTTCCGGGCGCTTGCGCAGCATGTCGCCGGTGACGGTGTAGTCGCGCAGCAGGATCGGCGCGGCGCCCTTTTCCTTGGCCAGCTCCAGCGCGACTTCCCAGCCGGCCACCGCCATCTCGCGCGAGACGTCTTCGGTGAAGCTCACCGCGTCGGCCGAGCCGTAGCGCATCTTCAGCATGGTCAGCGTGGACCCCAGGCCGAGGAAGCCCATGCCGTGGCGGCGCTTGCCCATGATCTCGTTGCGCTGCTGCTCCAGCGGCAGGCCATTGATCTCGACCACGTTGTCGAGCATGCGGGTGAACACCTTGACCACTTCGCGGTATTCGTCCCAGTCGAAGCGCGCCTTCGGGCCGAACGGGTCGCGCACGAAGGTGGTCAGGTTGACCGAGCCGAGCAGGCACGAGCCGTACGGCGGCAAGGGCTGTTCGCCGCAGGGGTTGGTGGCGCGGATGTGCTCGCACCACCAGTTGTTGTTCATCTCGTTGACCTTGTCGATCAGGATGAAGCCGGGCTCGGCGTAGTCGTACGTCGAGACCATGATCATGTCCCACAGGTGCCGCGCGCGGATGTGGCCGTAGATCTTGCAGGCGACCAGGCCGTCCTCGCGGTCGACGTAGTTCTCGTGGGTGGGCCACTCGCGCCAGACCACCTGGGCCGGGTCGGCCAGGTCGATCTCGTCCTGTTCCTTCACGTGCACCGGGAACACCAGCGGCCAGTCCTGGTCGTGCTCCACCGCCTGCATGAAGCCGTCGGTGATCAGCAGGCTCAGGTTGAACTGGCGCAGCCGGCCGTCCTCGCGCTTGGCGCGGATGAATTCCTTGACGTCCGGATGACCGATGTCGAAGGTGCCCATCTGCGCGCCGCGTCGGCCGCCGGCCGACGACACGGTGAAACACATTTTGTCGTAGATGTCCATGAAGGACAGCGGGCCCGAGGTGTACGCGCCGGCGCCGGACACGTACGCGCCGCGCGGGCGCAGCGTGGAGAATTCGTAGCCGATGCCGCAGCCGGCCTTCAGGGTCAGGCCGGCCTCGTGCACCTTCTCCAGGATGTCGTCCATCGAGTCGCGGATGGTGCCGGAGACGGTGCAGTTGATGGTGGAGGTAGCCGGCTTGTGCGCCAGCGCGCCGGCGTTGGAGGTGATCCGGCCGGCCGGGATCGCGCCACGGCGCAGCGCCCACAGGAAACGCTCGTACCAGTGGCCGCGCAGCTCGTCGCTGGCCTCCACGTCGGACAACGCACGCGCCACGCGCTGGTAGGTCTCGTCGATGGTGGCGTCGACCGGCTCGCCGGACTTCGCCTTCAGGCGATACTTCTTGTCCCAGATGTCGTAGGACGCCGGCTGCAGCGGAATTTCCACGGCGGCGTCGCGATGGGCGGCTGGATTCATGCTTGAACCTGGGTTCGCGCTGGGGACTGAACTGGTGGCTGGTGCACGCGCTGTGCTCATCGGCTTCTAAGACCTCTCGCTGCGACCTTGCGGCCGGCGTTGTTTTTTATTTGATACGGCAATGTCGCTCACGCCGTGTTGGCGACACCTGAAGGGCCAGCGGGGATAGCCCCGCGGCCCTTGCGCCAGCTGATTCCCGACGGCAACGACTCTCCCCAAGAGTGCGACGGTCGACACCAGTGCTTGTCTTGGCGCCGTCTCGTGAACACAAGATGTTGTGATTGATGTCGGGTAGGCAAGGTAACCCTCCTCGCGGCTGGTTGTAAAGTCCCGCAAGCACACGCGGCCATGCGGAACCGTGGCGCCGCGCCCCGGTCGAAGCAGCGCCGTTTTTTGCCGCTTGAGGAGGACCCCATGTTGCAGTTGCCTTCCCGCCCTGCGTCCTGGTTGACCAGCTTGCTGACGGTGGCCGTCATCGCCTTCGCCAGCGTGTCGGCCGGTGGCCGCGCGGCCACCTTGCCGGCAGCGGTCGGCGGCCAGCCGCTGCCGTCGCTGGCACCGATGCTGACGCGGGTGACGCCGGCGGTGGTGAACATCTCCACCACCACGCGGGTGCAGGTGCGCGACGCGTATTTCGACGACCCGATGGTGCGCCAGTTCTTCGGCCTGCCGGCGACGCCGCGCGAGCGGGTCGAGCAGAGCCTGGGCTCGGGCGTGATCGTGGACGCGGCGAAGGGCTACGTGCTGACCAACAACCACGTGGTCGGCGGCGCCGACGACATCAGCGTGACGCTGCAGGACGGGCGCACGTTCAAGGGCAAGCTGCTCGGCACCGACCCGGCCACCGACGTGGCGGTGGTGCAGATCCCGGCGCAGAACCTCAAGGCGCTGCCGCTGGCGGATTCGTCCGCGCTGCAGGTGGGCGACTACGTGGTGGCGGTGGGCGACCCGTTCGGGCTGGGCCAGACGGTCACCGCCGGCATCGTCTCGGCGCTGGGCCGCTCCGGCCTCGGCAACTCGGGCTACCAGAACTTCATCCAGACCGACGCCTCGATCAACCCGGGCAACTCCGGCGGCGCGCTGGTCAACCTGCGCGGCGAACTGGTCGGCATCAACACCATGATCTTCTCGCCGTCCGGCGGCAACGTGGGCATCGGCTTCGCGATCCCCAGCAACCTCACCAGCGAGGTAATGGCGCAGCTGCTGGCGCACGGCAAGGTGCAGCGCGGCAGCCTGGGCGTGCAGACCCAGGCGATCACCCCGCGCATCGCCAAACTGCTCGGGCTGAAGGACAGCAACGGCGTGGTGGTCACCGGCGTGGCTGACGGTTCGGCCGCCGCGCACGCCGGCCTGCAGCCGGGCGACGTGCTGACCACACTGAATGGCAAGGCGCTGCACAGCGTGCAGGAACTGAACAACGCCGAAGGCCTGCTGCCGCTGGGCAGCACGTTGCGCCTGGGCGTGCTGCGCGAAGGCAAGGTGCGCGAGGTCAGCGCCACGCTCACCGCAGAGAAGCTGGCCAGCGTCGACGGCGGCCAGCTCGACCCGCGCCTGGCCGGCGTGCGCTTCAGCGAACTGAGCCAGAACCAGCGCAACCAGGGCTGGTACGGCGCGGCGATCAGCGCGGTGCAGCCGGGCAGCCGCGCGGCACGCGCCGGGCTGAGTACCGGCGACGTGGTGATCGGCGTGGGCAACCAGCGCATCACCAGCCTGCACATGCTGCGCGGGCTGGCCGGGGTGAAGCCGCGCCAGCTGGTGCTGGTGGTCGCCGACGACGACGGCGCGCGCTACGTGGTGGTCAACTGAGAGGTCGCGGATTTTCCGGCCTCCCGGACCGGCCATGGCGAGGGCGGGATGCCCGAGTCGAGACAACGCGGGAGCCGGTGCCCGATGGCCGGGCGCAGATCCGTCACGCAGGCGACGGATCCGCGCGAACGCGTTCGGGCATGTGCCGGACGCGCGGATGGAAAATTCCACGGGATGCAGGATTTTCCCCAGGTTCCCGCCCGGGCAAGCCGTTCAGGCGAAAGCGTGGCCGGGATCGCCCCCAAGCCGTGTCGCGGCGCACAGCTTGGGCGCCTGCCGCCGCGCAAACCCATGAAGGCGCTTGATGTTCTGCATTCAGGCCGATGAAATATCCTCGCCGTTTCATCCTGCATGCGCCTGCGAGGCGCCATACTCGCGCCTTCCCTTCCACAGCCAAGTCACGTCGAGACTCCTCACCATCATGTCTGTCCGCCTTGCCCGCCTGTTGTCCATCACCCTGATCGGGGCCTGCCTCGCCACTCCCGCGTTCGCCAAGAGCAAACCGAAGGCGCATGCCAGCGCCCCGGCCAAGAGCAGCCTGGTCTGGCGCGGCGACGTCGCCACCGCGAACGGCGTGGTCAACGAAGTGGCGAAGGCGTGGGAGAAGGCCGGCCACGGACGGATCGAACTGCAGCCGTTCAACACCGCCTCGGGCATCGATGCGGTGGCCTCGGGCAGCGCCGACCTGGCCGGCAGCGCGCGCGCCAGCGACAACAGCGCACAGAACGCGAACCTCACCTTCACCCCGGTGGCGTGGGATGCGCTGGTGATCATCACGCAGTCGTCCAACCCGATCCGCAACCTCACCCTGAAGCAGGTGCACGACATCTACTACGGCCGCATCCACAACTGGAGCGAAGTCGGCGGCAACAACGCGCCGATCGACGTGTACGCGGTGGCCAGCCCCGGCGACGGCGTGGAATACAGCCTGCGCAGCCTGCTGTTCGGCCGCGGCAACCAGCCGGTGGCGGCCCCACGCCTGTACGTCAACACGCGCAAGCTGGAGGAAGGCATCGCGCTGAACCCGAACGGCTTGGGCGTGAGCACCCTGGCCAGCATCAGCGGCAACCCGAAGCTCAAGGCGATCCCGATCAACGGCAAGCCGGCCACCGCCGCCAACATCGCCGACGGCAGCTACCCGCTGTTCACTCCGCTGTACCTGGTGACCAACCCGCGCAGCCCGAAGGCCGCCCAGGCGCAGGCCTTCATCGACTTCATGCAGACCGAGCCGGCCAAGGCGGCGCTGCGCAAGCACGCGGTGCTGCCGTACCAGGGCGACGGCGCGCTGGTGGCGCTGGACGCCTCGCGGCGCAGCCGGATCCTGGCCGAGGTCGGCGCGCGCCCGGTCACCGGCACGCCGGTGTCGGCGCCGGGCGCCACCTACGCCGCGCGCGCCGCGATCGCGCCGACCTCGCCCGATACCGTGGCGGCCCGGCAGGCGGTCGAGCGCCGCCGCGCCGAAGCGCAGGACAACGCCCGCCTGAGCCGCATCCAGGGCAGCGTGAGCGACGTCACCGTCACCAGCGCGGACCATGCGAGCGGCAGCGCCACCACGCGCGAACAGGCCGCGGGCACGGACTTCGGCAAGGTCGACGCGGACGCCCGCCAGGCCGTGACCACCTACAAGGTGGCCAAGGGCGACACGCTGTCGACGATCGCCAAGCGGCATTCGGTCGAGGTGACCCAGCTGCGCGAGTGGAATCACCTGAAGAACGACCAGATCAAGCTGGGCCAGGTGCTGCGCATCCGCAACCGCTGAGCCTGCGCGGACGTGCCGATCCTCGCGCTGACGCTCGACCTCGACGACACCTTGTGGCCGGTGCTGCCGGCGCTGGAACGCGCCGACCAGGCGGTGGATGCCTGGCTGCGGCAACATCACCCCGAGGTCGCCCGCGCCTGGCCGATCGCAGCCATGCGCGAACTGCGCATGCGGGTGGCCGCCGAGCGGCGGGACCTGGCGCACGACTTCACCCGCCAGCGCCAGCTCACCCTGCAGCACGCGTTCGCCGCCTGCGGCGTGGACGACGCGCCGGTGGCAGCGCTGTGGGAAATCTACTTCGCTGCGCGCAATAGCGTGGAGCTGTATCCGGACAGCCTGCCCGCGCTGGAACGGATCACCGCGCGCTGGCCACTGGCCAGTTTGACCAACGGCAACGCCGACCTGCAACGCATCGGCATCCACGCCCACTTCGCCCACCACATTTGCGCGCGCGACAGCGGCGTGGCCAAGCCCGACCCGCGGATCTTCCTGGCCGCGGCCGAACGGCTGGGCGTGGCACCCGGGCAGCTCCTGCACGTCGGCGACGACCCGGCCATGGACATCGCCGGTGCCCGCGACGCCGGCCTGCGCACCGCCTGGATCAACCGCGAAGGCCTGCCCTGGCCGACCGAGCTGGGCGCTCCGCCGGAACTGGACCTGCGCGACCTGACCACGCTCGCCGACTGGCTCGACGCGCAGGCGGCTGCGACCAAGGGCCCATAGGCAGCCCCGGACAATGCGCGCATCATTGCCGATTGACCCTTGCACCGCCGCCCCGAAGGATTCCGCATGTCCGCCCTGATCGAACGCCAGTCCGGCAACCGCCACAGCATCGCCATCGAGACCACCGACGCCGCGCACTACGCCGCGAGCCGCCGCCGGCTCACCGCGGCGCAGCGGCGCTGGCTGGGCGACAACGGTTTCGCGGCCGCACCCGGCACCTTCGCGCTGCTGTCCGACGCTGCCGGCAAGCTGGTGCGCGTGCTGGCCGGCGTCGACACGCATGACCCGCTGGCGGCGCTGGCCGCGCTGCCGTGCAGCCTGCCCGAGGCGGACTACCACCTCGCCGACGAAGGCGTGCTGGACGATCCGGCCCAGGCCGCGCTGGGCTGGGCCTTGGGCGCCTACCAGTTCACCCGTTACCGCCCGGCGAAGCGCGCGCCGGCCCGGCTCGCCGTGCCGGCGGCGCAGCTGCAGGAACTGGCGCCGCTGGTCGAAGCCACCGCGCTGGTGCGCGACCTGGTCAACACGCCGACCGAGCACATGGGTCCGGAGCAACTGGGCGACGCGATCAGGCAGCTCGGCAAGATGCACAAGGCGAAGGTGCGCGACTGGGTCGGCGACGAGTTGCTCAAGGCGAACTTCCCGACCATCCACGCGGTCGGCCGCGCCAGCCATCGCGCGCCGCGGCTGGTCGAGCTGAGCTGGGGCAAACGCGAGCATCCCCGGCTCGTGCTGGTCGGCAAGGGCGTGTGCTTCGACAGCGGCGGGCTCGACCTGAAATCCGCCGACGGCATGCGCTGGATGAAGAAGGACATGGGCGGCGCGGCGCACGCGATCGCGCTGGCCGGACTGGTGATGCAGGCGCAGTTGCCGGTGCGGCTGACCCTGCTGGTCCCCGCGGTGGAAAACTCGGTGAGCGGCAACGCGCTGCGCCCGGGCGAGGTGGTGGTCACCCGCGCCGGCCATGCGGTCGAGATCGACAACACCGACGCCGAAGGCCGCCTGATCCTGTGCGACGCATTGGCTTACGGCTCCGAACAGCAGCCCGACCTGCTGCTCGACTTCGCCACCCTCACCGGCGCCGCCCGCGTGGCACTGGGCCCGGACCTGCCGGCGCTGTTCGCCAACGACGAGGTCGCGGCGGCCGGCGTGCTGGCCGCCGGCCGCCGCGTCAACGATCCGCTGTGGCAGCTGCCGCTGTGGCGGCCGTACCGCAAGATGCTCGATTCGTACCTGGCCGACTTCGCCAACGCCGGCCCGTCGCGCCATGCCGGCGCGATCACCGCGGCGCTGTACCTGCAGCGCTTCGTGCCGGACGGCACGCCGTGGCTGCACCTGGACACCTACGCCTGGAACGACGCCGACCGCCCCGGCCGCCCGCGCGGCGGCGAGGCGATGGGGCTGCGCGCGACGTTCGCGTTCCTGCAGCAGCGCTACGGCGGCTGAGGCCGCTGGCCGCGACAGCATGACTTTCGGCGTTGTCGCGTCGGAGTGAAAGATTGCATGCTGCGGGATTCCCCGACCGGAGCCCGCCATGCCCCTTCGCCCGCACCTGCTTGTCGCCTGCGTGGCGCTCGGCCTCGCCGCCTGCACCAGCGTACCCGTCGCCAGGACCGCGCCTGCCACCCGGCCGGCACTGACTGCACAGACGCTCAGCTCGGGCGGGGTGATGCCGGCCGAACAGGCGCGCGTGCACTTCGATCATGCCGAACTGCATTTCACGGTCGACCCGGCCGCGCAGAGCATCGATGCCAGCGCGACGCTGAGCTTCACCGCCAAGTCCGCCACCGACGCGCTGCTGCTGGACCTGGACCGCAACCTGCCGATCAGCGCGATCGAGCTGGACGGCCAGGCGCTCGCCGCCGGCGCGTGGAGCAACCCCGACGGCCGCCTGCGCATCCGGCTGCCCGCGCCGCTGGCCGCCGGCGGCAAGCTGCGCGTGACGATCCGCTACGGCGGCAAGCCGCACGTGGCGAAGAAGGCGCCGTGGGACGGCGGCTTCGTGTGGAGCCACACCGCCGACGGCCAGCCGTGGGTCGCCAGCGCGGTGCAGGGCGAAGGCTGCGACCTGTTCTGGCCGTGCATCGACCAGCCGCAGGGCGAGCCTGACCTGGTCGACACCTACATCACCGTGCCGAAGACGCTGGCCGCGCCCGGCAACGGCGTGCTGGTCGGCATCACCGACGCGGGCGACCGGCACACGTACCACTGGCGCGCCAAGCATCCGGACACCTACGCGATCTCGATCAACGTCGGCCCCTTCAAGTTGCTCAAGGGGGACTACGCCAGCCGCTACGGCAACACCATCCCGATGGAGCTGTGGTACCTGCCCGAACACGCGGCCGGCGCGAAGCAGCTGTTCGGCGAGTTCCCGCGCATGCTGGATTTCTTCGAACGGCAGATCGGCCCGTACCCGTTCGGCGACGAGAAGATGGGCGTGGTGGAAACCCCGCACCTGGGCATGGAACACCAGACCATCAACGCCTACGGCAACCAGTACCGCAAGAACGGCTATGGCTACGACAGCCTGCTGCAGCACGAATTCGCCCACGAGTGGTTCGGCAACCAGCTGACCAACGCCGACTGGGACGACATGTGGCTGCACGAAAGCTTCGGCACCTACATGCAGCCGCTGTATAGCCAGTACCTCAACGGCGACATGGACTACTTCAGCTGGCTGCACAACCTGCGCCTGCTGCTGCGCAACCAGCACCCGATCGTCTCCGGCAGCAGCAAGACCGAGGAGCAGGTCTACGACGAGACGGCCGGCCCCGGCCAGGACATCTACAACAAGGGCGCGCTGATGCTGCACACGCTGCGCCAGCTGATCGGCGATGAGGCCTTCTTCGACAGCATCCGCCGCCTGGTCTACGGCCGCCCCGACCCGCAGCCGGGCAACTTCAGCCCACGCTACGCCAGCACCAACGACTACGTCGCGATCGTCGACCAGGTCACCGGACGCGACCTGCGCTGGTTCTTCGACGTCTACCTGCGCGACGCCGCGCTGCCGCGGCTGGACGAGCAGCGCGTGGGCGACACGCTGAAGTTGCGCTGGGTCACCGCACACGGCAAGCCGTTCCCGATGCCGATCGAGGTGCAGGTGGGCGACACCGTGCACACGCTGGCGATGGAGAACGGCAGCGGCCAGCTGCAGGTGCCGGCCGGCGGCCTGCTGATCGTCGACCCGCGCTCGAAGGTGCTGCGCGAGCTGCCGCACGTCGAGGCCTACCAGCAGTGGATGAAACAGCAGCGGGCGGCGAAGCCCGCGAAGAAATAGCCGCCACGACGCGGGCCGGCAGCCGCCGCCCGCGTCCCTATAATCATCGGGCCGGTTCAACAGCGGATCTTCCCGATGAGCAAGCCGCCCCATGCCACCCCTGCCATGCGTCGCGAGCAGGCGCTTGCCGCCTGGCAGTGCGGCGACATGGCGCTTGCCGAGCAGGCCTTCCTGCACCTGCTGGAAGTACAGCCCGACGACGCCGAGGCGCTGCAGTTCCTGGCCACCCGCCAGCTGGAACGGGGCGACATGCAGCAAGCGATCGAATGGCTGCTGGCGGCACACCGCGCACAACCGCAGGACGCGGCCATCCTGCATCGGCTGGGTGAGCTGCAGATGCTGGCCGGGGATCTGCCGGCCGCCGTCGACAGCCTGCGCCAGGGCCTGCAGCTCGCGCCCGGCATGTTCGTGGCGCGCCTGCGCCTGGGCGTCGCGCTCGAGCAGCAGGGACGCCGCCGCGAGGCCATGCTGGCCTACTTCGGCGCGATCGATGTCGCGCAGGCGCAGGGACGCTGGCTCGACGACGCCACCACCGCGCCGGGCCTGCGCGACGCGGTGAAGCACGCCGTGCGCTACGTGGCCGCCGGCCGTCGCGAACTGTTCGACGCGGTCATCGAACCGCTGCGCCAACGCTACGGGCGATCGGAGCTGGTCCGCGTCGACCAGTGCCTGGCCATCTACCTCGGCGAGCAGGCCGCGGCGCTGCCCGACCCGCGGCAGCGCCCCACCTTCCTGTATTTCCCGGGCATTCCCAGCCGCACGTTCTACCCGCGCGAGCGCTTTCCGGAACAGGCGCGGCTGGAAGCCGCCGCCGACGCGATACGCACGGAACTGCGCGCCGTGCTCGCGCACGCGCAGGACGAGCTGGTGCCGTTCCTGGGCACCAACACGAGCGAGGAACTGCTGGGTTCGTCCGGCCCGCGGGAAGCGGCGTGGGATGCCTTCTTCTTCTACCGCCACGGCGTGCGCCACGACCCGCAGTGCGCGCGCTGCCCGCGCACCAGTACGCTGCTGGACTCGCTGCCGCTGGTGCGGGTGCGCGAGCACGCGCCGGAAACGCTGTTTTCCGTGCTGCGCCCGGGCACGCACATCCTGCCGCACCGCGGAGTCACCAATACCCGCCTGGTTACCCATCTGCCGCTGATCGTGCCGCCGGACTGCGCCCTGCGCGTGGGCGGCGAAACCCACGCGTGGCAGGAAGGCCGCTGCGTCACCTTCGACGACACCTTCGAGCACGAGGCGTGGAACCGCAGCGATCGCGACCGCGTGGTGCTGATCCTGGACAGCTGGAATCCCGACCTCAGCGAAGCGGAGCGGGCGGCGGTCACCGACCTGGTCGCCGCCATCGGCGACTTCAACCGGTCCGCCGATATGGCGCCGCCACTCCTGCCGCGGGAATCCTGACCGGCCAGGTCGAGCGGCGGCCGGGGCGACGGCTGTTGTGCGTGCGGTCTTTTCTGGGAGTAGTCTTTTGGCCATCGGGCAGCGCTGGCGGAATCGTCGCGCGGCCCGACGTGTGCCCGGGGGGGGACTCGACGCAGTCGAAGGCTGGGAGCGAATGACAACATCCACTGGGGAGGCCACATGAAATACGGCATGAATCACTTGTCACTGGCGGTGCGCCTGGCGTTGACTGCGGGCATGCTCTCGGCCGCGGGCCTGGCCCAGGCCCAGGCACCCCAGACCGGCACCGCGCCACCGTCCGACCAGAACACGCCACCGTCCAAGAGCAAGGCCAAGAACCTGGAGGCGGTGGTGGTGACCGGCTCGCTGATCCGCCGCGTGGACGTCGAGACGGCCAGCCCGGTGGTAACGCTGGACCGTGCCACCATCAGCAACTCGGGCAAGCCCGTGCTGGGCGACGTGCTGCAGCAGATGCCGGCCATTTCCGGCAACGCCACCAATCCGCAGAACAACAGCAACGGCGGCGGCGTGGCCAGCCCGCTGCTGGAAGGCGGCAACGGCGCCTCGCGCGTCTCGCTGCGCGGCCTGGGCATCAACCGCACGCTGGTGCTGGTCAACGGCCAGCGCATGGCCAACCCGGACATCAACCTGATTCCGCCGGAGATGATCGAGCGGGTCGACGTGCTGGCCGAGGGCGCCTCCACGGTGTACGGCTCGGACGCCATCGGCGGCGTGGTCAATTTCATCCTGCGCAAGGATTTCAAGGGCGCCCAGTTCAGCCTGAACGACGGCATCTCCAGCCACGGCGACGCCCAGCGCCGCGGCTTCAACCTGACTGCCGGCAATACCGGCGAGAACTACAGCATCGCCGGCGGCATCGACTACAACAAGTACGACGCCGTGCTCGGCAAGCGGCGCAAGTTCTCCAGGCAGCAGTTGTACCTGTCCAGCGGCTCGGTGGTGGCGGCCGGCTCCAGCTCGATCCCGACCGGTCGCATCACGCTGCCCGCGTCGATCGCCAACCAGTATGGCTGCCCGATCAATTCGAGCGGTACGGCGCAGGTGACCCTGGCGAGCGGCAACGGCTCCTCGCTGGCCGACTACCGCTGCCGGCTCCCCTCGGACACCTACAACTACGCCGCCCTCAACTACATCCAGACCGCGCAGAAGCGCAGCAACGGCTTCGTGCTCGGCAGCTACAACCTCACCGACAACCTGACCGCGTTCGTCGATGCGTTCTACAACCGCACGGTCTCCAGCGGCCAGGATGCGCCGTCGCCGGTCGGTACCGGCGACGGCCTGATCATCCCTTCCAGCAACCCGATCAATCCGTTCGGCATCACCTTCAGCCAGAATCCCGTCCCGGGCGATCCGAACAGCGGCTACAACTTCCAGACCCGCCTCACCGGTGCCGGTACCCGCGTGCACAGCTTCACCACCAACACCGGGCAGATCAACACGGGGCTGCGCGGCAACTTCGGCCAGGACAGCAGCTGGATCTGGGATGCCTCGGTCAACTACAGCCATACCAAGCGCAAGCAGAGCGACACCAACGAGGTGGACATTCCGGCGCTGCAGGCTGCCGTCGACGGCGGTGCCAACATCTTCGACCAGGCGAGCGTCGGCGACCAACTGCGGAACGGCGTGAAAACGCCGATCTACGTGTTTACCCAGTCCACCAAGCAGGCCCAGTTCAACGCCAGCGGCGAGCTGTGGGACCTGCCCGCCGGCACCATGCAGCTGTCCGCCGGCGCGCTGTACCGCAAGCAGTTCATGAACTACACGGTGAGTTCGTTCGCCGTGCTCGATCCGGTGAGCACCACCTGCCAGATCCTGCAGGAAGCCTGCGGCTCGCCCGGGCGCGGCGATTTCGACGTCAAGGAGGTCTACGCCGAAACGCTGATTCCGCTGCTCTCCGAGCAGCCGTGGGCGCACTCGCTGAACCTCGACCTCGGCATCCGCAGCTCCAACTACAGCACCACCGGCACCACCACCAACGGCAAGGTCGCGATCGAGTGGCGTCCCACCGCCGACCTGCTGATCCGTGGCACGGTCTCCCAAGTGTTCCGCGCCCCCAACCTCAATGAACTCTACGACGGTCGCACGCTGGTCCAGCCGGTCTTGAACGACCCCTGCGTCAGGCGCACGGCGGCCGAACTGGCGGCGCATGCGGCAGCCTGCCAGTTCGTTCCAGAGAACTGGGCCGGCAACGATCCGGCGCAGGTCAACACGTTCTACTCGGGCGCCGCCACCGTTGGCTCGACGCTGAAGCCCGAGAAGGGCAAATCCATCAACATCGGTCTGGTCTACGACCCGGACTGGTTGCCCGGCCTGTCCACCAGCCTCGACTTCTGGCACATCTACCTGTCCGACACGTTGACGGCGATCCAGGCCGATATCGTCGTGAACTCCTGCTTCAACAACAGCAGCAGTCCGTACTGCTCGTTCATCCACCGCGAAGACAACACCAGCCGCCAGCCCGGCCAGGTGTTCCTGATCAATACCCCGGTGGTCAATCTCGGCACCCTGAGTACCACCGGCATCGACTACACGCTGCGCTACAAGATCCCGCATTTCGACCTGGGCAGCGTGGATCCGGGCAACTTCCGCGCGGGCCTCAGCACCAGCTACACGTCGACGTACAAGGTCAACGCCACCCCCGGCGAGCCGGGTGCGGAAACGGTCAACTACGCCGGCACCTACAGCCCGCAGTTCGGCAACATCTCGCGCTTGCGCGGCACCGTCACGCTCAACTGGGAGAAGGGCAACTGGAACGCCCAGTGGCAGTCGCGCTACATCAACAAGCTGACCGCGCTCAATGCCGACTACAACATCGCCGGCGTGAACATCCCGCTGGCTTCGGTGACCTATCACTCGATCCAGCTGGGCTACGCAGTGCCGTCGATCCACACCCGCTTCGACGTCGGCGTGGACAACCTTGCCGACAAGCAACCGCCGCGGGTCTACCAGAACAGCGGAAACTACAACGTGGATACCGCCACGTACGACGTGCTCGGCCGCTATTACTGGGCGCGGGCGACGATCAAGTTCTGACCGCCTGACGGAACCGGCAGCCACCGGGAGGGCCGCGGACATTCGCGGCCCTCTTGCATAATGGGTCACGCAAGACCATCGATGGAGTAGGCATGCCCACCGCGAGCACGGATCTGGCCAGAGCCATGGCCGGTGCCTGGAACGCCGGCGAACCGGAGCGGGTGATCGCCCTCGCCGGGCAGGCCACGCCGTCGCAGGAGAAAGATGAAGGCGTGTTGCTGCTGCTCGGCCTGGCGCAGCAGGCCACCGCCCGCCTGACGCAGGCCACGGCCACCTTCCGGCAACTGGCGCAATGGCGGCCGGACGTCTCGGCTTACTGGAACAACCTGGCCGTCGTCTGCCGCCAGGCCGGCGACCTCGCGGGGGCCGAACAGGCGCTGCTGACCGCGCTGCCGCTGGCACCGGACGACGCCGAAGTGCACTACAACCTGGGCCTGCTCTACGCGCAGCAGCAGCACTGGATACAGGCCCGGCAGGCATTGCTGGACGCGGTGCAGCTGAACCCGCATTTCCTCGAAGCCCGGCTGCAGGCGGCCTACGCCTGCCATGTCTGCGGCGACAACACCCAGCAGGAAGCGATGCTGGATGGCGCCGCCGGCTGGCCGCCGCAACCGGCCGAGCAAGCCCTGGTGCTGTCCGCCATGCTGTCGGTCCAGGGCGACCTGGACGCGGCGCTGCACACGCTGGCGCAGGCGCGATTGCCCGACGACGAAGCCGCAGCCGGCGTCATGCGCCTGCGCATCGCCGCGCAACGCGTCCTGCTGCACGAAAGGAACAACCGGATCGAGGCAGCGCAAGACGAACTGCGCCAGCTGCCGCTGCGGGCGCTCGATGCCCTGCCGCCGCAGGCACGGCAGGCCCGCGCCGACGGCTGGCGCGCGCACGCTGTAATGGCGATGCGCACCGGCACCCCTGCCGAGGCCGAAACGCTGTATCAGCGCGCGCTCGCCTGCGCCGCCGAGGATGAAAGCCGGGCCAGCGCCGCCTTCGGCCTGGCTTCCGCCCGCGACCGGCAGGGACGGTATCCCGAGGCGTGGCAGGCCCTGCAGCAGGCGCATGCCGCGCAACTCGACATCGCCCGCAACGTGGTGCCGGAGCTGCTGGCGGCCGACAGTCAGCCGCTGCAGGTGGCGGGCAGCGACGCCGGGACCGACACCGGCGTCGACTGGAAACCGCTGTCCTCGCCCGACAGCCGGCACAGCCCGGTTTTCGTGGTCGGCTTCCCCCGTTCCGGCACCACGCTGCTGGAGCAGATGCTCGACGCCCACCCGGATTTCCGTTCCATGGACGAGCGCGCCTACATCCATGAGCTGATCGAGGCCATGCAGCTGGTCGGCCAGCGTTATCCCGCGGACTTGGCGAAGCTGACGCAGCAAGACGCCAACCAACTGCGCGACGTCTACCGGCGCAGGGTCGGCCGGGTCCTGCCCGATCTGGGCGGGCGCCGCCTGGTGGACAAGAATCCGCTCAACATGCTGTGCCTGCCGATGATCATGCGGCTGTTTCCACATGCGCGCATCATCCTGTGCCTGCGCCACCCATGCGACGTGCTGCTCAGCTGCAGCATGCAGCCATTTCGCTCGCCGGCCTTCATGGTGCTGTGTTCCTCGCTGCAGCGGCTGGCGCAGGGCTACGCGAGTGCCTTCGAGCAGTGGTATCGCGATGTCGAGGCGTTCGCGCCACAGGTGCTGGAGTGGCGCTACGAAACCGTGGTCAGCCGGTTCGACGACCAGGTCGCGCGGCTCGGGCAGTTCCTGGAAACCGCCGATACATCGCCCATGAGGCGCTTCGCCGAACACGCCCGGCACAAGCGCTTCATCAGCACCCCCAGCTACGCGCAGGTCACCGAGGGCGTCCACCGCAAGGCGGTCGGGCGCTGGCAGCACTATCGCGAGCAGTTCGAGCCGGTGCTGCCGCTGCTGCAGCCGTGGATCGAGCGCCTCGGCTACGCCACGTAGGAACCCGCTCGCGGGCGATGCCCTTGAAGCCGGGACGACCAGACGTTCGTCTGCTGAAAGCCGGGATTCGCAAGAGCAGAAGCCTCGCCCGCCAGCGGGCTCCTGCGCGCAGAACGAAGAAGGCAGCGCCGTGCGCTGCCTTCTTCGTCGTGCGGGAACCGGCCGCTCAGTGCGTGGCGCTGCTCGTCGCCGGGGCCGGCGCCGCCACGCTGGCGACAGCGTGCGGCGAGAACTTGCCGCCGTACGGCAGCACTTCGCCGGCCAGCTTCGGATCGGCCTTGATCATGCCGATCGCGTCGAACAGGATGTGCGCGGTTTCGTTGAGCTGCACGTCCTTGGCCTTCTTCGCGTCCTTCTCCTGCTTGAGCTCGCTCTTCAGGCTGCGCTCGTTCGCGTTGAGGCCGTCGTCGAGGCTGCTCGCCTCGTCGGCGAGCGAGGCGTCGGTGCCGTCGATGGCCTTGTGCCGCGCGCGGAAATCGGCCTGGATCGCTTCCAGCTGCTTGCGCTCCACCTCGCGCGTGGCGAAGTTCAGCGAGACCGAGGTCTTCGCGCGCATCGTGCGGTATTGCGCCAGCTCGTCCAGCATCAGTTTCCACGCCGGCGAATGCGCCACGCGCTCGACGTGCTTGCGCAGCAGCTGCGGCAGGTAGGCGTTGAGATTGGCCACCGGCTGATAGTCGGCCGGCGCGATCCGGGTCCACTTCAACGCGTTGTCGTAGGTGGACTCGCCGAAGTCCTTGTCGTCGCCGTTCTTCGGGAATGCGATGTCGGGGGTCACCCCCTTCAGCTGGGTGGAGCCGCCGTTGATGCGGAAGAATTCCTGGATGGTCATCTTCAGTTCGCCCAGCTGCGGCTTCTCGCTGTCGCTCTGCGAGAAGCGGTCCAGGTCGACCAGGTTCTGCACGGTGCCCTTGCCGAAGGTCGGCTCGCCGACCACCAGGCCACGGTGGTAGTCCTGGATCGCCGCGGAGAAGATCTCCGAGGCCGACGCCGTGCCGCGGTTGACCAGCACCGCCAGCGGCCCGCTCCAGACCATGCCCGGATCGTCGTCGCCCTGCACCTCGACCTGGCCCCTGGAGTCGCGCACCTGCACCACCGGCCCCCTGTCGATGAACAGGCCGGTCAGCGAGTTGGCCTCGGCCAGCGAACCGCCGCCGTTGTTGCGCAGGTCCACCACCACGCCCTGCACGCCGGCCTGCTTCAGCTCGCCGAGCAGCCTGGCGACGTCACGGGTGGCGCTCTTGAAGTTCTTGTCGCCGGCGCTGCGCGCGCCGAAGTCGGAGTAGAACGTGGGCAACTCGATCACGCCGATCTTGCGGGTGACCTCGCCGTCCTTGACCTCCACGACCTTCTTCTTCGCCGCCTGCTCCTCGATGCTGACCTTCTTGCGCACCAGGGTAACCATCTCGTGCTTGCCGTCCACGCCGACGTCGGCGGGGATGACTTCCAGCCGCACGGTGGTGTCCTTCTTGCCGCGGATCAGGTTGACCACGTCGTCCAGACGCCAGCCGATCACGTCGACGATCGGGCCACTGTCGCCCTGGCCCACGCCGACGATGCGGTCGCCGACCTGGATCCGGCCGGACTTGGCGGCCGGCCCGGCCGGCACCAGTTCGCGCACCTGGGTGTAGTCGTCGCGCGGCTGCAGCACCGCGCCGATGCCTTCCAGCGACAGCTTCATCGAGATGTCGAAGTTCTCCGCCGCGCGCGGGCCGAGGTAGTCGGTGTGCGGGTCGGTGGTCTCGGCGTAGGCGGTCATGAAGGTCTGGAACGCGTCCTGGCCGTCGAGCTGCCTGACCCGCTCGATGTAGTTGGCGTAGCGCTTGTCCAGTGTCTTGCGGATCTCGGCATCGTCCTTGCCGGCCAGCTTCAGGCGCAGCCAGTCGTTCTTGGTGCGCTTGCGCCACAGGTCGTCCAGTTCGGCCTGGTCCTTCGGCCAGTCGGCGTGCTCGCGGTCGAAGGTGTAGCTTTCGTCGGCGGCAAAGTCGAAGCCCTGCTTGAGCAGGCCGCGCGCATAGCCCATGCGCTCCACCGCGCGCTGCACGTAGAGGTTGAACACCGCGAACGGCGCGGACAGGTCCTGGTTCCAGATCGCGTCGTCCAGTTGGGTCTTCATCGGCGCGAACTTCGCCATGTCGGCCTGGGTGAAGAATACCTTCTCGCTGTCCAGCAGCTTGAAGTACGCGGTGTAGATGCGCGAGGACATGGCATCGTCGAGCGGCTGCGCGTCGTAGTGGAAACGGGTCAGGAAGCGTGCCGACAGCTGCGCGGCCTGCGCTTCCTCGGGCGTGAAGGTGAGCGGCCAGGTGGCGGCCTTGCGGGCCTTGCCGGCACCGAGGTCGGCGGCCGACTGCGCGAGCGCGCAGGTCGCGGTGAAGGCAAGCAGCAGCAGGACCAGCGCGGGACGGAATTTCATGGAGGTTCTCAGGCGGATGCGGCGACGCCGGCCGCGTGGGCCTGCAGGTCGGCGTGATAGGAGGAGCGCACCAGCGGGCCGGAGGCGACGTGATGGAAGCCCATCGCCTCGCCCTCCCTGCGCAGGTCGTCGAATTCTTCCGGGGTCCAATAGCGCACCACCGGATGGTGGTGCGGCGTGGGCTGCAGGTACTGGCCGATGGTGATCATCTCGACGTCGTGCGCGCGCAGGTCGCGCATGGTTTCCAGCACCTGTTCCTGCGTCTCGCCCAGGCCGAGCATGATGCCGGACTTGGTCGGCACCTGCGGGTGCTGCGCCTTGAAGCGCTTCAGCAGATCCAGCGACCACTGGTAGTCGGCGCCCGGGCGCACTTCGCGGTACAGGTGCGGCACGGTTTCCAGGTTGTGGTTGAACACGTCCGGCGGGAACTCCTTCAGTACTTCCAGCGCACGCTCCATGCGGCCCTTGCCGCGGAAGTCCGGGGTAAGGATCTCGATGCGGATGTCCGGGCTGGCGTGACGGGTGGCGCGGATGCAGGCGGCGAAGTGTTCGGCGCCGCCGTCGCGCAGGTCGTCGCGGTCGACCGAGGTGATCACCACGTACTTCAGGCGCATGTCGGCGATGGTCTGCGCCAGTCGCGCAGGCTCCAGCGGATCGGGCGCCACCGGGCGGCCATGCGCCACGTCGCAGAACGAGCAGCGCCGGGTGCACACCTCGCCGAGGATCATGAAGGTGGCGGTGCCCTTGCTGAAGCACTCGTGGATGTTCGGGCAGGACGCTTCCTCGCACACCGTGACCAGCGAGTTCTCGCGCAGGCGCGCCTTCAGCTGCTGCACGGCGTTGCCCTGCGGCAACCGCACGCGGATCCAGCTGGGCTTGCGCAGGGTCGGCACACTGGTGTCGAAACCGGCGCGGTTCAGCGCGATCTTGTCGCTGCCCAGCTGCTTTTCGCCTGCCGGCGCACCGCTGACGACGGTGATCGGGATGACCTTGGGGGAAGAGGAGGAAATTTCGCTCATGTAGACAGCTCAGACCGCTGCGCGGGCGGGGAGTTCGGGCAGGATGGGGGCGGCGGGCTCGGCGACGAAGCCGAACTGGCGGCAGAACTCCTCCACCAGCACGTCTTCGACCGCAGCCAGCTGCGACGGGCCACCCAAGTCTAGCAGCTGCGTGACCGCCAAACCCTTGTAGCCGCAGGGGTTGATGCGGTGGAACGGCTCCAGGTCCATGGCCACGTTGAAGGCCAGCCCGTGAAAGCTGCAGCCACGGCGCACGCGCAGACCGAGCGCGGCGACCTTGGCGTCGGCCACGTAGACGCCGGGCGCGCCTTCGCGCCGCACGGCCATCACGTTCCAGTGCGCCAGCGTGTCGATCAGCGCCTGCTCGATCCGGTGCACCAGCTCGCGCACGCCGACGCCGGCCCGGCGCAGGTCGATCAGCGGGTAGCCGACGATCTGGCCCGGTCCGTGGTAGGTCACCTGGCCGCCGCGATCGACCGGGATCACCGGAATGTCGCCCGGCGCCAGCACGTGCTCCATCTTGCCGGCCTGACCCAGGGTGAACACCGGGTCGTGCTCCAGCAGCCACAGCTCGTCGGCGGTGTCGACGGTGCGGTTGTCGGTGAACGCGCGCATCGCCTGCCAGGTGGCCGCATAAGGCTGGCGACCGAGGCGGCGGATTTTCAGCGGCAACGACATGACAACAGACCTTGGGGAACGGAAAGCAGGGAACGTTGGGGTACTTCGAAGGCGATCAATGCCACCCGGGCGAAACGGACGCGGCCAGCTCTTTCGCCGCGCCCCGTTCCCTGCACTTCACAGCGTGTAACGGATGTCCGGATCGGCGCGCAGCGCCTGGTGCGCCGCCTCGTACTGCTCGCGGCTGTCGCAGCGGAAGCTCACCGTGACCGAGACGAAGTTGCCCGCGCCGGAGTGCCGGTGCCGCACGGTCTCGTGCAGCACGTGCAGGCCGGCAAGCTCCAGCAGCTGCGGCACGTGGACCGGCAGGTTCGCGCTGGCGCTGCCGACCGCGGTGATCTCGAACTCGCCGGGAAACTGGAAGCCCTTGCCTTCCTGTTTCGCCTTGCTGAAGTCGACCGGCTGTATCACTTTGCACCCGAGTCCTTGGACGGTACGGCCGCATCGGCCTTCTTGTCGCTGTGGAACCACAGCAGGATGCTGTCCCACAGGCGCGAGAAGAAGCCGCCCTGCGGCGCGTCGGCCAGCGCCACCAGTGGCACGCTCTGCACCGGCTGGCCGTCCAGCGTGATGCGCAGCGTGCCGATCTGCTGGCCCTTGGTGAACGGCGCGATCAGCGTGGCGGGGATGTCCATGGTCGCCTTGAGCTGGTCGTACTGACCGCGCTTGACGGTGACCAGCACGTTGTCGGCCACGCCCAGCGGCAACTGGTTCGCCGCACCCTTCCACAGCTTCGGCGTGGCCAGCGGCTTGCCGGCCTCGTACAGCTTGTGTGTCTCGTAGAAACGGAAGCCGTAACTGAGCAGGGCCATCGCCGAGTCGGCTCGTGCCTTCTCGCTGCTGGCGCCCATCACGATCGCGATCATGCGCGCCTCGCCCTGCTTGGCCGAGGCGGCCAGGCAGTAACCGGCGCCGGAGGTGTGACCGGTCTTGATGCCGTCCACGCTGGGGTCACGCCACAGCAGGGTGTTGCGGTTGTGCTGCTTGATGCCGTTCCACTCGAAATCCTTGATCGCGGAAATCGCATAGTCCTCGGGGAAGTCGTGGATCAGCGCGCGCGACAGGATCGCGATGTCGTGCGCGGTGGTGTAGTGGTTGGCGATCGGGTAGCCGGAGGCGTTCTCGAAGTTCGAGTTGATCATGCCCAGTTGCTTGGCATACGCGTTCATCAGCGCGGCGAAAGCCTGCTCGGAGCCGGCGGTGTGCTCGGCCAGCGCGATCGCGGCGTCGTTGCCGGACTGGATGATCATGCCGTACAGCAGGTCCTTCAGCGGCACCTGGCTGCCCAGCTTGAGGAAACTGGTGGAACCGTCGGTGCCGGCGCCGCCGCCGCGCCAGGCGTTCTCGCTGATGGTGACCGGGTCGGTCATGTGGATCTTGCCGTTGGCGACCTCGGCTGAGACCACGTAGTCGGTCATCACCTTGGTGATCGAAGCCGGCTCCACGCGCAGGTCGGGCTCCTTGCTGGCCAGGATCTGGCCGGTGGCGTAATCCATCAGCACCCAGCTCTTGCCATCGACGTCCGGCGGCGGCGGCACCGGTGCATCCGGTACCACCGGACGCGGCACCGGCGACGGGCGCGGCGGCGTCTGGGCAACGGCAACGCCGACCAGCAGGACGGCGGCGAACGGGATCAGGCTGCGGCGGAAAAAATTCATCGTGTGGTTCAGTCCGGTGGCTGGGCGGCGGCGCGGCGGCGACGACGCGATGGAAAAAGATGCGGAAAAACCTGCTCAGTCTACCGCGACCTGGGGTCGCGGCAGACCCATGCCCTCGATCCGCGCGGTGACCTGGTCGGCCCGGTCCACGCTGGCCAGCGGCCCGACCCGCACGCGGCGAACCTGCTTGCCATTGATCACCGCCGCGCTCACCTGCACCGCGCCGAGGTTGGCCTGGCGCAGGCGCTGCGCCAGCCGGTCGGCGTTGTCCGCGTCGGCAAACGCGCCTACCTGCAGGTAGATTCCAGGATGTCCGCTTGTGACCACGGTCGGCGGCGGCAGTTCCTGCAGCGGCTGCGCGGGGTCGATCCCGCGCACCTCGACCAGGCCGGTGCCCTTGGGGTAAACGCCGATCTTCACCGCGGCGGCGTAGGACAGGTCGATCAGCCGGTTGTCGTGGAACGGGCCGCGGTCGTTGACCCGTACGATCACGCTCTTGCCGTTCTCCAGGTTGGTCACCCGCGCGTAGCTGGGCAGCGGCAGCGTGGTGCTGGCCGCGCTGAACGCGTACATGTCGTAGGTTTCCAGGCTGGAGGTCTTGTAGCCGTGGAATTTGTTGCCGTAGAACGAGGCGATGCCGCGCTCGTTGTAGCCGCGTGCGCTGGGCAGCACGCGGTAAGTCCGCCCGAGCACGGTGTACGGCGACTTGTTGCCGTACAGCGAACGCGGCTCGACCTTCGGCACCGGCTCGACCAGCTTGCTGACGTCCAGCGGCGGCGGCACGCTGTCCTTGCCGTCGCGGTAACGACTGCTTTGCGGCTTGCTGAGGTCGTCGTGGAAATCGTCACGAGCGCCGCCCGGCGACTGGCCCCACGCACCACCGTGCCGGCTGCCGGCCTGCGAGGGCTTCGTCCGGTGGCTGCCGCAGGCGGCCAACAGCAGGGCCGCCAGCGCCAGCGCCACAGCGCCTGCCGCCCTCATGGCGCGGCTTCCGCCGGGCCCACGCCGGCGGCGATGGCCTGCGCCAGCTGGTCAACCGCCATCGCGTACAGTGGGCTGCGGTTGTAGCGGGTGATCACGTAGAAATTCTGGAAGGTGAACCAGTACTCCGGTCCGTTCGGGCCTTCCAGCGTCTGCAGGCTGGCCGACTCATCCGGCGGCAGGTGTTGCAGCGGCGCGTAGCCCCACGCCACCAGTTGTTCCAGCGGCCATTGCGGCTTGGCGTCCTTCACCGCGATCGGCCTGGGCGCGCCGTCGGGCTGCGCCCGCGCCGCCACCGGGCCGCCGCTGACCCAGCCGTGCTGCACGAAGTAGTTCGCCACGCTGGCGAAGATGTCCGGCAGCGAGTTCGACAGGTCGATATGGCCGTCGTGGTCGGCGTCCACTGCGAAGTCGCGGATACTGGTGGGCATGAACTGGCCCCACCCCTGCGCGCCGGCATAAGAGCCGGTGAGCGTGTCGACCGGCCCGGCCAGGTGGTTGTCCGGCAGGCTCAGCAGTTCCTTCAGCTGCGCGCGGAAGAACGTCGCCCGCGGCGGGTAGTACAGCCCCAACGTGACCAGTGCGTCGAGCACCTTGTACTTGCCGGTGTTGCGCCCGTAATTGGTCTCCACCCCGACGATCGCCACGATGTACTGCGGCGCCACGCCGTACTGCTTGCCGACCTGCTCCAGCAGCGCGCGGTGCGCGCGGTAGAACGCGATGCCCTCGCTGATGCGCTGCTCGGTGAGGAAGATCGGCCGGTAGTCCTTCCACGGCTTCGCCTCGGCCGGGCGGCTGATCGCATCGAGGATGGCCTGCTGCATCTTCGCGCCGTCGAGCAGCGCGTTCAGCGCCTGCGGGCTCTTGCCGGTGTCGCGCGCCACTTCGCGGACCAGTTCGGCCTGGCCGGGATGCGTCGTCGCCGTGGCCGGGGCCGGTGTACCCATCCACAGCAAGGCGAGGATGGCGAGGAAACGGACCGGGAACGGCACGGGCGCAACTGTCATGTCGTGGCTTGCCTCACAGAATGTCGATGTCGCCGGAAGCCTAGCACGCACGCGGGCGCGAGCCGGGCGCAAAGCCGGCGTTTCTAAAGGTGCATCTTGCGGTTGGCGTGGATCGACATCAGCACGCCGAAGCCGGTCAGCAGCGACACCGCCGAGGTGCCGCCGTAGCTGATCAGCGGCAGCGGCACGCCGACCACCGGCAGCATGCCGGCCACCATGCCGCCGTTGACGAACACGTAGACGAAAAAGCTCATGCCGATCGCGCCGGCGAGCAGTCGCGAGTAGGTGTCGCGCGCCTCCATGGCGATCCACAGGCAGCGGCCGATGATGAACGCATACAGCGCGATCAGCGCGCACACCCCGACCAGGCCGAACTCCTCGGAGAACACCGCGAAGATGAAGTCGGTGGTGTGTTCGGGCAGGAAGTCCAGCCGCGACTGCGTGCTGTGCAGCCAGCCCTTGCCGAAGACGCCGCCGGAGCCCACCGCGATCTGCGACTGGATGATGTGCCAGCCGTTGCCGAGCGGATCGGATTCCGGGTTGAGCAGGGTCAGCACGCGGTCGCGCTGGTACTGGTGCAGGAAGTGCCAGCCGACCGGGATCATCCCGGCCACCGCGCCGACCAGCAGTCCGATGCGCCACCACGCCATGCCGGACAGGAACAGCGCGAACGCGCCGGCCGCGGCCACCAGCACGGCGGTGCCCAGGTCCGGCTGCTCGGCGATCAGCCCGGCCGGGACCGCGATCAGCAGGCCGGCTACCGCGATGTCCTTCCAGCCCGGCGGCAGCTGCCGCGGGTGCAGGTACCAGGCCACCATCATCGGCATGGTCAGCTTGAGCAGTTCCGACGGCTGGAAGCGCATCACGCCCAGGTCCAGCCAGCGGATCGAACCGCGCCCCTCGCCCAGCACCGCCACCACCACCAGCAACGCGGTGCTGCCGGCGTACAGCCAGGGCGTCCAGTCACGCAGTACCGGCGGCGGAATGCGCGACACCAGCAGCAGCAATGCGCCGCCCAGCACGAAGCGGCCGGCCTGGCCGCCGACCAGCGACAGGTTGCCGTCGCCGGCGCTGTACAGCGTGACCAGACCGGTCAGCGCCAGCGCGAACAGGCCGAGCGCCAACGGCAGATCGATCCGCGGCCGGGTCAGGCTGCGGCGCAGGAAGCGGTGCGCGCGCGCGTACAACGGCTCGATCATGGCGCGCCTCCGCTGGTGGTCGCCTGCGCCGGCAGATCCTCGACCGGCTCGCCGTCCTCGATGTTGGTGTCGGGCGGCGCGCCCCCGGCCGGCACGGCAGCCGGCGCCAGCGGCGCGGCCGACACCGGCAGGCGCTTGGCGTCCGCAAGCACGCCGTCGTGCCCGGCCAGCCAGGTATCGAGGATCGTGCGCACGATCGGCCCGGCCGCCGAGGAGCCCCAGGCGCCGGATTCCAGGATCGCCGCCACCGCGATCTGCGGGTTGTCGGCCGGGGCGTAGGCCACGAACCAGGCACGATGGCGGGTCGCCAGGTACTCCGTGCTGCGGTTGGTCTCGTAGGCCTCGGTGCGACGCGAGAAACGCTCGGCAGTGCCGCTCTTGCCGGCCATCAGGTAGGGGAAACCGACGCCGAGCTGGCGACCGGTGCCGCGGGCGCCGTAGATCACCCGTTCCATGCCCTGGTTCACCGCGTCCCAGTCGGCCGGCTTGCGGATCACCGACGGCCCGCTGGGCGGATTGGCCAGCGGCTGCGGCTTCCCGTTGACGCCGCCTTGGGTCGCCATCACCAGCCGTGGTGCGTACGGCACGCCGTGGCCGGCGAAGGTGGCGATCGCATGGCTCAGCTGCAGTGGCGTCACCGCCCAGTAACCCTGGCCGATGCCGGCGATCACCGTCTCGCCGGGGTACCACGGCTGCCGGTAGTTGGCCGCCTTCCACTCGCGCGAGGGCAGCACGCCGGACGACTCGCCGATCAGGTCGATCCCGGTCGGACGGCCGAAGCCGAACTTGCCCATGTATTCGCTGAAGCGGTCGATGCCCATGTCCAGCGCAAGCTTGTAGAAATAGGTATTCACCGACTGCTCGATCGCGCCGGCCAGGTCGACCCGCCCCACGCCACCGCGCTGGTCGTCGCGATAACCGCGCTGCTGCCCGGGAATGTAGAACACACCGGTGGAGACCACGCTGTCCTGTGGCGTGCGCATACCGGTCTCCAGCCCGGCCAGGCCGACCAGCGGCTTCACCGTGGAGCCGGGCGGATACACGCCGCGCAGCGCGCGGTTGTACAGCGGCTTGTCGGGGTCGTTGGTCAGCGCGGCATAGTCGGCCCGGCTGATGCCGTTGACGAACAGGTTGGGGTCGAACGTGGGCACGCTGACCATCGCCAGCACCTGACCGTTGCGCGGATCGATCGCCACCGCCGCGCCGGGACGGCCGTCGAAGGCCGCCTCGGCAGCCTTCTGCAGGCGCACGTCGAGACTGAGATAGAGGTTCTTGCCTGGCGTGGGCGCATGCGTCTCCAGCACGCGCTGGGTGCGTCCGTCGGCATTCACCTCCAGCAGCTCGTAGCCCGGCGTGCCGTGCAGGATGTTTTCGTAGGAGCGCTCGATGCCGCTGCGGCCGACGTGGCTGGTGCCCTGGTAGCGCTTGGGATCGAGTCGCTCCAGGTCGTCCGCGTCGATGCGCCCGACATAGCCCACCACGTGCGCGAGCAGACCGCCCAACGGATAGCGCCGGGTCAGGTAGGGCACCACGTCGACGCCGGGAAAGCGCCAGCGGTTCACCGCGAAGCGGGCGATCTCGTCCTCGGTCAGGCGCATCTTCAGCGGCACGCTGTCGAAGCGCCGGCTCTGCTTGAGCTGCTTGCGGAAGGCGTCGAGGTCGTCCTGGTCCAGCGGCACCACCTGACCCAGCCGCTCCAGCAGCGCCGGCATGTCCTTGACCTGCTCGGGCACCACTTCGAGCCGGAACGCCGGCACGTTGTCGGCCAGCAGCACGCCGTTGCGGTCGTAGATCAGCCCGCGCGCCGGCGGGATCGCGCGCGGCTTGACCCGGTTGGCCTGCGAGCGGGTGACGAACTCGTCGTGGCGCAGCACCTGCAGGAACACGAAGCGGCCGACGAGCAGGCTCAGGCACAGCACGATCAGCGCGAAGCCGGCCAGCGCACGGCGCCGGAACAGCAGGTTTTCGCCGCGGGGGTCCTTGATCGAACGCCGGGGTTTCATGTCACTGGTTCATGGCTCATTGGATCCGCAGGCGCGCGCGCAAGTCGTCGAGCAGCAGGAACAGGAACGGCCACAGCGCGGCGCCGACGAACGGCGAAATCCACCAGCTGGCCGGCGGCAGCGACGCACCGGCCAGTACGCGCACGATCAGCAGCAGGATGCGGTCGTTCAGCAGCAGCGCCAGCACCGCCAACGCCTGCTGCCACATCGGGAAGAAGCGCAGCCGCGAGCGGAAACGCAATGCAATGAACGCCAGCGCGCACAGGCGCAGTGCCTGCTCGCCCAACACCACGCCGTTGAGCAGATCCGCCGCCAGGCCCACCGCGAAAGCCAGCCCCAGGGTAACCCGGTCTTCCGATTCCAGCGACCAGTACAACAGGACCAGGGCCGGCCAGTACGGCTTGAACGGCTCCAGCACGCCGGGCAGCGGCACCAGCATCGACAGCAGCGCGAACACCAGCGTGCCGACGAACCACCACAGGCTCAGCCGCTGCCGGTTCATCGCAACGCCCCGCTGACGGCTGGCGGCGCGACCGAGGCGGCACCGGTCGGCGCCAGATCAGCCGGTGGCCCCATCGGCGTCACCGGCGCGGGCGGGCCGTCCGGTTCGGCCAGGTCGTGCAAAAGCAATACGTCCTCGCTGCGATCGAGATCGGCCGACGGCTGCGCCATCGCCACCAGGAACATCCCGGTCGCCGCCGGCGCCACCGAGCGCACCTCGCCGACCGGAAAGCCCGGCGGGAAGCGGCCACCGAGGCCGGAGGTGAGCAGTTTGTCGCCCGCGCGCACGTCGGCGGCCAGCGGAATGTTCGGCAGGCTGAGTTGATCGCCGTCGCGCGAGCCGTAGGCCACCGTGCGCAGGCCGGTACGCTCGATCACCACCGGGAGCGCGTGGGCCGGGTCGGTGATCAGCATCACCGCCGAGGTGGTCGGCAGCACTTCCTTCACCTGGCCCATCACGCCGTGCGCGTCGATCACCGGCTGGCCGGGCCGGACGCCGTCGCGCGCGCCCATGTTCAGGGTGAGCTGGTAGCGATAGGCGCCCATGTCCACGCCGATCACCCGCGCCAGCTGCACGTTCAATTCGAGGCTGTGCTGGGTATCGAGCAGTTCCTTCAGCCGCTGGTTCTGCTCGGCGACGGCCGCCATCCGGTTCAACTTGGCGTTGGCCAGCAGCAGGTCCTCGCGCAGGCGCTGGTTCTGCTCGGTGAGCACCAGGCGATCGGCGAAGGCCACGCTCAATGCATGCACGCCTGCCGCGGGCAGGCCGGCCAGCCGGTACACCGGCTCGACCACGCTGGCCGCCGCGTAACGCAGGCGCCACAGCCAGCCGTTGCGATGGTCGAGCACCATCAGCACCACGGCCAGCGCGAGATAGACGATCAGGCGCAGCGTGCCGGCGGCGTTGCCGGCAAACAGCGGCGAGGACTCATCGCGCGTGCGCGCCACGGCCGCGCCTTACTCGGGCGCGAAGAAATCGCTGCCGTGCTGATCGATCAGCTCCAGCGCCTTGCCGCCGCCGCGCGCCACGCAGGTCAGCGGATCGTCCGCCACCTGCACGTGCAGGCCGGTCTCCTCGGAGATCAGCCGGTCCAGGTCGCGCAGCAGCGCGCCGCCGCCGGTGAGCACGATGCCGCGCTCGGCGACGTCCGAACACAGTTCCGGCGGGGTCTGCTCCAGCGCCGACTTCACCGCCGCCACGATACCGGCGAGCGGCTCGTGCAGTGCCTCGAGGATCTCGTTGGAGTTGATCGTGAACATGCGCGGCACGCCCTCGGCCAGGTTGCGGCCGGAGATCTCGATCTCCTTGACCTCGCCCTGCGGGAACGCGCAGCCGATCTGCAGCTTGATCCGCTCGGCGGTGGATTCGCCGATCAGGGTGCCATGGTTGCGCCGCACGTAGTTGATGATCGCCTCGTCGAAGCGGTCGCCACCCACGCGCACCGACTGCGAATAGACGATGCCGTTGAGCGAGATCACCGCCACTTCCGAGGTACCGCCGCCGATGTCCAGCACCATCGCGCCGCGCGCCTCGTGCACCGGGATGCCGGCGCCGATCGCGGCAGCCATCGGTTCCTCGATCAGGAACACGTCGCGGGCGCCGGCGCCTTCGGCCGATTCCTTGATCGCGCGGCGCTCGACCTGGGTCGAGCCGCACGGCACGCACACCAGCACGCGCGGGCTCGGGCGCAGAAAGCGCGACTTGTGCACCTGCTTGATGAAGTGCTGCAGCATCGCCTCGGTCATGGTGAAGTCGGCGATCACGCCATCCTTCATCGGTCGCACCGTGGCAATGTTGCCCGGCGTGCGACCGAGCATGCGCTTGGCGTCACTGCCAACCGCCGCGATCGTGCGCGGGCCGCCGGGACCGCGGTCCTGGCGGATCGCCACCACCGAGGGCTCGTTCAACACGATGCCCTGGCTACGCACGTAGATCAGCGTATTGGCCGTGCCGAGGTCGATGGAGATGTCGTTGGAGAAGATCCCGCGAAACTTCTTGAACATGGGTCCGCCGTGGTCCGGCCTGGCTAAAAAGTAAGCTCGCCAGTCTAGTCAGCGTGATTCGCATGCGCAAGGACAATAACGTTAAGAAACCCTTTTACAACACGACCATAAGCGCACTTTCTGCGCCTTGAAGTGAGCTGGGTCCGCTGCCGGAAGTCGCCAATTCGAGCAGATGGCGGTAGCATGCACCCTTTTGATCGGCGCCTTCCGGTCCGGCTCCAGGCCGGTCGTGGCGGCGCGCCCTTCACCACGACCTTGCCCGGGGACTCCCGCACATCATGCCTGCTGTCATCTGCGGATCGCTGGCCTACGACACCATCATGGTGTTCCAGGACCAGTTCAAGAACCACATCCTACCCGACCAGATGCACATCCTGAACGTGTCGTTCCTGGTGCCACGCATGCGCCGCGAATTCGGCGGCTGCGCCGGCAACATCGCCTACAACCTCAAGCTGCTCGGCGGCGATCCGCTGCCCGTGGCGGCCGTCGGTCAGGATTTCGGTCCGTACCGCAAGCACATGGAGCAATGCGGCATCCGGCTCGACGGCGTGCGCGAGTTCGACGACCAGTTCACCCCGCAGTGCTTCATCACCACCGACCTGGACAACAACCAGATCACCGCCTTCCATCCCGGCGCGATGTCCAGCGCGCAGGAAAACCACGTGCGCGACATCCCGCAGATCGACTTCGCGATCGTCGCGCCCGACGGCCGCGAGGCGATGCTGCAGCACGTGGACGAGTTCGCCACGCGAGGCGTGCCGTTCATCTTCGATCCGGGCCAGGCGATGCCGCTGTTCAGCGGCGACGAGTTCCGCGCGATGATCGGCAAGTCGACCTACGTGATCGTCAACGACTACGAGTCGCAGCTGCTGCAGACCCGCACCGGCTGGAGCGCTGCCGAGATTGCCGAGCGGGTGACGGCGTATATCGTGACGCAGGGGCCGCGCGGCTCGATCATCCACGCCGGCAGCGACACTTACCGCATCCCGCCGGCACGCGAACGCCAGATTGTGGATCCCACCGGCTGTGGCGACGCTTATCGCGCCGGCCACGGTAGAGCCGCTCGCGCAGTTGCGGATCCATCGCCGGATCAAAGCGCCGCTCCATCCGCCACAACGTCGCGAGCTGCTCGCGACTGTCCCAGAAGCCCACGGCCAGACCAGCCAGGAAGGCGGCGCCCAGTGCGGTGGTCTCGGCAATTTGCGGCCGCAGCACCGGCACGCCGAGCATGTCGCTCTGGAACTGCGCGATGAAGTCGTTGGCGATCGCACCGCCATCGGCGCGCAACTCCTTCAGCGGTATACCGGCATCCGCCTCCATCGCGGCCAGCACGTCACGCGACTGGTAAGCCATCGACTCCAGCGCCGCGCGCACCACATGCTCCTTGCGGGTGCCTCGCGACAAACCGAACATCGCGCCACGCACGTCGCTGTGCCAGTACGGCGCGCCCAGCCCGACGAAGGCCGGCACCAGATACACGCCTTCGCTCGAATCCACGCCTTCGGCGCACGCCTGCGAATCGCTGGCGCGCACCAGCATGTGCAGGCCATCGCGCAGCCACTGCACCACCGAGCCGGCGACGAAGATGCTGCCTTCCAGCGCGTACTCGACGGTGCCATCCAGTTCCCATGCGATCGTGGTCAGCAGACCATGCTGCGAGGGCACGGCTTGGGTTCCGGTATGCATCAACATGAAGCAGCCGGTGCCATAGGTGTTCTTGGCCATGCCGGGCTGGAAACAGGCCTGGCCAAACAACGCCGCCTGCTGGTCGCCGGCCACGCCACTGATCGGCACGCCGGCTGGCACGCCGGGCAGCGCCACGGTGCGGCCGTATACCTCGCTGCACGAACGCACCTGCGGCAACATGCTGCGCGGGATATCAAGCATGCCCAGCAGGTCGTCGTCCCACTGCCGCGAGTGGATGTCGAACAGCAACGTACGCCCGGCGTTGCTGACGTCGGTCACGTGCAGCCTGCCGCCGGTGAGATTCCAGATCAGCCAGCTATCGATCGTCCCGAACAGCAGGTCGCCCCGCTCCGCCCGGGTGCGTGCGCCCTCGACGTGGTCGAGGATCCAGCGGATCTTGCTGCCGGAAAAGTACGCGTCGATCAGCAAGCCGGTCTTCTCGCGCACCAGCGAGGCAAAACCATCGGCTTCCAGGCGCTCGCAGATCGCCAGGCTTTGCCGCGACTGCCAGACGATCGCGTTATGGATCGGCCTGCCGGAATGTCGATCCCAGACCACGGTGGTTTCGCGTTGGTTGGTGATGCCGATGCCGGCCAATTCGCCGGCCTCGACTCGCGCCGAGGCCAGCACGTCGGCGACCGTCGCCAGTACGCTGGCCAGAATCTCCTGCGGATCATGCTCGACCCAGCCCGGTTGCGGGAAGATCTGACGAAACTCGCGTTGCGCCGAGCCGACCACGGTGCCGGCCCGATCAAACAACATGGCGCGCGAACTGGTGGTGCCCTGATCGATCGCCAGTATGTAACGTTGCGCCACGACCTTTCCCTTCACGCGAACCCGACGACAAAGATTAGCAACTGAGCAAGCGCGGCGCCGGCGTGCCCCCGAAGAATCGACGAATGTGGCAGCCCCCTGCATTCCATCGTTGCCGGAGGCTCGGGAAAGAGCGTTGGCCATGCGTTTGCATGGATGGAGATTACGGTTGCCAAAGACGAAAGCCTCCCCGCGAGGGGAAGACTCTCCCGGGAAAAGCCTTGGACGGCAGTCTGTGGCGCCCCGCGCCGGATGATCCCCCCGGCAATCGCACGCAAAGAAAAACCCTCATCGTTGTCGATGAGGGTTTTCGGTATAAAGCCCCTGGCGGTGACCTACTCTTGCATGGCAAAGCCACACTACCATCGGCGCATGCGCGTTTCACTTCTGAGTTCGGGATGGGATCAGGTGGGACCACGCCGCTATGGCCGCCAGGGAAGGGGTGGGAGCAGCGCTTGAGCGCCGGCTCCACAGAGGGTGTAAACGAGTGACAAGCGTCGAGGTGAATCGGTTTACCGAGAGAAGTTCGTGCACGTGAAGCCACTTGGGGTTATATGGTCAAGCCGCACGGCTCATTAGTATCAGTTAGCTGAACGCATTGCTGCGCTTCCACACCTGACCTATCAACCACCTGGTCTTGATGGTGCCTTAAGGAGAGTCAAGCTCTCGGGAGATCTCATCTTGGGGCGTGCTTCCCGCTTAGATGCTTTCAGCGGTTATCACTTCCGTTCATAGCTACCGGGCAATGCCTCTGGCGAGACAACCCGAACACCAGCGGAACGTCCACTCCGGTCCTCTCGTACTAGGAGCAGCCCCCCTCAAATCTCCAACGCCCACGACAGATAGGGACCGAACTGTCTCACGACGTTCTGAACCCAGCTCGCGTACCACTTTAAATGGCGAACAGCCATACCCTTGGGACCGGCTACAGCCCCAGGATGTGATGAGCCGACATCGAGGTGCCAAACACCGCCGTCGATATGAACTCTTGGGCGGTATCAGCCTGTTATCCCCGGAGTACCTTTTATCCGTTGAGCGATGGCCCTTCCATACAGAACCACCGGATCACTAAGACCTACTTTCGTACCTGCTTGATCCGTCGATCTCGCAGTCAAGCACGCTTATGCCTTTGCACACAGTGCGCGATGTCCGACCGCGCTGAGCGTACCTTCGTGCTCCTCCGTTACTCTTTGGGAGGAGACCGCCCCAGTCAAACTACCCACCATACACGGTCCCTGGTCCGGATTACGGATCGAGGTTAGAACGTCAAGCACTTCAGGGTGGTATTTCAAGGATGGCTCCATGCAAACTGGCGTCTGCACTTCAAAGCCTCCCACCTATCCTACACAGAAGAACTCAACGTTCAGTGTAAAGCTATAGTAAAGGTTCACGGGGTCTTTCCGTCTTGCCGCGGGAACGCTGCATCTTCACAGCGAATTCAATTTCACTGAGTCTCGGGTGGAGACAGCGCCGCTGTCGTTACGCCATTCGTGCAGGTCGGAACTTACCCGACAAGGAATTTCGCTACCTTAGGACCGTTATAGTTACGGCCGCCGTTTACTGGGGCTTCGATCAAGAGCTTCGCCTTGCGGCTGACCCCATCAATTAACCTTCCAGCACCGGGCAGGCGTCACACCCTATACGTCCACTTTCGTGTTTGCAGAGTGCTGTGTTTTTGATAAACAGTCGCAGCGGCCAGGTTACTGCGACCCTTCAACGCTCAGTCACGCACGTGACCACGTCGAAGGGCGCACCTTCTCCCGAAGTTACGGTGCCATTTTGCCTAGTTCCTTCACCCGAGTTCTCTCAAGCGCCTTGGGATTCTCACCCTGCCTACCAGTGTCGGTTTACGGTACGGTTTTTCTCAAGCTGAAGCTTAGTGGCTTTTCCTGGAAGCGTAGTATCAGTCACTTCGCCCAAAAGGGCTCGTCTCGGTGCTCGGCATAAAGGATCCCGGATTTGCCAAAGATCCATGCCTACCGCCTTTCCCCGGGGCAACCAACGCCCGGTAGACCTAACTTTCTCCGTCCCCACATCGCACTTGAGAAAAGTGCTGGAATATTAACCAGCTTCCCATCGACTACGCATTTCTGCCTCGCCTTAGGGGCCGACTCACCCTGCGCCGATGAACGTTGCGCGAGGAAACCTTGGGCTTTCGGCGTGGGGGCTTTTCACCCCCATTATCGTTACTCATGTCAGCATTCGCACTTCCGATACCTCCAGCAGACCTTACGATCCACCTTCACAGGCTTACGGAACGCTCCTCTACCGCGTACACATAAATGTGCACACCCCGAGCTTCGGTGCATGGCTTAGCCCCGTTAAATCTTCCGCGCAGACCGACTCGACCAGTGAGCTATTACGCTTTCTTTAAAGGATGGCTGCTTCTAAGCCAACCTCCTGGCTGTCTATGCCTTTCCACATCGTTTTCCACTTAGCCATGACTTGGGGACCTTAGCTGCGGGTCTGGGTTGTTTCCCTTTTCACGACGGACGTTAGCACCCGCCGTGTGTCTCCCGGATAGTCTGTCCTGGTATTCGGAGTTTGCCATGGTTTGGTAAGTCGCGATGACCCCCTAGCCATAACAGTGCTCTACCCCCAGGAAGATTCGTCCGAGGCGCTACCTAAATAGCTTTCGAGGAGAACCAGCTATCTCCGAGTTTGTTTAGCCTTTCACTCCTATCCTCAGCTCATCCCCATCTATTGCAACAGATGTGGGTTCGGTCCTCCAGTGCGTGTTACCGCACCTTCAACCTGGCCAAGGATAGATCACTCGGTTTCGGGTCTACTGCCAGAGACTATGCGCCCTATTCAGACTCGATTTCTCTTCGCCTCCCCTATACGGTTAAGCTTGCCACTGACAGTAAGTCGCTGACCCATTATACAAAAGGTACGCAGTCACCCTTGCGGGCTTCCACTGCTTGTACGTATACGGTTTCAGGGTCTATTTCACTCCCCTCTCCGGGGTTCTTTTCGCCTTTCCCTCACGGTACTAGTTCGCTATCGGTCAGTCAGGAGTATTTAGCCTTGGAGGATGGTCCCCCCATGTTCAGACAAGGTTTCACGTGCCCCGCCTTACTCAATTTCACGCACGGTGCCCTTTCGCTTACCGGGCTATCACCGTCTATGGCCAGCCTTTCCAGACTGTTCAACTAAAACACTGTGCGCTTTTGGGCTAGTCCCCGTTCGCTCGTCGCTACTGAGGGAATCTCGGTTGATTTCTTTTCCTCCGGGTACTTAGATATTTCAGTTCCCCGGGTTCGCCTTGCATGGCTATGTATTCACCATGCAATACCGCTCGCGCGGTGGGTTTCCCCATTCGGACATTGCCGGATCAAAGCTTGTTGCCAGCTCCCCGACACTTTTCGCAGGCTGCCACGTCCTTCATCGCCTCTGACTGCCAAGGCATCCACCGTATACGCTTAGTCGCTTGACCATATAACCCCAAGTCGCCTCGGGATCACACGTCCAAACCACTTCGTTCGTGCCTTAACACTTGCCTCGGTTCGGTTCGAACCAAGACGCTTGTCACTCGTTTACTTGTTTTCAAAGAACATCACGCCGGCCTCAATGCCGGATGATTTCGAAATCTTGGGTGTGCTGATACTTCACGCTGAGTGGTGGAGCCAGTCGGGATCGAACCGACGACCCCCTGCTTGCAAAGCAGGTGCTCTCCCAGCTGAGCTATGGCCCCATGGTGGGTCTGGGTGGACTCGAACCACCGGCCTCACCCTTATCAGGGGTGCGCTCTAACCACCTGAGCTACAGACCCATGAAGGATGAATCCCAGAACCCGCGAGCCAAGCTACCTGGTTTCGTTCGACGCGGCCGTGAGCCCCGTTCGAAGCGGTTGTTGTGAAGAGTCCGGTCCGGACGGCCGGCTCGGCTCTTCGCAACACGGACGTTGCGTAAAGCAAACCCTTCGCGTGAAGTACAGGTGTCTTGTGTGGACGTCTTGCGTGATGACTCACGCCGTCGTTTCTTGAAAGGAGGTGATCCAGCCGCACCTTCCGATACGGCTACCTTGTTACGACTTCACCCCAGTCATGGACCACTCCGTGGGCGTCGTCCTCCTTGCGGTTAGACTAACGCCTTCTGGAGCAACCCACTCCCATGGTGTGACGGGCGGTGTGTACAAGGCCCGGGAACGTATTCACCGCGGCATAGCTGATCCGCGATTACTAGCGATTCCGACTTCATGGAGTCGAGTTGCAGACTCCAATCCGGACTGGGATCGGCTTTCTGGGATTGGCTCCACCTCGCGGTATTGCAACCCTCTGTACCGACCATTGTAGTACGTGTGTAGCCCTGGCCGTAAGGGCCATGATGACTTGACGTCATCCCCACCTTCCTCCGGTTTGTCACCGGCAGTCTCCTTAGAGTTCCCACCTTTACGTGCTGGCAACTAAGGACAAGGGTTGCGCTCGTTGCGGGACTTAACCCAACATCTCACGACACGAGCTGACGACAGCCATGCAGCACCTGTGTTCCGATTCCCGAAGGCACTCCCGCATCTCTGCAGGATTCCGGACATGTCAAGGCCAGGTAAGGTTCTTCGCGTTGCATCGAATTAAACCACATACTCCACCGCTTGTGCGGGCCCCCGTCAATTCCTTTGAGTTTCAGTCTTGCGACCGTACTCCCCAGGCGGCGAACTTAACGCGTTTGCTTCGACACTGATCTCCGAGTTGAGACCAACATCCAGTTCGCATCGTTTAGGGCGTGGACTACCAGGGTATCTAATCCTGTTTGCTCCCCACGCTTTCGTGCTTCAGCGTCAGTGTTGTCCCAGATGGCCGCCTTCGCCACTGATGTTCCTCCCGATCTCTACGCATTTCACCGCTACACCGGGAATTCCACCATCCTCTGACACACTCTAGCTGCCCAGTATCCATCGCCATTCCCAGGTTGAGCCCGGGGATTTCACGACAGACTTAAGCAACCGCCTACGCACCCTTTACGCCCAGTAATTCCGATTAACGCTTGCACCCTTCGTATTACCGCGGCTGCTGGCACGAAGTTAGCCGGTGCTTATTCCTCAGGTACCGTCAGACTGCACACGTATTAAGCATGCAGATTTCGTTCCTGATAAAAGTGCTTTACAACCCGAAGGCCTTCTTCACACACGCGGCATTGCTGGATCAGGCTTGCGCCCATTGTCCAATATTCCCCACTGCTGCCTCCCGTAGGAGTCTGGGCCGTGTCTCAGTCCCAGTGTGGCTGATCATCCTCTCAGACCAGCTAGCGATCGTCGCCTTGGTAGGCCATTACCCCACCAACTAGCTAATCGCACATCGGTTCGTCCAGCCGCGCGAGGCCTAAAAGGTCCCCCGCTTTCTCCCGTAGGACGTATGCGGTATTAGTCCCGGTTTCCCGAGGTTATCCCCCACGTCTGGGTAGATCCCGATGCATTACTCACCCGTCCGCCACTCGCCACCCAAGGAGCAAGCTCCTCTGTGCTGCCGTTCGACTTGCATGTGTTAGGCATGCCGCCAGCGTTCAATCTGAGCCAGGATCAAACTCTTCACTTAAGTTTTCGACCATCCGAAGATGATCTATCTTTCCGAAGCGTTCTTCCCAACCGAAAAAACTCATTACTGACTTTCTTTGGTGGGACGCTTGCATTGCTTGGACAGGTCGCAACCCATCAGCACAAGACGTCCACACAATTCACCTGCGCACACTGTCAAAGATCTTCACTTCTCCAACCACCCTTTCGGTGATCGCCCCGGGCCTTTCGCACCGGGTGAGCCGCCCATTCTACATCGCTTTTCACTTCCGTCAACATCCGCAGCGAAGAAATTTTTCGGTGTGGGATATCGCGAAAACCTTCGCGAAAGGGCGCCTCGCCGAAGGGGCGTGAATCATAGCGCCGCCCCGCACTCCTGGGAAGGGGGTACGCGAATTTTCAGGCCAAAGCGCGGCGCGACGGGCGCTACACTCGTCAGCCATCACCATGCGACAGGACGAGCAGCACGATGAAACGATGGCTTGCCCCGATCTTCCTGCTGCTGGCCGGATGCTCCGGTCATGCACCGGCACAGCCGACTGCCGCAGCCGTGATGCTGCACGGCCAGCGCTTTTCGGTGGAGCTGGCCACCGACAACGCCAGCCGCCAGCGCGGCCTGATGATGCGCACGGCGCTGGCGCCCGACCGCGGCATGCTGTTCGTGTTTCCCCACATCGGGCCGCAGGCGTTCTGGATGAAGAACACGCTGATCCCGCTGGACATCCTGTATTTCGATGCGGATCGTCGATTGGTCTCGATGCAACTAAACGTTCCGCCATGCAAGGCCGACCCTTGTCCGACCTATCCCAGCGACGCGCCGGCGATCTACGTGCTGGAGCTGCCCGCGGGCACGGCGCAGCGCATCGGGGCGGCGCCTGGAGACACGTTGACGATCGACGGCCACGTCGGGCTGGTGCGCTGAACGGCTGCGCCAGGCGCATCGAGCATGCCGACGCGATAAGGGATCAAGTCCTCGAGGCGCAGGTTTTCCAGTGCGTCCCAGTCGTCTTCGAACGGAATGAACTGTTGCATGGATGTTCCCTGTGTGGCGCGCCGCCTGATCGGCGCAGGAACATCAGAGCAGGCGGCCCGGTCAATGCGCTGACGGGATCGGGCCGTTTGCGGGCGAGAATCGGCGTTCAGTCGAGCTCGATCATCTCGAAATCGTCCTTGGTGGTGCCGCAGTCCGGGCAGGTCCAGGTATCGGGCACGTCTTCCCAGCGAGTGCCGGCGGGAATCCCTTCGTCGGGCACGCCCATGGCTTCGTCATAGATGTAGCCGCAGACGACGCACATCCATTTGCGCAAGGCGGTTTCGGTGGAACTCTGGCTCATGATCGGATTTCTTCGGATTGCTAGGGGAATGGAGCATTCTCGCAACTCGCTCGACAATACGAAAGCGCGACGACGCCGCTGCCCCTCCACAACGCTCGCGAGGCCATGATTTGAAGACGCCCACCCCCCAACCGGGCCGCGGCCTGTACGCCATCACCGATGGGCCGCGCGCCGATCTGCTCGACGTCGTCGCGCAGGCACTGGCCGGCGGCACGAGGCTGCTGCAATACCGCGACTTGAGCGACGACACGGCGCGGCGCCGCGCCGAAGCGACGGCGCTCGCACAGTTGTGCCGCGCCTACGGCGTGCCGTTGATCATCGACCACGATATCGCGCTGGCTCTGGCCGCTGGCGCCGACGGCGTGCATCTGGGCCGCGACGATGACGATCCCACCGCCGTGCGCGCCGTGCTGGGCGAACACGCGATCGTCGGCGTGTCGTGCTACGGCTCGCTGTCGCGTGCGCAGGCCGCCGCGCGCGCCGGCGCCAGCTACGTGTCGTTCGGCGCGTTCTTTCCTTCGCCGACCAAGCCGCAGGCAGCGTGCGTTCCGCTCGATCTGCTGAGGCAAAGCGCCGCGCTGGGCGTGCCGCGGGTGGCGATCGGCGGCATCACGCCGGACAATGGTGCTGCGCTGGTCGAAGCCGGCGCCGACTACCTGGCGGCCGTCACCGCCGTGTTCGCCGTCCCCGACGTGCGCGCCGCCGCGCAGCGCTTCGCCGCCCTGTATCCCTCCGATCGAGAATCCGCCCGATGAGCAACCACGAACTCTTCCAGCGCGCCCGGCAGCTGATGCCCGGCGGCGTGAACTCGCCGGTGCGCGCGTTCAAGTCGGTCGGCGGTGAACCGTTCTTCACCGCACGGGCGGACGGCGCCTGCCTGTGGGACGTGGAAGGCACGCGCTACATCGACTACGTCGGCTCGTGGGGTCCGATGATCGTGGGCCACAACCATCCGGCGGTGCGCGAGGCGGTCGAGCGCGCGGTAAAGGACGGCCTGTCGTTCGGCACGCCCTGTCCAGCCGAGGTGACCATGGCCGAGACGATCACCCGGCTGATTCCGTCGGTCGAGATGGTGCGCATGGTCAACTCCGGCACCGAGGCCACCATGTCGGCGATCCGCCTCGCGCGCGGCGCCACCGGCCGCAGCAAGATCGTGAAATTCGAAGGCTGCTACCACGGTCACGGCGACAGCTTCCTGGTAAAGGCCGGCTCCGGCGCGCTGACCTTCGGCGTACCGACTTCGCCGGGCGTGCCGAAGGCGAATGCCGATCTCACGCTGACCCTGCCGTACAACGACCTCGCGGCGGCGCAGGCGCTGTTCGCCGAACACGGCGGCGAGATCGCCGGCCTGATCATCGAGCCGGTCGCCGGCAACATGAACTGCATCCCGCCGTTGGACGGTTATCTGCAGGGCCTGCGCGAGCTGTGCACGCAGCACGGCACCTTGCTGATCTTCGACGAAGTGATGACCGGTTTTCGCGTGGCGCTCGGCGGCGCGCAGGCGCACTACGGCGTCACGCCGGACCTCACCACGTTCGGCAAGATCATCGGCGGCGGCATGCCGGTGGGTGCCTACGGCGGCCGCCGCGAACTGATGGAACAGATCGCCCCGAGCGGGCCGATCTACCAGGCCGGCACGCTCTCCGGCAATCCGGTGGCAATGGCCGCTGGGCTGGCGATGCTGGAGCTGATCCAGGCGCCCGGCTTCCACGACAAGCTGGCCGCCCGCACCCGCCTGCTCTGCGACGGCCTGCAGTCGGTGGCCGACGGCGAAGGCGTCGCGTTCAGCACCAATCGCGTCGGCGGCATGTTCGGCCTGTTCTTCAGCGCCGAAAAGGTGCACAGCTACGCGCAGGCCACGGCGGCGGACACGGCGCTGTTCAACCGCTTCTTCCACGGCATGTTGAAGCGCGGCGTGTACCTGGCGCCATCGGCGTTCGAGGCCGGCTTCATGTCCAGTGCGCACACCGACCAGGACATCGCCGACACGCTGGAAGCCGCGCGCGGCGCCCTGCGCGACGCGAAGGGCTGATTACCAGCTGCCGGTATTGGGCATCGACGCCCACGGCTCGCGCGGCGGCAGGTGGCCTTCCTGCAGCAGCTCGATCGAGATCAGGTCGGGCGAGCGCACGAAGGCCATGTGGCCGTCGCGCGGTGGGCGGTGGATGGTGCAGCCCATCGCCTGCAGGCGCGCGCAGGTGGCGTAGATGTCCTCCACGCGGAAGGCGAGGTGGCCGAAGTTGCGCGCGCTGCCGTAATCCTCGGTCGAACCCCAGTTCCAGGTCAGCTCGATTTCGGCCTCGGGGCTGTCCGGCGCCGCCAGGAACACCAGCGTGTACTTGCCTTCCGGCACCTCCTTGCGGCGCACTTCGCGCAGGCCCAGGCCTTCGCAGTAGAAACGCAACGAGGCCTCGAGGTCGCGGACGCGCACCATGCTGTGCAGGTATTTCATCGCGGATGCTCCTGATCGACAGGCCTCAGCCTGCCGCAAAATCGCTCAACGCCGCGTGCAGGCGCGCGAGGCCGTCGGCAAGTTCTTCGTCGGTGATGGTCAGCGGCGGCACGAAACGCAGCACGTCCGGCCCGGCCTGCAGCAGCAGCAGGCCATGCGCGGCGGCGCAGTCGAGGATCGCCCCCGCCTCGCCCCGGTACGCGTCGGCCAGCACCGCACCGATCATCAACCCGCGCCCGCGCACCTCGGCGAACAGCTGCAGTTCGTGGTCGATCCGGGCCAATCCCGCACGCAGGTCGTGCGCCTGCCGTTCCACATTCATCAGCACCGCCGGCGAGGCCAGCTTGGCCAGCGCAACGCGTGCCACCGCGGCGGCCATCGGATTGCCGCCGAAGGTGGTGCCATGCGCACCGTACTGCATCACCTCGGCCACCTTCGGGCCGGCCAGCATCGCACCGATCGGAAAGCCGCAGCCGAGCGCCTTGGCCAGGGTCACGATGTCCGGCGCAACATTGTCGTGCGCGTGCGCAAACAGCGTTCCGGTGCGGCCCATGCCGCACTGGATCTCGTCCAGCACCAGCAACGCGTCATGCTGATCGCACAGCTCGCGAACGCGCTTGAGGAACCCCGGTGCGGCCGGCAGCACGCCGCCCTCGCCCTGCACCGGCTCCAGCATCACCGCGGCGATGTCGCCGGTGGCGAAGGCCGCCTCCAGTGCAGCGACATCGTTGAAATCCGCATAGCCGAAACCCGCCGGCAACGGCTCGTAGCCCGCCTGGTACTTCGGCTGCGCGGTGGCGGTGACCGTAGCCAGCGTGCGGCCGTGGAACGCCCCCCTGAACGTGAGGATGCTGCGCCGCTCCGGCGGGCGCCCGTTCGACGCCGCCCACTTGCGCACCAGCTTGATTGCCGCCTCGTTTGCTTCGGCGCCGGAGTTGCACAGGAACACGCGCTCGGCGAACCCCGACGCGTGCACCAGCTCCTCGGCCAGCCGCAGCGGCGGCTCGGTGTAGAACACGTTGCTGCTGTGCCAGAGCTTGTGCGCCTGCGTCACCAGCGCGGCGAGCAGGTCCGGGTCCTGGTGGCCGAGCGCATTCACCGCGATGCCGGCGCCGAAATCCACATAGTCGCGCCCTTCGGTATCCCACACCCGCGCGCCCTTGCCGTGATCGAGCACCAGCTCACGCGGCTTGTACACCGGCAGCCAGTAGCGCTTGCCGAGCTCGATCAGAGCGGAAGATTGTTCGTGCATGTGACTCTCGGGGCGGCGGCGCGTGCCGCTGGGTGGATGACGGGTATGGCGTGGCGCGCATCGTAGAGCCGCGCCGCGACCGCACACAATCTCCGCTGCTGTAACACCAGCCGACGGACTGTATCGCCCGCGTTACAGCCCATCGCAATGCAGTCGTGGCGCGCATCGCCACACCCAGCAGCCACTCGACGCAGGTGGCCGCTGTATACGCGACGACACGGCAACGCCACGGCACGAATCGATCCGATGGCCGAAAACCGCACTGTGGCGGGCCATGTCGCGAATGGCACGCGGATTGCTCGTGCGGATTCGGGGATCAACGCTGAAGGGACATCCATGTATCCGTGCCGCTGTCATCGATTCCCTGACCGCATCTTGCTGGTGCTGCTGAGCGTGCTGCTGCCGGCCGGCGTATTGGCCGCCGATGCCCGCCAGGCCGTAAGGCCGGCGGTGGGCGATGCCATCGGCAGCGCCTTGAATGGCGGCAACGGGCACCTTGGGGTATCCGGCGACGACATCGGCAACGTGGCCGCGCAAGCGGCCAACGAGGGCGGTAACCCGGCAGTCCTGTAGCCGGGCACCAACGGAACCCCCCCGGCCCGTCCCCTGCGGGCCGGGGGGACTTCCTTCGCAGGGAAACGAACGCACGGAAGCCAGCGATGCGAGCTGTCTTCCTCATGGCTTTTTTTGCCTGTGGTCCTGGGCGTTGCCGGCGGGCGAGCCGGAGCCGCCGACGTGGGCTTCAGCGGCGTGCTGCCTGACGGCGCGCCTTGCAACCGCCCGGTCGCGGGCATGCAGGAGGGCCGTTACATCAACATGGTGCGCCAGCACACCGGCTATGGCTGCGGTGCCGCCGCGCTGGTCACGATCCTGCGCGACGCCGCACCAGACGCCCGATGCGCCGGACTACAGCGTCACCTTCAAGATTCCCTACACGTTCTGGGTCACCGGCCCGTTCAGGCCTGCCGCGGGTCGTTCCGCACGAAAGGGAAAGCCGCTGCCCCGCGAGCCCTCCAGCTCCAGCTGGTGCTTCTTGCACAGGCGATACACGGTGACTCGCGACACGTTGAGTCGTCGCGCGCATTCGCTGATGTTGTAGTGGCTTTCGCGCAGGCAGTTCAGCACCGCCTCGCGCTCGGCCGAGACTCGCGTCAGGTCGAGGCTGGAGCGGGCGGGAGCGGCGGGCCGCGCATCCGGCAGGTCAAGGTCGGCCGCACTGATCAACGTGCCCTCGGCAACGACGGCGGCACGTTGCACGCGGTTGAGCAGCTCGCGTACGTTGCCGGGCCAGCTGAACTCGCGCATGGCCTGCCGCGCGCTGCTGCTGAACGTGTGGGCGCGGCCGGGATGGCGGAGACGGAACGCATCCAGGAAATTCTGTGCGAGCAACTCGACATCGCCACCGCGTTCGCGCAGCGCGGGCATGCGCAGGCGCAGCACGTTGAGCCGGTAATACAGATCCTCGCGGAAGCTGCCTTGCGCCACCGCCGATTCCAGATCCACATGCGTGGCGGCCAGCACGCGCACGTCCAGCTTGATCGGCTGGCTCGAGCCCACGCGCTCCAGCGTGCCTTCCTGCAGCAAGCGCAGCAGGCTGGTCTGGGCGTCGAGCGGCAAGTCGCCGACCTCGTCGAGGAATACCGTGCCCCCGGCGGCTGCCTCGAAATGCCCGATGCGCCGCACGTTGGCGCCGGTAAAGGCGCCACGCTCGTGGCCGAACAGCTCGGACTGCACCAGATTCGGTGGCAACGCGCCGCAGTTGATGGCGACGAACGGCCGATCGCGGCGCGTCGACAGGCCATGCAGCGCGCGTGCTGCAAGCTCCTTGCCGCTGCCGGTCTCGCCGGTGATCAGCACCGGCAAGTCCACCGGGGCATATTTGCGCAGGCTGGCTACCGTGCTGCACATCACCGGGCTTTGCGCACCCATGATGCCAGGGATATCCGTCTTTTCCGCGGCAGGCATCCAGCCTTTGCCGAACTTCATCAAGGTATCGATGAGGCGCTGCATGTCGACCGGCGTCGTGAAGAAGCTCTCGCTGGCCCGCATGATGCGTTCCACCTCCGGCGTATCGGCGGCGACTTCCTGGGGCACCAGGGCAAGCCACGGCAGCCATGGGTGGTTGGCCATCAACCGGCCTATCGCCTGCACCATATCCACATTGCTGCAGCGCAAGTCGGCCATGGCCACCACGATATCGTCGCGCCGCATGCCCACGCCGTCCTGCAACCGCGCATCGCCGACCCTGGTACGCCAACCCGCCCGGGCCAGACAGGCGCATTCCTCATCCGTCGGCTGGCCAAACCAGACCACGCAACGCCTGGATACCTGATTGCCCGTCATGGCACTGACCCCCCTGTCCCCAAGGTCGCAGTTGCGGTTCGGAACGATCACCTGGCGACCGTTTCCGCTGACCTTTGCAGCCGCATCCTGCGCCCCGGTTGCTACAAAAGTGTGATGTGCAACGCGCAATATACGCCCGGGAAAACGAGCAATACGTGAAGAAACAAGACTTTCTGAACACCCACGGGCAAGGGGCCGACGACGGCGGGTCCACGCCAACCGCCCCGGTCAGGCTCCCCCGGTCGCGACGTGTCCCGCTCTTTCAGCCCAGGAACAGGTCCGGCAGCAGGGAGGCGCCCGGCCGTACGGCATAGCCGTCGAAGTCGACCACCCCGGCCTCGCGCAGAATTTCCTCGTCGATCGCGAAATGGCCGGTGTAATCGCGCGCCGGACGGGTCAGCATGACGTGGGCGGCGTCGGCCACGATCTCCGGCTTGCGGCAGTGTTCGGCCTTCACGCCGTCGATCATGCCGATCGCCGCGGTGGCGATCACCGTACGCGGCCACAGCGCGTTCACCGCGATGCCCAGCGGGGCGAATTCCGGGCTCATGCCCAGCACGCACAGGCTCATGCCCATCTTGGCGATGGTGTAGGCGGTGTGCGGCGCGAACCATTTCGGGTCGAGGCTGGGCGGCGGCGACAGCATCAACACGTGCGGGTTGGCCGCCTTTTTCAGGTACGGCAGGCAGGCCTGGGTGACCAGGAAGGTGCCGCGGGTGTTGACCTGGTGCATCAGGTCGAAACGCTTCATCGGCGTGCCTTCGGTGCCGGCCAGCCAGATCGCGCTGGCGTTGTTGACCACGATGTCGATGCCGCCGAAACGCTCGGCGGCCTGGGCGGCCGCAGCCACCACCTGGGCCTCCTCGCGGATGTCCACCTGCAGCGCCAGCGCCTTGCCGCCGGCCGCCTCGACCGCCGCCGCCGCGGTGTGGATGGTGCCGGGCAGCTTCGGGTTCGGCACGCCGCTCTTGGCCGCGATCACGATGTTGGCGCCATCGCGCGCAGCGCGCAGCGCGATCGCCAGGCCGATGCCGCGCGAGGCGCCACTGATGAACAAGGTCTTGCCGGCAAGGTTGGCCATGCGCGTCGCTCCGTCGGAAATGCGCCCAGTGTAGAGCCGCCGGGTCACGCCTTCTGGAAGCGCGGCAGGATGTCGCGCAACTCGGCCAGCCGCTGCACGGGATCGTCCAGTTCGAGCATGCGCTGCTGTTCGGCGGCATCCAGCGGCAACAGTTCGGCCAGCCGGAACCCCAGCCAGCTGGCGTCGTCGTAGGCGCCGCGCGGCGCATCGCGCCAGTGCGGCGCCATCGTCTCGACCAGCCGCTCCAGGATGGTCTGCAACAGGGCGAATTCCACCGGCACCGGCTGTTCCGGTTCGTCCGGCCAGACTCCCACGTCGCCGCGCAGCAGGCCGTCAGCGCGCACCCGGCTGCGTGCCACGCGAAAACGCGAACCGCCCTCGGCGATGATGCCGAGCAGGCCGTCGTCGTCGCGATGGAAGTCGCTGATTCGCGCGATCGTGCCGATCGCCGCCGGCACCGCCGGCTCGCCCACTTCCTGCCCCTGCAGGATCAGGCACACGCCGAAGCCGGTGCCGTGACGCGTGCATTCGCGCACCAGGTCGAGATAACGCGGCTCGAAGATGCGCAATTGCAGCCGGCCGCCGGGAAACAGCACGGAGGCCAGCGGGAACAGCGGTATCTCGACGAGCGGCGATTGGGACTGGGCAACCATGCATCGAGTGTACCCAGAGCCGACGTCCCGGTCTGCGACGGATGATTCAGCTCTGCCGCAGGCTCTCCACGAAGCGGCGCGGCGCCGCCTCGAAGCCGCCGTTGGACATGAAGATCACCTGGTCGCCCGCCCGTGCCTGCGTGCGCAGCGCGGTGATCAGCGCGTCGACCGTCGGCGCCGTGCTGCCGCGCCCGCCCAGCGCCGCGGTGACGCGGCCGGCATCCCACGGCAGTTCGGGACGATGCAGGAACACCACCGCGTCGGCATCGGCCAATGACGGCGCCAGCGCCTCGGCGTGCGCGCCCTGGCGCATCGAATTGGAGCGCGGCTCCAGCGCCACCAGGATGCGTGCGTCGCCGACCTTAGCGCGCAGCCCGGCCAGGGTGGTGGCGATCGCCGTGGGATGATGGGCGAAGTCGTCGTACACGCGCACGCCGTCCACTTCGCCGACCAGTTCCATCCGCCGCTTCACGCTCTCGAAACCGGCGAACGCCGGCAGCAGCGCGAGCGGGTCGGCGCCGGCCGCCGTAGCCGCGGCCAGCGCGGCCAGCGCGTTCATCACGCTGTGGTTGCCGAGCAGCGACCAGCGCACCTCGCCGATCCGCTCGTCGGCGTGCTGCACGGCGAAGGCCGAGCCGTCCGCCTCGATCAGCGTGGCCTGCCAGTCGCCGCGGCCGATGCCGAAGGTTTCCACCGGCGTCCAGCAACCCATCGCCAGCACCTCGGCGAGCCGTTCGTCGTGCGCGTTGACGATCAGCCGGCCGTTGCCCGGCACGGTGCGCACCAGGTGATGGAACTGACGCTGGATCGCCGCCACGTCGGGGAAGATGTCCGCGTGGTCGTACTCGAGGTTGTTGAGGATGGCGATGCGTGGGCGGTAGTGCACGAACTTCGAGCGTTTGTCGAAGAACGCGGTGTCGTACTCGTCCGCTTCAATGACAAACGGCTTGCCCTGCCCGAGCCGCGCCGACACACCAAAATTGCCCGGCACGCCGCCGACCAGGAAGCCCGGCGCCATGCTCGCGCTTTCCAGCAGGTGCGCCAGCAGGCTGGTGGTGGTGGTCTTGCCGTGGGTGCCGGCCACGGCCAGCACATCGCGATCGGCCAGCACCGTCTCGCCCAGCCACTGCGGGCCGGAGACGTAGCGCAGGCGCGCGTCGAGCATGTACTCGACCGCCGGATTGCCGCGGCTCATCGCGTTGCCGACCACCACCAGGTCGGGCGCCGGCTGCAGGTGTTCGGCCGCATAGCCGCTCATCAGGCCGATGCCGAGCGCCTCCAGCTGGGTGCTCATCGGCGGATAGACGTTGGCATCGGAACCTTCGACCGTGTGGCCCAGCTCGCGCGCGAGCGCCGCGACGCCGCCCATGAAGGTGCCGCAGATGCCGAGGATGTGCAGACGCATGCCGAGCGACTCCGTGAAATCCGCCCCGCCGGAGCGGGCAGCGCTCAGCCGTTCGCGGCAGCGGCTTCGCGCTGCAGCGCACGCTCGATCCGTGCAGTGACCTCGGCCAGCTCGCCGACGCCGTCCACCACCTGCAGCTTGCCGCGGCTGGCATAGAAGTCCGCCACCGGCGCGGTCTGCTCGGCATAGATCGCCAGGCGCCTGCGCACGGTGTCCGGGTTGTCGTCGGCGCGGCCTTCCGCCTTGAAGCGGATCTCGCAGCGCCCGATGATCGCCTCGTTCGGCACGTCCAGTTTCACCACCGCATCCAGCGGCTGGCCAAGCTTGGCCAGCAGGTGCTCGAGCGCATCGGCCTGGGCCAGGTTGCGCGGGTAACCATCGAGGATGAAGCCGGCCTTCGCGTCGGCCTGGGCCAGGCGATCTTCCAGCATGCCGAGCAGGATGTCGTCGGAGACCAGCTGGCCGGCTTCCATCACCGCCTTGGCCTTGAGCCCCATCGCGGTGCCGGCGGCGACGGCGGCGCGCAGCATGTCGCCGGTCGAGATATGCGGTACGCCCAGCGCCGTCTTCAATCGGGCCGCCTGCGTACCTTTGCCCGAGCCGGGCGCACCAAGTAGGACGAGTCGCATAATGCTCCACGAGTTCGGCGGGCCGCCGCACGCTGCTGCAGCCCGCCCGATGCACAGAATTGTCCGTCAAATTAGCCGCTGCACCGGGTGCCGTCAAACGGAGACCTTCGTCGTATCCGGCCAAGTACCTGTTGCAGAAGAGATTTACCGGCACCGCCAGCACGCTTCCACTGCCTGACCGAGGATCCCATGAGCTCGAACCGTCGTTCGCCCGCCATCACCGGCAACCTGCTGTACGCCCAGTCCGGCGGCGTCACCGCCGTGATCAACGCCACCGCCGCCGGCGTGATCGAAGCCGCCCGCGGCAAGGGGGTGAAGGTGTACGCCGCGCGCAACGGCATCCTCGGCGCGCTGCGCGAAGAGCTGATCGACACCTCGAAGGAATCGGCCGCCGCGATTGCCGCACTGCGCCACACCCCCGGCGGCGCGTTCGGCTCGTGCCGCTACAAGCTGAAGTCGCTGGAAGAGAACCGCGCCGAGTACGAGCGGCTGATCGAGGTGTTCCGCGCCCATGACATCCGCTGGTTCCTCTACAACGGTGGCAACGATTCGGCCGACACCGCGTTGAAGATCTCGCAGCTGGGCAAGGCGACGGGCTACGACATCCGCTGCATCGGCGTGCCGAAGACGGTGGACAACGACCTCGCCGTCACCGACTGCTGCCCCGGCTTCGGCTCGGTGGCGAAATACACCGCGATCTCCACGCTGGAGGCCAGTCTCGACGTAGCCTCGATGGCCGAGACTTCGACCAAGGTGTTCATCCTCGAAGTGATGGGCCGCCACGCCGGCTGGATCGCCGCCGCCGCCGGCCTGGCCGGCGAAGGCGCCGATGCGCCGCCGCACATCATCCTGTTCCCGGAGAACGCGTTCGACGAGACCGCATTCCTGGCGAAAGTGAAAGCCACCGTCGAACGCGTGGGCTGGTGCACCGTGGTCGCCTCCGAAGGCGTGCGCAACGCCGCCGGCCAATTCCTCGCCGAGGCTGGTACGCGCGACGCGTTCGGCCATTCGCAACTCGGCGGGGTGGCGCCAGTGCTGGCGGCGCTGGTGAAGGAGAAGCTCGGCTACAAATACCACTGGGCGCTACCCGACTACCTGCAACGCTCGGCGCGCCACGCCGCGTCGAAGGTCGACGCGGAACAGGCGTACGCGGTAGGCAAGGCTGCGGTCGACTACGCACTGGCCGGCATGAACGCGGTGATGCCGGTGATCGTGCGCACGTCCGACGCGCCGTACCGCTGGAAGATCGAGCCGGCAGCGCTGGCGAAGATCGCCAACCGCGAAAAGAAGATGCCGAAGAACTTCATAAGTCGCGACGGCTTCGGCATCACCGCCGCCGCGCGCCGCTATCTGGCACCGCTGATCCGCGGCGAGGCGGCGCCGCCCTACGGCAAGGATGGTTTGCCGGCCTACGTCACGCTGAAGAATATCGCGGTGAAAAAGAAGCTCGGCGAGCCCGGGCCGTTCGCCTGAATGCGCCAAGGCACCGCGAAGGCCGCATGCACGCAACCCGCCGAAAGTGTCGCCCGGCCCGACGAAATGAAAAGAGCCCCGTTGCCGGGGCTCTCTCATGGTCGAGCAGCGGAAGGCTGCGTCCGTCATCGAGCGGATCGCCTCATCCTTCGAGCGCGGATCCCCGATCAACCTGGTGCCCGGCATTGGCCTTGCTGGCTTCCCACGTCTCGCGCATTTCGCGCCAGCGACGATTGCGCTCGCTGAATGCGGGGTTCGAATTCTCGCGACCCAGCACCCAGAACTCCATCCAGTCGAGCACCAGCTCCTGGTTGGCGGCACGGTGCGCCGGGTTGATCGGGTTGTGCGTCCCGCCCGGGAAGCTCGCCGCCTCGATGGGTTTCTTCAGGATGCGCAAGCCCGCGTAGGCCTCCATGAACGCCGTCATTCCGATGACCGGCGGTCCCTTCAGATTTTCGCTCAGGTAGAGCAGCAGCAACGGCGATTGCATCTTGTCGAGCGTGAAGCTGGTCGAATTCTCGAGCCAGGCCTGCTTGTTGTGCCAGAACGGCTTGCCCTTCTCGCGCGAATAAAGCTCCTCGATGCCTTCCAGGTTGGGAAACAGCGATCGCGCCAGCACGTATTCGTTGAACCCGCCGGAGAACGAATCCTGCACGGCAACGGCCGCCGGCACGAATCCCTTGGCCTGCGTGGCGATGTAGAAGGTCCGGAAGCCCATCCGGGAATGGCCGAGCAGCCCGACTTTTCCGGCGTCGACCAAACCCCGCTCCTTCAGCGTCCGAACCGCCGCATCGACGCCACCCTGGAAGTCCGGCAATTCATCGACCGTGCTGTCCTTGATGCCGCTCTCGCGACTGTCGCTCAAGGTCAGCACCACGTAGCCGCGCGCCGCGAAGGTCTGCGCGGAGTGGCCAGGACGCAAGGTGACGCCATCCGGACTGAAGCGGTCGAAATTCACGTCGCCCAGTTGCACGATCAGCGGCAGCGCGCTTCGACCCACCGAGGCCTCCGGCAACACCAGCGCCCCGGACCACGGCTTGCCGCGTGCGTCGGTCCATTCCATCTTTTCCACGGGCAACAGCCTGGCCCGTGCGATCACCGGGTCCTCGGCCGACAGCTGCATCTCCTTGCCCTTGAGTGCCGCCACCAGTCGAGGCGGCTCGTTGACACTCTGCCGAATCTCGACCTTCACGCCTGCCGCAAGCCGGACGGGAGCGGCCTCATCCTGGTCCGCTGCGCGGGGCTTGACCTGGCGGCCCACCCATTGCGCCCCGCGTAGCCTGTACACCCAGTGGAAGCGCTCGGTGCCGCGCTTGTACGTCACGCTCAGTTCGCGACCCGGCTCCTTCCACTTGACCTCTGCCCCGGGCGGGTAAGGCTTTCCTTCCGCCCCCGGCAACGCGGCAACGACCCGGGTCGCCCGGGTGACCACGTCGTACTCGACGATGTACGACGAGCTTTTGCGCTTCGGATCGGAAGCATCCAGTGGCAGCATCGTGTTGACCAGGAGCACTCGCCTGGAATCCGGGAACCACAGTGCCGCCACCCGGGTGGAGTCGGAGACCGCCCAGCCAACCGGCGCCTCGACCAGCTTGCGACCCTCCAGCGTGGTCGAGTCGAACAGGTAGAACTGCGTCGAGGCGTCGCGGTCGTTCTTGATGTCGTGGCCCTTCCAGGCAGCCTGACCCTCCGACGACTTGGCCGCGACGATCCAGCGGCCATCGGGAGAGATGTCACCAAGGGTCCGGATGGTGTGCTGGCTCTCCACGTGGCCGAACTTGCGTGCCGCCCCGTCCCGGACCGAGAGGTAGGACTGGTAGCGCGGGATTTGCCACGAGAGCGCACGCTTGAAGTAGTCGCTGTCGACGTAGTTCACCGGGTACGGCAGGTCGGACTCCTGCCACAGGGTTTCGTGCGAAACCCGCTCCTGGAAAACAAGCCGGTCGCCGTCCAGCTTGAATGTTTCGACATAGGCCATGCCGGGCGACAGCGTTTTTACCGCACCCGTCGCGATCTCCAGCCTGCGCAATGCCGAATTGGATTCCTGATCGGTCTCGAGGAAATAAATGGCACTCGAGTCCGCCGTCCAGGTCGCCTGGCGGATGCCGAGCCGCCCCAAGTGGCTGAAGTCGCGGGTACGCGACTGGTGGGTGGCGACCGGCGCGGGCGCGGGCCGCCCCGCCTTGATCGCCGCTGCGATGGCGGCCGCATCGTGCACGACAAGCTGGTAGATCGAGAGGTCCTGGTCGATGTCGCCGCGCATGGTCAGCACGAAGAATTTCGTGCCGTCCGGCGAGGGCGTCACCTTGGCGTTGTCGGTGTAGTAGGAGCCTTGCGCACCGCTTCCGTCGTCGGAAACGTAGTAGGTCAGCTCGACCGAATCACGGACAGTCCAGGGTTGTTCACCGGCGAAGGCTGCCGATGGCATCATCAGCATGCTTGCCAGTACACCAAGTAAAAACCGGTTCATTCCTTACCTCCTGACAAAGGGGACATGCGGCACGCCCGCCTTGGCGTGCGGCATGCGTGGGATGGTCAATGGGGGGCAGGCCCGTGCAGCGGGGGCCCGACGAGCTAGCGCGTTGTTTTCACCAGGCAGCGCGCAGTTGCGCGCTGACGAAGCGTCCGACGGGATCGGCATTGGCGACGTCGTAGTTGAGGCCGTAGTAGGTGGCGACGTAGGGGGGCTTGCGGTCGAACACGTTGGTCGCGGCCAGTTTCAGTTCCATTTCCCGCAGCCACTGCCAACCCAGGTAGCGAGCGATGTCCGTCTGTACGGACAGGTCTATCGTCGTGGACGATGCCACGCCGGGTTTCCTGGGAAAATCGCCGACATACCGGTAGTAGGAGTCTTTATAACTATCGGTATAGCGAGCGGCGACGGTGGCCGACCAGTTTTTCCTGGCAAAATTCAGCGAGCTTCGAAAACGCAAGTCGACCGGGTAGCCGACCTCGTTCAGCTGCACCAGGGGCTCGCCGCCCGGCGCAAACTGCTTGGTCGAGCGCAGCATCTTCATGCCCGAAGTCTCCAGGCTCCAGCGGCCCGCTGCGCTCTCCCACTCGTAGGAGGCCAGGAAGTCGACTCCGGCCTGGCGGACTTTCGCCAGGTTCCGCGTACGCGTATCCACGATGTACTTGACGTCCGGAATGGCATCACGGGCATCGCACTCCGCAAAGTTCGCCATGTCGTAGCAGCCCGAGAAGCTGGCTTCGTCGAGATACGCCGCCACGTCGGCGGCGGCCGGCGACCTGGCGACCAGGAATTGATAGGTCGGGTCGAGTATCACGTAATCCTGCGAATAGGCACTCGGGAACGGCGAACCTATGCGGTCCCTGTAATTGACGTTGAAATAGGTGACAGAGAGGTTCAATCCGGATAGGCCGGTGGGCCGGTAGTCGAACCCCACGGACCAGTTCCGCGACTTTTCCGGACGCAGCTTGGCGGTCGAGCCCAGCAGGATCATGACGTTGGTTGGGCCGCTCTCGTCCACGAAATAGTCGTAGTAGGTAAAGGTCTGCAGGCCGTGGGCGGTCTGCGACAGGGTCGGCGCCTTGAACGACGTGCCGATGCTGCCGCGCAGGTTCAGGGACTCGAGCGGAGCCCAGGCCACGCCGAGCTTCGGGTTGATGCTGGATCCGAAATCGCTGTAACGCTCGCCGCGTGCAGCCAGCGAGAGCTCCAGCCGCTCAAGGCCAGGACGGCGATTGGCAGCGCCGAACAGCGGAACAGTCAGTTCGGCGAAGCCGGCGCTGACGCGACGACGGGTCAGGAAGTCGTCCGCCGAACCGTCGGAGTTGTGGTACACGCGCCGCAAGTCTTCCCAGCGTCCACCGGCCCCGGCGGCGAAGCGCACCTGGCCGCCACCGACCTGCATGAGTGGCCCGTCCGCGACCACGTCGAGCGCCTTGATCCGCGCGGTCAGGATGTTGTCGTAATTGTGCTGCAGCGTATCCAGGGTCGGGCCTATCCACATGGTCAGATCGAGGACATTGCGATCGCCCGAGCCGTCGATCCGCAGCTGCCAGTCCCGGTCGAGGTCGATGGAAATGCCGCCGCCTGCAGCGGTGTTGCGCGAGTCCGCCCGGGCCACACTGTAGCCGAGGAAGCTGGAGCGATAACTCGCCTTGCTGAGCCGCTTGCCGTGAGTCGCCTCCAGATGCGTCGAGACACGCTCGGAGAGGTCCTGCTCCACCGACAACATCATGCCGCGGTTGTCGGCGCCGGGCACCAGCACGGCGTCCGAGAACCTCGGGTTGATTTTATCGAAGCGGTCTTCGGCTTTCAGCGGGGTGGAACGCTGGGCGTCATAGGTAAAGAATGCCCTGCCACTGTCCCAGGAATGGCCGAACATCTGGGTGGCCTGCTTTTCGTACCTTCCGCCGTCGGTGACCGTGCCGTAGCGCAGGCGGGTTTCGGCGCCGTGCAGATCCTTGCGGGTGATGATGTTGATTACCCCGCCGACCGCATCGGCTCCGTACAGCGCGGAAGCGCCATCCGTGAGCACCTCGACGCGATCCACTGCGCTCAACGGGATCATCGTCAGATCGACGAAACTGTCGTTGCCGGCGCGCGCCATGCGGCGGCCGTTCAAGAGAACCAGGGTCGAATCCACGCCCAAGCCGCGCAGGTTCGCGCCGGCGCCGAAGCCCGTGGTCAGATAGTTGTTTTCGTCCGACTGATACAACGTCCCCTGACGGTCGCTGATCGAATTGAAGTTCTGCGGCAGATCGGCAATCACGTCGGCCAGCGTGAATCTTCCGCTGCGCTCGATCTGCTCGCGGCCTATCGTGATGATCGGCACGGAAAGGTTCGGGACGCCGCGAATGTTCGAGCCCGTCACGGTGACCGTATCGAGGTCGAGCACGGTCTTTTTCGACTCGCCCGGTGCGGTGGCCGAGGTTGAGCTGGCAGCCGGATTATCACCGGACCGGCTCCCTTGATTCGCCCCCTTCTTGACGATCATCAATACGCCGGACGGATCTCGCCGAACCTCGTGACCACTGGCTTGCAGCAGCTTCGAGAGTGCCTGCTCCGCAGTCAGCGCACCCCTGGCGCCGTTCGTTCGCAGCCCTGCGAGTTGATCCTCGCGATAGATGAATTCCGCACCGGACTGTTCGGTCAATGTGCGCAGGGCGGCGATGAGATCTCCGGACGGGATGTCGATCTGCTTGCGCGTGCCGGTTTGCGCGAACGCCGCGATGGACCATGAACACGCCAGCGCCAGCGCGGTAGCGCGGATGAAATGGGTTTTACACATGGATCCGTTTCCCCTGAATGCCTCTCGTCAGGGAGGCGTCCATCTCCGGGACGACGTCCTGCGCCAATACCCTCAATCGAAATGCCGGTCGGCACTCGCTTCCCGCTGCTCACCACGGAAAGGCCATGCCCAGCTGGCGGGTGCAGCCGCCGGACGAGGCATATGGCCGCCCCGGCGGGTCGTCGCGCCGACGCCAGTGTTGCAGCTGCGCATGCCGATCCGGCGCGGGAACGCCTACTTCGCCCGCAGGTGGATTTCGTTGCGAACGCGTTCGACGTGCAGACCGAAGCCTTGTTCCAGCACGCGGGCGAAGGCCTCGGCGTTGGTCCAGGCGAAACTGCCGCCTACCGGAATGGTGGCGATCGCGGGATCGTCCACGATCAGCTTGTGCACGCTGTAGCGATTGAATTCCGCCACGGCGTCAGCCAGCGGCGTGCTGCGGAACACGAGCAAGCCTTCGCGCCAGCTCAGCAGTGCGGCCATCTCCCGCGCCGACAGGTGGCGCACGCGCACGCCATCTCGATCGGCAACGGCCACGGCGCCGGCAGACAGCAGCGTTGCCGGCATGACATGGCGGCGAGTGGCGTCTTCCAGGCGAACCCGGCCCTCGGTCACCGCAACGCGCAAGCTCTCGCCGTCGCGGCGCACCGAGAAGCGCGTTCCGACGGCGACGACCTGGCGCTGCAGCACCTGCACCGCCAAGGGGCGACCCGGCTGGGATGCGACGTTGAGGAAGACCTCCCCACGCTCCAGCGTCAGGTGGCGCTGGCGCCTCGAATACGCCACCGCCACGCCGCTGTTGCTGCCAAGCTGGATCGTCGAGCCGTCGGTCAGCGTGATCGTCCGCATTTCGCCGACAGCCGTGGCATAACTGGCCCGCTCGATGGCGCCGAATTTCCACCAGCCCGTGAGCAGCAACAGCAACAGTGCGGCCGCCGCAGACCAGGGCAGCCAGCGGGGTCGCCGAACCCGCGTGTGCTCACCGGAGGCGACTTCAGTCCGCCGGGCGCGTCGACCGGGCGCAGGAATGGCCGGTGCGAAATCGTCGTTCGAGTGCGATTCGGGCCACGCGCCCGGTGGCGGTACGCGCTCCGGCGGCAGTCCGGCTCCCAGCGCCTTGAGGCGGGCGGCGCGCTGCCAGCCGGTGTTCAGCCGTATCCAGGCGACACGGTGGGCCGTGGAAGCATCCAGCCAGGCCTGGAATTCGGCTTGCTCCGCATCGCTCCAGTCGTCTTCGCGACGCACCAGCCAGGCTGCAGCGGTGCGTTCAATGTCCTCGTTGCTGGCCATGGGCGTCCTCCGGCAGTTGCAACCCTTCAGGCAGCGGACAATCGCTGCCGCCGAGCACCATCGCGGTGATGTCGCGGGTGGCATCGGCCAGGTGCTTTTCAACGGTCTTTTGCGCAATACCCATCCGCCTGGCGATCTCCTTGAGCGGCAATTCCTCCACCCGCCGCAGCCACAGCACCTCCCGTCGCCGCGGCGGCAGGCGGTCGAACGCGCGGACCACGCTGCGCAGCTCCCGCTGTGAAGTCAGCCAGCGATCCGGCGTGATCACGTCTGCCGGGACATGTGACGACGCCATTTCTTCCAATGCTTCCAGTGGCACCACCTTGCCGCGCCGCCAGCGGTCCACCATGAGATTGCGGGCGGCAGTGAACAAAAACGATTTTGGCTGAAGTGGCAGAGCCTTGGCAGCCGCTTCATAAACCCGGACGTAGACTTCCTGACGCAAGTCCGCCACGTCGTCGCGATGAGGCCACCAGCGCAGCAAATAGCGCACCAGTGCCGCTTCGTGCACAAGGATTTCGCCTGCGAACCAGTCATCCAGAGTTGTGTCCATGAGCGCCAACATTGGAGTCGTCCATGGGCGGACCTGACGGAGTATTGCAGTTCCATCTGCGACTTTGATCCAAAGCAGACCGGATTGAGGGTGATCTCTTTTTCGCTCGTCACGAAACAGTTTGTGCCGGGAAAAGCTGCCGGGAGCCGTGGCTGCGCCGGCTTCTCCGATGGTCGACATCGGCCCCGCCAACCGAAATGAGAGAACACGCCGGAGCCGCTGGCTTGGCCGCGCGGCGACGGGAGCGGCACGGCGACGCTGAGCCGCCCGCTTCCGTGACGGGCTTCACCATCCTGAGTGCCGCCTGAAACCGGGCCGTCGGAATCGGCTTGCGTTCAGCCGCAGGTTCTTACGATCCATCCTGCCCGGGTCGATCGCCGCGCCGTTGCGGCCACGACCCTCCACAGGAGACCCGAGATGAAACTCGTCAGCCGCCTGCTCCTCGCTCTTGCCCTGTGCACCACCGGCAGCTTCGTACTGGCCAGCCCTGGCCCCGGCCCGGGCGACCACGGCCGGCACGGCCACGACCGCGGTCACGACCGCCACCACGACGGCCGTCGCAAGCACGATGACCGCCGCCACGGCCATTACCATCGCGACTACCGCTACGCCGGCCCGCGCCATTACCCGGCGCGCCATCATCGCTGGGAGCGCGGCCACCGCTACTACGGCCCGACCTACGTGGTGCGCGACTACCGCCATTACCGCCTGCGTCCGCCGCCGCGCGGCTACCACTGGGTGCGCGCGAACAACGACTACCTGCTGGTCGCGATCGCCACCGGCATCATCCTGGACTACGCGCTGCGGTAAGTCCGCAGCGGGGTGAACCATCCGGGGCCATGCATCCGTGCATGGCCCTTTTCTTTGGGCTGATGGCGCTGCGCCGCACAACGGCCTGCGCCGCAACCTCTGCCTATACTCCCCGTGACCGCCCGTTCCGGACGGCCACATACAACCCATGGGGAGGCTCCGATGCTGCAGCAGTATGGCTGGTGGATCGTTGTTGCGTGTGCGGTGGTGGCGGTTCTGTATGGCGCGCTGTCCGCGCGCTGGATCCTGGCGAAATCGCCAGGCAACGAACGGATGCAGGAGATCGCCGCGGCCATCCAGGAAGGCGCGCGCGCCTACCTCAACCGCCAGTACACCACCATCGGCCTGGTCGGCGTGGTGCTGCTGCTGCTGATCGGCTTCTTCCTCAACTGGCCGACCGCGATCGGCTTTCTGCTCGGTGCGATCCTGTCCGGCGCGGCCGGCTACATCGGCATGAACGTCTCGGTGCGCGCCAACGTGCGCACCGCCGAGGCGGCGCGCAGCGGCCTCGGCGCGGCGATGGACGTGGCGTTCCGCGGCGGCGCGATCACCGGCATGCTGGTGGTCGGCCTGGCCCTGCTCGGCGTGGCCGGCTACTGGCTGGTGCTGGGCCACCTGGGCATCACCGGCGAGACCGCCTTGCACGCGCTGGTCGGACTGGCCTTCGGCAGCTCGCTGATCTCGATCTTCGCGCGCCTGGGCGGCGGCATCTTCACCAAGGGCGCGGACGTCGGTGCCGACCTGGTCGGCAAGGTCGAGGCCGGCATCCCCGAGGACGACCCGCGCAACCCGGCGGTGATCGCCGACAACGTGGGCGACAACGTGGGCGACTGCGCCGGCATGGCGGCCGACCTGTTCGAGACCTACGCGGTGACGGTGATCGCCACCATGCTGCTGGCGGGCCTCACCTTCGTCGACAATCTCGCTGCCGTGCTGTACCCGCTGGTGCTCGGCGGCGTATCGATCATCGCCTCGATCATCGCCACCTTCTTCGTGAAGGTGAAGCCCGGCGGCTCGATCATGGGCGCGCTGTACAAGGGCGTGATCGTCTCGGCGGTGCTCTCGGCCGTCGCGTTCTGGTTCGTCACCGGCAACCTGCTGCCGCAGGGCCTGACCGCCGGCGACGGCAGCGTCGTTTCCAGTCACGCGCTGTTCCACTGCTCGCTGATCGGACTGGTGCTGACCGGCCTGATCGTGTGGATCACCGAGTACTACACCGGCACGCAGTACCGCCCGGTGCAGCACATCGCGGCAGCCTCCACCACCGGCCACGGCACCAACATCATCGCCGGCCTCGGCGTGTCGATGAAGTCCACCGCGATGCCGGTGATCGTGATCTGCGCGGCGATCTGGGGCGCCTACAGCCAGGGCGGCCTGTACGGCATCGCGATCGCCGCCACCGCCATGCTGTCGATGGCCGGCATGATCGTGGCGCTGGACGCCTACGGCCCGATCACCGACAACGCCGGCGGCATCGCCGAGATGGCCGACCTGCCGCCGGAAGTGCGCGGCGTCACCGACCCGCTGGACGCGGTGGGCAACACCACCAAGGCGGTGACCAAGGGCTACGCGATCGGCTCGGCCGCGCTGGCCGCATTGGTGCTGTTTGCCGACTACACGCACAACCTCGACGTCGCGGCCCGGGCCAAGGCGCTGGCTGCGGGCGTCGACTATCAACCGATGACCTTCGACCTGTCCGACCACATGGTGATCATCGGCCTGCTGATCGGCGGCCTGATTCCCTACCTGTTCGGCGCGATGGCGATGGAGGCCGTGGGTCGCGCCGCCGGCGCCGTGGTGGAGGAAGTGCGCCGGCAGTTCCGCGACATCCCCGGCATCATGCAGGGCACCGGCAAGCCGGAATACTCGCGCGCGGTGGACATGCTGACCAAGTCGGCGATCCGCGAAATGATCGTGCCGTCGCTGCTGCCGGTGGCGGTGCCGATCGTGGTCGGCCTGCTGCTCGGGCCGAAGGCGCTGGGCGGCGTGCTGATCGGCACCATCGTCACCGGCCTGTTCGTGGCGATCTCGATGACCACCGGCGGCGGCGCCTGGGACAACGCGAAGAAGTACATCGAGGACGGCCACCACGGCGGCAAGGGTTCGGAGGCGCACAAGGCCGCAGTCACCGGCGACACCGTGGGCGACCCGTACAAGGACACCGCCGGCCCCGCGGTGAACCCGCTGATCAAGATCATCAACATCGTGGCACTGCTGCTGATTCCGCTGCTGTAGACCACGCTTTCCCGATGACGAGAATCCCGCCTTCGTGGCGGGATTCTTGTCTTGTGCCAGCGCGCGTGCATGCCAGCCTGACTTTAGTCACAGGCGCCTGCATGATCAGGTGGTTACGCTCGACGGACTGCGGGCCGCGCCCGCCATGTCCACCATGTTCACTCGCACAACTGGGAGCACACGATGAAATCGGTCTGGCTGATGCTGGCACTCGGCGTCACACTGACGGGCATGAACGACAGCCTTGCCCGCAACACGACACCCGCTCCCGCGGCCGCCGCAGGCAGCGACGACCCGTTCCTGTGGCTGGAAGACATCCACGGCGTGCGCGCGCTGGACTGGGTGAAGCAGCAGAACGCGACGACCGCAAAGCAGTTCGTCGACAACGCCGAATTCGCGCGCACCCGCGACCGCATCCTCGAAGTGCTCGACTCGGAGGCACGCATTCCCTACGTCAACCGGATGGGCGAGCACCTGTACAACTTCTGGCGCGACAAGGCGCATCCGCGCGGCATCTGGCGGCGCACCACGCTGGCCGAATACCGCAAGGCCGAGCCCAGGTGGGAGGTGCTGCTGGACGTCGATGCGCTGAACCAGGCCGAAGGCAAGCGCTGGGTGTTCAAGGGCGTGCAATGCCTGAAGCCGGCGTACGAGCGGTGCCTGGTCGCGCTGTCGCCGGACGGCGGCGATGCCGTGGCCACGCGCGAGTTCAGCATCCTGCACAAGGCCTTCGTCAAGGGCGGCTTCGAGCTGCCGGTGGCGAAGAGCCAGGTCGGATGGATCGACGAGAACCGCATCTACGTCGGCACCGACTTCAGCCCCGGCTCGATGACCGAATCGAGCTACCCGCGCATCGTCAAGGAGTGGAAGCGCGGCACGCCGCTGGCGGCCGCCGCCACTGTTTACGAAGGCAAGCCGAGCGACCTCGCGGTCAGCGCGCAGCACGACCGCACGCCTGGCTACGAGCGCGACTTCGTGCAGGTGGCGAAGGACTTCTACCACAGCGAGCTGTACCAGCGCGTGGGCGGCAAGCTGGTACGCGTCGAGGTGCCCGACGACGCCAACGCCGACGCCCACCGCGAATGGCTGCTGGTGCAGACCCGCTCGCCGTGGACGGTCGGCGGCGCCACCTACCCGGCCGGCGCGCTGCTGGCGGCCAACTTCGACGACTTCATGGCCGGCAAGCACCACTTCACCGTGCTGTTCCAGCCCGACGCACACACCTCGCTGGACTCGTACGCCTGGACGAAGAACCACCTGATCCTCAGCCTGATGGACGACGTCAAGAGCCGGCTGGAAGTGCTGACTCCGCCGCAGATGGCCACGCCCGGCGGTGACTGGCAGCGCGCGGCGATGCCGGGCGCGCCGGCGCTGAGCACGATCAACGTGGTCGACACCGATCCCGACCACAGCGACGAGTACTGGCTGGACGTCACCGGTTTCCTGGCGCCGTCGTCGCTCGAGCGCGGCGTGCTGGGCAGCGCGGCGGCCGAGACGATCAAGCAGGCGCCGGCGTTCTTCGACGCCGCGAAGTACGCCGTCAGCCAGCACTTCGTGCAGTCGAAGGACGGCACCCGCGTGCCGTACTTCGAGATCGCCCCGAAGGGCATGCAACTCGACGGCAGCAACCGCACCCTGCTGTACGGCTACGGCGGCTTCGAGGTCTCGCTGCAGCCGCAGTACAGCGGCAGCGTCGGCCGCGCGTGGCTGGAACGCGGCGGCGTCTACGTGATCGCCAACATCCGCGGCGGCGGCGAGTACGGCCCCGCCTGGCACCAGGCCGCGTTGAAGGCCAATCGTCCGCGCGCTTATGAAGACTTCGCCGCGGTGGCGGAAGACCTGATCCGGCGCGGCGTGACCTCGGCGAAGCACCTCGGCGCCGAAGGCGGCAGCAACGGCGGCCTGCTGATGGGCAACATGCTCACGATGTACCCGCAGCTGTTCGGCGCGATCGCCTGCGAGGTGCCGCTGCTGGACATGAAGCGCTACATCCACCTCTCCGCCGGCGCCTCGTGGATGGCCGAGTACGGCAACCCCGACACGGCCGACTGGAACTTCATCAAGACCTTCTCGCCGTACCAGAACGTGCGCAAGGACGGCCACTACCCGCCGGTGCTGTTCTACACCGCCACCAGCGACGATCGCGTCGGCCCGGTGCAGGCGCGCAAGATGGCCGCGAAGATGCAGGCACAGGGCCACCGCAACGTGTGGTTCTACGAGAACCTGGAAGGCGGCCACGGCGCCGGCGCGGACAACCAGCAGTCCGCCCACATGCACGCGATGGCTTACGACTTCCTGTGGGACCAGCTGAAATAGTCCCGGTCCACCGCATCGTGCGGCACCCGCGAGCCGGCACCCGCCGGCTCGCGTCGTATGGCGGCGGCCGTGGACAGGCTCTGCGCTAAGCTTTCGCGATCCGCCACCCCTTTTCCGCCGCCATGCATCCACGCCCCACCATCAGCCCCGAACTGCGCGAGTGGATCCTCGCCACCACGCACGCCGGCCACGGTGTGCCGGAAGTGCTGAAGCTGATGAAGGAGCACGGCTACGACCCGCGGCAAAGCCGCGGCATCGTCGCCGAGGTGCTGAAGCTGCCGCTGGCGACGCTACTGGCCAGTACCGCGAAGAGCTCGCCGCAGGGGCTGCGCGCGACACACCCCGAAGCGCCCGAAGTCCGCGCCGACGGGCATGCCATCGGCGTCTCGCTCAGCGTCGACACGCCGGTGCTGCGGGTGCTGGAGAACATCCTCGACGGGCAGGAGTGCGACGAGCTGATCGCACTGGCACGACCGCGCCTGCAGCGCGCGCTCACCGTCGACAGCGAAGGTCGTCAGCAGGTGGATCGGCGGCGCACCAGCGAAGGCATGTTCTTCACCCTGGACGAAGTGCCGCTGGTCGGCCGCATCGAACGGCGCCTGGCCGCCCTCACCGGCGTGCCGGCGAGCCACGGCGAAGGGCTGCAGATCCTGCACTACCTGCCGGGTCAGGAGTACGAGCCGCACTTCGACTGGTTCGACCCGGAGCAGCCCGGCTACGAGGCGATCACCGCGGCCGGCGGGCAGCGCATCGCCAGCGTGGTGATGTACCTGAACACGCCGGCACGCGGCGGCGGCACGGCATTCCCCGAACTCGGCCTCACCGTCACCGCACGGCGTGGCGCGGCGGTGTATTTCGCTTACGAGGGCGGCGACCGCAGCTCGCTGCACGCCGGCCTGCCGGTGCTCGAGGGCGAGAAGTGGATCGCCACCAAGTGGCTGCGCGAGCGGCCATACAGGAAGCCCGGCAAAGCCTGACCGGCAGCGGAACGAAGCCCGGCTGTTGCTGCATCGCAGCAGCGTTTGGCGTATCCTTGCAGGCTTTCTTTCCCTCTTCACCGCCAAGGACAGTCCATGGGTCTGCACCTCGTCTCCGCCGGCCGCAACGTGCCGGAAGAAATCAACGTCATCATCGAGATTCCCAAGGATGCCGAGCCGGTCAAGTACGAGGTGGAGAAGGAAAGCGGCGCGATCTTCGTCGACCGCATCCTGTCCACCCCGATGCGCTACCCGTGCAACTACGGCTACGTGCCGCGCACGCTGGGCGGCGACGGCGATCCGCTGGACGCGGTGGTGATCCTGCCGCTGCCGCTGGCGGTCGGCTCGGTAATCCGCTGCCACCCGGTCGGCATGCTGAAGATGACCGACGAGGCCGGCAGCGACGAGAAGCTGGTGGTGATCCCCTCGCCGAAGGTGTTTCCCGGCTACGCGCACATCAACGACATGAAGGGCGTCTCGCCGCACTGGCTGCAGCGCATCGGCCACTTCTTCGAGCACTACAAGGACCTGGAACAGGGCAAGTGGGTGAAGGTGGACGGCTGGGTCGGCGCCGCCGAGGCGAAAGCCGAGATCCTGGCCGGCTTCCAGCGCTACCAGGACGCCATCAGCGGCTGAGCCCGCCGCCCGAGACCGGCTCCGACGAACCCCGCTGCGGCGGGGTTCGTCGTTCATGCGCTCAGCCGCGTCTGAGCAGTTCGCGCAGGTCGATCAGCGCCGCGTTGGCGCGCGACACGTAGTTCGCCATCACCAGCGAGTGGTTGGCGAAGAAGCCGAACGGCGAACCGTTCAGCACCATCGGGCTGCGCAGCGGGCGCTGCGCCTCCTCCAGCTCGCGGATCACCTGCTCCAGGCTGACGTCGGCGTGCTTGGAGCGCAGGATCGGGCCGAAGTCGCGCCGGAACGCCTTGAGCTGTTCCAGCAGCGTCCAGGTGTAGCCGCGCGCCTCGTAGAAGTTGTCGTCGATCTTTGTCCACGGCGTCTTCACCAGGCGGCCGCCGCCGGGCGCGGCGACTGTGCCGGCGGCGGCCGGCTCGTCGGCGCCGGCCACCTCGCCGATGCGGATCTGGCCCACGCTGGCCGACAGCCGCTGCGACAGCGAGCCCAGCCTTGCGGAAGCCAGCTGCAGGTAGTCGGCCAGGTTGTCGGCACGCGCGTAGAAATGCGCATTGCTGTCGTCGGCGTCGCCGAGCCGGGCCAGATAGCCGTCCAGACGGCTGATCGCCTTGCGGTACTGGCTTTCCGAGCTGGGCAGCAACCAGCGGTCGTTGGGGCTGTTGAGCAACGGATCGGCCTCGGCCAGGTCCTTGTCTTCGGTGGACTGCGTCTGCGAGCGGCTGAAGTCGTTGCGCAGCGCGCGCACCAGGTCGCGCGAGGCGGTCAGCGAGCCGAATTCCCAGTTGGGCATGTTGTCCATCAGCACGCCCGGCGGCAGCTTGTCGTTGCTGAGGTAACCGCCGCGCTTGTCGAGCAGGGTGCGCACCGAGGTGATCAGGGTGACCGTGGTGGTCGCGCCGGTGCTGACCGGCCGCTTCAATGCCTGCATCTGCGCCTGGGTCGTCGCCACCGGATCGAACAGCGGCGGTTCGGTGTCCCACCACCACATCAGCGTCGCCACGCCCAGTACCAGCAGCGCGAGCAAGGCCAGGATGGCGCGGCGGAGGCCGTGGCGCGGGGAATTCAGGGTATCCGGGGTCTGCATCGCACGGCTCCTGCGGGGAATGGGCAAAGCTTACCGTCTCGACGCTGCACCGCGTGACCGCCGCCCGACCCGGCGCAAGCCCCACCTCGTCGCGCCGATGAGGCGTAGGATCGGACACCACCGCGCGCGCCGCCCTGCCTGCACCGAGGAAAAGGAACGGGCGGCCTTCGAACCACCGTGGAGTCGTCCCATGAAAGCCGTCGCCCTGACCCGCTACCTGCCGATCGACGACCCGCAATCGCTGTTCGACGTCGAGCTGCCCACGCCGACGCCAGGCGCGCATGACCTGCTGGTGCGGGTGGAGGCGGTCTCGGTGAATCCGGTCGACACCAAGCTGCGCGCGCCCAAGCCGCAGATCGAGGCGCAGCCGAAGGTGCTCGGCTTCGACGCCGCCGGCGTGGTGGAGGCGACCGGCAACGCGGTCGACGGCTTCCGCCCCGGCGAGCGCGTGTACTACGCCGGCGACGTCACCCGCCCCGGCAGCAATGCGCAGTTCCAGCTGGTCGACGCACGCCTGGCCGGCCACGCACCGCGCTCGCTGGACCTGGCCGAGGCGGCGGCGCTGCCGCTGACCGCGCTGACCGCGTGGGAACTGCTGTTCCAGCGCATGCCGTTCGACAGCGAGCACGGCGGCGAGGACAAGTCGCTGCTGGTGATCGGCGGCGCCGGCGGAGTGGGCTCGATGGCGATCCAGCTGGCGCGGCGCGCGGGCTTCAGGGTGATCGCCACCGCCTCGCGCAGCGAGACCATCGACTGGTGCCGCACGATGGGCGCGCACCACGTGATCGACCACCGCCACGCGCTGGCGCCGCAACTGGAGGCGCTGGGCTTCGGCCAGGTCGACGCGGTACTGAACCTGGCCGACACCGACCGCTACTGGGACGCGATCGGCCAGCTGCTGGCGCCGCAGGGCCACGTGGGCCTGATCGTGGAACCCGCCGGCGCGCTGAGGATCGGCGACCCGTACAAGGCCAAGTGCATCGGCATCCACTGGGAATTCATGTTCGCGCGGTCGCGCTTCCACACCCGTGACATGGCCGAGCAGGGCCGCATCCTCGCGCGCATCGCCGACCTGATCGACGCCGGCGAACTGCGCGGCACGCGTACCGCGACGCTGGCGCCGATCAACGCGGCGAACCTGCGCGAGGCGCACCTGCGACTGGAATCGGGCCACACCATCGGCAAGCTGGTGCTGGCCGGCTGGTAAGGCGCCGTCGCGCGCTCAGCTGCGCTTGCCCGCCGCTTTCCTGGCGGGCGACGGCCTGGCCGGCTCGCCCTTCTTGCCGAGCTGCTCCAGCAGCGTGTTCATGTCCTCGGCGTGCTCCTCCTCCATCGCCAGGATGCCTTCCAGCATGCGGCGGGTGGTCGGGTCGTCGGTGCCGATGTAGTTGATGATCTCGCGGTAACTGTCGATGGCGATGCGTTCGGCGACCAGGTCTTCCTTGATCATGTCGACGATGTCCTCGCCTTCGACGTAGTCGGCGTGGCTGCGGCTGAGCAGGCCTTCCGGCGACAGGTTCGGCTTGCCGTCGAGCTGGGTGATGCGCTCGGCGATCAGGTCGGCGTGGCCCTGCTCCTCGTCCGCGTGCTGCAGGAACTCGGTCTTGATCGCCTGCGAGTGGATGCCCGAGGCCATGTAGTAGTGGTACTTGTAGCGCAGCACGCAGACGATCTCGGTGGCCAGCGCATGGTTGAGCAGTTTGACCACCGTCCCGCGATCGGCGCGGTAGCCCGCCGTCATCGCACCCTTGTCGATGTCCTGGCGTGCGCGCTTGCGGATGTTCTCGATGTCGCTGACGAACGGCTTGGTCTTGGCCATGGCTTGCTCCTGCAGACGTGGAATGGGCGCCGACGGGCCTGCCGACGACGCCGGAAGTCCGGCCAGTGTGGTAACGCGCATGAAAAAGCCGGGTGAAGAGGACTTCACCCGGCTCGTTTCGACCGCGGCGACTCAACGCGGGCGATAGGCGCGCAGGAACATCTCGACGCCGGCCCGCGCCGTGCGTTCGATTTCCTCGGCATAGCTCTCGGGGCATTCGGCGCAGCCGAACATCTGGCGCATCATCAGGTTGCCCTTGATCAAGGAGAGGAACTGCACGCTGGCACGCGGCACGTCGTCGATGTCGAGCTGGCCGGCGTCAACCGCCTGCTGCAGCAGGCGTTCCATCAGGCCATGCGTGCGCGCCGCGCCTTCCTCCCAGATCAGCCTGCCGTAGCGCGGGTTGCCCTGGCGGCAATCACTGAGGATGGCGCGGAAGGTGCCCACGGTTTCGGCGTTGCAATCGAGGTGGGCGTGGGTCAGCGCCACCCGCAGCAGGGTATCGCGGATGTCGGAGGCCGGATCGAAGTAATAGGTATCCTCCGGCAGCAGGTCCTGGATGTGCGAGCGGATCACCTCGCGGAACAGGTTGTCCTTGTCGCCGAAATGGCTGTAGACGGTGAGCTTGGACACGCCGGCATCCGCCGCGATCGCGTCCATGCTGGTGCCGGCGAACGCATTGCGGATGAACAGCGCCTTGGCCGCCACCAGAATCGCCGCACGCTTCTCCATGTCCTTCGGGCGACCGGGACCCTGGGATTTGACCTGCGCGCTGCTCATGCCACCACCTTTACGCCTTCACAAAGAAATGCCCAAGCTTTATTATACGCTCCGGTTCAATTATTTTCCAGAACGGTACCGCGACGCCGCCACTGTCCGCCTACGCGCGTCGGGCGCCATGACGAACGTCAACGCAACGCGATGACTTCCGGCACTTCGTGGCTCCACGGGCAGCCGTCAGGCTTGCCAGCGTCCGGGCGCGTCATTGTGGCGGCAGGCGCCAGCGCTTATCCTTTCTGGTCCTTTTTCGACCCCGGCGAGACACGGCAAATGGTGATGAACATCGAACAGGCGCGGGCGAACATGGTGGAAAACCAGGTGCGCCCGTGGGAAGTGCTGGACGGCCGCGTGCTGGACGTGATCGGCCGCGTGCGCCGCGAGGATTTCGTCGCCCCCGAGCACCGCCGCCTTGCCTTCGCCGACCTGTGCCTGCCGCTGGGCCACGGCGAGGTGATGATGAAACCGGTGGTGGAAGGCCGCGTGCTGCAGGCGCTGGAACTCACGCCCGCCGACCGCGTGCTGGAGATCGGCACCGGCTCGGGCTACCTCACCGCCTGCCTGGCCAGCCTGGCCGCGCAGGTCGTCAGCGTCGACATCCACGCCGACTTCACCGTCGCCGCCGCCGCGCGCCTGCAGCAGGCCAGCATCGCCAACGCCGGCCTGGCCACCGGCGAGGCAGTCAACGACTGGCAGCCTGATGGCCTGTTCGACGCGCTGGTGGTGACCGGCGCGGTGCACGCGGTGCCGCCGCGCTGGTTGACCTGGCTGAAACCCGCTGCACGCGCGCTGGTGGTGCGCGGCCAGTCGCCGGCGCAGCAGGTCGTGCTGCTGACCCACGAGGGCAACGGCCGCTATCGCGAAGAAGCCCTGTTCGAAACCGACCTGCCCTACCTGGTCCACGCCGAACCGCCGCGGCGGTTCGTATTCTGACTCTCGTCCCCGTTCTTCCCCCACGAGGCACCCCATGCGCTTGAAGCTGCTTACCCTCACCTTGGCCCTGGCCGCCATCTCGCTGCCCAGCCACGGCGAGGATCTGCTCGACGCCTACCGCGAAGCACGCGCCAACGACCCGGTGCTGTCGCAGGCCGACGCCTCGCGACTGGCCACCGGCGAAGGGGTGGCCCAGGCACGCGCGCTGCTGCTGCCGCAGATCAACGCCAGCATGAGCCTGAACCAGACTCGCGGCGGCAACCTGGTCGGCCATGCGCGCTCGCGCTCGATCAACGGCACGCTCAGCCAGACCGTGCTCGACTTCAGCAAGTACGCCAACCTCAAGGCCGCGCACTCGGCGGCGGACGCGCAGGACGAGCTGTACCAGGCCGCCGCGCAGGAACTGTACGTGCGCGTCGCTTCCGCCTATTTCGGCGTGCTCACCAGCGAGGACGAGTTGACCTACGCCAAGGCCAACGAGGACGCCTTCCGCCAGCAGTACGAGCAGTCCGACCAGCGTTTCAAGGTCGGCCTCTCGGCGATCACCGACGTGTACCAGGCCAAGGCCTACTACGAGGCCGCCAAGTCGCAGACCATCGCCGCGCAGAATGCGCTCAACGATGCCCGCGAGGCGCTGGCCCAGATCACCGGCAAGCCCACCGGCGACCTGAAGAAGCTGCGCGACGACCTGCCGATGGATCCGCCTTCGCCGGCCGACCAGGACAGCTGGGTCAAGCAGGCGCTGGAAACCAACCCCAACCTGCTCACCCAGAAATACAACGTGCGGACCGCCGAGCACAACATCAGCGCCGCGCGCGCCGGCCACCTGCCCACGATCACCGCCGGCATCACCTACGGCAAGGACGCCGGCTGGTCCGACACCAACGTCTCGGCGCGCTACCGCGATCCGGCCTCGACCACGATCGGGCTGACTCTCAACGTGCCGATCTTCTCCGGCGGCCTGACCCAGTCGCGCGTGCGCCAGTCGATCTACCAGCGCGACGCGGCCACCGACGCGATGGAGGCGCAGCGCCGCCAGGTGGTGCGCGACACGCTCAACTACTACCGCTCGGTGATCGCCGGCATCGCCCAGGTGGAATCGGCGAAGGCCTCGGTGGAATCCGGCCGCAAGGCGCTGGAAGCGACCCGCGCCGGCTTCGAGGTGGGCACCCAGACCATGACCAACGTGCTGCTGGCGATCCAGACCCTGACCTCCTCGGAGAGCAGCTACTCGCAGGCCCGCCACCAGTTCATCCTGAACAAGCTGCTGCTGAAACAGACGGCGGGCACGGCCGACCTGAAGGACATCGAGACGATCAACGCGCTGCTGCAGTAAGCGCCTGTCCGCGGCTCCCGGGCAGCGCACGCGCAAATCCCAAAGACGGCCGGGCCACACCCGGCCGTCTTTGGTTTTGCGGCCGGTCATTCCTGCAGCAAGGCGTCGATCAGCTGCATGACCCGCTGCACCGCGCCGCGCTCGCGCTCGAAGACGGACTGCGCGGCCTGCCCCATCCGCTCGCGCTTCGCCGCGTCGAGCAGCAGCTGCAGCGCGGCCGGCCCCAGCTGGACGGCATCGGCCACGCGTTCGGCGCCGCCTTCCTCGATCAGGCTGCGGGTGATCTCCTCGAAATTGAAGGTGTGCGGCCCCACCAGCACCGGCACCGACAGCGCGGCCGGCTCCAGCACATTGTGGCCACCGATCGGCACCAGGCTGCCGCCGACGAAGGCCAGGTCGGATGCCGCGAAGAACGGCATCAGTTGCCCCATGGCATCGATCACGAAGACCTGGTGCGATACCGACGGCACGCCTTCGAGGCTGCGCGTGGCGACCGTGAAGCCGAGACTGCGCACCGCGTGCTCGACCAGCCTGAAGCGCTCCGGATGGCGCGGCGCCAGCAGCAGCAGCGCGTCGGGCAGGCGCTTGAGCACCTGCAGGTGCGCCTCCAGCACCGCCAGCTCCTCGCCTTCGTGGGTGCTGGCCGCCATCCATACCGGCCGCCGCGCCCCCCAGTGCCCGCGCATCGCGGCGCCTTCCGTCACCGCGCCGTCCGGTATCGGCATGTCGAACTTCATGTTGCCGGTGACCAGCACCTGTTCGGGATCGGCCCCGAGCAGGCGGTAGCGCGCCGCATCGGTGCGCGACTGCGCGGCGATCAGGCGCACGCAGCGCAACGCCGAGCGCAACAACCCGCGCAGCGGCTTGTAGCCGCGCAGCGAGCGTTCCGACAAGCGCGCGTTGACGATCATCAGCGGGATGCCGCGCCGGCGGCAGGCGAAGTACAGGTTCGGCCAGATCTCGGTTTCCACGATCAGCGCCAGCCGCGGCCGGACCTTCTTCAGGAAGCGGCCCACCGCGTACGGCAGGTCGTACGGCAGGTAGACGTGGAACACGCTGTCGCCGAACAGCTGCTGCACGCGCGCGGTGCCGGTCGGCGTGACCGTGGTGATCACCAGCGGCGCGTTCGGGTAATCCCGGCGCAGCGCCTTGATCAGCGGCTCGGCCGCGTTCACCTCGCCCACCGACACCGCATGCACCCACAGACTGCCGCTGAAACCGGGCGGATCGAAGAAGCCGAAGCGTTCCGGCCAGCGCCGGTGATAGGGCCGCGAACGCACTCCGCGCGCCAGCAGCCGCAGCACCAGCAGCGGCGTCGCCAGATACATCGCGAGGGTATAGAGGTAGCGCAACGTCGGGGCCCGTCAGTCCAGCGCGGCAGTATACGAGAGCGAAGCATGCTGCACCGGCCATCGCGGCCAGGGCGGGCGACACGCTCCGCTCGCGCCGCCGGCTGCCGGCTCGCTGCCTCCACTACAATGTGCGCGATGCCCGGCATGCCCCGCCCCAACTTCACCCGTCCCCTGCTTGCGCCGCGCCACTGGCCGGCCTGGCTGGGTGTGGGCGTGATCTGGTTGATCGCGCGGCTGCCGCAGCGCGCGCTGATGTGGCTGGGCCGCCGGCTCGGCGCACTGGTGCGGCGGGTTCCTTCCGCGCGCCGGCGCATCGCCGCGGCGAACATCGCGTTGTGCTTCCCCGAACTCGACGCTGCCGCGCGCGCCGCGCTGGTCGACGCGAATCTGCGCGACATCGGCCTGATGCTGGTGGAATTCGCGCTGGGCTGGATGGGCAGCGACCAGCGCATCGCCGGCATCCCGACCCGCATCGATGGACTGGAACACCTCGCAGCAGCGCGCGCGCAAGGCAGGGGCGTGCTGCTGGTGGGCGGACACTTCTCGCACCTGGAGCTGTGCGCGCGGCTGGTCTCGCAGCGCATCCGCATCGCCGGCATGTACCGCCGCATGGACTCGGCCGTGTTCGAATGGGTGGTGCTGCGTGCGCGACTGGACTATGCCGACGCGATGTTCGAAAAGGACGACATCCGCGGCACCGTGAAATACCTGCGCGGCGGCGGCACGCTCTGGTACGCGCCGGACCAGGACATGCGCAGCAAGGACACCGTGTTCGCGCCGTTCTTCGGCGTGCCGGCGGCCACCATCACCGCCACTCATCATCTGGCGCGGATGTCCGGCGCGCTGGTGATCCCGTTTTTCCATCGCCGCCTGCCCGATGGCGAGGGTTACGCGCTGCGCCTCGGCGCGCCGCTGGACGGCTTCCCCGGCGTCGACGTGGAAGCCGACACCACCCGCATCAACGCCTGCATCGAGCAGATGGTGCGCGAGGCGCCCGAGCAGTACCTGTGGGTGCACAAGCGTTTCAAGACCCGCCCGCCCGGCGCGCCCGCGATCTACTGAGTCGTAAGCCGGGCGAAAGCCAGGTCCGCCGAGAATGGCGCCGCTTCGGGATCGGGGTCGACTCCGGCGACCCGCCCCGCATTCGAGTGGCGACTTTGCGCAAGCGTCCCGATCCGCGCAGGTCGCCGGCCCGCCCGGCCCGGCGGCACCGCCAGGCCTGTGCGGACCCGCCACTCCTTTGCGCCACACCGGCACGGGAGTTGGAAAGTGAGCGACGACGCCGCGCGGGGCGCACCGCGCCTGCCCATCCTGATGTACCACAACGTCGCGCGTGCCCCGCGCGGCCTGCGCGTGTATCGCAGCCTGTTCGTGAGCCCGGCCGCCTTCGCGCGACAGATGTGGCTGCTGCGCCGGCTCGGCTACACCGGGCTGTCCATGTCGGCCGCGATGCCGTACCTGCGCGGCGAGCGCCGCGGCCGTGTCGCCGTGATCACGCTGGACGACGGCTACGTGGACAACCTGGACGCCGCCCTGCCCATCCTGCAGCGCCACGGCTTCAGCGCCACCTGCTACGTGGTCAGCGGCAGCATCGGCCGATACAACCAGTGGGACGCCGAGCGGCTGGGCGTGCGCAAGCCGCTGATGTCGGCGGAGCAGTTGCGTGACTGGCAGCGCGGCGGCATGGAAATCGGCGCGCACAGCCGCAGCCACCCCCGTCTGACGCAATGCGACGACGCGCAGCTGCGCGACGAGATCCATGGTAGCAAGGCCACGCTGGAAGATCGCCTCGGCACGGCGGTCACGCAGTTCTGCTACCCGTACGGCGACGCCGACGAGCGCGTGGCTGGCATGGTGCGCGAGGCCGGCTTCGCCGCCGCGACGACCACCCGGCGCGGCCGCGCCACTGCCGGCATGGACCTGTGGCAGCTGCCGCGGGTGCAGGTGGCGCGCCACCACCTGCTGCCGCAGTTCGCCCTGCGCGTGCTGTCGCGCTACGAGGATCGCCGCGCGTGAAGCTGCTCTTCGTCGGCACCCATCCCGAAAACACCGGCACCGCCAGCCACTTCGTCGCCTTGGCGCAGGCGATGGCCACGGCCGGGCACCGGGTCGGCGCCGTGGTCTATCCCGGCGGACTGATCTGGCAGGGGCTGACCGGCTCCGGCGTCCAGCGCTACGGCGCGAAGTTCTGCAACGTGTTCGACCTGCGCGGCTATGTCGCCGTCATCCGGGCGGCACGGCAGCTGAAACCGGACTGGCTGGTGGGCAATTTCGGCAAGGAGTACTGGCCGCTGATCCTGATCGGACGGCTGCTGCACATCCCGGTGGCGCTGTTCCGGCATCGCACGCCACCGATGAAACGCCTTTCCGCCTGGCTGATCCCCCGTCTTGCGCAACGCTTCCTCGCCGTCTCGGAGCATGCGCGCCGGGCCTACCTGGACCAGGGTGTTCCCGCCCAGCTGGTGCGGGTGCTCTACAACCCGGTCAACATGGAACTGTGCCGGCCCGATCCGCGCCGTCGCCGCGAGATCCTGCGCGCACTCGGCCTGGACGAGGAAGCGATCGTGCTCGGCTACAGCGGCCGCATGCACGGCGGCAAGGGCATCTTCCCGCTGTTCGAAGCGGTCAGTGCGGCGATGGCGCAACAGCCGCGGCTGCATTGCCTGTGGCTGGGCGACGGCCCGGACGCCGCGGCGCTGCGCCAGCGCGCCGCCGCGGACCCGACCGCGGACCGGCACCACTTCCCGGGCTGGATCCCGGACGTGCTGCCCTACTACAGCGCGCTCTCCATGCTGGCCTTCCCGTCGGTCGCCACCGAAACCTTCGGCCGGGTCTCGGTCGAGGCGCAAGCTGCCGGCGTCCCCGTGCTGGGCAGCGACATCGGCGGCATTCCCGAAACGCTCGAGGCGGGCGTGACCGGCCTGCTGCTGCCGCCGGGCGACGTGGCGGCGCGGCGCGAGGCGATCCTGAAGCTGTGCGATCCGGCCCTGCTGGCGTCGATGGGCGCTGCCGCGCACGACTACGTGCAGCAGCGTTTCAGCATGCCGGTGATCGCCGCCCAGTTCCTGCAGATCCTTGGCGGCTGACGCGCCGAATCAGTCCCGCGGTCGCCGTCGCTCGTACAGCTTGGCGTACTTCAGGAACGCATAGAACGCATGGATGCGCGCGGCGATGAAGCCAGCCCAGCCCGAGCGCCAGTGTCCGCGCAGTACGTAATAGCGCAGGAATGCCACCGCCGGATACGCCACCATGCGCAGTCGCAGCCAGCCGACGCGGCGCCCGGCCAGGTCGGCCTGTTGCAGGCTGGAGTAGCGGTTCGCCTTGGCCACGCGACCGGCGATGTCGGGCTCGCCATGATGGTCGATGACCACGTCGAGCGCGCCCACCGGGCCGTCCACCAGCACCTCCTCATGCACCTCGTGGCCGCTCATCCGCGCGCGTTGCCGGTCGAACAGGCGCACGTAACGGTTGAGCCGGCCGCGCCGCGACTGCCAGCGCCAGAACTGCCACTCGCGCCGCCACAACTGGTAGCCCGCATGGGCCGGCGCCAGCAGTGCCTGCTGCAACCGCGCAGCGGCGTCCGCGTCCAACGACTCGTCGGAATCCAGCAGCAGCACCCAGCGATGGCTGGCCAGATCGATCGCCGCCTGCTTCTGCGCGCTGTAGCCGGCGAACGGCTGGGTGTGGATACGCGCACCGTAGTGCGCGGCGATCGACGCGGTGGCGTCGGTCGAGCCCGAGTCCAGCACCACGATCTCGTCGGCCCAGCTCACCCCGCACAGACAGGCGTCGAGCGTCGCAGCGCTGTTGAACGTGGTCACCACCACCGACAATGCTTCACGCCCCATCGCGCGTCTCCGGGGCGAGTGCTTCCTTGAGGGGTCCGGCAGGGATGCCGGCAGCGAATAAACCAGCGCACCACAGCCCGAGCAGCCAACCGAACAGCAACCCCCACCACGCCGAATAGAACGCCAGGTGGGTGTTCAGCGGGAACAGCATCACGCCAAGCGCCAGCGTGGCCGGAAACGCCTGCTCGCGCGCCGCCGCGCCGACCCGCCGCCACGCGCGCCAGGCCAGCGCCACGCCGGCCAGCCACAGCGCGAGGCCGAGCGTGCCGGTCTCGTCCAGCACCTCCAGCACCAGCTGATGCGCATGACAGGCGCCCTCACCGACACCGCAGGCTTCCGTGGTCACCACGAAATGGTCGTTCGCCGCGGCATATTGCGGATACGCGTAGCGGAAGCCGCGCACGCCGACGCCATTGATCGGGTGCGCCATGAACATGGCGACGCCGGTGTGCCAGATTTCGAGCCGGCCGCTGAGCGCGGTGTCGATGGACTGGTCGGTGCCCTGCAACGCGAACAAGGTGCGCTCCATGCGATCGTGGAAGCGCGGGGAAGTCTTCCAGGCAATGCCGCCGGCCAGCGCCAGCAGCACCGCCGCGGCTGTGCAGAAGCCGGCGAAACGCAGCGGCGCACGCGCCTCGCGCCAGGCAAAGCCCAGTGCCACCAGCGCATAGCACAGCCACGCCGCGCGCGAGCCGGCCAGCAGCACCGGCCCCAACATCAGCAGGAAGGCGAGCAGCAGGCCCGGCAAGCCCCAGCGCCGCCGCGCCGCCCACAGGGCGAACGGCGACAGTACCGCCAGGGTCGGGCCGAGCTTGAGGTTGTCCGCGCCGAAGATGCCGGAGACGCGTTCGGCCTCGGCGCGCCCGCCCAGGCTCCAGCCGGTCAGCGCCTGCACCCAGGCGTCGGCGCACCACAGCGCCAGCACCCACGCCACCGCCACGTACAACGCGTGCAGCTTGTCCGCACGGCGGATCGCGAAGCAGGCGTACAGGCCCAGCGGCACGTAGCGCAGCAGCGCGAGCACCGTGCCCCAGCTCTTGCCCGGCCGGATCGCATCCGGCGCCGACAGCAGCGCCGCTCCCACATAGGCCGCCAGCAGCCACAGCAGCAGCTGCGCGCCGGGGTGCCCGCGCAGCGCCTGCGGCTCGCGCATGAACAACAGGATCACGCCGAGCAGGCACAGCACGGTACCCAGCTCCGAGCTGCGCCCGAACGGCAGCAACGCGACCACCAGCCAGAACGGCAGCAGCGGGGAACGCAGCGCGGCCTTGAGCGAGGCGGTGAAGGAATGCATGCGCGGACCGTGACAAAGACGATCCCGCATTGTAGGCGAGCAGACGCGCCCGCCGCCGCCTCAGCCGGCGGCCAGCTCGTCGTACAGCGCCAGCGTGGCCTGCTGCATGTCGCTCAGGCGATAGCTCTGCAGCGGCGGGATCGGCGGCGCCACGCGCAGCAGCTCGGCGGCCCGCTCGACTAGCCGTTCGCGGTCGCCCGGCGGCACGCGGCCGGCCGGATACAGCTCGGCCAGCAGCTCGCCCACGCCGCCATGGGCGTAGCCCAGCACCGGCCGGCACAGCGACAGCGCCTCGATCACCGTGCGCCCGAACGATTCGGGCTTGTTCGACAGCTGCAGCACCAGCGTCGAGATCGCGTAGACATCGCGCACGTCGTGCCGCGGCGGCGTCAGCACCACCTGCGAGGTCACTCCGCGCAACCGGATCAGTTCCCGCAACTCGGCCACATAGGCCTCGCGCCCAGGCTCGATCACGCCCAGCAGCAGCAAGCGTGCCTCGATGCCGCGGCGCTTCAGGTCGGCCAGCAGTTCGATCGCGTCGTGGTGCCCTTTCAGCCGCGTGCCGCGCCCGGGCAGGGTCAGCAGCGGCGCGCCTGCCAACGTCGGGAATTCGGCAAAGAACGCCTTCTGCCAGGCGTCGTCCGGCCGGTGCCCGTAGGGGAACGCCGCCGGGTCGATGCCGCGCGGGATCACCCGTACCCGCCCCGGCTCCAGCCAGCGGTAATGGCTGAGCACGTAGTCGCGCAGGGTCTGCGAGACGGCTATCACGCGCTCGCCGCGCAGCAGGATCGCGCTGTAGCGGCCGGGCGAGTTGAGCCCGTGCACGGTGGTGACGAAATGCGGTCGCGGGGTCATGCCCTTCAGCGCCCACCAGCCCATCCAGGCCGGCAGCCGCGAGCGGGCATGCACGATGTCCGGCTTCAGTTCACGCAACACCCGCCGCAACGCCCCGAGGCGGCCCAGCGTCCCCAGCGACTTGCGCCCCAGGTCCAGCGTGACGTGCTCGCTGCCCTCGGCCACGAGCTGCCCGGCCAGCCGCCCGCCGGCCGAGATCACCACCGAACGGTGGCCGGCCTGCACCAGCGCACGGGCGATCTCCAGCGCCGAACGCTCCGCGCCGCCGGAATGCAGCGCGGGGATCAACTGGACCACGGTCAGCAGCTTGGCGGGCACGGCGATGCCGGACATGAGCTCGGGGCTGGAAGCTTTCATTCCCTGAAGGCAAGCAAAAACAATGCCGCAGGCAGTGCTGGCCAGCCCGGGCGATCAGTCGCGCAACACGTAGTGCGCGCCACAGTAGGCGCAGGTTGATTCGCCGCCGTCGTCGACGATCGACAGGTACACCCGGGGGTGGGAATTCCACAGCATCATGCCGGGCATCGGGCAGGACAACGGCAGGTCCGCCCGCGTCACTTCGTAACGATTTTCGGCATTTGCCGGCACCAGCGGTACCTGCGGAACATGCGGGGAGGACATCGGCGGACTCCGGGCTGGACATCAAGCCGCAAATGGTAGCAGGCTGCAGCCTCCTGTCGTGGAGACAGCGCAGGAAAACCGGGGGAAGCAGCCGTGGCGAAACCGCCGCCGGCCTGCCGCAACGACCGTCATGCAGTGAGCACACCAGCCTCGACCCGGCGCACGCGCCGGGCCAACCATCATGAGATTAGGAGCTGACCATGGATTTCGGAAAGATCATCGAGCGCATCAAGGCCATCCTGGCCACGCCGAAGACCGAGTGGCCCGCCGTCGTCGCCGAACCGGCCTCGGTGAGCGGCCTGTACACCGGCTACATCGCTCTCGTCGCCGCACTGCCGGCGATCGCCGGCTTCATCAAGGGCACCCTGATCGGCACCAGCGTGTTCGGCATCACCGTGCGCAGCTCGGTCGGCGGCGGCATCACCCATCTGGTGCTGGGCTACGCGCTGTCACTGGTGCTGGTGTACGTGATGGCGCTGATCGTCAACGCGCTGGCGCCCAGCTTCGGCGGCCAGAAGGACATGGTGCAGGCGCTGAAGACCGTCGCCTACAGCTGGACTGCCTACTGGATCGCCGGCATCGCGGTGATCGTGCCATGGCTGGGCTGGCTGGTCGTGCTGGCCGGCGGCATCTACAGCATCTACCTGCTGTACCTGGGCCTGCCGCACACCATGAAGTGCCCGCCGGAAAAAGCCGGCGGCTACACCGCGGTCAGCGTGATCATCGCGATCGTGCTGGGCTGGATCGTCAGCCTGATCGTCGCCGGCGTGGTCGGCACCGCCGCGATGACCGGTGCGGCGATGGGCGGCCTGCACATCACCGGCAGCAACGGCGACCGCGTCACCGTCGACAGCAACAGTGCGCTGGGCAAGCTGGCCGCGATGGGTGAGCGCATGGAGCAGGCCGGCAAGCAGATGGACGCCGCACAGAAATCCGGCGACAGCAAGGCGCAGTCCGAGGCGATGGGCAAGATGATGGGGGCGATGTCGGGCGCCGACGGCACGGTCGAAGCGCTGGCGCCGGACCAGATCAAGGCGTTCCTGCCCGACAGCCTGGGCAGCCTCAAGCGCAACAGCCTGTCGGCCCAGCGCAACAGCGCGATGGGCATGCAGATCTCCCAGGCCAGCGCCAGCTATGCCGCCGACAACGGCCAGCACATCACGCTGGAAGTCTCCGACACCGGCGGCGCCAAGGGCTTCATGTCGCTGGCCGCGGCGATGGCGCCGGAGGAAGAGAAGCAGACCGACCACGGCTACGAGAAGACCTACAGCGCCAACGGCAACCTGGTCCACGAGGAATGGGACACCCAGTCGAAGTACGGCGAATACAGCATGGTGGTCGGCAAGCGCTTCACGGTGAAGGCGAACGGCAACGTCGACAGCATCGACCAGCTCAAACAGGCGGTGGCCAGCATCGACCTGGCCAAGCTGGAGTCGCTGAAGGACGCCGGCGTGAAATCGAACTGAGCGCCGGCTTCGCCGCCCGACAAAAAAACCGCGCCGTCACCGGCGCGGTTTTTCGTCTCCCCGCAGCGGCGGGCTTACTTCTTCTTCGGCACCGAGGCTTCGGTGGTGATGCGGATGCTCAGCTCGTCGCCGACGTTGGGCACGTAGCCGCCGACGCCGAAATCCGAACGCTTGATGCTGGCGGTGGCATCGAAGCCGATCGATGGCGCCTTGGTCATCGGGTGCGGCCCGAGCTTGTTCAACGTCGCGTCCAGCACCACCGGCCTGGTCACGCCGTGCACGGTGAGGTTGCCGGTGACCTTGAACTTGTTGCCGCCCAGCGGCTGCACCGCCGTGCTCTTGAAGGTCACCAGCGGGTACTGGCCGGCATCGAGGAAGTCCGCCTTCTTCAGGTGCTCGTCCAGTGCCGGCACGTGGGTGTCGAGCAGGTCCAGCGGCAGGCTCACTTCCACACTGGAGTTGGCCGGGTGCTGCTCGTCGAACACCAGGGTGCCCTCGCCCAGGCCGAGGTTGGCGGTGGGGTTGGAGTAGCCGAAATGGTTCCAGCTGAACAGCACCATCGTGTGGTTCGGGTCGAGCTTGTAGGTGACCGGGGCGGCCTGCACCGAGACGGCGGCGCCGAGCAGGCCGGCGAGAACGAGATACTTCAATGCGCGCATGAACATGGCTCCTGTAAACGATGGAAAAAATGGCGAATCAGGCGATCGTGCAGGCTTCGTCGAAGGCCAGCCGCGGGCTGCGCGGGAACAGGTTGCGGCTGGCATCGCCATAGCCGATGCTGATCAGGAAATTCGACTTGACCGCGGTGCCGGCGAAGAACGCCGCGTCCACGCCGGCGTTGTCGAAGCCGGACATCGGGCCGCAGTCCAGTCCGACCGCGCGCGCCGCCAGCAGCAGGTAGGCGCCCTGCAGGGTGGCGTTGCGGAATGCGGTGGTGTCGATCAGCGGCTGGTTCCCGACGAACCAGCTCCTCGCGTCGGTATGCGGGAACAGCTTCGGCAACTGCTCGTAGAACTGGTGGTCGGTGGCCACGATCGCGGTGACCGGCGCCTCCATGGTCTTGGCACGGTTGCCCTCGGACAGGAACGGCTCCAGCTTCGCCTTCGCCGCCTTCGATTTCACGAACACCACCCGCGCCGGCGAGGAGTTCGCGCTGGTCGGCCCGAACTTGGCCAGCTCGTAGATCTGCCTTAGCTGCTCGTCGCTCACCTCCTTCGGCAGCCACGCATTGAACGTGCGGGCGTGACGGAACAACTGGTCGAGACTGGCCTCGGAAAGCAACTCGCTCATCGGTATCCTCTGTGGAAAGACGCGCCGGCAATGACGCCATCCGGCCAGTTTATAGGTGGTCGCACGCGAACAGTCCACCCATAAAAGGAACATACAGTGTTCATTCGGGAAACAATGCCGCGACGCTTGCGCCCATGCTGAATCTGCATGGCGAATGCTGGGTGATCACCGACAACGCCGCCGGCAACCAGCGCCAGGCGCTCGCGCTGGCCGAACACCTGCAACTGCCGCTGCGCCACCTGGTACTGCAGCCGCGGGCGCCATGGTCGTGGCTGGCACCGCGGCTGACACCGGGTGGCCGACTCGCCCTGCCCGCTCGCCAGCGCCGCCTGTTCGCGCCGCCGTGGCCGACGGTGGCGATCGGTTGCGGCCGCACCGCCGCGCTGTACACCCGCCTGCTGCACCGGTTGGCGGACGGCCGCTGCCACACCGTGCAGATCCTGGACCCACGCCTCGATCCTGCGCACTGGGACACGGTGATCGCGCCCCGCCACGACCAGCTCGACGGCCCCAACGTGCTGTGCCCGCTCGGTTCGCTGAATTCGGTGGACGACGAATGGCTGGCCGACGGCCGCGATGCCTGTCCCGGCTTTGCCGAACTGCCACAACCGCGCGTGGGCGTGCTGCTCGGCGGCCCGCGCCACGGCATCGCGCTGGACGCCGACTACGCCCGCCGGCTGGCCGTGCGCCTGCTCGAACGCCGGAACCGCGACGGCGGCAGCCTGCTGGTGCTGGGCTCGCGACGCACCCCGCCGGTGCTGGTGGAAATTTTCCGGCGTGCGCTGCACGACGTGCCCGGCCTGGTCTGGGCCGGCCCCGACGACGGCCGCAACCCCTATCCCGGCGTGCTCGGCTGGGCCGATCGGCTGGTGGTCACCCCTGACTCGGTGAACATGCTCTCGGAAGCCTGTGCCGTCGGCTGCCCGGTGGAGACCCTGGCCGCCGCGCCGCTGCCGCCGAAGATCGCACGTTTCCATCAGGCGCTGCGTGCGGCCGGCCTGCTGCACGACCTCGGCGCGGCGGCGCCGGCGCGGCAGGCGCCGCTGCGCGAAACCGCCGCCATCGCCGCCACGCTGCGCGAGCGCATCGCGCTGCGGCAGGCGGCGCAACGGCCGGGCTGAAGCGGGCCTCAGCTGAACGCGAAGCCCAACGCGTCGGTGACCGCGCGCACGCCGCCGCATAGCTGCTCCAGTTCCGCGTCGCGCGGCACGACGCGCGGGCGCAGGTCGAGCGTGCAGGCCAGCGCGCGCTGCAGCAGGTCGGCGTGGGCCACGGCGAGCAGGGCCGCCTGGTCGCTGTCGAGCAGGCCGGCAACGCGACAGGCTTCGATCAGCCCGGCATTCGCGGTGACGCCGAGCAGCGCCGGCTGCTCGACCGCGTGCGCCAGCACCAGCCCCTGCAGCGCGAATTCGATGTCGAGCAAGCCGCCGTGGCCCTGCTTCAGGTCGAATCGGCGCTGGTCCGAGCGGTCGCGCTCGGCGCGCCAGCGTGCGCGCATGCTGCCGACCTCGACCAGCACGGCGGCACGCTCGCGTGGCACCGCCAGGATCGCGCGTCGCGCCGCGGCCAACTCGGCGTTGAGCGCGGCGTCGCCGGCCACCGTCCGCGCGCGCAAAAGCGCCTGGTGCTCCCACGTCCACGCGCGGCTCTGCTGGTAGGCCACGAACGCGTCGAGGCTGCTCACCAGCAGGCCCTTGGAACCATCCGGGCGCAGCCGCGTGTCGACTTCGTACAGGCGCCCGCCGCGGGTCAGCACGGTGAGCCAGTTCATCACCCGCTGGGCCAGGCGCTGGTACCAGCGCGAGCCCTCGATCGGCCGCGCGCCGTCGCTGGTCGCGTGCGCGCGGCGACCGTCGTAGACGAACACCAGATCCAGGTCGGAGGCGAAACCCAGCTCCTCGCCGCCGAGACTGCCGTAGCCGAGCACGGAAAAGCCGGAGCCTTCGCCGGGCAGGCGACCATGCTGTGCGACCAGCTCGCGCTCGGCCAGCGCCAGCACCGCACCCACCACCGACTCGGCCAGCGCGGCCAGCCGGCGCGCGGTGGCCACCGCGTCGGCGCGACCGTCGTTGAAGGCCAGGCCGAGGCGGAACGCGGTGGAGGCCTTGAACTCGTTGATCCGTTCCAACTCCGCCTCGGCCTCGCGCTCCTCCAGCGTGCCAAGCACGCGGGCAATCTCGGCGGTGATGTCGGCGCGCTTGAGCGGCAACTGGTCGATGCGCGGGTCGAGCACGTCGTCCAGCAGCAGCGGCTGCGCGATCACCCGCTCGGCCAGGAAGGCGCTGTCGGCGAACAGCCGCACCAGCCTGCGCCGCGCCGCCGGCTGCTCTTCCAGCAGGGCAAGATAGGACGAGCGCCGCGCCACCGCCTGCATCAGCCGGCACAGCCGCAGCAGGCTGGCCGCCGGCGCGGCGGTGGCGCGGGCGGCGTCGAGCAGCTGCGGCATCAGGTGGTCGAGCCGCTCGCGCGAGCGCGGCGACATCGCGCGCACCACAGCGGCCTGCGGCAGTTTCAGCAGGGCGTCGGCCAGCTCGTCGCCGGGCACGAAACCGGAGGCTTCCAGCGTGGCGGCATCCAGCGACTCGTCGCAGGCGCGCTGCCACAGCACCTTGTCGGCCGCCGGCACGCGGGCGGTGCGGCCGCCCTGCGGCATCAGCACGGCGGCGAATTCCTCGCTGACGCCGGCACGCTGCCTGACCAGCGCCGCGTGCAGGCTGTCCCAGTCGGGATAGTCGAGGCCGCGCGCGATGCGCTCGCGGCTCAACGCATCGGCGGGGATGTCGTGGGTCTGCGCGTCGCGCAGCATCTGCACGCGGTTCTCGACCCGGCGCAGCAGCACGTAGGCCTCGCGCAGCATGCGCGCGCGCGCCGCGCCGATGTGGCCACGCGCCTCGCACGCGGTCAGCGCAGCCAGCAGGCCGCGCACGCGCAGGCTGGGCTCGCGGCCACCGCGGATCAGCTGGGTCAGCTGCACGATGAACTCGATCTCGCGGATGCCGCCGGGGCCGAGCTTGAGGTTGTCGGCCAGATCCTTGCGCGCCACCTCGGCGTCGATCAGCGCCTTCATCTCGCGCAGCCCGGCGAATGCGGTGTAGTCGAGGTACTTGCGGTACACGAACGGACGCAGCAGTTCCTGCAGCTGCTTGCCGGCGGCGCGGTCGCCGGCCACCGGGCGCGCCTTGATCCAGGCGTAGCGCTCCCAGTCGCGGCCCTCGCTCTGGTAGTACTGCTCCATCGCGGCGAACGACAGCGCCAGCCGGCCGGCGTTGCCGAACGGGCGCAGGCGCAGGTCGACCCGGGCACAGATGCCGTCCATGGTCGGCTCGTTGAGCAGACGCACCAGCTGGCGGCCGAGCCGCACGAAGTATTCGCTGTTGTCGAGCGCCCGCGCGCCGTCGGTCTGGCCGCCGCGCGGATAGGCGAACACCAGGTCGATGTCGGAGGAGAAATTCAGCTCGCTGCCGCCGAGCTTGCCGAAACCGATCACCAGCAGCCGCTGCAACGCGCCGTCGTGGTCGCGGCTGGCGCCGTAGCGCGCGACCAGCGCGCGCTCGGACCAGCCCAACGCCGCGTCCAGCAGGACCTCGTACAGCACGCTGGTGGCCGACAATGTTTCCGACAGCTCGTCCAGCGCGTTGACGTCGCGGAACACCAGCCGCAGCGCCTCGGCCTGGCGGAAGCGGCGCAGCGCGGTCATGCAGGCAGCCTCGTCGTCGGGCAGCTTCAGCGCCTCGATGCGCGCGCTGGCGTCGCTGCCCGAGCGCAATCGCTCCAGCCCGGCCGGCGCCAGCAGTTGCGGCTGGCGGCACCACACGTCGAAGGCGAAATCGCTGGCCAGCAGGGTGCGACGGATCCGTTCGGCCACGCCGGCGTCGTCGTGCAGCGGCACCCCGGCGGCGCGGCAACGGGCGGCCAGTTCGCCATAGCGGTCGTCGATGAGCGCTCGCAGCGCGGCGGATTCCGGGTAGGCCATCCGGTCATTGTGCCGCATGCCGGGCGCTCGCCGGCACCCCGCGGGCGAACCGTGACGACCGTCCGAACGGGCCCGGCGCCTACCCGCTGTTCATGCAAATGCCATTACATTGACGCGTCCAGCCCATGACAGCAATTGCAGGACTGCCATGCCCCCGAAACCACCCCATCCACCGGCACGCTGGCGCAGCGTCGTTTCGCGCATCACGCTGCTGCTGCTGCTGGCGCTGGCCTTCGTGCTGGCGACCGGGCTGCTGGATGGCGGCGTCGGGGTAACCCCGCTGCGCCTGTTCGACCAGGCCCGCTATCCGCTGGCCAACGCATGGCCGGGCCTGCTGCTGGCCGGGGTGCTGCTGGCGATCAGCCGGCGCGCGCTGCTGTCGTTCGCGCTGGCGTACCTGTTGCAGGGGCTGCTGTACGCGGCGAACGTGCTGAAGGTGGCTAACCTCGGCACCCCGCTGCTGCCGGACGACTTCCGTATCGTCGGCCAGCTGCACAAGGGCGGCATGCACATCCTGTCCGGCTACCTGCCGCACAGCCCCTGGCCGTACCTGGGCCTGCTGGTCGCGGTGGCGCTGGTCGTGGCGGCGTGGCGGCTGGAACCACCGCTGTTCGCGCGGCACACGCGCGGCGCGCGCCTGCTCGGCGGCGGCGTGCTGGCGCTGGCGCTGGCCAGTCTGCTGGCTGGCCTGCCCGCCTGGGCGAAGGTCTACAACGCGAAGACGTTGTGGCTGGAACCGTGGTCGGCGATTTCCACCACCACCCACTCCGGCCTGGTCAGCTCGCTGATGCTGTTCCACCTGGAATACTCCAAGGGCGAGCGCAAGCCGGACCGGGCCGCGGCCACGCAACTGATCGCGCAATCCACGCCGGCATTGCTGCAGTCGATGCAGACGCCGCCGGCCGCCGGCGAACTGCCCGACATCGTGGTGGTGCAGAGCGAGTCGTTCTTCGACCCGACCATCATGCGCGGCTACGAACACAGCAACTTCGCACCGAACCTGCGCCGACTCGCCGCGCACGGCACCAGCGGCAGGCTGCACGTGCCCACCTTCGGCGGCGGCACCATCCGCACCGAGTTCGAGTTCCTCACCGGCCTGTCGCTGCGCTACTTCGACAACCTGCAGTTCCCCTACCTGCAGATGAGCCACAAGGCGCTGCCGGGACTGGTGCGCACGCTCAACCGGCACGGCTACACCACGCTGGCGCTGCACGGCAACGACCCGGCGTTCTGGAACCGCACCACTGCGTTCAAGGCGATCGGCTTCGACCGCTTCGTGTCGCAGTCGTCGTTCCCGCCCACCGCGGCGAACGACGGCAAGTACATGGCCGACAGCGCGATGACCGACGAGATCATGGCCCAGCTGAAGGACGACGGCCCGCCGCAGTTCATCTTCGCCATCAGCATCGAGGCGCACGGCCCATACGACGTCGAGCCCGCCCACGTCGCCGAGCGCGACGCGATCCCGGTGCCCGCCGGCATCGAAGGCCGCGACAAGCTGGAGCTGCAGACCTACCTCTATCATCTGAAGCACGCCGACGCCGAACTCGGCCGCCTGGTGAAACTGCTGGCCCAGCGCCAGCGCCCCAGCGTGGTGCTGTTCTACGGCGACCACTTGCCGGCGCTGAGCAACAGCTACCAGATCACCGGCTTCGTCGACGGCGGCGACATGCTGGGCCAGGCGGGCGTGTGGCTGCTGGTTGACCCGAAGCATCCGGGCAAGCGCCGCAGCGTTGACACCGCGTCATGGCTGCTGCCCGGCAAGCTGCTGGCGCACGTCGGCATCCACGACGATCCGTACTTCGCGCTGACCGAACTGGTCGGCCCGCCGCTGGCCGCGCTCACCCGTGCCCCCGGCTCGCCGCCACTGGCCGAAGGCGACGAGCAGCAGCAACTCGACAGGGCCATGGCCGGCATCGACCAGTTGCGCCTGAAAGGCAAGCTGGATGGCCTGCTGCCGCAGCCCTCGCCCGACACCCTCGCCCGCCACGATGCGGCGCCGGGGCCGTCACCCGCCGCCGCCCGCTGACGCGCACGACCCGACGCCAGCGCCGGCAAGGCCGGCGAGATGGGCCAAGGCGTGGGTGGCGAGGTGCGCGATGCCGCGCACACGGCGATCCAGTCCACCAACCGCGCCGCCGGCTCGGTCGGCGACGCGGTGCAGGGCGTCAACGCCAGCGGCAATGCCCAGGTCAGTGGCAACGCCAGCAGCCGCGGTCGCTGAGGCATTCATCGACGCGGTCCCGAAGCCCCGGGAGGCAACTCCCGGGGCTTCGTTTCGAAGGCCAATCCAGCCGGCACGGCATGGACATTTTTGCCGCATGCAACGAGCCGCCGCGCAGGCGCAGCCGCAATGCGACCAAAGAAAAACCCCGCCAGGGCGGGGTTTTTCGTGTTGCGTATCCCCGACTTCGCCGCTGTGCGGCGGGGCACGGGGACCAACGGCCTGGCTACATCAGAAGTCCATGCCGCCCATGCCGCCCATGCCGCCGGGAGCGCCGCCGTGGCTGTGCTCTTCCTTCTTCGGCAGCTCGGCCACCATCGCTTCGGTGGTGATGGCCAGGCCGGCCACCGAGGAGGCGTACTGCAGCGCGGAGCGGGTGACCTTGGTCGGGTCCAGGATGCCCATCGCGACCATGTCGCCGAACTCGCCGGTGGCAGCGTTGTAGCCGAAGTTGCCCTTGCCTTCCTTCACCTGGTTGACGATGACGGACGGCTCGGCGCCGGCGTTGAACACGATCTCGCGCAGCGGCGCTTCCAGCGCGCGGCGGGTGATCGCGATGCCGAGGTTCTGGTCCTCGTTGTCGCCCTTCAGGTTCTCGACGGCCTTCAGCGCGCGGATCAGCGCCACGCCGCCGCCGGGAACCACGCCTTCCTCGACCGCTGCACGGGTGGCGTGCAGGGCGTCTTCGACGCGGGCCTTCTTTTCCTTCATCTCGACTTCCGTCGCCGCGCCGACCTTGATCACGGCCACGCCGCCGGCCAGCTTGGCCACGCGCTCCTGCAGCTTCTCGCGGTCGTAGTCGGAGGAGGTCTCCTCGATCTGCGCCTTGATCTGGCCGATGCGCGACTGGATGCGCTCGGCTTCGCCGGCGCCGTCGATGATGGTGGTGTTTTCCTTGGTGATCACCACGCGCTTGGCGCGACCCAGATCGGCGATGGTGGCCTTCTCCAGCTGCAGGCCCACTTCCTCGGAGATCACCTGGCCGTTGGTCAGGATCGCGATGTCCTCGAGGATGGCCTTGCGGCGGTCACCGAAGCCCGGCGCCTTGACGGCGGCGACCTTGACGATGCCGCGGATGGTGTTGACCACCAGCGTGGCCAGCGCCTCACCCTCGACTTCCTCGGCCACGATCAGCAGCGGCTTGCCGGCCTTGGCGACGGCCTCCAGCACGGGCAGCAGCTCGCGCACGTTGGAGACCTTCTTGTCGTGGATCAGGATGTACGGGTCGTCCAGCTCGACCTGCTGGCTCTGCTGGTTGTTGATGAAGTACGGCGACAGGTAGCCGCGGTCGAACTGCATGCCCTCGACCACGTCCAGCTCGTTGTCCAGGCCCGAGCCTTCCTCGACGGTGATCACGCCTTCCTTGCCGACCTTCTTCATCGCGGTGGCGATGATGTCGCCGATGGCGGCGTCGGAGTTGGCGGAGATGGTGCCGACCTGGGCGATCGCCTTGTCGTCGGCGGTGGGCTTGCTGAGGTTCTTCAGCTCGCCGACGGCGGCGATCACGGCCTTGTCGATGCCGCGCTTCAGGTCCATCGGGTTGATGCCGGCGGCGACGGCCTTGAGGCCCTCGCGGATGAACGCCTGCGCCAGCACGGTGGCGGTGGTGGTGCCGTCACCGGCGTTGTCGGAGGTCTTGGAAGCGGCTTCCTTGACGATCTGCGCGCCCATGTTCTCGTAGGCGTCGGCCAGCTCGATCTCCTTGGCTACGGACACGCCGTCCTTGGTGATGGTGGGAGCGCCGAAGCTCTTCTGCAGCACGACGTTGCGGCCCTTCGGGCCCAGGGTGACCTTGACGGCGTTGGCGAGCGTGTTCACGCCCTTGAGGATGCGGGCGCGGGCGTCTTCGCCGAAACGGACTTCTTTGGCAGCCATAAAATTTTTCCTTGAAAAATTTTGAAATAAGTAAAGGGTTGTTGCAGCAGGTTGCCGAACTGTTCGGTGTGCGCGCTAGAACGCGCTCAACCGGGCCCGGCCGAAGGCCTCAGCCCTCGATCACCGCCACGATGTCGTCTTCCTTCAGGAAGACCAGCTCTTCGCCGTCGATCTTGATTTCCTGGCCGGCGTACTTGCCGAACAGCACCACGTCGCCCGCCTTCAGCGACATCGGGCGCACCTTGCCGTCGCTCATGATCAGGCCGGTGCCGGCGGCGACGACCTTGCCGCGGGTGGGCTTCTCGGTGGCGCTGTCGGGGATGACGATGCCGCCGGCGGAGACGCGCTCTTCTTCGAGGCGCTTGACGATGACGCGGTCGTGCAACGGACGCAGTGTGCTCATGGATGACTCCAGCTGACTTGAGTTGTTGATGGACAAGGCTTTTCAAGACCCGAACCAGCGATCTTGTTAGCACTCGAAGTGAATGAGTGCCAATTTTACGGGTATGCAACCCCGCTGCAAGAGCCTGGCGAACGGGGGGATACAGCAGCTTATTGGGCGGACCGGACTTCGTTTCAAGGGCTGGCTGCCAAATCGCCCATCGCCACGCACAGCCGGCGCGACCCGGGTACGCTTCAGGCATGACCGATCCCGCCGCCGTGCTGCTCTGCTATTGCACCTGCCCCGATGCCGCCAGCGCACAGGCCATTGCCGAGGCGCTGGTCGGCGAGCGGCTGGCCGCCTGCGTCAACCGCCTGCCCGCCGTCCATTCCACCTACCGCTGGCAGGGCGCGGTGAACACGGACACCGAGGAGCTGCTGCTGATCAAGACCACCGCCGCCCGTTTCGACGCGTTGAAAACCCGCCTGCTCGAACTGCACCCGTACGAGCTGCCCGAGCTGGTCGCGGTGCCGGTGGCACGCGGCCACGCCGCCTACCTGGACTGGGTGCGCGCGGCGACCGGCGAGGCGCCACAAGACTGCTGACAGAAGCTGGCAGTGGCAGGGCGTCACTGCGTGCTTGCCCACTGTGCCTCTCCCAAGATGAAAAAGATCGACTACGCCGTACTGTTGTCGCTGGGCGCCCTGTGGGGCGGCTCGTTCCTGTTCATGCGGATGGGTGCCGGCGCGTTCGGCGCGCTGCCACTGGCCGGGCTGCGCGCGATCGGCGCGGCGCTGTGCTTCCTGCCGTTGCTGGCCTCGCGCGCGCGGCTCGCCGAATGGCGCGCGCACTGGTGGCCGATCGCGGTGGTCGGGCTGACCAACTCGGCGCTGCCGTTCGTGCTGTTCACCTTTGCCACGCGCAGCCTGCCGGCGGGCTTCGCCTCGATCATCGACGGCATGACGCCGATGTTCGCCGCGCTGATCGGCTGGCTGTGGTTGGGCCAGCGACTGGACGCCTGGCGCGGCGTCGGCTTGGCGACCGGCTTCGCCGGCGTGGTCTGGCTGGCCGAGGACAGCCTCGCGCTGGGGTCAGGCGCGGGCGCCGCACTGCTGGCCGGCGTCGCCGCCACCGCGCTGTACGGCTACGCGGTGCATTACACCCACCTGCGCCTGGCCGGGGTGACGCCGCTGGTGGTGACGGTGGGCAGCCATATGGTCGCCGCGATGCTGCTGTTGCCGACCACGCTGCTGGCGTGGCCCACACAGCCCCCGCCGCTGCAGGCGTGGCTGGCGGCTGCGGGGCTGGCGGTGCTGTGCACGGCGCTGGCCTACGTGCTGTTCTTCTGGGTGCTGGCGCGGGTCGGCGCGGCGCGCATCATGGTGATCCCCTACCTGATCCCGGCGTTCGGCGTGCTGTGGGGCGCACTGCTGCTGGGCGAGCCGGTGAGCGCGCGCATGCTCGGCGGCTGCGCGGTGATCCTGCTGGGTACTGCGCTCACCACCGGCCTGATCGGTGGCAGTCGGCGCCGCCCGGTGCTCGCCGCCGAGGAGCCCTGAGCCACTCCCTTGCCCGAAGCATCACGGCGAGCGGCCCGCGGCGAGCAGCGGACGCACGGCGCCGGCCAGGTCCGCCGGACCAACGATCCGGCGCACGACACGTCCCTGCGCATCGGTCAGCAGCACGGTGGGCACCTGCATCACGCCGAAGCGGCGAAACAGCGCGCCGTCGGCATCCAGCACGAGCGGCATGCCGACACGGTGCTCGTCGCGCCAACGAACCAGGTCATCGCGATTGGCCCACAGCCCCGAGCTGATGCCGATCCAGCGCATCGACCCACGCCGCGACAAGGCCGTCATCTGCTCGCGCACGGCGCGGCAGCGGGCGGCCAGCACGGGCCGGCTGTCGGCCAGATACGACTCGCACCAAGGCGAGAGGAAAACGAGCGCGGTCGGTCGCCTGTCGACGGCATCGGCGAGGCGGAACGCGGCACCGTCCAGGGTGGTCAGCGCCAGCGCCGGCAGGCGGCCACCCACCACGACCGCTGACGGCGGCGGTGGCGTCTTCGCGCCGGCGGCTACCGCTCGCGCAGGCGCCTTGCGCGCCGCCTGCAGGGCGGCGTCGAGCCTGGCGTCCGCCATGTGCCCCACGTAGGCGATGCGCCCGTCGCGACCGATCACCACGTGCTGCGGCGTCACCCGCAGGTTGAAAGCCGCGCCCAGCGTGCCGTCCGCATCGAACACGATCGGCATCCTCAGCCCCGCCTTGCGGCGGTAGGCGCGCACCGCATCCACGCTGTCGTCGAAGCCGACGTCGATCGCGATCACCGCCAGCTCCGGGCCGGCCTGCTCGAACGTACGTTCCAGGTGCGGCATCTGCTCGCGGCAGGGCGCGCACCAGGTGGCCCAGAACTTCAGGTAGACGGCTTTACGCCCATACAGCCCCGCCAGGTCCACCAGCTTGCCGTCGATCGTCTTCAGCGTCAGCGGCGGTGCGGGCGCACCCACCAGGCCGCGGCCGGCCGCCTCCGCCCGCTGCTGACCGGTTTCGGCCCGCGACGGCGCGCATGTCCACGGCAACAGCAACAGCAGCAACACGGCAAAACGGTTCACGGCAGTCTCCACGAGCGGGATTGCTGCATGCTCGCGGTTCCGCGGCTGCATCAGAAGAGCCACTCTGTGGCAAAACGAGGGAGCCACGCCGAAAGTGGACCGGCGAAATTGGCCGGATGTGGTCCTCGCGTCGCGTCACGGCCACGCCTACCCTGCGTCCTGCGGGCGCCGGAAGACACGAGGCCGCAGCCGGCGAACCCGCCCGTCCGCTAGGTCATAATGTCTACCTGCCCATCCCCACGGGCCCCAGTTGCCGGAGTCGTGATGCAACCGTTGCCTTTCGGCCGATTGGCCGCCCGCCTGCCCGTGCTTGCCTTCCTGCTGCTGAGCCTGCTGCTCAGTGCGCCGCCCGCCCCGGCACAGGACACCGCCGAGCTGCTGCCGGTGACCGAGGCATACAAATTGAGCGCCGACGCCACCACCCCCGGCGTGCTGAAGCTGCACTGGACCATCGCGCCGGACTACTACCTCTACCGCGGCCGGATGAAGTTCAAGGGCGGCGACGGCGTCACCCTCGGCGAAGCGCAGCTGCCGGACGGCGAGAAATTCCACGACGAATATCTCGGCGACGTGGAGACCTACCACCACGGCGTCGACGCCAGCATCCCGTACACGGTCGCCGCCGGCACCACGCGGCTCACGCTCAGCGTGCAGTACCAGGGCTGCCACGAGGTCGACCCGAAGATCTGCTATCCGCCGCACACCGAGAAACTGGACTTGCCGCTGCCGACCCGTACCGACGCCACGGCGGCGGCAGGCAACGCGCTGGGCGCAGCGCTCGGCCGGCTCGGCAGCAGTGCCGGCGGTGGTTCCGTCGGCGCACCGCTGCCGGCCGAACAGGCGTTCCGCTTCGAGGCGCTGGCGCAGGGTCCACAGCAACTGCTGCTGCGCTGGACGATGCCCAAGGGCTATTACCTGTACCGCGACCAGACCACGCTGAAGCTCGCCGATGCCGCCGGCCTCACGCTGAAGCCTGCGTGGCCGGCCGGCACCGCGCACCACGACGAGCACTTCGGCGACGTCGTGGTGTACTTCGACCAGGTCGAGCTGCCGGTAACGGTGGAAGGCGACCTCGCCGGCCGCCAGCGGCTCACCCTGCAGGCCAGCTTCCAGGGTTGCCAGGACGGTGGCCTGTGCTATCCGCTGATGACGCGCGCGGTGGACATCGACCTGAACAGCGGCGCCGTGGCGTCCCGCGCCGTGGCAGCGGAACCGCCGCCGGCCGAACTGGCCGGCGGCCCGCTGCAGGTGAGCCTGGTCGCCGCACTGCTGCTGGCGCTGGGCGGCGGGCTGGTGCTGAACCTGATGCCGTGCGTGCTGCCGGTGCTGTCGATCAAGGCGGTCAGCGTGCTGGAAAGCGGCGAGAACCGCGCCACCGCGCGCCGCCACGCACTGTTCTACACCGCCGGCGTGCTGTGCAGCTTCACCGCGCTGGGGCTGGGCATCCTCGCGCTGCGCGCGGCGGGTCATGCATTGGGCTGGGGCTCGCAGCTGCAGCAGCCGCTGCTGGTGGGCGCGCTGGCCTGCGTGATGCTGGCGGTGGGCCTGTCGATGTCCGGCGTGGTGCAGTTCGGCGCCTCGCTGGGCAATACCGGCGCGTCGCTGGCATCGCGTTCCGGCCCGGCCGGCGACTTCTTCACCGGCGTGCTGGCGGTGGTGGTGGCCAGCCCGTGCACCGCGCCGTTCATGGGCAGCGCGCTGGCCTACGCGTTCGCCGCGCCGATGCTGTCGGCGCTGCTGGTGTTTGTCGCGCTGGGCCTGGGGCTGGCGCTACCGTTCCTGGCGGTCGGCTTCGTGCCTGCGCTGGCGCGCCTGCTGCCGAAGCCGGGGCGCTGGATGGAAACCCTGAAGCAGGTGCTGGCGTTCCCGATGTACCTCACCGCCGCGTGGCTGGTATGGGTGCTGGCGAACCAGCGCGGCGCCGACGCGGTCGGCCTGGTGCTGGTGGCGATGGTGCTGCTGGCGATGACGCTGTGGTGGTTCGAGCGCAGCCGCACGCGCGGCGTGGCCAGCCGGATCGCGGTGGCGGTACTGGCGCTCGCTACCCTGGCGCCGATGTACCTGCTGGCCCACGTGCCGCCGCCGTCTGCTGCCGCCGCGACCGAGCAGGGCGTAGTCGCCTACAGTCCGCAGAAGCTCGCCGAACTGCGGGCGGCCGGCACGCCCGTGTTCGTCGACATGACCGCCGACTGGTGCGTCACCTGCAAGGCGAACGAGCACGCGGTGCTCAACACGCAGGCGTTCCGCGACCTGCTCGAACGCACCGGCGCGGTGTACATGAAGGGCGACTGGACCGACGTCGACCCGGACATCAGCGCGTTCCTCGCGCAATACCACTCGCCCGGCGTGCCGCTGTACGTGGTGTTTCCGAGGAATGGCGGTCCGGGCAGGCAGCTGTCCACCGTGCTGACCCCCTCGATGGTCGAGCAGGCGCTGACCGCAGCGGCACGCTGATGGCCGGCCGCGGCAACTGGGTGATCCTGGGCTTGGCGGTGCTGGCCGCTGCGCTGGGCGGTTACACGCAGCACCGCCAGCAGGTCGCCGACACGCCGTCCGGCCTGCTCGGTCAGGAGCTGCCGCCACTCGTGCTGCCTGACCTCGACGGCCGTCCGCACCGGCTGGACGACTACCGCGGGCATCGCGTGCTGCTGAACTTCTGGGCCAGCTGGTGCGCCCCGTGCCTGCAGGAGATGCCGGCGCTGGCCGAGGCCCAGGCCAAGTTCGGCGAACATGGGGCGATCGTGGTGGGAATTGCGATGGACGAACCGGTCCACGTTCGCAGCTTTTTGGCCGCACATCCGGTGAATTACCCGATCCTGATTGGCGAGATGGGGCCGCCAAGCACCTCGCTGACGCTGGGCAATGCGCGCCAGGTGCTGCCTTACAGCGTACTGATCGGCGCTGATGGCCGCATTCTGGCCACCCACACCGGTCCGCTCTCAAGCGCACGGCTGGCGCAATGGCTGACCCCCGTGCAAATCATGCGCTGACATACGGCCACGCACGGAAACCCGGCGCTTCTCCGGCAAACATCGCCGATCTGCAGCGAACTGGACAAGATTCCTGACTGCGCGCACACTGCGCCGGGTTCCGGACCCTCCGGATGCTGGCTGGACGATGTCGTGGCGAAAATCCTGGTCCTGCACGGACCCAACCTCAACCTGCTGGGCACCCGCGAGCCGCAGATCTACGGCCGCGAAACGCTGGCCGACCTCAACGGGCGCCTAGCCGAGCAGGCGCACGCGGCGGGGCACGAGCTGGCCTGGTTCCAGTCCAATGCCGAGCACGAGCTGATCGGGCGCGTGCACCAGGCGCGCGACGACCGCACCGCGATCATCCTGTGCAACGCCGGCGCGTTCACCCACACCAGCATCGCGCTGCGCGACGCGTTCGCCGCGACGGCGATTCCGTTCATCGAAGTGCATCTGTCGAACGTGTTTGCCCGCGAACCGTTCCGCCACCATTCCTGCCTGTCCGACCTCGCGCTCGGCGTGATCTGCGGCTTCGGCGGCGACAGCTACCGGCTGGCGCTGAACGCGGCGCTGCAGCGGCTGCAGGCCGGCGCCACCCCCTGACACCAGGGCTCCACCCCATTCACTCCCGGCCACCGCAGCGGTGGCATGACTGACCAAAGGCTGATCCGATGGATTTGCGCAAAATCAAGAAGCTGATCGACTTGCTCGAGGAATCCAACCTCGCCGAACTGGAAATCAAGGAGGGCGAGGAAGTCGTGCGCCTGTCGCGCGTGCCGAAGAACGCCGCGCCGGTCGCCGCCGCACCAACGGCGGCACCGATCGCCGTGACGGCGGCGCCCGCGCCCGTCGTCGCTGCCGCGGCGGCCGAAGCCCCGGCCGCCGACGCCCTGCCTGCCGGCCACGTGGTGAAGGCGCCGATGGTCGGCACCTTCTACGCCTCGTCTTCGCCGGGCGCGCCGGCTTTCGTCAAGGTCGGCCAGCAGGTGAAGGCCGGCGAGACGCTGGGCGTGATCGAGGCGATGAAGATGTTCAACCAGATCGAGGCCGACGTCTCCGGCACCATCCAGGCGATCCTGGTCGAGAACAGCCAGCCGGTCGAATTCGACCAGCCGATGTTCGTGATTGCCTGAGGCCACGCGGATGCTCGAGAAGGTCCTCATAGCCAATCGCGGCGAGATCGCGCTGCGCGTGCTGCGCGCGTGCCACAGCCTGGGCATCAAGACGGTGGCGGTGCACTCCACCGCCGACCGCAACCTCAAGCACGTCGGCCTCGCCGACGAGGCGATCTGCATCGGCCCGGCGCCCTCGGCCGACAGCTACCTCAACATCCCGCGGATCATCGCGGCGGCGGAGATCACCGACGCCCAGGCGATCCACCCGGGCTACGGCTTCCTCTCCGAGCGCGCCGACTTCGCCGAGCAGGTGGAGCAGTCCGGCTTCGTCTTCATCGGCCCCACCGCGGACGTGATCCGCCTGATGGGCGACAAGGTGGAGGCGATCCGCGCGATGAAAGCCGCCGGCGTGCCGTGCGTGCCCGGCTCGGGCGGCCCGCTCGGCGACAACGTCGAAGAGAGCATGCGCATCGCGCGCGAGATCGGCTACCCGGTCATCATCAAGGCCGCCGGCGGCGGCGGCGGCCGTGGCATGCGCGTGGTGCGTACCGAAGCGCACCTGGGCAACTCCATCGTGATGACCAAGCAGGAGGCCAAGGCGGCCTTCGGCAACGATCAGGTGTACATGGAGAAGTTCCTGGAGAACCCGCGCCACGTGGAAATCCAGGTGCTGGCCGACGGCCAGGGCAACGCGATCCACCTGGGCGAGCGCGACTGCTCCATGCAGCGCCGCCACCAGAAGGTGGTGGAAGAGGCACCGGCACCGGGCATCACGCCCGAGCTGCGCGCGCAGATCGGCAAGGTCTGCGTGGACGCCTGCCTGCGCATCGGCTACCGCGGCGCCGGCACCTTCGAATTCCTGTTCGAGAACGGCCGCTTCTACTTCATCGAGATGAACACCCGCATCCAGGTCGAGCACCCGGTGACCGAATTCATCACCGGCGTGGACCTGGTGCGCGAGCAGTTGCTGATCGCCGGCGGCGAGAAGCTGTCGATCCGCCAGGAGGACGTCGAGATCAGCGGCCACGCGATCGAGTGTCGCATCAATGCCGAGGACCCGGACACGTTCATGCCCAGCCCCGGCACGGTGAAGCGCTTCGAGGCGCCCGGCGGCCCCGGCGTGCGCGTGGACACCCACCTGTACGACGGCTACCGCATCCCGCCGAACTACGACTCGATGATCGGCAAGCTGATCGTCTACGGCCCCGACCGCGCCACCGCGATCGCGCGCATGCGTCTGGCGCTCGCCGAGACGGTGATCGAAGGCGTCAAATGCAACATCCCGCTGCAGCAGCGGATCATGGCCGACGCCGGTTTCCAGCACGGCGGGCAGAACATCCACTACCTCGAGAAGCGGATGGCCGAGCAGAAGGAAAAGAACGCCGTGGCAGGTGGCGAGTAGTCAGCAACCGCCTTGCCGCTCGCCTCTCCTTTCCCTTCACCCACGCCCGCCCATGCCCTTCCTCGAACTCTCCCTGGTCGTCCGCGTCGAACAGCAGCCCCGCGCGGAAGAGGCGCTGGACGACCTCGGCGCACTGTCGATCACCCTGCGCGACGCCGACGCGGAGACGCCGGACGAGCAGGCGATCTTCGAGCCGGGCGTGGGCGAGCTGCCGCTGTGGCCGACGATCACGCTCGACGCGCTGTTCGACGCACACGCCGACCGCCGCGGCCTCGCCGCCGCGCTGGGCGAGCTGCTGCCGTGGCTCGAACCGGACCAGCTGAGCTTCGCCGAAGTCGCCGACCAGGACTGGGAGCGCGCCTGGATGGACCAGTACCAGCCAATGCCGTTCGGCCGCCGGCTGTGGATCTATCCGTGGAACATAGAACCGCCGGCGGATGACGGGCGCGTGGTGGTACGCCTCGACCCCGGCCTCGCCTTCGGCAGCGGCACCCACCCCACCACCGCGCTGTGCCTGGAGTGGCTGGATGGCCTCGCCCTCTCCGGCAAATCGGTGATCGATTACGGCTGCGGCTCCGGCATCCTCGCCATCGCCGCGCTGAAGCTCGGTGCCGCCAGCGCGGTCGGCGTGGACAACGACCCGCAGGCGCTGATTGCCTCGCGCGACAACGCCGAACGCAACGGCGTGGCCGAACGGCTCGCGCTGTTCCTGCCCGAAGATGTCGACGCACCGGCGGCCGACGTCTTCATCGCCAACATCCTCGCCGGCCCGCTCGGCGAACTGGCGCCCGTCTTCGCCGCCGCCGCGAAGCCCGGCGCGCCGTTCGCGATCTCCGGCATCCTCGCCGGCCAGCAGGACGAACTGCTGCAACGCTACGCCGAGTGGTTCGACGAACTGCGCGTGGACACCCGCGAAGACTGGGTGCGCATCAGCGGCCGGCGTCGCTGCTGAGCACCCCATCGCTCTCCGCGCAGCGGGGACACGCGCCCGAAGCCGGCGCGATCACCCTGCTAAGCTTGCCGGGTTCCGATCCCTAGCGGCCCGCATGTATACCCAGTGCCCCGAGTGCCTGTCCGTGTTTTCGCTCGACGCGCAGACGCTGGCGCGGGCGCACGGCTACGTCGTGTGCGGACATTGCCAGGCCGGCTTCGACAGCCTTGCCACACTCGTCGAGCAGTTGCCGCCGGAGCCGTTCGCCGAGCTGCCGGTCAACGAGCCTTCCCTCGAACCGCCGCTGCTCGACCTGGTGGTCTATCGGCCGCGACCCGAGCCGCCGGCGGTGGTCGTCGCCGACGAAGCAGTCCCGACCGCCATGCCGGGACCGGCCGTCGAGGATTTCTCGCAACTGGTCTTCGCGCCGCGTTTCGCCCGCAAGCCGCTTACGCGCCCGTCCGAACGGGCGGCCCGGCGCGAACGGCGGCGCCTGCGTCCGTCCGGCGAGCGGCACTGGCCGTGGGTCGTGGCGTGCCTGTTGCTCGCGCTGCTGCTCGCCATGCAGCTGGCCTGGGCCAAGCGCGACGAGCTGATCCGCGACGCCACCGTGGGCGGCTGGTTGCGCGGCAGCTGTGCCATGCTCGGCTGCGAGCTGCCGCTGGTCGCCGCGCCGCAACGGTTGCGCCTGCTGGCCAGCAATGTGCAGGCCCACCCCAGCGTCGCCGGGGCGCTGATGATCAGCGCCAGCGTGCGCAATGACGCGATCTTCACCCAGCCCTGGCCGGTACTGACGATCACCCTGTCGAACGCCCAGGGCCAGCGCATCGCGATGCGCCGGCTGCAGCCGGCAGAGTACCTGGACGACGCCGCGGTGCTGCGCCACGGCCTGGCGCCCGGCGGCAGCGCCGTACTGCTGCTGGAAGTGGAGGACCCGGGCGACAAGGCGGTGGCGTTCGAGATCGGTTTCGAATAATGGCGCCTGCGGTACTTAAAATTATCGGCCCGCGCGGGTAGACTCGATCACTCGCGCCGACATGCCCGACGGCATGCGACAGACGCCGCGATGCACCAGAACAGTCATAACCATGAGCCGCGACCCATGCAGTCGCCGCTTCGCACGCGAGGGAAGATGTCCGTGAATGCCGTAAGACTGCCTGCTGGCGAGGCCGCAAAACAGACCTCGCTGCAAGGCACGGGTTCGTCCGGCGCCAGCCTTCAAGGCCAGAGCGCGCTGAGCGAGTGCGTCGCCCGCACGGTGCGGCGCTATCTTGCCGACATCGGCGACACCGAATGCGCCGAGGGCCTGCATGCACTGGTGCTGCGCGAGGTCGAGGTGCCGCTGCTGCGCGAGGTGCTCGCATTCCATGACGGCAACCAGAGCCGCGCCGCCGGCGCACTCGGCATCAACCGCGCCACCCTGCGCAAGAAGCTGGCCGCGCACGGCCTGCTGTAACGCGCCTCACGTATTCGCGCAAAAGCCGCCCACCATCCGGGCGGCTATAATGAGCGGCTTTCCCCTCCTGGAAACCCGCTCATGTCCGCCCCCCAGCTCGTCCCGGTCCGTCGTGCCCTGCTCAGTGTTTCCGACAAGACCGGCCTGATCGATCTGGGCCGGCGTCTCGCCGCGAAAGGCATCGAACTGCTTTCCACCGGCGGCAGCGCGAAGGCGCTGCGCGAGGCCGGCATCGCGGTCACCGAGGTCAGCGACGTCACCGGCTTCCCCGAGATCATGGACGGCCGCGTGAAGACGCTGCACCCGAAGGTGCATGGCGGCCTGCTCGGCCGCCGCGGTACCGACGACGCGGTGATGGCCGAACTGGGCATCGCGCCGATCGACCTGCTGGTGCTCAACCTGTACCCGTTCGAAGCCACCGTGGCGAAGCCCGATTGCACGCTGGAACAGGCAATCGAGAACATCGACATCGGCGGCCCGGCGATGCTGCGTTCGGCGGCCAAGAACTGGAACGACGTGGGCGTACTCACGTCGCCGGAGCAGTACGAAGGCGCGCTGGCCGAGATCGAGAACCAGGGTGGCCTCTCGCGCAACACCCGTTTCAGGCTGGCCGTGGCCGCGTTCAACAACGTGTCCAGCTACGACGGCGCGATCAGCGACTACCTGTCCGGGCTGGAGCTCAACGACACGCAGGACGCGATCGCCAGCCACGCCGCGTTCCCTGGCCAGGCCAACGGCCGCTTCGTCAAGCTGATGGACCTGCGCTACGGCGAGAACCCGCACCAGCAGGCGGCGTTCTACCGCGACCTGCATCCGGCGCCGGGCACGCTGGCCACCTTCCGCCAGCTGCAAGGCAAGGAGCTGTCGTTCAACAACATCGCCGACGCCGACGCCGCGTGGGAATGCGTGCGCAGCTTCGTCAAACCGGCTTGCGTGATCGTCAAGCACGCCAACCCGTGCGGCGTGGCAGTGAGCCTGGACGGCATCGGCAAGGCCTACGACCTCGCGTTCCAGACCGACCCCACCTCGGCCTTCGGCGGCATCATCGCGTTCAACCGCGAAGTGGACGGTGCCACCGCGCAGGCCATCGTGGCGCGCCAGTTCGTCGAGGTGGTGCTGGCGCCCGCGTACGCCGACGGCGCGCTGAAGGCGTTCGCGAAGAAAGGCAACGTGCGTGTGCTGGAAATTCCGGTGCCCTCCGATACCGACCTCGCCGCCGCGCACCCGGGCAACAACGTCAAACGCGTCGGCTCGGGCCTGCTGATCCAGACCGCCGATACCGGCATGATCAAGGCCGCGGATCTGAAGGTGGTGACCAGGCTGGCGCCCACGCCGGCACAGATCGACGACCTGATCTTCGCGTGGAAGGTGGCGAAGTTCGTGAAGTCCAACGCCATCGTCTACGCGAAGGATCGCCAGACCATCGGCATCGGCGCCGGCCAGATGAGCCGCGTGTACAGCGCAAGGATCGCCGGCATCAAGGCCGCCGACGAGAAGCTGGAAGTGCGCGGCTCGGTGATGGCCAGCGATGCGTTCTTCCCGTTCCGCGACGGCATCGACGCGGCCGCCGCGGCGGGTATCAGCGCGGTGATCCAGCCCGGCGGCTCGATGCGCGACGCCGAGGTGATCGCCGCCGCCGACGAGCACGGCATGGCGATGGTGTTCACCGGCATGCGCCACTTCCGCCACTGACACCACCCTCCGTGCAGGAGCCCGCTCGCGGGCGATGCTTTTTGCTCTGGCGCATCAAAGCAGGAGCATCGCCCGCGAGCGGGCTCCTGCACCTACACGCGCTGTAGAAGTCGCGTGTGCCACGCTCAGGGTCGTTCCGGGGACATGGCCATGCGCTACGAGCTTTACTACTGGACCGGCATCCAGGGCCGCGGCGAGTTCGTGCGGCTGGCGCTGGAAGACGCCGGCGCCGACTACGTCGACGTGGCCCGCGAGGAGGGCGACGACGCCATCGTGCGCTACCTCGACGGCGTGCATGAGGGTCCGCTGCCGTTCGCGCCGCCGTTCCTCAAGGCCGGCCGCCTGCTGATCGCGCAGACGGCGAACATCCTGCAGTACCTCGGCCCGCCGCTCGGCCTGGTGCCGGAGAGCGAGGGTCGACGGCTGTACGCGCACCAGCTGCAGCTGACCATCGCCGACCTGGTCGCCGAGGTGCACGACGCGCACCACCCGATCGCCGGCAGCCTGTACTACGAGGACCAGCGCGTCGAGGCGCGCCGCCGCGCCGCCGACCTGCGCGAAACGCGGCTGCCGAAGTATCTGGACTATTTCGAGCAGGTGCTCGAACGCGGCGGCGGCGAGCATGCCCTGCACGGACATTCCTACGTCGACCTTTCGCTGTTCCAACTGATGAGCGGGCTGGCGTACGCGTACCCACGCGCCATGCAGCGCCTCGGGCATCGGCTGCCGCTGCTGCGTGCGCTGAAACAGCGGGTGGCCGGGCGGCCGCGCCTGGCCGCCTACCTGGTGTCGCCGCGGCGACTGCCGTTCAACGAAAACGGCATCTTCCGCCACTACCCGGAACTCGACGACCCGGCGTAGGCCGGCCCTGCACGACGCGCCAGCCGCCGCGGGCCGCGCGGCGCGCGGCTTCAGTGGCGGTCGTCGGCCGGCGGCGCCTCGTTGGCACCCTCGGCCGGCGGCCGGCTCTTGCCCCATTCCAGCACCTTGTACATCACCGGTCCGACCGGCTTCTGGCCGTGCTCGTCGACCAGCCGGCCCTGCGGATCGACCATGTAGGTCTGCGTGATGCCGCTCTTCGGGGTGATCACCACCATGTAGACGCGGCCGTTGCGGCTGTACTCCTGGATGCTGTTGTCGCCCTCCTGGCGCACGCGTACTTCCGGCGGCGCCTGGTCGCGACCGACTGCCACGTTGCCATCGTCGTGCATCGCCGGCAGCGCCTGCGGCTTCAGGTTCAGCGACTGGCCGTGCGGCGACGCGGCCTGGCTCGACCGGTGCCTGACCGCCGGCTTGGCCGCCGGCTCCACCGCCTGCACGCCCGGATCATTGATCCCGGGCGGCGGCGGCACGCTCGCCGACGGCGCGGACTGCGCCAGCGCGCTCGAGGTGAACAGGACGCTGGCGGCAACCAGCAAGGCAGCGGTTTTCATGATGGCAACCTCGTTCGGGGAGCGCAGCATAACAGCGCCGTCGCCGGGCTATCGTGAAGCGCGACGTTTCGCCGTGCATGCGAGAATGCGGCATGGCCAAACTCATCCTGATCGACGGCTCCTCCTACCTGTACCGCGCATTCCACGCGCTGCCGCCGCTCTCCAACGCCCGCGGCGAGCCCACCGGCGCGCTGTTCGGCGTGGTCAACATGCTGCGCGCCACGTTGAAGGCCAGGCCGGACTACCTGGCCTTCGTCAGCGACGCCCCCGGCCCGACCTTCCGCGACACGCTGTACGAACAGTACAAGGCCAACCGCCCGCCGATGCCGGACGACCTGCGCGCCCAGGTCGAGCCGATGCTGGCGATCGTGGCCGCGCTGGGCTTCCCGATCCTGCGCGTACCCGGGGTCGAGGCCGACGATGTGATCGGCACGCTCGCGCTGCAGGCACAGGCGCTCGGCATCGAGGTGGAGGTATCCACCAGCGACAAGGACATGGCCCAACTGGTCGGCTCGCACATCACCCTGGTCAACACCATGAGCAACACGGTGATGGACCGCAACGGCGTGATGGAAAAGTTCGGCGTATGGCCGGAACAGATCATCGACTTCCTCGCGCTCACCGGCGACGCCATCGACAACATCCCGGGCGTACCCAAGTGCGGCCCGAAGACTGCCGCGAAGTGGCTGGCCGAGTACGCCACGCTGGACGGCGTGATCGCCAATGCCGACCGGATCGGCGGCAAGATCGGCGAGAACCTGCGCGCCACGCTGCCGCAGCTGCCGCTGTCGCGCCGGCTGGCGACGATCAAGACCGACGTGGCGCTGGAGTTCGGCCCCACCGAGCTGGCCCGGCGCGAGGCCGACACCGCGCTGCTGCGCGAGCTGTATACGCGCTACGAGTTCAAGGCGGCACTGAAGGAGCTCGATACCACCGCGAATGCCTCGCTCCCCTCTCCCTCCGGCGACCCTGAGGGAGTCCCCTTGCGGGTGAGAGGGGTCGGGGGTGAGGGTTCGGGCGGAGCGCAAGATCCAGGCTCGATCGAACCCTCTCCCCAACCCCGCTCCCGAGGGGAGAGCGGCATTGTTCCCGACGCCGATTCACCACCGTCGAACCTTGCCGCCGCCGGCGACTACGAACTCGTCATCACCCGGGTGCAACTCGATGCGTGGATCGACAAACTGCGCGGCGCACCACTGATCGCCTTCGACACCGAGACCACCAGCATCGACGCAATGCGCGCGGACATCGTCGGCCTCAGCCTTGCGGTGGAGCCGGGCCGGGCCTGCTACATCCCGCTCGGCCACGACTACCCCGGCGCTCCGGCGCAGTTGCCGCGCGACGCCGTGCTGGCCGCACTGAAACCGGTCTTCGAGGATCTGGCGCGGCCCAAGCTCGGCCAGCACGCCAAGTACGACATCAACATCCTGGCGCACTACGGCATCGCCGTGCAGGGGCTCAGGCACGACTCGATGCTGGAATCCTACGTGTGGAACGCCACCGCCACACGCCACGACATGGATTCGCTGGCGCAGAAATACCTCGGCTACGACACGGTGAAGTACGAGCAGGTCGCCGGCAAGGGTGCCAAGCAGATCTCGTTCTCGCAGGTGGACCTGGACACCGCCTGCCGCTACGCCGCCGAGGACGCCGACATCACCCTGCGCCTGCACCACGCGCTGTGGCCGAAGCTCGAAAGCGTGCCCGCGTTGCGCCGTGTGTACGAGGACATCGAGATCCCGCTGGTGCCGGTGCTGGCCGCGATGGAGCAGCGCGGCGTGCTGATCGACGGCGACGAGCTGCGCCGGCAGAGCCAGCAACTGGGCAAGCGCATGCTGGAACTGCAGCAGCAGTCCTACGCGCTGGCCGGGCACGAGTTCAACCTCGACTCGCCGAAGCAGTTGCAGGCGGTGCTGTTCGACGAACTCGGCCTGGAAGCGAGACTGAAGACGCCGACCGGCCAGCCGTCGACCAACGAGGAAGCACTGGAAGCGATCACCGACAGCCACGAATTGCCGCGGCTGATCCTCGACTACCGCGGTCTGGCCAAGCTGCGTTCGACCTATACCGACAAGCTGTCCGCCATCGTCAACCCGCGCACCGGCCGCGTGCACACCAGCTACCACCAGGGCTCGGTGGCGACCGGGCGGATCTCCTCCTCCGACCCGAACCTGCAGAACATCCCGGTGCGCACCGAGGAGGGCCGACGCATCCGCCAGGCCTTCATTGCGCCGCCCGGCTGGAAAGTGATGGCGGCGGACTATTCGCAGATCGAACTTCGCATCATGGCCCACCTGTCCGGCGACGAGGGCCTGCTCAAGGCCTTCCACGAAGGCGGCGACGTGCATCGCGCCACCGCTGCCGAGGTATTCGGGCTGAAACCCGAAGAAGTCAGTGCCAACCAGCGCCGCGCCGCCAAGGCGATCAACTTCGGCCTGATGTACGGCATGAGTGCGTTCGGCCTGGCGCGCCAACTCGGCGTGGACCGCGCCGAGGCCGGCGACTACATGGCGCGCTACTTCGCCCGCTATCCGGGCGTGCATGCGTTCATGGAAGCGACCCGCGAACGCGCCCATCGCGACGGCTATGTGGAGACGATCTTCGGCCGCCGGCTGTACCTGGAGAACCTCAACGCGCGCAACCAGGCGCTGCGCCAGGGCGCGGAGCGCGCCGCGGTGAACGCGCCGATGCAGGGCAGCGCCGCCGACATCATCAAGCGCGCGATGATCGCCGTGGCGGCCTGGCTGCAGGACCGCGACGACGCCCACATGCTGATGCAGGTGCACGACGAACTGGTGTTCGAGGTGCGCGCCGAGGCGGTCGACACGGTGCGCGAAGGCGTGCGCGAGCGCATGCAGGGCGCCGCAGAACTGGCGGTGCCGCTGCTGGTCGATGTCGGCGTGGGCGCGAACTGGGACGAGGCGCACTGACCACGCCAGCGCGTGAAGCAGGTACTTCGATGCGCAACAATGACTTGAACGTTAACCTTTCATGAGAATGAATCGTTTTTAAATTTCTTCGGAAACCCTGCAACTTTTTCGGCAAACCGCGCACTAACTCAACGGATGCACGCAACGGCATCCGCGGCGAGCTCACCTCCCTGAGCCGCCACAGGCGCGAACCTCTCCCCTGGGTCTTCGCGCCTGCCCTGCCCCGGAGGCTCCCCCTAGCCTCCGGGGCTTTTTTGCCCGCGATTCGGTCCTGCCTGTACATTGCGTGCACACCGGCACCCGGCATACTCGACCCACCCTCAAGGGGAACACCATGCGCGCAGGCCTGATCATCGTCGGCATCATCCTCATCGTGGCCGGCATCTGGGTGGTGGCAGGCCATGCCTTCTACCAGGACACCGATACCTTGCTGCAGATCGGGTCGGCCAAGATCACCGCCACCCGCGACAAGGGCGTGCCACAGTGGATCGGCATCGCCGGCATCGTGATCGGCGCGCTGCTGGCCATCGGCGGCTTCCTGCAGAAGCGCTGAACCGCAGTCTGGCCGCCCGAAAACCGCCGCTTCCGCGGCGGTTTTCGTCTGCGCCCACTACAATGGGTGCGATGGATGTCTCGCACCTGATCGATTCGCTCAACGACGCACAACGCGAAGCCGTCTGCGCCCCGCCCGGCCCCTGTCTCGTCCTTGCCGGTGCCGGTTCCGGCAAGACCCGCGTGCTGACCCACCGCATCGGCTGGCTGATGCAGGTGGAGCGCGTGCCGCCGTGGGCGATCCTCGCCGTCACCTTCACCAACAAGGCCGCGGGCGAGATGCGCGCGCGGCTGGAATCGCTGATCCCCGGCGGCACCCAGGGCCTCACCGTGGGCACCTTCCACGGCATCGCCCACCGGCTGCTGCGCCGGCACTGGCGCGAGGCCGGCCTGCCGGAAGGCTTCCAGATCCTCGACGCCGACGACCAGCAGCGGCTGGTCAAGCGCGTGGTGGCCGGACTGGGCCTGGACGAGGCGAAATTCCCGCCGCGGCAGGCCGCCTGGACCATCAACGGCTGGAAGGACGAGGGCAAGCGCCCCGACGCCATCGAACACCGCGACCATCCCGTCACCGCCACGCTGGTGCGCATCTACCAGGCCTATGAGGACGCCTGCCGCCGCGCCGGCCTGGTCGACTTCGCCGAGCTGCTGCTGCGCGCGCATGAGCTGTGGCTGAAGAACCCCGCCGTGCTGGAGCACTACCAGCAGCGCTGGCGGCACCTGCTGATCGACGAGTTCCAGGACACCAACACGCTGCAGTACGCGTGGATCCGCGTGCTCGCCGGCAGCACCGGCAAGGTCTTCGCCGTCGGCGACGACGACCAGAGCATCTACGGCTGGCGCGGCGCGCGGGTGGAGAACATGCAGCAGTTCCTCAAGGATTTCCCCGGCGCGCGCACGATCAAGCTGGAACAGAACTACCGCTCCACCGCCATCATCCTGAAAGCCGCGAACCACGTGATCGCGCGCAACGGCGGCCGCCTCGGCAAGCAGCTGTGGACCGCCGGCGGCGACGGCGAGCGCATCGCGCTGTACGCCGCCTACAACGAGCAGGACGAGGCGCGCTTCGTCGTCGAGCGCATCCGCGAGTACGTCGCCGAACACGGCAGCGCCAAGGATTGCGCCATCCTCTACCGCTCGAACGCGCAATCGCGCAACTTCGAGGAACAGCTCACCCAGCGCAACATCCCCTACCGCGTCTACGGCGGCCAGCGCTTCTTCGAGCGCGCCGAGATCAAGGACGCGCTGGCCTACCTGCGCCTCACCGCCAACCGCCACGACGACGCCTCGTTCGAGCGCGCGGTGAACACGCCGCCGCGGGGCATCGGCGAACGCACGCTCGACGTGCTGCGCCGCCGCGCCCGCAGCGAGCGCACGTCGATGTGGGAAGCGGCCCTCGCCGAACTCGCCGGCAGCGAGCTGGCCGGCCGCGCCAAGAATGCGGTGAAGGGCTTCCTCGCACTGGTCGACGAGATGGCCCACACCTTCAGGCCCCCTTCCCTCCGGGAGAACGACGGGGAAGAGCGTACGGATTCGCCGAACACGCCCGCCTCGTCCGAACCCGCGCGCGCAGCCCTGCCGCTCGCCGAACAGATCGACCACGTGCTCAGCCACACCGGCCTGCGCGACCACTACGAGAAGGACAGCCGCGGCAACGGCGAGACGCGCATCGAGAACCTCGACGAACTGGTCAACGTGGCCAGCCGCTTCGAGCGCACCCAGGAAGACCTCGACGCCGGCCTCGACGAACTGTCCGCCTTCCTCTCGCACGCCGCGCTGGAGGCCGGCGAAGGCCAGGGCGAAGCGTGGGACGACTGCGTGCAGCTGATGACGCTGCACTCCGCCAAGGGCCTGGAGTTTCCGCTGGTGTTCCTGGTGGGGCTGGAGGAAGGCCTGTTCCCCAGCCAGCGCTCCACCGAGGACGAAGGCCGGCTGGAAGAAGAGCGCCGGCTCGCCTACGTTGGCATCACCCGCGCCCGCGAACGCCTCGTGGTCAGCTACGCCGAGTCGCGCCGCATGCACGGCACCGAGATGCTGGTGCGCCCTTCGCGCTTCCTCGCCGAGATGCCCGCCGAACTGATCGACGAGGTGCGCCCGCGCGTGCAGGTGAGCCGTCCGCTGTACGGCGGCCACGACCATGGCATCGACCGCGCGCCGCTGCAGGAGGATCTGCCGGTGAAACTCGGCCAGCGCGTCAGCCACCCCAGCTTCGGCGAAGGCGTGGTGATCAGCGCCGAGGGCAGCGGCGCGCACACGCGACTGCAGGTGAACTTCGAGGGTGCCGGCAGCAAGTGGCTGGTGGCGGCGTACGCAAACCTGACGCCGCTATAGGCCTGGCCGGACGCTGCTTGATTCACCCCGACGCCGGGTATAGCTTGGCCGGGCCGCCGCCAAAGGCAGGACGTCATGGCCAATTTCCGTCATCCATGGCGATCAACCCGTGCATCGTGTCGTCATGGCCGAACGCGAATGCGTTCTCCCCCTACCCGGTGTGGAACACGCCAGCGCCGATCTGGGATTCGCCTTTCATCGCACCGGTCGGGTTCGTCGCGGGCGTGCCTGCGGGCAATGCGGCGAACGGCAGCAGCACAGTCGCGTCAGTGCCGCACGCAGCGCTCGAGGTCAGCGGCGCGCAATGGGTCTCCCGATACCCACCAGCACGAGTCTCGGCGATCTGGCGCCGGCGTTTTCCAAAGCGGTCACCCGTTTCATCGCAGCCATCGAGGCCGCCGGTGGATCGGTGACCATCTCGGCAACCTACCGCCCGCCCGAGCGGGCTTACCTGATGCACTACGCATGGGCAATCGCGAAAGAGGGCGCCTCGCCCACGAGCATCGCGGCCAAGGCCGGCGTCGATATCGACTGGGCGCATCTCGATGCGAAGGGCAGGAGTGATCAGAAGGCCGCGGTCAAGGCCGCGCTCGCCATGGTCAACGGCTACGGCATGGCCCATTCCGCCGTGCTGGTTTCGCGGCACACGGAAAAGCGTGCCATCGACATGACGATCAGCGGAGTCGTCGGCAAATCGGTAAGCGATGCGAACGGCAAGGCCATGGCGATCAAGTCGCTCAAGGATCTGAACCCCGTGGGCAAGAGCTATGGCGTGGTCAAGCTGGTCAGCGACGCGCCGCACTGGTCGGACGACGGGCACTGAACGATGAGGCTGATGCATCGAATCCTCATCGTGCTGGCGTGCGTCGTTGCCGCAGCCTGCGCCACCGGACAGGCGAAGGATGTCGGAACCGAAGCCGGTTTCGTGGCAACCGCCGACGGCACGGCGTACCTGTACACCACCGATGGCCACCTTGCCGCGGCGACCCTGATCCAGCTGCAATATCCCGCTGCAGGGGGCGCAGTGCAGTGCTGCCTGCGCCTGCAGGGCAGCGCGCTGGAAGCGCCCAGCGGGTCGCCCGGGCCAGTCACCGATGCGCTGTTCGGCAACCCGGTATTCCGCTATCGGCTGAAGCAGATGCCGGCCGCATTGAAGGGTGATCCGTTCGTCGGGGCTGCGGTGATCGGCACCCCAACGGTGAGCACCGGCTCGGCCTCGGCCGGAACGGTTCTTTACATCGGAACAGCCCCAGCAGGCGACGCGCCTCGCGTGCAGACCTGCCTGGGCAGCGAGGGCAGCAACCTGTTCCTGATTGCCGGAGGCAAGCTCAAGGCGCAGCTTTACTACGCCTTCGGCTACGACGTCACGGCCACCTGCAATCCCGGGCTGTTCGACCTTCCGACGGTCCAATAGGCGCCCGCGGCCCGGGCCATCGACAGCGCCGACAGCATCTATTCGCGCAACCTCGGCACCCCATGCACGTCGCGCTCCTCGATCGCGATAGGCTGCGTATCGGGCTGACCGGGGTTGGCGGCTTGCGCCAGCGGGACAGCCGCGTCGCCGCGGGCGGACGCCAGCGCGTTGCGATAGCAGCGCTGCGCCGGCTCCGCATCGCCCTGGCCGGCGAACGCGTCGCCCAGCGCTTCCCACGCACCGGCACTCGGTACCAGCGCCAGCGAGCGCTGCAGGTACTGCCGCGCCTTGCCCCACAGTTTCAGCCGCACGCACATGCGGCCGAGCGTGAGCAGCAGGTTGGCGTCGTTCGGGTGCGCGTCGAGCCAGCCTTCGGCGCGGCGCAGGCGCGCCTCGACGTCGTCGCCAGCCAGCGTGCCGTAGGTTTCGATCAGCAGCGGCGACCATTCGCGGCGCAGCGCGGATTCCACTTCGTCCATCGCCGGCAGGGTCAGCCCGAACGCGGCGGCGCGGCGGGCGTAGGCGTCGATGACCGTGTTCACGCGGCGTTGCGTCTTGGGCAACTGCGACCACAGCGCGTTGAGGCTGGCACCGTCCGCGGCGGCGTGGATGGTGGCGACCAGCACCTGCGTTTCCAATGCGGCATACGCGCGATGGCCCAGTGCGCCGCTCTTCTGCAGCGGCGCCAGCGCTTCGCGCGCGCGCCGCAGGTCGCCGCCCGCCAGCGCGGCCTGCGCCAGCTCGCGCCAGCCGCCCGGGGTCAACGTGCCCCTGTCGGCTTCGGGCACCAGCAGTGCCAACGCCTCGGCCGGCTTGCCTTCGCGGCGCAGCACGCGGGCGCGCAGCACGCGGGCCGCCTGCGGCGCGGACTGCGCGGCATGGTCCAGGGCCTCCAGCGCGCGGCCATGTTCGCCGCGGCGCGAGGCGGCCTCGGCTGCGGCCAGCAGGGCGGGACCGCGCAGGCTGTCCAGTCGCGAGGCGCGATTGAGGTCGCGCTCGGCGTCGCCGTGGCGGCCCTCCATCAGCGCGATCAGGCCGGCGCCGAGACGCTGTTGGCTGAGCCGTCGGTGCCGGCGCGTGAACGCGCCGAACGGCCAGCGCGCCAGCCGCCACAGCACGGTGAGCAGCGCCCACGCCAGCAGCAGGATGACCACCGCCGCGACCACCGTGGTTTCCACCCGCCAGCCGCGCAGGCGCAACAGCACGTAGCCGGGATCGACTGCCATCCAGTGCCAGCCGAACGCGGCCAGCGCGGCGGCGATGACCAGCAGCAGCACTCCGTACCAGAGCCTCATGGCCTGGCCCCGCCCGGCGCCGCGGAGCTGGCCGGGGCGGGACTGAGCGCGTGCACCGCGCGCAGGTTGCGCAGTTCGCTCAGCGCGGCGCCCAGCTGCACCGGCGCGTTCGCCGGCAGCTGACCGGCGAGCCGCTTCAGGCTCTCGCGCGCCTGCTGCACCGCCGGCGCATGGCCGTCGAACTGGCCGGCCAGGGCTGCATCGACGCGCTGCAGTGCGGCTGCATAGCCTTTGGCGTCATAGGCCAGCAACGCGGCCTGCGCCTGGGCCAGGTCGAGTGCGGCCAGCTCGCGCGCGAACCGCGTATCGGCCACCGCCAGCGGGGCACCGTCGTCGCGCTGCACACTGACCACGCCGGCCAGCGCGCGACGGATGCGCGACCACGCATCGGTGGCCGCGCCGGCATCACTGTCGAGCGGCTTCAGCGGCAGCGTGGCGAGCGCCTCGCGCAATGCAGTCAGTTGCTGCAGCGCGTCGGCCTGGCTGGCCGGCTGACTCTTCGCCAGCGCCTCGCGTTCGGCGTTGACGCTCTGGCGCAGGCCGCTGAACGCGCCATCGTTGACCGCGGCCAGGATCTGGTCGGCCAGCGCATACGCGGCAGCCGCACCCTGCGCGTCATGGAACAGCGTGTAGCGTTCGCCGGCCATGCGCAGCAGTGATTCGGCCTCGTCCAGCAACATGCCGTCGCGGCCGCTCAGGCTCTTCTCGGCGAGCCTGGCCACCGCGTCTTCGAGATGGCGCGTGCGCTCGGCCTGGCCAAGCAGTTCCTCGCGCAGCGAACGGTTGACCTGGGCCGCATCGTCCAGCCGCTGGGTCAGGCTGCCGCGCTGTTCGCCCAGCGCGACCAGCGTGGTTTCCAGTGCGGCCACGCGCTGCTGCAGGGCGACCACACTCTGGTTGCCGGCGGCACTGCCCTGCTCCTGCTGCCATTGGCGCCAGCCGACGTAGCCGGACGCGCCCACCGCGAGCAGCGCCAGCAGCAGCGCCAGCGCCAGGCTGCCGCCGCCGCGCGGCCGCGGCGCGGGGCGCGTCGGGGCAGTACGCGAGGCGCGCACCGGCGGGTCCACCAGCACGGCCCCGGACGGGGCGGGATCGGGACGGGCGCCCTCGGGCGCGGCGGACGCGTTCGGCTGGTCGACGTTGCTCATGCGCGCATGCTAGCAGCCCATACGGCTGCGTTCGTAGCCGGCGGATGTGAAGAACGCTCAGGGCGCCGACACCGCCGCAGCCAGCAGATCCGCCGACAACGCCGAGGCGGCCGTGACGATGCGCGCGAAGCCCGCTGCATGCGCCGCCTCCGCCAGCCGCTCGCTGCTGGCCACGGCGGTCGCCGTGCACAGCCGCTTCCATGCCGCCGCCGGCAGCGCCCGCTGCAGGTTGTGCAGCGCCTCGGCGCTGGACAGCAGCACCCGCGCCGAGGCCGGCAACTGCCGCAGTGCCTCGACATGGCGCCGGTCCAGCCGCGGCGGCACGCGCCGGTAGACGTGCAGTTCGTGCAGGCGCGCACCGCGCGCGGCGAGCTGGCCGCGCAACACGCCGCGACCGCCGGGCGCGCCGATCAACGCCACCCGGCGGCCGCGCAAGTCATGCAGCACGGGGTGTTCCAGCAAGCCTTCGCTGTCTTGCCGCTGCGGCGCCAGCGGTGCGCCGACGCCATGCCGGCGCAGGGCCCGCGCCGTGCCCTGGCCCACCGCCAGCACCGTCGCCGTGGTCTGCAGCGGCCCCAGGGCGGCGGCGTGACGTACCGCGGCCGGGCTGGTGAAGACGATCAGCTCCGCCATCAGCGCCGTGCGCAAGCCGTCGCGCGCATCCGCGGCATCCGCCAAACCGCGCAGGGACAGTCCCGGCAGCAACAGCGGTATGCCGCCGAGCGCACGCACCCGGCGCGCCAATGCCGACGCGGTGCCGGCCGGGCGGGTGATCACCACGGTGCGGCCACGCAGGTTCGGCTTGTCCCGGGAAGTTTGTCGCTGCATCGGCACACCGCATCCGGCCACTGTCATGGCTCCAGTGTAGCGGTGGCCCTACACTGACGAGCTTGTCTTCTCCGCGAACCCCGACCACGTGAGCACCACCGACGACGACGCGCAGCGCGCGCAGGCATTGATCCGCTTCATCCGCGACGAAATACCGCTGGCCCATGCGATGGACCTGCAACTGGCCGGTTGCGACGACGACACGCTGAGCCTGCGCGCGCCGCTGGCGCCGAACGTCAACGACAAGGGCTGCGCGTTCGGCGGCAGCCTGGTCAGCCTGATGACCCTGAGCGGCTGGGCGCTGGTGGAACTGGCGCTGCGCCGGCGCGGCCTCGACTGCGACGTGTTCGTGGCCGAGTCGAGCGTGCGCTACCTGGCGCCGCTGTGGCAGGACTTCCACAGCGAGGCGCGACTCGCCGCGGACGCCGACTGGGCCACCTTCTTCAATACGCTGACCGCCCGCGGCAAGGCGCGCGTCGGCGTGGACTGCGTGGTGCCCGGCGAGGACGGCAGGCCCGCCTGCAGCCTGAGCGCACGCTTTGTCGCCAAACGCCGCCACTGAATGGCAAGCGCCCGCATGAGGCAGAATGGGCGGGTATCCACCGGGGAAGAACACGCATGCGCCGCACCCTGAGCATCCTCGCCGTGCTGTCCGTGCTGCTGCTGGCCGGCTGCGCCACCAAGGCCCGCAGCGACGCGTTGACCACCACGCTGAAGGCCTACGGCAGCACGCTGCGCTGGGGCGACTTCCAGAGCGCCGCGCAGTTCGTCGACCCGAAGGTCCGCGCCGCGCATCCGCTGACTTCGCTGCAACTGGCCCGCTTCGAACAGGTGCGGGTCAGCGAGTACGACGACGGCGCCGGGCCGGTACCCACCGGCGACTTCGACGTGCAGCAGACGGTGCTGATCAGCCTGGTCAACATCCACACCCAGTCCGAACGCAGCATCGTCGACCACCAGACCTGGCACTACGACGAGCAGACCAAACGCTGGTGGCTGACCAGCGGCCTGCCGGACATCACCCGGGACTGAACCGCGCCGCCGCGGCATGCCCGTATAATCGCCGGTTTACCCGGAACGGTGCGACCAAGGCACCTGTGGACTGACGATGAACGATTTCCTGCACAAGCTGCCCGAATTTGTCGGCAACCATGTGGCCCTGTCGGCCCTGTTCGCGATCCTGCTGGTGGCGCTGATCGTCACCCAGGTCAGCACCCTGTTCAGCAAGGTCAAGGAACTCAGCCCGGCCGGCCTGACCCAGCTGATCAACCGCGAAAGCCCGCTGTTGATCGACCTGTCGGCGATCGCCGACTTCGAGAAGATGCACGTGCCCGGCGCGCGCCACGTACTGATGAGCCAGTTCGATCCCGAGCACAAGGACCTGGCCAAGGCGAAGGAACTGCCGGTGGTGGTGATGGACAAGGACGGCCGCGGCAATGCGCTGAAGGCTTCGCAGCGGCTGGCCAAGGCCGGCTTCGGCAAGGTCTACATTCTGGGCGGCGGCGTGCTGGCCTGGCACGCGGCGCAGTTGCCCGTTGCCAAAGGCAACAAATAGGCACGCACCCGCTCTTCGCCGTACCGGAAGATCAGCAGGGTGGGCGCTGCCCGCCGCACGTGTGCGGGCGCACGGCCACGTGTCGGAAAGCCGGCGGACAGTGTCCGCCCTGCCGATCTAGCGATCGTGGATGCCGGCACGGTTGGCGATGATCTGCGCCAGCACGTCCGGCGCGTACTCGAACGAGTCGTAGTACAGCCGCTCCTCCGGCAGCCCGGCAGCGAGGAACAGCGGGCGGGCGGCGTCGATCATTGCCGGCGGGCCGCTCATGTACAGGTCGTGGCCGGCAAGGTCGGGCAGGTCCTGCAGCACCGCCTCGTGCACCAGCCCGGTGCGCAGGCCGTCGGCCAGCTCGGGATGGGACACCACCGCATGGAACGCGAGGTTCGGCACCTCGCGTTCCCACTGCGAGACCAGCGCGCGCAGGTACAAGCCCGCCGCGCTGCGCGCGCCCCAGTACAGCTGCATCGGCCGGCGCGTGCCCAATGCGATGAAATGCTCGACGATCGCCTTGACCGGGGCGATGCCGGTGCCGCCGGCCACGAACGCCATCGGCCGCTCGGAATCCTCGCGCGGCACGAAGGTGCCCAGCGGCCCTTCCACGCGCAGGCGGTCGCCGACCTTGAGCACGTCGTTGACCCACGAGGTGAAGCCACCGCCGGCAACGTGGCGCACGTGCAGTTCGATCGTGCCGTCCGCTTGCGGGCGGTTGGCGATCGAGAACGAGCGGCGCCGGCCGTCCTCCAGCAGCACGTCCAGGTACTGGCCCGGCAGCCGCCGCAGCCGGCGTTCACCGCGGTCCGGCTGCAGGCGCAGGCCGATCACGTCCGCCGCCAGCCGCCACTTGTCGGCCACCACCACGCCGAGCTGGCGCCGCGCGATGTCCTCCACCGAGGCCACTTCGCGCGCCTCCAGCAGCAGGTCGCCGCACGGCACCGCCTGGCACGGCAGCACCGCGTGGTGGGCCAGCGCGCTGGCATCCAGCGCCAGCGGCGGGTTGCGCGGATACTCGCAGCGCCCTTCCAGCAGGGTTGCCTTGCAGCTGCCGCAGACGCCGGCGCGGCAGGAATACGGCAGCGCCACGCCCGCGCGCTGCGCCGCTTCCAGCACGGTTTCGCCGATGGCCACGGGGAACTGGCGGCCGGAGGATTTCAGGGTAACGATGGGCACCGGCAGCATTGTCGTGGTGAACGCGGCAGACAACAATGCGGGCTCGCTTCACGGGAATCAACGATGAACCTCTGGAAACAACCCACCGACCTGGCCCGCCTCAACGGCTGGAGCACCAACACCCTGATGGAGGCGCTGGGCATCCGCATCACCGCGGTGGGCGACGACTGGCTGCAGGGCACCATGCCGGTGGATGCGCGCACCCATCAGCCGTACGGCCTGCTGCACGGCGGCGCCTCGGTGGCGCTGGCCGAGACGCTGGGCAGCACCGCAGCGATGCTCACCCTGGACCCGGCGAAGGAACTGGCGGTGGGGCTGGACATCAACGCCAACCACGTGCGCGGCGTGCGCGCGGGCACCGTCACCGGCACCGCGAAGGCGCTGCACGTCGGCCGCACCACCCAGGTGTGGGAGATCCGCATCGAGAACGAGGACGGCGCGTTGGTATGCATCGCTCGCCTCACCATGGCGGTGATCGCGGCACGCGGCATGGGCGTGCGTTGAACGGTACGCCGTACGCCGGCCTCACCCCCGACCTGGTGCTCGACGCGGTGGGCGCCTGCGGCCTGTGGCCGGACGGCCGGCTGCTGGCGCTGAACAGCTACGAGAACCGGGTGTGGCAGGTCGGGCTGGAAGACGCTGCGCCGGTGATCGCGAAGTTCTACCGGCCCGGCCGCTGGAGCGACGCGGCGATCATCGAGGAACACGCTTTCACGCAGGAGCTGGCCGATGCCGAACTGCCGGTGGTGGCGCCGCTGGCCTTTGGCGGCCGCACCCTGCTGCATCACGCCGGCTTCCGCTACGCGTTGACGCCGCGCCGCGGCGGGCGCGCACCGGAGCTGGAGGCAGTCGATCAATTGCAGTGGCTGGGCCGGCTGATCGCGCGCCTGCACCTGATCAGCGCGCGGGCGCCGTTTGCCCACCGCGGCAAGCTCGATCGCGACACAATGGTGTTGCAGCCGATGCACGCGGTGCTCGACTCGTCGCTGCTGCCGGCCTCGCTGCAGACGAACTACCGCGCCGCGGCGACGCGTCTGGATGCGGCGATCGCCGCACGCCTGGAGGCCATCGGCCCGGTGCGCCAGCTGCGCCTGCACGGCGACTGCCACCCCGGCAACGTGCTGTGGACCGACGCCGGCCCGCACTTCGTCGACTTCGACGACGCGCGCAGCGGCCCGGCGGTGCAGGATCTGTGGATGCTCGCCAACGACGCACGCGCGATGGAAGCCGTGCTCGAGGGCTACCAGCAGTTCCGCGATTTCGACCATGCCGAGCTGGCGCTGATTCCCGCCTTGCGCGCGATGCGCCAGCTGCACTACGCCGGCTGGATCGCTGCGCGCTGGCACGACCCGGCGTTCCCCGCCGCGTTTCCGTTCGCCGCCGAATCGCGCTGGTGGGAACAGCACATCGCCGACCTGCACGAACTGGCCGACGTGCTGGAATGAGGGGTCGCTGCGGCATTCGACCGCAAGAACTTCCCTCCCCACGCGCAAGCAGGCATGCTTGGCCGGTTATCTTGCCGAGTGTGTCCATGAAACGATCCCGCACCGCCGCCCTGCTGCTGATGAGCACGGCCCCGTTGTTGCTGACCGCCTGCGACCGCAGCGAAAGCGCGTCGCGCGAAGGCCTGTACACCTCGGTCGAGGCCTGCGTGGCGCAGACCAACGACAGCGACACCTGCCGGCAGGCGTTCGCCAAGGCGCAGCAGGACGCGGTGGCCACCGCGCCGCGCTTCGCCAGCCGCGAGGCGTGCGAGGCCAGCTACGGCAAGGAGCAGTGCGCCGAACGCAGCGATGGCGCCAGCCATTCGTTCTTCGGCCCGCTGATGACCGGCTTCTTCCTGTCGCAGATGATGTCGCGCAACGGCGTGGCCGCCAATGGCTTCAACAGCGCGCCGGCGTTCCGCGACAGCAACGGCGGCTGGCAGCGCCCGGCCCCCGGCGCCGGCGGCGTCTACCGCGGCGGCGCCGGCACCGCGATGGTGCCTGTCAACGCCACGCCGAACCGCGCGGTCACCAGCAGCCGTTCCGGCTTCGGCACGTCCGGCAGCAGCCGCGGCATCGGCGGCTGATGCGCCGGGTCAGCACGGCCGAGCGCCCCGACTGGCGCGCCAAGGCCGCCGCGTGCGGCTTCGGCTTCCACACCATCGACGACGCGCCGTACTGGGACGAGTCGGCCTACTACGCGTTCAGCCTGCGCGAGATCGAGAACGGCATCGAGGCGCCCACCGAAGAACTGCACGCGATGGCGCTGGACCTGGTCGAGCGCATCGTCGGCAGCGAGCAGCACCTGCGGCAACTGGCGATTCCCGAACCGTATTGGGACTGGATCGCACAGAGCTGGCGCGAGCGCCAGCCGCACCTGTACGGCCGCATGGATTTCGCCTACGACGGCACCGGCCCGGCCAAGCTCTACGAACTGAACTACGACACTCCGACTTCGCTGTTCGAGGCCGCGTTCTTCCAGTGGCAATGGCTGGAGGACCAGCTCGCCCGCGGCCAGCTGCCGGCCGGCAGCGACCAGTTCAATTCGATCTACGAATCCCTGGTGGAAGCGTTCGGCACGATCGCGCGCGGCATCGCGCGGCCGTTCCACTTCGCCGCGGTGCGCGACTCGGCGGAGGACCAGGGCACGGTGGCCTACCTGCGCGATTGCGCGCTGCAGGCGGGCATCGACTGCGGCGCGCTGGCGATCGAGGACATCGGCATTTCCGAAGACGGCCGCTTCACCGACCTCGACGACCAGGTGATCGGCTGCCTGTTCAAGCTGTATCCGCTGGAGGACATGTTCCGCGAATCGTTCGGTCAGTATTTGCCGCGTTCCGGCCTGCAGCTGATCGAGCCGCCGTGGAAGGCGCTGCTGAGCAACAAGGGCATCCTGCCGCTGCTGTGGGACGCCCATCGCGGCCACCCGAACCTGCTGCCGGCCGAGTTCGACAACGGCGGCGAGTTGCCGCGCGGCTCGGTACGCAAGCCGCTGCATTCGCGCGAAGGCGCCAACATCGCGATGCACCTGGACGACGGCCGCGAACTGCGCACCAATGGCCCGTACCGTGATGGCCCGTGCATCCGCCAGGCCTGCCACCCGCTGCCTGCTTTCGACGGCCACTATCCGCTGATCGGCAGCTGGGTGGTCGGCGACCGCGCCTGCGGCATCGGCATCCGCGAAGACAGCTCGCTGGTCACCCAGGACAGCGCGCGCTTCGTGCCGCATGCGATCGTCGAGGAAGCGCGCGGCGTGCTGATCGCCTGAGCTTCACGCCTGCGCGAAAAACCGCGACCCCGCGCAAACCGCTGCGGCGCGGCTCGGCTAAGCTGGCGTCTTTTTCCGCACGAGGCCCCCGCATGCGCACCCTCCTGTTCCGCCTGATCGGCGTCCTCGAAATCGCCGGCGGCTTCTACGGCGTGGCGGCGATGCTGCGCCGCTTGCTGCCGTTCGGCGCGCACGACAGTCTGCTCGCCCTGCTCGGCCTGGCGCTGTACGGCTTCGTGCTGGCCGCGGGGATCCAGCTGGTCGCCGGCAGCGAACACGGCGTGCGCCTGTCGCGCTGGGCGCAATTGCTGCAATTGCCACTGATCGCCACGCCGATCCTCAGCTACGCGCTGCACTGCGGCGCCTTCGTCAACGTGTTCGCCACCTTGCAGGCCACCCCGCGGCTCGGCCTCGACTGGCACTTCGGCTCGCAGGGCTTCGTGCTTGCGGTCGCCGGCCCGTCCGTGTCGCGCCTGGGCATCAACCTGCTGGCACTGCTCTCCTGGCTGGTGCTGCGCCTGCGCTGACGCCGTACTCCCTCCCCCGACGCAGGGGAGGGCCGGGGTGGGGTGCTCTTGGTCTTCCCTGCCAGTCCGAGCAACCCCTCCTGACCTCCCCTGCAAGCAGGGGAGGAACCCGGGCAGCGGCTATCATGCGCGGATGAATACGTCCGCCGCACTCCCCATGATCCGCCTGAAGTCCGACCGCGCTCCCGGCCATCCGTGGGTGTGGTCGGCGCAGGTCCACAAACCGGAATCGAACTTGCCGCCGGGCAGCGTAGTCGAGGTGCACGACGCCAGGGGCCGCTTCGTCGGCCGTGCGTTCTGGAACGGCCATGCGCGCATCGCGCTGCGCCTGCTCGACACGCATCCGGATGCCGTGATCGACGCCGACTGGATCGCCGCACGCATTGCCCGTGCCGTGCAACTGCGCCGCGACTGGCTGCAGCTCGATGCCGTCAGCGACGCCTGGCGCGTGGTGCACAGCGAGGGCGACGGGCTGTCCGGCCTGATCGTGGACCGCTACGCCGACATCCTGGTGATCGAATACTTCGCCGCCGGCATGTGGCGTTTCCGCGAGGCGATCCACGCCGCCCTGCTGGCGCACTTCCCCGGCGCGCAGCTGTACTGGTTCGCCGAGTCGCACGTGCAGAAGCAGGAATCGTTCGACTGCCGCAGCCCAGACGTACCGGCGGCGTTCGAGGTGCACGAGCACGGCCTGCGTTTCCACGCCGCGCCGGGCTCCGGCCACAAGACCGGCTTCTTCGCCGACCAGCGCGACAACCGCAAGCGCTTCGCCGAACTGGCCAAGGGCCGCCGCGTACTCGACCTGTGCTGCAACGCCGGTGGCTTCGCCGTGCATGCAATGGCCGCCGGTGCGCGCGAGGCGGTCGGCGTGGATCTCGACGCCGGCATTCTCGAGGTCGCCCGCGCCAACGCGAAGGCGAACAACGTCGCGGCGACGTTTGAACAGGCCGACATCTTCGACTGGGTGCGCGCCGCGGCGGCGCGCGGCGAAAAGTACGACGCGGTGGTGCTCGACCCGGCCAAGCTCACCCGCGACCGCAGCAAGCTGATGGACGCGCTGAAGAAGTACTTCGCGATGAACCGCATGGCGCTGGACATCATTCCGCCCGGCGGCCTGCTGCTGACCTGCTCGTGCACCGGCCTGGTCGGCGAGGCCGAGTTCCTGGAGATGCTGCGCCGGGTGGCGCTCAACGCCGGCCGCGAAATCCAGCTGCTGGAAGTGCGCGGCGCCGGCGCCGACCACCCGGTACGCACCGACGTGCCGGAAGGGCGTTACCTGAAGGCGGTGTTCTGCCGGGTGGATTGATCAGCCACCACGCGGCAGCCGCCCGCGCAGGGACGCCTCATCGAACGACCCCGGCTGCGCGATCAGCTCGCGCGCGGCATCCACCTGGTCCCAGGTGTTCCACAGCAGCACGCCGCGTACGCGACCGTGCTCGAGGTAGTACACCACGCCCTCGCGGTTCGGCTCGCGCCAGTCCTCCACCACCTGCAGCCGCGTGTCGAGCAGGCCGACCGCCTCGTAGCCGAGATCGAACAGGTCGGAATAGAAGAATGGCTGCGCGGTGTATTCCCCGGCGACCCCGGCCATCGCGCGGCCGGCGTGGCGACCCATGCTGACCGCTGCGTCCTCGTGCTCCACCCGCAGGCGGCGGCCCAGTGCCGGATTGTAGAAGCTGGCCACGTCGCCGGCGGCCCAGATGTCCGCGTCGCTGCTGCGCAGGTGGGCGTCGACCACGATGCCGTCGTCGACGGTAAGGCCAGCCTGTTCGGCCAACGCGGTATTCGGAGTCACGCCAAGGCCGGCCACCGCCGCCTCCACACGCAGCAGGCTGCCGTCGGACAGCACCAGCTCCACGCCGCCGTCGGTGGGGTTGCTGCCCTGCACGCGCACGCCGCTGCGCACGTCCACGCCGCGGCTGCGGTAGTAGTCGTCGAGGTAGTGCGCCAGGCCATCGGGGTAGCGCCCCGCGCCGAGGTGCTCGCCGGGAAACAGCAAGGTCACCTTGCAGCCGAGGCTGCACAGCGACGCTGCCAGTTCGGCGCCGATGAAGCCGCCGCCGATCACCGCGATGAAGGCGCCGGGCTGGGCGTAACGCCGCAACGCCTGGTAATCGTCCAGCGTGCGGAAATGGATGATCCGCTCGCCGCCCTCGAACGGCAGCTGCCGCGGCGTGGCGCCGGTGGCCAGCAGCAGGCGGCGGTAGCGGTAGCTGTCGCCGTGGTCGTCGCGCGCGATGTGCGCCGCGCGGTCCAGCGATTCGATGCGTCGCCCGAGGTGCAGCGTGGCGCCGCTGGCCGCGGTGGCCAGGTCGATCTCGGCCACCGACTTGTCGCCCTTCCACAAGGCCTTGGACAGCGGCGGGCGCTGGTACGGCGGCGTCGCTTCCGCACCGACCAGACCGACGTTCGCCCCCGCGTCGACCTCGCGGATTGCCTTGGCGGCCGCGTCGGCGGCCATGCCGCCGCCGATGATCAGGTAGTCGTGGGTGTGTTCCATGTCTTCTCTCCCGGGCCGACGGATCGGCCCATGATGCACCGCTCGGGCAGCGGCAACGTGAAATGGGCGCAGCCGGTGAGACGGCTGGACGTACACTGGATGCATCGACCTCGGAAAACGTTCCATGCCGCCCAACGAAACCCTGCTGCTCGTGCTCGTCATCCTCACCGCGCTGGTGCTGCTGCTGCAGCTCGCGACACTGCTGCGCGGGCGCAGCGACCCCGGCCTGGGCGCGAAGCTGGACGCGCTGAAAGACGACGGCGCCCGCGTCGAGCGCACCCTGCGCGAGGAGCAGCGTGCCGGTCGCGAGGAGTTGCAGCAGGGCTTCGACCGCTTCCGTGGCCACGTGGGCGAACAGCTCGGCAGCATGTCGCAGCAGCAGGCCGAGCGCATCGACGGCTTCGGCCAGCGCCTCGCCGCGCTCACCGACGGCACCAGCCAGGGCCTGCAGACGCTGGCGCAGCAACTCGCCGAGGACGCGCGCAAGAGCCGCGCGGAGACCACGCTGGCGCTCAACCGGTTCGGCGAACAGCAGCAGCAGCGCCTCGCCGCGCTCAGCGCCGAACACGAGAAGCGCATGGGCGAGGTGCGCGCCACGCTGGAGGCCAAGCTTGGCGCGATCCAGCAGGACAACGCGGCCAAGCTGGAGCAGATGCGCGCCACCGTGGACGAGAAACTGCACGCCACACTGGAAAACCGCCTCGGCGAATCGTTCAAGCTGGTCTCCGAGCGGCTGGAGGCCGTGCAGCGCGGCCTTGGCGAAATGCAGGGCCTGGCCACCGGCGTGGGCGATCTCAAACGCGTGCTGGGCAACGTGAAGACCCGCGGCGTGCTGGGCGAAACCCAGCTCGGCGCGCTGCTCGAACAGCTGCTGACGCCCGACCAGTACGCGGTCAACGTGGCCGTGGTGCCCAATTCCGACGCGCGGGTGGAATACGCCATCCACATGCCCAACGGCGTCGACGGCGCCGCGCTGTGGCTGCCGATCGACGCCAAGTTTCCGCTGGAGGACTACCAGCGCCTGCAGGAGGCCCAGGAGAACGCCAACGCCGCGGCCGCCGCGGATGCCGCCAATGCGCTGGAGCGGCGCGTGCGCGAGGAAGCCAAGCGCATCCGCAGCAAGTACGTGGCCCCGCCGCACACGGTGGATTTCGCCATCCTGTTCCTGCCCACCGAGGGTCTGTTCGCCGAAGTGCTGCGGCGGCCGGGCCTGTTCGAGTCGCTGCAACGCGAGCACCACATCACCGTCGCCGGCCCGACCACGCTGGCGGCGATCCTGACCAGCCTCAAGGCCGGCTTCCGCACGCTGGCGATCGAGAAGCGCAGCAGCGAAGTGTGGCAGCTGCTCGGCGCGGTCAAGACCGAGTTCGGCAAGTTCGGCGCGGTGCTGGACAAGGTCAAGAAGAACCTCGACCAGGCCAGCAACCAGATCGACGCCACCGGCGTGCGTACCCGCGCGATCGAGCGCAAGCTGCGCAGCGTGGAAAGCGCGCCCGGCGAAATCGCCCAGCAGGCACTGGGCGACCTGCCCGCGCCGGACGACGGCGACGACGAAGCCGGCGATCCGTAGGCGGCGCATCAGGGCGCGGAGCGGGCGTGCCGTTCCCGCCCCGACTGCGCTGAAGCGATGGCGAAACGGCGATCCGGCTCAGCGCCTCCACTGGAACACGTCCTCCACGCCCACGCCGAACGCGCGGGCGATGCGGAATGCCAGCTCCAGCGAGGGCGCGTACTTGCCCGCCTCCAGCGCGATCACGGTCTGCCGCGTGATGCCGCAGGCGTCGGCGAGCGCCTGCTGGGTCATTTCGCCATGCTCGAAACGCAGCTTGCGGATGAGATTGCCGATCGGCGTGCCGGTCATGTGCTGCGCCGGTCGCGCCAGTAGGCCACGCCGATCACCGCGTATTCGAGCAGGCTCGAGGCGATCAGGCCGGTCATCATCAGGTTGGAGACCGTCATCGGCACGGCCCATTGCAGGCGGTCCGGCGGCGAGAACGCGAACATCACCGCGATGCACAGTACGAATGCCGACAGCCCGACGCGCGCCCAACTGCTGGCGCACGCCTGGATGCCGCGGTCGCGCTCGTCCTCTTCCACCGTGTCGCGCCAGCGCTTGCGCAATACGCGCATCACCACCAGCCAGCCGGCGACGAGCATGCCGATGTGCTTGCCGATGGCGGAGGCTTCCGGCGCCATGCCACCGTCGGCGGCCACCATCTGCGAACCGCGCAGGGCGTAGTAGACGAGGATCGCGGCGGTGAAGACCAGGCCGATCCAGGCGCGCTGCTCGCCCGGCGAGACCGGTGCGGCGGCCCCGTCGGCGCTGGCCGCGGCGGCAGACTCCTGCAGCGTCGCCCACAGCAGGTACCAGACCACCCACGCCCCGGCGAGCATGGCCAGTCCGCCTGGCCAGCCCAGGTCGATGTCGGGCAGCACGAACAGCACGAAGAACGCGAGGATCGACAGCGGAATCAGCACAGCGTAGCGCAGGGGTCGAGACATGATGTCTGCTCCACAGGACGTAATGTAATTTATATATTACAAATAGTCGCGTCAACATGACCTGCTGCCCTCGCCGACCTGCCCATCGGCCCAGCAGTGATCCGGCTGGCGCAGACGCGGTTTGACACGGTCGCTAAACTGGTGTGCCCGCCTATGGAAGACACCCGCATGAGCGACCAGCGCAATCCGAACGACGTCAGCCAGGAACAGGCCGAGGAAGCCGTGCGCACGCTGCTGCGCTGGGCCGGCGAGGACCCGTCGCGCGAGGGTCTGCTGGATACGCCCAAGCGGGTGGTGAAGGCGTATCGCGACTGGTTCTCCGGCTACGAATCCGATCCGGGCGACTACCTGCGCCGCACCTTCAAGGAGGTGAACGGCTACGACGAGATGGTGGTGCTGCGCGACATCGAGTTCGAAAGCCACTGCGAGCACCACATGGCGCCGATCATCGGCCGCGCCCACGTCGGCTACCTGCCGACCAACCGGGTGGTCGGCATCAGCAAGCTGGCCCGCGTGGTGGAAGGCTTCGCGCGCCGCTTCCAGGTGCAGGAGAAGCTCACCGCGCAGATCGCCCAGTGCATCCAGGAAACCCTGCAGCCGGCCGGCGTGGCGGTGGTGGTCGACGCCAGCCACGAATGCATGACCACCCGTGGCGTGCACAAGCGCGGCGTGTCGATGGTGACCAGCCAGATGCTCGGCACCTTCCGCGACGACGCGCGCACCCGCGCGGAGTTTCTGCAGTTCATCGGCATCCACGGCGGCAGCCGCTGAACACCCGACTGCATGCCGCCGCGCTGGCGCTGCTGCTGGCCACGCCGGTCGCGCTGGCACAGGAAACGCGCGTGCAGTACCTGCAGATGTTCGACCGCGACGGCGACGGCCGGGTCAGCGAGGCCGAGTACCTGGCCTACATGGGCCGCGGCTTCCAGGCGATGGACCGCAACGGCGACGGCGTCATCGACACCGACGAGCTGCCCGGCGGCCGCGGCGAGCCGATCACGCTGAAGGAATATCAAGACAACCTGCGCCGCCAGTTCCGTCGGCTCGACCGCAATCATGACGGCTACCTCGACGCGCAGGAACTGACCGCGCCGCCGCGCTGAGCGTCACCCCTGCCGGCAATACTCCCTCCCCTGCGAAGCAGGGGAGGGTCGGGGTGGAGTTGCTCTTCGTGCCGCAAAGTCAAAAGCTCAACTCCCTCCCGACCTCCCCCTGCCAGCAGGGGGAGGAGCAAACAGGAGCACAGGATTGGGCTTTATCTTAGGCCGAAATCGCCAGCTTCTCGGAACGATACAGCTGCACTGTCGCCAGCACCGCGAGCAGCGCCGCCGCCAGGCTGCCGACCAGGCACAAGCCGAGCTGCTCGCCGGTGACGCCGTCGCCGCGCAGCAGCTGCATGATGCCGAGGTTCTGGCCCAGCAGCGGCACCGCGTACATCCATGCCTGCGCCTTGATCGGCATGAACGACAGCGCCGCGCTGGGGATCAGCGGTACCAGCATCAGCAGCGAGATGTAGGTCTGCGCCTCGCGGTAGCTCTTGGCGAACGCGGCCACCATCGACTGCAGCGCGGCCAGCAGCAGCACCAGCGGCAGCAGCAGCAACAGCACGTAGATGGCGAAGTGCAGGCCAAGGTCGAGCTCCATGCCGATCTTGCCGGCGGGAATGAACTGCCCCACCACGGCAAACGCCAGCAGGGTGATCAGCAGGCTGGCGACGGAGAACGCGCAGATCGCCGCCAGCTTGCCGCACAGGATTTTCCAGCGCGCCACCGGGTTGGCGAACAGCGGCTCCAGCGACTGCCGCTCGCGCTCGCCGGCAGTGAGGTCGATCGCCAGGTACATGCCACCCATGAAGATGGTGATCACGAAGAAGTACGGCAGCATCGCGAACATCAGCACCGCGCGCGACTGCGGCGTGGCCTGGTCGCGCCTGGCCACCTGCAACGGCCACGCCGTGCCCGGCGACAGGCCGCGCGCGACCAGCCGCATCGCGCCCTGTTGGCGCGCGTAGCCCTCCACCAGCTGGCTGACCCGTTCCACCGAGCCGCTCGCGTCGCGCTGCGAGGAGTCGTAGAACAGCTCCACCTGCACCGGCTCGCCGTGGCGCCAGGCCTTGCCGTAATTGGCGGCGATGCGCAGCACCACGTCGGCGTCCTGCTTGCGCACCGCCTGGGCGGGATCGGCCACCGCCGTGGCCGGCACCACGCCGCCGGCCTTCAGGGCCTCGATCAGGTTCGGCGCGTACTCGGCGCCGATCACCGGCACCGGCAGCGGCTTCTCGGCCTTGTCCAGTTCGCGGTTCAGGGTGAGGTTGATCAGCATCACGAACAGCAGCGGCCCCAGCAGCGGGCCGGTGAGAAACGCGCTCATCAGGGTGCGGCGGTCGCGCAGGTTCTCCTTCACCTCCTTCAGGAACACGGTGAAGAAGGCGCCGCTGCGCCGGGTTTTCGATGGGGTCGTGCTCATGCCGCCAGTCCCTCGTCGGTGCCGATGATCTTCACGAAGGCGTCCTCCAGGTTGGATTCGCCGGTCTGTGCCCTGAGCGCGTCGGGCGACTCGTCGGCCACCACGCGGCCGTGCGCGATCACCACGATGCGGTCGCACAGCGCGGCGACCTCCTGCATGATGTGGCTGGAAAACAGTACGCAGCGGCCCTCCGCCTTCAGCCTGGTCATGAACTGGCGCAATGCGCGCGTGGCCATCACGTCGAGGCCGTTGGTCGGCTCGTCGAGGATCACGTTGCGCGGGTCGTGCACCAGCGCGCGGGCGATCGCGGTCTTCACCCGCTGGCCCTGCGAGAAGCCCTCGGTGCGGCGGTCCGCGATGTCCTCCATCTCCAACGCCTTGACCAGCGCCTCGCGCCGACTGGCCAGCAGCTCCTCCGGCAGGCCGTGCAGGCGTCCGAAGTAGTCGATGTTCTCGCGCGCGGTCAGCCGCTTGTACAGGCCGCGTGCATCCGGCAGCACGCCAAGCCGGCGGCGTACGCCGAGCGGGTCGACCGCCGCGTCGATGCCGTCCACCAGCACCTGGCCGCGGTCCGGCGCCATCAGCGTGTAGAGCATGCGCAGCGTGGTGGTCTTGCCGGCGCCGTTGGGGCCGAGCAGGCCGGTGATCTCGCCGTCGCGGGCGCTGAAGCTGACGCCGTCGACGGCCTTCACCGCGCCGAATGCCTTGTGCAGATCCCTGACTTCAATCACGACCGATTACCCCGCATGAAGCAGGCATCCGGCCCGGTGCTCAACATGGAAATCACGGCCAGCCACGGCAGCAGGATCTGGCCGATGACAGGCGGTGCATCAAGCACGGCAGCGGCGACGACGGCCGCAGCCCACAGCACGGCGTTGGCCGTCACGTACGGTTTTTTCATGGCGTGGCTCCGTTGAAGTCGATGAAGATCGGCGTGGGCTGCAGGCGGTCCAGGCAGCTCGCGTCCAGCGTTTTCGGGTCGAGCTTCTCGACGAAGTGCTGGACCAGCTGTGGCGTGCAGCCGGCCGCCATCACGCTGTGCGCCTGGCCCTTGAGCACCAGCACGCGCGCGTTGGGCAGGCCCTTGGCCACTTCCTCGGCGTAGCGCGGCGGGGTCACCGGATCGTACTGGCCGGCCAGCAGCAGCACCGGTTTGTCGGTCCGCAACGGCTGGTGGAAATCGGCCGGGCGTGCGCCTTTCGGCCACACCGAGCAGACCGCCTTCAGCGCATCGACCAGGCGCGTGCCGAGAATGGTCTGCGCGTCCTGCGGGCGCGCGGTGAGCAGGTCGGCATCCTCGCTGCAGATCACCGAATACTGCATGCCGCTGCCCATCAGCTCGGACAGTTCGCCGGACAGCAGCTTGGCCTGGCCCAGCAACGGGCCGACGTCGCCACGCGCGGCCGCGTCGATCGACAGCGGCAGCAATGCGGCGGTGGCCGGCGTATAGGCGAACAAGCGCACCACGCTGGCCAGCGCGTCCTCGTCCAGCATCCGCTTCACCGTCCGGTAGTCCTGCGGGTCGCGGAAACTGACTTCATGCGGGTTCGCGCGAAGCGCGTCGCGCAGCTGGTACAGGGTCTGGTCCGGGTCGCCGAATTTCGCCTTGCACGCCGGCTCGGCGCTGCAGCGGGCGAACTGCGCCTTCAGCGCGTCGTCCAGGTTGCGCGCGAAATCCTCGCCCAGCGCCAGCGCATTCGGCACCGCGCTGTCCAGCACCACGCTGCGCACCGCATCCGGGAAGCGCATCAGATACTGCTGCGCCATCCGCGTGCCGTACGACACGCCGACCAGGTCGAACTGCGGCGAGCCGAGCGCCTTGCGCACGTCCTCCAGGTCCTGCGCCGCGACGGTGGTGGTGTAGTAGCGCGGATCGGCGCGGCCGGCCAGTTGCTTCAGGCAGGCGGCCGCCGCGGCACGCAGCTTGCCGGCGTCGAACGTGCTGTCGTCCGTCGGCGTGACCGTTTCGGCGGACTCCTTGCAGTCGAGCGCATTCGAACCGCCGGTGCCGCGCTGGTCCAGCAGCAGCACGTGGCGATGCGCCAGCAGCGGCTTCAGCACCGACGCGACCAGGCCGGCCGAGTCGGTCGCGGCCTGGCCGGGGCCACCGGCGAGGAAGGCCAGCATGTCCGGGCTCGCCACCTGCGCGCGCGAGCGCAGCACCGCCAGCTTCAGCTTGATCGTGCGGCTGTGTGGATCGTCGCGGTTCTCCGGCACCGGAAAGTCGGCGCACCACGCCGCGGTGCTGAGCCCGCTGTTCGGCTGCGCCAGCTCGCAGGCAGCCAGGGTGATGGCGCCGAGTTTCCATGTCGCCGGCTTGGCCGGCGCCACTTTCGCGGCAACCGCCGGCGAAGCCGCTGTCGCGGTCGACGCGGGCAGCGGGTCCTTTTCCTGCCCGCGACGATGGGCACTCTGGCTGGCTGCGAAGATCGCCACCGCGATGGCCACCGCCGCACCCATGCGTGCTCTGGGTTTCATGCTCACGTGCTGCTCCCTGGGTCGAAAATCGATTCAATCGGACGGCCAAACAGTTTCGCAATCTTGAACGCCAGCGGCAGGCTGGGATCGTACTTCCCGGTCTCGATCGCGTTGACGGTCTGCCGCGATACGTCCAGCCGCTCGGCCAGATCCGCCTGCGACCAGCTCTGCTCGCCGCGCAGCTCGCGCACGTGGTTATGCATGGTTACGATAACGCCTGGCGACCAGCAGCTTGGCCACGCCGAAGCTGGCGAACAGGCACGGCATCACCCAGATCGCCAGCGCGTCCGCACCCACCTCCCAGCCGACGCCCGCACTGAGCAGCAGGCCGAAACTGAAGTAGCCGAACCCGGTCGACATCGCCGCGATAGCGATCGCCTCCAGGTCGATCCGGCGTTCCAGCTCGTCCTGATCGCGGATCACCCGCACGATCGCGCGGATCACCAGTGCAATCGGCAGCAGCGGCAACAATGCCAGCAGCACGCGCCACGCCGTGCTTTCCGTCCTTGGCACCAGCGCGCCGAACAGCACGATCAGCACCACGTAGGCCAGCATCGCCGGGATGAACTCGCGCAGGTAGCGTTTATGGACGGCACGCATGGCACACCCCCTCCGGTTCGTTACGGGCGACTCCGCGCACCGTCACGTCCCACCCCCGGACCGCGCCTGCCGGGCGCGCCGCCGCCAGCGAAGCGCGGCCAGAACCGCCGCGGCCAGCGCGGCAGCGGCGGCCAGCCACGACAGCCCGGCCGCGGCGGCGTCATGCTGGCGAAGATGCTGCAGCAGCGCGAGCAGTCCCAGCAGCGCCGCGCCCAGCAGGCAACGCAGGTACATCGGCATGCCGCCTTCGTCGTCGCAGGACGGGCCTGCGCCGTAGCGGCGCGCCACCCACCAGCGCGTGGCGTCGTAGCCGATCAGCAGCGCCGGGAAAACCCAGATCAGCACCGCGCCGTCCAGCGCCACCGCCCGCGCCGCGGCGAGGAAGCCACCGACCAGGCTGAGCACGCCGACCGCCACCGTGGACGCACCCAGCGCGAGCAGGTGCGTGCGCTGTTCCAGTTCGTCGCCGTGCCATACGCGCCGGACCAGCAGCCACACCACGTACAGCATCGGCAGCAGCGGAGTCAGCGCCAGCGCGATCTTCAGCGCCAGGCCGTCCGCCGTACGGGTCAGCGGCCACACCAGCAGCATCACGCCGACGTAGATCGTCATGGCGAGCGTCAGGCGGTGCCGGTACTGCTTTTCGGTCAGGCGTGGCATCAAGGTGTCCTCACAACGTCTCCGGAAAACCGTCCAACAGCTGCTCGAATTCCGCCGGCTGGTCAAGCATCGCGAAGTGCCGCGACGGCGAGATCGACGCGACCTTCGCCTTCGGTGCGTTCGCCAACAGCAACGCATCGGCGCAATCGAACGGCTGGTCGTCGTCGGCGGGCACCGGCACCCGGTCGAAACCGGCCAGCGTCAGCGCATGCGCCACACGATTCCGCTGCAGCCATTCGATGGCCCGCTGCCACACCTGCAGACCTGGAATCAGGATTACCGGGCGGCCATGAGTGCCGTGGCGCTGGACTTTCAACGTGCCGACCGTGGCAGCAACCGCTTCACGGGCCAGTACGGCATGGCTGCCCGACGGCGTCGGGGCCAAGCCAGGCAGCGGGGCAACGATTCGACGGGACCAGGTGTTCATGACGATGCTCCGCACTTGCTCATGTCAAGCAACCTTGACAAGCGAACGATAGGGAAGACCATCGCCCAATGTCAAGCTGACTTGACATCTCATCAAAAAATGTGCGGTAGATGTGAAATATTTGTAATATTCGGAGTCACTCAAAAGTGACTTAGTTGGCATTTTTTGGTGTCGCATTTTGTCAGGGATGGCTTGCAGAGCACGTGCAAACGTTGCCCTGCTTCAAATCCAGCCGCTTCTACAGACCAACCTGACACACCGGTTAACCGTTTACTCGGAAGCTTGGCATGGGCATTGCTTATGCCATCTCAGCCACGGGGGATCCGCGGCATGCATTCCACCCGAGGAGCCCGGGAATGCAGTGCAAGGACCGACCGGCAACAACCCGATCCCGCTGGTCACCGGCCTCCGAGCGCCCTTGCCAGCCCAACCAGTCCACCAACCCGCAAAACATCCACAAGGAAATCCGATGAACAAGATCCTGCTTCCCGCCGCCCTGGCCGCCGCCCTGACTGCCGCTGCCTTCGCCCCGACCGCCCAGGCGGCCAACTCCGGCACCATCAACATCAGCGGCAAGGTGATCAACGACACCTGCACCATCAGCGTGAATGGCGGCAGCTCCACCAGTTCCGTGACCCTGCCCGTCGTGGCGACGGGCGCCCTCAACGCCGCCGGCGCCACCGCGGGCGATACCAACTTCGACATCAAGCTGACCGGCTGCGACAGCAATGTCACCAGCGCCCAGATGGCCTTCGCCGGCGGCAACATCGACCCCAACGGCAACCTCAACACCACCGGCACCGGCCAGGCCACCAACTTGCAGGTGCGCCTGCTCAGCGGCGCCTCGGTGATCAACGCCAAGAGCCAAACCAACGCCCCGGCCATCGCGGTCGCCAGCGGCACCGGCACCACCACGCTGACTGCGCAGTACTACGCCAATGGCGCAGCCGTGGGCGCAGGTCTGGTGAACACCAGCGTCAACTTCACCCTGACCTACCTGTAAGCCCGCGCCACCTGCAGCCGGGACACCGGCTGCAGGCCCGCTCGATCCCACCTTGCCGCTACGGATCTCCCGATGAAAAGCCTGCTCTGCACCCTGGGCGCCGCCCTGTTGGCGCTGGCCGCCGGCATCGGCCCGAGCCACGCCAGCGTAGTGATCGCCGGCACGCGCGTGGTGTTTTCCGCCGCCACCGGCGAGACCACGGTGCACCTGACCAACGAGGGCAAACTGCCTGCCCTGGTCGAGGCCTGGATCGACGACGGCAACCCCGCCTCCACTCCCGACACGGCCAAGGTGCCATTCCTGATCACGCCGCCGCTGACGCGCATGGACGCAGGCAGGGGCCAGAGCCTGCGCATCATCTACACCGGCCAGCCGTTGCCGACCGACCGCGAGTCGCTGTTCTGGCTGAACGTGCTGGAGATCCCGCCCAAGCCCGTGACCAAGCCGGGCGAAGAGCGCAACACGCTGCAGTTCGCCGTGCGCTCGCGGCTGAAGCTGTTCTTCCGCCCGGCCAGCCTGGCCGGCAACCCGCTCACCGCGGGCGAGCAGCTCGGCTGGAGCGTGGCCGCCGACGGCACCGGCTACGCGCTGGTGGTGCGCAATCCGACGCCTTACTACATCACCATCAGCAAGCTGACCTTGCACGTGGATGGTGCCGCCTACATTACCGACAGCGGGATGGTCGCGCCGCTGGCGTCGCTGCACCTGCCCGTGAAGGACCTGCACCGCGCGCCAAGCGCAGGCAGCGCGGTCGACTACACCGTCATCAACGATTTCGGCGCCGGCACCTCCTACAAGGGCACGGTCACGCCGTGAGCTTCCTGCGCGCCAGCGCCAGCGTCAGCGTCAGCGTGACGACTGCGCGCGGGCCGCTGGCCCGTCGCCAGCTGCTGTCAGCCCTGATCGGCCTGGCGCTGTGCGGCTGGGGCGGTCATGCCGCGGCGGCGACTGGCGCGAGTGCGGAAGCCGCCGCCGGCGGTGCGATGGACGCCAGCTTCGACCGCAGCATGCTCCCCGGCGCCGGGCAGAACACCACCGACCTGTCGCGCTTCGAGCGCGGCGACTTCGTGCCGTCGGGCACATACAGCGTGGACCTCTACCTCAACAACCGCCTGGTCGGTCGCAGCGAGGTGCGCTTCGCCGCGCCGTCGAGCGACGCCAGCGCCACGCCCTGCGTCACCCCGGCGCTGCTCGACCAGCTGGGTCTGCATCCGGCCGAGCTGTCGCCCGCGACCACCGCCGCGCTGGCCAGCAGCACCGCCTGCGTCGACATGGCGACGGTGATCCCCGGCGCCAGCCTGAGCTTCCAGATGTCCGACCTGCGTCTGGACACCAGCGTGCCGCAAGCCTATCTGGGGCTGGCGGCACGCGGTTACGTCGATCCGAAGTACTGGGATTCGGGCGTCACCGCCGGCCTGCTCAACTACAACTTCAACAGCTATCGCACCAGCGGCCAGGGGCTGACGCAGACCTCCTCGTACCTCGGCCTGAATGCCGGCCTCAACCTGGGCCGCTGGCACCTGCGCCACGATTCCTCGCTGACCTGGCAGTCGGCCGCCGGCGTCACGCGCGCCAGCCGCCACTGGCAGAACATCGCCACCTACGCGCAGCGCGACCTGCCGTCGCTGCGGGCGCAGCTGACCGTCGGCGACTCCTGGACCAGCGGCGAGATCTTCGACAGCATCGGCCTGCGCGGCGTGCAGATCGCCACCGACGACCGCATGCTGCCGCAGTCGCAACGCGGCTACGCCCCGACCGTGCGCGGCATCGCCGACAGCAATGCCAAGGTGACCGTGCGCCAGAACGGCATGGTGATCTACCAGACCACGGTGGCGCCCGGCCCGTTCGCCATCGACGACCTCTACGCCACCGGCTACGGCGGCGACTTCGAGGTCAGCGTGACCGAGGCCAGCGGCCGCGTGCACACCTTCTCGGTACCGTACGCCTCGGTGCCGCAGCTGTTGCGCCCGGGCACCACGCGTTTCAGCGTGGCCGCGGGCCAGCTGCGCGACAGCACGATCATGCACAAGCCCGGCGTGGTGCAGGCCACCGTGCAGCACGGCTTCACCAACCTGCTGACCGGCTACGCCGGCGCCGCGGGCGCCACCGGCTACGGCGAGCTGCTGCTGGGCGGCGCGCTGAACACGCGCTACGGCGCGCTCGCCCTGGACGCGACCACCGCGCGCACGCGCATCCCCGGCCTGGGCACGCTGTCCGGCCAGAGCGTGCGGCTGAGCTACAGCAAGACCCTGGCGGAAACCGGCACCTCGCTCACCGTGGCCGCCTATCGCTACTCCACCAGCGGCTACCTCTCGCTGGGCGACGCGATGCGCGCGCGTGACTACGCAAAGCGCAACCTGCCGGTGTTCGCCAGCGGCCCGACGCCGACGCCGACCATCAACGGCGTGCCGATCTCCGGCCTGCTCAGCCCCGAACAGCAGGCGGCCCTGGCGGGCATCGACCTGCGCAAACTGCTCACCCCGGTCGGTGTGGACCGTCAGCGCAACAACTTCAGCCTCACCCTGAGCCAGAGGCTGGGCGAACACGGCGGCTCGCTGTACGTGAGCGGCTCGACCCGCAACTACTGGAACCGCCCGGGCCGCGACACGCAATACCAGGTCGGCTACAACAACTCGCTGGGCCGCACGAGCTACAGCGTGTCGGCCAGTCGCGAGCGCGACCTGTTCGGGCACAGCGACAACCGCTTCATGCTCAGCCTCAACATCCCGCTGGGCGCCGGCGAGCACAGCCCCAGCCTTAGCGGCGGCTTCAGCCACGACAGCAGCGGCAACAACCAGGCGCAGGCCACGCTGAGCGGCACCGCCGGCGTCGACAACCGCTTCAGCTACGGCGCCACGCTGGCCCGCGACAACGGCGACGGCGCCGCCGGCACCACCGGCAGCCTCAATGCCGGCTACCGCAACAGCCATGTCGCGATCAATGCCGGCTTCGGTGCCGGCAGCGGCTACTCGCAGGCTTCGCTGGGCGTGGTGGGCAGCATCGTGGCCTACCCCGGCGGCATCAGCTTCGGGCAGATGCTGGGCGATACCGTGGCCATCGTGCAGGTACCGGGCGCCGCCGGGGCACGCATCACCAACGCGGCCGGCGTCACCGTGAACCGCGCCGGTTACGCGCTGGTGCCCTATCTCACCCCCTACCAGCTCAACGCCATCGACATCGACCCCACCGGCCTGCCGCTGGACGTGCAGCTGGACAGCACCAGCACCCAGGTGGCGCCGCGCGCCGGGGCGGTGGTACTGGTGAAGTTCAAGACCGAAAGCGGCCGCTTCGTGCTGATCCAGGCGCACACTGTCGACGGCCTGCCGCTGCCGTTCGGCGCCGAAGTGAGCAATGCACAAGGCCAGCCGGTGGGTATGGTGGGCCAGGCCGGTCGCATCATGGCGCGCCTGTCCGAAGCCACCGGCACGCTCAGCGTGCACTGGCAGGACGACGACGGCAACGCCAAGCAGTGCGCGCTGCCCTACCAACTGCCCGCCCGCGGCAAACCCGCTGGCCCAGGGCGTCAACTCGAACAGATCGACGCGACATGCGCCGCGCCCCGCGCCATGGTTGCGCTTGCCGGGAGTACACCATGAGGCGATCCACGCACTGGCTGATGGCCTCGCTGCTGCTGGCGCTGGCGCCGCTGCCGCGCCTGGCGCAGGCAACCTGCAGTTTTGCCAATCGCACCGGCATGACGCGGGTGATCTTCACCACGCCCGGCCAGATCACGATCCCCGACAACGTCGCCCCCGGCACGGTGTTGTGGACATCGCCCATGGTCGCGCAACAGAGCAATGTCGACGTGAACTGCGACCAGCGAACCACCGGCGGCATCGTCAACTTTCTGGGTACGCAGCCGGCCGGTGGCAGCAACACCTTTCCTACCAACATCCCCGGCCTGGCCATCCGTCTGGCTCGTGGCGACGCCGGCGCATACCTGGTAGCGCCGCCCGCCGACTACCTCGACAGCGGCACTACGACGTTCTCCAAGACAACCTCGCTGGAACTGGTCGCCACCGGCCCCATCGCCAACGGCAGCACCCTCAGTGCCGGCCAACTCGCACACTGGGACTTCGGCAATCTGAGTTCGATCGTGGTATTCCAGACCGCGAATGCCACCGTCTTCACGCGACCGGCCTGCACCATCGCCATCGATCCCACCACGGTCACCCTGCGCGCCGTTACCTCCAGCGAGCTACAGGGCGGCAACGGCACCACGGCCGCCGATACGCCCTTCGCCATCCAGCTCAGTTGTACCTCGGCCACCGCACTGGACATCACCCTGGATGCCAACAACCCGGTCAACAAAAATACCGGCGTGCTGAGCAACATCGCCGGCGGTGCCTCTGCCGCGAAAGGCGTGGCCGTGCAGATCACCGACCAGGATGGCACCCCTGTGAAGCTGCAGAAGGCGATACGCGTGAATACCAGCAGCGGCCCCTTCCCCATCCCATTCGCCGCACGCTACTACCGCACCAACGGCACACTGAGCCCGGGCCTGGTCAATGCCACCGCCACCTATACGGTGACCTACCCGTAATTTCAGTCGTATGTGCGGGTGACCAGCCTGGCCATGACCCTGCCGTCGGCCGCCACCGGGGCGTAACTGGCGAAATAGTCGAGCAAACGGTCGTTGCTCCGACTCGCCATGGCCAGATCGATCACTTCGCGGGTATAAGTGCGGCCGGCATCGGTGGCCGTACGGCCGCACACCAGACGCTGCGCCGCCGCTCCGCTGGCAACGTGCATGTCGGCTCCAAACTCCGCCATGGAGCAGGTCGGCTCGACCACCGCACCGGAAAACACGATGCGGCCAGTTGCGGCTCTTGCAGCCGACATGCCGGCAAGCATGACCAGCGCGACCATTGCGCAACCTGCCAACCAGGTACCGAGCGGGCTTGCCATTCCATTCACCTCTGCAGGTACCCCGGCCATTACGGGGTTCCTCAGGAGGCTTTCGGCGCGCTACGCCCGGGCTTTACCGGTTTGGGTCAACCCATGCCGCAAAACGTGATGCACATCACATTAAATGGCACGTTGGAGCCGGATATCGCCGCAGCCACCTGTCGAGCCCGCCGATTTACTCCCCGCCACGTGAGCCGCGCGTGAGATGGCACGCGCAAAGAACAGGGCCGCCCCTGGCTCGCCCTGGTGGAGAGGCGCCGGGCCGGGCGCGATATCGGCGTGAAAGCGGTGCGCTTGTCAGCGCGAGGAGATGTATTTCTCGCGGCGGATCTGCGGCACCGGCAGGCCGTACTCCTTCAGTGCGGTGAAGGCGGCGTCGACCATGTTGGGGTTGCCGCACAGGTAGGCGATGTCGCGGTCGGCATGCGGGCCGAGTTCGGCCAGCACGTGCTGCACGTGGCCGTGGCGGTCGCCGGGGCGCGGCACGGCGCGGGCCTCGCGGCTGAGGCAGGCGTGGAAGGTGAAGCCGGGGTGGGCCTGGGCGAACGCCTCGAACTCCCCGCCATAGAGCAGTTCGGCCTCGTTGCGCGCACCGTAAAGCAGCACCACTTCGCGGCCGCCCTGCGCCAGCAGCTTCTCGATCTGCGGCAGCATCGCGCGGTAGGGGGTGACGCCGGTGCCGGTGGCCAGCAGCAGGTAGCGCGGATGGCGGTCGGCTTCCTGCAGGCAGAAGCGGCCGTACGGGCCGCTGGCATCGACCACCCCGCCGACCGGCAGCTCGCCGAGCAGCCTGGTGGCGGCGCCGCCTTCGACGTAGCTCACGGCGATCTCGATGCGTTGCACCGGCGAGCTGCCGTCGCCCACCGTGGCCACCGAGTAGCTGCGCTTGGTGGCGGTGCCGTCGTCGTAGTGGAAATGCACCTGCAGGAACTGGCCGGGCTGGAACGCCAGCGGCTGGCCGTCGACGCGCTCGAACACCAGGTGGCGCACGGTGGGCGCAAGCATGCGGCTGTCGACGAGACGGAGCTGGAAGTGGTCGGCCATGGAAGGTTTCCGGGAACGGTGTGTGTCGTCCGGCATGGCCGGACGACGGGACGTAGCCCGCTATAATAAGGGTTAACCTTCCCGGTGCAGCCCATGTCCCCGCAGTCCCCAGTTACGACTCCGGCGCTCGTCGTCGACGACCTGCGCAAAACCTACGGCAACGGCGTCGAGGCGCTGAAGGGCGTCAGCCTCACCGTGCAGCCCGGCGACTTCTTCGCCCTGCTCGGCCCCAACGGCGCCGGCAAGTCCACCCTGATCGGCATCCTGTCCTCGCTGGTGAACTCCACCTCCGGCGACGCGCGGGTGTTCGGCCTGTCGGTGAACCGCCAGCGCAGCGAGGCGATGCGGCTGATCGGCCTGGTCCCGCAGGAGATCAACTTCAACCAGTTCGAGAAGCCGTTCGACATCTGCGTGAACGAGGCGGGCTTCTACGGCATCCCGCGCAGGATTGCCGCCGAGCGCGCTGAGAAATACCTGAAGGAGCTGCGCCTGTGGGACAAGGCGCAGCACCAGGCGCGCATGCTTTCCGGCGGCATGAAGCGGCGCCTGATGATCGCCCGTGCGATGATGAACGAGCCGAAGCTGCTGATCCTCGACGAGCCCACCGCGGGCGTGGACATCGAGATCCGCCGCTCGATGTGGCAGTTCATCAGCGGCATCAACGCGGCCGGCACCACGGTGATCCTCACCACCCACTACCTCGAGGAAGCCGAGCAGCTGTGCCGCAACATCGCGATCATCGACCACGGCACCATCGTGGAGAACACCTCGATGAGGCAGTTGCTGTCCAAGCTCGACGTGGAAACCTTCGTGCTCGACGCCGCGCGCGTGCCCGACGCACTGCCCACGCTGCCCGGCGTGACGCTGCGCCGCGTGGACGAGCGCACGCTGGAGGCCGAGATGGCCCGCTCGCACGATCTCAACACGCTGTTCGCGGCGCTCAGCACGCACGGCGTCATGGTGACCTCGATGCGCAACAAGACCAACCGGCTGGAGGAGCTGTTCGTGCGCCTGGTGGAGAACGGTCGCGGCGAGGAGAAGGCCGCATGAGCAACGCCTCCGCCAACCTGGTCGCGCTGAACACCATCGTGCGCCGCGAGATCGTGCGCATCGTGCGCATCTGGACGCAGACGCTGATCCCGCCGGCGATCACCATGACGCTGTACTTCGTGATCTTCGGCAAGCTGATCGGCAGCCGCATCGGTACCGTGCAGGGCGGCTTCACCTACATGCAGTACATCGTGCCCGGCCTGGTGATGATGAGCATCATCACCAACAGCTACGGCAACATCTCCAGCTCGTTCTTCGGCGCCAAGTTCAGCCGCGCGGTGGAAGAGATGCTGGTATCGCCGATGCCGAACTGGGTAATCCTCACCGGCTACGTGGCCGGCGCGGTGGTGCGCGGCCTGGTGGTCGGCGCGCTGGTGCTGCTGATCGCGTTGTTCTTCACCGACCTGCACGTGATGCATCCGCTGGTCACCTTCGCCTCGGTGCTGCTGGGCGCCACCATCTTCTCGCTGGCCGGCTTCATCAACGCGGTGTACGCGAAGAAGTTCGACGACATCGCGTTGGTGCCCACCTTCATCCTCACCCCGCTGACCTACCTCGGCGGCGTGTTCTATTCCATCACGATGCTGGGCGAGCCGTGGCAGGCGATCTCGCGCGCCAACCCGATCCTGTACATGGTCAACGCGTTCCGCTACGGCGTGCTCGGCATCAGCGACGTGCACGTGGGCTGGGCCTTCGTGGTGATGCTCGGCTTCGTGGCGGCGCTGTCGATCGTGGCGCTGCAGTTGCTCAAGCGCGGCGTCGGGCTGCGCTCCTGAATGCCGGGATTCGGGATTCGCAAAAGCCGCGAGCCCGCGAGCCTGTGCCTTGCCGAATCCCGAATGCCCAATCCCGGCCCTGACCCATGCGAGTAAACAAATACATCAGCGAAGCCGGCCTGTGCTCGCGCCGCGAGGCGGACGAATGGCTGGCCGCCGGCCGCGTCAGCATCAACGGCGAGGTGGTCGGCACCGGGGCCAAGGCACTGGAGGGCGACGAGGTGCGCGTGGACGGCGAGATCGTCAAGGCTCGCATGCTGGCCGCCACGCCGGCGGCGAAGAAGGCCATCTACATCGCGCTGAACAAGCCGGTCGGCATCACCTGCACCACCGACCAGAGCGTGTCAGGCAACATCGTGGACTTCGTCGACCACCCGCAGCGGATCTTCCCGATCGGCCGGCTGGACAAGGATTCGGAAGGACTGATCCTGCTGACCAGCAACGGCGACATCGTCAACGAGATCCTGCGCGCGGAGAACCACCACGAGAAGGAATACCTGGTCGGCGTGAACAAGGCGGTGACCGACGAGTTCCTGGCCGGCATGGCCAAGGGCGTGCGCATCCACGGGCAGATGACGAAACCCTGCCGTACCCGCCGCATCGCCAAGTTCGGCTTCGCCATCGTGCTGACCCAGGGTTTGAACCGGCAGATCCGCCTGATGGCCGCCGCGTTCGGCTACCGCGTGACCCAGCTGCGGCGCGTGCGCATCGACAACGTAAAGCTGGGGCATCTCAAGCCCGGCCAGTGGCGCAACCTCACCGACGCGGAACTGAAGGGCCTGCTGCCCGGCCGCACGCAGTGGTGATTTTTCTCCTCCCCCTGCGCGCAGGGGGAGGTTGGCGACCGAAGGGAAGTCCTTCAGGTGAGGGGGTAAAGCTCTTGCTTGATGATCAAGAGCGACCCCACCCCAGCCCTCCCCTGCAAGCAGGGGAGGGAGTAGGGACCGACAAGCATCAGGCCGCGGGCAGGCTCTGCAGATCCCAGCGCGGACGCACCTGTACCGTTTCGTCCTGCTGCTGGCCGGCGGCCAGGCGGATCGCGCCGGCCAGCGCGATCATCGCGCCGTTGTCGGTGCAGAACGCCAGCCGCGGGAAGTAGGTGCGGAAGCCATCCCTCTCGCCCGCCGCGGCCAGTTCCGCGCGCAGGCGACGGTTGGCGCCCACGCCGCCGGCGATCACCAGCCGGTGGGTGGCGGTGGCTTCCAGGGCACGGCGGCACTTGATCAGCAGGGTGTCGACGATCGCTTCCTCGAAGGCGCGGGCGACGTCGGCGCGGGTCTGTTCCGACTGGTCGGACTGCTGCCAGGCCAGCAACACCTGGGTCTTCAGGCCGGAAAAGCTGAAATCCAGTCCCGGCCGGTCGGTCATCGGACGGGAGAAGCGGAACGCGCCGGGCCGACCCTGCTCGGCGAGCTTCGCCAGCGCGGGTCCGCCGGGGTACGGCAGGCCCATCAGCTTGGCGGTCTTGTCGAAGGCCTCGCCGGCAGCGTCGTCCAGGGTGTCGCCCAGGATGCGGTACTCGCCGATCGCCTGCACCTCGACCAGCATCGAGTGCCCGCCGGAGACCAGCAGCGCCACGAACGGCGGCTCGGGCGGGTCGTCCTCCAGCAGCGGCGCCAGCAGGTGGCCCTCCATGTGGTGCACCCCGATCGCCGGTACGCCCAGCGCCCAGGCCAGCGCGCGCCCGGCGGAAGCACCCACCAGCAGCGCGCCGACCAGGCCGGGGCCGGCGGTATAGGCCACCCCGCCCAGGTCGCGCACGCTCAAGCCCGCCTGGGCCAGCGCCTCACGGATCAGCGGCAGCAGCTTGCGCACGTGGTCGCGGCTGGCCAGTTCCGGCACCACCCCGCCGTAGTCGGCGTGCAGCTTGATCTGGCTGTACAGGGTGTGGGCCAGCAGGCCGCGGCCCGGCGCGCCCGGTTCCCAGCGCAGCACGGCCACGCCGGTCTCGTCGCAGGAGCTCTCGATGCCCAGCACGGGCTTTGAAAATTCACTGGTTTCCACGGTATACTTCGCGGCTCGCTCTACCCAAACAGTCCCGTCGACGGGGCAGATTACCACTCGGAGTTTCCATGCCCAACGTAAAAGTTCGCGAGAACGAGCCGTTCGAGATCGCACTGCGTCGTTTCAAGCGCACCTGCGAAAAGGCCGGCGTGCTGGCCGAAACGCGCAAGCGCGAGTTCTACGAAAAGCCGACCCAGGAGCGCAAGCGCAAGCGTGCCGCCGCGGTGAAGCGCCATCTGCGCCGCCTGTCGCGCGACGTCTCGCGCAAGGTCCGTCTGTACTGAGTTTCCCCGCTCGCCATCCGTCGGCGGGCCGCCCGCGTCTTCACGCGGCGCATGCAGGAAACACGGTCGGCGCGGGATCTCGCAGCCGCCGCAAGCACTCCGGATTCGACCTCGGCCGGTGTTGTCCTCGGGACAACGCCGGCCTTGTCGTTTCCGTAGAATCATCCACCCATCTTCCGAGGCTTTCGCCCATGACGCTCAAGCAGCAGATCACCGAAGACATGAAGACCGCCATGCGCGGCGGCGACAAGCACCGCCTCGGCGTGATCCGGCTGATGCTGGCGGCGATCAAGCAGCGCGAGGTGGACGAGCGCATCGAGCTGGACGACGCGCAGGTGCTGACGGTGCTGGAGAAGATGCTGAAGCAGCGCAAGGACTCGGTCAGCCAGTACGCTGCCGCCGGCCGCGAGGACCTGGCCGACGTGGAGCGCGCCGAGATGACGGTGATCGAGGGTTACCTGCCGGCCAAGCTCGGCGACGAGGAGATCGACGCGCTGATCACCGCCGCGATCGCCGCCACCGGCGCCAGCTCGCCGCGCGACATGGGCAAGGTGGTGGCCGCGGTGAAGGAAAAGGCCGCCGGCCGCGCCGACATGGGCGTGGTCTCGGGGCGGATCAAGGCGCGCCTGGCCGGCTGAGCGTCCCGGCCACGATCAGCAAGCCCAGCAGCACCAGCACGCCAGCGACCACCGCCAGCGCGATGCGATGGCGGCGCCGGCGCAGCCGCTGCCAGTTCGCCACGTCGAGGAACCAGCGGCCCTCGCCCGGGCAGCGCAGCACCGCGTGGCTCACCAGCCCGTACCAGGCCATGCCCGGTTTCAGGCCCAGCTGCTCCACCGTGCAAGCGGTTGCCGCCGTGGTGGCGGCAGACCGCTCGAACACGCGCACGATCGCGCGCTGCCTGAGCATCATCACCGTGCTGATCACCATGACTGGTCACTCCGGAGGGCGGCTAGCCAGCTTGCCGCGCCGCACCCGCACTGGCAAGGCGCCATGCCATGCATCGCGTTCACGTCCGCCCCGCTACAACCGCCGTGAACCGCGGTTGCCGCCGCGCCGGTGATCGTCACCGCAGGAGAAATGCATGCTGAAGTGGGCCATCATCTTCGCCATTGTCTCGCTGATCACCGGCTGGCTCGGCTTCGGCAGCGTCTCCGGCGCCACCGCCACCATCGCCAAGGTGCTGTTCGCCTGCTTCGTGATCCTGTTCCTGCTGGCGGTGCTGGCGCTGATCGGCGTGATCAGGCTGTTCTAGCGTCGACTCGGACCGATGCCTGTCGCCGCATGCGCCGAGGGCCGGTCACCCGGCACGGAACGAAGGCCCGTTTCCGTGCGATCCGCTGCTCTTCGCTGCGACATTTCGCCTCAGGTCGGCGCCATCCGCCCGCACCTCCCCGGCGGCGACCGACTAGACTAGGCGGTCTATGCGCGGCCTGATTCCCGACAGCTTCATCGACGAACTGCTCGCCCGCGTCGACATCGTCGACGTGATCGAGCGGCGCGTGCCGTTGAAGAAGGCCGGACGCGAGTGGACCGCCTGCTGCCCATTCCACAACGAGCGCACGCCCTCGTTCTACGTCAGCCCGGCCAAGCAGTTCTTCCACTGCTTCGGCTGCGGCGCACACGGCAGCGCGGTGAAGTTCCTGATGGACTACGAGCGGCTGGAGTTCCCCGACGCGGTGGAGGAGCTGGCGCAGACGGTGGGCCTCACCGTGCCGCGCGAGGGCGGCCGCGACGAGCGCCCGCGCGAGGACAAGACCGACCTGTACGCGCTGCTAGATGCCGCCGCCGCCTGGTACGAGGGCGAGCTGCCGCGCAGCGCCGACGCCCAGGCGTATTGCCGGAAACGCGGGCTGGACGCGGAGACGATCAAGCGTTTCCGTCTCGGCTGGGCGCCGGCCGGCTACGACGGCGTGATCAAGGCGCTGGGCAACACGCCGCGACGGATGGAACTGCTCAACGAGGCGGGCATGGTCGCCTCGAGCGAGCGCGGCAGCAAGTACGACCGTTTCCGCGAACGGCTGATGTTCCCGATCCTCGACCGCCGCGGCCGCGTGATCGCCTTTGGGGGACGGGTACTGAGTGCGGAGCAATCCCCGAAGTACCTCAATTCGCCCGAGACCCCGCTGTTCCACAAGGGCCGCGAGCTGTTCGCGCTGTGGCAGGTGAAACAGGCCAACCCGAAGCTGGAGCGCATCGTGGTGGTCGAGGGCTACATGGACGTGATCGCGCTGCACCAGGCCGGGCTGCCGATCGCGGTGGCCACGCTCGGCACGGCCACGACGCCCGAGCACACCGAAATGCTGTTCCGCGCCACGCCGGACGTGGTGTTCTGCTTCGACGGCGACCGCGCCGGCCGCGCCGCCGCGTGGAAGGCGCTGGAATCGGCGCTGCCGCGGCTGCGCGACGGCCGCCAGGCGTACTTCCTGTTCCTGCCCGAGGGCGAGGACCCGGACACGCTGGTACGCAAGGAGGGCAAGGAGGGCTTCGAAAAGCGCATCCGGGAAGCGATGCCGCTGTCGGACTACTTCTTCAACGAGCTGTCGCATGACGTCGACATGGCCAGTCTCGACGGCCGCGCCCGGCTGGCCGAGCGTGCGCGCCCGCTGATCGCGAAACTGCCCGATGGCGCCTTCCGCGACCTGATGGCGCAGGAGCTGGAAAAGCGCAGCGGCGCCCGCGCGCTGCTGCAGGTCGACCCGGCCGCGCAGCGCGCCGTGCAGCGGCCCACCGCGGTGCAGCGCAGCCTGGTGCGCAGCGCGATCTCGCTATTGCTGGCGCAGCCGGGGATGGCCGACCAGGTGGAAAGGCCCTATCGCTTCCTGCGCCTGGACAAGCCCGGCGTGGCGCTGCTGGCCGAGCTGCTCGACCTCGCGCGCGCGCGACCCGGCATCAACTCGGCGATGCTGGTGGAACATTTCGCCGAGCGGCCGGAATACCCTTCGTTGCAGAAGCTGATGGCGGCACTGGCGGTGGGCGAGCCCGAGGCGCAACGCAGCGAGTTCTTCGACGCGCTGACGCGGATGGAAGACCAGGCCACGACCCAGCGTCGCGACGCACTCACCGCGAAGAGCCGCGAGAGTACGCTGGACCCCGCCGAGAAGGCGGAACTGCGCGAGCTGCTGGCCGCCCGTGTACGGCCGCCGGTGGCCTCGGCCTGACCGCGATGAAGCACCGCCCGCCCGCCCATGCCGCGCCGGCCGCCGGACTCCGTCCGGGTGTGGGATCATGCCCGGCCGCGGCCCGGCGGGTTCCGCCTGACGCGCAAGGATACTGATGGATCTGCTGCAGCAACTGGTGACGATCTTCGCCGAGAACGGCTATGTGGCCGTGTTCATCGCGCTGATGATCTGCGGCGCCGGGCTACCGCTGCCGGAGGACGTCACCCTGGTCGCCGGCGGCGTGATCGCCGGCCTGGGCTACGCCAACGTGCACGCGATGTTCGCGCTGGCGATGTTCGGCGTGCTGCTGGGCGACTCGGCGATCTTCCTGCTCGGCCACCACTACGGCGCGCGCATCCTCGGGTGGCGCTTCGTGGCGCGCGTACTGACGCCTTCGCGCTACGCCAAGGTGCAGGAGAAATTCGACCAGTACGGCAACCGCATGCTGTTCTTCGCGCGCTTCCTGCCCGGCATGCGCACCACCGTCTACCTCACCGCCGGCACCACCCACCGGGTGTCGTTCCTGCGCTTTTTGCTGATCGACACCGCCGCTGCGCTGATCAGCGTGCCGATCTGGGTCTACCTGGGCTACTTCGGCGCCGACAACCACGAGTGGCTGGTGAAATGGCTACACCGCGGCCAGAGCAGCCTGTGGGTGCTGATCGGCCTCCTCGCACTGCTCGCGCTGGGGCTGTGGTGGAAGCGCCGGCGCCGCACACGCTGCGGGCTGGACTGAGCCGCCCGCATGTCGTCGCGACGCGCCGGCCCCGACAACTTCACCCTCGCCCTGCTCGCTACCGTGGCACTGGCTTCGTTGCTGCCGTGCCACGGCGAGGCCGCGCGGGTGTTCGACATGGTTACCGACGCGGCGATCGCGCTGCTGTTCTTCCTGCACGGCGCCAAACTGCCGCGCGCGGCGATCATGCAGGGCCTCACCCACTGGCGGCTGCATCTGACCGTGTTCGCCGGCACCTTCGTGCTGTTTCCGCTGCTGGGGTTGGCGCTGCAACCGCTCGGGCACGCGCTGTTGACGCCCGAGCTTTATCTCGGCGTGCTGTTCGTGTGCACGCTGCCGTCCACGGTGCAGTCGTCGATCGCCTTCACCTCGATCGCCGGCGGCAACGTCGCCGCCGCGGTGGTCAGCGCCTCGATGTCGAACCTGATCGGCATCGTGCTGACCCCGCTGCTGGTCGGCCTGCTGCTGACCAGCAGCGGCGGCGGCGTTTCCTGGCGGGGCGTGCCGGACATCATGCTGCAGTTGCTGCTGCCGTTCGCGCTGGGCCACGCGGCGCGGCGCCGGATCGGCGGCTGGGTCGACCGCCACCGGCCGCTGCTCGGCTACACCGATCAGGGCACGATCCTGCTGGTGGTGTACACCGCGTTCAGCGCCGCGGTGGTCGGCGGCCTGTGGCGCGACACGCCGGCCTCGGCCCTGTTCGCCACGCTGGCGATGTGCGCGCTGCTGCTGGCGCTGGTGATGCCCACGCTGACCTGGGCCGCGCGCCGGCTCGGCTTTTCGCGCGGGGACGAGATCACCATCGTGTTCTGCGGCTCCAAGAAGAGCATGGCCAGCGGCATCCCGATGGCGAAGATCCTGTTCGCCGGCCAGCTCGGTGGCCTCGGCGCGCTGGTGCTGCCGCTGATGATCTTCCACCAGTTGCAACTGATGGTGTGCGCAGTGGTGGCGCGGCGCTACGCCACGCGGGCGGCGGCGACGGACGACACGCTGGAGGCGGATTGACGCCCGCCGGCAGCCCGCACGCCGCCACCCGCGGCCATGCTCACAGCCAGCGTTCGTAGCGGCGGATATAGACCAGCTTCATCAGCTGGGTCAGCACGCCGTAGGTGAGCACGGTCAACGCCACCCAGCCGAAGAACGCCGCCGGCAGCGGCGTCATGCCGATCTTGGCGCCGAGGCCGCTGAACGGAATGAACAGGCCGATCAGGATGATCGCACTGGTCAGCGCCAGCACCGGTGCCGAGGCAATGCTCTGCAGGAACGGGATCCGGCGCGTGCGGATCATGTGCACGATCAGCGTCTGCGTGAGCAGGCTCTCGACGAACCAGCCGGACTGGAACAGCGCCTGGTGCTGCACCGAGTCCGCGCCGAACACATGCCACAGCAGCGCAAACGTGGTGATGTCGAAGATCGAACTGACCGGGCCGATCCACACCATGAAGCGGCCGATGTCGCTGGCGTCCCACTTGCGCGGCCGGCGCAGGTATTCCTCGTCCATGCGGTCGAACGGGATCGACAGCTGCGAGATGTCGTACAAGAGATTAAGCACCAGGATCTGCAGCGGCAGCATCGGCAAAAACGGCAGGAACGCGCTCGCCACCAGCACGCTGAACATGTTGCCGAAGTTCGAGCTGGCGGTCATCTTGATGTACTTGATGATGTTGCCGAAGGTGACGCGGCCTTCCAGCACGCCCTCCTCCAGCACCATTAGGTTCTTCTCCAGCAGGATGATGTCGGCCGACTCCTTGGCGATATCGGTGGCGGTGTCCACCGAGATGCCCACGTCGGCCTCGCGCAGCGCCGGCGCATCGTTGATGCCGTCGCCGAGGAAGCCCACCGTGTGGCCCTGGCGCTGCAGCGACTTCACCACGCGCGCCTTCTGCAGCGGCGACATCTTGGCGAACACGGTGGTGCGCCGGACCAGTTCGTCCAGCGCCGCGTCGTCCAGTGGCTCGATGTGCCTGCCCTGCGCGGAGTGCTCCACGTCCAGTCCCACCTCGCGGCAGATCTTGCGCGTCACCGCCTCGTTGTCGCCGGTGATCACCTTCACTTCGACGCCGTGGTGGTGCAGCGCGGCGATCGCGGTGGCGGCGCTGTCCTTCGGCGGGTCGAGGAAGGCCAGGCAGCCGATGGCGACCAGGTCGCCCTCGTCGGCCACGCCGTAGGCACGGCCGGCCGGCGGCTGCTGCCTGATGGCGACCACCAGCACGCGCAGGCCGTCCTCGTTGAGGCCGCGCGTCATCGCCTTGATCTCGGCGCGCATCTGGTCGGTCATCGGCCGGATCGCCTCGCCTGCCTTGGCGTACGCGCAGATCGACAGCATCTCCTCCACCGCGCCCTTGCATACCAGCAGCTCGCGGCCGTCGCCGTTGCCCAGCACCACCGACATGCGCCGGCGCTGAAAGTCGAACGGGATTTCGTCGACGATGCGGTAGTGCTGCGCCACCGCCTCCAGATCACGGTGCTCCAGCACGGCCTTGTCCATCAGGTTCTTCAGGCCGGTCTGGAAGCGGCTGTTGAGGTAGCCGTATTCCAGCGCCTCGTCGGACTCCTCGCCGTACAGGTCGAGGTGACGCTCCAGCACGATCCTGTCCAGCGTGAGCGTGCCGGTCTTGTCGGTGCACAGCACGTCCATCGCGCCGAAGTTCTGGATCGCGTTGAGGCGCTTGACCACCACCTTGCGCCGGGACATCGCCAGCGCGCCCTTGGCGAGGTTCGCCGTCACGATCAGCGGCAGCATCTCGGGCGTCAGGCCCACCGCCACCGACAGCGCGAACAGGAACGCCTGCAGCCAGTCGTGCTTGTCCAGGCCGTTGATCAGGAACACGATCGGCACCATCACCGCCATGAAGCGGATCAGCAGCCAGCTGACGCTGTTCACGCCGCGGTCGAAGCTGGTCTGCACGCGCTGGCCGACGATGGTGCGCGCCAGCGAGCCGAGGTAGGTGCGCGCACCGGTGGCCACCACCACCGCGGTAGCGCTGCCGCTCACCACGTTGGTGCCCATGTAGCAGACGGTGGGCAGGTCCAGCGGACTGCCGCCGTGGTGGCCTCCCTCCGGCTCGTCGCCGGCACGCAAGTGTGCAGGCGCGGACTTCTCCACCGGCAGCGACTCGCCGGTGAGGATGGCCTGGCTGATGAACAGGTCCTTGGCCCCCAGCAGGCGCAAGTCCGCCGGCACCATGTCGCCCGCCGCCAGGTGCACGAGATCGCCCGCCACCAGCTCGCCCACCGGCACCTCGATGCGCTCGCTGTGGCCATCGGAGGCGCGCCGCGTTACCGTGGCGGTGTTGCGCACCATCGCCTTCAGCTGCTCCGCCGCCTTCGAGGAGCGGTACTCCTGGGTGAAGCTCAGCAGCACGCTGATACCCACCATCGCCGCGATGATCGCCGGCCCGGTGAGATCGCTGGCGTCGGTGAACAGCTGCACCGCGGCCAGCACCAGCAACACGATGATGAACGGATTCTTGAACGCGCGCAGCAGCTGCCGCGACCAGTGCGGCGGCTTCTCGTGCGAGACCTCGTTGATGCCGTCGCGCTCCAGCCGCGCGGCGATCTGCGCCTCGTCGAGGCCGGCCGGCGTGCTGTCCAGCGCGGCGAGCAGCGCCTCGTTGTCACGGAACGCCTCCTGCGCCACCGCCACGCGCGCCGCCGGCGCGCCCTTGCCCGGCGCCTTCGGGAGGGCGCCCTGGATGGATTGCTTGATCATGACCCGCTTCCGTGAACCCGCTGGTGCCTGTCGCCGGAGCGAGCCCGCGGAATCAATCCGCCGATCGCGCCGGCACCGTCGCGCATGGCCGCGCTGGCGGCCGCAATGACTCCGCCACTGGCGGAGGCCACCCCTTGCATGAGGTCATGGCGACCATCAGCGGCTGGATACGCGCGTAAGGTGGCCGGACGACGGCAGCCGGCCCGGCTTGGTCGCCGTGGCGCGCTGGCTGGCATCGGCCCGGTGGTGCAGTTCGATCACGTTGTCGCCCGAAGGCCGCTCCAGCGGGGCGGGCACGGTGATGGTGTAGGTGGCGCGCGCGGCCCCGCGACGGCCGGCCAGCAGCCGGCGCAGCGTGCGCAGCAGAGTGGAATCGCGAAGGAGCTTCATGGCCCATCTCCTCGTTACGGCGCCCACGGCGCCGCGGGAGGTGGGCCGGTCTTCCCTAGTCGAGGAAAGCGCCAGCCGACCGCGGGCGGTCGCCGCAGATCATCAGCTTGTTATGCAATGCCGGCACCCGATGCGAGCGGATGTCGACGTTGCGACTAGGGTAAACGTCCATATGCCTTGGTTGGTCAGGATAGGAAGCCGGCAGGCGCAGGCGCGCCGGAAGGCGCGCGCATTGTGGTGCCGCGATGTGCACCTGTCAATCCGCCACTCGTTCATTTCACCGTGCCGGGCCACGTGAAAGAATCGGGAACCGGCCACGCCACTGCCGGGTCCCATGCCGGTCCCATCCACGCACTGGATCGCCACGATGCCCCCTGCCCAGCCATCCTCCGGTTTCCGGGATCTGATGGCGAAATCCAGCGCCGCGCTCGACCAGGGTGATCCGCACCAGGCCGGCGAACTGGCCGCGCAGGCGTTGCGAATGCAACCGGACCACCCCGAGGCCCACTACCTGGCCGGGCTGGCCGCGATGTCCCTGCGGCAGCTGCCGCAGGCACTCGAGCACCTGCACCAGGCCGCCAGCCTGCAGCCGCGGCATCCCGCCTACGCGGTGCAATTTGCGCGCGCATTGGTGCGCGCCCATCGCAGTGGCGATGCACTGCAGGTCGCCAATGTCGCATCTGCCCTGTCGCCGCAGGATCCGCTGCTGCTGGACGCGCTCGGTACCGTGTATACCCAATGCCATGCGCTCGAGCGCGCCGCCGTGGCATTCCGGCGCGCCGTGGCTCTCGCTCCCGGCAACCCGGTCTGCCATTTCAACTTCGCCACATCGTTGATCTTCAGCGGCGACACCGCGCAGGCGGAAAGCGAGCTTGAGGCCTGCCTCGCGCTGGCGCCGGATTACTGGCCCGCCTACGACATGCGCTCGCGGCTGCGCCGGCAGACTCCGGCCGACAATCATGTCGACGCGCTGCTCTCGCTGCTCGCCCGGACCAACGGCAACCCGACCGCACAGCTGCAGTTGCACCTGGCCTTGGCCAAGGAGTACGAGGATCTGGGCGAGTACGCCAGGGCCTTCGAGCACATCACCGCCGGCAAGGCGATGAACCGTGCTTCGCGCAGCTATTCCTTCGCCCGCGACGAGGCGATCGTGCAGGCGCTGATCCGCGCGTTCCCCGAGCCCCGGCCACAGCCCCCCGGCTGCCTCAGCGACGAGCCGATCTTCGTCACCGGCATGCCGCGCTCCGGCACCACCCTGGTGGAGCGCATCCTGTCCAGCCATCCGGAGGTGTACGCCGCCGGCGAACTGGAGAACTTCGGCATCACGCTGGAACGCCTGTCCGGCGCGCGTTCCGCCGTGATGCTGGAGCCGGCGGTGATCGAGCGTGCATGCCACATCCCGTGGGTGCAGCTGGGGGACATCTACCTGTCCAGTACGCGGCCGGCGACCAGCCTCAAGCCGCGCTTCATCGACAAGCTGCCGCACAACTTCCTCTACATCGGCTTCATCGCGAACGCGCTGCCCAACGCGCGCATCATCTGCCTGCGGCGCAACCCGCTGGATACCTGCCTCAGCAATTTCCGCGAGCCGTTCGCCGAAACCTCGCCGTTCCACGGCTACTCGTTCGACCTGCTCGACACCGGGCGCTACTACATCCTGTTCGATCGCCTGATGGCGCACTGGAAACGGGTACTGCCCGGCCGCGTCCTCGAGGTGGACTACGAGACCCTGGTGACCTCACAGGAAACCAGCACCCGCCAACTGCTGGCGCACTGCGACCTGCCCTGGAACGATGCCTGCCTGCACTTCGAGCGCAACCGCTCTCCGACGGGCACGGCCAGTTCGGTGCAGGTACGCGCACCGATCCATCAGGGGGCCGTCAGGCGCTGGAAAAAGTACGAGGCGCAACTGGCCGGCCTGCGCGAACTGCTGACCGCGGCAGGCATCGACTGCGATCGCTGACCACGCCTCCGTCCGTGGGCGGAACTCCCGGCAAGCGCGGAGCGAAGCCCGCCGACGCAAGCGCCGATCAGGCCAGCTGCTGCAATGCCGGCCCCTGCCGCACGATCGGCTCGACCAGCCAGTGGTCGACCAGCAGGAACGCGAACAGCGCCATCAGGTAGACGATGGAGTAGTTGAACACCTTCATCGCATACAGCTCGTCCGGCGGATTCAACAGGCGCACCGCGTAATACAGGAACGCCCCGCCGAGCACCGCGGCGCCGCCCAGGTAGACCAGTCCGCTCATCCCGGTCAGCGCCGGCAGCAGGGTCACCAGCACCAGCAGCACGGTGTAGAACAGGATGTGCCAGCGGGTGAACACCACACCGTGGGTCACCGGCAGCATCGGCACCTGCGCGCGCGAGTAGTCGTCGCGGCGGAAGATCGCCAGCGCCCAGAAGTGCGGCGGCGTCCACACGAAGATGATCAGGCACAGCTGCAGCGCGTACGGGTGCAGCGCGCCGGTGACCGCGGTCCAGCCCAGCACCGGTGGAATCGCCCCGGCGAGGCCGCCGATCACGATGTTCTGCGGCGAGGCGCGCTTGAGAAAGGCGGTGTAGATCACCGCATAGCCGATCAGCCCGGCGAAAGTCAGCACCGCGGTCAGCGTGTTGACCAGCAGGACCAGCACCAGCATCGAGGCAATGCCCAGCGCCAGCGCGAACACGAACACCTGGCGCACGTTGAGGTGGCCGGTGGCCAGCGGCCGGTGCGCCGTGCGCACCATCACCTTGTCGATGCGCTGATCGATCAGCTGGTTGAATGCGGCCGCCGACGAGGAGGCCAGCCAGATGCCCAGCGTGCCGAACACCAGCGCGCGCCACGGCGGCACGCCCGGCACGGCGAGGAACATGCCGATCACCGCACAGAACACCAGCAGCGCGACGATGCGCGGCTTGGTCAGTTGCAGGTACTGGGAAAATTGCAGGTTCACGGGAGCGTTCGGCAGCAGGTGACCGCCTAGTGTAATGCCTGGCGCCAGGACGGGCACAGGCCGCCTGCCGGCGATCTCCCGCCGGCAGGCAAGGCGTCAGGGTTGCGAGCCGGCCAGCTCGTTCGGCACGACGTCGGTGTAATTCGCGAATTCCGAGTACGACAGGCGGTGGTCGTGGTCCAGGTCGTACTTGTCGAACTGTGCCCGCAGCACCGCCATCTCCTTCGGCAGTTCGGAACGGCTCAACAGCATGTCGTGATCGCGGTCGAGCCTGAGGAAAGCGTCCGACGACTGCTGCGGGGTCATCAGCGGCTGCTTGTGCGCGTGCCGCAACGCCTCGGTCGCCGTCATCTCGAACGACTTGCTGTTCTCGTTCTGTATCTGGCGCGTCATCTCGAGCCTGCCCGGGGACTGGCCCTTCTGCGGCCGCTCCTGCGCCACCGCGCTTTCGATCCGTGCCGCACCGACCGATACCAAGCCGACAACCACGACAACCATCCGCATGCCCATTCCCATATAGAGATGCTCCTGCCGTCATTCGATGTGTCGACAGCGCCCGCTGCGGAAAGCACCATGGGAACGCCCTGACGGGTTCCAGCTTCCGCAGTCGCGGGGAAGCTGTCAATGGTCACGTAGTCATGCGTTGCTGCGTGCGTGCCAGCGTGGCCAGCAGGGCGAACAGCAACAGGGCGGCCACGCCGTTGTGTGCGGTCGCCACGGCCAGCGGCAGGCCGAAGTACACGTTGCTGATGCCCAGCAGCAGCTGGCCCGCCAGCGCCAGCGCGATCGCCATGCCGTATCGGCGCAGGCCGCGCCGCGCCATCCTTAGCGCCAGCCAGCCGAGGTAGCAGAACACCACCAGTGCGCCGATGCGGTGCGCGAGCTGGATCGCGCTGCGCGCCGCCATGTCGAGCACGCCGCCCTCGTAGTTCACGCCGATCCCGCGCCACAGCACGAAGCCTTCGCGGAAGTCGGTCGGCGGCACCCACTGGCCGAGGCACTCGGGGAACGAGCCGGGGCCGTAGCCGCAGGCCAGCGCCGCGTAGTTCGCCGAGGTCCAGCCGCCCAGTGCGATCTGGCACAGCAACAGCACGATGCCGATCGTCACCAGCCGGCGCAGGTCGGCCAGACCGTCGCCCTCCGCCGCCACGCCAGCGAAACGTAGCGCGGCCCAGGCCAGCAGCGCGAAGGTGGTCATGCCGCCGAGCAGGTGACCCATCACCACGATGGGCTTGAGCAGCAAGGTCACCGTCCACATGCCGAGCATCGCCTGGAAGATGATCACCGCCAGCGCCAGCACGCAGATTTTCCAGGCGCCGGAACGCGGCAGCCGGATCGCGGCGATCAGCGGCAGCGCAATCGCGCAAGCCGCCAGCGCGGATGACCACAGGTGCTCGCCACGCATGTACAGACCCACGCCGAGAGCCGCGAACACGGCACCGGCGAGCACCGCCAGCAGCGTACCGCGCCGGCGCCAGCCGGCCAGCAGCGCCAGCGCCAGCACCAGCACGCCGAGTGTGCCGGCAAGGAAGCGATGCACCTGCTCGCGCCAGGCCTTGTGCGCCTCGAACGGGCGATCCGGGAACGCCGCGTCGGCATGCGCCACCGCCTGCGCGTGCTGCGGCCAGGTCACCTGGCCGTAGCAGGTCGGCCAGTCCGGGCAGGACAGGCCGGCGTTCGACAGCCGCACGAACGCGCCGAACATCACCAGCCCGAACGCGAACACCGCCGCGAACAACGCCAGCCAGCGCAATAGTTGCAGGGAGCGCGGCGGCATCACTTGATCACCTTCTGCAGGTCCTTGCGCAGCCCGGACGGATCGAAGCCGGCGCGATACAGCGACAACGCGGTGCCGTTGGATTCCACCAGCAGCGCGCTCACGCTGTCCGGCGCGCTCGGCCGGAACCCGGCCAGCTTGCCGTCGACGTCGGTGCCGAGCTGCCAGTAGTTGCGCATGCCGTCGCGCGCGTCATCCACGGGCGGCGTGCCCAGGTAAAGCAGGCGCAGGCGCGACTGGTTGCGGTTCAGGGTGACCCGCGCCGCGGCCATGCTGGTCAGCGTGGCCAGGCAGTGCGCGGCGCAGTCGGGGCCGGCCAACGCCACCAGGGTTAGCCGCGGCTGGCTGTCGCGCCAGGCGTAGGGCTGGCCATCCGCCAGCTGCACGCGCAACCGCTCGTCGACGAAGTTGCGTTGCGGCAGGATCGGCTCGCCGTTGCCCTTGGTGCCCGGCTGCCAGCCGCTCCAGCTGAGCAGGCCGGCGACGATCATCGGCGCGACGAACGCCAGCACGATCAGCAGCAGGAAGAGTCGGCTCTTGCGCACGGTGGCAGGGTCAGCAGCTTTCATCGGTTCTCATCGACCTTGGTGGAATCGGAGCGGCGCGGCTTGCGCTTGCGATGCACGACCAGCAGGATCACCACCGCGGCCAGCGCGAAGGTGAACCACTGGAACGCATAGGCCCGATGCCGCGCCGGCGGCATCGAGGAAAAATCGAGGTTGCGCTCACGCTCGTAGATCGCCGCCGGGTCGGGGTCCAGCGCCAGCACGCGCGGATACAACGGCCGCCCGAGGTCGGCGGCGACCTGCGCGGGATCCAGGAAGATCGCGCTCTTCGGCCATTGCGTCTGCCGCGCCAGCGCATTGCCGCCCATCTCGAAACCGACCGGCGGCGGCGGCACGTACAGCCCCTGCAGGCTCACCCTGCCGGTCGGCAGCGGCGGCACCTGGGGCGGCTTGTCGCTGCCGTTGCCGGGCAGGAAACCGAGATCGACCAGCAGCAACGACGCGCGGCCATCCAGCGCCAGCGGCGCGTACACCTGCACGCCGCCGCGGCGGTCGTGCTTCGGGTTGTCCAGCAGGTACATGCGGTCGGCCAGGTAGTGGCCATCGACCTTCACCCGCGGGAAGCCATCCGCCGGCGGCGCGTCGGCCACCCCGGCAAAGTCCTGCAGCGGCGCCGCAGCGGCCGCGGCATAGCGTCGCAGAAGCGCGTCCTTGAAGTCGGCACGATGCAGCTGCCAGATGCCCAGACGCACGAACAGCAACGCTCCAGCCGCAGTCAGCAGCAGCGCCCACCACGAAGGGCGACGGAATCCGCTCACGTCGGGTGCCTGCCGGCGGCCGCTATACTCGCCATGTCAAACCGGATCGGATCAATCACGTGGAAACCATCTATAAAATTGCGCTGGTCGTGGTGCTGCTGGTGGTGATCTTCAGTCTCGGCCAGGCGCTGTACTTCATGATGACCGACAAGGACGACGATCGGCGCACGGTATGGGCACTGACCCGGCGCATCGGCCTGTCGCTGGTGTTCATCGCCATGGTCGCATTCGGCATCTGGATGGGCTGGCTGCACCCGCACGACGTCGGCCAGTGATTGTAACCGCCACCACGCACTGACTGTTCCCCGCCAAACGAAGAAGCCCGCCATCCGGCGGGCTTCTTCGCATTTGAACTCGACCGGAGCGACGCCTTCTTGAAGAGTCCGGCCAGGGATGGCCGGTTTTTGATCTCTGCCTTCCGCGACACGACGTCGCGTGAAGTCAAACCAGTCCGGCCATGGCAAGGGCATGGATGCCCGAGTTGAGGCAACGCAGGAGCAGTTGCCCGATGGCCGGTCTCGCTCCTCGCGAGAGGGACCTCGCGTCAAAGTATGTAGACGAACATGAACAGGCCGAGCCAGACCACGTCGACGAAGTGCCAGTACCACGCCACCGCCTCGAAGCCGAAATGGTGGTCCTTGTTGAAGTGGCCTTTCAGCACGCGCAGCCAGATCACCGCCAGCATGATCGTACCCAGCGTCACGTGCAGGCCGTGGAAACCGGTGAGCAGGAAGAAGGTCGAACCGTAGACGCCGCTGTGCAGGGTCAGGTTCAGTTCCTCGTAGGCCTCGATGTACTCGTGCGCCTGGAAATACAGGAAGGTGGCGCCCAGCAGCACGGTCAGGCCGAGGAACAGCAGGATCTTGCCGCGGTGGCCGGCGCGCAGCGCGTGGTGCGCGATCGTCACGGTAACGCTGGAGGTGAGCAGGATCAGCGTGTTCAGCAGCGGCAGCCCCCACGCAGGCACGGTGCGGAAGGCGCCGCCGGCCTGCTCCGGGCCGTTGCCGCCGTTGGCGCCCCAGGCCGCCACGTAGTCGCTCCACAGGAACTGGTGGGTCAGCGCGCCGTGGCCTTCGCCGCCGAGCCACGGCACCGAGAACATGCGCACGTAGAACAGCGCGCCGAAGAAGGCGCCGAAGAACATCACCTCGGAGAAGATGAACCACATCATGCCCATGCGGAATGAGGTGTCCACCTGGCGGTTGTAGCTGCCGGCCAGCGATTCGTTGATCACCGAGCGGAACCAGCCGAAGAACATGCCCAGCACGCCGATCACGCCGATGGTCAGCACGGACTTGCCGAAGCCGGCCTCACCGGGCTCCGCGTTCAGCCAGTGCGCGGCACCCAACACGGTGATGAACATGACCACTGCGGCCACAATCGGCCACTGGCTCTTGGCCGGTACGAAGTAAGCGTCGTGTTGCTGACCCATGGTGTAACCCCGTGGATTTCTCTTGATGACTTTTGCCCCGTCACGCCGACCGGGGAACTGCACGCCGGCCGTCGATCCGGCCGGTTGAGGAAAACGTGGAACGCTATTTCATCAGCAGAATCTGCAGGAACGTCGACAGGTAGACCGCCAGCGCGACCACGGCAAGGATCGTCACCGTGCGCCGCACGCTGCGACGGGCTTTCCCGTCTGGCTGGGCCGTTGCCGCATGAATCGTCTGCTGCGCCATGTCGCTTTGCTCCCGTGGTCATGCCGGCCGCGCAGCCGGCATGACGGATGGTCGATCAGTCGTTGACGTGGCCGTGAGCCAGTTCGTCGTCGTTGATCACCGGCGGTACCTCGAAGGTGTGGTGCGGCGCCGGCGACGGGATGGTCCACTCCAGGCCCTTGGCCCCTTCCCACACGCGATCGGTGGCCTTCTTCTTCGAGAAGAACGCGCAGTGGATCAGCACGCCCACGAAGATCAGCTGGGTGGCGCCGAACAGGAAGCCGCCGATCGAGCTGATCATGTTGAAGTTGGCGAACGCCACGTTGTAGTCGGGGATGCGGCGCGGCATGCCGGCCAGGCCGAGGAAGTGCTGCGGGAAGAACAGCACGTTGACCCAGATCACGCTGTTCCAGAAATGCACCTTGCCCCAGAACTCGCTGTACATGTTGCCGGTCCACTTCGGCATCCAGTAGTACGCGGCACCGATGATCGCGAACAGCGCACCGGTCACCAGCACGTAGTGGAAGTGCGCCACGATGAAGTAGGTGTCGTGATACTGGAAGTCGGCCGGCACCAGCGCCATCATCAGGCCCGAGAAGCCGCCGATGGTGAACAGGATGATGAACGCGATGGCGAACAGCATCGGCGTCTCGAACGTCATCGAGCCGCCCCACATGGTCGCCACCCAGTTGAACACCTTCACGCCGGTCGGCACCGAGATCAGCATGGTGGCGTACATGAAGAACACTTCGGCGCCCAGCGGCAGACCCACCGCGAACATGTGGTGCGCCCACACGATGAACGACAGGAACGCAATGCAGGCGATCGCGAACACCATCGCCTTGTAGCCGAAGATCGGCTTGCGCGCGAAGGTCGGCACGATCTCCGAGATGATCCCGAACGCGGGCAGGATCATGATGTACACCTCGGGGTGGCCGAAGAACCAGAAGATGTGCTGGTACAGCACCGGGTCGCCGCCGCCGCCCGGGTTGAAGAAGTTGGTGCCGAAGTACTTGTCGGTGAGCAGCATGGTCACCGCACCGGCCAGCGCCGGCATCACGGCAATCAGCAGGAAGGCGGTGATCAGCCAGCTCCACACGAACACCGGCATCTTCATCAGGTCCATGCCGGGCGCGCGCATGTTGAGGATGGTGGCGATGATGTTGATCGCGCCCATGATCGAGCTGATGCCCATCAGGTGGATGGCGAACACCGCGTAGGCCAGCGAACCGCTCTGCAGCGACAGCGGCGGGTACATGGTCCAGCCGCCGGCCGGCGCGCCGCCGGGCATGAACAAGGTGGACAGCAGCAGCAGGAACGCGAACGGCAGGATCCAGAACGACAGGTTGTTCATGCGTGGCAACGCCATGTCCGGCGCGCCGACCATCAACGGGATCATCCAGTTACCGAGGCCGACGAAGGCCGGCATGATCGCGCCGAAGATCATCACCAGCGCGTGCATGGCGGTCATTTCGTTGAAGAAATACGGCTGCATCAGCTGCATGCCCGGCTTGAACAGCTCGGCACGGATCAGCATGGCAAAGCTGCCGCCGATGAACAGCATCGTCAGCGAGAAAATCAGATACAGCGTGCCGATGTCCTTGTGGTTGGTGGACATGCACCAGCGCTGGAAGAAACCTTTCGGCGCGCCGTGGTGATCGTCGTGCTGATCATGGGTGGCTGCGTAGGACATGGCCTTGCACCTCTAACCTGGATATGGAATGCGACTGCAAAAAAACCGTGCCGGACCGGCCGGCGGCCTCAGCCCTGCTTGCCGGCGGCCGGAGCGGCGACCTGTGCGGTTTGCGGCGCCGGGGCAGGCGCTGCGGAACCCGCCTCCTGCTCGGCCAGCCACTTGGCGAAATCGGCCTTGGACTTCACCTCCACCACGATCGGCATGAAGCCGTGGTCCTGGCCGCACAGTTCGGCGCACTGGCCGCGATAGGTGCCCGGCGTGGTGAAGTTGGCCCAGGCCGCATTGATGATTCCGGGGATCGCGTCGATCTTCCAGCCGGTCGCCGGTACCCACCAGGAGTGGATCACGTCGCCGCTGGTGATCACGAAGCGGATCTTGGTGTCGACCGGCACCACCAGCGGCTTGTCGACGTCCAGCAGGTAGGTGTTTTCGTCGCCGACCTTGACCGCGTACGGGTCCATGTTCGAACCGAGCTGGCGCGTCTGGTCGCTGCGCGCGTCGAGCTTGGACATGAAGCCGACCTTGTCGATCGACTTGCCCATGTAATCGACGTAGTCGTAGCGCCACTTCCACTGGTAGCCGGTGACCTTGACGGTCATCTGCGAACCGGTGGTGTCGGCCCAGGAGGTGAGGCCGCTGGTGGCCAGATAGGCCAGGGTGATCAGGATCAGCACCGGGATGGTGGTCCAGACCACCTCCACCATGGTGTTGTGCGACCACTTCTCGGCCACCGCGCCACGCGATTTGCGGAAACGGAAAATGGCAATGAACATGGCGCCGAACACCAGCACGCCGATCACCGTGCACACGGCCAGCGCCACGTTGTTGAGATGGTAGGGCACCTGCGACCAGGTGCTCGCGCCGCGCTCCATGTTCAACTGCCACGGACCCGGGGCGGCCAGCGCCGCGCCGCCGAACGATGCCAGGGCGAGGGCCGCCGCTGCCGTGAATGATCGCCTGTTGCCGCCAGATGTCATGTCTTGCACCTTTGTTGAACCTACTTGCGCGGCTGGTTGAAGTCGGCCAGCAGCACCATGAGTTTCTTCGACAGCGCAGCGCGCTCCTGTTCCGCCAGGAAGGCGCCGATCTCCAACTCGCGTCCATGCGACGACAGCAACAGCCGCTGGCGCCCATCGCCCGGCTCCAGCAGCACGCGCACCCAGTACGACTGGAAACGCATGCGCCGCCGGCCAGGCAGGGATTGCACCTCCAGCGACGCGGCGTCGAGGGTGATGCGCTCACTACGCCCGCCAGCCCGCCAGGCCACGCTCAAGGCGATGGCCACGGCGGCGGATTCCACCAGGGCAAACAGCGGAGCGAACACATTCCCCTGCCACGCACCCAGCCCAGCCGTCATCAGCACCAGCGCTACCAGAACCACGATCAGCCGACGCAAACCGCGCCGGCTGAGCGTGCGGTTGGGCTTGAGCCACATCGTCACGCGGGGCAAGCCGGCGGTAGCTGGTCGAAGCACGATCATGGAGACCCGGCGTGCCTGGAACGCCGGAATAATAGGCCGCGGCGGCGCAACGGGCAAGAATGTCGCACCGGCTTGACCTGGATCAGGGAATCGTGTTGCACCGGCACGACGCGCTTCCACGAGGCTGCGGCTCCCGCGGATTGCGCGGCACGCGTACAATCCGGCGTTCCCCTTCGCGTCCGCCAATCCCAGTGACGAGCCCGTGACCCAACCCATTCTCCGCCCCGAACTTCCCGCCGACGCCACACCCGCACGCGCACGCATCACCGCTGCCTGGCTGCGCGACGAAACCGAAGCCGTCAACGACCTGCTCGTCCAGGCCACCCTGCCGCCCGCCGAGCGCGAACAGGTGATCGACGTCGCCGCCGGCCTGGTCACGCGCGTGCGTGCACGTGCAGGGGACCAGAGCGCAGTGGAATCCTTCATGCGCCAGTACGACCTTTCCTCCGAGGAAGGCGTGCTCTTGATGTGCGTGGCCGAGGCGCTGCTACGCATCCCCGACAAGGCCACCGCCGACAAGCTGATCCGCGACAAGCTCGGCGACGCGGACTGGAAGAAGCACCTGGGCCAGAGCGAGTCGCTGTTCGTCAACGCCTCGACCTGGGGCCTGATGCTCACCGGCCGGCTGGTCAATCTCGCCGAGGAGACCCGCCGCGACTTCACCGGCGCGCTGAAGCGCCTGGCCGGTCGCGCCGGCGAGCCGGCGATCCGCCTCGCGGTGCGCCAGGCCATGCGCATCATGGGCCACCAGTTCGTGATGGGCCGCAGCATCGACGAGGCACTGGACCGCTGCGCGAAGAAGGAATACGCGGTGTACCGCTACTCCTACGACATGCTGGGCGAGTCCGCGCTCACCGCCGAGACCGCCGAGCGCTATCAGGAAGACTACCGCCGCGCGATCGCCGCGATCGGTGCGCGCGGCCCGTTCGCCAACCACACCGACGCGCCGTCGATCTCGGTGAAGCTGTCCGCGCTGCACCCGCGCTACGAGGTGGCCAAGCGCGAGGACGCGCGCCGCATGCTCACCGCCAAGCTGCTGGAGCTCTCGCAGCTGGCGATGAAGCAGGGCATCGCGCTGTCCGTCGACGCCGAGGAAGCCGACCGCCTCGAACTCTCGCTGGACATCATCGGCGACGTCTTCGCCCACCCGTCACTCGAAGGCTGGAACGGCCTCGGCATCGTGATCCAGGCCTACTCGAAGCGCACCCCGTTCGTGATCGACTGGCTGGTCGAGACGGCGCGCGCGTCCGGGCGCCGCTGGTACGTGCGCCTGGTGAAGGGCGCCTACTGGGACGCCGAGATCAAGCGCGCGCAGGAACAAGGCCTGGCCGGCTACCCGCTGTACACGCGCAAGCCGAACACCGACGTCTCCTACCTGGCCTGCGCGCGCAAGCTGTTCGATGCAGGCATCGAGCTGGTCTACCCGCAGTTCGCCACCCACAACGCGCACTCGATCGCCGCCGTGCACCACATCGCGCGCGGCCGCCCGTTCGAGTTCCAGCGCCTGCACGGCATGGGCACCGACCTCTACGCCGAGGTGATCGGCGTCGACAAGTTGAACGTGCCCTGCCGCGTCTACGCACCGGTCGGCACCCACGAGGACCTGCTGCCGTACCTGGTGCGCCGCCTGCTGGAAAACGGCGCCAACACCAGCTTCGTCAACCGCGTGGTGGATGAGACGCTGCCGGTGCGCGAACTGGTGGCCGACCCGTGCGAGACGGTGCGCCGCTTCGCCTCCATTCCCCACCCGCGCATCCCCTTGCCGGTCAACCTCTTTGGCGAACTGCGGAAAAATTCCATGGGCATCAACTTCTCCAACGACAACGAACTGAAGGCCCTTGCCGAGGCCGTCAACGCAGCCACCGGAAAACCTTGGTTCGCATATCCGCTCGTTCCGGGAAGTGATCAAATCTTGGCTGACGGAAAGTCCCTGGGTGGCGAATCGTTCTCCGTAACAAATCCCGCTGATCGACGCCAAACTGTCGGTACTTGCACCTACGCCACTGCCGCCACCGTCGACAAGGCGCTGGCCAACGCCGTCGCCGCCCAGCCCGACTGGGACCGCCTGCCCGCGGCCAGCCGCGCCGCGATCCTCGAACACGCCGCCGAGCAGCTCGAAACGCGCCGCGCCGAGTTCATCGCACTGTGCGTACGCGAGGCGGGCAAGAGCCTACCCGACGCCATCGCCGAAATCCGCGAGGCCGCCGACTTCCTGCGCTACTACGCGACGATGGCGCGCCGCCTGTTCGGCCAGCCCGAACAGTTGCCCGGCCCGACCGGCGAGAGCAATCAGCTGTTCTTGAACGGCCGCGGCGTGTTCGTCTGCATCAGCCCGTGGAACTTCCCGCTGGCGATCTTCCTGGGCCAGGTTTCCGCGGCGCTCGCCGCCGGCAACAGCGTGATCGCCAAGCCCGCCGAGCAGACCAGCCTGATCGGTTATGCGGCAATCAAGCTGCTGCACGAGGCCGGCGTGCCCGAGGCCGTGCTGCAATACCTTCCCGGCGACGGCGCCGTGGTCGGCGCGGCGCTCACCAAGGATCCGCGCGTGGCCGGCGTCGCCTTCACCGGCTCCACTGAAACCGCTTGGGCGATCAATCGCGCACTGGCTGCACGCAACGCGCCGATCGCCGCGCTGATCGCCGAGACCGGCGGCCAGAACGCGATGATCGCCGACTCCTCCGCGCTGCCCGAGCAGATCGTCAAGGACGTGATCGCCTCGGCGTTCCAGTCCGCCGGCCAGCGCTGCTCGGCCGCGCGTGTGCTGTTCGTGCAGGAAGACATCGCCGACAAGGTGATCGGCATGCTCGCCGGCGCGATGGCCGAGCTGAAGGTGGGCGACCCCGGCCAGCTCTCCACCGACGTCGGCCCGGTGATCGACGAGGATGCCAAGCAGATCCTGGTCGACCACGCCACGCGCATGGACAAGGAAGCCAGGCTGATCGCCGAGGCCAAGCTCGACCCGGATGTCGCCGCCCACGGCACCTTCTTCGCCCCGCGCGCCTACGAAATCCCCGCGCTGGCCACGCTGACCCGCGAGGTGTTCGGCCCGGTGCTGCACATCGTGCGCTGGAAGGGCAGCGAACTGCCCCGGGTGGTCGAGCAGATCAACGCCACCGGCTATGGCCTCACCCTCGGCATCCACAGCCGCATCAACGACACCGTCGACTACATCAGCAGCCATGCCCGCGTCGGCAACTGCTACGTCAACCGCAACCAGATCGGTGCAGTGGTCGGCGTGCAGCCATTCGGCGGCGAGAACCTGTCCGGCACCGGCCCCAAGGCCGGTGGCCCGCACTACCTGCTGCGCTTCGCCAGCGAGCGCACGCTCACCATCAACACCACCGCCGCCGGCGGCAACGCTTCGCTGCTGACCATCGGCGAATGAGTACCACCTCGCCGCCCGCTTGTGCATCGCGCAAGCGGGCGGCGACGATTGCGTGTTAGAACAGGCGACGGCGCCGGCACGACGACCGGCCCACCGCGCCGGAGCAATCGCACGATGGCACGCCCCGCTGAAATGATCCGCCCCGCCGCCCCCGTACTGGCGGCGGACGACCCGCGCTACACCGCGGCGGAGTTTCCGCCGAACAAGCTGCTTTACCTGGTGCAGCTGGCGGATGCGCGCGGCATCGACAGCCGCTCCTGGTTCGCCGGGCTCGGACTCAGCCGCACCCAGATCGCCGACCCCGCGCTGCGGGTTTCCTACCGGCAGGCGCACGGCTTTGTGCGGCGCGCACTGGCCGCGCTGGACGTGCCAGACGCGGGCCTGCGCATTGGCCGCGAGGGCACCATCGGCGGCTTCGGCCTGCTCGGCCTGGCCATGATGACCTCGCGCACGCTGGGCGACGCGATGCTCGCCGGTATCGCCCACCACAAGATCTGCGGCTGCCTGCTCGACGTCGGCGTGGAACCGGCCGGCGAGCGCGAGGTGGCGCTGGTGGCCTGGCCGCGCTTCGGCGACACCGAACTGATGCCGTTCTTCTGCGAGGAATTGTTCGCCAGCTGCCTGATGATCGCGCGCGAACTGGTCGGAGCGGAATTGCGCCCGCTGCGCGCCGAATTTGCCTACCCGCAGCCGTCCTACGCCGCGGAATACGCCGCACTGTTCGAATGTGCGGTGCGCTTCGGCGCGACACGCAACCGGCTGGTTCTCGATACCCAGTGGCTGGCCCGTCCGCTGCCCGGCTACAACCCGCTTACCGCGAAACAGGCGCTGGCTCTGTGCGCGCAGCAACGCACCCCGGACGGCGGCGAGCCGCACCAGGAAATCGTCGCCGCAGTGGAGCGGCTGCTGCGCAACCAGTTGCCGCAACCGGCGAAGCTCAACGAGGTGGCGCGCACGCTCAACCTCAGCGAGCGCTCGCTGCGGCGCAAGCTGGCCGAGAGCGGGCGCATCTTCCGCGAGATCCACGATCGCGTGCGCGCCGAACGCGCGCTGCAATTGCTGCAGGCCGGCACGCTGAGCGTGGCCCAGGTCGGCAACGAGGTCGGTTTCAGCGACCCGCGCGAGTTCCGCCGCGCGTTCAAGCGCTGGACCGGGATGCCGCCGCAGGATGCCCGCCGCACCGTGGGCTGACTGGCCGGTTTCGCCCTTCTGGCCGTTTTGCCCCCCAGTCACTGGCCGTTTTGCCCTCCCCCTTGGCAGCGGATTGCGGGACAGTGGGCCCACTCGCGGCATCCGGTCCGAATCGGGGAGTTCACGATCATGCGCAAGCTTTTCATCACGGTCGCGCTCGGCGCGGCGCTCGCCGGCTGCGGCAAATCCGAACCGCCACCGCAGGCCGCCGGCGACGCCAGCTTCGAGGCGAAGCTGCAGGAGCAACTGCTGGACGCCAAGCCCGGCAGCGTGATCGAGATCCCGGCCGGCCACTACGCGCTCAAGCGCGGCCTCAGCCTGCGCACCGACGGCGTCACCATCCGCGGCGCCGGCATGGACAAGACCGTGCTGTCGTTCAAGGGTCAGGTGGTGGGGCCGGAAGGCCTGCTGGTGAACGCCAGCGACTTCACCATCGAGAACCTGGCGCTGGAAGACACCAAGGGCGACGCGCTGAAGATCAACCAGGGCAAGAACATCACCATCCGCGGCGTGCGCGTGGAATGGACCGGCGGCCCGAAGACCAGCAACGGCGCCTACGGCCTGTACCCGGTGAAGACGCACAACGTGCTGATCGAGGACTCGGTGGTGATCGGCGCCTCCGACGCCGGCATCTACGTGGGGCAGTCGGACAACATCATCGTGCGCAACAACCGCGCCGAGTACAACGTGGCCGGCGTGGAGATCGAGAACTCGGTGCATGCCGACGTCTACGGCAACACCGCCACCAACAACACCGGCGGCATCCTGGTGTTCAACATGCCGAACCTGTCGCAGGAAGGCCACAGCACCCGCGTGTTCAGGAACAAGGTATACGCCAACAACACCGACAACTTCGCCGCCAAGGGCGCCGCAGTGGCCAGCGTGCCGGCCGGCTCCGGCGTGGTGGTGAACTCCAACGACAAAGTGGAGATCTTCGACAACGACATCGCCGACCACCGGACCGCGAACCTGATCGTCGCCAGTTATTTCTCCACCAACTACTACAACACCCGCGGCGTGTCGCCGAACTACAACCCGTACCCGAAGGGCATCTTCATCTACGGCAACCGGCTGAAGGGCGGCGGCGACTCCCCGGACGGGATCAAGCTGAAGACGCTCAAGACCGCGATGTACGGCCTCAACGGCCACTTCCCGGACGTGCTGTGGGACGGCTACGTCGATCCGAAAAGCCTGGTCGACGGCCTGCCGCCGGCGGACGACCGCATCTGCATCCAGGACGTCAATGGCGTGGTCAACGCCGACGGTCCGCACGACTACAAGAACCCCGATTCCGACATGAAGCGCTACCAGTGCACGCTGCCGAAACTGCCGCCGGTGGTGCTGGATCCGGAACCGAAGGCATGAAATTGATGAAGGCCGCCGCCTGCATGCTGGCACTGTTGCTGCTGGCCGGCTGCCAGCGCGGCATGCCGCCGGTGGCGTTCCACGCCGACGGCCGCCCGGCGAAGCTCAGCGACTGGCACGTGGTCGAGGTGCACGGCGGCAAGCTGCAACTCAACGACGGCGTGGTGCCGTACGACCTCAACACGCCGCTGTTCACCGACTACGCGCACAAGCTGCGCACGGTGTGGATGCCCAGGGGCACGTCGGCGAAATACCACCCCACCGACACGCTGGACTTCCCGGTCGGCACGGTGATCAGCAAGACGTTCTACTACCCGCGCGCAGCCGACGGAAAACCCGGCGACGTGGCGCGCAACGACGACTACTCGCGCGACTTCGCCGGCCAGGGACTGGACATGGCGAACGTGCGCCTGATCGAGACGCGCATCCTGGTGCATCGCAAGGACGGCTGGGCGGCGATCCCGTACGTGTGGAACGAGGCGCAGACCGAAGCCACCCTGGCGCGCACCGGCGCGGTGCTGCCGTTGACCCTGGTCGGCGCGGACCACGCGCGCGAGGACTTCAACTACGTGGTGCCGGACGAGAGCCAGTGCCAGAGCTGCCACGCGCAGGACTGGATCGACCGCAAGGTGCACCCGATCGGGCCGAAGGCACGCCACATCAACAAGGACTACCACTACGCCGACGGCAGCGCGAACCAGCTCGAACACCTGGCGAAGCTCGGCTACCTCAGCGGTCTGCCGGCGCTGGCCGACGTGCCGCGCGACGCGAACTGGGAAGACGCCCACGCCAGCCTGGACGCCCGCGCACGCGCCTACCTCGACATCAACTGCGGCCACTGCCACAACGCGAACGGCGCGGCCAACACCACCGGCCTCAGCCTCGACGCCGCCACGCCGGAAGACCGCCACCTCGGCATCTGCAAGCCGCCGACCGCGGCCGGCCAGGGCACCGGCGACCACTTCTTCGACATCGTGCCGGGCCAGCCGGACGCCTCGATCCTGCCGTACCGGATGGCCTCGACCGTGCCTGGCGTGATGATGCCGGAGATCGGCCGCAGTACCGCACACCGCGAAGGCGTGGCGCTGATCAAGGCGTGGATCGCGGCGCAGCCGGGGAGCTGCGTGGCGATCCACTGATTCCACCACGACACCTGTGCGCGGCTGCCCGCAGCCGCGCGATCCGATGCAAGGGGAGAGCACCGAATGAGCATGCGTCAGCGTCCACTCTCGATCAGCCTGCGCCGGCTGCTGCTGGGCGGCACCATCCTGCTGCTGGGCAGTCCCTTGCCCGCGTTCGGCGCCGATGCGCCGGCGCAGGACGCGGCCGGCACCGCCGCGACCACCAAGGACGTCACCCAGCTCGGCAAGATCACGGTGACCGCGCAGAGTCGCTCGCAGGAAATGCAGGAGGTACCGATCCCGCTGCAGATCGTCACCGCCAGGCAGGTGGACATGCTGGCCGCCACCGACCTCAGCAAGATGAGCCTGTTCGTGCCCGGCCTGGTCGTCGGCGGCGACCAGCCGACCCAGCCGAGCTACCAGCTGCGCGGCATCAGTACCGACGACTTCGGCATCGGCACCGAGTCGGCCGTGGGCGTGTACATCGACGGCGTCTATTCCGCGCGCTCCGGCGCCGCACTGCTGGCGTTCAACGACATCCAGCGGATCGAGGTGCTGAAGGGCCCGCAGGGCACCCTGTTCGGCCGCAACGCCGCCGCCGGCGCGATCTCGATCGTCACCAACGAGCCGAGCGACCATTTCGAAGGCCGCGTGCGCGCCCGCGCGGGCAACTACGGCCGGCAGTATCTGGACGGCCTGGTCAACGTGCCGCTCAACCACGATATGGCGCTGCGCTTCAGCAGCTACAGCAACCGCAGCGACGGCTGGATCAAGGACCAGGCCAGCGGCAAGACCTACGGCGGCGACCGTGATTTCGGCACCCGCACGGTGTGGCGCTGGAATCTCTCCGACGACACCCGCGTGCTGCTGTCGTGGGACCACGAGAACCTCAAGCAGCTGCCGAAGCCGGCGATCGGCCTGATCCCGTTGTCGAACGACACCAACCAACGCCCGCCGTACCCGGCCGATCCGGCGAACTACCTGAACCCGCTGCATGCGCCGCTCTACAACGACGCAGTCGGCGCAGTGGAGAAGCGCAAGTTCGACGGCGCCACCCTCAGCGTGGACCATTCGTTCGCCTGGGGCAGCCTGGTCTCGACCACCGCCTGGCGCCACTTCAACACCGAGAACCTCGGCGACTACGACGGCACCAACCACATCGTCAGCTACCTCGACACCGCCAACCTCGAGCGCAACACCAGCTGGTACCAGGAGTTCAAGTTCAGCGGCAGCAACAGCCTGATGGACTGGGTGGGCGGCGCCAGCTACTACGACGAGCGCGCCCGCCAGACCAGCCAGACCAACGTGTTCACCGACAGCCTCGACACCCTCGCCGCCAACGTGATGGGCGTGGGCCATCCGCTGACCGACATCAGCAACGGCCTGGCCGCGATGGGCCTGCCGTATACCCTGCTCGGCGACCCGTGGCACGAGGCGATCAGCAACACCGGCCGCTTCAAGGCCTACGCCGCGTTCGGCGACGTGATCTGGCACCTCAATGACCGGCTCAACCTCACCACCGGCATCCGCTACACGCGCGACCAGAAAACCTTCTCCTGGTACAACATGCCGCGCCGTGCCGACGAGTTCGACGCCACCGTCGCCGGGCTGGCGCAGGCCGGCGTGATCGACATGCTGCCGCCCGAGGCGCAGTACGCGCTGGCCGCGTTCGGCAGCAACATCATCTTCACCGACGCGATCGGCATCCCGGTGCAGTTCAGCAACAGCTGGAGCGACTTCAGCCCGCGCGCCGTGCTCGACTACAAGTTCACTCCGGACGTGATGGGCTATGTCTCGGTCACCAAGGGCTACAAGGCCGGCGGCTACAACAGCGTGCAGGTGGGTTCGCGCTTCGAGCCGGAAAAGGTGTGGAACTACGAGGCCGGCCTGAAGACGGTGTTCCCCGACCAGCACCTGCTGCTCAACGGCTCGGTCTACCGCTACGTCTACAGCAACCGCCAGGCACTGACCCTGGACCCGAACACCGCCGGCTCCGGCGTGCCGCGCTACCTGGTCAACAGCACCGACCAGGAAGCACGCGGAGCGGAACTGGAACTGCAATGGCAACCGCTGGCCGACCTGCAGCTGGGCTTCACCGGCGCCTACATCGACGCCACCTACAGCAAGGCCGTGGCGGCCTCCGGCGTGGACCTGTCGGGCCAGCCTACCGGCGAGCCGAAGTTCTCCTTCGCCGCCAGCCTCGGCTACACCTGGCACGCGGTGGCCGGCGGCAACCTCGCGTTCAACCTCAACCACGCGTTCCGCGGCGAATCGCGCTGCAACCGCGACTCGCAGCTGCAGGGCACCTGCCAGATCAGCCCGAACTTCAGCACCGGCAGCCGCCAGCAACGCACCGATGCACGGCTGGACTGGAGTTCGGCGAACGATCACTGGGGCGTCGCGGTCTATGCCAACAACGTGTTCGACAAGCGCTACGTCACGGGTGTAAGCAACATCTCCGCCAGCGTGTTCGGCACCCCGTACGCCAGCATCACGCCGCCGCGCATGGTGGGCGTGGAGTTGCGGGCGAAATTCTGAGAGTTCCATGACCGACAACGACCCACTCACCGCCGACCTGCAGTGCCTGCGCGAAGCGCAGGCGCACGAGCCGATGCCGACCTGGCCGACTCGCGCTCGGCGCCTGCGCGCGCTGGAGAAGATGCTGCTCGAACAGCGCGCGGCGTTCGCCGCGGCGATCGACGCCGACTTCGGCCAGCGTCCGCGCGAAGAGACCGACCTGCTGGAAATCTTCCCCAGCCTGTCGGCGATTCGCCACGCGCTGGCCCACGGCCGGCGCTGGATGAAGCCGCGCCGGCGCCGCGCCGACTGGCTGTTCCTGCCCGCGCGTATCGAGTTGCGGCCGCAGCCGCGCGGCGTGGTCGGCATCATCGTGCCGTGGAACTACCCGCTGTACCTGGCGGTCGGTCCGCTGGTCGACGCACTCGCCGCCGGCAACCGCGCGATGCTGAAGATGAGCGAGTTCACGCCGCGCTTCTCGGCACTGTTCGCCGAGCAGGTGGCGAAATATTTCCAGCCCGACGAAGTGGTCGCGGTGAACGGCGACGCCGCGGTGGCGCAGGTGTTCTCCGCCCTGCCGTTCGACCACCTGCTGTTCACCGGCTCCACCACGGTCGGCCACCACGTGATGCGCACCGCCGCCGCGAACCTCACTCCGGTGACGCTGGAACTGGGCGGCAAGTCGCCGGCGATCATCGGCCCCGGCGCGCGCTTCGGGCACGCGGTGAAACGCATCATGTTCGGCAAGCTGGTCAACGCCGGGCAGACCTGCATCGCGCCGGACTACGTGCTGCTGCCGCGCAACCGCATGGCGGAGTTCGTCGAGCTGGCCGGCAAGGCGGCGGCGCGGATGTACCCGCAGCTGGAGCGGAGCACGCAGTACGCCAGCATCGTCTCCGACCGCCAGTACCAGCGCCTCGCGGCGCTGCGCGACGACGCGCTGGCCGCCGGCGCGCGCGTGCACCCGCTGGGCGGGGCCGTCGAGGATCCGGCGCGCCGGCTGCTGCCGCCGCAGTTGCTGACCGAGGTCGACGACGACATGGCGGTGATGCGCGAGGAGATCTTCGGCCCGCTGCTGCCGCTGGTGGCGTACGACTCGCTGGACGATGCCATCGCCTACGTCGCCGCCCGCCCGCACCCGCTGGCGCTGTACCTGTTCGAGAGCGACCCTGCCCGCATCGACCACGTGCTGGCGCGTACCCACGCCGGCGGCGTCACGCTCAACGACACGCTGTACCACATCGCCCAGCACGGCCTGCCTTTCGGTGGCGTCGGCGCGTCCGGCATGGGTGGCTACCACGGCGAGGCGGGCTTCCGCACCTTTTCGCACATGAAGCCGGTGTTCCGCCAGGCGCGCTGGAACGGCGCCGGCCTGCTCGACCCGCCGTACGGCACGCGCTTCCGCCGCGTGCTCGATCTGCTGCTCAAGCGCGGTTGATCCGCGTCAGCCCGCAACGGCCACGCGCGGCGGCGGCCAGGACACGGCAAAAAAAACGAAAAAGGAGGCATTGCGCCTCCCGTTGCCAATTTATAGGGCGCGTGGAGCCTTGCAGCAAGGCCCTGCCCCCGATGCAGCATCACCGGCCTGTCGAAACGGCAGGATCCGGAGCGATACAGTGAGCCACGCACAAACCTACTACCACGGCACCAAGGCCGACCTTGCAGTGGGCGACTTCATCAAGCCCGGCCATGCCTCCAACTATGGCCAGGGGAAACCGGGGGCCTTCGTCTACCTGAGCGCCACACTGGATGCGGCCGTCTGGGGCGCCGAGCTGGCGGCCGGACCGGCTCGCGGCAGAATCTACATCGTGGAGCCGACCGGTCCCATCGAAGACGATCCGAACCTCACCGACAAGAGGTTTCCGGGGAATCCCACCCGATCGTACCGTTGCCGGCATCCGCTGCGCATCGTCGGCGAGTTGGCCGACTGGCGGGGCCATTCTCCCGGGCAACTCGCGACGATGCGCGATCACCTCGAGAGCCTGCGGCTACGCGGTGCCGACGTTATCGAGGAATGAGCCCGGCAGGCCGCATGCAGACCGCTGCCGCCATCCGTCGCGACCAGACGACAAAAAGCCTCCCCGCACGCGGGGAGGCTTTGTCACGTTCCGCTTGCCGCAGCGGTCAGAACTTGTACTGCACCGACAGGCTGAGCAGGTTGCCGTAGTCGTCGAAGCTGCCGGCCAGCACGTCCTTGGTCGAGCTCGATGCGCCATTCACGCCGGCATGGCTGACGAAGATGTGCGCGTACGAAGCGTTGAACTCGAGCTGCTCGCTGGCCTTGTAGCCGATGCCGAAGGTGGCCATGCGGCGGGCCGCGTCGGGCACGCGCGCATCGCGGTTGCCGGCATTCATCGGCGCCTGGTCGACGGCCACGCCGGCACGCAGGGTCAGCTTGCTGTTGACGTAGTAGTCGCCGCCCACCGAGGCATACCAGGTATCACGCCAGTTGAACGGCAGCGAGGTATCCGGCTGCCCCGGGTTCGCGTAGTGCAGGGTCAGCTGGCGCATCACGCTCCACTGCGTCCAGGCCAGGTCCATGCCCAGGCCGAACTTCTCCTCCTGATGCCAGTAACTCAGGCTGGCGACGGCCGGATTGGTGAGGCGGGCCTTGCCGGGAGTGCGCTGGAATGCCGGGATGCTGGACGCAAGTTGCGGGTTGGCCAGCAGCAGGTCGTAGCCCGCCGTGGTGGTGAAGTTCGCAGTGCCTTCGATGTCATGGCTGATACGCGAGCGGTAGTTCAACCCCACGCGGTCGTTCGCGGTGGGCTTCCACAGGCCGCCCAGCTGCCAGCCCCAGGACCAGCTGTCACCCTTGACGCGGGCGAAGCCGTCCACGCCCTGCGGGGTCACCGCGGCCACGCCGGCCGCAGCGGCCTGGCCCTGCGCCACGGCGGCCTGGATCATCGCGGCGGCCTGGGCCGGCGTGATCTGCCCGGCCTGGGCCGCGGCCTGGATCTGCGCCACGCCGGCAGCCGTCTGGGCGCCGATGCCCTGCTGGATGCTCAGGCCCACCGCGTTGAAGTTGATCGCGTTGGTCAGTTCGGCGCTGGTCCGCTCGGCGATGGCGCTGACGCCGAGGCTGAACTGGTCGTTGACCTTGTACGAGGCCGACAGCGTGGCATCGAGCGACTGCAGCTTGGTCTTCACCGCGTCGTAGCGGCCCATCCAGTCCTTGTCGTATTCGGTCTGGAAGCCGAACGGCACGTCGAAGGCCAAGCCTACGTTCACGCGGTCGTTGACCTTGGTGGAGAACGCAAACGCGGGCACCGGCAGGGTGGTGCCGGCGTCGCCGCCATTGCCGCCGCTGATCGGGCGGCCCAGCACGTCATGCGCGCTGCCCTTGAACTTGGCGCTGAAATTGATCGCGGTGACGTCCGCCTGGAAGTAGGTGCCGTCGAGCTCGCTCATCGCCGCCGGGTTGTTGACCACCACCGAGACGTCGCCGCCGGCGGTGGTGGCGCCGGCAAACGCGCGGCCCAGGCCCTTGGCGCTGTTTTCCTTCAGCTGGAAGGCGCTGGCGTCAGCATTGGTGGGGGCGAACAGGGCACCTGCAACCGCGAGGCTGAGCGCGGCGAGCGCCAAGGGACGGGCAGCGCCCGTAAGGGAACGGAATGACGGATGCATCACTGGCTCCTGCGAAAGGCTTAATGCCTGTCGGATGGTTATCGGGTCGAAACAGTCAGGCGTCGGGCGCAAACTTTCATACGCGCGTTTGAACCGCCTTCGCCGCACTCTGCCTTCTTGCCCAAGGCGTTGCAAGTGCGTTCGCAACAAATTACTAACGCGGCCGTCGCATACCGCCAGCGCAAACTGGGGCCAGTCCGTGGTCGGTACTGCTACCCTCGCCGCCGGCGGTCGTCGCCTTCCCTCCATTAACCGCGAGTTCCGCCATGCAATGTTTCGTCTATGCCAGCCTGCGCAAGGCCGACAGCTACCTGTGGCTGACGCAGCGCGATGCATTCGAGACGCTGCCCGAGCCGTTGGCGCTGCTGTTGGGTGAGCTGCGCTTCGTGATGGAAGTGCGGCTGGACGAGCAACGCAAGCTGCCGGTCGAGGACACAGCGAAAGTGCTCGAACACCTGCGGACGCAGGGCTGGCACCTGCAACTGCCGCCGCAGGAGACCCTGGCCACCGCCAACCACCCCGCCTACACGCATGCGCCGAGGGATGATCGGGACGAGTGAGTCGCGCATCATGTCGCCGGTGTTAACACTTGGTTACCGCCTGCACAGCCAACGATTTCTATACTGTCTGCATGACCCAGCCCAAATCGCGCCGCCGCCCCCCGTTCCTGCACGCCCTGGCCTGGTTCATTCCCGGTCTGCTCGCGGTGGCCATCGCCGCTCTGGTCACCCACCCGCTGACCCTGGTTCCGCTGCTGCTGGCCAACGCGCTGACCATGGCGGCGATCTGCCACGCGATCGGCTTCGACCCCGAGCCGCGCTTCGGTCGCACCGTGCTGCGCCGCGGCGCCGCCCATCTGGTGATGTTCACCGGCTACACCGTGGCGGTGTTCGCACTGGTCGCCTGGCCGATGCTGCAACTGACCCACGAGCCCAGTCTGAGCGCGGCGCTGATGCTGGCCGCGGCGCTGGTGCTGGCACTGGCGACGCTGTGGCGGCTGTGGCCGGCGTTCGGCCTGGTGTTCGTGTGGGACGACGCCTACCCGAGCCAGCGCGACGGCTCGTGGATCTTCACCGCCACCTTGCGCAGCATCGCGTTCGGCCGCCACCTGTCGCGCGAGGAACGCTTCTTCAGCCACTTCCTGCCGGCCGCGTTCGCGCTGCTGGTGCTGGCCTTCGGCGCGATCGCGCTGACCGGTCTGTACGGCGTGCTGCCGCCGGAGCCGCGCATCGCCGCGCTGGCGATCTACGGCGTCGTACTGCTGCCGCTGGGCTGCCTGGTGATCGCCAACCGCACGCTGCGCGCGCTGCTGTGCGAAAGCCACCAGCCGCGCCGACGCGCCGATCGCGCACCGGCCACCGCGCCGCGCCCGGTATTGAGCGAGCGCGAGCGCACTGCCGGCGCGCCGGAACAGGCCGCTGCGCTGCTGGCCGCCACCCGCGACGGCGACATCGAGCGCGCGCTGGCGCTGGTCGAGGCCGGTGCCGATCCGGACACCGCGCCGGCCGCCGACGAGCGCGACCAGCGTCCGGTGCTGATGCTGGCCGCACTGCTGCCCGATACCCGCCTGCTGCGCGCGCTGATCGCCAAGGGCGCCGACGTCAACCGCGCCAGCGGCGGCATCACCCCGTTGCTGGCCGCCACCCGCGACAGCTGGCACGGCCGCGCCGAGGCAGTGCTGACCCTGCTCGCCAACGGCGCCAGCCCGTTGGTCAGCGACGCCGAGGGCAACACGCCGCTGCACGGTGCCGTGCTCAGCGCCGACGCCGGCGTGGCGGCGATGCTGCTGGACGCGGCCGCGCCGATCGACGCACTGAACAAGGCCGGCATCAGCCCGCTGGCCGCCGCCTGCCACGCCGCCAACTGGCCACTGGCGAAATTCCTGCTGGAGCACGGCGCCAAGCCGGCGCCGGCCAACGGCGAGCCGGCGCTGGTCGCCGCCGCCGGCGTCACCGACGACGATGCGGAAGGCGTGAAGCTGCTGCTCAAGCATCGCGCCGCGGTCAACGCGGTCGATGCGCGGCATCGGCATGCCCTGCTCAGCGCCGCTGCCGAAGGCCACGAGCAGATCGCCCGTGCGCTGTGCGCCGCCGGCGCCGACGTCAACCTGGTCGATCGTCACGGCAGCAGCGCACTGATGGAAGCGGCACGCGCCGGTGCAGGCGGCATCGTGCAGTTGCTGGCCGAGGCGCAGGCCGACGCCGGCCTGCGCGACAACCACGGCCGCGACGCACTGATCCTGGCCTGCCAGTCGCCGCGTGCACACGCCGACGTCGTGCGTACGCTGCTGGCGCTGGGCGCCGAACCGAAGGCCACCGGCAGCGACGGCCGCAGCGCGCTCGATCACGCCGCCGGGGCCGGGCGCTGGGACTTGGTCGCCCTGCTCGATCCGGACACGCCGCTGCCGGCCAGCCTCAGCCAGGACGTGCTGGGCGAAGGCAGCGATACCCCGGCCCACCTGCTGGACGCGTTGCGCTTCGGCCACTGGGCGATCGTTTCCGGCTTCGTCGAGCGCGTGCGTGACTGGCCGCAGCCGCAGTTGGCCCGGCTGTACCTCGAGCTGGCCGCGCCGGGCCTCGGCGCCGCCCGCCGCTGGCTGCTCGAGCACGGCCTGGATGCCGAGGCGCAGCTGGAAGCGCCGCACATCGACGACGCCGAAACCACCGACGCGCCAAGCCTGCCGCCGCCGGGCCGGCGCCTGTTCGACGCCCTGCTGCAGCAGCTGCCGGACGCCATCGAAGCACTGGACGACCTGCTGCAGGCAGGCGCCAGCCCGGCGGGCGCCGGCTTGCTGGCGCAGGCGCTGGCACACCTGGGCGGAGCCGCCCAGGGCGCCGCGCTGCCGCTGAACCTGCTCGAACGCGGCGCCGACCCGTTCGGCGCGGACGCCCATGGACGCACGCCGCTGCAACTCGCCGTGGTCCACGCCCAATTGCCGCTGCTGCAGGCCCTGCTGGCACGCGGCTGTGACCCGAACACGCGCGACCGCGACGGCCGTACACCGCTGTTCGCCGCACTGGAACACGGCGCGCAGGCGTTGCCGCTGGTACGCGCGCTGATCGCCCACGGCGCGGACCCCGAAGCCACCGACACGAACGGCGAAACCCCGCTGGGCCTGGCATTGGAACACCCGGCGGTGGAGCGCTGGCTGGACTGGCGCGACTGGCCCCGGCCGAACCGCGTGCTGCGCGCCGACGATCTGCCCGCCGCCGCCAAGGCCGGCGCGCTGGCCAGCGTGCAGCGCCTGCTGGAACTGGGCTTCGCCGTCGACACCCGCGACGGCCAGGGCGCCACCGCCCTGCTGCACGCCTGCGGTGCCGGCCATCGCGACATCGCCGCGTGCCTGCTCGACGCCGGCGCCGACCCGCTGCTGGTCGCGCACAGCGGCGTGACCCCGCTGGCCGCCGCGGTGGCCGCACGCCGCGAGGCACTGGTCGCCCTGCTGCTGCAGCACGAAGTCGCCGTCGACCAGCGCCTGCCGAACCAGGCCACCGCGCTGATGGTGGCCGCCGCGATGGGCTACCCCGACATCGCCGAACAGTTGCTGGGCGCCGGCGCCGCGGTCGACGCGGTCGACGACGCCGGCCGCAGCGCCCTGCACGCGGCCGCCCAATTCGGCTTCGAACACAACGACAGCCTGCGCGCGCGGCGCCTGTTCGACGGTCTGCTCAAGCACGGCGCCGACATCAACCGCGCCGACCACGAAGGCAAGACGCCGCTGCTGCTGCTGCTCGGCGCCCAGCTGCGCCCGGGCAGCGCCTGCGACGCCACCCACATCGGCGCGCTGGTGCCGCTGCTGCTGGAAGCCGGCGCCAGGGTCGAACACGCCGACCAGCGCGGCGTCACCGCACTGCACGCCTGCGCCATGCATGCGCTGCTGCCGCCGGCGCGCGTGCTGTTGTCGCGCGGCGCCGACCGCAACGCGGTCGACGCATTCGGGCGCACCGCGGCGGACGTGGCGCGACAGCTGGGCTACGTCGATATTGCCCACGAACTGGCCGCACGCAGCAGTGCGATCCCCAGCGTGCGGCAGACCCTGCGCCAGCCCGCGCGGCCGGCGGACTGAACCCGCCGGCTACTCCCCTTCCTCGCCGGCCAGCGGCGTATCCGCATCGCGCTGGCGTTCGCGCTCCGCGCTGCGCTCGGCATCGGCCTCGAACAAGCGCTGCAGATCGACCAGCGCATCGCGGGTGCTCTGGATCAGTTTCGTCTCGTCGTCGTAGACCAGCGCCTGCTTCTTCAGCAGTTCCTCGTCGTAGCGACGGAAGCGCTCGACCCGGTCGGCCGCCAGCTCGTGCGGCAGGCCCAGCGCCTCCAGCGTCTTGCGGGTCATCTTGAGGCTGGAGTGGAAGGTTTCGCGGACCGGTTCCTCGACGCCCATGTCCATCAGCCGGAACACGTGCTGGCGGTTGCGCGCGCGGGCGACGATCTTCAGGTGCGGGTACTGCCGCCGCACCAGCCGCGCGGTGCGCAGGTTCGCTTCCGGGTCGTCGGTCGCCAGCACGAACACCTCGGCCCTGTCGGCGCGCGCCGCGCGCAGCAGCTCCGGCCGCGCCGGGTCGCCGAAGAACAGGTTGACGCTGCCGAAGCGGCGCGACTGGTCCACCTGGTCGGCCGAATGCTCCAGCGCCACGAACGGGATGTTCTGCGCGCGCAGCACGCGGGCGATGATCTGGCCGACCCGACCGAAGCCGGCGATGATCACCCGCGGCGTGTCGGCTTCGATCGCGTCGAACTCGCGCGCCGGTTTTTTCGGCCTCACGTTCAGCGCCTTCGCCGCCAGCACCACCAGCAGCGGAGTCAGCGCCATCGACAAGGTGATCGCCAGCACCAGCGCGTCGCGCTGGACCACGCCGATCAGCCGCTGCTCGGCCGCCTGGCGCAGCACCACGAACGCAAACTCGCCGCCGCAGGCCAGCAGCACCATCAGGCGCAGCGTGTCGGAACGGTTGAGCCCGCCCAGCAGCCGCCCCAGCGGCCACAGCAACACACTCTTCAGCAGCAGCAGCGCGCCGACCAGGCCGAGCATCAGCCCGGGCCGGTGCAGCAGCAACGACAGGTCCATCGACATGCCCACGCTGATGAAGAACAACCCCAGCAGCAGGCCCTTGAACGGCTCGATGTTCGATTCCAGTTCGTGTCGGTACTCCGAATCGGCCAGCAGCATGCCGGCCAGGAACGCGCCCAGGGTGGCCGAGACGCCGGCCATCTCCATCAGCAGCGCCACGCCCATCACCACCAGCAACGCGGTGGCGGTGAACACCTCCACCGAATCGGCCTTGGCCACGAAGCGGAACACCGGGCGCAAAAGGTAGCGGCCGCCGACGATCACCGCCACGATCACCCCGACCGTGCGCAGCACCGCGAGCAGGTTGAAATCCTGCGCGGTGGAGGAAGCCAGCAGCGGCACCGCGGCAATCAGCGGGATCGCCGCCAGGTCCTGGAACAGCAGGATCGAGAACACCTGGCGGCCGTAGGCGGAACCGGCCTCCTTGCGCTCGGCCAGGATCTGCAGGCCGAACGCGGTGGACGACAGCGCCAGGCTGCCGCCCACGATCACCGCGCCCTTGCCGCTGAGGCCGAACAGGAAATACCCGGCCGCAGCGATCGCCACGCTGGTCGAGAGCACCTGCAGCAGGCCGGTGCCGAACACCGAGCGGCGCATCACCCACAGGCGCTGCGGCGACAGCTCCAGGCCGATCACGAACAGCATCAGCTCGACGCCGAACTCGGAGATCGTCGCCACCCCTTCGGTGTCGTTGACCAGCCCCAGCAGTTGCGGCCCGATCGCCACGCCGGCGATCAGGTAGCCGAGCACCGCGCCCAGCCGGAAGCGCTTGGTCAGCGGCACCGCGATCACCGCCGCCAGCAGGAACACCACCGCGGTCTGCAGGAAATGATGGCTGTCCAAGCGCTGGCGGCTCCGGGTCGGGGATGCCCGATTATTCCACGCGAAGGATGACCGCACGGCATCGCCGCACCGGTTCCGCGACGGGCTGCCGAAAACGATCAGGCCCGCACGGGGCGGGCCTGATCGGCGTGTCGGGAACGGGCGTGCCGCTTACGGTTTCGGCGCGTCCTTCAGGCCCCGGTTTTCCAGCATCGGCTCGACCTCGGGGTCGTGGCCGCGCCAGTCGCGGTACATCTTCGCCAGCTCCTCGGTGTTGCCGCGCGAGAGCACCATCGCGCGGAAGCGGTCGCCGTTCTCGCGGGTCAGCCCGCCGTGTTCCTTGAAGCCGATGAAGGCGTCGTCGGCCAGCATCTGCGTCCACAGGTAGGCGTAGTAGCCGGCGGCATAGCCGTTGCCCCAGATGTGCTGAAAGTAGCTGGAGCGGTAGCGCGGCGGCACGTAGGAAAGATCCACGCCGTCCTTCTTCAGCGCGGCGGCCTCGAACCGGTCGGCGTCCTGCAGCGGCGCATCGGCACCGAGCATGTGCCAGTTCATGTCCAGCAGCGCCGCGGCGACCAGCTCGGTCATCTCGTAGCCCTTGTTGAACTTGCCGGCCTTCTTCATCTTGTCGACCAGTGCCTGCGGCATCGGCGCGCCGGTCTGGTAGTGCTTCGCGTAGTGCGCGAACACCTTCGGGTCGGTGGCCCAGTGCTCGTTGAACTGCGAGGGGAACTCGACGAAGTCGCGCGCGGTGTTGGTGCCGGACAGGGTCGGGTACTGCTCGTCGGCGAAGATGCCGTGCAGCGCGTGGCCGAACTCGTGGAACATGGTGATCACGTCGTCGAACGACAGCAGCGCCGGCGCTCCCGCGGCCGGCTTGCTGAAGTTGCACACGTTGTAGACCACCGGCTTGGTGCCGAGCAGCTTCGACTGGTTGACCAGGTTGTCCATCCAGGCGCCGCCGTTCTTGTTGTCGCGCTTGAAGTAGTCGGTGTAGAACAGCGCCAGCGACTTGCCGTCCTGGTCGAACACCTCGAACACGCGCATGTCCGGCTGGTACACCGGAATGTCGTGGCGTTCCTTGAAGGTCAGCCCGTACAGCTGGTTGGCGGCGTAGAACACGCCGTTCTGCAGCACGTTGTCCAGCTCGAAGTACGGCTTGATCTGGTTCTCGTCGAGGTCGAACTTCGCCTTGCGCACCTGCTCGGCGTAGAAGTTCCAGTCCCACGGCTCGAGCTTGAAATCACCGTGCTGCCGGTCGATCAGCGCCTGGATGTCGCCCGCCTCGGTCTTCGCGCGCGCGGTGACCGCAGGCACCAGGTCGTGCATGAACTTCAGCGCCGTCTCCGGCGTCTTCGCCATCTGGTCGTCCAGCTTCCACGCCGCGTAGTTCGGGTACCCGAGCAGCTTGGCCTGCTCGGCGCGGATCTGCGCCAGCCGCTCGATGGTCTTGCGGGTGTCGTTGGCGTCGCCCTGCTCGGCGCGGTTCCACGAAGCCTCGAACAGCGCCTGGCGGGTGGCGCGGTCAGTGAGGTCCTGCAGCTCGGGCTGCTGGGTGGTGTTCTGCAGGGTCAGCACGTACTTGCCGTCCTGCTTGCGCTCCTTGCCGGCCTGCGCGGCGGCTGCCAGCTCGGCGTCGGACAGGCCGGCCAGCTGCGCCTTGTCGGCGAACACCGGCGCAGCATCCCTGGTGGCGGCCAGCAGCTTGTTGGTGAACGCGGTGCTCAGCGTGGACTCTTCCTTGTTGAGCTCCTTCAGCTTCGCCTTGTCGGCGTCGGAGAGTTTCGCGCCCGCATGCACGAAGTTCCGGTAGACCACCTCGACCAGGCGCGCCGACTCCGGATCGAGCTTGAGCGTGTCGCGCTGGTCGTAGACCGCCTGCACGCGCTGGAACAGCTTGCTGTTGAGGTGGATCGCATCCTCGTGAGCAGCCAGCTTCGGCGCTTCCTCTTCCTGCACCTTCTGCAGCGTTTCGTTGGTGTTGGCGCCGGTGACGGCGTTGAACGCCGCCATCACCCGGTGCAGCATCGCGCCGGATTTCTCCATCGCCACGTAGGTATTCTCGAAGGTGGGTGCGGCCGGGTCGTTGGCGATCTTCTCGATCTCGGCCAGCTGCTGGCGCATGCCCTCCTCGATGGCCGGTTGGTAATCGGCGTCGTGGATCTTGTCGAACGGCGGCGCCTGGAACGGCAGCGTGCTGACGGCGTAGAACGGGTTGCTGGTCATGGCAGTGGCGGTGCTGCTGGCGGCGGCGACCGAGGCGGCCGGCGCGGGTGGGTTGGCGGCCTCGTGCGGCGGCTGCGAGCAGGCAGCCAGGACCATCGTGGTGGCGATCACAATCGTGCGCAGACGAAACATCGGGTTTCCCTGGGGTGGCGTGCCCGTGGCCGGGCGCGGAAGGCGGTGGCCGCCGACTTTAGCGGCAGCGCAGGCACTTTCCAAACCGCGCAGGATCGTGCGCTCAGGCCGCGCGCAGGTCGCGCAGCTGCCACGCCGCGCCGATCAGCAGGTACAACCGGTGGCGCACCACGCTCATCGGCAGGTCGGTGATCAGGTCCACGTCGGTGCGCAGGTCGGCGACCCGGGCCTGCACCTGCGCGGCCGGATCGGTCGCGCCGAGGCTGGCGTCGACTGCATCCGGGTCGGGCTGCGCCGCACGCCAGCGCCGGAACAGGTCGTCCTCGCGCAATGCCTGCTGCAGCGCCGTGGCGAAATCGTTCGGGCCGGCGCCGTCGTAGGCGAAACGCGGATCGTCGCCGCGGGCGTGGCCGAGATCGGCGATCGACAGGTAGTAGTGGTTGCGGGCCATGACGCCTCCGGAGTGCGGACAGGCGCCTATCGCAGCACGCCGCGCGTGAAGTTCAGTCCAACGCCGTCACTGCCGCGCGCAGATGGCCGGCGGCCTGCGCCGGCGCCAGGCCGTGCGGCAGCACGCCCAGGCATGGCGCCGGCAACAGCCGGCACAGCGTGGCCACATTCTCCTCCAGCGCATCCATCGCCGGGTCGACGCAGTTGCCGATCCAGCCGAGCAGGCGGCAGCCGTCGGCCACGATCGCGCGCGCGCTGAGCTGGGCATGGTTGAGGCAACCCAGCCGCAGGCCCACCACCAGGATCACCGGCAGTTGCCACTGCCTGGCGATGTCCGAAGCGAACAGCCCCGGCGCCAGCGGCACCAGCCAGCCGCCGACGCCCTCGACCACCACCGTGCCGTGCGTCGCCTGCAGTCGCGCGAAGGCCTCGCGCAGCGGCGATAGCGTGATCGTCACGCCGTCGTGCGCCGCCGCCAGGTGCGGCGACAGCGGCTCGCGCAGCGCCACCGGGTTGACCTGCGCATATGGCAGGCCCGCGTCGCCGCTCGCCGCCAGCAGCGCCAGCGCATCGTCGTTGCGCAGGCCGTCGGGCGTTTCCACGCAGCCGCTGGCCACCGGCTTCATGCCGCAGGCATTGCGACCCGCCGCGCGCAGCGCGTGCAGCAGCGTGCACGCCGCGTGGGTCTTGCCGATGCCGGTGTCGGTGCCGGCGACGAACACGGCGCGGCTCATGCGCGCCGCCACGACGTCACCGTTTCCCTTCCCACGATCTTCATGACTTGAGTCCTCGTTCGGCACTGTGCGTCAGGCGCGGGGACCCGCGCCGGCGCCGTAGCGTAGCAAGCCATGACGAACGGCATACGGCAGCGGCCCGTTTAGGAAATTCTTAGGAAATCCGCAGCGAAGTTTTAGGAAACGCGCGCACGGCGCCTGCCTAGACTGGCCAACCTCGACGCGCTGCACGACGCAGCGCCGTCATTCCCCCACCCGACTACGGCAGGCCACCATGCACCACTCATCCCACCGATCCGCCGCGGCTGCGCCCGCGCCCGTCCGCTACAACATGTACGGCTTCATCCACAAGGCGCTGCGCGCCTTCATGGCCGACACCCTGCTGCGGCTGGGCCGCATGGACCTCGCCGATGCCCGCGAAGTCGACGCCACCTTGCAGCAGGTGCGCGAACTGCTGCAGTTCTGCCGCGTGCACCTGGACGACGAGAACCGCTTCGTGCACCCCGCACTGGAAGCGTGCGAGCCGGGCTCGGCGGCGCGCATCGCCGGCGAGCACGTGCACCACGAGGAGGACATCGCGCTGCTGCTCGAACAGGTCGATGCGCTGGAGCAGCTGCGCGTGGACGACGCCGCCGGCGAGGCCGCCAACAACCTCTACCGCTGGTTCGCGCTGTTCGTCGGCGAGAATTTCCAGCACATGGACTACGAGGAGCGTGAGCACAACGCGGTGCTGTGGGCGCACTACAGCGACGCGCAGCTGCAGGCGATCGAGGGCGCGCTGGTCGCCTCGCTGCCGCCGCAGGCCAGTGCGCTCGGGTTGCGCTGGATGCTGCCTTCGCTCAACCACGCCGAGCGCCTGCAGCTGCTGGGCGGCATCCGCGCGAACGCCCCCGACCACGTGTTCGGCGGCGCGCTGGCGCTGGCCCGCGCCCACCTGGACGAACAGGACTGGCGCAAGTTGTCCGCCGCGCTGGCACTGCCGGCGGCACAGGCCGCCTAGGACCGCGTGCCCGCAGGCACGTCGACCAGCTGCAGCGGCCGCGCCACGCACAGGCGGAAGCGGCCGCGCCCGGTCTTCTCGATGCGCACGCAGGCTTCGCGCTCGAGCAGCCGCCGCTGCAGCAGGATCAGCCGCGCCTCCAGGTTGTCGCTGATGTCCGGCAGGCGGATGCGCGGGTCCAGCCGCAGCTCGCGGTTGGCGAAGCTGCTGCGGCCAGCCTCGTGCTCCCGCAGCAGCGTCCACAGGATCGCGCCGGCCACGCCCTTGATCAGGTAGTCGTCGCCGAAGAACACGCTGTCGTTCTCGGCATAGTGGCGTACCGTCACCGGCGGCCCGGTCACGCGGCGGCGACGCTCCTGCGCCGGTGGTGGCTCGGCCGCGCTCTCGGCCGCATCACGGAACTGGTTGATCGCCAGGCCAAGCTGCGCGGCGAGGGTGACCAGCGCGTCCTCGTCGTCGTAACCGAAGCGCAGGTCCTGCGGGCTCTCCACGTACAGCACGCCGAGCAGGCGCCGGCCGGCACTGATCGGAACCGCCAGCTGGCTGCGCGACTCGGCCAGCCCCGGCGGCGGGATCGCGGTTTCCAGCCGCTCCGCCTCGCCGCCCTGCGCCACCGCCTCGCGGATCGCGCGGCCGTACGCGTACTCGCTGGTCATGTGGGCGATGCGGATCGGCGTGCCCTCGCGCGCGGCCACGCCGATCACGCCCTCGCCCAGCAGGATCTCCGAGCCGATGCCGGACTGCTCGTAGCCGCAGCTGGCCAGGGTGAACAGCTTGCGCCCGCCGCCGTCGAGCAGCAGCACCATCGCGTGGCGTATCTCGAAGTCCTCGCGCAGCGCGGCGAGCATGGCTTCCAGCAGGCTCTCCAGATCGCCGGCCGCGGCCAGCCGCTGCGAGCCGTGCCGCGTCGCCGCCAGCAGGTTGCGCCGCGGCGGCGAAGACGGCAGCGGCCGGCCCGGCACCTGCTCGATCGCCTGCACGCGGTAGACGTCCGAACCCCTCAGGCGGAACACCCCGCCCATGCCGATGTGCGAGGCGATCCCGGCCAGCTTGGCGCGCATGCGTTCGAACAGCGGCCCCTCGGTCTCGGTGCGCAGGTAGTGCAGCGACAGCCGGTACATCGCCGCGGTCTGCGGGTGGATCAGCAGCAGCCGCGCCTGCGGGTTGGCCAGGATGTTCTGCCGGGTCTTGTTGAAGAACTGGAACGACAGCGCCAGGTGGCTGCCGTCGAGGTACTCGATCTGCGACAGGTAGGCCACGTTCGGCGTGCCGTCCGGCGCGCAGGTGGCCATCACGCCGGGGATGCTGCCGTCGAGGCATTCGCGGATCGCGTCCAGGTTCACGGCGCCGGCTCCAGCGGGCGGCCGGCGTCGGGGCCGGGGGTCTGCACGAACGCCGCCGCGGGGGTGAACGACACCACGCCGAGCGTGGCGTCGTCGCCGGCCAGCAGTGCCCGCGCCATCGCCTCGCTGATGCCGATGCTGCCCAGCTCGGCCACCATCGCCTCGCGATACGCCGCCACCCGCGCCGCGTCCGCCGGTCGCGCCCGCGCGACGCTGGCGCCCTCGCCCTTGAGCTGCAGCGAGCGGTGCGTGCTCGGACTGGTGAACACCACCGCGATGCGCCCGTTGCGGCGGATGTCGTCGAACAGCGCCTGCGCCTGGGTCGCCTGCACGAACAACTGTACCCGGCGGCGGTCGCGGCTCACCCGACAGCCCTGCGCGCGCACCAGCTCCGGCACGTTCGCCGCGTTGCGCGCGGCCACGATGATCGACGCCGCGCCCTCGATGAAGCGGGCGTGTTCGGCATCGAGCACCACGGCAGGTAGCGGCGCCATCCTCAGCCCATGCCGTGGCGGCGACGGAAGCGGGCGACGAGCGGCCCGATCAGGAACATCAGCGCATAAAGGAAGCCCGGCAACGCCCACAGCGGCGCCGGCGCCGACAGCGGCAGCAGCAGCGCCAGCGCCGCCGAGGCCAGGCCAAGCACGGTCGGCACCATCCACACCAGCTGCTCGCACTGCGCTTCCAGCGGCGAGGCCGCCACGCGGCGCGCGCGCTGGGCCGCATGGCGGAACAGCAGCACAAGCGTGCCGGCCATGCAGGTGAAGGCGAAGCCGTAGACCACCAGCAGCACGCGTACCTCGCCGGCACTGGCCAGGGTAAACCGGCTGGGCAATCGCCCGCCGCTGAAGGCGTTGAACAGACTGGCGAACATCATGTGCAGCGGGTACACGAAGATCAGCGCAAAGAACACCAGCAGCAGCGACAGCCACAGGCCGGTGCCGTCCGCGCTCGGACAGCGGCGCCGCCAGCGCACGTGGCCGTACCAGAAATAGGCGATCATCGAGAAGCACACGGCAAACGCCGGGATGCCGCCGAGCATGTGCAGCAGCGCCTCCGCACTGTCCGGCACCACGTCGCCGCCGATGACCAGCAGGGTCAGCGTGAAGGCGAAGGCGCCGTCCACGAACATGTCCAGTCGCCCCGCGTCGACCCCCTCGCGCTGCTCGGTCAGGCTCATCGCGCATCCCCATGCCGTTGGCTCGGCGCATAATACGTATTTTGTTGCCGGGTGCGTCGCATGTTCGAACTGAAAACCCACGCCTACGCCAGCAAGCGTGAGCACTACGACGACCTGGTGCGGCAGGCGCGCGGCATTCTCGCTGGCGAACGCGACTTGATCGCGAACGCGGCGAACTTCAGCGCGCTGGTCTACCACAGCCTGCCGCAGGTGAACTGGGCCGGCTTCTACCTGTACGACGGCCACGAGCTGGTGGTCGGCCCGTTCCAGGGCAAGCCGGCGTGCATCCGCATCGCGCTCGGCAAGGGCGTGTGCGGTACCGCCGCGCAGACACGTCAGACCCAGCTGGTGCGCGACGTCAACGCGTTCGCCGGGCACATCGCCTGCGACGCCGCCTCGCAGTCGGAGATCGTCGTACCGCTGGTGAAGGCCGACGGCAGCCTGCTCGGCGTGTGGGACGTGGACAGCCCGGTCACCGACCGCTTCGACGAGGAGGACCGCGCCGGCATGGAAGCGCTGTGCGCGGCGTTCATGGCCTCGGTCGACGGATGATCGACCTCGACACCCTTGTCGTAGGAGCACGCTCGCGGGCGACGCTCTTCGCCGGGATGACCAGACGTTCGTCTGTTGGGAGCCAGGATTCGCAAAAGCAGAGCATCGCCCGCGAGCGGGCTCCTGCACGTTAGCCTTCGCGATCCTGGTGCACGCCGTCGCGCGGCTGCCGCAACAGCGCCGCCACTGCCTGCCGCGCCTCGTCCACGCCGGTGCCGGCGGTGGAGGAGAACATCTGCGCGGTGGCGTGCAGGCCGTCGGGAAAGCTCTTGCGCATCGCCGCCAGCGCCTGCGCGGCCTGGTTGCGCGAGAGCTTGTCGGCCTTGGTCAGCAGCAGGTGGCAGGGCAGGCCGCTGGCGAAGCAGAAGTCCAGCATCATCCGGTCGAACTCCTTCAGCGGATGGCGGATGTCGGCGATCAGCACCACGCCGCGCAGGCTGCGGCGCTGGTGCAGGTAGCGGTCGATCTCCTGCCGCCAGTGCTCGCGCATTTCCAGCGGCACCTTGGCGTAGCCATAGCCGGGCAGGTCGATCAGACGCAGGTCCTGCGCCGACCCACCGGTGGTTGCGGCAGGCGGTCGCTCCTGCGCATCCTGCGCCCGCGACACTGGCACATCCCTGTACGGCGGCAGGCTGAACGCGACCATCTGCTGGGTGCGGCCGGGGGTCTTGGAAGTACGCGCCAGGCCCCTGTGCCCGGTCAGGGCGTTCAGCGCGCTGGACTTGCCGGCATTCGAGCGGCCAGCGAACGCCACTTCGGCGCCCTGGTCGGCGGGAAGCTGGCTGACGCGGTGGGCGGCGAGCACGAATTGCGCGCCCTGCAGGGGATTGGGCATGGGAATGGTTTGACCAAGGTAGGGTGGCACGGGATAATTCTGAGGTTTCTGCCTGTTGCAGGCCGCGCGGCCGCGATCCCAAGGCAGTGTTCGCAAGTCTCTCGGGAGTCAAGTGTATGAGTTTTCGGTCCGCTGGTTTTCGACCCACGGTTCTCGGGCCTGCCCTGGCCCTCGGGCTGGCGCTGTCCGCCGGCGCCGTGATGGCACAAGACGCCCAGCCGGAGACTGCCGCGCCAGCCGCCGCCAGCACCGCGGCGGCACCGGCTGCCGCGCCGGCGACGACCGCCGCCACGGCGGCGGTGAAGCCGGGCGACGCCACTGCCGGCCAGGCCAAGGCCGCCGTCTGCGGCGCCTGCCACGGCATGGACGGCAATTCCGCCGATGCGCAATACCCGAAACTGGCCGGCCAGAGCGAGCAGTACATCGTGCGCCAGCTGACCAGCTTCAAGGCCGGCAAGCGGCAGAACCCGATCATGATGGGCATGGCCGCGCCGCTGTCCGAGCAGGACATGCACGACCTCGGCGCCTACTTCGCCAGCAAGACCGCGCTGCCCGGCGTGGCCGACCAGGCCCTGGTCGAGCACGGCCAGACGCTGTTCCGCCAGGGCGACGCCACGCGCGACATCCCGGCCTGCATGGCCTGTCACAGCATCGACGGCCGCGGCAATCCGGGCGCGATGTACCCGCAGCTGACCAGCCAGCACGCGCAGTACATCGAGGCCACGCTGAAGGCCTGGCATGACGGCACCAGCTGGGGCGACGATGCCCACTCGCAGGTGATGCCGGCGATCGCCAAGCAGCTGAGCGCCGACGACATCGCCGCCCTGGCCAGCTACATCGAGGGCCTGCACAGCGCCGGCAGCCAGCCGACCAGCGCGCCCTGACCGGACCCGCGCCGACCGCAGCGTCGGCGCGGTCGTCTTGCGTTCCGCCTTTTCGAGGTATGCCATGCTGAAGCGTCTGCTGTTCCTGTGTGCCGCCCTGCTCGCGCTCGCCGCCTGCAGCCATGACAGCAACACCGGCAGCGCCGCCCAACCGGCCGCCACTCCCGCCACCAGCAGCAGTGCCGAAGCCGCGTCGCCGGCCAGCCCCGCGAGCAGCGCCGCAGCGGCCGCCGCCGACAGCGTGGCGCCTGCCGCCGCCGACACGACTGCCGCCGCACCGGCTGCGACCGCCCCCGCCGAGGAGTCCGCCCCGGTCGCTGCCGCCACGCCGTTCGTGGACGACGGCAAGTGGGTCGAAGGCAAGCACTACTTCCTGATCGACCCGGCGCAGCCGACCAGCCATCCGGGCAAGATCGAGGTGACCGAGGTGTTCTCCTACGGTTGCCCGGCCTGCAACGGCTTCCATGCCACCGCCGACCAGATCGCCAGGAGCCTGCCGCCGAACGCGGTGATGAATTACCTGGCCGCCTCGTTCCGACCGGACGAGAACTGGCCGATGTACCAGCGCGCGTTCTACGCGGCGCAGGCGCTGGGCCTGGACGGCAAGACCCACGACGCGATGTTCGACGCGGTGTGGAAGAGCGGCGAGCTGTCCACCTACAACCTGAAGTCCAGCGGGCTGAAGCCGCATTCGGCATGGCCGACGATCGAGGACGTGGCGCAGTTCTACGCCAAGTACGGCGTCGACCCGAAGGAATTCGTCGGCGTCGCCAACTCGTTCACGGTCAACACGCGGATGAAGCGTGCCGACGAGCTGATGAAGGCCTATGGCGTGGAAAGCACGCCGACCATGGTCGTCAACGGCAAGTACCGCTTCACGGCGGGCTCCGCCGGCGGCTACGCGCAGTCGGTCGAGCTGACCCAGTGGTTGGTGGCCAAGGAAGCCGCCGGCAAGTAGGCTGGTCCGGTCAGTCCGGCCCGCACGGCGCCCCCACCGCCTCCCCGCGAAGAGAGCCACCATGTTCAAGCGATTCGCCCACCTGCGCGTGCTCACCCTGCTTGCCGGCCTGTTGCTGGCCAGCGCCTGCACCGCGCAGTCCGGCGCACCGGCGCCGTACACCGAAGGCAACGAATACGTCACCCTGCCTGCCCCGTACCAGCGCTACAGCGACGAGGGCAAGGTGGAAGTAGCCGAGGTGTTCTCCTATGGCTGCATCCACTGCGCGCAGTTCGCGCCGGTGGCCGAGAAGCTGCGCCAGCAGTTGCCGGCCGGGGTGACGTTCGAGCTGGTGCCGGCGCCGTTCAGCGCCGAGTGGCTGCCGTACGCGCGGGCGTATTACGCGGCGAAGCAGCTGGGCGTGGTCGAGCGCACCCACCTGCAACTGTTCGACGCCAAGTTCGTCCAGCACTACCCGATCAACTCGATGGACGAACTGGCCGATTTCTACGCCCGCGAGGGCGTCGACCGCGCCGCCTTCCTGCGCATCGCCACCTCGGCCGAGGCCACCGCCAAGCTGAAGGCGGATCTCGCGCTGATCCAGAAATGGCAGGTGGACGGCACCCCGACCATCGTGGTCAACGGCAAGTACCGCGTGGCCGCGGTGCATTCGTACGACGAGATGGTTGCGGTGACGCAATGGCTGGTCAAGCGCGAGCTGGCCGGCAAATAGGCGCCATTCGCGGCGCCGGGCAGCCCGGCTGGCGCGCCGTTCATGTCCGATGGATCATGCTGGGCGCTGGGCCGGCGCCTGAGCGTGCGTGCCGGCGTTCCCTTCCCGTGTAGTGTGTTGCCATGAACCGCGCCGCCACCCTCCAAGCCGCCCCTGCCGAGCGCCGCCTGCGCCTGCTGAGCTGCAACATCCTGGCCGGCGCCAGCGTGCAGCGCTACAGCGAGTACGTCACCCGCAGCCTCAACGCGGTGCTGCCCGGGCGCAGCAAGATGGACAACCTCGACCGCCTGGCCGAGGTACTGGCGCAGTTCGACGTGATCGGCCTGCAGGAGGCCGATGCCGGCAGCCTGCGCTCGGGCTTCCTCAACCAGACCCGCTACCTCGCCGAGACCGCCGGCCTGCCGTTCTGGAGCCACCAGCCGAACCGCGCGATGGCCAAGCTGGCGCACTCGGCGAACGGCCTGATCAGCCGGCTGGAGCCGCACACGGTGCTGGACTACCCGCTGCCCAGCCGGATTCCCGGCCGCGGCGCGCTGCTGGCCCAGTTCGGCGAGGGCGACAACGCGCTGGCGGTGATGATCGCGCACCTGTCGCTGAGCGCACCGGCGCGTGCACGCCAGCTCGGCTTCATCGCCGAACTGCTGCAGGACTTCCCGCATGCGGTGCTGATGGGCGACCTCAACACCGAACCCGGCAGCAGCGAGATGCGGCAGCTGTTCGCCAAGTCCACCCTGCAGCCGCCAGCGCAGCCGACGCCGACCTTCCCCAGCTGGAAGCCGCGGCGTGCGCTGGACCACATCCTCACCTCGCCGGCGATCAAGCTGGAAAAGACCTGGGCGCTGCCGCAGGCGTTCTCCGACCACCTGCCGCTGGCGGCGGAGATCAGCCTGCCGGCGGCCGTCGGCGGCAAGGCCGAGGCCGAGGTCGAGCCCGGGCACCGGCCTCGATGAATCCACCGGCATGGAAGCGGACGCTGCCATGGCTGGCGCTGCTGGCGGTGGCGCTGGCCGCGGCCTGGTTGCGCTACGGCCTGGTCGAATCCAGCGCCATCGGCCAGCTGTGCAGCGCCGGCGGCCCGTGGTGGTGCCAGTGGCGGCACTGGCTGGTGCTCGGCTTCCTCAACGACGTCTACGGCATCGCTGCGCTCATCGCGACCGCGCTGGCGCTGCTGCACCGGCGCGCCTGGACCGCCTGGCTGGCCGCCGCGCTCGGCGCCTTCGCGCTGTGGCTGTACTGCGTGGAAAGCGGCGCGCTGGCGCTGCTGGTTGGGGGGTTGTGTCTGTGGCGGGTGGCCGGACAGGCCGGACTGGCGTCGCGTGGCGAGTAAATCTCGCCCCGGTGCCCATCGGCATGAAGGACAGTATTTAATTACCTCCGTCCCCTTGAATTGCTATTTAATTGCCTCCGTCCCCTTTAATTGGCACGAATCATAGGACGATTTCCCCCCTGTGGATTGGGATTTTGCCCTTGCCATGCATCGCAAATCAGATCAGTAACAGGTCGCCGAAGAAACAATGCCGTCATTAACGACCAATTGTAACCCGTAACCATCAAAATCAACGATCACTGGATCATCAACGGACTCGGTGGAATCTATCATGTCAGCCTTGGATTCTAATAAATCTTCGATATCAGCAACTGCCATCCCAACGATATTCTTTCCATGGTATAAAAAGTCAGATTCCGAGCTGATCGATTCAATTGCGTCACCCCGAGCCTCGATTCGCAGCCACCCGTCGATGGACACGTAAGATTCAATATCCAAAAAACCAACGTGTAGGTCATCGGATCTCAAAAATGGCAAGACCGCTTTTGCGCCAACAACAGACCCGCCAATGACAAATGGCCCTAACGACAGCCGAGGAATCCAAACAAGATCAATCATTTCTTTTCCCTCCTCGATCAATGAGGATCAATGGGGACGGAGGTAATTAAGCAACAACCTCGCCTGCATTCGTCTGCCTGCGAACCCGCTGATGCTACTGGCCGACGGGCCGTGTCTGTAGCCCCGCCAAGCGCCGCCCGCGGCACCACTCCACCAGCACCGGCAGCACCAGCAGCAGGTTCAGGCCCAGCCATAGCCACGCCACCGCGGTGAGGCCGGCTTCCTGCACCAGCACCGCCAGCGCGAGCGGCAGCGGCCACAGGGCGAGGAAGCGTTCCTCTGGTGACGGCATCGTCGCCGCGCGGCGCTCGCCCAGCCAGCCGAGCAGGGCGTAGCCCAGGCACGGCAGCCAGAACAGGCCCAGCGGGAAATCGCGGTAGCGGCCGTCGACCGCCAGCAGCAGGCCGTAGTAGGCCAGCGCGAACAGCCAGCCGGCGCGCAGCCAGCGCGGCGGCGGCGCGGAGGCGGCCGTGCCGCTCAGCCGTGCGGCGATCCGGCGCGCCAGCCGCAACGCGGTGAGCAGGGCCAGCGCGCAGGCGGCGAGCGACACCGCCCACTCCCAGCCGTCGCGGCAGGCGTACACCATCTGCCGGTACTGCCACGCCAGCGCGCAGCCGCTGGCCATGCCGGCCAGCACCAGCGCCAGATGGCCGCGCCGACGCCGCTGCCGGCCGCCGGCCAGCACGAACAGCGCGGCACCGGCGGCGCCGGCGAGCCAACCGAGCCACCAGCGCGGCTCCTCGGTCACCGGCCCCTGCATCGCGAACTTCGGCCGCGCCTGCACGTCGAAGATGCCCCAGTAGCCGCCGACGGTGCCTTCCTGCGCGCGCTTCCACGGCTGGTCGAACGCCTCGATCACGTTGTACGGCATGTGCACGGTGGCGGCGTAGCGCAGGAACTCGCGCAGGTAGCGCGCCTCGTTGACCACGCTGGCGCTGGCCGCCTGGCGCGGCCGCCCGGCGCTGGGCCAGCCGGTCTCGCCGATCATCACGCGCCGGCCGGGAAACGCCTGCTGCACCTTCGCGTACACCGCCGCCACGTGCTGCACCGCGCCTTCGGGCGGCACCGGCTGGTCTTCCCAGTACGGCAGGATGTGGATGGTCAGGTAATCCACCGAGCCGGCCAGCTCGGGGTGGCGCAGCCAGAACTCCCACACGTCGGCATAGGTCACCGGCACGTGGACCGCCTCGCGCACCTGGTGCAGATAGCCGGCCAGTTGCGCCGAGGTCCGCTCGCCGCGCAGCAGCACCTCGTTGCCCACGATCACCCCACGCAATACCCGCGGATACTTGTTCGCGGTGGCGATGCCCAGCGCGACCTGTTGCGCGTTCGCCTTCGCGTCGCCGCTCAGCCAGATGCCCAGCAGCACCTTCATGCCGTAGCGCTCGGCGATCGCGGGCACCGCGCTGAGGCCCTGCCCCTGCGAGTAGGTGCGCACGCAGTCGAAGCGCTGCGACAGCGCGCGCAAGTCCGCGTCGATGCGTTCGGGACTGATGTAGGCGTTCGGGTCCAGCGGCGTCTCGCCGGTTTGGCGGAACGGCGCGTAGGAGACGCAGGCGATCCGCGCCGACGGCGCATCCGGCAGCGCCACCGGCCGGCCGATCGCCCACCACCAATACGCCCCGGCCAGCGTCGCCAGCAACAGCACCATCCACGCCAACCCGTTTCGACGAAAAGCGGGCGAAGCTGCTGACGACATGCCGATCCCGGAGCTGCTGAAGATGAAGCGTGCCAGCTTAGCAGGCGCGCCCGCACTCACCGAATCGCGACAAGCCGGCCCGGAGCATCGACTACACTGCCAGTGATCCATTGCAGGAGTTGTCATGTCCGTTTCCGCTTCATCGCGGTGTGTTCCGCTGGCCTGGCTGCTGGTCGCCGGCTGGCTGCTGGCCAGTGCGATGGCGCACGCCGCCGAACCCACCGCCACCCAGCGTGCCGCCTTCAAACAGGCCTATGCCGCCGCCCAGCAAGGCGGCGATGGCTGGCGCAGCCTGGCCAGCGGCCTGCGCGACTACCCGCTGTATCCGTACCTGCAAGCCGCAGCGCTGCAGCACGACATCCAGCAGGTCGATCGCGCCAGCGTCGAGGCGTATCTCGCGCAATACCCGGACTGGATTCCCGCCGCCGACCTGCGCCGCGCGTTCCTGCTGGAACTGGCGCGCCGGCAGGACTGGAGCAGCTTCCTCGCGCTGTACCAGAGCGGCCTCGGCGACACGCTGGCGTGCGACGCGCTGCAGGCGCGCCTGGCCGGCGGCGCCGTGCTGGACTTCGAGCGCGACCTGGCCGCGCTGTGGGTCAAGCCGAACCTGCCCGACGCCTGCGACCCGGTGCTCGCCGCCGCGCACGACCAGGGCCTGCTGACCGAGGCGCGGCTGTGGACGCGGATCGACCGCGCTGCCGACGCCGGCCAGGCCGGCACCATCGCCAGCCTCGCCGGCTGGCTCGCCGAACCCGGCCGCGCCAGCGCGCTGCAGCTGGCGCAGGCGCTGCGCGATCCGGCCGCTGCGCTGAACGCCGCGCGCAGCTGGCCCGACCAGCCGCGTCAGCGCCAGGCCGCCACGCTGGCGCTGACCCGCCAGGCCCGCCGCGACGTCGACGCCGCCGACATCGCCTGGCAGCAGCTGCGGCCTCGCTTCGGCTTCAGCGAGGCCCAGCGCAACCGGATCCTGCAGGCCCTGGCGCTGTACCACGCCACCGATTTCGACGACGGCGCGCTGGCCCGGCTGATCGCGTTGCCCGCCGCCGCGCAGACCGACGCCACCCGCGAATGGCGGGTGCGCGTGGCGCTGGCGCGGCAGGACTGGAACGCGGTGCTGGCCGGCCTCGACGCGATGCCCGCCAGCCAGCAGCAGGACGGCGAATGGCAATACTTCCGCGCCCGCGCGCTGACCGCGCTGGGCCGTGACGGCGAGGCGCGGCGGCTGCTCGACGCCCAGGCCGGCAAACCCAACTTCTACGGCTTCCTCTCCGCCGACCGACTCGACCTGCCGTACGCGATCTGTCCGCTGAGCCTGGCCGGCGATCCGCAGCGCGAACAGGCCCTGCTGGCCAACCCCGGCCTGCTGCGGGCGTTCGAGCTGTACGCAGTGGACCTGCCGAAGCTGGCCCGGCGCGAGTGGACACGCGCCCTGCAGGGCGCCGACCCGGCCACCCAGCGGCTCGCCGCCGACCTGGCCAACCGCCGCGGCTGGTACGACCGCGCGGTGTTCGCCCTGAGCAGCGGCGACGCACTGCGGCTGTACGAGCTGCGCTTCCCGCTGGCCAGCCAGGACGGCCTGGTGCCGCAGGCCGAACAGGCCGGGATCGAGCCGGCCTGGGCCTACGGCATCCTGCGTGCGGAAAGTGCCTGGGTCAGCGACGCGCAATCCGGCGCCGACGCGCGCGGCCTGATGCAGCTGCTGCCGGCCACCGCCGCGCTGGTGGCGAAGCGCAACGGGCTCGACTGGGGCGGTGGCGACACGCTGTACGACCCGGCCACCAACATTGCGCTGGGCACGCGCTACCTGGCACAGATGGCCGCGCGCTTCAACGGTTCGCCGTGGCTGGCCAGCGCCGCCTACAACGCCGGGCCGAACAAGGTCGACCAATGGCTGGCTGCACGCGGCACGCTGGCGCCGGACCTGTTCATCGCCACCATCCCGTACAAGGAAACCCGCGAGTACGTGGCGCGGGTAATGGCGTTCAGCGTGATCTACGATTGGCGCTTGAGCGGTGAGACGGTGGTGCCGCTGGCCACGCGCATGGGCGCCATCGGCCAGCCGTACACACTGCCGACCGCCGCGACGGTACGCCGCACGGTCGCCTGCCCGCCGGCCGTCGAACCGGCCGCAGCGGCCAGTGCGGTATCCGCCACGCCCTGAGTGCAGGGGAGCCTTCGCATGAGCGCACAGCAACTCGTCATCCTCGGCGGCACCGGTTTCGTCGGCAGCCATCTGGTACCGCGCCTGGCCGCCGACGGCCACCGCATCGTGCTGCTCAGCCGCAACCGCGAGCAGCACCGCGAGCTCGGCGTGCTGCCCACGGTCAGCGTGCGCAGCGCCGACATCCACGACGACGACGTGTTGCGTCGGCAGCTGGCCGGTGCCGACGCGGTGATCAACCTGGTCGGCATCCTCAACCCGCACGGCCGGAACAGCTTCCAGCGCGTGCACGTCGAACTCACCCGCCGGCTGATCGCCGCGTGCGAAGCCGGCGGCGTGACGCGCCTGCACCAGATGAGTTCGCTGAAGGCGGGCCAGGGCCTGTCGCAGTACCTGAAGACGCGCGGCGAGGCCGAGGCGCTGGTCAGGGCCTCCGCGCTGGACTGGACGATCTACCAGCCCAGCGTGATCTTCGGCCCCGGCGACGGCCTGGTCAGCCGCTTCGCCAGGCTGCTGCGGCAGCTGCCGGCCTTGCCGCTGGCGCGCGCGCCGTCGCGGATGGCGCCCACCTTCGTCGGCGACGTGGCCGAGGCGATCGCCCGCTGTGTCGATCATCCGACGTTGGGCCAGCGGCGCAGCTTCGAACTGTACGGCCCCGAGGTGCTCACGCTGGGCGAGATCGTGCGCGCGATCCGCGCCGCCGCCGGCCTGCGCACGCCGATCATCGCGCTGCCCGACAGCCTCGGCCGGCTGCAGGCGCAGGTCGCCGAGCTGCTGCCCGGCAAGCCGTTTTCGCTGGACAACTTCCGCTCGCTGCGCACCGACTCGGTCGGCAAGGCGGACGGCTACGCCGCACTCGGCATCGTGCCGCAACCGTTCACGCCGTGGCTGCCGATACTGCTCGGCGAGCCGCCGCGGCAACGCCGGCTGGCCGCGGCGCGTTCGCTGCGGCGCTAAGGATGCCCTGATCTATTCAGCGCAGGCGGCACCGGTTCTGTCTGTTCGCAGATTCGTGGTGCGCGGACGAAGGCAGGCGTCCGCCTGTCGAGGAGGCGCGCCGCGGAGATGCGGACAGACAGAGCCGGCCCCACAGCTCAAAACATAATGATGGGGTGATATCCAGAAGGCCCGCAGGCGGCAGCGCGCGGCTTGCCAAGGCAGCCAGCCTTGCCTGCGCCACGCGCTGCCGCCTGCGAACCTTCTGGATATCATGCCGCCTGCGCTGAATAGATCAGGGCATCCCTAAGGAAGAACCGGCGATTCAGTGCATGCCCAGCAGCAGGCGCAGGCGGTCCAGTTCGGCGCCGTAGCGCGCAGCCAGGGCCGGCTCGTACTGCCAGGGCTGGCGCGTGCGCAACGCGGTGCGCGCCGCCGGCGCCTGCCGGAAGCCGAGGCAGGCCGGGTCGGCTTCAAGCCCGCAGAACGCCAGCAGTCGACGCACCTGGGTCTCCGGATCGGCCAGCGAGGCCTCGTAGTCGTGTTCGAGAAAGCGCTGCGGGAACAACCGCTGCCAGTGCCGGCCGAGCCGCTCGTGGTCGCGCCAGTAGCTGGCGATGTCGTCCAGGTCGTAGCTGAAGTCGTGACCATCGGCGAACAGCTGGCGGTAGCAGGCGAAACAGGTTTCCAGCGCGTCGCGCCGGCAATGCACCACCCGCGCGCCCGGCAGCATCGCCAACGCCACGCCCACCACGCGCCAGTTCATCCGGTTCGCGTCGATGAAGCGCGGCAGGCCGCGGCGCCAGTGCGCGGTGCGCGCCAGGTAATCCTGGCCCAGGCGCGCCCAGTCCGCCGGTGTGGCCGAGCCGATCCACTGCAGCAGCGGCTGCCCGCGCCGGGTCGATTCCTCGCTGATCACCCGCTGCAACTCGGGCGAATCGTCGCCGCCACCCACGTACGGATGCGCGGCCAGGATCTGCCGGACCAGCCCGGCGCCGGCATGCGGCAGCCCCATGAGGAAGATCACCGGCTCGCCCAGTGCGCCATCCGCGGCCCCGGCCAGCGGTTCGGCGAACGCTGCCAGTACGGCCTCGGCGCGCGCGCGCATGCCCGCCGCGTTCCAGTTCAGCTGCCGGCGCCGCCACGCGTTGGCCTTGCGCAGGGCGCGGAACGCCGCATGGTAGTCGCCCTGGTCCTCCAGCGCGCGGGCCAGCGCGAAACCGAGCTGGATGCGTGCGTGCGGCGTCGGCTGCGGCATCTGCAGCGCCTGCTGCAGCCGGACCACGTCGTCCTGGCCGAAATGCTCGGCGTCCAGCGCGGACAGGCCGCCCCAGGCTTCCGGATGGCCGGGTTGGCGCCGCAGCACCTCACGATAGTTCGCGGCCGCCGGGGCCTCGGCGCCGAGGCCGGCCTGCGCCGCGGCCAGCACCAGTCGCGCCGCCAGGTGGTCCGGATCGAGATCCAGCGCACGATGCAGCGCGGTGATCGCTCCGGCCGGACGCCCCTGCAGCTGGAACAGCCGACCCAGGTTGAACCACGCCGGCGCGAAGTCGGGGGCCAGTTCGCAGGCCTGCTGCAGCGCCGACAGGGCTGCTTCGTTCTCGCCCCGTGACTGCAGCGAAACACCCAGGCCGATGTGCAGCAGGGCGTCGCGTGGAGCCTTCGCCAGCGCCTCGCGCAGGATCGCCACCGCCTGCGCGTGGTCGCCGCGCAGCTGCTGCAGTTGGGCCGACACACGCAGCACCTCGATGTTGTCGGGCGCCAGCGCCAGCACCGCGGCCAGGGCCGCCTCGGCACGAACCAGCTCGCCGCCGGCCATCGCGCCGCTGGCCTCGTCGAGCCGCCGCACCGCCTCCGCCGACAGGCCTGCGGCGCGATCCCGCAGCAACGGGTGAGCCGGTTTTCCCACCATGCCCGGAAGCCCCCTGTGGCCACCTTTCAACACGAAGCGCCAGCTTACGTGAGGAGGACGCCAGCATAAAGCTGCGCAGCGACTGGCTGGATGCGACCCAATGATCCCGCCATGGCGACGCGTCGCGGCGGTCATCCGCCCGCGCACGCCTGGCGTTGGCCCTTCCGTCGCCGCGCCTGGAATCGACGCATGCCCGCCACACGCCCGCGCGCCGATGCTGGCCGCCGCGCCAGCGACTACCGCCCTGGCTTCCTCGCGCGACTGCGGGGTCTGCACGCCGGCCCGCTGCAGACGGCGTTTCCGCAGGCGCGGCCAGAAGACCTGCGGCTGGCCTGACGGCTAGACTGCGGCTTCAACGGGCGGCAGGGCGGACCAGGACATGGCGAAACTTCGCGTGCACAGCTTCGCGCTCTCCCTCGACGGCTACGGCGCCGGGCCGCGCCAGGATCTCGAGCACCCGCTCGGCGTCGGCGGCCCCGCGCTGATGGAATGGTTCTTCCCCACCCGGCTGTGGCGGCGCATGCAGGGCCAGGACGGCGGCGAGACCGGCGTCGACAACGAACTCGCCGAGCAAGGCTTCGCCGGCATCGGCGCGTGGATCCTCGGGCGCAACATGTTCGGCCCGGTGCGTGGCCCGTGGCCGGACGAGCGCTGGCAGGGCTGGTGGGGCGAGGAGCCGCCCTACCGCACGCCGGTGTTCGTGCTCACCCACCACCCACGCCACAGCCTGCGCATGGCCGGCGGCACCGAGTTCCACTTCGTCACCGACGGCATCGAGGCCGCGCTGCGCCAGGCCCGCGAAGCGGCGGACGGCCTCGACGTGCGCCTCGGCGGCGGCGTGGCCACCGTGCGCGAATACCTGCGCGCCGGCTTGGTCGACGAGCTGCATCTGGCCCTGCGGCCGGTGCTGCTCGGCAGCGGCGAACACCTGCTGGGCGGCCTCGACCTGCCCGCGCTGGGCTATGCCTGCGAGCACCAGCGGATGGGCGAGCGCGCCTGCCACGTTTTCCTGCGCAAGCGCGGATGAGGACCGGCGCGAATCCTCCGGCGCCCCGATGCCGACCGCACGCGTGGGCGGCGGGAGCTGGCGCTCAAGGTGGGCCAGGTGCGCGTCATCCAGACAATATGGTGTCCGCGTTTCAGGGGGAGTGATGCACTGCACCGTAGCCATCCGTCCGCAGCGGACTTCGACGACCGCGCCGATCGAACTCGACGACATTACTGCTGCACACCGTTGCAGTTCTCTCGCCGGGCCGGCTTCCGCCATCGACAGCGGGCCGCTTCGATGAGTGCCGGCCTGGCTCGCTGGGCCAATCGGCTCGGCGTGTTCACTCAGGGATTGATCGCTTGTAGCGGCTGGATCATCGGCATGGCGCTGTGTGCGCTGGCACTGGGCGACGCCGGCAGCGTCGTGTTCCTGCCGCTTCTGCTGGTGATGCCGCTGATGCTGGCAGCGCTCGTCATCCATGAGGGCGGGCACTATCTGGCGGCACGCTCTGCCGGCATGACCGTATTGCGCATGGGCATCGGCCGCGTCGAACTGATGCCGCGACGACGTGGCTGGCGTATTCGCTGGACCGCGCGGGGCAAGATCAAGGCTGCCGGCTATGTCATCGCCACTCACGATCCCGCTCGTCCGCTGAGGACGCAAAGTATTCGCATGATTGTCGGTGGGCCAGGCGCCAATCTGGTGGCGGCAGTGCTCATTGGCTCGTTGGCACTCCCGTGGCTGCCGCACGCGGTAGCGTGGCTGACGCTGGCTTTCGCGGTGGCAAATGCCACCGTCGGGTTGGCCAATCTGATTCCCAGTACGCGCGGGCTGGGCAGCGACGGGCTGCTGCTGTGGTTGTGGCGCGACCGGCAGCGGGAGCACGGTCCCCAGTTTGCGCATGTCCGATTGCTTGCGCTCACCGTGTCCGGCCTCACCGCGGATCGACTGCCACAAGATCATCTGGCCCAACTCGATGTCCAGCCGGCGCCAATGCCGGTGGTCGCGTTGTGGTACCGCCTGAAAGCTCATCAGAACCTCGGCGAATGGCAGCAGGCGGCTGCCGCACAAGCGGCATTCGAACAGCTTTCGCAGGCCCTGCCACCAGCCATGAAGCGCGACCTCACCGACTTCCTGGCCTGCATCCGCACCGAGTTGGCATTTTCTCGCGCAATGCGGGACAACGACGGCGGCGGCCTGGTCGACGGCCTGCTGCCGAAGCAGGCTACCTGGAGTGCCCCCGTCCTGTGGACCCGATGCCTCGCCCTGCGTGCCCTGCTGGAAGGTGACCGGACGAAAGCTCAGCGCTTGCTCGACGAGGTCCAGCAGTTGGCCGGCCAGTCACTGGACAGGGCGCTTGCACCGAGCGAGGCCTTGATCCGCCAGCGGATGCTGGCCCTGGTGCCGGACGCGCCGGCGCCGCGATCGAACCAACCCGGGTAAACAGCCGGCTTGGGCAAAACCTCAGTGCGACGCGTCGCGTTCGCGCCACACAGTGAGGTGGCGAAGGACAAATGCTGCACTCGCCATGCGACTTCCGATGGCTCTCTGTCGCACTTGATACCCGCGTCACCGCCGCGCCGCGCATGGCAGAATCCCACCATGCATACCTATCTGGTCGGCGGCGCGGTCCGCGACAAACTGCTGCACCGCCCGGTGGTCGACCGTGACCACGTGGTGGTCGGCGCGACGCCGGACGAGCTGCTGGCGCTGGGCTACAAGCCGGTGGGCAAGGACTTTCCGGTGTTCCTGCATCCGGAGACCGGCGAGGAATACGCGCTGGCGCGCACCGAGCGCAAGAGTGGGCGCGGCTACCACGGCTTCGTGTTCCAGGCCGACCCGACGATCACGCTGGAGCAGGACCTGGCCCGGCGCGACCTCACCATCAACGCGATCGCCGAGGACGAGCACGGCGCGCTGACCGACCCGTTCGGCGGCGTGCGCGACCTCGAGGCGCGCGTGCTGCGCCACGTGTCGCCGGCGTTTGCCGAGGACCCGGTGCGGGTGCTGCGGGTGGCGCGCTTTGCTGCGCGCTTTGCACCACTGGGTTTCACGGTGGCCGACGAGACGATGGCGCTGATGCGGCAGATGGTGGCCGACGGTGAGGTCGACCACCTGGTGCCGGAGCGCGTGTGGGCGGAAACGCGCAAGGCGCTGGGCGAGCCGCAGCCGTCGGCCTTCCTGCGCGTGCTGCGCGGGTGCGGTGCACTGGCCGTGCTGTTTCCCGAGGTCGACGCGCTGTACGGCGTGCCGCAGCGCGCCGAGTTCCATCCGGAGATCGACACCGGCGTGCACGTGGAGCTGGTACTGGATGCGGCGGCGCGGCTGGCGCCGGGCAACGACGTGGTGGGCTTCTGCGCGCTGACCCACGACCTCGGCAAGGCACTCACCCCGACCAGCGAACTGCCGCGCCACATCGGTCATGAGCATCGCGGCGTGGCGCCGCTGCGCGCGTTGGCCGCGCGGCTGAAGGTGCCGACCGAACACGCCACGCTGGCCGAGCTGGTCTGCCGCGAGCACCTGAACGTGCACCGTGCGTTCGAGCTGAAGCCGGCCACCGTGCTGAAGCTGCTGGGCGCACTGGACGCACTGCGCCGGCCGGCGCGGCTGGAGCTGTTCCTCGCCGCCTGCGAGGCGGATCAGCGCGGCCGGCTGGGTCACGAGCACGATGATTACCCACAGGCGGATTACCTGCGCGCGGCGCGCGCCGCCGCCGCCGCGGTCGCGTCCGCCGACTTCGTCGCCCGCGGCCTGACCGGCCCGGCGATCGGCCAGGCGATGGAGCAGGCCCGCGTCGAGGCCATCGCCGTGCTGCGGACTAAGCCTTCGCCAAGCGGATCCGCGGTATAAAGCCCGGATGACGACGCCCACCCGGGCACCCGTTGATCCCCCTTTGCTGGAGTTGCCCGTGTCGAGTGCCTTCACCCCGACTTCTTCCTTGCGTCAGCGTTTCCGGCCGCTGTGGTGGCTGGCGATCACCTACCTGGCCATCTCGTTCGCCACCCGCGTGGTGCTGCTGGTGATGTCCGGCAGCGAAGTGCCGCACACGCCGCTGAACCTGCTGTACGCATTCGGCGTGGGGCTGGGCTACGACCTGGTCACTTTCATCTATGTGGCGTGGCCGCTGGTGCTGTTCCTGTGGATCGTGCCGACCCGCTCCGGCCGCGTGGCGCCGCCACTGCGCTGGCTGCTCTACGCCATCGGGCTGACCGCGGCCTGCGCGCTCTGCATCGGCGCCCTGCACCTGATGTATCACGCCAGCCTCAAGCAGAGCTGGCCGGTGCTCGTGCCGTTCCTGTTCGTCTTGCCGCTGGCCGCGTTTACCTACACCTCCAGGGCTGGCCAGGCCATGCTGAACGGCTTCGCCGTGCTGCTGATCTATGGCCTGCTGTTCGTGGCCGCCTCGGAACTGGTGTTCTGGAACGAGTTCAGTGTGCGCTTCAACTTCATCGCGGTGGACTATCTGGTCTACACCACCGAAGTGGTGGGCAACATCCGCGAGTCCTACCCGATCGGCCTGTGGCTGGCGCTGCTGGCCGCCGCCACGCTGGTGGTGTTCGCGCTCAGCCGGCGCGCCCTGCGCGTGCGCGACGACGGCAGCCGCTTCTGGCAGCGCGGCAAGGTGGTGCTGCTGTGGCTGGTGCTGACGGTGGTTTCGGTGGCTGCGGTGAACGGCAGCATGAAGGACCGCACCGGCAACAACTACGTCAACGAACTGGCCGGCAACGGCATCTACCAGTTCTTCAACGCGTTCCGCAGCAGCCATCTCGACTACGCGAAGTTCTACCGCGCGCTGCCCGACGACGAGGCGTTCCGCCGCGTGCGCGAAATGCTGAAGACGCCCGAGGCAACCTACCTCAGCGACGATCCGCGCGACCTCACCCGCGCGATCCGCCGGGTCGGCCCCGAGAAGCGGCTCAACGTGGTGCTGATCAGCGTGGAGAGCCTGTCCGGCGACTACCTGGGCACGTTCGGCAACCAGGACCACGTCACCCCGTACCTCGACTCACTGGTCGGACAGAGCCTGTTCTTCGACAACCTGTACGCGAACGGCACGCGTACGGTGCGCGGGCTGGAGGCGCTGGCGCTGTCGGTGCCGCCCACGCCGGGCGACTCGCTGGTGAAGGCGCACGACAACGAGAACCTGTTCTCGCTGGCCGGCATCTTCAACGACCGCGGCTACCAGTCCGACTTCGTCTACGGCGGTTACGGCCAGTTCGACAACATGAACTACTTCTTCGGCCACAACGGCTATCGGGCGGTGGATCGGCGCGACATCCCCAAGGGCATGCCGATCCACGGCGAGAACGTCTGGGGCGTGGCTGACGAGGATCTGTACACGCTGGCGCTGAACCAGATGGACCAGATCCACACCGAGGGAAAACCCTTTTTCCTGCACGTCATGACCACCTCCAACCACCGGCCGTACACCTTCCCGGAAGGCCGCGTGAAGCAGGCCAACGGCACCCGCCTGGGCGCGGTGGCATACACCGACTGGGCGATCGGCGACTTCATCCGCCGCGCGCGGGAGAAGCCGTATTTCGACGACACCGTGTTCGTGATCACCGCCGACCACTGCGCCTCCAGCGCCGGCAAGACCAGCGTGCCGGTGAACCGCTACCACGTGCCGCTGTGGATCTACGCGCCGAAGCACATCCCGCCGCAGCGCGTGGATCGCCTGATGGGCCAGGTCGACATCGCGCCGACCCTGCTCGGCCTGCTCAACTTCAGCTACCGCTCGCGCTTCTTCGGCTACGACCTGTTCCAGCTGGAACCCGGCCGCGAGCGCGCGTTCCCGGCCACCTACGAGAAGCTCGGCTACCTGCACCACGACGTGCTCACCGTGCTGGAGCCGCAGCGCAAGCTGGAGCAGATGAAGCCGGACTACGCCACTGGCGACGCCGTGCCGCTGCAGCCGCAGGATGAGGAGCAGATCGCCCAGGCAGTGGCCTACTACCAGGTCGCCAGCGAGCTGTTCAAGCGCGGCCAGCTGGTGCGCCGGCCGGAGGATTCGACGCCGGTGGAACCGCTGCCGGCGGGGTCCGCCACGGCACCTGCACCGGCCAGCTCAGTCTCCGTGCCGGCGCGCTGACCACGCTTCCACGCTCGCCAGCACGCTGGCGAGCGACGTGCGCAGCAACAGCAGCGCGATGACGATGCCGACGCCGTCGGCGAGCACGTCCAGCGCATCGGCGTCGCGCGGTGGGTCCAGCCACTGCGCGAACTCGATGAAGATACCGAACGCCAGGCAGCCCAGTGCGGCCCAGCTACGCGAGCGACGTTCGCTGTAGACGTTGCCCCACCAGCCCATCAGGCAGGTGAAGGTGGCGGCGTGCAGCAGCTTGTCGCCGTACGGGAACGCCAGCGTGATGCCCGGATCCGGCGTCAGCGCCATCCACAGCACCCACAGCATGATCGCGCCGCCCAGCACGGACCAGGCGCGATGCCAGCGCAGTCGTGTGGGCGTCTGGACGTTCATCGCGTCGATCAGAGCCGGCCGCCCTGGTCGGCGGCGAGCAGCTCGGCCGGCAGCGGCAGCGCATCAAGGCCGCGCGCCAGCAACATGGCCTGGAAGCGCTCGCCCATCTGCTCGGGCAGCATCAACCGCTTCGCCTGCTGGGCCAGCCGGTAGCGACCGTGCTCGTCGGCGATGTTCGCCTGCTCGCGCTCGAACACGTCCTGCAGGCCGGCGCCGATCAGGAACTGCGCCTGCGGCAGGTAGCCCGCCACGCCGAAGCCGGCGCTGTTGCCGGCCTCGGCCAGCGCGGTGAAGTCGACCGAGGCGGTGAGGTCGTTCAGCCCAGGCAAGTACAGCGGATCGTCGTGCGCGTGGTGGCGGTAGTGCGCCATCAGCGTGCCGTCGTCGCGTTCGGGCAGGTAGTACTCGCGACGCACGTAGCCGTAGTCGACGAACAGCATCAGCCCGGCAACCAGCGCGCCGGCCACCGCCTGGATCCAGTACGGCAGCTGCGGCAGGATCTCCGAGCGGTAGCCGTCGGCGAACTCCACGCCGAGATCGCGCTCGACGTGGCGCACCGCACCGGCCACCAGCGCATCGGCGGGGCGGTCGACGCGGATCAGCCGGCCTTCGCCGTCGAGCGCCACATACTCCTCGTAGACCTCGCCCTGACGCATCGCAAAGCGCGTGGCCGGCAGCGCGTCGATCACCTCGTTGGCGAACAGCACGCCGCGCCAGTCCTGCTCCGGAGGACGGTCCAGCCAGGCCACGCGTGCATTGAGTTCGGTCGGCAGCTTCGCGGCAAGGCGCTCGCGCTGGCGTTCGCGCAGATCGGCGCTGGGCTCCAGAATCAGATAGCGCCGCGGCAGCGTGCCGCTGGCGGCCAGCGCCTGCAGCGCCGCCTCGGCGAACGCGCCGCTGCCGCCACCCAGTTCGAGGAAATCCGCCTGGTCGCCCAGCATCGCCAGCACCGGCTGCACCGCGTTGACCACGCAGCCGGCAAACAGGCCGCCCAGTTCCGGCGCAGTGACGAAATCGCCGGCCGCGCCGAACTTGGTGCGCCCGGCGCTGTAGTAGCCCAGCCCCGGCGCGTACAGACAACGCTCCATGTACTGCGAGAACGGCATCGGCCCGTGCGAGGCGATCTGCTCGCGCAGCAGCTGCAGCAGGCGGTCGGAATGGGCGCGTTCGTCGGCGCTGGGTTCGGGGAGACGGGAAGGCATGACGGTTGCCGGTGATGAAAAACGCGGCAAGCATAGCGGATGCATTTGCCGCCAGGCCTGAAGGAAACGGGCGCGGCGTGCCGCAGGCGACGCGTCCGCCGCGACACGCCGGCAGTCAGCCCGGCATCCACCACGCCGCGATCAGTGCGGCGAAGTAAAGGCCCGCGCCGAAGACGGCATGGGTCGACACGCTGCGCAGGCGCGCCCGATGCGGCGCCGGCGTGTTCGAGGCGGCGAACCCGGCGCCCATGCACGGCTGCATCAGCAGGAACGGAAAGGCCACCGTGGCGAGCCCGAACAGCAGCGCCGGCAGCGGGCTCGGTTGTCGCGCCCATGCGGATCCCGCAAGGGCGACCAGCATCGCCGCGTAAACGATGCCGGTCGCGTAATGGGTGATCCAGCCGATGGCCAGTTCGCCGCGCACCGGTGCGGCGCGGGCCATGCTCCGATGCACGAAGCGGCCACCCGGCATGTGGCCGATCCAGCGGCCGACCATGCGCCAGTCCGGCAAGGGGACACCGAACGCGTACTTCAGCAGGCTCGCCCACAGATCGGTCGCAAGCGTGGCACCACCACCGATCCACACGATCCGTACAGCCAGCTCCCACGCTTCAGACATGCATCGCTACTCCGCTTTTCATGGCAACGCCGACGACAGGCCGGCAAACCGGGAGCCGGGTCATGCCCGCCTCAGAAATCCTTCTGCAGGCTCAGGTACACGCCGCGGCGCGGGCCGAACTGGGGCGCACCGACGCCGATGCCGCTGCCATCGCGCAGTTCATAGGTGCGATCCAGCGCGTTGATCAGCGCCAGCTGGGCGTGCAGCCCGCCGAAGCGCTCGAAGGCGAAATCATGCGCCACGCTGAGGTTCAGCTGGAAGTACGCCGGCAGCGAGGCGCCGTTGGGCACCGCGCCGTCCTTGCGCAGGCCGCCGCCGAACAGGTAGTTCGCGCCGACCCGGGTGGCGTCGTCCAGCGCGACGCTGAAGCCGCCGGAAGAGGTCAGCTTCTGGTCGTGGTCGAGGAAGATCCAGTGTGCGTTCACCCAGTCCAGATCCTCCGGGGCGAAGTTGTACTGGCTGGTGATGATGCGCTTGCCGATGGCCTTGCCGAGCGACGCGTTGAACCATGCGGACAGTGGCCCCTGCTCGTAGTTGGCGGTGAACTCCAGGCCCTTCACCCGGCCCGCGGCGTAGTTGAAGGTGGAGTAGACCAGCGCCGAGCCGAACTGGCCATCGTCCTGCAGGCGCTGCACCTTGCGGTAATAGGCGTCCACGCCGACGGTCCAGGCCGTGCCGAGGTTCTGCGAGACGCCGACATCGAAATAGTCCGCGCGCTCGGCCAGCGGCGTGTTGTTGCCGGTATCCGCCACGGCGTTGGTGGTGCCGTCGAACTTGGCGATGTTGCTGCTGGCGATCATCTCGGTGGCCGGCGGGGTGAAATAGCGCGAGTAGCCGGCGTGCACGGTGGTGCTGCCGGTGGCCTGCCACACCAGGCCCAGGCGCGGGCTCAGCTGGCTCTCGCTGCGTACCAGCCGGTAGCGGTCGCCGCGCAGGCCGACGTTCAGCGTCCACGTGTTGCCGATGCTCCACTCGTCCTGCACGTAGGCCGACCAGGTCTTCGCGACGAGGCGGCTGCCGTCGAGGATGTTGATCGGCGTGGTGCTGGCCTGGTTGCCGTCGGCGTCGGCCGGGAACACCCAGGCGTCGTTGCCGCTGACAGCACGCTCGAAGCTGCCCCAGATGCCGTAACGCAGGGTGTGGCGGTTGCCAAGCGGAGTGGAGAAATCCGCCTGCAGGGTGCTGGCGCGGCTGTTGCGGTCGACGGCAGAGGCGACGCCGTTGAACATCAGCTCGCCGATCCGGTCCGGCGTGTAGGCGAGACTGCTGTAGCGCTGACCTGCCGACAGCTGGTAGTCGGTCGCGCCCAGCTTGCCCTGCAGCGCCAGCACGCCGAAGCGGGTGTCCTCGCGCTGGCGGCCGTCGAGGTCGGCGGAGTTGAAGTCGACCGTATCCAGATAGCCGAATTGCGGCATTTGCCCGGGCCGGTTGGGAATCTGGAAGCGGTTGTTGGCCACGCCGAACAGCAAGCTCAGGCGGGTGTCGTCGTCGATCAGGTAGCTGATGTCGCCGAAGCCCTTCACCTGGTGGGTGCGGTCGTGGATCGGTTTCTTGCTCGGCGCGGGATTCTCGATGCCTGCATCGTTTTCCATGTAGCTGCCGGTGAAGAACCAGCTCCAGCGATCGTGGCTGCCCCACACCGACGCGCTCGGATTGAGCGTGGCGTTGCTGCCGCCGGTGATGCCGACGCTGCCGCCGTTGCCGAGGTCGTGGCCGCTCTTCGTGGTGATGTCGACCACCGCCGCCGTGCGCAGGCCGTACTGCGCCGGCAGCGCGCCGTCGAGCAGCTTCACGTTGTCGATCATGCGCGCATCGAGGCTCTGGCCGAAGCCGCCGATCGACTCGGGGATGATCACGCCGTTGATGCGGTACTGCAGGTTCGCATGGTCGCCGCGCACGTGCAGGCCGCCGTACGAATCCTGCACCACGCCCGGCGCCTGCAGCAGCACCTGGTTCATCGGCGTGGACGCGCCCAGCGGCAATTGCGCGATCGCCTTGTGGTCGATCACGTACTGGCTGCTGCCGGTATCCGGCGACAACGCATTGCGCGCCTGGTCCAGCGCAGCCGAGACCGAGACCGCACCCAGGTCCTGTACCTTGGGCTGCTTGTTGCGGCTGCCGCTGGCGCTCGGATCGCCCCCGTTCGCGGCGTCGGCGGGGGCGTCGGCAGGCATCGACGGCGTCGTGCCGGTGGCGTGGACGGCGACCGTGCCCAGGGCGGCGGCCAGACTCAAGGCGAGCAGGGAAAGTTTCATCGGCAGTTCCAGGCAGGGGCAGCAGGAGGTTCTTGTATTGTAATGTTATAACATTACTGGAGAATTTTCCGCCACGCCTGCGCCGGAAGTCATGCCCACCGGCGGGAGCGCCGTTGATCAACGCTTCATGCGGCGGCCCTAGACTGCAAGCACGCATGCCGCATCCAGCACCCGCTGCATCCCACGGAGCCACGCATGAGCCAGTCCAGCCGACAGGTACCCGCCGTCATCGCACCAGCCGAGCACGGCCGGATCACCGAGGCGATCCTGGATTTCGTCAGCCAGGTGCCCGACAGCGAGGTCGGCAACAGCCAGGCCCCCGCCGACGAGGCGCGCCGGCTGGCCAACCGCGCCGCCCGACACGCCGCACTCGCGGCCGGCTCGCTGGCGCTGCCGCCGGGGCCACTGGGCTGGCTGACCCTGCTGCCGGAAATGGTCGCGATCTGGAAGATCCAGGCGCAGATGGTCAGCGACATCGCCGCCGCCTACGGCCGCCATGCCAGCCTCGGGCGCGAGCAGATGATGTGGTGCCTGTTCCGCCACACCGCGGCGCAGGCGTTCCGCGACCTGGTGGTGCGCATGGGCGACCGGCTGGTGTTCCAGCGGATGTCCTGGGGCGTGGCCGAGCGCGTCGCCAGACAGATCGGCATCAAGCTCACCCAGCGCACGCTCGGCAAGGGTGCCTCGCGCTGGCTGCCGGTGATCGGCGCGCTTGGCGTGGGTGCCTACGCGTATTACGACACCGGACAGGTCGCCGGCACCGCGATCGAGATGTTCGAGAGCGGCATCACCGTCGAGGGCATGGACGAAGGCGCGAAACCAAAGCCAGGACGCCGCGTGGTCGATGCGCTGGTCGACACGGCGGTGGGCAGCGCCGCGCGCAGGATCGCCGGCACGGCACGCAAGGTCGCCGGCCGGAAACCGTTCAAGCCGGAAGGCGGATAGCACGCGCTGCGGATGACGCCATCGCGGCTTTGCGGCAAGCTGCATGCCGGAGGACCACCGGAGCCGCTGCATGCCACCACGCCATGATCGTCCCGTCGCGCTGATCACCGGCGCCGGCCGACGCGTCGGCGCGGTGACCGCGCGCACGCTGCACGCGGCCGGCTATGACCTCGCCCTGCACTATCGCCACTCCGCCGACGACGCCCGCGCGCTGGCCGACGAACTGGAACGCCGACGCGGCGGCAGCACCTTGCTGCTGCAGGCCGAGCTGGCCGAGCTGCCGGCCCTGCCGGCGATGATCGAACGCCTGCTGGCGCACTACGGTCGGCTCGACGCACTGGTCAACAACGCCTCGGCGTTCTTCCCCACCCCGCTGGGCACGGCAACACCGCAGCAATGGAACGCGCTGTTCGCCTCCAACGCACAGGCGCCGTTCTTCCTCAGCCAGGCGGCGATCCCGGCGCTGCGCGCGGCGCGCGGCGGCATCGTCAACATGATCGACATCTACGCCGAGCGGCCGCTGGCGGAACACGCCGTGTACTGCATGGCGAAGGCCGCACTGGCCGCGATGACCCGTTCGCTGGCGCTGGAACTGGGGCCGGAGATCCGCGTCAACGGCGTGGCGCCCGGCGCCGTGCTGTGGCCCAGCGACGGCAAGCCGTACGCCGACCAGCAGGCGATGCTGGAGCGCACGCCGCTGCAGCGCGCCGGCGCGCCGGAGGACGTGGCCGGCGCGGTGCTGTGGCTGCTGCGCGATGCGCCGTTCGTCACCGGACAGATCATCCGGGTGGATGGCGGGCGCACGTTGTCGGTGTGAGTTTTGCGGCTATTTCTTCTTCGGCACGAAAGCCTGCTGCAGCAACGCCTGGTCGAAACTGATGCTGGCTTCGCCCGCTTCCGCGTAGCGGTACAGCGCGGCCGAATAGATGCCCTGCAGCGACGCCTGGATCAGGCCGAGCAGGGTCAGCCCCAGCACCACCATGGCCACCGCCAGCACGACCGCCACGGCCGACTGCAACGCGACCGCGCCGCCGATCAGGGCCGCACCGAGCAGCACCGCCAGCACCATCAGCAGGCCGAACACCACGCCGATGCCGCCGTTGCCGATCAGGTTCTCGCCCCAGCTGCGCTTGAGCAGTTCCACGCTGCGCTTCACGGCATCGACCGGGCCCGTGCCCTCGCTGGCCAGCACCGGCACCACCAGGAAAGTGGCCACGGTCCAGGCCAGGCCGATGAAGCCCACCACCAGCCGGCCGATCAGGCCGAGCCGCTCCTGGACCATTCGCAACAGCAGGCCGACGGTGGCGGCGATCAGCGCGTAGCCGAGGATCTGCGGCAGCCGCGCGCGGGCCAGCGCGAAGCCGGCACCCACGCTGGTCGGCTCGCCGCGCAGGTGCATCAGCGCCACGCCGGTCAGCGCGGTCTGGAAAAAGATGATCACGAAGTACTGCACCAGGTAGAAACCGAACATCAGCAGGTAGGCGCCCGCGGACATGCCCTGCCCGAACGGCTCGCCGGCGTGCTCGTTGCCGATCACCATCAGGCCGACCGGGATCAGGAAACTCGCCGCCACCAACAGCGTGCACAGTCCCGACAGCAGCGGGAACACCAGCAACGACTTGTCCGAACGCAACACCACCGCGCTCGCCTTCAGCAACGCCCAACTGCGTGCAAATTTCCCGGCCATGCGTATTCCCCTTGATCCGTTGATCGTGAATCGGGGCTGCAGAACAACCCCACTTCCACCTGATGCGTAGGGCGGGCACTGCCCGCCGGCTTCTTGCCCGGTCATGATGAAGGGCGGCGGGCATTGCCCGCCCTACAGAATGAACCCGAATTGGCGTGGCACGCTCTTTCTAGCATCCGCCCGACGTGCGCGACAGTGCGCCTCGTCAGTCCGCCAGCGACTCGACCTGCAGCGGCTCGCTTGCGGCCGGGAACGCCGCCCACAGCTCAGCCATGCTCAAGCCGCTGACCGGGTGCCGGAACGTCGGCGCAATGTCGGCGATCGGCCGCAGCACAAACGCGTGCTGCAGCTCATTGCGCGGGACCTGCAGGTGGCCCGGACCGTCGAGCACCAGCGCGTCGTAGAACACGATGTCGACGTCCAGCGTGCGGTCCGAGTAGCGCGGCACGTCGCGGCGGCGGCCGTGGCGATCCTCCAGCGCGTGCAGCCAGTCGTTCAAGGCCTCGGGCGGCAGATCGGTATCCAGTCCCACGGCGAGATTGACGAAATCCGCACCGTCGAAACCCACCGGCGCGCTGCGATAGGCCGGTGACACGACGATATCGCCGAAGCGCCCGCGCAACTCGCTGATCGCCGCAGACAGGTGACGCCGTGGTTCGAGATTGGAGCCCAGGCTCAGGTAGACACGTGCCATGGTTTATCCCCCGACCGTACCAGCGAGCCGGCGGCCGGCAGGCGGCTCGGGCGCGGCCAGCAGCGCGCGCACGTCCTGTCCCGACGGCTGCTGGTACAGCGCCAGCCCGAACTCCGGCAGCAGCGCGAACAGATGGTCGAAGATATCGGCCTGGATGCCCTCGTATTCGGCCCAGTTCACCGTGGCGGTGAAGCAGTACAACTCCAGCGGAATACCCTGCGGCCCGCTGGCCAGCTGGCGCACCATGCAGCTCAGTCCGTGGTGGATCTGCGGATGGTCGTCCAGATAAGCCTGTACATAGGCGCGGAACGTGCCCAGGTTGGTCAGCCGACGGCGATTCGCGGGCACTTCGGCCGCATGGCCCTGGGCCTGGTTCCATTGCGCCACCTCCTGCTCCTTCGACGGCAGGTACTCTGCCAGCAGGCGCAGCGAGGACAGGCGCCGCAACGCCGGTTCGCCCAGGAAATGTACGCTGGCCGCGTCGATATGCAGCGCGCGCTTGATCCGCCGCCCGCCGGTTTCCTGCATGCCGCGCCAGTTCTTGTACGAGTCGGAGATCAGCCGCCAGCTGGGAATGCTGGTGATGGTCTTGTCCCAGTTGCGCACCTTGACCGTGTGCAAGGCGATGTCGATCACGTCGCCGTCGGCGTTCAACTGCGGCATCTCGATCCAGTCGCCGACCCGCAGCATGTCGTTCGACGACAGCTGCACGCCGGCCACGAAGCCGAGGATGGTGTCCTTGAAGACCAGCATCAGCACCGCCGACATCGCACCGACGCCCGACAGCAGCAGGCCGACCTGGCGGCCGGTGATCGACGCGACGACGACCAGCGCGGCCACGATGAACAGCCCGATCTTGATCAGCTGCAGCATGCCCTTGATCGAGCGCTGCTGGCCGCGCGGTGTCTCGCGGTAGAGATCCTCGAGCGCAGACAACGCCGCACTGACCGCCATCGCCACGAACAGCACCAGCAGCGCCGTCATCAGCCGGGTGACCGCCGCCTCGACACCGGCCGGCACGTTCGGCACCAGCACGATGCCGAACTGGATCACCAACGCCGGCACCATCCGCGCCAGCCACAGGAAAGTGTGCCGCCTGAACAAGGCATCGTCCCACCGCCACGCAGTTCGCCGGGTGATTCCGCGCACCACGCGCAGCAGCAGCCGGCGCACCAGCTGGCCGGCCAACCAGGCCAGCGCCAGCAGCGCCAGCACACCCATCGCGGTGTGCATCCAGGGATGCTCGAGAAGGTTTTGCAGGGTTTGCATCAATTCGTTCCTGTCGGCTCGGCGCCCGCACCGTGATCAGCGGGCAGGACGGGGCGGCATGAACCGCGGCAGGCGCCTGGCCTGCATGCAAGGATGGGGACATTCCGCCAGCGACACAACCGCCGGCGAAAAAGCTAGAGCGGCCGCGTACCGCGCTCGATGCACACGCCCACCGCCTTCGCGCCGCGCACCGCGCCCGGCTTGGACAGCTTCAGGCGCAGCCAGCTCACCCCGAACTCCTCGCGGATGATCGCCGCGCAGCGTTCGGCCAGCGTCTCGACCAGGCCGAAGTCGGAGGCCTCCACGTAGCCGATCAGGCGCTTGGATACGTCCTTGTAGTTCAGCGTCAGCGCGATGTCGTCGCTGACCGCCGGCACGGTGTTGTCGAACGCCATCTCGATGTCGAACGACAGCGTCTGTCGCACGCGGCGCTCCCAATCGTAGATGCCGATGACGGCGTCGATGCGCAGGTCTTCGATGAAAACGGTATCCATGATGGCGGTCACTGGGGCGACAGGTCGTACAGGGTCCGCGAGCCCGCGGCCGGATGCAAGCCCGTGGCGCGCCGGTCGCCATGCGATCATGGGCGCATGACTGCCTTCAGCACGCTCCCGCTCAAGCCCGCCCTGCTCGCCAGTGTCCAGACGCTCGGCTACGCCGAGATGACCCCGGTGCAGGCGCAAAGCCTGCCGCCGATGCTGCAGGGGCGCGACGTGATCGCGCAGGCGCAGACCGGCAGCGGCAAGACCGCCGCGTTCGGGCTGGGCCTGCTGCAGGCGCTGGACGCAGACACGACCCGCCTGCAGGCGCTGGTGCTGTGCCCCACCCGCGAGCTGGCCGACCAGGTCAGCAAGGCGATCCGCAAGCTCGCCGCGAACATCCCGAACGTGAAGCTGCTGACCCTGTGCGGCGGCATGCCGCTGGGCCCGCAGCTGGCCTCGCTCACGCACGATCCGCACATCGTGGTGGGCACGCCCGGCCGCGTGCAGGAACATCTGAAACGCGGCAGCCTGCATGGCGGCGGGATCAAGGTGCTAGTGCTGGACGAGGCCGACCGCATGCTCGACATGGGCTTTGCCGAAGCCATCGACGACATCATCGGGCGCATCGCCAAGCATCATCAGACCCTGCTGTTCTCGGCCACCTACCCGGACGAGATCCGCACGGTGAGCCAGCGCGTGCAGAAGGATCCGGTGGTGGTCACGGTGGACGCGCCGGCCGAGCAGAAGCCAGCGATCGAGCAGCAGTTCATCGAGGTGGAGCCCGCGCACAAGCTCGATGCGCTGGCGCAGTTGCTGGCCGGCGAGCGCGGCCAGCACGCGCTGGTGTTCTGCAACATGCGCCGCGACGTGGACGCGGTGGCGCAGGAACTCGACCGCCGCGGCTACTCCGCACTGGCCCTGCACGGCGACATGGAGCAGCGCGACCGCGACGAGGTGCTGCTGCGCTTCGCCAACAAGAGCTGCAACGTGCTGGTGGCCACCGACGTGGCCGCACGCGGCCTCGACATCGTCGCGCTGCCGCTGGTGCTGAGCTACGACGTGGCGCACGACCCGGACACCCACACCCACCGCATCGGCCGCACCGGCCGCGCCGGCGAAGCGGGCCTGGCGATCACCCTGTGCACGCCGCGCGAGCGGCCGAAGGCGGCGAACATCGAGGAACTCGGCGGCGCGCCGCTGGCGTGGCGCACGCTGAAGATCGCGCCAGCGCGCGGCAAGACCCTGCGCCTGGCGCCGATGAAGACCCTGGTGATCGACGCCGGCCGGCAGGACAAGCTGCGCCCCGGCGACATCCTCGGCGCGCTCACCGGCGAGGCCGGGCTGGAGGCGAAGGACATCGGCAAGATCGACGTGTTCGCCACCCGCGCCTACGTGGCGATCGGCCGCGCACTGGCAAACAAGGCGCTGGAGCGCCTGCGCGCAGGCAAGATCAAGGGACGCAACTTCCGCGTGCGTCCGCTAGGCTAGGCGGCCCTTGCCTCCGGAAACCGACCCGATGCCGCGCTGGTCCCTCCGCCTCCTCACCTGCGCCCTGCTCGCCGGCAGCGCGACCGCGCACGCCGCAGACATCCCGGTCTACGGCTACCGGGTCGTGCATGCCTACCCGCACGACACCGGCGCCTACACCGAGGGCCTGTTCTACAAGGACGGCTACCTCTACGAGAGCACCGGCCAGCTCGGCCAGTCGAGCGTGCGCAAGGTGGCGCTGGAGACGGGCGAAGTGGTGCAGCGCCATCGCCTGCCGAAGCAGTACTTCGGCGAAGGCATCATCGACTGGAAGGACCGCCTGGTGCAGCTCACCTGGCAGAGCGGCACCGGCTTCGTCTACGACCTGGCCAGCTTCACGCCGCAACGCCAGTTCAACTACGCGGGCGAGGGCTGGGCGCTGACCCGCGACGACAGCCATCTGTACATGAGCGACGGCACGCCGGTGCTGCGCGTGCTGGACCCGGAAACACTGGAGGTGGTGCGCCGCATCCACGTCACCGCCGACGGCGCGCCGGTCGAGAACCTCAACGAGCTGGAATGGGTCGACGGCGAGATCTACGCGAATGTGTGGCTGACCGACCGCATCGCGCGGATCGACCCGGCCAGCGGCCACGTGGTGGGCTGGATCGACCTCGCCGGCCTGTTCGACATCAGCACGCTGCCGAACCCCGGCGACGACGTGCTCAACGGCATCGCCTGGGACGCCAAGGGCAAGCGCCTGTTCGTCACCGGCAAGTGCTGGCCGCAGCTGTTCGAGATCCGGCTGCTGAAGAAGCGCCCCGCGCACTGAGCGCCGGCGGCGTCACAGCGCGTCGAGGTACGCGGACAGCGCCTGCACGTCGGCCTCGTCCAGCGTGGCGGCCACGCCGTGCATCACCTTCGCGTTGCTGGTACCGCTGCGCGCACCGCTCTTGAAGTCGGCCAGCTCCTTGGCCACGTACAGCGCGGGCTGCCCGCGCAGGCGCGGCCAGCTCGCCCATGGCGGCGACGGCGCGCTGCTCGGGTGCGGCCGGGGGCCCCGTGCGTCCGGACCGTGGCAGCCCTGGCATGGCGGGATGCCCCTGGCCGGGTCGCCGGCGTGGTACAGCTGCGCGCCGCGCGAGGCGGCATCGGCATGCCCGGCCGGTTTCGGCGCCAGCGCGGCGTAGTAGCTGGCCAGGTCGCGCATGTCGGCGTCGCTGAGCGCGGCGGCCTGGCCGCTCATCACCGCGTCGTGGCGCGCGCCGTCATGGAACGACTTCAGCTGCACGTACAGGTAGGTGGCCGATTGCCCGGCCAGGTTGGGGAAGTTCGGCGCGACCGCCACCCCCTGCGCGCCGTGGCAGGCCGCGCACACCGCGGCCTTGCCCGCGCCGGCTCGGGCGTCGCCACCGACCGGCTGCACGCGGCGCAGATCCACCACCCGGGCCGCCGACGCACCGGCGACAGGCGTATCCATCGCTCGCACCGGGGCGCCCGCGACGACGGACGCGCCGAGCAGGAACAGGCCCAGGAGGCTGGTGCGGTACGTCATCACGGCGCTCCTCACAATTTGAGATTGAGCATCACGCCGACCAGGCTGACGCTGTAGTGCAGCTGGCCACCCTTGTCGGTGTACAGCCGGTGGTCGTAGCTCAGCGTGTTGTCAAAGCCGGCGTAGTGCCAGTCGCTGAAGGCGCCGGTCTGGTAACGGCCGAACAGGCGCACGCCGAGGTTGCGGTTGACGGCGAAGTTGAGGCCGAGGTCGAGCGTGTTGGCGCGGTATTTATTGTCGGGGAAGCCCGCTGCCGCCGCGGCCACCGAGGCGGGGTCGCGGGTGGCCAGCGCGCCGATGGTGGCGTAGCTGTAGCCGACGTGGCCGAACGAGCCGTTGTAGTCGTAGCGCAGGTCGGCGCGCACGCGGCCGAAGTCGTGGCGGAGGCTGAAACCGCCGTTGCGGTTGCTCTCGCGGTCGAGTTCCCACCACTGGTTGGCGAACGGGTACAGCGGACCGCCGAGATTCGGGTTGACCTGCTCGGGCGTGCCGAAGACGGCGCCGTTGTCCGGGCCGTCGGCATCGTTGACGTTGGAGATGCCCAGGCGCGAGGTTTCCGCGCCGAGGTAGGCGTTCACCGTGGTCGCCGGGGTCGGCTGCCAGTCCCACTGCACGGTAGCGCCGGTGGTGCGGGTGTGCTGCCGGCCGATCAGCGCGTCGTACTGGTCGCGGTTGCCGTAGAAGGTGGCCGACAGCGTGGCCGACTCGCCCCACGGGTAGGTGATGATCGCGCGCGCCTTGCTCTCGCTGCGATCGGACAGGTCGTACTTGCGCATGTCGGCGACGGTGTGCGCCGGCAGGCCGTTGGCCGGGTCGACGAAGCCGGGCAGCGACCTGGAGAAGAACGGCACGTACGGGTCGTAGTTGTACTTGTCGCCGGTGCGCTTCGCGTACTCCCAGCTCAGCCGCACGGTGGCGCCGATCACGTCGCGGCTGACCCAGTCGAACTTGATGCGCTGCTCGTCCACGCGCTTGCGCTCGCGGTACTTCGGCCGGTTGTGGTCGTAGGTGTAGGTGACGCCGAGCGAGCTCTTGCGGCCGAGTTGCCAGTCCGTACCCAGTTCGAGGATCGCATCGGTATAACCGAACGGCACGTTGCGCACGGTGACGTTGCGCGACCAGTACAGCGGGTTGGCCGGGTCGAAGATGCCGGTCTCGCCCGGCACCACACTGCCTTGCGAGCCGTTCTCGGAGATGTAGCCGTACTGCCCGGTGAGCGGGTTGTAGGCGAGGTAGCGGGTCTTGTTGTCCTCGCGATACCAGCGCAGGCCGGCGTGCCAGCCGAACGCGGGGGTGGGGCGGAAGGTGACCCGCGCGTCGAACAGGCCGGTGTCGATGCGCGCGTTCGCGCTCTTCTGCGACAGCGCCGCGGTGGTGTTCCAGTTCGCGCACTGGAAGGTGTAGTCGGCCGGCGGCGCGATGTAGATGCCGCCGGTGCCGGTGCAGGTGGTCGGCGGCAGCAGCGCGTCGTTCTGGCGCATCGTGCCCCACGCGCCGGCCACGCTGAACTGGCCGTTCCATTTCAGTTCGCGCGTCAGGTCCAGCCGCAGGTTGTGGTAATCGTTGTTTGGCTCCAGCGAGAACTGGCCGTCCTTGATGTCGGCCACCTGCGGCGTGCCGACCACGTTGTACAGCGCGAACGGGCTCTCGAAGTTCAGGTGGTCCTTGTGGTTGCGGAAGAACGAACCGTTGTAGGTGGCGAGGAAGCGCCACAGCTTGCCGACGTTGCGCAGGCTGAGGTTGATGTCGGTGGTGCGGAAGTCGATCGGCCGCACCGTCTCCAGGATGCCGCCGTTGTCCGGGAACGGGAAGTTGAAGAACATCGAGCCGCCCCACAGGCGGGTGCCGCTGCGCTTCTCGTTGGTGATCGCGGCGGAGCCGATCCAGTTGCGGTACAGCACGCCTTCGTAGCCCAGCCCCGCGCGCGTGCGGGTGAGGCCGAGGCTGCGCCGGGGTGCGGCGGCCGACGCCGCGGCCACCTGCGCCGGCGTGCTGGCGCCGGCCACCAGCGGCGCGGGCAGGGTCAGGTCGGTGCTGCCGACGCCGTTCCAGATCGGGTAGGCGCGGGTCGATACGGTATGCGGCATGTCGCGGTAGAAGCCCTCGATGCGGTAGCTGCCGTAGCGGCCGGCGCGCAAGCGGTAGTACTGGTCGTCGCCGCCGAGCCGGCTGCCGCGCAACTCGACGTACTGGCCGGTACGGCGGTTATGGAACTCGAGCGCGAACAGGCCGAGCACGGCGCCGCTCTTCCAGTCGGCGTACTGGCGGAAGTACTCTGCGTTGCGGTCGCCGCCGACGTGCAGGTAGCCGAGTTGCAGCAGGCCGGCGTAATTCCAGTCCCCCAGCCCCAGCGGCTTGCCCTCATCGACCTGCGGCGGGTACGGGTACAGCGCGCCGGTGGGCGTGCGCAGCATGCCGGCATGCAGGTACGAGGTGCCGTCGGGGTCGGCGGGGTGCAGCATCGACGCCCAGCCGCTCGGATCAAGCGCGTTGCCGTAGTGCATGTCGCCCACGCGCATGCTGCCGCTGGTATCGCCGGCCAGCGCACTGTGCGTGCCGAACAGGCCGGCCAGCAGCCCCAGCGCCAGGGCCTTCGGTGCGGTGCGATTTCCTTTCTGCGCAGGCATGATCGGCCTCCGTCACTTGTGGAACTTCGGTCCGGAAGGATTGTTGGAGCCGTGGATGTTGGCGTGGCAGCTGAGGCAGGCACGGCCCATCAGGCGCTCGTCGGGGAACGGCCCGCTGCCGAGGTTGGCCGCGCTCTGCAGGTCGTTCGGATGCAGCGTCATGGTGTGGCACTGCTGGCACAGCATCGGTACCGGCGCGACCAGCAGGGTCTGCTGGTTGGAGCCATGCACGTCGTGGCAGTTGAGGCAGTTCGCGCGCACCGGCGCGTGCTCGAACAGGAACGGCCCGCGCTTCTCGGCGTGGCAGGTGTAGCAGGTCTCGTTGACCGTGTCGGTCTTCAGCAGCGGCCTGGTGATCGAGCCGTGCGGGTTGTGGCAGTCGGTGCAGGCCATCTGCCCTTCCGGCAGCGGCATGTGCGAGCGGCGGTTGAACTTGGCGCGGATGTCCTGATGGCAGGTGGCGCAGACCTCGTTGATCGAGGACTTGGCCAGCACGCCCTCCGGCGACAGCCGCGCCATCGGGTTGTGGCAGTCGGTGCAGGACAGCCCGCGATTCTGGTGGATCGAGCCGATCCAGTGCTGGCGCGCGCCACCGGCATGGCAGGCCAGGCACACCCCGGCCTGGACTTGCGGCGAGGTTTTCGCATCGTGGGTGAAGGCGATGATCAGGCCCGGCGCGGTAGGGTCCTTGGCATGCTCGGAACCCGGCCCGTGGCAACTTTCGCAGGCCGCCTGCGGGCCGGTGTTCGCCGCGCCGGCACGGAACGAGGCCACGTGCAGCGTGTGCGAGGCCTGCACGTTTTCCTGCGCGTGGCAGGCCACGCAGCTCTTCGCGCCGATCGCATCGGCGTCCGGCGCCAGCGGATTGGCCGGGATCGAGGCGGCGTCGAACGGCGTGGCCGGACTGTCGCCCATGCTCGCCTGGTGCGGATGGCCGGCACGCGCCGCACCCGCACCCATGTCGGTGGCCGGCAGCATGCGGGCGATGTCGCTCTGGCTGAGGGTGCCGGCCGGGGCGGCCTGCGGTTCCGGCGCTGCGGTGCCGACCGCCTGCTGGGCCTGCACGTCGCGGGTCCCCAGCAGCATGGCGCCCGCACCCAGCATGGCGCACAGCCCGGCAGCAAGAAAAAACGGAATCGCACGCATGGCTCGAACCCCTTGGCTAGCGTGAACACTCGAAGCGACTGGCCGACGCCATCCCGCGCGACACGCGCCCCGACGCCTGCGGCCAAGTCCTTGAGCCGCCATACTTCCCCCATGCAACGCGATTGATAAGCCCTCGCATGTTGCGTTTAATATCCATGATCCGCGAACAATCCTTCACGATTGCGCAACGCATCAAGACAGTTTCGCCCGATCCGCCCTTTCGCCCGACGCCGTCCAGGGACATGCCGTGCAGGATCTGACCGACATCTACTACTTCGTGCAGGTGGTGGAGCTGGGTTCGTTCACCGCCGCCAGCAAGGCGCTGGGCGTGGCCAAGTCGCAGCTGAGTTTCCGCATGGCGCGGCTGGAAACCAGCCTCGGCGTGCGGCTGATCCAGCGCACCACGCGACGCTCGCACGTCAGCGAGATCGGCCAGCGCTACTACGAACAATGCCGCCTGCTGCTGGCCGCCGCCGAGCAGACCCAGCGCGTCATCGACGAAGCCCAGGCGGCGCCGCGCGGACGCATCCACGTGGCCTGCCCGGTGCTGTTCGCGCAACTGCTGCTGGCGCCGATCCTGGTCGACTTCCTGCGCCGGCACCCCGAGGTGCAGGTCGATCTCGACATCTGCCACCACGAGGTCGACGTGATCGCCGGCGGCTACGACATCGCTTTCCGCGTGCACGATTCGCTCAAGGACTCCAGCCTGGTCATGCGCAGCTACGGCATGGATCCGCAGGTACTGGTGGCCAGCCCCGAACTGCTCCGGCGACAGGGCCAGCCGACCCAGCCGACGGACCTCAAACGCCTGTCCAGCGTGGGCGTGATCAATGCCGAAGGCCGGCACTTCTGGCACCTGCAGGCCGCCGACGGCCGCACCCAGCAGGTGGAGCACCGCCCCAGCCTGACCAGCGACGACCTGCAGGTGCTGTACCAGGCGGTGCTCGGCGGCGTCGGTGCGGCACAATTGCCGCTGTTCATATGCCGCGAACCGATCGCCGAAGGCCGGCTGGTGCCGTTGCTGCCGGCGTGGTCGCTGCCGCCGGGCAACGTGCACGCGGTGTATCCCTCGCGCCACGGCCACACCCCGGCGTTGCGCAGCTTCCTCGACTTCGTGGCCAGGCACATGCCGCAGGTACTGCGCCGCACCCAGCAAGGCATGCCGGCCGAGAACGCGGGGCCCGTGTCGACAATCTGACGCCGGCGGCTATGCGCCCAGCCAGCGTGCCGCGCCGCGACCGGCGAGCAGGCCGCTGGCGAAACAGGCGGTGAGCAGGTAGCCGCCGGTGGGCGCTTCCCAGTCCAGCATCTCGCCGGCGCAGAACACGCCGGCGCGCGCGCGCAGCATCAGCGCTTCATCCAGTGCTTCCAGCCGCACGCCGCCGGCCGTGCTGATCGCTTCGGCCACCGGACGCGGCGCGCGCAGACGCAGCGGCAGGGCCTTCAGCCGCGCGGCGAGCGCCGGCGGATCGGCCAGGACGGCCTTGTCGGTGAGTTCGAACACCAGCGCGCATTTCGCCGCGTCCAGTCCGGCGCGGCGGCGCAGCCAGTCGCCGATGCTGTGCCGGCCGCGCGGCGCAGCGAGGCGTTCGGCAAGCGCCGCTTCGCCATGACCGGGCACCAGGTCCAGCTGCAGCAGCGCCTCGCCACGCTCGCGGATCTGCTCGCGCAGCTCGGCGCCGATCGCGTAGATCAGGCTGCCCTCGATGCCGTATACGCTCAGCACGAACTCGCCCTGGCGCGAACAGGCCACGCCGCGGCGGTCGACCCAGTGCGCCACCACCGGCTTCAACGGGGCGCCGGCGAAGCGGCCGGAAAGGTGCTCGCTCCACGCCAGCTCGAAGCCGCAGTTCGCCGGTTGCAGCGGCGCGAGGTCGACGCCGGCCTGGCGCAACGGCGCCACCCAGGCCGCATCGGAACCCAGCTGCGGCCAGCTGGCGCCGCCGAGCGCGAGGATCACCGCATCGGCCGCCACCACGCGTTCGCCCTGCGGCGTGGCGAAGTGCAGCGCGTCGCCGCTCCAGCCCAGCCAACGGTGGTGCACGTGGAACGCCACGCCGGATTCGCGCAGGCGGCGCAGCCAGCGGCGCAGCAACGGTGCCGCCTTCAGGCCGACGGGAAACACCCGGCCGGAGCTGCCCACGAAAGTCTCCACGCCCAGCCCGCGCGCCCAGTCGCGCAGCGCGTCCGCGTCGAACGCGTCGAGCCAGCGCGCCACCGCCTCGCGGCGCGCGCCGTAGCGTTCGACGAAACGCGCACGCGGCTCGCCGTGGGTGAGGTTGAGGCCGCCCTTGCCGGCCAGCAGGAGCTTCCGCCCCACCGAACCCTTGGCGTCGTACAGGTCGACCGCCACGCCGGCCGCGCAGGCGGCCTCGGCCGCCATCAGTCCCGCCGGACCGCCGCCGATGATCGCCAGTCGGGCAGAAGCCGTGCGGGTCATCCGCGCATGGTCGCACGCCGCCTGCACGGAATGCACCGACGACGCGCGGAACGCCGGACCGCATTCGCCGGACCACGCACAGGCCCTGGCGCAATTTCCGGCAAGGCCATGCCACCGGAAAGCATTTCCGCATGAATCGGACATGACCGGGCGAAACCGCCGCGGGACGAAATGCGGCGCGTGAAGCACGCTGCGCCGACAATATCTTTCGATGAGTCAAAAAAATAATCTCGTTCCAAACGCAATCATTTGCGTCTCCGCCGCCAGCGGCGCACGAAATTCAGGCGCTCCGTTAATGCCCGTGACGCCCCTCTGGATAATCGTGATTCCGGCGCACGGCATTGCCGAAAAATCGTCACCACCATTACACCTGAAGTCGCGCAAGGCCTTCTGCACAGGCATTTCAACGCCCCAATCCGGGTATTCGCAAATCGCAAATAATTGCGATCCGCGGGCTTTTCATAAATCACGGATTGTGTGACGGCAATCACCGGTTCCCTGAAAAAATCCTATTGACCGTTTTTGGCCGCCAACCCTACCGTCAACTGGTTCGCCAGCGGGGAGCTTGACGAATGATTCCGTGATGCCGCCATGCCCATGGCGTGCATTGGTACGGGTACGAAAACCTGCACGGCCCCGGTAAATCCGCAGGGGCCTGCCATGGCAGGTACGGAATCGCTGAGCCACACAGAAACCCATCGCGTCGCGCCTGTCCGCGACGTCCACTCCATGAGGTCCACGCGGCCCCAGCGGCTTCGTTTGCCTCGAAAAACTCCGGAGCCATAAATGCCAAGTCATTTTCGCCTCACGCTGCTGGCCGCCGCCATCGGCCTGGCCGCCATCGGGTCAGCCAGCGCCACCTCGGCCAGCAACCATGCCTTTGTCGCGCTGAACCAGCACGCCACCGTCCTGCGCCATGGCGACGTGCTCAGCGGTCCGCTGGCCACCTCGCAGCCGATCCACATCGAGGTGGCGCTGAAGCTGCGCAACCCGGCCCAGTTGCACACCTTCCTGGCCGAGGCCAGGACCTCGAACCTGTCGATGGTGCAGCACCGGATGTCGAACCAGCAGTTCGTCGCCAACTATTCGCCGACTTCCGACCAGGCGAACCAGGTGGCCGCCTGGCTGACTTCGGCCGGCTTCACCAACGTCAGCATCGCACCGAACCGGCTGATGGTGTCGGCCGACGGCCGCGCCGACACCGCACAGGCCGCGTTCAGGACCAGCTTCGCCAAGGTGCGCACCCGCGAAGGCCGCATGGCCTACATGAACAACAGCGGCGTGCAGATCCCCGCCGCCCTGCAGGACAGCGTGCTGTCGGTGATCGGCCTGCAGAACGTGCACCTGGCGCATACCTTCGCCAAGCCGATGCAGGCCGGCTACACCACCCAGGCGGTGACCGGACACAACCCGGTCGAGTTCGCCTCGATCTACGGCGGCAGCGGCGTGGCCACCGCGGCCGGCGTGCCGGTGGGCATCGTCACCCAGGGCAAGATCACCCAGACCATCACCGACCTCAACACGTTCACCTCGCAGAACGGCCTGGCCACGGTGACCACGCAGACCGTCAACACCAACGGCACCAGCAACGACACCAGCGGCCTGGGCGAGTGGAGCCTGGACAGCCAGGACATCGTCGGCATGGCCGGCGGCCAGGTCGGCAAACTGATCTTCTACAACATCCCGACCCTGTCCAACGCCAACCTCACCGCCGACTTCAACACCATCGTCAACGCCAACGCGACCAAGATCATCAACGTGTCGCTGGGCGAGTGCGAGACCAGCGCGCAGGGTGACGGTTCGGCCGCGGCGCAGGACCAGATCTTCCAGCAGGCGGTGGCGCAGGGACAGACCTTCTCGATCTCCACCGGCGACTCCGGCGCCGACGAGTGCGGCGACGGCGGCGTGACGCCGAGCTGGCCGGCCGCATCGCAGTACGTGGTGGCGGTAGGCGGCACCACGCTGAACGCCTCCACCACCACCTGGAACAGCGCCACCGTGTGGACCAGCGGCGGCGGCAGCTCCAGCACCTTCGAGCCGCAGCCGAGCTGGCAGAACGGCGTGGCCCCGGGCAGCAAGCGCGGCCTGCCGGACATCGCCTACGACGCCGACCCCAACTCGGGCGCGAAGATCATCGTCAGCGGCGCCACCCAGCAGTACGGCGGCACCAGCCTGTCCGCGCCGCTGTTCGCCGGCGCCTGGGCCCGCGTGATCGCCATCAAGGGCGCCAATGTCGGTTTCGCCGCGCCGCTGCTGTACCAGCTGCCGGCGTCCGACTTCCACGACATTACCTCGGGCAACAACGGCGGCGAGACCGCCGGCGTCGGCTATGACCTGGCCACCGGACGCGGCGAGCTGATCATCAGCGGCGCCGCCAACGACATCGGCGGTGGCGGCGGCGGCAACGTGCCGCCGGTGGCGAACTTCAGCGACTCGGTCAGCGGCCTGAGCGTGAACTTCACCGACAGCTCCACCGACAGCGACGGCAGCATTGCCTCGCGTTCGTGGAACTTCGGCGACGGCAGCACCTCGACCGCGACCAACCCCAGCCATACCTACGCCGCCGCCGGCACCTACAGCGTGTCGCTCACGGTGACCGACAACGGCGGCGCGACCAACACCATGACGCAGTCGGTGACGGTCTCCAGCGGCAGCGGTGGCGGCAACGTGCTGCAGAACGGCGTGGCGCTCACCGGCCAGTCCGGCGCCGCCGGCGCGCAGCTGTTCTACACCGTGGTGGTCCCGGCCGGCGCCAGCAACCTGGTGATCTCCGAATCCGGCGGCAGCGGCGACGCCGACCTGTACACCAAGTTCGGCTCCGCCCCGACGCTGTCCAGCTACGACTGCCGCCCGTACCTCACCGGCAACAACGAAAGCTGCACCGTGGCCTCGCCGCAGGCCGGTACCTACTACGTGATGCTGAACGGTTACGCCGCGTTCTCCGGGGTCAGCGTCAAGGCGACCTGGAGCACCGGCGGCAGCGGCGGCAACGTGCTGCAGAACGGCGTGCCGGTATCCGGCCTGAGCGCGACCAAGGGCAATGCCCTGTACTACACGATGGTCGTGCCGAGCGGGGCCAGCAACCTCAACATCAACATCGCCGGCGGCAGCGGCGACGCCGACCTGTACGTCAAGCTCGGTTCCACGCCGACCACCAGCAGCTACGATTGCCGCCCGTACGTCGCCGGCAACAACGAAAGCTGCACCGCCTCGGCGCCGACGCCGGGCACGTACTACATCATGGTGCGCGCCTACAGCAGCTACAGCGGCGTCACGTTGACCGGCAGCTACACGCCATAAGCGCTTGAGCGGAACATCGGCGCACACGGAAGCACGCCGGCAACAATCCGAGGCCCGGCCGGCAACGACCGGGCCTCGCGGTTCCCGATGATGCGGACGCGCACCGGCGTCGACAGCAAGGGCGCGCTGACCACCGACACCACGCTCAGCTGGCGCAAGCTGCCCGACGCCGACAGCTTCGAGCGTTCACTACCAACCACGCCGACTCTCGATCGCATCTGTCCTGCTGCTCGGCAGCCTTGCCGGCGCAGCTGGCGCCCAGGCGGTTGCTCCCCGCCAGGCCGAAGCCGTGCAGCCACGTCAGGCGAAGGCCGTGCGGCCGCGTCACGCCGAAGCCGCACCGCCCGTGCCGGCAGCGGCGCAGGATACCTGCCGTGCAAGGACAGCCCGGCAACTGGCCATGGCAGAACCTCGGCCACAGCGACGTGGCCGGCGACGGCGTGGCGCACGGCACGCCACTGAAGAACGTCCGTTGCGCCGGTGTGACCTGCCGCCTGTTCGAGGACAGCGCCGGCGCCATCCGGGCCGAAGGGGCATTCCCCCAGGTCGCGGGCGTCACGCTGGAAGCGCTGCTGATGAACCCGCAGACGCGTCGGGCACAAGTCGACAGCCGTGCCCGCGGCGTGTTTTCCGACGGCAGCTTCTGGGACCAGCTGGATACCTGGCAGCCGCCTGCCGGCAGCTACACGCTCTTCTACAAGCGCAACCAGCCGGAGCAGGTGCCGGCAGCGGTCACCTTCGACGTGGAGAAACATCGGCGCGCCACGACCGGCACGGCGCCCACCGGCACCGCCGGCAGTACGGCCGAACGCCAGCAGCTGCGCGAGGCCGCGCTACGCAACCAGCGCTGCCTGGCCATGGCGGCGGCCAACCCCGATGTGACCTGCGTGTCGCAATGACTGCGTCGCGGTGAAACGGAAGCGCCTCAGCTGCGCTGGAACACCGCCAGCTCGGGCCGGTGCAGGCTGAAGCCCTGCACCCGGTTCACTCCCAGCGCCGCCAGCGCCTGCACGGTCTCCGTGTCGGCCACCCATTCGGCGACCACCTCCAGGCCGAGCCGATGGCCGATGTCGGTGACCGCCCTGACCATCAGGTGGCTGACCGGGTCGGTAAGCATGTCGCGCACGAAGCTGCCGTCGATCTTGAGGATGTCCAGCGGCAGGTTCTTCAGATAGGTGAACGAGGACATCCCGGCGCCGAAGTCGTCCAGCGCGATCCTGCAGCCCACCGCGCGCAGCTGCTCCATGAAGCGCACCACCTGCGACAGGTTGCGCACCGCCACGGTTTCGGTGATCTCGAAGCACACCCGCGACGGTTCCACCCGGTAACGGTGCAGCAGCCCGATGATCAGGCCGGCCAGTCCCTCGTCCTCGACGCTGGCGCCGGAGAGGTTGATCGCCACCATGCGCACTTCGCCGCCCGCCGGGTGCAGCCGGTCGAAGTTCGCCAGCGTGGTCTCGATCACCCAGCGGTCGACCGCCGGCATCAGGCCGTAGCGCTCGGCCGCCGGCAGGAACACGCCGGGCACCACCAGCTGGCCGGATTCCTCGCGGAAGCGCAGCAGCACTTCAATGTCGGGCTGGCCGCCGGCGACCAGCGGCAGCGGCCAGATCTCCTGGTAGGTGAGCACCAGGTGATGCTCGTCGACCGCCCAGCGCAGGCGATTGGCCCATTCCATTTCGCTGTGCCGGCGCACCGTCTCGTCGTCGCGCTCGGAATAGAAATGCACGCGGTTGCGGCCGAGCTCCTTGGCCATGTAGCAGGCGGTGTCGGCCTGCGTCAGCAGGTCCTTTACCAGGATGCCGGGGCGATCGATGCTGACGCCGCCGATGCTGGCGCTGATGGTGTAGCTGCGCTGCTCCCAGATGAACACGTAGCCGTCGATGCAGCGACGCACGCACTCGGCGATCCGTTCGGCCTCCACGCGGTCGGCCACTTCGGTCGCCAGCACGCCGAACTCGTCGCCGCCGAGCCGGGCCAGCATGTCGGTACCGCCCAGTTGCTTGCGCATCACGATCGCCAGCTGGGCCAGCAGCTGGTCGCCGGCGAGGTGGCCGGAGGTGTCGTTGATCAGCTTGAACTGGTCGAGATCGATATACAGCAGCACGGCCAGCGGGCTGCCGACGGCGGTCGCCGCCAGCGCGGCGTGCAGGCGGCGCTCGAACTCGCGCCGGTTGTACAGCCCGGTCAGCGCGTCGTGGCTGGCCTGGTGGCTCAGCAGCTCGGTCAGCTGACGCTGTTCGCTGATGTCGCTGGCCACCATCAGCAGCTTGCTGCGCCCGTTCAGCAGCACCCGCGAGATCGCCACGCTGGCCCAGAAGCCGCCGCCTTCGCCGTTGCGCAATACCGCGTCGACCCGGCCGCAACCGCGGGTATCGTTCCGCTGCAACTGCGCGCGCAGATCCTGATCCTCGAACAGGTCGGGCAGCTGCCGTTCGGTCACGTGTTTGCCGAGGCGGTCGCGCGAAGCCTGGTTCGCATAGGTGATTGCCCCGCTTTCGGCCTCGACCAGCAGCACCAGCGCCGGCAGCAGTTCGTTCAACGCACGGAAGCGCTCCTCGCTCTCGCGGTAGCGGCGGCTCATCCGCCAACCCAGCGCAAGCGCGCGCTGGCGGGTGCTGATGACGGAGTACACCAGCAGCGCCAGCAGGATGCTGGCCAGCACGCCGGCCAGCAGGGTCGCCCGGCTCCCACCGCCCGCGCCGGCAGGATGCGGCAGCGGCGACATCTCGACGCTCCACACGCGCCCGCCGTACGTCAGCTTGCGCTCGTAACGGTAGCCGTCCCCCGACCATGTCGGGCCGGAGCCGGAGTCGAACAGCAACAACGCGCCCGGCCCGGTGACGTCGCTGACCTGCAGGCGCAGGTTGCGCGTCAGCCGGTCGGGCAGCGAGCTGCCGATCAGGTCGTCCAGCCGGAACGACGCCGCGATCGAGCCACGCATGCGCGCGCGCCGCTCCTCGACGGTGCGCGGCGAGGGGCCGGGGCTGTAGACCGGCAGCCGCAAGGTGGCGCCTTCGCCCGCCACGCCGGATTCGGCCAGTTGTACCGGGCGGAACGGCGCCGACAGGGTCGCCATGTCGCTGTCGCGCGAAACCAGCAGGCCGGCAAGATTGCGTGGCTGCGTGCCGACATCGAGCCCGACCACGCCCTCGTTGCCGGACCGCGGCTCGACCCAGCGGGTCACGTAATGCTCGCCGTCCGGCCGCAACTCGCGCTGCGCGTAGGCCAGCGCCAGCAGGCTGGGGAACTGTTCGCGCGGCCGCATGTTGGCGTAGAAACCGGCGTACTCGGCCGCATCCACCTCCTCCGACGAGAGGAACAGCGATTGCACGGCACGCAGCAGCAACTCGGCCGCACGCAGCCTGCCCTGCAACGAGACGTAGGCCTTGTTGGCCAGCTCGTTGCGGACGAGCGTGCGTTCGACCTGAAACCGTTGCTTCTGCTGGTGGTGCACGGCCAGTGCCAGCGCCAGCCCCGACAGCAACGCCAGCAGGCTCCACAGCCAGGTTGTCAGCCGCCACGGTGAAGGCATCGGAATCGCGGCATCGGGCTCGCCGCGACCGCCCGTCGTCGTATGGAGCTCGTCGAAATCCTTGTTTCGGGGCAAGGGATCCACCACGCGATGCCGTGACCGTTGATGGTACACAACTGCGCCGCCGTTGCACCGCCGACGCGACACGCTCGGCGGCGCTTCAGCGCCGCTCGCGCGGCTTCGCCCGGTGGGTCGGCGTGGCGGTCCACGGGTCGTCCGGCCACGGGTGGCGCGGGTAGCGTCCCTTCAGTTCCTTCTTCACTTCCGGGTAGGTGCGCTCCCAGAATCCCTTCAGGTCCTGGGTCACCTGGATCGGCCGGCCCGCCGGGGACAGCAGATGCAGGGTGACCGGGATGCGCCCGCCACCGACGCGCGGCGTGTCGGCCAGGCCGAACAGTTCCTGCAGCTTCACCGCCAGCACCGGCGGCTCGCCTTCGGCGTACTCGAGCCGGCGACTCTGCCCGCTGGGCACCCGCAGGCTTTCCGGCGCCTGCGCGTCGAGCGTGCGGCGCTGTTCGTGGTTGAACAGCGCCGCCAGCGCCTGCAACAGCGTCTCCGCCTCCAGCGCGTCGAGGCGGTGCTTGCTGTCGAGATGCGGCGCCAGCCAATCCTCCAGCGAAGCCAGCAGCGCCGCGTCGGAAACGTCCGGCAGGCCCAGTTCGGGCATCCACGCGCGCAGCGCCTGCATGCGCGCGCGCAGCCGCCGCGCATGGTCGCTCCACGGCAACGCGTCGAGACCCCTGGCGCGCACGGCGGCAAGCAACGCGGGCAGTGCATCTTCCGCCTTCACCGGCACGCTGCGGCGCTCCAGCACGATCGCGCCGAAACGTCGTTCGTCGAACGCTTCGGCGGCGCCGCGCTCGTCATTCCAGCGCAGCGTGCGTTCGCGGGAGAACCGTGCGGGATAGTCGCGCTCGAGCACGCGCGGGTCGAGCGGCGCAGCGGCCAGGATCAGGCTGTCGCGCGCCTCCAGGCGCAGGTCCAGCGCAACCAGCCACGGTTCACCCAGCAGCGCGGTGTGCTCATGCAGGCGTGCGCCGCGACCGTTGGCCAGCGTGTAGCGCAGCGGATTGCCGTCGTCGCGCCGCGCGACGCGATCGGGGAACGCGTGCAGCAGCAGGTCGCCGACCGCGTGGCTGTCAGGCGCTCCGCTGGCCGCGGTGCGCACGTCCAGGCGCCGGCGCCAGCCCTTGCTGGCCTGCTCGATCGCGGCCAGCGCGCCGCCGTCGACCTCGCCGCGCGGCAGGCCGCCGCGACGGTCGCGCCACGCGTGCAGCGCGACTACTCGCGCACGGAAATCGTCGCTGCGCGCCTGCGTGCCGCGCAGTGGCGAGCGCGCCTCCATCAAGGCCAGCAGGTCGGCGATCAAGGCGCGCAGCTCCGGCGGCGCGCGCAAGGCGGCGGCGCCCAGCCGCGGCGCGGCGCCGAGTTCCAGCATGCGCCGGCCCAGCCCGGTGATGCGGCCATCGGCATCCAGTGCGGCAAGGTTCGCCAGCAGCTCGCGCGCCTGCGCCAGCGCGCCGGGCGGCGGCGGGTCCAGCCAGGGCAGCGCGTCGCTTCCCCATGCAGCCAGCTCCAGCGCGAGACCGGACAGCTCGGCCTGCGCGATCTCCGCCGTGCGCGCGGGATCGAGCCGCTTGCTCTGCGGCCACAGCCGGTACGCCGCGCCCTCCGCCACGCGCCCTGCGCGGCCGGCGCGCTGATCGGCCGAAGCCTGCGAGATGGCCACCGTTTCCAGCCGGGTGAAGCCGGAGTTCGGGTCGAAGCGCGGCTCGCGCGCCAGGCCGCTGTCGATCACCGCGCGGATGCCGGGCAGGGTGACGCTGGACTCGGCCACGTTGGTCGCCAGCACGATGCGCCGGGTACCGGGTTCGGCAGGCGCCAGCGCTTGCTGCTGCTCGGCCAGCGACAGCTCGCCGTGCAGCGGCACGATTTCAAGACTTTCTTCCTCATCCCCCCGGGAAAGGGTCTCTTCAAGAATCGCCTGCGCCCGCGCAATCTCGCGCCGCCCCGGCAGGAACGCCAGCACGTCGCCGGCGTTCTCCGCCAGCGCCAGCCGCGCCACGCGGGCGAGATGATGCTCCATGCTTTCCTGTGCGCGGGCCGGCGGATACGCGATGCGCACCGGGAAGCTGCGGCCGGGGCTGGAGAGCCGCGGCGCATCGAGCCAGCGCGCGATGCGCTCGCCGTCCAGCGTGGCGGACATCACCAGCAGGCGCAGCTGCGGCCGCAGCGTGGCCTGCAGCTCCAGCGCCAGCGCGGCGCCGAGGTCGCCGGCGAGGTGCCGTTCGTGGAACTCGTCGAACACGATCGCGCCGACCCCGGCCAGCTCCGGATCGCTCTGGATCAGCCGGGTCAGGATGCCTTCGGTGACCACCTCGATGCGGGTCACCGCGCTCACCTTCGACTCGAAGCGGATGCGGTAGCCGACGGTCTGGCCGACCGCTTCGCCCAGCTGCTGCGCCATGAACTGCGCGGCGGCGCGCGCGGCGATCCGGCGCGGCTCCAGCATCACGATCTTCTGTCCGGCCAGCCACGCCGCGTCGAGCAGGGCCAACGGCACCTGGGTGGTCTTGCCGGCGCCCGGTGGCGCCTCCAGCACCAGCCGCGGCGTCGCGGCCAGCGACGCGCGGATCTCGGGCAGCAGCGGGGTGATCGGGAACGAAGGCGGCGCACTCATCGCGCCGATGATAGCCGCGTCGCCGTACGCCGACCCCGGCGATGTGCCGGGGCCGGGTATCTGCTACGGCTTGCCGTCGGCATGCACCGGTGCGCGCAGCGGCGCCAGCGATTCGAACTTGCTCTGGTAGTCGTCGGTGACCTGCTTGGCATCCGCGCCGCCGCGAATCACCCGCGGCGTGATCAGCACGATCAGCTCGGTGCGGTTGCGGCTGCGGTTGGTGCTGCCGAACAGCCGGCCCAGCAGCGGGACGCGGTTGAGCCCCGGGATGCCGGTGTCGGTGTTGCCCTCGGCCTGCTGGATCAGGCCGCCGAGCAGCACGGTCTGGCCGCTCTGCACGGCCACCTGGGTGGCCAGCTTGCGCTGCGAGATGGCCGGATTGCCGTTGACCAGCGGCACCGACTTGTCGGCCTGGCTGACCTCCTGGCTGATGTTCATGTAGACCAGGCCGCCGGGATTGATCCGCGGTTGCACGTTGAGGATCACGCCGGTGCTCAGGTAGTTGACCTGGCTGAAGCTGGTGGTGTTGCCGATGCCGGTGTTCACGCTGGTCTGGTTGATCGGGATCTGATTGCCGACCGCGATGCTGGCCACCTGGTTGTTCATCACCACCATCGACGGCGCCGACAGCGTCTTGGTGTTGCCGCTGGTCTCCATCGCGCGCACGGCGACCTGCAGGTCGCTGTTGATGAAGGAGTAGAAGAACGGCTCGCCGCCGAACGCGTTGCCGCCCTGGCCCAGGCCGAGCTGGCGATGCCGGTACGGCTGGCCGGGAATGATGTTGCCGCTGCTGTCGGTGGTGCTGCCGGTGAGCCCCTCCAGGTACCACTGCACGCCGAACTGGAATTCGCCGGTGAGGGCGACCTCGAGGATGCGCGTCTCGATCTGCACCTGCAGCGGCACGTTGTCGAGCCTGTTGATTGCACTCTTGATCTCTTCCCACTGCGACGGACGCGCGCGCACCAGCAACTGGTTGCTGCCGTCGACCGAGCTGATCCGCACGCTGCCGTCGCTGGAGCTGTACTGCTGCTCGCTGGCCGCGCCGGCGTTGCCGCCCGCCGGGTAGTTGCCGAAGCCGGCCGCGCCGCTGCCGAAACCGCCGCCGGTCGCAGCGCCGCCGTCGCGACCGTTGCCGCCGGCGCCGAAACTGCTGCCCATGCCGGCACCGGCCTGGCCACCGTTGCGCGAGGCGTCGGCCGGACTGCCGAAGCTGCCGGCGGTGCTGCCCATGCTGGTCGCGCCGGCGTTGTCGGCGCTGCCCAACGTGGCGCCGGCCAGGCCCGGCCCGACCTGGCCGCCGTTGTCGCCGCCGCTGCCGGCACCGTTGGTGTAGATCTGCGCCAGGTACCTGGCCAGGTCCGACGCCTTGATGTTGCGCACGTCGTAGACGAACAGCTGCGGCTCGTTGCCGCCGCCGCGGTCGATGCGGGCGATCCAGTCGCCGACTTCCTGCAGGTAGTCGCTCTGCGTGCTGATCACCACCAGCGCGTTGGTGCGCTCGATCGGGATGAAACGCAGCATGCCGGCCAGCGGAGTGTTGCCGTGCTCGCCGAACATCGCGTCCAGCTTCGGCATCAGCTCGCCCACGTTGGCGTACTGCAGGTTGAACACGCCCACCGACATGCCGCGCAGCCAGTCGACGTCGAAGGTGCGCACCATGCTCTGGTAGTTGGCCAGTTCCTGCGGCGTGCCGGACATCACCAGCAGGTTGCGCGCCGGATCGACCAGCAAGGTGGCGTCCGGCCGCGCGAACGGCTTGATCAGCTTCTGCATCTCGCTGGCGGAGATGTAGCGCAGCGGGAACAGTCGCGCCTGCAGACCGCCCTGCGGCGCGGCGGCGCCCAGGCTGGGCACCAGGTTGCCGGCCACCGCGTCCTTCTGCGGCATCACCACGTAGCCGCCGTCGCGGTGCACCAGTGCGTTGCCGGTCCACGACAGCAGGGTCTCCAGGATCGGCAGCGCCTGGCTCGAATCGACCGGCTCGGCGGTGGAGAACGAGATGTTGCCCTGCACGCCGGGCACGATCGTGTAGTTCTGCTTGAGCAGGTCGCCGAGGATCGCCTTGACCACCGCCTGCACCGGCTGGTTCTCGAAGTTGAACGTCACCGCGCCGTTGCCGCTGGCCGCCGGCCGCGGTGTGGCCAGCGCGCCCGGGCGGATGAACTGGCCGCTGCCGTGACTGAGCTCGGCGGTGGCCGCCGCCCCATGACTGGCACCGCCGCTGTTCAGGGGCAGCGGCGCCGGCACCGGATTCTGCGTGCCGGCCATCGCCTCGCGCTGCAGCGCGCCGTCGTCACGTGGCTGCGGCAGGCTGGCGCAAGCGGCCAGGCCCACCACAAGGGCAAGCGTGGCCGTGCGCAGGATGTGTTGGGTGAGCGTGCGGGACATGGATCAATGTTCTCCTTCGTGGGTCGCCGCCGCGCGGGCCGCCCGACGTTTCTGGATGCTTCTGCGCAGCCGCTCGGCGGCCGATTCCCTGGCGGCATCCGCTGCCGCCGCCGGAACCGGATGGATCGGCGCGATCGTGGCCTGGCCGGAGCCGCTGCGGTCGGCCGCCGGCGCGGCGGCATCGCCCGCTGCCGCTGCCTCGCCACGTGCGTCCGCGCTGCCACGCGGCTGGTCGATCGGCGCGCCGGCCGGCAGCTTCAGTTCGGTGCGCCCCGCCGACGAGTCGAACAGCGCCGAGCGCGGACGCACTTCGACCAGCTTCACGCTGCCGTCGGGCAGCGCTTCGCCCTCGCGCAGGCGCACCTGCCGGTCGCCGTTGCGGTCGTGCAGCAGGGCCATGCGCAGGCCAGGAGTGAGGATGATGCCGGTCAGTTCGAGGTCGCCGAGGCTGCTGCCGCCGTCGGCGGCGTGCGCCACCGGCTTGCGATCGGGGCTGAACAGCGGCTTCTGCCAGATCAGCGCGAATTGTTGCAGCGGCTGCGGCTGCGGCAGGTCGGCGGGGTTGCCGGCCGGCGGCAGCGGCGCCGCGGCGCGCGGCGCATCCCACCGCGCGCCGCGACCGACGCCGGCCAGCAGCACCAGCAGCACGGCGCCCAGCAGCACCGCGAGCGCGACCAGCCACGGGGTCAGCTGGCGCTGGTTGGCGGCGTTCATGGCGTGGCTCCCGCATCATCGGACCCACGGCCGGCCGGCGCCGCCGGCGCGGCGCGCGCCGGGCGCACGTAGCCGGACAGGGTGAACTGCACCTCCAGCGGCGCGGCGCTGTCCTGCTGCGCGGCGACCGGGTTGCGGTAGATGCTGAGATCGTCGACGAACAGGTACGGCGTGCCCTGCTCCAGCGCCTGCAGCACCGCCGCCAGCGGCTCGATGTCGCAACTGAGGCTGATGCTCACCGCCGCCTTGCGGTACGGCTCGCCGGCGGTGGCCGGCGGGTTCGGCAGCGGCATCTTCTGGCTTACCACGCAACGCCCGCCGGCGGTGTTGCCGGCGACCACGTCGACCACGCGTTGCATCAGGTCGGCGGCGGCGGTGTTCGGATCGGCGGCGGCGAGGAACGCGCTGCTGGCCGCCTGGCCGGCGCCGAGCGCGGCCAGGCGCTGCTGCAGTGCCGGCTTCTCGGCGATCGCCGCGGCGTAGCGACTGTGCGTGTCGCGCAGGTCGGCCATCTCGGCGCCGATCTGCCGCAGCGGCGCCACGAACCACCAATGCAGCAGCACGACGTAGGCCAGCCCCAGCGCCAGCAGCGCCAGCAGGATCGCCGCGATGCGGCTGTCGCGCGGGCTCATCGCGGTCATCTTCATGGCGCGCTCCCGTCGGCGGCCGGGTTCGCCGCCGGCGGCTTCGGCTGGTTCACGCGCGCGGTCAGGTAGAAACGCTCCTTGCCGGTGGCCGGGTCGGGCTGGATGCTGCCCTGGAAACTGGCGTCGGTGATCAGCTTCGAATCCTTCAGCGCGTCGAGCAGCTTGGCCGCCTGCTGGCTCTGCCCCTGGAAACCGAGCTGGCCGGTGTTGTCGACGCTGAAACGCTCCAGCCACGCGCTGTCCGGCAGCCGCGCGGTGACGTCCTGCAGCAGGCTGAGCATGGCCACCGTGCGCTTCTTGCGCTGGGCCAGGAAACCGGCCGCGCCGGCGTTGTCCTGCAGCTGCTGGCGCAGCGCAACCACCTGCTGCGCCTCGCCGCGCATCGCCTCGACTTCGGCCTGCATCTGCGCCAGCGCCTGCTGCCGGTTGTGCAGCCACTCGCCCAGCACCAGGGCCAGCAGCAAGACGCACGCGGCGGCCAGCATCAGATTGAGCCGCCGGCGCGGGCGCGCGCGATGCGGCACCTGCTCCGGCGGCAGCAGGTTGACGCCGAGGCGGCCGTCACCCTGCGCCAGATCCACCGCATCGACCGCGATGCCCTGCGCGCGCAGGCGTGCCAGCAGCGGGTCGAGCGTGTCGCGGGTAGCCACCACCAGCTCCGCGTTGAAGCGGCCAGGTGCGGCCGGCGTGCCCAGTTCACGCACGGCGTAGTACACCTGCGCCAGGGTGAACGGGGTCTGCCGGTCCATCTCGAAGCCGGCCACCTGCAGCAGGTTGTCGCGTGCAGCCAGCGGCAACGCCAGCGGGCGCCGCAGCACCACCGCCGGCGGCAGCAGCAGCGCCAGCCGCAGGTCTTCGCGATCCACGCGCTGCAGGGCGGCGCTCAGCGCGACCGGCGGGACGCGCGCGCCATCGGCAGCCGTGTCGACGCCGTCTTCCCAGCCCGCCAGCACGTCGCCATGGCCGCAGCGGCGCAGGCTCCATTGCGTGCCGGCGCGCTGCAGCAGGTGCCAGTCCGCACCGCTGCCGAACCAGCCGCGCCAGCGCGGTGGCAGCAGCTCGCGCAGCTGGCCGCCCCACCAGCCGAGGAATCCCGGCAACGGCGAGGCACGCCAAGCGTGGCGTACGCGCTCCAGCCACGGCTGCAACGACGGCATTGCCGTACTCATTCCGCCTCCCCCTCCTGCCAACGCAGCACCATGTATGGTTGCGCCTGCCCCGCCTGCAGCCGCACCGTGGCACGCAGGATCGCACGCGTGCCGTCGGCCAGCGTGGCCTCGGACCGGATACTATGCGTCGTTCCGTTGCCCAGAACCAGCCGTGGATCGTTCGCGTTGCGCTGCCGCGCGGCCTCGATCATCCGCTGCTGTTCCGGCGTCATTCCCGGGATCGCCGCCAGCGCCAGCGGCGGCGCGGTATTCGGATCCGGGCTCGCACTGCCCGCCCAGATCGTCACCGCCGGCGCCACCAGCCGGTACAGCGTGGGCGTCATGCCCAGCACCATCTGCAACTCCTCCACGCTGGCGAACGGGCCGTGGCGCGGGCCGTAGTCGCGCCCGTCCGCCAGGTAGGCGGCGCGCTGGCTGGCAGCCTCCCCTTCGAGGCCGACCGGGTTGCGCCAGTCCAGTACGTGGCCGGCCAGCGCCTGCGCCGGCGCCGGCGGCAACCCGGCGGCCTGGAACAGGCCCTGCAGCACCTCGGGCGAAGCAGCGTTGAGGTCGACCTTGCCGCCCTCGTCGATCGCCCACACGCTGACCGTGGCGCCGTCGTAGCGGAACGTGTAGAGCCGGCCGTCGCCGACCCAGCGCTGCCCGGTCTGCGGACTCTGCAGGCCATAGACGGCACGCATCAGGCCGGCCTCGGCGGCGTAGTGCGCCTGGGTCTGGGCGAATTGGTAGCGCGCCTGCAGGCCTTCGGTGCGCGCCAGTGCGGCATAGCCGCCGAGCAGAATCGCCAGCAGCGTGCACGCCCACAGCACCAGCAGCAGGGCGACCCCGCGCTGGCTGGCCGGCGACCGTTGCGGCCCGCGCTTCATCGGATGCTCCCGCCGCGCATGCGCAGCTGCGACAGCCCGGTCTGCGCCGGATTCGTCCGCAGCGGCACATCCAGTCGCGGCCAGTCCAGCGTGCCCGGCACCTGCAGTTCGATCCGTACCAGCTGCGGCAGCAGGCGACCGTCGACCCAGCTCGGCGACCACGGCAGCGCGGCGCCCTGCTGATCGATGCCGCGGTACTGGAAGCCCCCGCCCTGGATGCGATCGAGCAGCACCTGCGGTTCACCCAGCGGCTGCGCCGGCTGGCCGTCCGGCGGCAGCAGCGCCAGGCTCAGCTCCAGCCGCAGGCCGCCGTGACCGTCGTCGACCAGTCGCAGCTGCTGCAGCTGCGGGCCCAGTTTGCCGAGGTAGCCGGGCAGCGGGGCCACGTAGCGCATCTCACGCGCGCTGCCCACGAAATAGATCGGCTCGCCATGATCGGTGTGGCCGATCGGCTGCAGCATGCTCTGTGCCAGTTCGCGGCGCAGGAACTGCTGGGCCGAGCGCACCTGGTCGACCCGCTCGATCGCCGCGGCACCCGAGCGCACGCTGTGGGTGGCGGTGCGAATGCCCGAGTACACCCCGACCAGCAGCAGCGCCAGCAGGGCCAGTGCGGCCAGCACTTCCAGCAGGGTGAAGCCGGCGGCGCGTTTCATCGGGATGCCTGCGCGTTGCCGGCCAGGTTCGGCGTGCCCAGCCGCAGCGTGCGGAAGTGCGCCGTGCGTGGATGTGCCGGCGGCCCCCACGTCACCGCCAGGTCCAGTTGGTACAGCTGCAGCGGTTCGCCCGGCGCCGGCGCTCCGGCCGGGTTCCACGGGGTCACCTCGAGTTGCCAGCGGTAGCGCGGATTGAAGCGGCCGGAGCGACTGGCCGGCCTGACCGGCTCGCCCACGAACGCGCTGTCGAGCAGGCTGCGCGCCCACATCGCCGCCTCGCTGTGTTCGGCCGCGTTGTGGCTCAGCTCGATCGAGGCGCCGGCCACCTTCATCAGCGCGGTGAACGCGATCGCCAGCAGCATGATCGCGGCGATCACCTCGAGCAGGCTGAAGCCCCGCTGCGGGCGCGCGCCGTTCATCGCGCCGCCACCGCATCGACCACGCGCACTTCGCCGGTCAGCCACGACACGTTGACGTGCCATTCGCGCCGACCGCTCTTGAGGGTGATGCGTCCACCGGTGGAACTGCCGTCGGGGAAGAAGCGGATGCGCCCGGTATGGTCGTTCGGCTGGTCTTCCTTCGCGCTGGTGATGCTCACGCGCAAGCCTTTCGGCAGACGCACATTCTGCCGCTTCGCGCCGTCGTAACTGTTCGCGCGGGTGTCCACGTCGAAGTGCTGTTCCTCGCTGCGCACGATCGCCTGCGCGCGGGTGGCCCGCAGCGCGCCGGCCAGTTCGCCACTGGCCGCGCGCACGCGTGCACTGGCCAGGCCTTGCGTCACCGACACCGATACGGCCGCCGCGGCAATGCCGATCAGCAAGATCACCGCCAGCATCTCCAGCAGGGTGAAGCCGTGGGTGCGCGAGGTTCTCACATGCCTACTGCCAGTTGCCCACGTCCTTGCTGTAGCCGTCACCGCCCGGCTTGCCGTCCTGGCCGTAGAAGATCAGGTCGAAGCTGCCGTGTTCGCCGGGATACTGGTAGCCGAAGGCGTGGCCCCACGGATCCTTCAGATCGGACGCCTTCGCGTACGGGCCCTGCCAGTTCGGCGCATTGGCCGGCTTCGTCAGCAGCCCTTCCAGCTGCGGCGGCGGCGCGCCGTTGTCCAGCGCGTAGTTCTCGATCTTCTGGCTGAGCGTGGTGAGCTGCGCCTTGCCGGCGCCGTACTTGCCCTTGTCGACGTTCTTGCCGACCTGGGTCACCACCACCGCGCCGATGATGCCGATCAGCACGATCACCGCGAGCATTTCGAGCAGGGTGAAGCCGGCGTCGGAGCCGGGTCGTCGGGGTTGCCTTTGCTGCATGGAAATCGCCTCGGGTATGCGGATGGAATGTCTACTGGATATTGCTGGTCAGGCTGAGCAGCGGCAGCAGGATCGCGGCCATGATGATCGCCACCAGCACGGTCATCACGATGGTCAGCGCCGGCACCAGTGCCGCCAGCAGACGGTCGATCGCGCGCCTGGATTCGAGCTCGAAGGTGTCGGCGACCTTCAGCAGCATGCTGTCGAGCTGGCCGGCCTCCTCGCCCACCTGCACCATCTGCAGCGCCAGCCGCGGGAACAGCTTCGACTGGCCCAGCGCCAGGCTCAGTCCCGCGCCGCCCTTGACCTGCTCGTGCGCCGCCTCCAGCGCCGCGTCCAGCGCGCGGTTGCCGGTGACCTGGCGCGCGATGGCCAGCGCGCTCAGCAACGGTACGCCGTTCTTCAGCAAGGTGCCCAGCGTGCGCGCGATGCGCGCGGTTTCCACCTTCAGCAGCAACGGACCGAGCAGACGCAGCCGCAGCAGGCGGGCGTGCCATGCCAGCCGTGCGGCCGGGTCGCGCAATCGTGCGTGCCAGGCGAACGCGCCGCCGCCGAGCAGCAGCAGGATCAGCCACCACCCTGACTGCAGCGCATTGCCCAGCGCCAGTACCGCCGCGGTGATCCACGGCACCGGCACCTGCATGTCCTCGAAGATCGGCACGAACTGCGGCACCACGTAGGCCAGCAGCAGCACCAGCGAGCCGAGCACGCCGACCAGCAGAAAGGCGGGGTAGATCAGCGCATTGATGATGCTGCCGCGCAACTGCTGCGCGCGCTCCAGGTAGTCGGCCAGCCGGCGCAGCGTCTCCTCCAGCGAACCGCCCGCCTCGCCGGCGCGCACCAGGCTGACGTACAGCTTGGGGAACACGCCGTGCTCCTCGTCCAGCGCCGAGGACAGGCTGTTGCCGCCGCGCACGCGCTCGCGCACGCGCTCGACCAGCTTCTTCGCCGCCTCGCCCTCCGGCAATTCGAGCAGGATCCCCAGCGCACGATCCAGCGGCTGGCCGGCGCCGAGCAGGGTCGCCAACTGGTGAGTGAACTGGGCCAGCTGGTCGCCGCTGAACGGGCCGCGCCTGAACAGCGCGGCCAGGCCGCCGCCACCGCCGGCGCCGTCGGCCGGCTGGGCTTCCAGCGGCGTGTGGCCCTGGTCCTGCAGGCGGCCGATCACCTCCTCGGCGCTGGCGGCTTCCATCTGCCCCTGCAGCAGCTCGCCGGCGTCGCTGACGGCCTTGTAACGGAACTGCGCCACCTCAGCCTTCCTGCGTGACGCGCAGGACCTCCTCCAGCGTGGTGATGCCGGCCAGCGACTTGACGATGCCGTCCTCGTACATCGTGCGCATGCCTTCGGCGCGCGCCTGCTTCTCGACCTCGCCGGCGTCGGCACGCCGCATCACCAGGCGGCGCAGCGGGTCGCTCATCACCAGGAATTCCATGATCGCCTGGCGGCCGCGATAGCCGCTGGGGTTCGCCGCGCTGGAGCCGGGCTTCCACAGGCGGATCGGTTTGCCGTCCGCGTACTTCTCCAGCTCGAACTGGGCGATCACCTCGGGCGAGGGTTCGTAGGGCACCGCCGTCTCCGGGTCGAGTCTCCGGACCAGCCGCTGCGCGAGAATACCGTTGACGGTGGAGCCGAGCAGGTAATCCTCCACGCCCATGTCGAGCAGGCGGGTGATGCCGCCGGCCGCGCTGTTGGTGTGCAGCGTGGACAGCACCAGGTGGCCGGTCAGCGCGGACTGGATCGCGATGCGGCAGGTCTCCAGGTCGCGCATCTCGCCGATCATGATCACGTCGGGGTCCTGGCGCACGATCGAGCGCAGCGCGCCGGCGAAATCCAGCCCGATCTGCGGCTTCACCTGGATCTGGTTGATGCCCTCGATCTGGTATTCGACCGGGTCCTCGACGGTGATGATCTTCACGTCCGGCGTGTTGATCCTCGACAGTGCGGTGTACAGCGTGGTGGTCTTGCCCGAACCGGTGGGGCCGGTGACCAGCAGGATGCCGTGCGGCCGCTGCAGCACCTCGACGAAACGCGACTGGAAGCTGTCGGTGAAGCCCAGCGAGGCGAAGTCGAACACTACCGACTCGCGGTCGAGGATGCGCATCACCACCGACTCGCCGAAGCTGGTCGGCACGGTGGACACGCGCAGGTCCAGTTCCTTGCCCTGCACGCGCAGCTGGATGCGGCCGTCCTGCGGCAGGCGGCGCTCGGCGATGTTGAGTCGCGCCATGATCTTCACGCGCGAGATCACCGCTGCCGTGCTCGACGCCGGCGGCGCCTCGACTTCATGCAGCACGCCGTCGATGCGATAGCGCACCTTGAGCCGGTTCTCGAACGGCTCGATGTGCACGTCGGAAGCGCGCTGCTCCACCGCGCGCTGCAGGATCAGGTTCACCAGCCGGATCACCGGCGCCTCGGAGGCGAGGTCGCGCAGGTGCTCGACGTCGTCCTCCTCGGCGGCGCTGCCGTCGAGGTTCTCCACGATGGTGCCCATCGCCGAGCGGCCGGAACCGTAATAACGTTCGATCAGCCCGTCGATTTCCGAGCGCAGTCCGACCCGCAGCGCGACCGGCCGGCCGGCGGCCAGCGCGACCGCCTGCAGCGGATACGGATCGGCCGGATCGGCCACCAGCAGCGCCAGCCCCGCGTCGTCCTGCACCGGCACCACGTGCTGCTGTTTCAGGAAGCGCAGCGACAGGTCGAGGTCGGCCGGCGGCAGCTCCGGCGCATCGCGCGCGGCCAGCAGCGGTACCCGCAGCAGCTCGGCCCAGGCCTCGGCCAGGTCGCGTTCGGACACCAGTCCGAGCCGCGCCATCAGGGTGGTCAGCGTGCCTTCGGCAGACTCCTCGTGCAGCCGGCGCGCGCGGCCGAGATCGCCGTCCTTCAGGCGACCTCGCGCCACCAGCCATGCGCAGACTTCCGCCTCGCGGTCATCCGCCACCATGGCCGCCCCGTTGACCGCCGGCTCGATCACTGCCGACATCCTCCACCCCGCGTGAATTCATGCGACCGCCATTCCACGCCCCCCGACGCCGACATGGCAAACGTCATTGGTATCACATCCGGTACGCGATCGGCGAGCTCGGCATATGCCGGCCGGGAACCGGCATGGCCCGTGCCTTCGCCCGACCGCAGCAAGAGAAAGCCGGCGCCCATGGGCGCCGGCTCCCGTCAAACACGCCAGTGGCCCGGAACACCGGGCCGGGCGACCTACCAGCCGATACCCACGCCCACGCCCCCGGAGGTTTCGCTGCCGCTGACCGCGGCGCCGAAGGTCAGGTTGGCCTTGGGCGACAGTTGACGCGAGAAGCCGACGGACAGGGCGGCCTGGCCACCGTAACCACCCGCACCGACACCGAGCCGGTTCTTCGCGTCGATGCCCTGCGTGCTGAACGCCATCTGCGACATCGCCGCGCCCATGGCGCCCACGCGGCTCAGCCGCTGGTTCACCGTATGGAAGCGTCCGTTGACCTCATTGCGCAAGGAACTGAGGTCGCTGGTGCTGACGAAGCCGGCCGTCTTCTGGTCGGTATAGGTCTTCGCCTGGCTCAACGTCTGCTGGTCACCCGCATCGGCGTAACCCTTCGCAGTCACCAGCGCATCCTGCACCTGGCCCAGGTTGGCCGCGTCGGTATCCTGCGTGCCCGCCGCCACGTTGGTGATCTGGCGGGTGCTTGTCGCCGTACCCACCGACACCGTGTTGGCCCGGTCCGCCACCGAACCCTGGCCCAGCGCCACCGCACCTTCCGCCGTGACCGAACTGCCCTGGCCGATCGCAGTACCGGAGGCTGCCGTCACCGACGAGCCTTCGCCCACTGCCACCGCATTGGTCGCCGCCGCCGTGATGGTGGTATTCGCGCCCACCGCGGTACTGCCGTCGGCGTTCACCTTCGCGTTGCCGCCGATGGCGGTGTCGTTCGGGCCGGCTGCATAGCTGTCGCCGCCGACCGCCGTACCGTAGCTGCCGCCGGCTGCCGCACCGGAGCCGATGGCCACGCCCCTGGAACCCTGCGGCACGGTGGCCGCATCGCTGCCATCGATCGCCCCGTCGACGGCCACGCGGGTGTTGGTGCCGCCGCCGCTGGACAGGCCCTGCTCCACCACCGCCAAGCGGCCATCAAGACCGCTGATGCTGCCCAACGCGCCGGCCAGCGCTGCATCGAGCGCCCCCAGCGCATCGCCGACGTTGCTGTAGCTGCCGCCCTGGATCGCGAAGTTCGGCATGCCGATGCCGCCGCCCGCCTGCAGCATCGCGCCACCGCCGAACGCACTCAGCACGTCGGCAAGCTGCCCGACCGTGGCGGCATCACTCGCCACGTCGCTCGCCTGCAGGTTGCTGATCCGCGTACCGTTGCTGCCGGCCAGGGTGATCTGCCCCTTGCTGACGTCGTCGTACGTCACCGCGCTGTCGGCAAGATCGCCCAGTCCGTTCGCGACGCTGGTGATCGCGGCATCGAGCTGGCCCTTGTTCACCGCGTCGTTGGCGTCGACACCGTCGGCCACATTGCCGATCGTGGTGCCGTCCGCCCCCTCCAGGGTGATCTTCGCCTTGCCCGGGTCGTCGTATTTCACCGCGACTGCCGCGCCCTGGTCGAGCTGGCTCTGCACCGCATCGAGCTGACTCTTGTTCACCGCATCGGTGTCCTCGGTGCCGGCCGCCACGTTGGTGATCTGCCGCTCGTTGCCCGCGCTGCCCACCGATACCGTGTTGTTGCGGCTCGCCTCCGAACCTACACCCAGCGCCACCGCGTTGGTGCCCGAGGCAAACGCATCCACGCCGATCGCCGTGCTCTGCTGCCCCACTGCCCACGCATTCGCGCCCAGCGCCGTGGCGTTGTCGCCGAACGCCCAGCTGCCGGCACCGATCGCCACCGTGTTGAAGCTCTCGATGCCGAACCCCGCATAGCCGGTCTCCGCCCCGTCGCCGATCGCCACGCTGCTGTCGCCCAGCGCCGACGCCCCCGCGCCGATCGCCACGTTGCCGTCGTTGTACGCACTGGCACCGTAGCCCACCGCCGTCGCCAGCATGCCCTCGGCGTAGCTCATCGAACCCAGCGCCAGCGCGCCGGCGCCGATCGTCGCCGCCTGGAAACCGCCGGCCAGCGACTGCGTGCCGCCGGCGTAGGACAGTCCGCCCAGCGCCGTCGACAGGTCGCCCGCCGCTTCGGCACCCACGCCGAACGCCGACGCGGCCAACCCGCCAGCCTGCGCGCTGGCGCCCACCGCCGTGCCGCCCATACCGGCGCTGGTCGAGGCGAACTCGATCGGATCGCCGTTCGCATCCAGCAGCAACGCGCTGCCGTCGTCCTGCGTCGCCATGCCGCCGACCGCCACGCTGCCGGCACCGCTGGCCTGCGCCCCGGCGCCGTACGCCGCGCTGTTGTTGCCCGACGCCGAGGCGCCGTAGCCGGTCGCCGTGGCGTAGTCCGCGTTGGTGCTGGCCAGGCTGCCGAACGCCGACGAGCCCACCCCGAACGCGCTGCTCAGCGCACCCACCGCCGTGCTGTTGGCGTCCGCGGCGAACGTGCCGTAGCCGATCGCCACGCTTTCCGTGCCGGCGGCGAAGCTGCTCGCCCCCGAGGCCACCGCGTGCTCGCCGTCGGCCAGCGCGTCTTCGCTGCCGTCGTCCGCGCCGTCCGCCTGGAAGAAGCGCGTGGCGCCGCTCATCGAGGCATTCAGCTGCGCCACGTTCACCGCGTCCGTATCTGCCGTGCCGGCCGCCACGTTGGTGATCTGACGCTCGTTGCCCGCGCTGCCCACCGATACCGTGTTGGCGCGGTCGGCGATCGAGTCCGAGCCCAGCGCCACCGAATCGCCAGCCAGCGCTTCGGCGGAGTTGCCCAACGCCGTGCTGTTGTAGCCCGACGCCACAGCCCAGCTGCCGATGGCGGTCGTGTAGCTGTTCGACGCCTCTGCCTGGAAGCCCGCCGCCACCGCGGTCACGCCGCTGGCGATGCTCTCCGCACCCAGTGCCGTGGCGACGTCGCCCGACGCCAGGCTGTAGAAGCCCACCGCCGTCGACTCTACGCCATCGGCTTCGCTCAGCACGCCCAGCGCCGTGCCGCCATCGCCACTGGCCAGGCTGGCCGCGCCGAACGCCGCACTGAATTCACCGGAGGCTTCGCTTTCGGCACCGACGGCCGTGGCATAGTCGGCCGTGGCCTGGGCGCTCGCGCCCATCGCCACGCTGTTGTCGCCATAGGCCGCCGAACCAAAACCGTACGAAGCGCTTTCCGTGCCGGCGGCGACGCTGCCCGCGCCCGCGGCCACCGCGTGCTCGCCATCGGCCAGCGCGTCTTCGCTGCCGTCGTCCGCGCCGTCCGCCTGGAAGAAGCGCGTGGCTCCCGCCACCGTGTCATTCAGCTGCGCCACGTTCACCGCATCGGTGTCCTCGGTGCCGGCGGCGACGCTGGTGATCTGACGGGTCAGGCCGTTGTTCACATCACCCACCGCGACCGTACCGTCGCGGCTCGCCCAAGAATAGGCACCGAGGGCGACGCTGCCATCACCGAGCGCAGTACTGTTGTCGCCGAGGGCCAGGCTGCTGAGTCCCGCCGCCCAGCTGTTGATGCCGAATGCACTGGCATTCGCGCCGGGTGCATAGGCGAAGTAGCCCACGGCCGTCGCGCCGTACCCGGCCTCGGTGATCGCGCCGACCGAAGTGGCGTAGTCATCCGTGGCCTGCGCGCCCGCACCGAGCGCCGTGGCGTTTTCACCGCCGGCCGCCGTCTGCACGTAGAAGCCGGCACCGGGAATGAGATCGGCCATGCCGCCCACCGCCACGCTGCCGTTGCCGGCCGCCACGCTCTGCGGGCCCACCGCCACCGCAAAATCGCCCACGGCATTCGCCACGGCGCCCAAAGCCAGCGAAAGATCGCCACTGGCATATGCGCCCACGCCGAACGCCGACGAAGCGAAGCCGCTGGCCTGTGAACTGGCGCCCACCGCCGTGCCGGCCACCGCGGCACTGGTGGCGCCCACGGTGATCGGGTTGCCGTCCGTGTCCTGCACCAGCGGGTCGCCGTTCTCGTCCACGGCGGTGCCACCCATCGCCAAGCTCGCCGGCCCGGTGGCCTGCGCATTCGCGCCAAAGGCCGTGCTGTTGATGCCGGTGGCGACCGCGTTGTAGCCGACCGCCGTGGCGTAGTCCGCGTTGGTGCTGGCCAGGCTGCCGAACGCCGACGAGCCCACCCCGAACGCGCTGCTCAGCGCACCCACCGCCGTGCTGTTGGCGTCCGCGGCGAACGTGCCGTAGCCGATCGCCACGCTTTCCGTGCCGGCGGCGAAGCTGCTCGCCCCCGAGGCCACCGCGTGCTCGCCGTCGGCCAGCGCGTCTTCGCTGCCGTCGTCCGCGCCGTCCGCCTGGAAGAAGCGCGTGGCGCCGCTCATCGAGGCATTCAGCTGCGCCACGTTCACCGCGTCCGTATCTGCCGTGCCGGCCGCCACGTTGGTGATCTGCCGCTCGTTGCCCGCGCTGCCCACCGATACCGTGTTGGCGCGGTCGGCGATCGAGTCCGAGCCCAGCGCCACCGAATCGCCAGCCAGCGCTTCGGCGGAGTTGCCCAACGCCGTGCTGTTGTAGCCCGACGCCACAGCCCAGCTGCCGATGGCGGTCGTGTAGCTGTTTGACGCCTCTGCCTGGAAGCCCGCCGCCACCGCGGTCACGCCGCTGGCGATGCTCTCCGCACCCAGTGCCGTAGCGACGTCGCCCGACGCCAGGCTGTAGAAGCCCACCGCCGTCGACTCTACGCCATCGGCTTCGCTCAGCACGCCCAGCGCCGTGCCGCCATCGCCACTGGCCAGGCTGGCCGCGCCGAACGCCGCACTGAATTCACCGGAGGCTTCGCTTTCGGCACCGACGGCCGTGGCATAGTCGGCCGTGGCCTGGGCGCTCGCGCCCATCGCCACGCTGTTGTCGCCATAGGCCGCCGAACCAAAACCGTACGAAGCGCTTTCCGTGCCGGCGGCGACGCTGCCCGCGCCCGCGGCCACCGCGTGCTCGCCGTCGGCCAGCGCGTCTTCGCTGCCGTCATCCGCGCCGTCGGCCTGGAAGAAGCGCGTGGCTCCGCTCACCGAGTCGTTCAGCTGCGCCACGTTCACCGCGTCCGTATCTGCCGTGCCGGCCGCCACGTTGGTGATCTGCCGCTCGCTGCCCGCGCTGCCCACCGATACCGTGTTGTTGCGGCTCGCCTCCGAACCTACACCCAGCGCCACCGCGTTGGTGCCCGAGGCAAACGCATCCACGCCGATCGCCGTGCTCTGCTGCCCCACTGCCCACGCATTCGCGCCCAGCGCCGTGGCGTTGTCGCCGAACGCCCAGCTGCCGGCACCGATCGCCACCGTGTTGAAGCTCTCGATGCCGAACCCCGCATAGCCGGTCTCCGCCCCGTCGCCGATCGCCACGCTGCTGTCGCCCAGCGCCGACGCCCCCGCGCCGATCGCCACGTTGCCGTCGTTGTACGCACTGGCACCGTAGCCCACCGCCGTCGCCAGCATGCCCTCGGCGTAGCTCATCGAACCCAGCGCCAGCGCGCCGGCGCCGATCGTCGCCGCCTGGAAACCGCCGGCCAGCGACTGCGTGCCGCCGGCGTAGGACAGTCCGCCCAGCGCCGTCGACAGGTCGCCCGCCGCTTCGGCACCCACGCCGAACGCCGACGCGGCCAACCCGCCAGCCTGCGCGCTGGCGCCCACCGCCGTGCCGCCCATACCGGCGCTGGTCGAGGCGAACTCGATCGGATCGCCGTTCGCATCCAGCAGCAACGCGCTGCCGTCGTCCTGCGTCGCCATGCCGCCGACCGCCACGCTGCCGGCACCGCTGGCCTGCGCCCCGGCGCCGTACGCCGCGCTGTTGTTGCCCGACGCCGAGGCGCCGTAGCCGGTCGCCGTGGCGTAGTCCGCGTTGGTGCTGGCCAGGCTGCCGAACGCCGACGAGCCCACCCCGAACGCGCTGCTCAGCGCACCCACCGCCGTGCTGTTGGCGTCCGCGGCGAACGTGCCGTAGCCGATCGCCACGCTTTCCGTGCCGGCGGCGAAGCTGCTCGCCCCCGAGGCCACCGCGTGCTCGCCGTCGGCCAGCGCGTCTTCGCTGCCGTCGTCCGCGCCGTCCGCCTGGAAGAAGCGCGTGGCGCCGCTCACCGAGTCGTTCAGCTGCGCCACGTTCACCGCGTCCGTATCTGCCGTGCCGGCCGCCACGTTGGTGATCTGACGCTCGCTGCCCGCGCTGCCCACCGATACCGTGTTGGCACGGTCGGCGATCGAGTTTGAACCCAGCGCGACGGCGTCGTATGCGCCGCTTTGCACGTGGGAGCCCGAACCCAGCGCGGTGCCGTTGTAGCTATCCGCCTGAGCCATGTAGCCCACCGCCGCGGCCTGCTGGCCGGACGACTGGCTGGCCACACCCAGCGCCGTCGAACGCAGGCCGGTGGCCTGCGTCGCGACCGTCCCGTTTTCGCCAAGGCCGCCCACTGCCACGCTTTCGCCGCCCGACGCGACGGTATAGCCGCCAACCGCCATGCTATTTGCGCCGGACGCCATGGCGCCCAGGCCCGCTGCCATGGAGCTGTAACCCGATGCCTGGCTGTTCACGCCAAGGGCCAGCGACAGATCTCCACTGGCCCTGCTCGACGAACCCACCGCGATGGTCAGCGCACCGGTTGCCCTGCTGTCGTTGCCGACCGCCGTCGACACGGCGCCGCTGGCCTGGCTCGCCGCCCCCAGCGCCGTGCTGGCGACACCGCTGGCGTTGCTGCCATTGCCGACCGCGACAGCCAGCACGCCCAGGCTCTGCGCGTTCGCGCCCATCGCCAACGAATAGATGCCGATAGCCCGCGCCTCGTAGCCGATCGCCGTGGCGAAATCGCCTGCCTCGGCCGACTGACCACCCGCCGTACCGCCCGTGCCGACGACCGGGGCAACCACCGGGTTGCCGGCCGGGTCCGCCTCGAACTGCGCTGCCGATACCTGGCCGGCGCCCAGCGCCAATACCAGGCCCGCCGCTGCCATGCCCGCGCGCAGACGCCTCGCGGCGCCACCCTTGCCATTCGCGCTGGCCAGCTCGGAAGCGACCACGAGCATGCCCAGCGACTTGTTCCATACCTTGCTGTAGATCCTGTTCACATCGTACCCCTGCGATAGTGACTACCGGTCGGATGACTGGCGCCGGACGTGCCTGCCGGTACGCGCCGTGTCTTCCGCGCCTGATGCGGAGACCCGCCCCGCGCGTTGCGCGCGGGCGTGCCTTTCCTGTTCTTTGATGGACGTCCGGACGTGCGGACGTCCATACGAATGCACTCTGTGCGGGATGGGCGATGGGCTCCCCGAAGCGCAGGAACCCACCACCACCGGCACGCGCCGACCGGAGTCGGCGCGTGCCCGCTTACTTCGGCGGCTCGAGGTAGCTGCCCTGCACGCTCACCCCGGTGTACGGCTTCACGCCGATCACCTTGATGAAATACGTGCCCGCGGCCGGCTTGGTCAGCACCACCGACTCGGTATTGCCGGCATGCACGGACTTGAAGCCGTAATCGGTGCTGGTCGGCTCGGCATTGATCGAGACGAACAGCGAGACGTCACCGACGCCGCCGAAGGTGCGGATGTTCAAGCCGCGCGCACCTGCCGGAACCTCCAGCGAGTACAGCTTCTCGCCGCCGGCCGTGCCGGTCTGCCCGCCCAGCGCCACGCCATTGGTCAGTTCGATGGCGTCGACGCCACCCGGGCCACCCGGCTCGCCCGGCCCCCAGGCATCGTACTGGGCCTGCGTTTCCGCGTTGCCGAGGCACGCCGCCAGACTGCTCGCCTGGTCGACCGTGATCAGGCCGTCGTTGGCGAGGCCGGCCGCGTAATTGCCCATCGCGGCGCGATAGTCATCCACGTTGGCCGCAGCCGCAGCCATGATCCTCGCGTTGGCCACCACGTTGGCGCCGACCACCAGGCCGCCGGGAATCCAGGTCGGGATGCCGGTGTTGCAGGTCAGCAACAACTGGCCGCCTTCGTTGAGCTTCCAGCCTTCGTCCTTGAACAGCGCCGGGGTGAGGTCGAGGTTGATCTGCCCCTCGAGATCCTGGTTGATCGCGTACTCCATGATCGCGTTCGGGGTCAGTCGCGTGTCGTAATGCGAGAACGACGACCCCTGGGCCAGCACCGTCGGTGCGTACAGCTGCACGTTGCCTTCGGCATCGGTACCGCCCAGACGCCCCTGCGGATCCGGCGTGAACGCCACCGCCAGCGTCGCCAGGTTGGCCTTGAACGTATTGCCGTCGGCCTGGGTGATGCCGATGGTCGGGATCGTGATGCTCGGATCATCGCCGGCAGGCGCGATGGCACCGGCCGTGTTGTTGGCGATGATCACGCCGATCGCGCCGGCATCCTGCGCATTCTTCACCTTGATGGTGAAGGCGCAGACACCACGATCGATCAGCGCGATCTTGCCGCTGACGCCGGCATCCACGATGTCGCACGCCAGCGGATCGGCCGGGACGGCCACGTTGCCGGTGAAGTTCGCCGGGGTCGGCGCGGCGCCGAACGCCGCCGGGTTGTAGTCGTAGCTGCCGGCGATGCTGGCCGGTGCGGTGACGTTGAACGTGACCAGCGGCTTCAGCGCCAGCGGCGCCTCACTCTTCACGTTGCTGCCGGTGAACACGACGTGGCTGTCGTTGAGCGCCGCGGTCTTGCGCTCCGCGTCGGTCATCGCGGTCCACATCTTGCCCGTCGAGTTGTCCTTGACGAAGGTCGAGTAGATGTCCGGCTGGTTCTGGTTCTGCTTGCCGGTGGACAGGTTGTTGAACCCGGAGAAGCCCAGGCCATGCGCCATCTCGTGCAGGACCACGTTGAGGAAATTGATCTGCCCGGGCGGCGTGTTGCCGTCGAGGCCGAAGTACCAGCCCGAGGACTGCAGGCAACCGGTGGTGCCCAGCTTGCTGTTGAAGCGGCTGATGATGTCCGGGGTGGTGGCCGGCAAGTCGTTGGCCACCGCCGCGTCGGTGCCGGCGAGGGCGTCGGTCAGCGCGGAGTGGTACCACGTGTTGAGCAGCGCGCCGGAAGGAGCCGGTGCATTGAACTGGAAGATGTAGTTGGTTCCGGACGAGCCCAGCACGCCCGAAGTGGCGTCGCAGCTCAGCGGAGTGAAGGTGACGGTATTGATCACCGGCACGTCGCTCTGCAGCACCGCACCCCACAGGTCGCCGGCGAACTGGAACACGTTGAGCGCCTGCTGGCCGCGCGTGGTGCCCGGGTTGCCGCCGACCGGCGTGGCCGGCGTGGCATCGTCAAGGCCCTGGTTGGTGCCGGCGTCGAGGTTGACGATCTTGATCTCGCCGGCAAGGGCGGCGGTGCCGGCGAAGCTGCACATGCCGAGCGCCAGCAGGGCGGAGAACAACTGCTTGCGGCGGATCATTGCAGCACCTCCTGTACCGGCTGGCCACGGGTTGCCGCTTCGTCCTGGTGGCGGATCACCACCGCGCCATCGGCGCGGGTCTCGGCGACCAGGCTGCTCGTCAGGGTCTCGGGCACCTGCATGACGGCGGCATATTTGCCGGTCTTCGTCCGCTTCAGCGTCTTCATCGCCTCCAGCTCATTGCGCGGCCGCTGCGACAGGGCGTGCGTGGTGCCGAGAGGAGCCGCATTCGCTTCCTTCAGCATGGCTGCGGACAGTGCCGCACGCTGAGCCGCCGTCGGTGCCACCAACCTGCCGGTCGACGGGTCGATCGCGACCTGGACGCCCTGGACGTCGACCATGGTTGCCTCCGCCTGTGCCGCCTTCTGTCCAACCGCACCCGCGGTGCCCGCGACAAGCAGGCCGGACAGCGCCAACCCGACCGCCCGTGCCGTGACTTTTTTCTGCATGAAAACCCCTCCGTTGATATGCGGCATCGTCAGCCGATGCCGAAATTCAGTGCGCTCCCGCCGAGCGCCCCTGATGCGCAGCAAAGATCCCGTGATGGCAGGCGCCCCGAAGCCATGCCGAGTTGAACCAGCCTTGGATTGCACGCGGAGCGTGAACCGGCAGACAGCTTCCTCCCCCGCACGCCAAAGACTGGCTAACCCCCTCGAGCGGTTTACGCCCTAGCTGAATCGAGTATGAAAATCTCGGACCAACATCACGAAACTAACAGCAAGTTCTTGCGAACGTCAACGCGGTTTCCGGGAAGCTCCGGCAAGCTGTCTGTTGCCATGCGGAATACTCCCGGCTTGCCTGTCTGCGGGGGGCTGCCAGAATGGACCGCACCGTCACGGCTTCACCCCATGCAATTGCTCGATATCGGCGCCAACCTCACCCACGAGTCGTTCCATCACGATCTCGATGCCGTATTGCAACGCGCGCAGGCGCACGGGGTGGGTCGGATGATCGTCACCGGCGCCTCGTCCGAAGGCAGCACCAAGGCACTGGCCCTGGCCACCGCCCATCCCGGCCGATTGTTCGCCACCGCTGGCGTCCACCCCCACCACGCGATCGACTATGACGAGGCCACCGACGCACAGCTGCGCATGCTGGCGCAAAATCCTGCGGTAGTGGCGGTCGGCGAGACCGGACTGGACTACAACCGCAACTATTCGCCGCGCGAGGTGCAACTGCGGGTGTTCGAGCGCCAGCTGCAGATCGCGGCGGAGCTGCACAAGCCGCTGTTCCTGCACCAGCGCGACGCGCACGCGGATTTCGTCGCACTGCTCCGGCGCTGGCGCGACCGGGTGCCGGGCGCGGTGGTGCACTGCTTCACCGACACCGGCGAGGCACTGCGCGACTATCTCGCGCTGGATTGCCACATCGGCATCACCGGCTGGATCTGCGACGAGCGCCGCGGCACCCACCTGCGCGAACTGGTGCGGGAGATCCCGGCGAACCGGCTGATGATCGAAACCGACGCACCCTACCTGCTGCCGCGCACGGTGCGCCCACTGCCTTCGCACCGGCGCAACGAGCCGATGTACCTGAAGCACATTTGCGAAGAGATCGCCCGCGACCGCGGCGAGCACGCGGAAACCACCGCGGCGAACAGCACCGCAACCGCCGAAGCGTTCTTCGGATTGGCGCCGTTGCCGTAACCAGCGCGCGACACCTCGCGTCGCCTTCCGCCACGTCCGCGAAAAGCATCGCGCACAGGGTGCGCTCCTACAACGTGACGATCCGCGATTCGCCCGGGCCCAGTCCGTCCAGCGCGTGGTCGCCGATGCGCACGCGGATCAGCCGCAACGTGGGGAAACCGACCGCGGCGGTCATCCGGCGCACCTGGCGGTTGCGGCCCTCGCGCAAGGTGAGCGTGAGCCAGCTGGTGGGAATGGCCTGGCGGAAGCGCACCGGCGGATCGCGCGGCCACAGCCAGTCCGGTTCGCTGGCGAACGCGGCGTCGGCCGGCAGGGTCGGGCCGTCGTTCAGCACCACGCCGCGGCGCAGGGCCTGCAGCGCGGCTTCGTCGATGACGCCCTCGACCTGTGCCAGGTAGGTCTTGGCCTGCTTGTGGCGCGGGTCGGTGAGCCGGTGCGCCAGCCGGCCGTCGTCAGTCAGCAGCAGCAGGCCTTCGCTGTCTCGGTCCAGCCGTCCGGCCGCATAGACGTCTTTTTGTGCGACGAAATCCGCCAGCGTGGTGCGGCCGCGATCGTCGGTGAACTGGCACAGCACACCGTACGGCTTGTTCAGCGCGATCAGCATGGGAGTTGGGGACGGAGGGCTTAAGTAGCTACTTAATGCCCTCCGTCCCCGTTCGCGTTCGCGGGCTTGACGAAGCGCAGGGTCATCCGGTCGGACTCGCCGATCGCCTGGTACTTCGCCCGGTCCTTTTCGCCCAGGGTCAAGGTGGGCGGCAGCGTCCACACGCCCTTCGGATAGTCCTTGCTGTCCTTCGGGTTCGCGTTGATCTCGCTGCTGGCGTCCAGCGTGAAGCCCGCCTCGGTGGCCAGCTTCACCACGTAGGCGGTGGGCAGGTAGCCGCTCGACTTCACCGCCTCCAGCGAGGCGCCGTCGGCGGCGCGGTGGTCGACCACGCCGAGCACGCCGCCGGGCTTGAGCACGGCGAAGAACGCCTTGAACATCGCCGGCGCGGTGCCGGCCATGACCCAGTTGTGCACGTTGCGGAAGGTCAGCACCAGGTCGGCCGAGGCCGGCGGGCCGAACACCGGCGCCTTCGGATCGAACTGCACGATGCGGGCGTTGCCGTAGTGTGCCGCGTCGGCGGCGAATTTCTTGCGCAGGGCGCTGTCGTCGCTGCGCGCCTCGCTGTCGGCGGCGGGCGCCTTCTCGGCCGCGATGTAGTGGCCGTTGTCGTGCAGCAGCGGCGCCAGGATCTCGGCGTACCAGCCGCCGCCGGGGGTGATCTCAATCACCGTGCGGTCCGGCCGCACGCCGAAGAACTGCAAGGTGGCCTTGGGGTGGCGGTAGGCGTCGCGGGCGCGGTTCGCCTCCGCACGCCAGCTGCCGGCCAGCACGCTGTCCAGCTGCGCGGCGGTGAAGTCGCTGGCGCTGGTGGGTGGCACCAGTTCGTCCGCCGGCTGGTCCGACTCGGCCGTGGCGGCGCGCACCGTCTGTGCACCAACCACCATCGGCAGGCCCAGGCCGACGGCCAGCAGTGCCGCCGCGGCCAGCCGCAGCCTTCTTGTCCTTGCCATTCGTGTTGCGCGGTTCATCAATGACTCCTTGGCGCGTCGGCCGTCCGAATTTGCTGCAATGTCGCGAAAAGCACGTGCAATCCCGGTAAACGGTTCAGAACGGCCGCGGGCATACCGACTGCAGGCCGTCGATGTGTTCGTGCAGGTCCGGCGCGATGCCCTGCCACATCGGGTCGAGGATGAAGTCGATGCCCTCGTAGCGGGCCAGCTTCGCGGCCGGGATGAAATCGGCGTCGCCGGCGACCAGGATGATCTGGTCGACCAGCTTCTTGTAGGTCAGCGCGGCGATGTCGATGCCGATCTTCATGTCGACCTGAGTCTGCCGCATGTCCGGCTCGAAGTGCTCGTCGCGCAGGTCGTCCCAGCGCAGGCTGCCCTCGCGCAGCTGCTGGTAGGCGCCGCGCTTGAGCTGCCACTCGCCGCGCTCGGCCAGCCGGCCCAGCCGCAGCGCCATCTTGCGCTGGCGGCGCAGCTGGTCGTGCAGCTCGCGGCGGAACGCGGCGGCACCGGTGCGGCCGAAGTCGACGCTGTCGCCACTGATCGGTTTGACGAGACTCTTTTCCAGCGGCGGGCAGTCGTAGAAGAAGATGCGGTACAGCTGCTCGCGCGGCCGGTCGACCGCTTTCAGATGCTCCAGCGCCATGCTGAACACGGTCTTCGCCACCGCGCGCGCGTCGCCGGCGTCGCGCTCCCCGTACACCTTGCGGTAGCGGGCAAGAAAAAAAGCGCCGTCGACGAGGATGGCGGTGCGATTCATGGAACAACCTTGCGGACAGGTGGCATGTATCGAGGGAATGAATGAACACCGCCGGCAGAAAGAGGCCGGCGGCAGAGGTGCATTCTACTGTGGGAACCGGATCGGCGGTGATGCAACTGCACTGCTGTGGCTGCGCGACAGATCCATAATGGATCACCGATCCGGACCGCCTTGTCCTCGTGCATCAGCCCGAATGCGGGGTTGAACGTTCCGGCGGCAGCACGCCGGTGATCATCTCGTCGATCACACGGCATGCGCACATGGTCACCCCTTCATGGTCAACCTGCGCGCCAGGGATTCGGCTTCGGCGCGCCTGACCTCCTGCGGCAGCACAGCTTCACGCAGCACGGGCAGGGCTTCGCCGAGCAGCTCGCGCGCTTCCGGATGCTTGCCCTGCTCGAGATGGATGCGCGCCAGTTCGACCTGGGCACGCGCGAGATCAACCGACGACGCGCCCTTGCCCCGCAATCCCTCCATGCCCTCCCGCTGCAGGCGCTCGGCTGCAGGCAGATTTCCTTGCAAGTACGCCAGTGCGGACTCGGCACGCAGCATGTTCGCCATGACCGGGTGCCCGGGCGGGAAGCGCCTGCCCGCGCGCGCGCGCAGCTCCGGCAACATCGACTCCATGGTCCGTGCATCCGATTTGCCTTGTGCCAGCAGCACCTGTTGCCACGCGACGAAGACGTATTCCATCGAATCCATGCCCTCGATGCGGATCGCGCTTTCCATCAGGCGCTGCAACAGGGGTTCCGCCTCGGCATGGCGTCCCGCCGCCACCAGGCAGTTCGCGAGGTTGCGATCGATCCGGCGCCGGGTCCGGTCATCGGCGGATGCGCCGGCTTCGTCCAGCTTGGCAAGGCTGCGCGCGAACAGTTCCAGTGCGCGCGGGTAGTCTCCGAAGTTCTTGTAAATGGAGGCCAGCTTGTCCAGGTCGATGGCGATGTTGGCCGGCGTATCGCCGACAACGGCCTGCATCGCGCGTTCCTGCGCCACGATCGCTTCGCGGTAGCGATTCTGGTGCCGCAGCACGGTGCCCAATTGTCCATACACCTTGCTGCTCAAGTCGCCTTTTCCGCCGAGCGTGTCCTCGGCCAGCCCGACGGCCTGGCGAATCGCCGCCTCGGCGGCATCCGGGTTGCCGCTCCTGAGCTGCGCGGCCGTAAGGGCGCGCAGGAGGTTGATGCGCCAGGGCGATTGCGGCGGCAATCCCCGCGCATCGGCATATGCCAGGGCTTTGTTCGCAAACTTCACGGCCTCGGACGGCTGGCCCGTATCCGCCTCCACGCCGGCCAGCATGGAGTACATCTCCACCACAGGCAGCAGCGGCAGGTCGGGCACTCCCTCGGCCAGCGTCGCGGCCCGGAGCCATAGTTCACGCGCCTCCCCGTCACGGTCGGCGTAGTAGTTCCCGTAGCCCAGGCCGATCAGCGCGAACAGTTCCTGATGGGCGTCACCGGGCGCGTGCCGGCGGCGCAAGGCGGCGGATTGTTCGGCGGCGGCCAGGCTGTCCTCGCCGCGCATCGCGGCGCCCAGCGCGGTGGAATAGTTCTTCCATGTTTCGGCCAGGCGCAGGGCCTCGTCGCGTTCGCGCGGCTCCACTCCGCGCAGCCCGGCCTCGAACAGGTCAGTGGCGATCTGCGGTTCGCCCAGCGACTGGTACAGGTCGCCCAGCAGCCGCTGCAGCGGCTGGCGTACCTCGGCGGCAGCCGTGTCGCGCCGGTCCAGTTCCTCGCGGGCCTTGTCCAGCAGTTCGCGCACGCTGACCTGGTGGGTCATGGCGTTCTCCGGAGCGGCAGCGGTGAGGGTGTCGCTGAGGAACTGCAGCGCTTCTTGCGCGTTGGCGCTGTGCCGGCGTGCCACGTCGGCCTGCCAGAGCGCCAGGCCGGTGCCGGCCAGCACGGCGACGGCGATGCTGCCGGCGGCCGCGGCCAGCACGCGGTTGCGGCGCAACCACAGCCGTGCGGTTTTCCAGCGGCCAGGGGCGACGATGCGCAAGGGCTGGTGTTCGCGCCAGCGGCGCAGATCGTCGGCCAGGGCATCGACCGAGGGGTAACGGTGCTCCGGCGCGCGCTGGAGACAGCCTTGCACGATGCTGGACAGGTCGCCGCGCAATGCCGCCGCCAGTGCGGCCGGGTTGTATCCGCGCGAAGCGGCGGTTTCCGCGCTGACGCGGGCGGCCGCCCTGGTCAGAGCTTCCGGTTCGCGTCCGAGCTGCTGCAATTGCCTGGGCAACGGCGTGTCGTGACTGAGGCCGAACGGGTGCGCGCCGCCGAGCAGGCGGTACAGCACGATGCCCAACTGCCAGATATCGGTTGCCGTGGTGATCGGCGCGGCGTTCAACTGTTCGGGCGAGGCGTATTCCAGGGTCAGCGCGCGCGCGCCGATGGTGGTGGCGTCGGAACCCTGCAATTGCTTGGCGACGCCGAAATCCAGCAGCTTCACCCGGCCTTCGTTGTCGACAAGGATGTTCGACGGCTTGAGGTCGCGGTGCACCACCAGGTTGCGGTGCGCGTGATGCACCGCGTCGAGCACCTGCGCGAACAGCCCGATGCGTTCGCGCAGTCCCAGCTTGCGCGCATCGCACCACGCGTCGATGGGCTGGCCATCGACGTATTCCATGACGAAGTACGGATCGCCCCCGGCGGTGAATCCGCCGTCGAGCAGGGTGGCGATATTGGGGTGTTGCAATTGCGCCAGCATCTGCCGCTCGCGCAGGAAGCGCTCGCGCGCAACCACCGGATCGGCGCCGATGCGGATCAGCTTGAGGGCAGCACGCTGCTGATAGGCATCGTCGTCGCGCCGCACTTCATGCACCACGCCCATCCCGCCATGGCCGATGACGCCGACGATCTGCCACGCGCCGATGCGGCGGCCCTGCCAGTCGGGCTGCTGCACCGCCGTTTCGGCCGCCAGTTCCGTGCTCCAGCGCGCGGCGTTCCCTGCAAACGGTTCGGTGCCGCCGACGTCGGCCGCCAGCATTCTTTCCACCTGCGAACGCAGTGCCGCGTCATCGACGCACAGAGCCTCCAGCCGTGCCTTGCGCTCGGCGTCCGCCAGTTCCACCACCGCATCGAAGATATCGGCGGCCCGCCGCTGGCGCTGCTGTTCTTCCGGGGTCATGACTCCAGTTCCGTCTTCAACCAGGCACGGGTGCGCCGCCAGTCGCGGCGCACGGTGCGCACGCTGACCTCCAGCAGGCCGGCGATCTCGTTTTCGTCGTAGCCGCCGAAGTAGCGCAGCTCCACCATCCGCGCCGCGCGCGGATCGAACCGCTGCAGGGACTGGAGCAGTTCGTCCAGACGTACCACTTCGATCTGCGCGGCGTCGCCGGAAGGAACGCGTTCGGTCAGGGTCAGCTGCTGCCACTGCCCGCCATGCTTTTCGGTTTGTCTCTGGCGCACATGGTCGACCAGGATCTGGCGCATGGCCTGGGCCGCCAGCGCCATCAGGTGCTGGCGATCCTTCGGGGAAAGAGCTTGATTGCCGGCCAGCTTCAGCCAGGCGTCATGGACCAGCTCGGTGGTCTGGAAGGCTTGGCGGTGACCACGCCTCAGGCGGGCGCGCGCCAGTTGCTTGAGTTGGGCGTAGACGGCGGCCAGGACGGCGTCGGCGGCGGTCATGTCGCCATCCCTCGCCTGGGCCAGCCAGTGGGTCAGCGGCAAATTTTCCGGAGCGGGCAACGTCATGCTGCGATTTCCGGTACCAGGCGGCAGGAGAAACTCGAACGAGGCCGCAGTCTGGCATGCAGCAACTGCTTTCACCAACAAGGTGTCCTGTTTGGCCCGGGTTTCCCGATTACCTCTTTGCGACCCACTTCACCAACTCAAGGAACCTGCCGTGAAACTGCACCATCTACTGCCGCCTTCCCGCCTGTTCGGCACTCTGCTGGCCGTACTCGCCCTGGCTGCTTCGCTGCCCGTGCGTGCTGCCGCCGATTGCAAACCGCATCCGCTGTTCACGCCGATGCAGGGCTATCACGCCATCGAGTGCGAAACCTCGGACTTCGACGCCAAGGAAATTCCGGTACGGATGATCAGCGACCACGAGGCGGAGAAAGAGACCATCGAAGGCCGCTACGACATGGTTGTCTATGGGCTTGACGAGGGCGCCACGCCCAGCTCGCCGCTGAAGATCCTGCGCAACCACCTCGACGCGGCGCGGGCCAGGGGCGCCACCGTGGTGATGCAGGGTGGCGCGCAATCATTCATGGCCGGCGAATGGACGAACATCCAGCAGCAGATTGCCACGCTACGCATAACCCAGGGCGGCAGGGAATACTGGGTGCACCTGGGTTCGGTAAATGGCGGCGACTACTACGCCATCGCCAGCATCACGCCGGAGGCCATGGCCCAGGAGGTCTCGGCCAACGAGTTGATGGAGCAGTTCGACCGGCAGGGATATCTGCGGCTGGACGTCCACTTCGACACCGGCAGAGCGACCATCCGGGCCGAATCCGCGTCGATCCTGGATCAGGCGGCGGCGATGCTGAAACAGGCATCTTCGGCACGGGTCGAGATCGGCGGGCACACCGACAACGTCGGCAACGCCGCGGCAAACCTGACGCTGTCGCAGCAGCGCGCCGAAAGCGTGCGTGTCGCGCTGGTGCAGCGCGGCGTCGCCGCCGGAAGCCTGTCCGCCAAGGGCTACGGCGACACCGCGCCGGTGGCCGACAACCGCAGCGAAGAAGGCCGGGCGGCGAACCGTCGCGTGGAAATCAGCAAGGCCGGCGGCGCTATCGGCGCTGCCGCCGCCAAGCCCGCACGCCTGGTCGTTGCGCCGGTGGGCGGGCGCGACGGGAAACCGGAAAGCCGGGCGGGAAGGTTCGCACGCGACCGTGCGCAGAACGCCGGGCATTCCGCCGAAGCCGAAGCCGGCGCCAAGGCAGACGACACGGTCCGGGAGAAAGCGCGCAACCTGCTCGACCGGATGTTCTGACACCCTCCCTTTCGCCAAGGAACTACTCCATGCGTCCATCGAAGTTCGTCGTCATAACCGCAGTACTCGGGCTGGTCCTGGCCGCCTGCGGCAGGGAAAAGTCACCGGAGGAACAGCGCCAGGAGGTAGCCGCGGAAATGAAGGCCGTTACCGACAAGATGAAGAACCTTTCTTCCGACCCCGAGCAGGCCGCCGCCGAAATGCAGGCCCTCGCCAAAGACCTGGAGGCGCGCGCCGAACGCTCCGCAAGCAGCCAGAGCGAGCCGGCCGCCGACGTGTGTGCCTTTCTGGCACCGGCCGATGTCGAGGCACTGATCGGCGGGCCAGCCAAGAGCGAATCGATGCAGCGGATGGGCTCGTCCTGGGGCGGCTGCAATCTCGGCCCGGCGGAGCTGGACGCCAAAAACCTGGGCAAGGCACGCTTCCTGATGGTGAACATCCGCCCGGCCAACGAGTTCGAAGCGACCGTGGATTACCACCGCAAGAAGGGCGGGGTATCCGAGATTGCGGACCTGGACGGCCAAGCCTACCTGGACGGCAAGTCGCTGCTGTGGCAGCCATCGGGCAAGCCCTGGTTCGTGTTCGTCAGCGGCGGCCCGCTGGGCAAACAGGATCCCGCGTTCGCCGTGGATGCCGCCAAGCGAATGAAGCTATGAGCGCTGCCCTCCCGGTTTGCGCCGCGCCGCCGTCGACGCGACCTGCCAGGCACCCCACTCGTGCGGTATCGACGGCGCTGGTTACCGCCATCGCATTGGCTTGCTCCACCGCGACCCTCGCGCAGCAGGACCCCAAGGTCCGCGAGGTGCTGGAGGCGCAGCGACGCGGCCTGGAAGAAGGCGGCGACAAGATGAGGGACGGGGTGAGAAAGCTGGAAAATCCCGGCTCGCAGGGCATGGAGGGGCTGGCGGAAGGCATGGCCGACGTGGCCGAGGGCTTCTGCACGGCGGTGAACGCCAATGCCGATGCGTTCGCGGAACTGGGGATCGATTTTTCCGACATGGTCGCTTCCGCGGCCGGAGGGGAAAATGCCGCGAAATATTCGCAGGCGAAGGATGTGTGCGGCCAGATGCAGGCCGAGGCCGAAAGCTTCGCCCTGACCGGCTGCACCGACATCGTGGTGGGTTCACGTACCACGCTGACCGTCACCGCCGCCCGCGGCGGCGGCAGCTACCGCTTCAGCGACAACAAGCCGGGCGTGCTGAGTATCGCCACGCACGGCGCCAGCGCCACCCTGACTGCTACCGCACCGGGCATCGTCACCGTGAAGGCCGAGCGGACCGACAAGGCCAGGAGCCCGAGCGCATCGGAAGTGGTGTACAGCCTGGAGGTGAAATCGATCAACCGCGACAACCCCGTGCAGATGGGTCTGTACGACGCCAAAGGCAGGCCCATCAGCCACCACGACGTGCCGGTGGAAGTGGTGCCGCGCGGTGCGGCGCGCCGGGTCATCTACCGTCCCGCCAGCAACCTGCTTACTGCCGTCGGCGACGCCGACAGCACGCTCACCCTCCGCGCCAGCGCGCCGGGCAGGACCACGGTGCAGGCGATGACCACCTGCGGTCAGGCCACCGGCCCGACGCTGGAGGTGGAGGTCGTGCCCTGCACCGACGAGGTCAGGGCCGAGTTGCGCGCCGAGCGCGACAGGCTGCACAAGCGCCGCGACCGCATCCTCGCCGCGATCAGCGAGGTCCTCAACGACCCCGAGGTCGAGCGCGCCATGCGCGAGTTCGAGGGCCACGCCAACGACTTGGCGAAGAAGACCGCCGAGTTGATCGTGACCGCCGCCGGCGGTGTCCCGGGAACCAGTGGCCTGGCCAAGGCCGGGCAGGAAACCATGAAGACATTGGCCGACGTCGACAGTGTGGCCGAGCATCTGGTCAAGATGCGCGACGCGGCCAGCAACGGCGAGGTCGGCGGACAGCAGTGGAACGAGACCGCGCTCAAGGCCTATGGCGACGCCGTGGCCAACACCATCGATCTGCTCGCGAAGAAAGCCGTGGTGGGCCCTCTCAAGACCGCCATCGAAGCGGGCATGGCGGCACAGGACGTCGGCCAGGACATCGGCACCAGCATGGGTGCGGCCGATCGGCTCAAGGAACTGGATGCCCAACTCGACGCGGTGATCAAGGAGCTGGAAGACGTCTGGCGTCGCCTGGAATTGTGCAAGGACAAACGCACGCCGCCGGGGGATCCCTCCGGACCGGACAGTCCACCCGAAGCCGAGCCACCGGCGAAGCCGAATACCCGCACCGAGTTGCCGCCGGAAGAAGGCCGGCCGCCGCAACGGGCAAAGGAGGTCGAGGTCGGCGACAACGATGCGCCGGTGGACGTGGACAAACCCGGCGACACGGACACGCCACCCGAACCGCCCGGATCACCGGCCGGCGCCGCGACGATGGCGGGTCTGATGTTCGAGGAACAGTGCCCGGGCTGGGAGCCGGTGGCGGCAAAGCAGACGGGGGTCTTCACGACACTGGCCAACAACGTGGGCGCGCTGGGCCAATTCTTCGACACGCAGAAGGCACAGGTGCTGGAGCCGCTGGCGAAGCAGCTGGAAGGGACTGAGCAGGCGCTGCAGCTGTTCGTCGGAGCGAAGGAGCTGCCTGCGGAGCAACAGCTGGCCCAGTTGAAGCAGGTCAGCGCGCTGCTGGGGCAATACCGACCGGAAAAGCTCGCCGGATTCGCCCCGGGCCTGGCGGCCTTGTCGACCCAATCGCAGGCCTGCTCCGGGCTGTTGCGCAACTCGTTCGAACTGAAGATCGAGGAGCTGCGCACACGGTATTGATCGACACGGCTCTTCAGGAGCAAGGCGGTTGAACGGCCGCCCCATCCGCCGGCGCGGCCGACGCCGTGATGATTTTCCACGCCGGGAATGCGGGTTTGGGTCCGGCGTAGAGCAGCGTTGCCTGCCGGGCGCAGCTCAAGCGGCCAGTGGCGCTGGTACGAGCGCCACTGGCCCAGGTCCCGCTGCGAACTCCTCGATACGATACAGCCGCGTGAACAGCCCACGGTAACCGCTCGCTGCATCAGCCCTCGACCATGCCGCACTGGCTCATGCCGGGCAGTTGACGGCAATAGTCGTCGGCCTCGGCCAGCAGCCACGCGCGGAAGGCCTGCAGGCCGCGATGCTCCAGCGAACGCGGCGGGTACACCAGCCAGTACGCCTCCGCCACCGGCAGGTAGTTGTCGCCCAGCACCTGCAGCCGGCCGGCGTCGATCAGCGACTTCGAGGTCACCATCCGCCCCAGCGCCACGCCGAGCCCTTCCAGCGCCGCATGGCGCAGTGCGTCGAGGCTGTCGAACTGCGCCACGTAGCGCTTCGGCCGCGTGCCGCCGTAGCGGTCGAACCAGTCGTTCCAGCGCGTCGACGGCTGCGGCTCGCCGAGCAGCGGCCAGCGCGACAGCTCGCACGGATCGGCGTCGCCCATGCGCGCCACCAGCTCCGGCGCCGCCACCGGCGCGATCCATTCGCCGAACAACCGCTCGCTGTGCAGGCCGGCCCATTCGCCGCGACCGTAGCGCAGGGCGACGTCCACCGGTTCGCGCTCGAAGTTCACCAGGGTCGACGTCGATTGCAGGCTGAGCTCCAGCTCCGGATGCGCGGCGACCAGCCGCGGCAACCGCGGCACCAGCCAGCTCGACAGGATGCCCGGGCTGGCGCTGAGCGTGAGCGCGTCATGGTGGCGCGTGCGATAAGTCGCCAGCGCATGCTCGATGCCGTCGAAATGCCCGCCGACCGCGTCGAGCAGACGACAGCCCTCGGCGGTCAGCTTCACCCCGCGCGGGCCGCGCTCAAACAGGCGCCGCTCCAGGCGTTCTTCCAGCTGGCGCATCTGGTGGCTGAGCGCGCTCACCGTCAGGTTTGCCTGCGTCGCGGCGCGCGACAGATTGCCCTCGCGGGCGACCTGCACGAACTGCTGCAGCAGGCCCAGCGGCAGTTTTCCCATCTTGAATATCCCTCAAGCCTGACTTGCGAATATATCGCTTTTTGGCGGCCTGTGGCGCGCGTATCTTGAGCTCTCCCCAAGCCACAAACCCTCCCAAGGAGGCTTCCCCATGAACTCGCTGTGGAAAGATCTGCTGTTCCTGCATGGCCATCTGGTGCACAAGGACGACCTGGACTGGCGCCCGGAGCCGCAGCCCGCGCCGCGCCCGGCCAACGACACCGCCGGCAGCGACGATGCCGCCAAGGCCGTGCGCCACGCGCTGGCGTGCTGCGCCGGCGTGTGGCCGCGGATCATGGCCCCGCGTTGAATGCCATCGGCTTGAATGCCGCGCAGATGCAGCCACTTGGAAGAGGGCGCGCGCGATGATCGGAGCGCGCGCCAATTCCCCGTTCGCTGCCATCGGAGGCATGCCATGCAAAAACGTCCGCTCGGCCACTCGCCGCTTTCCATCGCCCCGCTCGCCTTCGGCGGCAACGTGTTCGGCTGGAGCGTGGACGAGAGGCGCTCGTTCGAACTGCTGGATGCCTTCGTCGACGCCGGCGGCAACCTGATCGACACCGCCGACGTCTACTCCGCCTGGGTGCCGGGCAACGCCGGCGGCGAATCGGAAACCATCATCGGCAAGTGGCTGAAGAAGAGCGGCAAGCGTGATCGCGTGGTGATCTCCACCAAGGTCGCCAAGTGGGCCGAGCACCCCGGCCTGTCGCCGGTGAACATCCGCCAGGCGGTGGACGGTTCGCTGCAGCGCCTGCAGGTCGATTGCATCGACCTGTACCAGGCGCATCAGGACGACGCCAGCGTGCCGATGGCGGACACGCTGGGCGAATTCGCCCGGTTGATCGAGGCGGGCAAGGTGCGCGTGATCGGCGCGTCGAACTTCGGCGCCGCCCGCTTCGCCGATGCGCTGGCCGTCTCGGAACAACACGGCCTGCCGCGCTACGAGAGCCTGCAGCCGGAATACAACCTGGTCAGCCGCGCCGGCTACGAACAGGAGCTGGAGCCGCTGATCCGCCGCGAGGGCATCGGCGTGATCAGCTACTACGCGCTGGCCAGCGGCTTCCTCAGCGGCAAGTACCGCAGTGAGGCCGACCTGGCCAAGAGCAGCGCGCGCGGCGGGGCGGTGAAGAAATACCTCAACCCGCACGGCCTGCAGGTACTCGCCGCACTCGATGCGGTGGCTGCCGCGCATGGCGCCACGCCTGCCCAGGTCGCACTGGCTTGGCTGATCGCGCGCCCCGGCCTCACCGCGCCCATTGTCAGCGCCACCAGCGTGGAACAGCTGCGCGAACTGCTCGGCGCCACCTCCCTGCAGCTGAGCGACAACGAGATCGCGCAGCTCGACCTGGCCAGCGCTTGATCACCGCAGGGCGGGCCGTGCCCGCCCTGCAAAGCGGTTCACTCCGGCGCTTCGACCTGGCAGCCCTCGGCCCGCAGCGCGTAGGGCGGGCACCGCCCGCCGCCCTCCATGGCCGCGTCACGTAAAGCAAAGAGCCGGCGGGCCGTGCCCGCCCTACGAAAAGCTGGTCACTCCGGCGCGTCGACCTGGTAGCCCTCGGCCTGCAGCGCGGCCAGGTAGCCATCCGGTTTCAGCAGTTCGTCCATCGGCAGCAGCGCGAAGGTCTGCGCGTTGCCGGCCAGCGCCTTGCGCGCGGCGGCCAGCCACGTGGCGCGCTGTTTCGCCGGCACGTCGTCGAGGCCGAGCGCCTGCGCGAAGCCAGCGCCGGTGATGGCCGCCACGCAGGCGTCGCGGCGATCGCTGTCGGGCAGTTCGCGCAGCGCCTGCAGGTCGCCGGTGGCCCAGGCATTGGCGCGCGCGGTCATCGCCGGCAGGTCATGCTGCACGCTGTCGAGGGTGCGGATGAAACAGGTGACGTCGTGCGGCGCGGCCTGCTTGAACGCCTTGATCGCCGCGCGCGGGTGTTCGATCAGCACGGGGTAGTCGGTCGGCAGCTCGGGCACGCCGTGGCGCTTGGCCAGCGCGTCGATGTTCGCCTTGATCCCGCCGGAGCGGCTCAAGCCATTCGCCTTCAGCGCCTTGCGGTACAGCTCCTGCGACGCGAACAGCGGCCGCCAGCGTTCGATGCCGCGGTCGTCGCCGAGGTATTTCTGCTTCAGCACCTGCCAGCGCGCATACACCGGCGGCGGTAGCACCTGTTGCAGGGTTTCGCCATCGGCGTTCTTGCGCGCGCTGTAGGCCGAAGGCAACAGGAACAGCTTGCCGAGGAAGCCGACGTCGGCCTTCAACTGCACCGAAGGCTCCAGCAGCACCTGCTGCGAGGCGGCGATCGCCTCTTCCACCTCGCGCGATTGCCACTGCATCGCGCGCGGCAGCGGCGACTGCGTGCCGAGCACCCACAGCACGTGGTCGCCCTTGCTCACTTTCCACAAACCGGGACCGGGCTGCACGCCGCTGACCACCACGGCGGGCAGTTCGGCCACCTGCGGCGGTGGCGCGGCGGCCGATTGCGCGAATACCGGCATCATTCCGCCCAGCGCGAACAGGAAAGCCACGTGCAACAGACGCATCGGATCGCTCCAGGACAAACGCCGGGCATTGTGGCAGGGCGATGCTGAGCCGCAGGTGGCCGGCGACATCCCGCAAACGAAACGGGGTGCCATGCAGCACCCCGTTCCGTGACGCGTGGTCAGCGCCTCACGCCGACAGCTGCACCAACGCGGCGTTGAACGTCGCACTGGGCCGCATCGCCGCACTCACCCTGGCCATGTCGGGGTGGTAGTAGCCACCGATGTCCACCGGCTTGCCCTGCACGCGCACCAGTTCGTCGACGATGGTCGCCTCGTTCTCCGTCAGCGCTTTCGCCAGCGGTGCGAACTTCGCCTTCAGCGCGGCGTTGACGTCCTGCGCGGCCAGCGCCTGCGCCCAGTACAGCGCCAGGTAGAAGTGGCTGCCGCGATTGTCGATGCCGCCGAGCTTGCGCGAGGGCGACTTGTCGGTGTCGAGGAACTTGCCGTTGGCCTGGTCCAGCGTCTTCGCCAGCAGCTCCACCTCGGCGCTGCCGTGGCGGTTGCCCAGGTGCTCCAGCGAGGCGGCCAGCGCGAGGAACTCGCCCAGCGAATCCCAGCGCAGGTAGTCCTCTTCCAGGAACTGCTGCACGTGCTTGGGCGCCGAGCCGCCGGCGCCGGTCTCGAACAGGCCGCCGCCGGCCATCAGCGGCACGATCGACAGCATCTTCGCGCTGGTGCCCAGCTCCATGATCGGGAACAGGTCGGTGAGGTAGTCGCGCAGCACGTTGCCGGTGACCGAGATGGTGTCCAGGCCCTGGCGGATGCGCTCCAGCGAGAACTTCGTCGCGGCCACCGGATCCATGATGCGGATGTCCAGGCCGCTGGTGTCGTGGTCCTTCAGGTAACGCTCGACCTTGGCGATCACCTGGCGGTCGTGCGCACGCTGCGGGTCCAGCCAGAACACCGCCGGCGTGTGCCGCGCACGGCTCACCGCCAGCTTCACCCAGTCCTGCACCGGCGCATCCTTGGTCTGGCACATGCGCCAGATGTCGCCGGCCTCGACCTCATGCTGCAGCAGCACGTTGCCGGCCTCGTCGATCACCTTGACCACGCCGTCGCCGGCAATCTGGAAGGTCTTGTCGTGCGAGCCGTATTCCTCGGCCGCCTGCGCCATCAGGCCCACGTTCGGCACGCTGCCCATGGTCGCCGGGTCGAACGCGCCGTGCGCCTTGCAGTCGTCGATCACCGCCTGGTAGACGTCGGCATAGCAGCGATCCGGGATCACCGCCTTGACGTCCTGCAGCTGGCCCTGCGCGTTCCACATCCTGCCGGAGTCGCGGATCATCGCCGGCATCGAGGCGTCCACGATCACGTCGCTGGGCACGTGCAGGTTGGTGATGCCCTTGTCGGAGTTGACCATCGCCACGCCCGGGCGCTTGGCGTATTCGGCGTCGAGGTCGGCCTTGATCGCCGCCTGCTGCGCTTCCGGCAGCGCGCCGAGGCGCGCGTACAGGTCGCCGATGCCGTTGTTCGGGTTGAAGCCGATCTGCTTCAGCGCGTCGGCGTGCTTGGTCAGCACGTCCTGGTAGAACTCGCCGACCGCCACGCCGAACATGATCGGGTCGGACACCTTCATCATGGTGGCCTTCAGGTGCAGCGAGAACAGCACGCCCTGCCGCTTCGCGTCCTCTATTTGCGCGTCGAGGAAGGCGGCCAGCGCGCGGCGCGACATCACCGCGGCGTCGATGATCTCGCCGGCCAGCAGCGCGGTCTTCGGCTTCAGCACGCTGTGGCTGCCATCCTTGCCGAACCATTCGATGCTGATGTTGCCGGCCTGCTCCATCAAGGCGGACTTTTCGCTGCCGTAGAAGTCGCCACCGTCCATGTGCGCCACGTGGGTCTTCGAGTCGTGGCTCCACGCGCCCATCTTGTGCGGATGCTTGCGCGCGTAGTTCTTCACCGAGGCCGGCGCGCGGCGGTCGGAATTGCCCTCGCGCAGCACCGGGTTCACCGCGCTGCCCTTGACCTTGTCGTAGCGCGCCTTGACGTCCTTCTCGTGCGCGTCCTTCGGCGCGTCCGGGTAATCCGGCAGCGCGTAACCCTGGCCCTGCAACTCCTTGATCGCCGCCTTCAGCTGCGGCATCGACGCACTGATGTTCGGCAGCTTGATGATGTTCGCCTCCGGCGTGGTGGCGAGGCGGCCCAGCTCGGCAAGGTCGTCGGCGATGCGCTGGCCTTCCTGCAGCACTTCGGGAAACAGCGCAATGATGCGCCCGGCCAGCGAGATGTCGCGCGTCTCCACCTTGATGCCGGCGGTGCCGGTGAACGCGGCGACGATCGGCAGCAGCGAGGCCGTGGCGAGGAACGGGGCTTCGTCGGTCAGCGTGTAGATGATCTTGGGCGTGCTGGACATTGTCGGTATGGACCTCGTGAGCTGCTGCGTTGGCCGCAAGGGCGCCGCGCCGCCGAAGGCCGGCGGCAGAGTGGTACAAGCCTCCCATTGTCGCGTTTTCGCCGAGGTGGGGAAAGCGCGACGCAGCCACGGCCCGCCACCTGCGGCAACGTACCGGGGTTCACACGCGACAGGAACGACGAGGGCGCGACATGGCCGCGCCCCGTTTCACCGACCGCTTCGCCGTGGCAGCTTACTTCACCGAGAAATCCTTGGTGGCGACGTGGTTGCCGTTCAACGATATCTCGACCTTGTAGTTGCCGGCCGGGAAACCGCCGGGCTTGCTGATCATGAACGCGGTGGTTTCCGGCCCCTTGGCGTCGAGGGTCTTGCTGTCCTCGTGCACGGTCTGGCCATCCTGGTAGGTCCATTTCGCCGCCAGCGTGGCGGTGCCGCTGCCGCCGGTGTCGACCGAAGCGTAAATGGTGTCGGTTGGCGCGAAGCTGGTGCCGCTGGCGAGGATCTTGTGGTTGGCGTCGACGGTCGAGCCCAGCTCCACCGAGCCGAACGTGACCGCGGCCGGCATGTCGCTCGCAGGCATCCCCATCGCCGTTGTGGCGGCGGGTGCGGGTGCGGGTGCAGTGGCGGCAGGCGGTGTGGTGGACGGCGCCGGCGCAGCCGCTTCCTCCTTCTTGCCGCAGGCGCTCAAGGCCAGCATCGCAGCCAGCGACACGGCGAGGATCAAGGGTTGGCGATTCATCTTCATGAGGGTATCTCCTGCTTCAGGATTCGGCGGGAATCTTCAGGACCTGGCCAACCCGGATCCGGTCCGGATCGGAGAGCTGGTCGCGGTTGGCGTCGAAGATCCGCTTCCACGCATTCGCGTTGCCGTAGAAATGTTTCGCGATCTTGCTCAGGTTGTCGCCGGCCACCACCGTATAGCTGGTGGCCTTGTCGGCGGTGGAGCCGACGTGCGACTGCACGTCGCTGAAATCCGCCTTCGGTGGTGCATCCGGCGCAGTGGATTCCACCCCGCCCTGCACATCGGAAAAATCGGGTTTGCCGGTCTCGTTGGCCATGAGCCCTGCCTCCGTCTCGGGAAGAGACGTAGTGATAGCCACTTTGCAGTCAACGCGTCGTGAGTGCACGGGCCGAGCATTCAGCCTGAAAACAAGCATCCAGCGCCGACGATCGTCTTCATTTGTCGGCGGGCCAATGGTCCGGCAAAAAGCATTCGCTTTACGCCATCCAGATTCCACGGTGCAATGCGGCAACCGATAACGTGGCAAGCCGCGAGCCAGCCACAGGGGTAATCTCTGTGCGTGAGACGCGGATCGCGCAGGTTGTACGCCGCTGCTGCGCCTGGGGAGATTTGATATGGACGAGATCGGCCCTACCGACCTCAAATCGATACTGCATTCCAAGCGCGCAAACATCTATTACCTGCAGCATTGCCGGGTGCTGGTGAACGGTGGCCGGGTGGAATACGTGACGGATCAGGGCAAGCAGTCGCTGTACTGGAACATTCCGATCGCCAATACCACCACGGTGCTTCTGGGTACCGGCACTTCGATCACCCAGGCGGCCATGCGCGAACTGGCCAAGGCCGGCGTGCTGGTGGGGTTCTGCGGCGGCGGCGGAACGCCGCTGTTTTCCGCGAACGAGGTCGATGTTGAGGTGGCCTGGTTCTCGCCGCAATCCGAATATCGCCCCACCGAATACCTGCAGGCTTGGGTGCGGTTCTGGTTCGACGACAACCTTCGCCTCGCCGCCGCTAAGGCCTTCCAGCACGTCCGTGCGCGGCGCATCGGCGAGGCATGGCAGCAACGCGCGCTGCGCGAATCCGGGTTCGCCGTGGATGGTGCCCGGCTCGTCGAACTGCTGGAACACACGCAGCGCGCCATCGATCTGGCACCGGACAATGTCAGCCTGCTGACCGAGGAGGCTCGCCTCACCAAGGCATTGTTCAAGCTGGCGGTGGACACCGTCGGCTACGGCGACTTTACCCGCGCCAAGCGCGGCACCGGCGGCGATCCGGCCAACCGCTTCCTCGACCACGGCAACTACCTCGCCTACGGCCTGGGCGCCACGGCGACCTGGGTACTCGGCCTGCCGCATGGTCTCGCCATCCTGCATGGCAAGACGCGGCGCGGCGGCCTGGTGTTCGACGTGGCCGATCTGGTGAAGGACGCCCACATCCTGCCGCAGGCTTTTCTCTCGGCCATGCGCGGCGACGAGGAGCAAGGTTTTCGCCAGAACTGCATTGAGGCGCTCACCCGCAGCGAAGCACTGGATTTCACGCTCGATACCTTGAAGGCCGTGGCAATGGACACGGCCGCGCTGGCGAGCGGGAAGCCCGCATGAACGTGCTGCTGGTCAGCCAGTGCGACAAGCGCGCGCTCACCGAAACCCGGCGCATCCTCGACCAATTCGCCGAACGGCGCGGCGACCGTACCTGGCAGACGCCGATTACCCAGGCCGGTCTGGATACTTTGCGGAAACTCTTGCGCAAGACCGCGCGCAAGAACACCGCCGTGGCCTGCCATTGGATACGCGGCGTCGATCACAGCGAGCTGTTGTGGGTCGTCGGCGACGCGCGGTGCTTCAATGGCGAAGGCGCGGTACCGACCAACACCACATCCAGCGACATATTGCGCAAGGGCGACGAGAACGACTGGCACAGCGCGCAGGACATTCGCCTGCTGGCCCAGCTCGCGGCACTACTGCACGACCTTGGCAAGGCTAGCGTGGCGTTCCAGCAGCGCCTCGTTGGCAAGCTCGACGAGCGCAACCGCTACCGTCACGAATGGGTATCGCTGCGGCTGTTCCTGGCCTTCGTGGGCAAGGACGATGATGCCGGCTGGCTGGGCCGCCTCGCCAGCGAAGCGGAAGGCAACGATGCCGACTGGACGGCACCGGGCCGTTACCTGCGCGACGGTGTGGATGCGGGTATCGAGCGCACACCATTTCGCGCTCTCGCCACGCAGGCGCCGCTTGCGGCGGCGATCGGCTGGCTGATCGTCACCCATCACCGCCTGCCGCTCGTCCCCGTATCCAGGCCGGACGACAACGGCCAGGACTGGCTGGGCAAGCGCTCGGGCCGCTTCGAGCTGGCCTGGCTGGAAACCCCGCTGGCGCAAGTCGCCCACGACTGGAACGAGATCGACCAGCACTCCACGACGGAACAAGCCTTGCCGTACTGGCAGCTGGCGGGCGAGCTTCCCGCCATGGCCCTCGCATGGCGCACGCAAACCCGGCGCGTCGCCAAGTCCTTGCTGCAGCTTCGTGCACAGCGCGATGCGGATTGGCTGGGCAATTCCTACGCGATGCATCTGGCCCGGCTCGCGCTGATGCTGGCTGACCATCACTATTCCAGCCTGGGCGCGGACGACCAGAGCAATCCGGCGGCCGAGCGAACACGTTTCGTGCAAGCGGATCAGCGCGTGTTTGCCAACACCCGCAAGGACAGGCAGGGGAAAACGCGGCTCAACCAGTCGCTGCTGGAGCACCTCCTCGGCGTCGGCCATACCGCCAGCCTGATCGCCCATGCGCTGCCCAATTTCGAGCGCCACTTGCCTCGCCTCGCCAACCACCGCGGCCTGCGCAAGCGCAGCGGCGACGCGCGCTTTGCGTGGCAGGACAAGGCCTTCGACGCTGCCACTGGCTTGCGCGAGGCGGCCCGCGAGCACGGCGCCTTCATCGTCAACATGGCCTCCACCGGCTGCGGCAAGACGCTGGCCAACGCCCGGATCCTGTATGCCCTGGCCGACCCGCAACTCGGCCTGCGGATGAGTTATGCGCTGGGGTTGCGCACGCTCACCTTGCAGACCGGACACAGCTATCGCCACGACCTGCACTTGAACGATGACGAGCTGGCGGTGCTGGTGGGTGGATCGGCCAGTCGCGCCCTGTTCGAACATTACGAAGCGAAAGCCGAAGCCAGCGGCTCGGCGTCCGTGCAGGCGCTGATCGAGGAAGACAGCCACGTGCTCTACGAGGGCAACGTGACGAACCACCCGTTGCTGTCGCGTGCACTGGCCGACCCCGAGATCCGCAAGCTGATCTCCGCGCCGATGCTGGTATGCACCGTCGATCACCTCGCCCCCGCCACCGAATCGCTGCGTGCCGGCCGCCAGATCGCGCCGATGCTGCGGCTGATGAGCAGCGATCTGGTGCTCGACGAACTGGATGACTACGAGCTCGACGACCTGCCCGCGCTGACCCGGTTGATGCACTGGGCCGGCCTGCTCGGCAGCCGCGTGGTGCTGTCCTCGGCCACCCTGCCGCCGGCCCTGGTGGAGGGCATGTTCATGGCTTATCGCGCCGGTCGCCGCCACTACCAGCGCAACCGCGGGCGCGATGGCGGTGCCCAGCGGTCTGTCGAGGTGCCTTGCCTGTGGACGGACGAATTCGGGGTGCAAGCCGACACCCTTGCCAATGCCGACGGCTTCGCCGCAGCCCATGCAGGTTTCGTCGAACGCCGCGTGGCCAAGCTGCAAGCCACCGAACCCTTGCGCCTCGCCGAGCTGCTGCCGATCGACATCGCCGCCAGACAGCCTGAGCGCATCCACGCCGAGTTCGCCGGTCACGTACGCGACGCCTGCCTGCGCCTACACCGCGATCACGCCCACCCCGATCCCGTCACCGGCAAGCGCGTCAGCTTCGGCCTGGTGCGCATGGCCAACATCGACCCGATCTTCGACGTGGCCAGCAGGCTCTACACGCAGGCCGCGCCAGAGGGCACACGCGTCCATCTGTGCGCGTATCACGCCCGCTTTCCGCTGGCGCAGCGCTCGGCCATCGAAGCCATGCTGGATGCCGCGTTCAACCGGCGCAACGAGGACGCGGTATGGCAACTGCCGCAGATCCGGCGCGCACTCGATACGCACCCCGAACCCGACCAGCTGTTCGTGGTGCTGGCATCGCCAGTGTGCGAAGTGGGCCGCGACTGGGATGCCGACTGGGCAGTGGCCGAGCCGTCTTCGATGCGCTCGCTGATCCAGCTCGCCGGTCGCGTACAGCGCCATCGGCGCATGCCCCCGCAAGCACCCAACGTGCTGGTGTTCGACACCAACCTCAAAGGCATCGAACGGCGTGAAGGCCGCCAGCCGGTATTCACTCGCCCCGGCTTCGAGACCGAACGCGACAACGGCCGTTTCCTGCTGACCAGCCACAGCCTGCGCATGCTCCTGGCCGAGAACGAATACCGCCACCTCGACGCCCAGCCGCGCATCCGGCCGCGTGCGCTCGAGCTGCAGCCACGCGAGCGCTGGGTGGATCTGGAACAGGCGCGCATCCGCGCCGCCATGCTGCCGATGCCGCCTGCGCCCACCCCCCGCTCCACACGCCGCGGCGCAGCACCAGCCCTCCGACTGGAACGCGACTACGCGCCCGCGGCCTGGGAACACCCTCAGGCCGCGCTTGCAGGCGTACTGCCGCAACAGCAACCGTTCCGCCATGACGAACAACCTGGCACCACGCTGGCATGGCTGCCCGATGGGGATGAAGACGGTCTGCTACCGCATCGCGTGGAAGACGCGCCGGGCAGTCGCCGCGGTGAAAAGCTCTACGTCTCCGCCAGGGAGCTGCTTCACGAGGTCGTGTTGGACGTTGCGCCCGGCATCAGCTGCTGGGGCGAGTTCGACCTGCCGTCGCTGGTGGGCGAACAAGCCGAAGCGCAGGACCTGCCGCTCGATCTTGCCGCCCGCAGGTTCACCACCGTGGAAGTGCCTTCTCTCAAAGAGAACCATCAAGGCTGGCGCTGGCACCCATGGCTCGGCTTCACCAGACAACGCTGAGGCAGGTCAGTGCCAGGGATCAACCAGGGGGATACCGCAACCTTCGAAATCGCGCACGTTGCGCGTGGCCAGGGTGCCGCTGTGCGATCGCGCGATGCCAGCGATCATCGCATCGGATTGGTCGACCGGACGCCCCTGGGTGCGCCGCGCCGCGGCGATGGCGGCGTGCGCATCGGCGGCCGCCTCATCGTAAGGCAGCACGCGCCCTGCCATATCGACGGCAAAGATCGCCGTGACCTCCTGCTGCAGTCGCGTTTTGCGCTGACCATTGGGCAGGATCATCACCCCATACAACATCTCACCGCGCGTCACCGCTGTCGTGAACAGGTTCGAGCGCGACTGCCGGTTCAGCCATGCCACCACGCGCTCGTCCGGCTGCGGCCGCATGAACTCCGACAGCACGTTGGTATCCAGCACGATCACTCGTCGAAGTCCGGCGGATCGCGCTGCGGCTCACGCGGCGGCAATTCCAGGTCGACGCCCCCGAACGGTTCCACGCGGGTGCGGATGGCGACATACAGCGACGCACCCGAATCTTCCTCAACACGATTGGCCAAGGCGGTGCGGAGGATGCTGCGCGCCTCCTCCTCCATCGAACGTCCGTGCCGCGCCGCCCGCACGCGCAGGCGCGCCTTCAGGTCTTCATCCAGATTTCGAATGGTCATGGTGGCCATAAAGAAGCCCTCGGAAGTGACTGCAATGCATGCATTGTAGTCACTTCCGAGGGATACAACTGCCTGTTCGGCAGCGAGTGAATGGTGAAACAGATCACGCAATTTTCTGAGCTGCTTACCCAGCAGATAAAACGTATCATGCAATAGAGAAACTGAACACGCAATGGTTGTACCAATATTTTTCTGCGAGTAAAGTCGAATTGCCCCATGGCGTCGTGGCGCGACGCCATGGGGCGAACAGCCTGCCGATTGGTCTCGGCCCTATGCATAAGGAATGACATGCAAAGGAGGTGTGGCATGTGATTGGCAAACACCGAATCACAATATCTGAATAGGGCGTCGCCCTTCTCCAAACCCCACGGCGGCTTGCTGCCGTGGGGATTCTACAGGCACACCCATTCTGGGTGCATGAAAGGATTCCCATGAACGAGAAATCGGAACCTGCATCACGTTCCGGCCTCTTTCGCGCGGCCATCACCGGCTTCATCGAAGCCCGGCGCGAGGCCAAGCTGAAAGGCAAGGACGACGATGCCGACACGGCATCGAAATACGAGTACGCCACCTGGTTGGCCGATGCGGCACGGCGGGTGGGCCAGATCCAGGCCGTGACCCACGTGCTCAAGGCCACCCACCCGGACGCGCGCGGCAGCAGCCTGCATGTCGCCCCCTCCGGCCTGCCCCGACATGCCGAGATCGGCAGCCACCTGCTGGGTGAGGGCTACGCAGAAGACGTGGTGGGCAATGCCGCTGCACTGGACGTGTTCAAGCTGCTCAAGCTAGAGGTGGATGGCCGCCGCCTGCTCGACTGGATGCAGGCCGGCGACACTGACCTGCAGGCCGCGCTGTCCAACGACGTCGAACAGGCTCAAGGCTGGATGAAAGCCTTCGCCTCGTTGGTGCGCGAAGAAACGCAGCCGTCCAGCCATCCCATGGCCAAGCAGCTCTACTGGCTGGCCGGCGAGGATCCGCAGGACGATGCCCACTACCACCTGCTGCAGCCGATGTTTTCCAGCTCGTTGGCCCATGCCGTCCACGCCGACATCCAGGATGCGCGCTTTGGTGAAGCCAACAAGGAAATGCGACAAGCCAGGCGCGACAACAAGCCGGCCGATGCCATTTGCCGCGACTACCGCGACCTCGTCGCCCGCAAGCTGGGTGGCACCAAGCCGCAGAACATCTCGCAACTGAACAGCGAGCGCGGCGGCGTGAATTACCTGCTGGCTTCGCTGCCGCCACCGGCATGGAAGCCGAGTGCTGCGATGAACCTGCTCAGGCTCGATTCGGTGTTCAACGAAAGGCATGGCGAGCTGAACCGGTTCGGCGGCATGCGCGAGCTGCTGCGCACACTGACTGCCTTTCTCAAGGCAAACCCTGACCCCACCGTGGAAACCCGCAAGCATCGCGAAACCATTGAACAAGCCATCGGCCAGGAGTTGGCCATGTTCGGCGTGGCGATCCGTGGAAGCTACACAGCCGGCTGGACGCGGGATGAGGCCTGCCAGCTGCCGCTGTGTGAGCAGCTCTGGCTCGACCCCGACCGCTTCGAACTGCCGGAACGCAACGATCCGGGGCATCCGCACTGGCAAGAGGACGACCTCGCCTTCAACCAGGCCTATGAGCATGGCGACTGGGCCAACGAAGTAGCGGGTCGCTTCGGCCTCTGGCTCAACGGCCAGTTGCGCAAGCGCAGCGACAAACTGGCACTGCTTGGCGAGGCGGAAATGCGGCACTTCGCGCGCCAAGCCATCCTCGACGTGGCCTGGCCCATCCCGCTGCAACGCCGCGCCAAGGCAGGTGCCGCATGAATACGCTTCCGCATTTCACCCATCTGCTGGTGCTGCCGCACCTCAGGGTGCACAACGCCAACGCCGTCTCCAGTCCGTTGACCCACGGTTTCCCGTCCATCACCGCGTTTCTCGGGCTGATGTGGGCATTGGAACGCAAGACCCGCGCGGCGGGGCTGGATCTGGAGTTCGGGGCCGTAGGCGTGGTCTGCCACGACCGTCAGGAGCAGACCACCGAGGGAGGCTTCGTCAAAAGCTTCCGGCTCACCCGCAACCCGGTCGGCAAAGACGGCAGTACCGCCGCCATCGTCGAGGAAGGACGCATCCACCTCGACCTCAGCGTGGTGCTGGCGGTGAACGCCGGGGCATGGGACAGGGACGCGCAGCAGCACGATCTGGAAACCATCCTCGACCTGCTGCAAGGCATGCGCATCGCCGGTGGCACGCTGTTGCCGGCTACGCAAGCGGCGGCTTCGCGTCATCGCCCATGGCTGGCCAACTTCACCGGCGACAGCGACGACCAAGCCAGAGAGTTCCGCAAGCTGCGCGCTCGCCTGCTGCCAGGCTCGGCATTGGTGGCCCGCGACGACCTGATCGACAGCCGGCTGGACGAGTTGCGCAGGCAGTCGCCACAAGCCACGCGTCTCGATGCGTGGCTATCGCTCTCGCGCATCAATTGGCATTACGACGCCAAGGCCAATGAAGGCAATGGTGGCTGGCAAAACGATCGCACGAAAGGCTCGGGCTGGGTCGTGCCCATTCCCGTGGGCTACGGCGCTCTCGGTGAACTGCACGACGCCGGCACCGTGGCCCATGCGCGCGACGCCACCACGCCCTTCCGCTTCGTCGAAAGTCTGTATTCCATGGGCGAATGGATAGGCCCGCACCGCCTGCACGCAGCGCAAGACCTGCTCTGGTACGCCGACAGCCGCCCCGACGAGGGACTGTACCGCTGCCGCAACGACTATCGCTCCGTCGACACCACTCTCTGACACGACAAGGAATTCCATCATGGCCAACGAACTCAAGACCGCTTCCGTCCTCGCCTTTGAGCGCAAGCTCGACCCTTCCGATGCACTGATGTCCGGTGGCAACTGGAGCGCACGCACCGAGTCGCAAAACTGGGCGCCCATCACGCTGCACGAAAAATCCGTGCGCGGCACCATCTCCAACCGCCTGAAAAGTGGTGCGCAAGACCCCGCCAAGCTGGACGCCGCCATCCAGAGCCCCAACCTGCAAACCGTAGACGTGGCCACCCTGCCCGCCGATGCCGACACGCTCAAGGTGCAGTTCACCCTGCGCGTGCTCGCCGGCACCGGACAGCCCTCCGCCTGCAACGATGCCGCCTATCGGCAGAAACTGTTGACCACCGTGGCTGGCTACGTTCAACAAAACGGCTTTGCCGAACTGGCCAAGCGCTATGCCGCCAACCTCGCCAACGGCCGCTTCCTGTGGCGCAACCGCATTGGCGCCGAACAGGTGGAGGTGACCGTGGCCCACATCGAGAACGGCCAGGCAAAAACCAGCTGGACCTTCGATGCACTGGCCCATTCGCTGCTCGACCTCAAGGCGCCTTCCGCAGAAGCCAAGTCACTGTCCGAGCTGGCGGCACTCATCGCCAACGGCCTCGCCGGCAATAGCCATGTGCTGCTGCAAGTCACCGCCTTCGTGCGCATCGGCGCCGGGCAGGAGGTGTTCCCCTCGCAGGAACTGATCCTTGACCGCGGCCGTGGCGACAAGAGCAAGACGCTGTATGACGTCGACGGTGTGGCCGCCATCCACTCGCAGAAGATCGGCAACGCCCTGCGCACCATCGATACCTGGTATCCCGAAGCCGCCGACAACGGCCCCATCGCCGTGGAGCCCTACGGCTCGGTCACCACCCAGGGCAAGGCCTATCGCCAGCCCAAGGAAAAGACCGACTTCTACAACCTGCTCGATGGTTGGGTCATCAAGGACAAGGTGCCGGACGCCAACCAGCAGCATTTCGTCATCGCCACCCTCATTCGCGGCGGCGTGTTCGGCGATGCGGACAAGTAACCATGACGACGCACTACATAGACCTCAAGGTCATCCATGATCCGGAAACCGGCCCCACGCAACTGCTGGGTGCGCTGTACGATCGTCTGCACCTCGCATTGGTGCAACAACGCCAAGACAATATCGGCATCAGCTTTCCCGGCTACAGCTTGAACCCGCGCACGCTGGGCACCAGCCTGCGTCTGCATGGAAGCGAAGCCGACCTGCAACAGCTGTTGGCCAGCGACTGGCTCAAAGGTATGCGCGATCATGTCCGCATCGAGAACCTCGCCGTGGCGCCCATTGGCGCCCCGCACCGTATCGTGCAACGCAAACAATTCAAGACCAGTGCCGAACGCCTGCGCCGCCGACGTATGCGTCGCAAAGGCGAAACCGAGGAACAAGCCAAGGCGGCGATTCCCTCCAGCATGGAACGTCACCCCAACCTGCCCTACATCCACCTGCACAGTAAAAGCACCCGGCAACCGTTCTGCCTGTTCATCGCCCTGGGCCCCCTGCAAACCGCCGCAACACCCGGCCGCTTCAACAGCCATGGCCTAAGCAATCCCGCCAGCATCCCTTGGTTTTGACCCTTTTCCCTACTCGCGCCAACCACTCACTGTCTATCAACCACTTGCAAGCCAGCGCCCTCAAAGGGGCGCTGGCTTTTTCTCTGGGCAACTGATTAAATTTCAATCGGTTACGCAATAGGCACTCTAGTTCGCTGCCGCGCAGGCAGCTCAGAAAAGCTCGGCTACCGCGGCATCGAAGTCGCTGCGGTTCGCTGCCGCGCAGGCAGCTCAGAAAGTAAAGCATGCTGCATGCGTTTCGCGCTCCATGTTCGCTGCCGCGCAGGCAGCTCAGAAATTGCGCAAGAGAACGCCGTCCTTGTCCTCCAGGTTCGCTGCCGCGCAGGCAGCTCAGAAAAGAATCTGAATTGGTGAGGCCATGACCCAACTGTTCGCTGCCGCGCAGGCAGCTCAGAAATGCTCGTAGGCAAAGCGGTTCTTCAAGGCGTAGTTCGCTGCCGCGCAGGCAGCTCAGAAATGGAACGCCGGGCACGTGGCATGCTGATGCTTGTTCGCTGCCGCGCAGGCAGCTCAGAAAGGGCCACGGCAAAACGCTGCGTGCGATGCAGAGTTCGCTGCCGCGCAGGCAGCTCAGAAACGGCCGACGCCTTCGACGCGCCTTTAGCCGTCTGTTCGCTGCCGCGCAGGCAGCTCAGAAATCACCCAGCCCGCGCAGTCGGTGGATGTGGGCGTTCGCTGCCGCGCAGGCAGCTCAGAAATTGAATTGAGCTAGCACCAACCGCTTAACCACGTTCGCTGCCGCGCAGGCAGCTCAGAAACCGCCGGGCCACTTGCCGGAAGCGGGCCAGGTGTTCGCTGCCGCGCAGGCAGCTCAGAAACTGGTCGAAGTCCAGCAGCAGCGGCGCGTCGGGTTCGCTGCCGCGCAGGCAGCTCAGAAAAACATCGCCCGCCTTGCGCGCGGCTTCCTCGGGTTCGCTGCCGCGCAGGCAGCTCAGAAAACAAGGGCGCCGTCGATTTCAAGTGACGCGTCGTTCGCTGCCGCGCAGGCAGCTCAGAAAATGCTTGGCGATGTATGCGGCCTTTTCGGCGGGTTCGCTGCCGCGCAGGCAGCTCAGAAAAGAAGCGATGACCTTCGACGCAGCCTGGCCGGGTTCGCTGCCGCGCAGGCAGCTCAGAAAATCGGAGCACCCGTGACCGACGGTTACCAGCCGTTCGCTGCCGCGCAGGCAGCTCAGAAATTGCACATCGTGGCGAAAGCGACGCGCGAGCCGTTCGCTGCCGCGCAGGCAGCTCAGAAATCGTCGGACAGCTCAAACTCGGTCTGCGCGTCGTTCGCTGCCGCGCAGGCAGCTCAGAAATCACCGCAGCCACCTGTGCCACGGCTGCGGCTGTTCGCTGCCGCGCAGGCAGCTCAGAAAAGTGGCGCACCTTGTCGCCGACTTCGATCATGGTTCGCTGCCGCGCAGGCAGCTCAGAAATGTTGGAAAGGCGGCGGAAGCGCGCAGGTGATGTTCGCTGCCGCGCAGGCAGCTCAGAAAGCCTCGGCGGCGCCGATTCCCACGGAGCAAAGGTTCGCTGCCGCGCAGGCAGCTCAGAAAGCGGCACTACTGCGCAACAGCGCCATCGCCGCGTTCGCTGCCGCGCAGGCAGCTCAGAAAGGTTCGCGGCTGCTGCGGCCGCTGGTGCGGATGTTCGCTGCCGCGCAGGCAGCTCAGAAATTCGGGAAGGCCAACGCCTGCGAAGCCGTGGTGTTCGCTGCCGCGCAGGCAGCTCAGAAATGCAATCAGGCAAGCGTCATATCCCTTCCAGGGTTCGCTGCCGCGCAGGCAGCTCAGAAAATCAATCACGCTCACGATGGCCCACGGCAGGCCGTTCGCTGCCGCGCAGGCAGCTCAGAAATGCTCGGCCTGATTGCGCAGCGTCTCCAGCTGGTTCGCTGCCGCGCAGGCAGCTCAGAAAAGCTGCTCGCTGACGCCGCAGGCCAGCGTGATGTTCGCTGCCGCGCAGGCAGCTCAGAAATTGCTGCAGTCGCGCCATTCATCGGGATAGTCGTTCGCTGCCGCGCAGGCAGCTCAGAAATAGCCGCCCAGCGTCGCACAGTGCTTGCCGAGGTTCGCTGCCGCGCAGGCAGCTCAGAAACGTGGCGGCGGTGGCGATCTTGTTCATCACCTGTTCGCTGCCGCGCAGGCAGCTCAGAAATTGTAGTAATCGGCCATGACTGGCGCATTGCCGTTCGCTGCCGCGCAGGCAGCTCAGAAATGGACCACTTCGCCGAGGCGGGATGCGCTCCAGTTCGCTGCCGCGCAGGCAGCTCAGAAATCGATCAGCTGGTTGAACGGGTTGTCCACGCCGTTCGCTGCCGCGCAGGCAGCTCAGAAAAGGTCGGCGGCAACACCTTCCAGCGTCATCGTGTTCGCTGCCGCGCAGGCAGCTCAGAAAGCCGCCAGCCGCTTCGCCATGTCGGCTATCTTGTTCGCTGCCGCGCAGGCAGCTCAGAAATCTCCGCCGCCTCCAGCCGCTCAGCATCAAGCGTTCGCTGCCGCGCAGGCAGCTCAGAAATTGATGATTGCCAGTTGCGCGTCGTACTGTCCGTTCGCTGCCGCGCAGGCAGCTCAGAAATGTTGATGGCCCAATTTGACAGCGTGACGTTGGTTCGCTGCCGCGCAGGCAGCTCAGAAATGCAAGGAGCTGGCGATGAAGCTTAAAACAAAGTTCGCTGCCGCGCAGGCAGCTCAGAAATTCGTGGGACGACTCCGATAGCCGCCCAGCCTGTTCGCTGCCGCGCAGGCAGCTCAGAAATACCCATGCGTGCCGGCCCAAAACCGGCCCCTGTTCGCTGCCGCGCAGGCAGCTCAGAAAGCGAAGTCCTCCGCCGAGGTGTATACTGGTGAGTTCGCTGCCGCGCAGGCAGCTCAGAAATGCGGGTAATGCCACTCCTGAAACTCGCCGGTGTTCGCTGCCGCGCAGGCAGCTCAGAAATTGCGGGTACGGAACGTGATCTGCCCGTTCGTGTTCGCTGCCGCGCAGGCAGCTCAGAAAACGGCGTACCTGACGAAGGATGGCCTGCTGCAGTTCGCTGCCGCGCAGGCAGCTCAGAAAGCAGCGCTGACAAGATCGTGAAACAGGAAACCGTTCGCTGCCGCGCAGGCAGCTCAGAAAGTCGGATACAGCAGCTGCCGGCCCTGCCAGTCGTTCGCTGCCGCGCAGGCAGCTCAGAAACGCCATCCTTTGCCGTGCCGGTAGATGCTGGCGTTCGCTGCCGCGCAGGCAGCTCAGAAACTGACCATCACGCCGGCATACGACATCAGCACGTTCGCTGCCGCGCAGGCAGCTCAGAAAAGATCGTGCGGGGTGGGTGTGGGCGGAATAGGGTTCGCTGCCGCGCAGGCAGCTCAGAAACGACCGACTAGCGTGCCGTCGGGGCCGTACACGTTCGCTGCCGCGCAGGCAGCTCAGAAATCAAAAGCGAATCGGGGGAGCAGATCAAAGGCGTTCGCTGCCGCGCAGGCAGCTCAGAAATGCCACTTGCGCGGGTCGGCCAGCTCAAAAAAGTTCGCTGCCGCGCAGGCAGCTCAGAAACGTGGACGATGCCGGCGCCGGCCCCTTGTCGCGTTCGCTGCCGCGCAGGCAGCTCAGAAACGAGTCAGAACGCGACCAAATGGCATCACGAGGTTCGCTGCCGCGCAGGCAGCTCAGAAAAAAGGAGAGCGCCATGAGTGAGTATTCGGTGGGTTCGCTGCCGCGCAGGCAGCTCAGAAAATCGGGATATCGGCATGCTCGACAAAGCCAACGTTCGCTGCCGCGCAGGCAGCTCAGAAAATCGACACCACCGCTGTGATCGAGCCGATCACGTTCGCTGCCGCGCAGGCAGCTCAGAAATGCGACGAAACGACTACGCGCAACGTCATCGAGTTCGCTGCCGCGCAGGCAGCTCAGAAAACGGCAGACCCGCCACACGCGGCACCTGTTGTGTTCGCTGCCGCGCAGGCAGCTCAGAAAGCGAGGTAAAACGGAGCAGCGAGAACGATCCGGTTCGCTGCCGCGCAGGCAGCTCAGAAAGGTGCACTCAGCGGCACGCCTACCGGCGGCGGGTTCGCTGCCGCGCAGGCAGCTCAGAAAAGCGGGCGCGCTCGACGGAACCGAAATCCTCGGTTCGCTGCCGCGCAGGCAGCTCAGAAATGTTCGGCATGTCGCCAGCCGAAGCGTCACGAGTTCGCTGCCGCGCAGGCAGCTCAGAAAGTGAAGGTAACGCGCCGCACGAAAGAGATTGAGTTCGCTGCCGCGCAGGCAGCTCAGAAAGAAGCCGACGCCTCGGAAATACAGCGTGCGGCGTTCGCTGCCGCGCAGGCAGCTCAGAAAGTCGAATTCCATCAGGTCGTCGCTCGCGCCGTGTTCGCTGCCGCGCAGGCAGCTCAGAAACGGATTACGCGAAGCGAAGATGGCCGCTGCGAGTTCGCTGCCGCGCAGGCAGCTCAGAAAAGATTGAGCTAGACCAGCCAGATGGATCGGGGGTTCGCTGCCGCGCAGGCAGCTCAGAAATCGATTGTCGCCGCCGAAGCTTTCATCTTGGCGTTCGCTGCCGCGCAGGCAGCTCAGAAATACCAAAGCAAACACGGCCCGGTCGAAGGCTGGTTCGCTGCCGCGCAGGCAGCTCAGAAAATCCTCGACGCCGATGGCGATGACGTGAAGATGTTCGCTGCCGCGCAGGCAGCTCAGAAATCTGAACCAATGGCCGACCGCTTGGCGTTCATGTTCGCTGCCGCGCAGGCAGCTCAGAAAAATCAAGGCAACACCATGTCATCACGAAGTTCGTTCGCTGCCGCGCAGGCAGCTCAGAAAGGGTTGTGTTGAAGAACACTCGATCAAGCACAGTTCGCTGCCGCGCAGGCAGCTCAGAAATAATGCAACCGCAAGCCGCCACCACCAAGGATGTTCGCTGCCGCGCAGGCAGCTCAGAAATTAACCCAGCACGACGGATCTGTCAGCGGGTCGTTCGCTGCCGCGCAGGCAGCTCAGAAAATCGCCAATGCAACAGCGGCGTCAATCTTGTTGTTCGCTGCCGCGCAGGCAGCTCAGAAATACTGGTGGGGAAAGCCTGACGATTCGGTGGCGTTCGCTGCCGCGCAGGCAGCTCAGAAAAAATAATGGGCTTTCTCGCGCGCGGACTGACGGTTCGCTGCCGCGCAGGCAGCTCAGAAACGCCAGCACAGGCGGCGCAGGTGGCGAAGACTGTTCGCTGCCGCGCAGGCAGCTCAGAAAGATGACACGGACACCGCGCCGCTGGCCGAGATGTTCGCTGCCGCGCAGGCAGCTCAGAAAGACAAAGACGCGGCATACCAGCGGGATAACGCGTTCGCTGCCGCGCAGGCAGCTCAGAAATCAAGCCTGGTAACAATGTCGTCGAATAGCGCGTTCGCTGCCGCGCAGGCAGCTCAGAAATTGAAAGGCAGCGAACCATAGGCGACGCGATCGTTCGCTGCCGCGCAGGCAGCTCAGAAATGCTCGGCCCACTTCCAGGGCGAGCGCTCCTCGTTCGCTGCCGCGCAGGCAGCTCAGAAACGAAACCCCGATCCGCGATAGGGCGTGGACGGGTTCGCTGCCGCGCAGGCAGCTCAGAAAGTAGCGAAATGGCTAAACGGCGAAAACTGCCCGTTCGCTGCCGCGCAGGCAGCTCAGAAATTTGTGGGCGTGCGGAATTACTCAGGGCGTGTGTTCGCTGCCGCGCAGGCAGCTCAGAAATTGGTGAGGTCCGCGGCATCGTCCATCAGGCCGTTCGCTGCCGCGCAGGCAGCTCAGAAAAAGAACCCGAGCCCGTCATCGCTGGCGCGGCAGTTCGCTGCCGCGCAGGCAGCTCAGAAATGGGCACGGTCGCGGCAGTCGAACGTCTTGCCGTTCGCTGCCGCGCAGGCAGCTCAGAAAGCGGTCAGACACGCGGGCAACCTCCACGCGGAGTTCGCTGCCGCGCAGGCAGCTCAGAAAACGGCGCCGCCGATCCGGCGCACCGTCCTGGTGTTCGCTGCCGCGCAGGCAGCTCAGAAAACGAGCACCGAGGCATTCCAGGCGCTGACCGAGTTCGCTGCCGCGCAGGCAGCTCAGAAATCACCATCATCCTGCGCGGCGGCTACTGGGAGGTTCGCTGCCGCGCAGGCAGCTCAGAAACGTGTACGTGGCGAGCGATGCCGATGCCCTGGGTTCGCTGCCGCGCAGGCAGCTCAGAAAACAACCTGCGCCTGCAATTCCTCGGGCAAGTCGTTCGCTGCCGCGCAGGCAGCTCAGAAAAGCGACCACACGTCCCGCCAGCCGCGGTCGAGCGTTCGCTGCCGCGCAGGCAGCTCAGAAAGTGACGCTTGGCGAAGAAGAGTTGCCGTTCTAGTTCGCTGCCGCGCAGGCAGCTCAGAAAGCCCAGAAAACAACCCCTACAGTGGCCATTCTGTTCGCTGCCGCGCAGGCAGCTCAGAAATGGTGGCCGCGTCGACGAACTTCCCGCTGGCGGTTCGCTGCCGCGCAGGCAGCTCAGAAAAGGATGGCACGCTGAAATCCGGCGCGATCCGCGTTCGCTGCCGCGCAGGCAGCTCAGAAAACGACCCTCCGCGGTAATCACGAAATCCGCGCGTTCGCTGCCGCGCAGGCAGCTCAGAAATACCCGCCGGACATCTCAATCGCCAAGTACACGTTCGCTGCCGCGCAGGCAGCTCAGAAAAGCCGATTGAGTACTTCGGCCACAGCATCAGTGTTCGCTGCCGCGCAGGCAGCTCAGAAATTCACGGCGCACCGATCCAGCCACACTTGACTGTTCGCTGCCGCGCAGGCAGCTCAGAAATGACTACCCGTCGGCGTCGTTGAACAGTTCGCGTTCGCTGCCGCGCAGGCAGCTCAGAAACGTTGCGCCGAGTACCTGAAACATAAAGGCACGTTCGCTGCCGCGCAGGCAGCTCAGAAACACCGGCCGAACTGCGCGCCGTGGCGCCTGATGTTCGCTGCCGCGCAGGCAGCTCAGAAATGAAAGCGGCCGAGAACGGGTTTTTTGAGCTGGTTCGCTGCCGCGCAGGCAGCTCAGAAAAACCGCAGGCGTCCGCGTGAGGGAGATACTTCGTTCGCTGCCGCGCAGGCAGCTCAGAAAAGCACCACATGGAGCGCCACGCCATGCTCTCCGTTCGCTGCCGCGCAGGCAGCTCAGAAATTGAGCACCGCCACGCGGGCCTGCTCGGCCAGGTTCGCTGCCGCGCAGGCAGCTCAGAAAGGAAGGTCGCCGGCATATCCGCTACTGGCAAGGTTCGCTGCCGCGCAGGCAGCTCAGAAAGCAAGCTGATCCCTGTGCCGGATGAAGTCGACGTTCGCTGCCGCGCAGGCAGCTCAGAAACTGGGCGACCACGAACACCCCGGCCACGGCGAGTTCGCTGCCGCGCAGGCAGCTCAGAAATACGACGCCGCGCGACGTCCGATGGTGAATTAGTTCGCTGCCGCGCAGGCAGCTCAGAAAGGTACAACACCGTGCCATCTGCCAGCTCGATGGTTCGCTGCCGCGCAGGCAGCTCAGAAAATCTCCGCGAACGGTTCACGGAAACGGCCGAAGTTCGCTGCCGCGCAGGCAGCTCAGAAAAGCCCCGAGGCCTTCGGTCGGTCGGTGGCCAGGTTCGCTGCCGCGCAGGCAGCTCAGAAACGTCGATCGCCGCGCTCACGCGGGCTGCGCGCGTTCGCTGCCGCGCAGGCAGCTCAGAAATGGTCTCAGTGTTCGGCAACCAGACGGCCGCGGTTCGCTGCCGCGCAGGCAGCTCAGAAATCGACGGGTGAGCGCAGGCTGTCGCGCAACTGGTTCGCTGCCGCGCAGGCAGCTCAGAAAAGGAGAACGACATGAGCAACATCGAATTCAGCGTTCGCTGCCGCGCAGGCAGCTCAGAAAAGGAGAACGACATGAGCAACATCGAATTCAGCGTTCGCTGCCGCGCAGGCAGCTCAGAAATGGTCGTCGGCAAGGATGCGCAAGTGGTGACCGTTCGCTGCCGCGCAGGCAGCTCAGAAAGCCATGGTCGGTGCCGTCCTGCACTTCGACCGGTTCGCTGCCGCGCAGGCAGCTCAGAAACGCTCGTTCTCGGGCTTCTCGATGCAGCGGCCGTTCGCTGCCGCGCAGGCAGCTCAGAAAAGCCGGCGCACCGTTGGCGACAGGTCGCACGGGTTCGCTGCCGCGCAGGCAGCTCAGAAAGCACCGGCTTCACGCGCTACTCGCAGGGCATGGTTCGCTGCCGCGCAGGCAGCTCAGAAATCCTGATCCTCCTGGCCATCGTCTGTGGGTATGTTCGCTGCCGCGCAGGCAGCTCAGAAATTCGCCTCGGTTGACTCGCTTCGGTCCAGGACGTTCGCTGCCGCGCAGGCAGCTCAGAAAACGCCGGCATCACCGTCGCGCAGGCCCTGTTCGTTCGCTGCCGCGCAGGCAGCTCAGAAAATCGTCCGCGCCGCCGCAGCCATAGGCGAGACGTTCGCTTCCGCGCAGGCAGCTCAGAAAACACCTTCCGCCAGCGCTCCGCCCTGCAACGCGTTCGCTGCCGCGCAGGCAGCTCAGAAAGCATTGACGTCCCTGCGTCGTTTGAGGCGCCGGTTCGCTGCCGCGCAGGCAGCTCAGAAATGCGCCGCGGCGCTGCGCACGGCGGTGTACTGGTTCGCTGCCGCGCAGGCAGCTCAGAAATTGAGGCAGGCGATGGCGCGGGTGTTCAGCGGGTTCGCTGCCGCGCAGGCAGCTCAGAAATTCTGCCTTGGGTCAGCGCTGCCCTGCTCGCGGTTCGCTGCCGCGCAGGCAGCTCAGAAAGCGCAAACACAACCGGGACAGCATCGTTCCGGGTTCGCTGCCGCGCAGGCAGCTCAGAAAACCCACGCCAGGATCAGCAGGCGAGGGGTCACGTTCGCTGCCGCGCAGGCAGCTCAGAAAATACAGGATCTTGAAGCGGCGCGGCTCAAGGAGTTCGCTGCCGCGCAGGCAGCTCAGAAAGTAGGTCCAGCCGATGAGGAAACCGCGGCCATGTTCGCTGCCGCGCAGGCAGCTCAGAAATGCGCAAATTCGACGCACGTCAGGACGGGGCCGTTCGCTGCCGCGCAGGCAGCTCAGAAATCAACGGCCCCATGCCATCCATTCGCGAGCTGGTTCGCTGCCGCGCAGGCAGCTCAGAAATTCTTGAGGGTGGCGGCGAGGCTTTGCCCGCTGTTCGCTGCCGCGCAGGCAGCTCAGAAAGAACCCGCCAGCCTGACCATTTGCCCGTTAGGGTTCGCTGCCGCGCAGGCAGCTCAGAAATCAAGGCCAGCGGCGCGAAGCACCGCGTAAATGTTCGCTGCCGCGCAGGCAGCTCAGAAAAAGCACGGATTCCATGCCGTCGCGCCGGCCGCGTTCGCTGCCGCGCAGGCAGCTCAGAAATATGGTAGTCGGAGCGTGAAGGTTAGGGCGCCGTTCGCTGCCGCGCAGGCAGCTCAGAAAGCGCAGAAAGCCACCGCCGAGCCGCACCTGGTGTTCGCCGCCGCGCAGGCAGCTCAGAAACACCGGCCCGCGCGGCTGCGGCCTGGCACTGGAGTTCGCTGCCGCGCAGGCAGCTAAGAAATGGCCGTCCTTGTCGATCCACTTGCGCGGTGGATCAGGAAATGCGCTCTGACCGGAACCCACCGATTCGTGTGGAGTATCACCAGTTGCGCGTTCGCTGCTACACGGGAATATTGGAAAAATAACTTGTCATTTGCCGTGCAGATGGCAAGTTATTTTTCCGTCAGTTCAGAAAACACGGAAACCGGTCAGATCATCGACCTCCGGCTTTGCTGCCCTGCACACAGCTCAAAAAAAAGGGACAGGATCGACACCCTGCGCGTTGCACCGTTTCCTGCCGCACAGGTGTCCGATGGATTCCGGGTCATGCCCTGGCCAGCCGTTCCCTGCGTCGTGCCGTCTTGTGCTCACGCCGCCTTGCGGCCCACGCTTTCCGCCGCTCGGCCAGGCACGAGAACACCACATACAGCGCGGGGGTGCTGAGCAGGGTGAGGCTTTGCGAGATCAGCAGGCCGCCGATCAGGGCGATGCCGAGTGGGCGACGCAGCTCGCTGCCTTCGCCGAGGCCGATGGCGATCGGCAACGCGGCGAGGATGGCGACCATGGTGGTCATCATGATCGGGCGGAAACGCACGGTGCACGCTTCGCGCGCCGCTTCCAGCGGGCTCTTGCCGTGCTCGCGCTGGGCGACCAGGGCGAAGTCGATCATCATGATCGCGTTTTTCTTGACGATGCCGATCAGCAGCACCAGCGCGATCTGCGCCACCACCGACAGCTCGGTGCCGGTCAGCCACAGCGCCAGCAATGCGCCCACGCCGGCGGCCGGCAGGGTGGACAGGATGGTGACCGGATGGATCAGGTTTTCGTACAGCATGCCGAGCACGATGTAGACGGTGAGCACGGCGGCCAGGATCAGCCAGCCCATGCCGCTCTGCGATTGCTGGAAGCGGCGGAAGTCGTTGCCCATCTGCACCCGGATGTCGCCGGGCATGCGCATGTTCTTCACGGTGGACTGGATGATTGCCATCGCCTCGCCCATGCTCACGTCGGGCGCGAGGTTGAAGCTCAGGTCCATCGTGGTGTACTGGTTTTCGTGGGTGATCTGCGACGGCGCCAGCCCCGGCTGCTGCTTCGCGAACGCGGTGATCGGGATCATCTGGCCGCTGCCGGAGCGCACGTAGATGCGGTTGAGCGCCTCCGGCGTGGCGGTCTGATCGGGCAGCGCGTTGACCACCACCTGGTACTGGTTGATGTCCGAGTAGATGGTGGACACCTGGCGCTGGCCGAAGGCGTCGTACAGCGCGCCGTCGATGGCGCCGATCGACACGCCCAGGCGCGCGGCCTTGTCGCGGTCGATCACGATGTTCTGGCGCAGGCCGGCCTCGTCGACGTCGGTGCCGACGTCGCGCAGCTTCGGGTTCTTCTTCAGTTCGGTCTGCAGTTTCGGCAGCCACTCCTGCAGGCTGGCCAGGTCGTTGCCCTGCAGCGACACCTGGTACTGCGCGCCCTGGCTGGTGCCGCCGCCACCGCCGCTGGGCAGGTCCTGCACCGGGCGCAGGCGCAGGTTGAGGTCGGGGTAGTTGGCCGCCTTCGCGCTGAGCCGCGCGAGCACCGCGAAGGTATCGTCCTGGCGGCCTTCGGCGCGGGTCTTCAGGTCGATGTTGAACGAGCCGCTGGTGCCCTGCCGGCTGCTGCCCAGGCGCGAGCCGACGGTGGCCACGTCCGGGTCGGCCATCAGCATCGTAGTCAACCGCTCCAGCCGCTGCCTGCTTTCGGCGAACGAGACGGTGGCGCTGGAGCTGGCGCGGCCCCAGATCAGGCCGGTGTCCTGCGCCGGGAACAGGCCGGCCTTGACCACGCCGAACAGGTAGAAGGTGACCACGATCAGCACCAGCGGAGTCAGCGAGAACAGCAGCGCGTGGCGCAGCGAGAAGTTCAGTGCGCGGGTGTACACGCGCAGCATGCCGGCGTGGAAGCCGTCCAGGGCGCGGGCGAGCCGCGACGGCTGCGCCTTTTCCCTTGCGGCATGCCCGTTGAGGAAGCGCCCGCACAACGCCGGCGTCAGCGTCAGCGAGACCAGCGCGGAGACCACGATCGCCGCCACCAGGGTCACCGAGAACTCGTGCATGAACATGCCGGTGACGCCGCCGGCGAACAACAGCGGGATGAACACGGCGACCAGCGAGGCGGTGATCGAGACGATGGTGAAGCCGATCTCGCGCGCGCCGGCCAGGGTGGCCTGCAAGCGCGTCATGCCCGCGTCGATGTGGCGGATGATGTTCTCGATCACCACGATCGCATCGTCCACCACGAAGCCGATCGCGATCACCAGCGCCAGCAGGGTGAGGTTGTTGAGCGTGTAGTCGAGCACGTACATCACCACGAACGCGCCGGCCAGCGACAGTGGCACTGCCACCGCGGCGATCAGCGTGGGCGCCAGCCGGCGCAGGAACAGCGCCATCACCAGCACCACCATCGCCAGCGAGATCAGCAGCGTGGCCTGCACCTCGTGCAGCGAGGCGCGGATGGTCGGCGTGCCGTCGAAGAACGGGGTCAGCACGGTGCCCGGCGACAGGTAGCTGCGCAGCGCCGGCAGCTGGTCCTTGACCAGGTCGACGGTGGCGATGACGTTGGCGTCGGCCTTCTTGTAGACGTACATCAGCACGGCCGGCTTGCCGTGGAACCAGGCGGCCTGGTAGGCATCCTGCTGGCCGGCGTAGACCCTGGCCACGTCGGACAGCCGCACCGGCGTGCCGTTGCGGCTGGCGACCACCAGTTGAGCGAATTCGTCCGCGTTGTGCAGCTGGGTGGTGGCGCTGATCGACATGGTGGTCTTGCCGTTGGACAGGAAGCCCTCCGGCGAAGTCACGTTGGCCGCACTCAAGGCGTTGCGCAGCTGGTCCGGCGACAGCCCCATCGCGTTCAGCGCACGCAGGTTCACGTCGACGCGGATCGCCGGCGTGGCCGCGCCGGCGATCTCCACCGACGACACGCCGGGCAACTGGCGCAGCCGCTGCGCCAGCAGGGTGTCGGAGAGGTTGTACAGGTCGGCCGCCGATTGCGTATCCGAAGTCAGCGCCAGCGCGATGATCGGGTCGTCGTTCGGGTTCGCCTTCTGGTAGCTGGGTTGGCCGTTGAGGCCGCTGGGCAGGTCCGGCGCCGCCGCGTTGATCGCCGCCTGCACGTCGCGCGCGGCGGAATCCAGGTCGGTGCCGGTGCGGAACATCATGAAGACGAAGGTGCGGCCTTCGGAGCTGGACGAGCGCATCGTCTCGATGCCCGGCACCTGGCCCAGGTGCCGTTCCAGCGGCGCGGCCACGGTGGAGGCCATGGTGCTGGCGTCGGCGCCGGCCTGGCTGGCCTGCACGAAGATCGCCGGGAACTGCATGTTCGGCAGCGCCGCCACGCCGAGCAGGAAGTAGCAGATCATGCCGCCCACGAACAGGCCGATCGCCAGCAGGGAGGTGCCGATCGGGCGGCGGATGAAGGTACCGGAGAGGTTCATGGGTTCAACGAAAGCGGGGATGGGCGAAGCGGTGCGGACGGATCATCCCATTCTCAACGCACGGGCTGCGAAAAGGTTGATCGGTCCGGCTTCGCGAAGAGCGACCCCTCCCCGACCCTCCCCTGCTTACGCAGGGGAGGGAGCAAGGCAGCAACTCCTCCCCCTGCGCAGCAGGGGGAGGTGGGGAGGGGATGCCTTTGACTTTGCGGTGAAGAGCGACCCCACCCCAGCCCTCCCCTGCTTGCGCAGGGGAGGGAGCAAGGCAGCAACTCCTCCCCCTGCGCAGCAGGGGGAGGTGGGGAGGGGGTGCTTTTGACTTTGCGGTGAAGAGCGACCCCTCCCCGACCCTCCCCTGCTTGCGCAGGGGAGGGAGCAAGGCAGCAACTCCTCCCCCTGCGCAGCAGGGGGAGGTGGGGAGGGGGTGCTTTTGACTTTGCGGTGAAGAGCGACCCCTCCCCGACCCTCCCCTGCTTGCGCAGGGGAGGGAGCAAGGCAGCAACTCTTCCCCCTGCGCAGCAGGGGGAGGTGGGGAGGGGGTGCTTTTGACTTTGCGGTGAAGAGCGACCCCTCCCCAACCCTCCCCTGCTTGCATAGGGGAGGGAGCAAGGCAGCAACTCCTCCCTCTGCGCAGCAGGGGGAGGTGGGGAGGGGGTGCTTTTGGCTTTGGGGTGAAGAGCGACCCCTCCCCAACCCTCCCCTGCTTCGCAGGGGAGGGGGCAGGATACGGCCACGGGATCACGCAGCGCTGCGGGCCTGGACCAGCGCGCGCCGCTCGCGGCGCTCGGCCAGCCAATCGGAGAAGCGCTCCATGTACAGGTAGATCACCGGCGTGGTGTACAGCGTGACCAGCTGCGACAGCAGCAGGCCACCGACGATCGCCACGCCCAGCGGCCGGCGCAGCTCGGCGCCGATGCCGTTGCCCAGCGCCAGCGGCAACGCGCCGAGCATCGCCGCGGCGGTGGTCATCATGATCGGGCGGAAGCGCAGCAGGCAGGCGCGGTGGATCGCGTCGCGCGCATTCAGTCCGGTGCGGCGCGCCTCGATCGCGAAGTCGATCATCATGATCGCGTTCTTCTTCACGATGCCGATCAAGAGCACGATGCCGACGATGCCGTCCACCGACAGGCTCATGCCGCACAGGATCAGTGCGAGCAAGGCGCCGACGCCGGCCGGCGGCAGCGTGGAGATGATCGTCAACGGGTGGATGTAGCTCTCGTACAGCACGCCCAGCACGATGTAGATCACCACGATCGCGGCCAGCAGCAACAGCACTTCGTCGCCCAGCGAGGAAGCGAACTCGGCCGCCTTGCCGACGAACTCGCCGCGGATCTGCGGCGGGAAGTCCAGCTGCCGCTCGACCTCGTGGATTGCCGCCACCGCGTCGGACAGCGAGTAGCCCGGTGCCACGTTGAACGCCAGCGTCACCGCCGGCAGCTGCTGCTGGTGGCTGACCACCAGCGGCGCGCTGGTGACCTGCGCGCTGACCAGCGATGACAGCGGGATGGTGCCGCCGCCGCCGAGGGTGAAGCCGACGTTGCCCGCGTTGCCGATGCCCGACGGCGTCGCCGAGTTGCTCGACTTCAGCTGGCCGAAGCTGGTCGCGTTGCTGCCGGTGAGCGCGCCGTTGCCGTTGCCGCGCACGGTGAGCTGGTCGAGCAGGCCGGTGGTGGTGCGGAACTCCGGCGCCACTTCCAGCACCACGCGATACTGGTTGAGCTGGGTGAAGATGGTGGAAATCTGACGCTGGCCGAAGGCGTCGTACAGGGTGTCGTCGATGGTCTGCACCGGCACGCCGAGGCGGCTGGCCTTCTCGCGGTCGATGGTCAGCTTGAGCGCGTTGCCGTTGTCGGCGAGGTTGTTGTCCACGTCGGCCAGTTCCGGCCGCTGGCGCATCGCCTGGGTCATCTGGTTGGCATAGCCGGCCAGCTCGTCCGCCTTCACGGCGGACAGCGAATACTGGTATTCGGTGGCGGCCACGCGGCTGTCCAGGGTCACGTCCTGCACCGGCTTCAGGTACAGCGCCACGCCGGGGATGCCGGCCACGGCGTGCTGCAGCCGCGGCAGCAGCGCGTCCAGGCCGTCGCGGTCGCCGCGATCCTTCAGCACGATGCTGAGCTGGCCCTGGTTGAGCGTGGGGTTGATGGTGCCGGCGCCGATGAAGGCGGCCACGCCGGCCACCGCCGGGTCCTTGCGCAGCGCCTCGGCGACCGCCTTGGTGCGCTCTTCCATCTGCGGGAACGCGATGTTGTCGTCGGCCTGCACCACGCCGGTGATCAGCCCGGTGTCCTGCTCGGGCAGCAGGCCCTTGGGAATCACGATGTACAGGAACACGGTGAGCACCACCGCGGCGCCGGCCACCAGCATGGTCAGGCGCTGGTGGTCGAGCACCCAGTCCAGCGAGCGCTCGTAGATGGCGACAGTACGCGACCACACGGTGCGCTTGCCGGCGGCGGCGTGGCGCTCGTGCGCATCCTCGCCCTCGGGCAGCTGGTCGGGCTTGAGCAGGTAGGCGCACATCATCGGCGTCAGCGTCAGCGACACCAGCATCGAGATGCTCACCGCGATGGTCAGCACCCAGGCGAACTCGTGGAACAGCCGGCCGGTGACCCCGGGCATCAGCAGCAGCGGCAGGAACACCGCCACCAGCGACACGGTCAGCGACAGCACGGTGAAGCCGATCTCCTTCGCGCCGACCTCGGCCGCCTCCTTGCCCTCCCGGCCCTGCTCGATGTAGCGCACGATGTTCTCGATCATCACGATCGCATCGTCGACCACGAAACCGGTGGCCACGGTGAGCGCCATCAGCGACAGGTTGTCCAGCGACATGCCGGTGAACGCCATGACGCCGAACGTACCCATCAGCGACAGCGGCACCGCCGTGGCCGGAATGATGGTGGCCCACAGCCGGCGCAGGAACACGAAGATCACGCCGATCACCAGGAACACGGTGAGGATCAGGGTGAACTCGACGTCGTGCACCGAGGCGCGGATGGTCACCGTGCGGTCGGCGAACACGTCCAGATGCACGTCGGCCGGCAGCGCGCTGCGCAGCTCCGGCAGCACCGCGCGGATGTGCTCCACCGTCTGCACGATGTTCGCGCCGGGCTGGCGGCGCACGTCCAGCAGTACCGCCGGCTGGCCGTTGGCCCACGCGGCGAGCTGGTCGTTCTCCACGCCGTCGACCACGTTGGCCACGTCGGACAGGCGCACCGGCGAGTTGTTCTTGTAGCTGATGATGGTGTTCTTGTACTCGGCCGCATCGGCGAGCTGATCGTTGGTGCCGATCGAGTAGCTCTGCGTCTTGCCGTTCAGCGTGCCCTTCGGCGCGTTGACGTTGGCCTGGGTCAGCGCGCTGCGCACGTCCTCCATGGTCAGGCCGAGGTTGGACAGCTGCGCCGGATTCACCTGCACGCGCACCGCGGGGCGCACGTTGCCGGCGATCGAGACCAGGCCCACGCCCTGCACCTGCGACAGTTTCTGCGCGATGATCGAGTCGGCCAGGTCGTTCACCTCGCGCAGCTGGCGGCTGTCGGAAGTGAGCTTCAGGGTGAGGATCGGCGCGTCGGCCGGGTTCACCCGGTTGTACACCGGCGGATACGGCAGGTTGCCCGGCAGCGTGCCCTTGGCCTGGTTGATCGCCGCCTGCACGTCCTGCGCGGCAATGTCGATGTCGCGGTCCATCGAGAACTGCAGGATGATCGTGGACAGCCCGGCGGAGGAGTCCGAGCTCATCATGGTGAGCCCGGAGATCTGCCCCAGGTTGCGCTCCAGCGGGGTGGTGATCAGCGCCGCCATGGTGCTGGCGCTGGCGCCCGGGTACTGCGTGCTGACCACCAGGCTGGGCGCCTCGATCTCCGGCAGCGCCGACACCGGCAGCTGGCGGTAGCCGAGGATGCCGAGCAGCAGCACCGCCACCATCAGCAGCGAGGTGGCGATCGGGCGGCGAATGAAGAGCGTCGAAAATCCCATGGCTATCCGTAACAACGTATTGGTGCGGTTTCAGCCGCGATCATGGCCGGTCACGGCCGGTTTCACGCGGCTACGGTGGCGTGGCGCCGGCCGGCACGCGGCCGCTCAGCCGCGGCGACGGCCGCCACCCTTGGCGTTCTGCTTGGCCTTCTCCAGCTCGGCCGCGGTCGGCGCCGCCGGCACTTCGCCCGGCTTCAGTGCGTTGACCTTGCTGCCCGGCTTCAGCCGGAACTGGCCTTCGGTGACCACCCGGTCGCCGGCCTGGAGGCCCGTGCCGATCATCACGTGGCTGTCGCCCACTTCGCCGGCCACCGTCACCGGCTGCATCTTCACCGTGCTGTCGGCCTGCACCTGGTAGACGTAGTCGCCGTCCGGCCCGCGCTGCACCGCCTGAGTCGGGATCACCAGGCCACCGTCGACGGTGTTGACCAGCAGGCGCACGTTGACGAACTGGCCCGGCCACAATTCGTTGTTCGCGTTCGGGAACTCCGACTTCAGGCGGAACGTGCCGGTGCTGGTGTCGATCTGGTTGTCGACCACCTTGAGCACGCCGCCGCTGGCGATCGGATGCGCGTCGGTGCGGTCCAGCGCGGTCACCTGCAGCGCGGCGCCCTCCTTCGCGGCAGCACGGCGCACCATGTCGAGATTCTGCTCGGGCAGGGTGAACATCACGTTGATCGGGTGCAGCTGGGTCAACGTGACGATACCGGTACTGGTGGTCACCACGTTGCCCGGATCCACGTTGCGGATGCCGGCCAGGCCGTCGATCGGCGAGATCACCTTGGTGTAGGCCAGCTGCACCTGGCTGTCGCGCACGCTGGCCGCGTCGGCGGCCACCGCGGCCTCGTACTGGGCGGCGGTGTTGCGCAGGGTATCCAGGTCCTGCTTGGAGATGTAGCCCTGGGCGGCCAGGTCCTGGCTGCGCGCCAGATTGCTCCTGGCGGTCTCCAGCTGGGCCTGGTCCTGGCGCTGGCGCGCCACGGCCTGATCGTAGGCGGCCTGGTAGGTGCGCGGATCGATCTGCGCCAGCAGCTGGCCCTTCTTCACCGGCTGGCCCTCGGTGAACTCCAGGCTGAGCAGCTGGCCGCCCACCTGCGGGTTCACCGTCACCGTGTTGAGCGCCTGCACCGTGCCCAGCGCGGTCAGGTAGACCGGCACGTTCTGCCTCACCACCGGCACCACGGTGACCGGCACCGGCGGCGTCTCGTCCTTGCCGTCCTTGCCCTTGTTCGCGGCATGCACCGATGCGGAGCCGGCCGGAGCCGGCTTGTGCAGCAGGCGGAAACCCACCCCTGCCACCACGATCACGGCAACGGCGATCAACGCGATTTTCCAAAAACGCGACATGTAAAACTCCCGGACTGGACGGTGCGACCCATCGGCGCACGACTGTGTAGCATGCAGTGGCGAAGCGGCGGATGCGGGCCGGACCATGCCCGCGCGCATCCGCAAGTGGCCGAAGCATAGAAGCAGTTCAACGAACTTGGACAATGCCGGTTGACATGGGTGCGACATGACCGATGGCAGGGGCAGCGCCCGCGGCACGGCCCTCGCCGGCACCCGGCGGCCGCCGCGGCGGCCATGCCGGACGCGGCAGATCGCCATGGGGGCCTGAAACTTGCCGCGTGCTTCGTTTATAATCGCCGACTGGTTGCCTGCACGATCCCGAACCCGGGTCGGGCGGCAAGCGTGATTGGCGCCGCGCACTCGTTCGCGGCGGGTCGCATCGGGGCGTCTCCATCGAACCGGCGCGACGGCAACAGATCATCCAGGCAGGTCGGGCAGCCATCGTGGCGTTCCGCCGCCCTCTGACAGGAGTACGTGCGTGAGCGGTTCCATGAGCAAATCCGACCAGAGCGTCCTGCGCCAGTTTTCGGTCATGATCGGCGGCCTGGTCGTGCTGACCGTGGTGCTGATCCTCGCGGCGCTGGCGATCCACGACCACGAGCCGAAGGAAACCAACCCGAACCAGCCGGCCCGCGTCACCGCGCGGATCGCGCCGGACGGCGCCGTCTACGCCGGCAACACCGGCCGCGCCGCCATGCAGGCCGCTGCGGACGCCGCCGCCAAGGCCGCCGCGTCGCAGGTCGCCTACGGCGGCACCACCGACGGCAAGGCGATCTACGACCACCTGTGCACCAGCTGCCACACCTCCGGCGTCGCCGGCGCCCCGAAGACCGGCGACAAGGTTGCCTGGGGCCCGCGCCTGGCCCAGGGCATCGACACCCTGGTCAAGCATGCGATCGACGGCTACCACGGCCCGGACGGCAACTTCATGCCGCCCAAGGGCGGCAACCCGGCGCTCACCGCCGAACAGGTGACCAACGCCGTGCACTGGCTGGCTGATCAGGCGAAGTAACTTCGCCTGATCCAACAAGCTTGCTTCAAACGCCGCCCTTTGGGCGGCGTTTTCGTTTGCCCCTTCCCCCTTGGGGGAAGGTTGGGATGGGGAGCCCCGGCGTGCGAAAAGATCAAAAGCACCCCTCCCCAGCCCTCCCCTGCTACGCAGGGGAGGGAGCAAAGCGGTTGGCGACCGCAGGGAGTCCTTCAGGTGAGGGGGTGCTTTTGACTTTGCGGCGAAGAGCGACCCCCTCCCCTGCTCACGCAGGAGAAGGGGCGCCGCCTCACTCCGCGTACGCTTCGACCCACGTCTGCGCGAATTCCCGCAGCTCCGGGAAGAACGCCTCGAAACGCCGCTGCAGTTCCGCTTCCCGTTCCAGCAGCACCGGCAACGCCGAGGCCAGCGGGTTGGCGCGGCGCAGGCGCTGCCCGATGCCGCCCAGCGCCTCGTCCAGTACGGCATCGTCGGTGTAGGCGGCCGGCAGGCCGTGCGCTTCCATGTAGCCGCGGAAGCGACGCAGCGCCGGCGGCAGCAGCGGATCCTGCCGCCACAGCAGGACGCGCAGCGCGGCGGAGTATTCCGCCAGCGGCTGCGCACTCCACTGCGGGAAATCCCGCGCCAGGCAGCGATCGAACCACATGTCCAGCAGGATCCCGGCGTAGCGGCGGTACGGCGCGGGCAGCAGCGCCCGGGCGGCCAGCACCTCGGGGTGGGCGTCGGTGTAGACATCAATCGCCCGGTGCAGGCGGATGCCGGCGATCACCCGTGGCGGGAACACGGTCGCATCCGGCCGCCCGTGCACGAAATCGCCCAGCATGCCGCCCAGCCGCAGGGCCTCGTCGTCGCCGGCCAGCAGCGCGTGCGCCAGGTGGTTCATCCGCGCCGTCCGCGGCAGCCGATGCGTCCGGCGGTTATCATCACGTGCATGACTCCCACCGAGCTCTCCACCGCACCTGCCGGCTTTCCGGATGTCGCCGCCAGTTTCATACTGGACGGACCCGCCGGCAAGCTCGAGGCGATCAGCGACGTCGCCGAACCGGCCTGCGCGCGCCGCGGCGTGGCGGTGATCTGCCACCCGCTCACGATCGAGGGCGGCAGCATGCACAACAAGGTGGTGACCATGGCCGAACGCGCGCTGCGCGAATCCGGCCTGGACACCGTGCGCTTCAATTTCCGCGGGGCCGGCAACTCGGCGGGCAGCTACGACAAGGGCCACGGCGAAAGCGACGACCTCGCCGCGGTGGTGGCTTGGGTGCGTCGCGTGCGCCCGGACGATGCGCTGTGGCTGGCCGGCTTCTCGTTCGGCAGCTACGTCAGCATCGCCAACGCGGCGCGCCTGCGCGCCGACGCGCTGGTCAGCATCGCGCCGCCGGTGGGGCGCTGGCCGTTCGAGACGGTGACGCTGCCGACCTGCCCGTGGCTGGTGGTGATGGGCGAGGCCGACGAGATCGTCGAGCCACAGGCGGTATTCGACTGGGTCGAGGCGCTGCAGCACCGGCCCGAACTGGTGCGCATGCCCGGCACCAGCCACTTCTTCCACCGCCGGCTGATGGACCTGCGTGGCGCGATCAAGCACGCGGTGCACGGCTGGCTGCCGCCGAAGCGGCATGTCTGACGTCCGTCCGTTCCACGCCCCGGCTTGCCCGCTCCATGAGTGAATCCCCCTCGCTGGCGCCCAGCGCGCGCTACCTCGAAGGCGTTGCCGCGCACCGCTGGGCGTCCGACCCGACCCAGCTGGCGCTGCTGCCGAAATTCGACCGCATGCACGCGGCGCTGTGCGCCGTGCCGGCGAACGGCAACGGCCTGTTCGGCCGGCTGAAATCGCTGCTCGGCAACGAGCCGCCGGCGGTGGTGCCGGGGCTGTACCTGTGGGGTACGGTGGGCCGCGGCAAGACCTTCCTGATGGACCTGTTCGCGTCCAGCCTGCCGCACGGCGTGGCGCTGCGCCGGCACTTCCACCGCTTCATGGGCGAGGTGCACGAACACCTGCGCGCGCTGGGCGAACGGCAGAACCCGCTGGTGGAGGTGGCCGCCGGCATCGCCGCGCGCTGCCGCGTGCTCTGCCTGGACGAGTTCCTGGTCAACGACATCGGCGACGCGATGATCCTGTCCGGCCTGCTCGACGCGCTGTTCGCGCGCGGCGTGACCCTGGTCACCACCTCCAACACCGCGCCGGCCAACCTGTACAAGGGCGGCCTGCAGCGCGCGCGCTTCCTGCCCGCGATCGCGCTGATCGAGCAGCATTGCCGTGTGGTCGAGATGGCCTCCGCGCACGACTGGCGCCTGCGCGCGCTGACCCGGGCGCCGGTCTACCTCACCCCGCCAGGCGCCGAGGCGCACCGCGCGCTGGAGCGCATCTTCGCCGACCAGGCCCGCGGCGCCGTGCAGGAAAACGGCAACCTGCACGTCAACGGCCGCGACATTCCATTCGTCAAGCGCGACGACGACATCGTCTGGTTCGAGTTCGCCGCGCTGTGCGAAGGCCCGCGCGCGGTGGCCGACTACATCGCGCTGGCCAAGGCCGGGCCGACGGTGATCGTGGCCAACGTGCCGCAGTTCACCATCTACAGCGAGGACGCCGCCAAGCGCTTCGTGCAGCTGGTGGACGAGTTCTACGACCGCCACGTCAAGCTGGTGCTCACCGCCGCCGCGCCGATCACCGAGCTGTACGACGGCGAACGCCTGCGCGCCGAGTTCGGCCGCACCGAGTCGCGCCTGATCGAGATGCAGAGCGAGGAATACCTGGCGTTGCCGCACCGGGCGGAGTGAGCCGGCGGCGTCGGGATCGAACGACGCCGGGACCACATGGATCGGGACTGGAGCCGGTGCGGCCCTCCCTGCCCGCATCCGGCGGATCAGCCGCCCTGACGCGCGCCACCCCGTACCGCCCTGGCCGACACCGCAGCTCTCATCTCCCGCCAGCGCGCGTACTGCTTTTCCTTGGCGGGGTTCGGCTCCTCGTATCCCTGCAGCCAGAAGCGGAACCAGTCGAGGTTGCGCTGGTAGACCGCCAGCTTGTGCCGGGGCTGGAACTTCTGGTGCGGCTCGTGCGGGAAGACGTACATGTCGGCCAGGCCCGAGCGGATCAGCGGAATTGCGTAGTCCAGCACGAGCATGTACTCCTGCTCGGGCATCTGCATCAGCAGCGGAATCCGGAACCTATCGAGGTTGAACACCGGCGACATCGCTCGCCACCCCGCGCTGGCTTCATCCCGGCCGCCAAGCTGCCAGTACGCGTCGAGCCGCTGCTCGAACGCTTCGCCCTGCAGGCCCGACAAGAGGCGCAGCTGAGGGGAGAGCATCGGGGAACTCACGGACGCCGCCGCCAGGGCATCCGAATACATCGCGGTCCACAGCGTCGTTTCCGTGCCGAAGCTCAGGCCGCCCATGCCCACCTTGTTCCGGTCCACCAGCCCTTCCGCGACCAGCCGATCCACGGCGCTCTCGACGGCCGAACGTCCCAGCTCGTAGCGCTCCACGGCATTCGTGCGCACGGGCGCGCGATTGATGCACAGCGCTGCGATGCCCTTCTCCGCAAGCGACGCGAACGGCATCTCGTCGCCCAGGCCGCCGCGCACGAAACCGAGGCACCAGTAGTAGCTGACCACCAGGGGAACCGGTCCATGGCTCCCTCCCGCCGGGGTGAAGAGCTGGCCGGTGTAGGTCGTCCCCTCGCCGTCCGTCCACCGGAGCGGCCGCACGGAAACGCCTTCCATGTCCCACGCGAGGGACTGGTTGGGATCGTGCAGCACTTGGCGCTCCCCGGACACGAGATCGATGCGCTCGAGTCGCGGCGGTCGGTCCGGATCGGCGGTTACACACGCCAGCACCGCGGAAGATACCCCGCAGGGACTGAAGCGATCGCGCCCGCCGCCGGCCAGGCCCTGCGTATCGACGACCCGGTGCACGGCATTCGTCTCGACGTCCCAGCGGAAGATCGACTGCGCGTAGCCCTCGTCGGGGCTGCTTACGGTGAAGACCACGTCGCTGCTGCCCGGCCGCCACTGGACACCCGTGATCGGCACGCCGGTGCACAGAGGCAGGGCGCACGCGACCCGGCCCCGACGCCGGTCGACGACCGAGAGCTCCACGTCCGGCGAATCCCGCAGCCCCTGCTGCCCGCCGATGCGGGTCAGCACGGCGACACGGATGCCGCCAGGCTCATACGAAGTCTTCCAGGGCTTGCTATCTCGCGTAAGCAGCTGCTGCCGTTCGCCGGCAGCCACCTCGCTTTCCGCGACAGGCTTCCTCGCCCCGGTGGCGAGATCGATCGAGATCCAGCGATCGGCAACCTCGGCCAGCAACGGGTAGCGTATGACCTCGTTGTCCTTCAGCCGCTGCGTCGCCAGCCTCTCTTCGAGGTACCCCGATCGGAACAGGCCCTGGCCGATCGGAACCGAGCTGTCAATGCGGATCCCCGCGTCATACTCCGCCAGCTCCGCGTCGAGCACCTCCTTCCGCGTCGCGCCGACGCTGTAGAGCAGCGTGCGGCCATCGTCGCTCAAGCGAAACTCCCTGACGTCGGCCGGATCCCCCGTGACCGGCACGGCGGAGCTTCCATCCACGGCCGCGCGCCACACATCGATGCGGCCGCCGATCAGGGCCCGATAGTGGATCCAGCGACCGTCCGGCGACCACACTGCCTGCGCAGCGAGCGGCACCCCCGAGGAATTGCGCAGCGGAATGCCGCCGTCGCCTACCCTGCGTGGCGGCGCCAGGCCATCCAGGCTCGCGACGTACCAGGCGGTCTCCCAGGTATTGCGCTCGACCGAGGCCTGCTCGACGCGGTACGCGACCATGCGGCCGTCGGGCGAAACCACCGGCCCACCGAGATCCGCGACCTCGACCAGCTGCCGCGGCGACACGGCATGCCCATCGGCGCCGCATACCAGCATGGCCAGACCCAGCCATAGGCCGGGCACCGCTCTCGTCTTCCGGTTCATCGCCATTGCCCTCTTCGCGCACCTTCAATGCCGCTGCCGAACCCCGGCAGGCCCGCACGTCCATGTTCACCAGTGCTTGGTCACGGCCACGCTGGCGAAGCGCCCGATGGGCGAGAAGTTCGTCGCGTCGTAGGGCGGCACCTGGAACGGGGTGACCGCACCGATCGTGTGCAGTGGCGGGGTACGGTTGAACACGTTCTGCAGCGAAAGGGCGGCCTCCCAATCCGGAGCTGCGTCGCGTCCCGATCCCCACGCGTAGCGCAAGGTGGTATCGACCGTGGTGAACGATGCGGTCCGCTCGTGGGCGACGACGTTCTTCAGCCCCGCCTTGTGGTTGAGGAAGGCCGATGCCGTCACCGGCCCGGCGCTCCACACCGCACCGAGCCGTCCGGCAAACGTCGGCGGATTGTGCAGCGTGCCCGCCAGATCGAACCGGGTGGTCGAAAACCGCTGCGTGCTGCGGAGCCAACTCGCGGAGCCGCGAAGGGTCAACCGGCCGCTGCCCAGATCGAGCCGGTAGGAACCGGAGAGATCCGCCCCCCGGATGCGTTGCGCCACCGCGTTGCGGAAATGGAAGTAGACCACTCCGACCACGTTGTTCGGATCATAGGGCTTGCCGGCCTGGTTGGTAATCACCCCGTCCCCGTCGCGGGCGATGATGGCCGCCTGTTCCGCGGGCGTCGGAAACAGCTGCACGAACTCGGCGTAAGCAGGGTTGCTCAGCGCCTGGGTCGGGTCGGTGATCGGCTGCACCACGCGGCCGGTGTAGTCGATGTCGAACCAGGTCAGCTCCGTCTCCAGGCCGGGAAGCGCCTGCGGGTGGAACGCGGCGGAAGCCGTCCAGGTGTGTGCCCGTTCGGGCTTCAGTTCCGGGTTTCCGCCGTCCAGGTACAGCACCGTGGCGCTGGAGGGGAAACCGGCTCCTCCACTCCCCTGGGCGGTCCGCAGCACCACCTGCTCGCTGCGCAACAACTGGTAGAGCGTGGGTGCCTTGAAGGACTTGCCCCAGGAACCCTTCAGCGTGAAGTCGGCGCCCGGGCGGTAGACGACGCCGAGCTTCGGCGTGCTGACGCCGCCGAAACTCTCGTAGTTCTCGTTGCGCAAGGCCACGGACAGCTCCAACCGCTGCGCGTTGCCCATGTCCTGGCCAGAGCCCAGCAAGGGCATGTTGAGTTCGACGTAGGCAAAGCGGCTTGCTTCGTCTCCTTCGATGGTCGCCTTGCGGGAAACGCGGTTGTACTCGAGGAAATCGTTCCTGCGATGGCCTGCGCCGACAGCCAGGCGGGCATCGCCCGCTGGCAGCGCGAACAGCGGCCCCTCGGCGCTCAGCTCCGCGACGCGGCTGCCGGTGCAGACGCAGATGTCGGTCACCGATACAGCGCCGGTGGCGAGCCTCTTGGTGGACTGGTACTGCCTGTGGCGGTTCCTCGCCCATGCGCCCGCGGCCGAAAGCGTCCAGTCGTTCGGCAGAAAGAACGACAGGCCCGGGGAAACCATCCAGGTCGCCGTGTCGGGTGCAGCCTCGACATACTGGTTGCCTACGTCGTTGTAGACACCGTAGCGTTGCGAGCGGGTGGTCTTGAAAGCGTCCAGGCTCAGCTCCGCGACGCTGCCGAGCTGCTGGTGGGCGCCCAGCAGGCCGCTGCGCTGTCTGCTCTCGGGATACAGCGTCCACGGATCGCGCAGCTGCGCCGTGTACGCGCGTTGGCGTGCGTAGATCGGATCGGTGGAGACATCCTTGACCGTTGCCATCAGGCCTCCGCTGGCCCAGGTGGTTCCGGCGGTCGCGGCGTACTCGCGCGTGCCCAGGCCGCCGTCCATCGCGCCGCCGCGGCGCGCACTGACGGAAGCGCCGTCGAAGCTGCGCCTGAGGATCACGTTGGCGACGCCGCCGACGGCATCGGAGCCATAGATCGCGGAGGCGCCGTCCGGCACGATCTCGATGCGCTCCACCGCCTCCACCGGAATCGCCGATATGTCCACGCCCTGCGACACGCCGCCATACGCCATGCGGCGGCCGTTGAGCAGCGTGAGCGAGGCATCCTGGCCGAGCCCTCTCAGGTTCAACGCCGAGCCGCCGGTGACGTTGGTGTTCTGGCCGCCGGCACCCGAGATCGTGAAGGGAATGACCCCGGGATTCTGGCCGCCTGAGTAGTTCTGCGGCAGGCTGCGGACCACGTCGCCAAGCGTCGCGAAACCCTCCTGCCGGATGCGCTCGCTGCCGATCGTGATGACCGGCGACGGCGCGTCGCCGCCGCGGATGCGCGTACCGGTCACGGTGACGCTCTCCAGTATGCTCGGCCCGGCCTCCTGGCCAGCTTCCTGCCCCATCGCCGGAGCGGGCTTTGCCGGACGCCGGGGCGTATTCGGCGGAGCCTGCTTGACGATCACCGTGCCGTTGCCGGTCACCTCGTAGGTGAGCCCGCTGCCGGTGAGCAGGTGTCGCAGCGCCGCGTCGAGCGAGTAGTGCCCGGCAAGCGACGGCGCCGTGCGTCCGCGCACCAGCTCCGGGGGCACCATGATCTGGCGGTCTGCAGCCAGCGCCAATTGATTGAGCGCCGTGCTCAATGGCTGGCTGGAAATCGCGTAATCGCGCGTCTCGCCAACATTCTGCGCATGAACCGGCGCAGCATGCGCGAGGACGATGGCCAACGACAGGAGGCCAAGCGCCGGCAGGTGCCGTAAATCTCTCACTCCTTCTGCCGCTGCGGAACGTCGCTTGCGCGCAGCTTGCCACCCGAACGGCGTCGACTCGTCGATCATGTGTTCTCCCCCGATGATGCTGGTTTGTCGGCACCGGCGTGTCCTTGCACACCGGATCATCCGCGGCACTCAGGGTGTTCCCTGGCATGCCTCGTCACCGGGTAGACGCGGTTGTACCCGTTTACCTCACCCCGCCCGCTTCAACCTGCCATGCACCGGATTCACACGGATGGCGATGGCCGCCGGCATCTCCGTGTGCGCAGGCATTTCCTTCCGATGCGCAAGCGCGACGACGATGCGCACGACGATCTTTCGAAAGTACTCGGCACGTCTGTGTAGACGCAGGTCGCGGCGCTTGCCTCACCTGCATCCGGACCGTTCCGTCGCCACTTGCGGCACTCCCGGACCTCGCGTAGCGTCGGCCTTCCGTTGCCACCTCCCGGCGCACCGCCATGGCGGACATCACGACGAATCGCATCATGCCTGGCGAGGATGCCGATGCCCTCGTGTACGCCGATGCCGGGCAAGGCATCGACATGCTGGCGCGGCGCTATCGAAGCTCGCTCGTGCGCTACTTCCTGTTGCACATGGGCAGCAGGGAAGATGCGGAGGACCTGGCCCAGGAAGTGTTCGTACGCTTCGCGCAACAGAAGTCCACGCAGCCGATCGCCAACGTCGAGGCGTTCCTGTTCCGCATTGCCGCCAACCTGCTCAGGGACCGCTTCCGCCGCAACAAGACGCGTCACGTGCACTCGCACTTCCCGATCGACGAGTGCGCGGGCGAATCGTTGGGTGAGGCACCTTCGGAGCAGCACGTCTACGAAGGGCAGGAGCAGCTGAACGCATTTCTGCATGCCCTGGAGGAGTTGCCACCGAGGTGCCGGGCGGTGTTCCTGCTGCAACGCTACGAGGGCATGAGCTACAGCGCCGTCGCGCAGCACCTGGGCATCAGCGTGAGCGCGGTGGAGAAGCACATGATGAAGGCGTTGCTGCACTTCGACGCACGGCTGGACCTGACATGAGGACGGAACAACTGCACATCGCCAGCACGGGCGATCCGGCGCGGCACGAAGCGGCGGCCTGGTTCGCACGCCTGCGCGCGGACGACGTCAGCGAACGCGAACGCGCGCAGTTCCAGCGCTGGTTGGCGGACGATGCTCATCGGGCGGTCTACGAGCGGCTGGAAGTCCTGTGGTCCGGGCTGGGTGCGCACGCCGACCGGCCGGAGATCGGCGAGGCGCTGCGCCGAAGCGACACGCTGCGGAAGGATTCCGCCAAGACACGAAGTCCCCGCCGCCGGCACGCCGCAGCACGGCTTGCCGTGGCGGCGTCGCTGGTCGCAGTGCTTGCCGGCGGTTGGTTCGCATGGCGCATGCAGCAGCCGGAGGTGCGCAGCTACGCCACTGGTGTCGGCGAGCAGCGCACGCTGGTGCTCGAAGACGGTTCGCGCGTCACTATGGATACCGACACGCGGCTGTCGGCAGCGTTCTCGGCGAAATCGCGGCAGTTGGTGCTGGAGCGGGGCCGCGCCTTCTTCCAGGTCGCCAGGGATGCCGCACGGCCGTTCCTGGTGACGGCGCAAGGCGGCGTGGTGCGCGCGGTCGGCACCCGCTTCGACGTCTACGAGCACGGCGACGTGGTCGAAGTCACCTTGGTCGAGGGTCGTGTCGAAGTCACCCCCGAAGGCGGCAAACCCGGCCGCCATGCCAGCCCGACGACCATGAGCGCCGGGCAGCGGCTGCTGATGGGCAAGGCATACGCCACTCCCGTTATCGAATCCGCCAACACCGGAACGGCGGAAGCATGGCTGTCCGGCAAGCTGGTGTTCAACGACACGCCGCTGCCAGCGGCCGTGGACCAGTTCAACCGGTACGGCGCTTCCAGGATCGTCATCGGCGACGACGCGGTCGCACGACTGCGCGTCAGCGGCGTGTTCCGCAACGACGACAGCCAGGCTTTCGTCGATGCGCTGCACGGCTCCTACGGCGTATCGGTCCGTCGTGGCAGCACCGGGGAGCGGACGCTGTTTTTCCGGAAGGACCTATCGACAGCACGCTCCCCATGAGTGGAATCCCGGCCGGAACGGGGTTCCGGCCGGTACCTGATCGAGATGCAAAACCAGGGAACACAGGGCACCACCGCACCCGCCCTGAATGACCCGCCCGTACGTTGCTCCCCTGCCGGTGCCGCAGTAGCCTGCAACGATCGGCACCCATGCTGCCGTCCACGGGAGCGGACGATGGAAATGACGCAAGGATCGCTCGCGGATTCCCGACCCATTGTCGCCGCGGACGAACCCCACGCCCTGCCCGGTTTCGACGCGGTGGCGCGGCTGGCGGCCAACGCGCTGGCGGTGCCGCTGGTGGCGCTGCTGCTGGTCGACGGCAGTGCGTTCTGGTACACCCCGCCCGGCCACGCCGATTCGCTGCGCCTCGACGGCGCGCTGCTGGCCGCCTGCCGGCAAGCCGCACGCCGCGGCGTCGCCGAAGCCGTGCCGGACGCCCGCAACGACACGCGCTTCCTGCCGGCCGGCACTGACCCGGCGCACGCCGCCATCGGCTTTTTCGCATGCGAGCCGGTGTTCGCGCTGAACGGCCAGCTGCTGGGTGCGCTGTTCGCCGCGGACCGGCACCCGCGCCTCACGCTGTCCGCCGGCGAACGCGCCGCCTTGCGCGACGCCGCCGCGCTGGCCGGCGCCGGCGTGGCGCTGCGCAACTACCTCGACCGCACCGACCCGGCCACCGGGCTGCCGCATCGCAACGCGTTCTTCGCCGACCTGCGCGCGCAACTGCCGGGCGACGACGACACCGCCTGGCTGGTCGCCATCGAGGCGGCGCCGGTGGCGCGCTTCCACGCCTTCGTGCGTGCCATGGGTCACGTCTACGCCGACGCGCTGATGCGCGCGGTGGCGGCGCGGGTACAGGCGTGGACGAGCCCGGGCATGCAGCTCTACCAGGTCGGCACCTCGCGGCTGGCGGTGCTGCTGTCCGACCCGCGCGACGAACCGCCTCCGGCGCGGCTGGATGCGCTGGTAGCCCGGCTGCGCGAGCCGATCGACTGCCTCGGCGTGCCGCTCACCCTGCAGCCGGGTGTGGGCCTGCTCCGGGTCGAGGCCGGCGAGCTGCGCGGCGGCGATCCGCTGCGGCGGGTGATGAGCGCCTCGCATGCTGCCCAGGACAGCGTGCCCGGCTGGGCGCGGTACGACCACGCGCAGGACGAACGGCAGCGGCAGGAGTTCCTGCTGGTCACCGAACTGGCTGCGGCGCTGTCCGAGCGCACCGAACTGGAGTTGCATTACCAGCCGCGCGTGGAGCTGGCCAACGGCCGTTGCGTGGCTCTGGAAGCGCTGGCGCGCTGGCGCCACCCCACGCTGGGCGCGGTGCCGCCCGGCGTGTTCGTGCCGCTGGCCGAGCAGGCCGGGCTGATGCGCGCGCTGACCGACTGGGTGCTCGACCACGGCCTGGCGCAGCTGGCCGCGTGGCTGCACGCCGGACTCGACGTGCAGCTGTCGCTGAACGTGTCCAGCGCCGATCTCGACGCCACCTTGCAGACGCGCCTGGCCACCGCGGCGCAACGTCACGCGGTACCGCTGACGCGGCTGGAACTGGAGTTCACCGAGAGCACCACGATGCGCCACAGCGATGCCACTCGCCGCCACCTCGCCGCGCTGCGCGAGGCCGGCGTGGGCATTGCCATCGACGACTTCGGCATCGGCTACAGCAATCTCGACGCGCTGCGCCAGATGCCCGCCAGCTGCCTGAAGATCGACCAGTCGCTGGTGCGCGGGCTCGACGCCAGCCGGCATGACGCGGCAGTGGTGCGCTCGATGGTGGTGCTGGCTCACGAGCTGGGTTTCCGCGTGGTGATGGAAGGGGTGGAAACCGGGCGCGTGCTGGCTGCCGTGCGCGACATGGACTGCGACGAGGTGCAGGGCTTCCACATCGCCCGCCCGCTGCCGGCGGCGGACGTGGCGGACTGGCTGCGCAGCAACCGGTCCGCCCCCCTGCCGCGCCCGGCGGACCACCCGCCCGGCTGACCTGCCGCGCCGCGGCGACGGCTCAGCGCGCGGTCGCGGTACCGGAATGCGCGTGCTGGAAGCGGCGGTGGTGGACCAGCAGGCCGCTGAAATACACGATGTAGTAGCCCACCAGCAGGCCGATCACCAGCATGGTCAGCGGCGTGAGGGCGTGGCCCATCGGCGGCATCACTCCGGGTGGAGCCGGCTCTTGCTGCATCTGCGGCCACACGACCAGCAACCGCCAGCCCAGCCGGCCCAGCAGCAGCACGGTGAGCAGGGCGCCGAGCCACGGGTTCGGCACGTAACAGTCACCCTTCACCGGATCGGTCTCGAAGCGGGTCAGGCGCAATCCGAGCAGGCCGATCGCGCCACCGGCCAGGACCCCGCCGACGAGGCCTTCGGCCAGCGCGATGCGATGCAATCCACCGAGCGCGAGCACGCCGCCGACGAGCACGAACACCGCGATACGGAAGATCATCCGCCCGCGCCGGATCGGCTGGCGGCCGAACTGACGACCGACGCGGCGCCACACGATCAGGGCGAGAATCGGCAGCATCACGAGGTAGTTGGTCAGGTGCGCGGGCATGGCGCAGTCCGGTGGCTGGGCGGGAGGTCAGCATAGTGCGGCCGCCCGGCGCGGGCGACTGACGCTTGTCACCCTTCGGCAGCGCGCGGATCCGTGACGAGCGCGGGCATGTCTTTCGGCTCCGCGTCGCTCAGGGTGCCGCAGGAGCCCGCTCGCGGGCGATGCTGCTGGCTTTTGCGCATGCTGAACCCCTGCCTCCGGGGTATCGCCCGCAAGCGGGCTGCCGGACAGGGATGCGGCGCGAGGGTTATTTCGCCTTGCCCTGGTTCGCCACCGCGGCCATCTTCGCCGCGATCGCCTCGGCGTCGCCAAGGTAGAAGCGGTTGATCGGTTTCAGCGCCTCGTCGAACTCGTACACCAGCGGCACGCCGTTGGGGATGTTCAGCTCGACGATCGCCTGGTCGGAGATGCCGTCGAGATACTTCACCAGCGCGCGCAGCGAATTGCCGTGCGCGGCCACCAGCACGCGCTGGCCGGACCTGATCGCCGGCGCCAGCACCTCATGCCAGTACGGCAGCACGCGCGCCACGGTGTCCTTCAGGCATTCGGTGTCGGGAATGTCCTTCGGGTCGAGCTTCACGTAGCGCGGGTCGTGCACCGCTTCGTTCTTGTCGCGCTCCAGCGGCGGCGGCGGCACGTCGTAGCTGCGCCGCCAGATCTTCACCTGGTCCTCGCCGTACTTGGCCGCGGTCTCGGCCTTGTTGAGCCCGGTGAGTCCGCCGTAGTGGCGCTCGTTGAGACGCCAGTCGGTGAGCACCGGGATCCACATCAGGTCCATCGCGTCCTGCACGCCCCACAGCGTGCGCACCGCGCGCTTGAGCACCGAGGTGTGCGCCACGTCGAACGCGTAGCCGCCCTCGCGCAGCAGGCGACCGGCTTCGCGCGCCTCGGCCATGCCCTGCTCGGTGAGGTCGACGTCGGCCCAGCCGCTGAAGCGGTTGTCGAGGTTCCACTGCGATTGGCCGTGGCGGATCAGGACGAGCTTGTGCATGAGAGTGCCCAACGGTGAGGTGTAAACGGGGAATGGTGCAGGCCGGCCCAGGCAGCGTCAAATGCGCCCCCTGCCACAGGTCATGCCAACCTTCCGCGGCGGCGGCGCATCCCAGTGCGGTATCCCATCCTCAAGGAGACTGCCATGCGTCGATTCCCGACGATCCTCATCCTCGCCGCGCTGGCGCTGGGCCTGGCGCTGCCGCCGCCGGCCAGTGCGCGCGACAACGACATCGACAAGGTCAACGGCTCGGTGCAGGTCGAAGCCGGCCAGCAGGTCGGCGACGTCAGCACGGTCAACGGCTCGGTGCGCATCGCCGGCGGCGCCAGCGTGCACGAGGCCAGCACCGTCAACGGCGAAGTCGAGCTGGGCGACAAGGCGCAGGCGACCGAACTGGGCACGGTCAACGGCGCGATCAGCCTGGGCAGCGCCAGCCGGGTCAGCGGCAAGGTGAATGCGGTCAACGGCAGCATCCGTCTGGCCCGCGGCGCCGACGTCGGTGGCCGGGTCGAGAACGTCAACGGCGCGATCGTGCTGGATGGCGCCCACGTCGCCGGCGGCATCGGCACGGTGGCGGGCGACATCACGGTCGGTGCCGACTCGCGCGTCGAGGGCGGCATCCTGGTCGACAAGCCGAACAACGGCTGGTTCCGCTGGGGCAGCGAACGCAAGCCGGTGATCGTGATCGGCCCGCATGCCGTGGTGCAGGGCACGCTGGAATTCCGCCGCGAGGTGGTGCTGAAAGTCAGCGACAGCGCGCAGATCGGCCCGGTGAAGGGCGCCACGGCAGAGAAGTTCAGCGGCGCCACGCCCTAGGTCGGCCCGTGGGGCGGGCGATGCCCGCCCTGCGCGGTGAGGTGGCGTCAGACCCAGTCGCGCGGCTTGAGGTAATCCGCCAGTCGCGCCTCGGGCGAGCCGACCTCGGGCTGGTACGCGTACTCGAAGCGCACGCGTGGCGGCAGGCTCATCAGGATCGACTCGGTGCGCCCGCCCGACTGCAGGCCGAACAGCGTGCCGCGGTCGTAGACCAGGTTGAACTCCACGTAGCGGCCGCGCCGGTACAGCTGGAACTCGCGCTCGCGCTCGCCGTAGGGCGTGCCCTTGCGGCGTTCGACGATCGGCAGGTAGGCATCGAGGAACCCCTGGCCCACGGCGCGGGTGAAGGCGAAGCAGCGCTCGAAGCCGCCCTCGTTGAGGTCGTCGTAGAACAACCCGCCGACGCCGCGTGTCTCGCCGCGGTGCTTCAGGTAGAAGTACTCGTCGCACCATTGCTTGTAGCGCGGATAGACGTCCACGCCGTATGGCGCACACAGCTCGCGCGCCACCGTGTGCCAGTGCCGCACGTCCTCGTCCACCGGATAGAACGGGGTGAGGTCGAAGCCGCCGCCGAACCACCACACCGGCTCCACGCCTTCCTTGCTGGCCTCGAAATAGCGCACGTTGGCGTGGGTGGTGGGCACGTGCGGGTTGTTCGGGTGCAGCACCAGCGACACGCCGGTGGCGATGAAGCTGCCGCCGGCCAGCTCCGGCCGGTGCGCGGTGGCGCTGGGCGGCAACTGGTGGCCGGACACGCGCGAGAAATTCACCCCGGCCTGCTCGAACACCGCGCCGCCCTGCAGCACGCGGGTGCGCCCGCCACCGCCCGCCTCGCGCGTCCACGCATCCTCGGCGAAGCGCGCACGGCCGTCGGCCTGCTCGATCGCGCTGCAGATGCGGTCCTGCAGTTCGCGCAGGAAGGTTTCGGCCTGGTTGGCTTGCTCGCTCATCGTCCGGCTCGTCGATTCGACCCGGCCAGTCTAGCAAGCACTGCCAACGCGGCCGCTGCGACGCGACGCCGCGCAGGGCTGAGCCAGATCAGCCGGCGCGGCGCAACTGCTCCGCGCCGCCATGGGCCGGTTGCCGGTCATCCGCATCCGGCGCGGGCCCGGGCCGACCCGCATCGGCAGCCGGCTTCGGACAGCCGCCGGCCGAGGCAGAGCCACCCGCGCGGTTCGGCCGCTGAACGGCGGTTCCGCGCAGGCTAGGCATTCGCAGGGGTGCCCGCTACGCTTTCCCGATGCCTTACTCGATGACACCTCTCGCGGTCACCGCGTACACCGCCACGTCCGCCATGGGCAGCGGCCTGGCGGCCCAGCTCGACGCGCTCGAACACGCCCGCAGCGGCCTGCGCCCGAACGACTTCAGCAGCGCGCCGCTGACGTGCTGGATCGGCCGCGTCGACGGCGTGGAGGACGTCACCCTGCCCGGCGCGCTCGCCGACTGGGACTGCCGCAACAACCGGCTGGCCTGGCTGGGACTGGCCCGGGACGGCTTCCTCGAGCGCGTGCGGGAAGCGCGCGCGCGCTACGGCGCGGGCCGCGTGGCGCTGCTGCTGGGCACCTCCACCGCCAGCATCGGCGCCACCGAGGAAGCCTATCGCCGGCTCGATGCCGACGGCGGCTTCGCCGACGACATGCTGCGCCCGGCGATCCACGCGCCGCATTCGCTGGCCGCCTTCGTCGCTGCCGCGCTCGCGCTGGAAGGACCATGCCTGACTGTGTCCACCGCCTGCTCGTCCAGCGCCAAGGTGTTCGCCAGCGCCGAGCGGATGCTCCGCCTCGGCCTGGTCGATGCGGCGGTGGTCGGCGGCGTGGACACCCTGTGCGACAGCGTGCTGTTCGGCTTCAACGCGCTGGAGCTGGTCTCGCCCGAACCGTGCCGCCCGTTCGACGCCGCGCGCTGCGGCATCTCGATCGGCGAGGCCGCCGGCTTCGCGCTGCTGGAGCGCGTCGAGGCGGCGCCCGCCGCGCCGCGACTGCTCGGCTACGGCGAATCCAGCGACGCCCACCACATGTCCACGCCGCACCCGGAGGGCCTCGGCGCCGAGCTGGCGCTGCGCGATGCGCTGACGCGCGCCGGCCTCGATGCGGCACGGGTGGACTACATCAACTTGCACGGCACCGCCAGCCGGAAGAACGACGAGGTGGAGGCGGCGCTGGTCGCGCGCGCGTTCCCCGCCGGCACGCGGGCCAGCTCGACCAAGGGCTTCACCGGTCACACGCTGGGCGCCGCCGGCATCCTCGAGGCGACCATCGCGCTGCAGGCGATCGAGCACGGTCTGGTGCCCGGCACCCTCGGCGGCGACACGCCCGACCCGGTCTGCGGCGCGCAGTTCGCCTGGCGCAACGAGCAGCGGCGCGTGGACGTGGCGCTGAGCAACTCGTTCGGCTTCGGCGGCAACAATGCCTGCCTCGCCTTCGCCCGCGCGGGGTTCGCCGCGTGAGCGCGCTGCGCGTCCACGTGGAAGGCGTCGGCCTGTGGTCGCCGGCGCTGGCCGACTTCGCCGCGCTGCGCGCGCTGCTGGCCGGCACCACGCCGGCGCCACCGCCGGCGCGGCCGCCGGCCGCCACGCTGCCGCCGAACGAGCGTCGCCGCGCGCCGGAGAGCGTGCTGCTGGCGGTCGAGGCGGCCGGCCAGGCGGTGACGATGAGCGGCCGCGACGCCACCACGCTGGCCTGCGTGTTCGCCTCCGCGCACGGCGACCAGGCGATCACCGACTACATGTGCGCCACCCTGGCGCAGGCGCCGGCAGAACTGTCGCCGACCCGCTTCCACAATTCGGTGCACAACGCCGCGGTCGGCTACTGGACCATCGCCAGCGGCTGCCACGCGCCGTCCACCGCGGTCTGCGCCCAGCGCGCCAGCTTCGGCGCCGGCCTGCTGGAAGCGGCGGCCCAGGCGCTGGCCGAGCAGCGCCCGGTGCTGCTGGCGTGCAGCGACATCGCCGGCAGCGGCCCGCTTGCCGAAATCACCGGCTGCCGCCAGTCGTTCGGCTGCGCACTGGTGCTGGCGCCGCAGGCCGGCGCCGCCACGCTGGCCCGGCTCGAGCTCGGCCTGCAGCCAGGCGCCGCCACCGACACACCGCTGCCCGAACCACTGGCAGGCTGGCGCGACGGCAACCCGTCGGCCGCCAGCCTGCCGCTGCTGGCCATGCTCGCCGGCCGCGGCGGCCGCTGCACGCTGGCCGCCGCCACCGGCCTGGGATTGCAGCTCGACATGGAGCCCGTCGCGTGAGCCCGGCCAGTGCACGCTGGTGCGTGCTGATTCCATGCCTCAACGAGGAGGCCGCGATCCGTTCGGTGGTCGAATCCGTGCTGGCGCTCGGCGCGCCGGTGATCGTGATCGACGACGGCTCGGACGACCGCACGCCCGAGATCATCGCCACGCTGCCGGTGACGTTGCTGCGTCACGAAGAACGCTGCGGCAAGGGCGAGGCGCTGCGCCGCGGCTTCCGCGAGGCGCTGCGCCAGGGCTACGACGCGGTTCTGACGATGGACGGCGATGGCCAGCACCTGGCCAGCGACATCCCGCGCATCGCGGCCGTCGCGCAACGCTACCCGCAGCACATCGTGATCGGCGCACGACTGCTCGATTGCGAACAGCAGCCGAAAGGCCGCCGCTGCGCCAACGCGGTGGCCGACTGGGGCATCTCGTGGGCCTGCGCGCAGCCGGTGGCCGACACCCAGAGCGGACAACGCTGGTATCCGCGCGAAGCACTGGACCTGGTCGAACTGCCGGCGGAGAACTTCGTGTTCGAGGCAGCGATCCTGATCGCCGCCTCGCGCGAGAAAAAGCTCGGCGTGGTCTCGGTGCCGATCGCCTCGCGCTACCACGGCACGTTCCGTCCCAGCCACCTCAGGCCGGTGCGCGACGTCACCCGCATCACGCTCTACACGATCGGCCGTGTCGTCCACTACGGCCACCTCGTCGACAGCTATCGCCGCTCGCGCGGCACGCCGCGCGTCGTCGACGACACCCTGGCGTAAGAGCCTCAACCCATCGCGCCGTTGACGCCGATCAGCTGGCCGTTGATGTAGCCGGCCGCGTCCGAGCACAGGAACGCCACCAGCGCGGCGACCTCCTCCGGCTTGCCGGCACGCTGCGCGGGCACCAGCTCGCGGATGCGCTCGGGCGGGAACGCGGCCTCGGCCATGCGTCCCTCGATCACCCCGGGTGCGACCACGTTGACGGTGATCCCGCGCGAGGCCATCTCGCGCGCCAGCGACTTGCTGGCGCCGACCAGGGCCGCCTTCGCCGCGGCGTAGTTGGTCTGGCCGCGATTGCCCAGCTGCGCCGCCGCCGAGCCGATCGAGACGATGCGGCCGAAGCGCGCGCGTGCCATCGGCAACAGCAGCGGCCGGGTGACGTGGAAGAAGCCGTGCAGCGAGACGTCGATCACGCGGTGCCACTGCTCGTCGCTCATGCCGGCCATCGGCGCGTCGTCGTGGATGCCGGCGTTGTTGACCAGCGCGTGGATCGGCCCTTCGGAGAGCAGCACGTCGAGCGCGGCGCGGGTCACCTCCGCATCGGTGACGTCGAACGCCAGCGCCTGCGCGCTGCCGCCGCCGGCGACGATCGCCGCGGCGGTTTCCTCGGCCCGGGTCAGGCTGTGGTGGCCGTGCACGACGACGTGCCAGCCGGCCGCGGCAAGCGCGTGGCAGATCGCGCCGCCAAGCTCGCCACTGCCGCCGGTGACCAGGGCGCGACGTGCATTCTTCGCTTCGGACATGATGGAATTCGCTCCGAATCAGCGGGCAGGATGGAGCACCGCGGCACGCCCGCTGGCGAGCAGGCGGCCCCGATGCCCGACGCGGAACGCATACTGCGCGCCGCCGTCGTCGGCGTAAAGGCATTCGGCGTGGACGTCCAGAGGGCCATCGAGCCGGTCGACGTATTCCTCGAACAGCTGCACGTCACGCAGACTGACCAGCATGCCGGGGCGCACCGTCTCGTCGCCGCGCGACCGCGCCAGCAGCGCGCCGTGCACCGCCATCGCCTGCGCGCCGTATTCGGCCAGGTACACGGCGTGCAGTCCGTGCGGGCCGCGCAGCGGGTTGTCGGCGCGCGCGTGGCCGGCGCTGATCGCATGAATGCTGCGTTCGTCCCACGCCAGCACCGCGTCGAGCAGGCACATCGCGCCCGCGTGCGGGATCAGGTGAGCCCAGTCAGTCCTGTCGAGCATGCGGCGCCATCAGGATCGACAGACAGAAATGGAACGCCACGCCCAGGCTCACGGTGAGCCCGATCGCGCGCAGCACCGGGATCGTGGCCCACGCCAGCATGCCGAACACCAGCAGCGCGGACAGTACGCAGACCAGGGTGGCGTGCAGGGTGCGCCGCTGCTCGGCCGGGTCGCCGGTATCGCGCTCGAAGAACAGCGCGTAGTGCAGGCCGAGGCCGCCGGCGAGGATCAGCGCGACCAGGTGGAACAGCGAGATCTCGATGCCGGCCACGCGCTCCACCGCCAGCACCAGGAAGGTGGCCAGGGTCATTGGCGCCAGCACGTGCCAGGCGCGGCGCAGGCTGCGCAGCGCGAAGGCGATGGTCAGCACCAGCGAAATTGCGGCGACCAGCAAGGCCTGCAGGATACGCGTGCGGTAGTCGACCACCAGCGACTCCGAGGCCGCCTTCATGTCGAGCAGGCGCACCGCGCCGCGCGTGTTTTCGCCCAGCGCCTGCAGCGCAGCCACGTCGTGCACCCCGCTGACCGTGCCCAGGCCCAGCCAGTGGCCGTCGCGTTCGACCAGCATCGCGGCGAGGCGCTGGCCCAGCGGAGTCTGCGCGTAACGCTGCGGCGTCAGCGGCGGCAGCTGGCGTGCGGCTTCCACATCGTCGACGAACGGCTGGAACAGGTCGGCACGGAACGGCAGGCCCTGCGACGCTTCGTCCAGCGCGTGCTGCAGCGTGGCACGATCGGGCAGCTTCTGCTGGCGTTCGCGCTGCAACGCCACCGTCGGCAGATAGCGCGACGGCAGTTCCAGCGCATCGGCCGCGTGTTGCGCCAGCAGCGCATCGACCCGCGGCTGCAGTTGCTCCGACAGCGCCAGCACGCCCTGCGCAGTCGGCGCCTCGAGCACCAGCAGGTAGCGCACGTCCGGCGCGCCCAACGCCTCGCGCAGGCGCGCATCGTGCTGCAGCAGATCCGGCGGCAACGGAGTCAGCGCAGCGAGGTTGTCCTGCCAGAACGGGCCGCGGGCCAGCGCCAGCATCGCCACGACCGCCGCGGCGACCAGCACGGGAATCCAGCGCGGGCGCGGCAGGCGGTCGACGAAGCGGCGCGCCTCGATCAGCCAGCGCATGTCGGCCACGTCGCGCACGCGTCGCGGCAGCAGGTGCGGCAGCAGATAGCGCGTGCTGAAGCCGGCCACCAGCAGGCCGACGATGGTGAACACGGCCAGCTGTTTCAGCCCGTTCACGCCGGACGCGTAGAACGCCAGGTAGGCGATGCAGGCCGAGGCAATCGCGGTCAGCAGCAGCGGCCACAACGCACGCACGCTGGCCAGCGCATCCTCGCCGGCGCGGCGGTGGCTGAGCACGCGGATCGGGTATTCCTGCGCCACGCCAAGCAGGGTGAAGCCGAACGCCAGGGTGATGCCGTGCACTTCGGGGAAGGCGAGCGTCAGTGCGGCGATGCCGGCCAGTGCGGCGCTGGCGATCGGCAGCGCGGACAGCAGCAGCGAGCTGAAGCTGCGGTAGGCGAGCAGCAGCAGCGCGATGAAACCGACGGTGGAGATGCGCCCGATCCAGTCGGCCTGATGCCGCGTCTGCGCCGCGGCCACCATGCTGAAGTAGCCCGGTCCGCTCAGCTCGAGGGCTGCTCCGGCGCTGTCAGGCAGCGCAGCGAAGGTCTGGCGGATGCCGTCGATCGACTGCTGCTGCGCCCCCGGGTCGAAACCCGCGGCCGCCGTCTGCACCAGCAGCAACGCCTCGCCCTGCGGCGAGAACCACACTCCATCGCGCAACTCCGGCGACTTCGCCGGTGCCCATGCTTCGGCCAGCTTCAGCACTTCCAGCGTGGGGTCGCGCGGCAGCAGGCCTTTCAGCAGGCTGGCCGCGGGCGAGGACAGGTCGTCCAGCCGCTGCTGCAGTTGGTCGGCCAGGTACGCCTCGTCCAGCGGCTGCGCATCCAGCGTGGGCGACAGCAGGTAACGGTACGGCAGCAGGTTGGCATCCAGTGCAGCGAGATCGAAGCTGCCGTTGAGCACCTGGCTGTAGCGCGGGTCTTTCTTCAGCGCGGCGGCAAGGCCCTGGCTCAGCGCCGCCAGCTTCGCGTCGGACTGTCCAGCGCCGGCCATGGATGGCCCAGTGCCGCGAGCGCAGGCGACGGCAGGGATGCCGGAGTCAGAGCAATGCAAGGAGCAATTGCCGGATGCGCAGGAGCGGCCGATGGCGAGCAGCAGCAAGCGCGAACCCGGCCCCTCGCCGACCTGCTCCATCAGCAGGCGCTGGTCCGGCGTGGTCGGCGCGGGCATGAAGCTGCGCAGGTCGGTGCTGACGTGCAGGCGCTGACTGATCATCCAGCCGAGCCCGGCCAGCGCCAGCAGCCATCCAATCAGCAGTGCCGCGCGGGCGCTCCGGCGCATGCTCAGGGCTCGCCCTGGCACAGCGCCTGCAGCGCCTCACGGGTGGGTTCGGCCGGCATCCGCGCGGCCAGCGGGCCCAGCAGGTCGACCGCGAGGTCGCCGTCGGCTTCCTGCATGTGCATGCAGCGCGAGACCTTCGCGTAGCCGTCGATGCGGATGCTGGCGACGGTCTTCGCCACGCGGGCGTCGCGCGGCACCAGGGTCAGCGTCCACGCACCCGCCGCGTCGCCGTGCTGGCGGATCTCGAACGCCTGCTGCAGGCGCGCGGCATCGCCGCCGAGCAGCGCCACGAAGCTGTCCAGCAACACCTGCAGCTGCGGCGCACGCTTCAGCGAGAAGCGGCGCGGACTTTTGCCGGGGCGCTGCTGGGTCACCTCGCCGTCGGCGATGGTGGACGTTTCCTGCTGCGGACGATCGACGCGGCGCTGCAGCCGGTCGCCGCCCAGCCACGACAATTCGCCGGAGACCACCAGCGGGCGGTCGAGCACCTGCAGGAAGCGCGCCTCGGCGAACGCGGTGTGCGCGGGCGCCGGCTGGCCCAGGGCCGCGATCAGCGCCGGTGCGGACGACGCGGCCGGCGTCGGCTCAGACGCCGACGCGCTCGCCCACAGCGGCAGCAGCAGGCCCATCAGCCACAGGCGCGTCTTGCCAGAAATCATAGAAGTTGAACCAGTTGTAAGGAGCGACGTGCACGTAGTGTTCCAGCCGTTGCGCGTAGCGGGCAATCAACGCATCCAGCGCCGAGCCGCGATCATGCCGCGGGACCTCCACCCGATCACTGAACGACTCGAAGATCAGCTTGTAGCGATTGCCGCCCAGGTACAGGCCGAAACACAGCACCACCGGCACCTGCAGCGTATGCGCCAGCAGCCACGGGCTGATCGGGAACGGCGCGGAGGAACCGAGGAAACCGGTGTGCCGCAATACCTCGTGGCCGCGACCGCGGTCGGCCAGCATCGCCACCAGCGCGCCGTCGTGGCAGGCCTCGGCCATCGCCAGCGCGATCGTGGTGCCGTCCTGCGCCGCGTCGATCACGCAGGCACCCACGTCCGGCGCCAGCGCTTCGAGCAGTTCGGTCATCGCCGGGGTCTTCTGCTTGTCCAGTACCACGCGCAGCGGCATCTCCGGGCGGCGCGCGCCGAGCGCCCGCAGCGCCTCGAAGCTGCCCTGGTGCGAGCCGAACAGCAGCACGCCGCGGCCCTGCGCGAGGCGCTGGTCGAGCAGGTCCAGGCCTTCGGTCTCGATCCGGAACGACCGCTCGCCGTGTGCAAGCAGGAAGATCCGGTCCAGGGTGGTGGCGGCGAAACAATGGATGTGCCGCAGTACCTGCCATGTCGTGGCCGGCCGGCCGAACACGCGCTGCAGGTACTGGCGCGAGGCCCGCCGTTCCGGCGCGCGACGCAGGAAAAAGTACAGCGTGATCGGGTACAGGCACAGGCGGCCCAGCCGGCGGCCGCCATGCAGCGCGATGGTGCGGATCAGCCACAGCGCGAAGCGGCCGCCGCCTTCGGGCCGGCTCTGCCAGTGCCCCTGCGCGCTCATGCCGCTCCCTCGACCAGGCCGCGCGCCAGCAGCATGCCGTCACGCCGGATCTCGAAGCGGGCGCGCGCACCCTCGGCAGCCGTCAGGCGCAGCGTGGCGGTCTGCTCCGGCAGCAACGGCGCCGCGAATTTCGCCTCCAGCACGCGGCCCAGCCGCTGGCCGCGCCAGGTGCGCAGGGCCAGCGCCACCTGCTCCAGCAGCACCACGCCCGGTACCAGCGGCGCACCGGGGAAGTGGCCGGGCAGCGCCGGATGCTCCGCGCCGATGCGCAGCGCTTGTTCGAAGCCGGCGTTCATGGTGCCGCCGGGCGCTTGCCGCGCAGCAGTTGCGGCCAGTGCAGCGCCAGTTGCAACAGCATGTCGTGCAGACCGGGATGATGCAGATGACGCAGCCGCCAGCGGCGATAGACGTATTCCAGCGTGAAGGCCGCCGCCAGCAGGAGATAGCCGCCCAGATGCAGCCATGTCGCGGCCCAGCCCGCGGGCACCGGCAGCGGCGAGACCACGCCGACGCGCGCCAACAGCCCGTCGTGGTCGGCGCACAGCAGCAGCACGGCCAGCAGCAGCGCCTGGGCAGCCAGCAACACCGCCCAGAACCAGGTGATCTGGCGCGCATAGGCGGCCACCCCGGGCTGACGCAGCCGCTCGTCACCCTCGATGGCGACGATGAAACGCGCCACCAGCGGCTCGGCCGTGCCCAGCGTTCGGCCGAACCAGCCGGCCAGCAAGGCGTTGATCAGTACCGGCACCGCCTCCAGCAGCAGCCCGGCCAGGCCGCACCGCCATGCCACCAACAACCCGGCCTGCGCGCCCGACCACGACAGCCACGGCAGCACCCGACGCGCCAGCAGCTGCGGCAGCATCAGCGCGGTCAGCAACAGGGCCAGCGCCAGCAGCGCGAACACCTGCCGCTGCGTCAACACGCCGGCGATCGCCAGCAGCGGATAGGCCGGCAACAACAGCAGGCCGTAGCGCCGCGTGGCGTGGTCGGGCGAAAGTGAAGAGGACGTCATGCCGGATTCCGCATCGGCTCCGCCGGAGCCGCGAGCGTGCCACGGGCATGCGAACGCCGCATGAAGGGAGTGTGGCGGGCGCGACCGGACCGAACCGCCGGCCTCAGCCGGCGCGATGCTGCTCGACATGCGCGGAGAGCGTGCGCAGGCTGGTGAAGATCTGCCGGTTGTCCGGGTTGTCCGAACGCAGCTGGAAGCCGTAGCGCTTGGATACGGCCAGGGCGATTTCCAGCGCATCGATCGAGTCCAGCCCCAGTTCGCCGCCGAACAGCGGCGCATCGGGATCGATCTGCTCGGGGGTTACGGAGTCGAGATTCAGGCATTCCACGACCAAGGTGGCCAATTCGTGCTGCGCCGCTGTCTGTTCCGCCATGCTCGGTTCCGTACGCTGAATGCATTGCCTCCCCCCGGTGGCAGTGGGCGCGAAGTGTAACATAGCGCCCTTGTCGTCCCCGCTTTCAGGCAACCATGCAGAGCTGTGAAAAACCCCAGATCGAGCCGCAGCCGCGCCGTGCACCGCGGGTCTCCTACCGTGCGGCCGAGGCCGCCGCGCTGCTGGCCGAAGCCGGTACGCTGGCACTGTTCGGCTTCGGTGCCGGCGCCCCGGCCAGCACCGACCCACGCTACCTGCCGGTGGCGCTGGAAACGCTCGACGCGAGCGCGCCGCTGGAGCTGTGGCAGGTCGATGCACCGGTCAGCTGCGGCAGCGACGGCGCGCTGTGCTGGTCGGCCGGTGGCGGCTGGCTGTTCGCCTCGATCGAACTGGACGAGCACCAACACGGCGGCCCCATCGCTGCCGCCCGGCTGGCCTACGAGCAATTGCACCGCTTCGTCGCCACGCGCGACGAACGGCACGTGCAGCGTGTGTGGAATTACCTGGGCGCGATCAATCAGGGCGAAGGCGACGCCGAGCGCTACAAGCATTTCTGCGACGGCCGCGCCGCCGGCATGGGCGACTTCTTCGCCGAAGGCTTCCCTGCCGCCACCGCGATCGGCCACCACGGCGATCCGCACCGGCTGCAGGTCTACCTGCTGGCCTGCGATCAGGGCGGCCTGCGCGTGGAAAACCCGCGCCAGGTGAGCGCCTGGCGCTACCCGCGCCAGTACGGGCGCACTCCGCCCAGCTTCGCTCGCGCCATGGTGCTGCCGGCGCACGATGCGCTGGCGATCTCCGGCACCGCCGCCGTGGTCGGCCACGCCTCGGCACACCAGGACAACCTGGACGCCCAGCTGGCCGAGACCCTGACCAACCTCGAAGCGCTGCTGAGCAGCGCCGGCATGGCCGCCGGCTTCGACGCCCGCTCGCCGCTGAAGACCTACGTGCGCCATGCGGCGGATGCCGAGCGCGTGCGCGAGTTCCTGCAGCACCGCCTGCCCGGCGTGCCGCTGCTGCTGTTGCACGGCGACATCTGCCGCCGCGAACTGCTGGTGGAGATCGACGGCTGGCGCTACGCCTAGGCAGCGTCGCGCCAGCGCTCAGCCGACCTTCTTTGCTCCGCCGCAATGCGCATCGTAGGCCGGGTACAAGCGCACTTCCTCGCGCGTCCAGCGCTTGTTGAGCGTACCCATCACCCTGCCGAAGCCGCGCGCGAACACCAGGTCGTCGTGTTCGCCTTCCATGCCGTCGAAGAACGCCAGGATCTCGCGCGACAGCTCCTGCATCTCGTTGGCGTACGCGTCGGCCAGCGCCTGGGTTTCCGCACAGCCGCGCAGGGCGGGATACAGCAGCGCATCTTCGCGCTGCAGGTGTTCGACGATCAGCCGGCGCGCCTGTTTCAGGTACTGATGGCCCTGGGCGCTGGAAACGCCGTGGCGGCGTACGGTTTCCAGCAGATCGCGCATCTGCGCATGGTCATGCCGCAGGCTGGGGATGAGGGTGGTCGGGGACATGGTGCATCCGGTAACGGGGAGGAAGGCGACGACAGCCTTTCGTCGCGTGATCCGCCGGCATGGACATCGCGCGCTGTCGATGCCGCCAGCATGCCGGGCCAGCGCCGCGCCGGCACTGACCTGGATCACCGGCCGCGGCTTACGCCGCCGCTTCGGCTACGCCTGCTTCACCGGCCGCTTCCAGCCGGGAAACGTCTGCTGCTTGCCGCGCGCCACGGTGAGTTCGCCGTCGGGCGCGTCGCGGGTGATCACCGAGCCGGCGCCGATGGTGGCCCGGGCGCCGATCGTCACCGGCGCGACCAGCGCGCTGTTGGAGCCGATGAAGGCACCGTCGCCGATGCGCGTGGCGAACTTGTTCACGCCGTCGTAGTTGCAGGTGATGGTGCCGGCGCCGATGTTGACGCCGCGGCCCACCACGGCGTCGCCGAGGTAGCTCAGGTGGTTGGCCTTGCTGCCTTCGCCGAGATGGGTCTTCTTGGTCTCGACGAAGTTGCCCACGTGCACGCCGGCGTCGAGTTCGGTGCCGGGGCGCAGCCGCGCGAATGGGCCGATGGTGCACGGGCCGTGGGTGACCACGCCGTCGAGGTCGCAGTGCGGCAGCACCACCGTGCCGGCGGCCAGCTGCACGTCCTTCAGCCGGGTGAACGCGCCGATGCGCACGTCGTCGCCGAGCGACACGTGGCCTTCCAGGATCACGTCGACGTCCAGCTCGACGTCGTGGCCGGCCTCGACCGCGCCGCGCACGTCGATACGCAGGGGATCGGCCAGGCGCACGCCGTTGCGCATCAGCGCACGCGCCGCGCGCTGGCGATACTCGGCTTCCAGCCCGGCGAGCTGCAGCGCATCGTTCGCGCCCGAAGCCTCCACCGGATCGGCGCACTCCACGCCGAGCGCGGGGCGCTTCTCCTCGTTCGCCATCGCGAAGATGTCGGTGAGGTAGTACTCGCCCTGCGCGTTGTCGCGGTCGAGCCCGGCGATCCAGACGCGCAGCGCGGCGGCAGGCGCGACCAGGATGCCGGTGTTGACCAGGTTGACGGCACGCTGCTCCTCGTCGGCGTCCTTCTCCTCGATCACCGCCCGCACGTGGCCGTTGCCGTCGCACAGCACGCGGCCGTAGCCGCGCGGTTCGGTCAGCCGCATGGTGAGCAGGCTGAAGCCGCCTTCCGCCGCCGCCAGCTGCTGCAGGGTCTCGACCCGGGTCAGCGGCACGTCGCCGTACAGCACCAGCACGCGCGCGCCGTCGGGCACCTCGCCCAGCGCCTGCTCCACCGCATGACCGGTGCCCAGCCGCTCGGCCTGCAGCACCCAGCGCAGGTCAGGCTGGTCGGCGAACGCCGCGCGCACCTGCTCGCCGCAATGGCCGTAGACGACGTGGATGGCCGCTGGCTGCAGCGCCCGCGCGGTGTCGATCACGTGCGCCAGCAACGGCCGCCCGGCCAGCGGCATCAGTACCTTGGCCCGGTTCGATTTCATCCGCGTGCCGGCGCCGGCGGCGAGGATGACGACGTGGAGAGGAGTCTGGTTCATGGATGGAGCCCTGGCGCATTCCGATCGAAAAAGCATATCAGCCCGTTCTGCCCGCTCGCTGACGGGGCAGGGCTCAGGGCTTCGTGTCCGCGGACGACACCATGCCCTTGCCGGCATGGCATTCGAAACGGAACACGTAGTCGAGGCTGAACGGTTTTGTCTCGCTGTCCACTACATGGCTGTTGCCGTCGGCATCGGCGGCCCAGCGATTGATCGTCAACGGATTGAACTGCCACTGCAGCGCGGCCGTGCGCACCGCGGCGATGAAGGCGCGCCGATCGGCATCCGCCTGCGCCTCGTCCGCCACGCGCACCTCGCCGACCCTGCCGGCCTGATCCACGATCAGCAGGGCCGGCACCTCCTGCGGCGGCGGGCACGCGGCGAGCTGACCGGCCGGATAGATCGGCACGACGCGCCGGATCGCTGTGCCGCCGCTGGAGACCTCGCCCAGCGCCAGCTGGTAGCGCACCGTGCCGGGCTGCACGGCCCCACGCCACGACGCGTCACCGATGGCCGGCGGCGGTGGCGCGTGGCGTGGCATGGCGCAACCGGCCAGCAGCAGCAACAGCACGCAGCCGCCATGGCGGAATGTGGGCATCGATCCGGTCATCGGCTCTTCCCTGTGCAGCCAGGCTCGCATCCTGCCGATACGAAAACGCCGGCACAAGGCCGGCGTTCTTCTGCGCAATGTCCGTCGAAGCGACCGCTTCTATTGGGAGTGCGGCCATGGACGGCCGCCTTTTGATCCCGCTCTGCACTCATGGATGAGTGCACAACCCTCATTCCACGGATGGCCGCCTTTTGACTTTGCTCTGCGCTCACGGAAGAGCGCACAAGCTCAGTGCTTGAGGCTCTTGCGCAGGCGCTCCAGCGCCTGCAGCTGGGTGATCGCCTCGGCCAGCTTGACCTGCGCCTCGGCGATTTCCATCGCGTCGGTGCGGTTGGCCAGCGCGTCCTCGGCCTCCTTCTTGGCGCGCTGCGCGGAGGCCTCGTCCAGGTCGGCGGCGCGCGCGGCGGTGTCGGCCAGCACGGTGACCACCTGCGGCTGCACTTCCAGCATGCCGCCGGAAATCCAGAATTGCTGGCGCTCGCCACCGGTCAGCAGCACGTCGACGTGGCCCGGCTTGAGACGGGTGATCAGCGGTGCGTGGCGCGGCGTGATGCCGAGCTCGCCGATCTCGCCGGTGGCGACGACCATCGTCGCGTCGCCGGAGAAGATCTCGGCTTCGGCACTGACGATGTCGACGCGAATGGTGTGGGTCATGACTCAGATTCCAGATGCTTGAGGCGACGGACGGACGCGCGGTCCGCCCGGAGGATCAGGCGGCCTTCTTGGCGCCCATCTCTTCCGCTTTCTTGATCGCCTCGTCGATGCCGCCGACCATGTAGAACGCCTGCTCCGGCAGGTGGTCGACGTCACCGTCGACGATCATCTTGAAACCGCGGATGGTCTCCTTCAGCGACACGTACTTGCCCGGCGAGCCGGTGAACACCTCGGCCACGTGGAACGGCTGCGAGAAGAAGCGCTCGCACTTGCGCGCGCGCGCCACGGCCTGCTTGTCCTCTTCGCTCAGCTCGTCCATGCCGAGGATCGCGATGATGTCCTTCAGCTCCTTGTAGCGCTGCAGCGTGCCCTGCACCTTGCGGGCCACGTCGTAGTGCTCCTGGCCGATCACGTTCGGGTCGAGCTGGCGGCTGGTCGAGTCGAGCGGGTCCACCGCCGGGTAGATGCCCAGGCTGGCGATGTTGCGCGAGAGCACCACGGTCGCGTCCAGATGGGCGAAGGTGGTGGCCGGCGACGGGTCGGTCAGGTCGTCCGCGGGCACGTACACGGCCTGGATCGAGGTGATCGAGCCGGTCTTGGTCGAGGTGATGCGCTCCTGCAACACGCCCATTTCCTCGGCCAGGGTCGGCTGGTAGCCCACCGCCGACGGCATGCGGCCGAGCAGCGCGGACACCTCGGTACCGGCCAGCGTGTAGCGGTAGATGTTGTCGATGAACAGCAGCACGTCCTTGCCCTTGCCGGTCTCGTCCTTCTCGTCGCGGAAGTACTCGGCCATGGTCAGGCCGGTCAGCGCGACGCGCAGGCGGTTGCCCGGCGGCTCGTTCATCTGGCCGTACACCATCGCGACCTTGTCGAGCACGTTGGAGTCCTTCATCTCGTGGTAGAAGTCGTTGCCCTCGCGGGTACGCTCGCCCACGCCGGCGAACACGGACAGGCCCGAGTGCGCCTTGGCGATGTTGTTGATCAGCTCCATCATGTTCACGGTCTTGCCCACGCCGGCGCCGCCGAACAGGCCGACCTTGCCGCCCTTGGCGAACGGGCAGACCAGGTCGATCACCTTGATGCCGGTTTCCAGCAGGTCGGTCGCGGCCGCCTGGTCGGCGTAGCTCGGCGCCTCGCGGTGGATCACCCAGCGGTCCTGCTCGCCGATCGGGCCGGCCTCGTCGATCGCGTTGCCGAGCACGTCCATGATACGGCCCAGGGTGGCCTTGCCGACCGGCACCTTGATGCCTTCGCCGGTGTTGCGCGCCGCGAGGCCGCGCTTCAGACCCTCGGTGGAACCGAGCGCGATGGTGCGCACGATGCCGTCGCCCAGCACCTGCTGCACTTCCAGCGTGATTTCGGTGCCGTCGATCTTCAGCGCGTCGTACACCTGCGGCACCTGGTCACGCGGGAACTCCACGTCGATGACCGCACCGATGATCTGAACAACTTTGCCCTGGCTCATGCTGATAGCTCCGGATGGATCTTTGAGATTTCATGTCAGCGCCGCCGAAGCGTCGCTCTTGTTTAGAGTGCAGCCATGGATGGCTGCTTTTTGATCTTGCTCTGCGATCACGGACGATCGCACTTATATCCACTTACACCGCTGCCGCGCCGCCCACGATTTCCGAGATTTCCTGGGTGATCGCGGCCTGGCGGGCCTTGTTGTAGACCAGGGTCAGTTCGTCGATCACCTTGTTCGCGTTGTCCGATGCGCTCTTCATCGCGACCATGCGCGCAGCGTGCTCGCTGGCCAGGTTCTCCAGCGCCGCCTGATACACCACCGACTCGATGTAGCGGGTCAGCACGTGCTCCAGCACGGTCTGCGCGTCCGGCTCGTAGATGTAGTCCCAGTCGTGGCTGGACTCCAGCTTCACACCGGCATAAGCCGACTCGCCGGCCGCCTGGTGCTCCTCCATCTCCGCTGCCACCAGCGGCAGCGGCAGCAGCGCGTCGATGGTCGGCTTCTGCGTCATGGTGTTGACGAAGTCGTTGTAGGCGAGGAACACGCGATCCAGGCCATTGGCCTGGTAGGCGTCCAGCATCACCTTGATCACGCCGACCAGCTGCTCGAGCTTCGGCTTCTCGCCGAGGTGGCTGACGCTACCGACCAGGTTGACGCCCTTCAGGCGGCGGAAGAACGCCACCGCTTTCTGGCCGATCGCCACCACGTCGACCTGCACGCCCTGCTTCTGCCACTCGGCGATCGCCGGCAGCAGGCGGCGGAACAGGTTGGAGTTGAGGCCGCCGCACAGGCCGCGGTCGGTCGACACCACGATGTAGCCGACCCGCGCCACGCTGTCGCGCTGGACCAGGAACGGATGGCTGAAATCGGTGCTGGCCTGGGCCACGTGCGCGATCACCTTGCGCATCGAGCGCGCATACGGGCGCGAGGCCTTCATCAGATCCTGCGCCTTGCGGATCTTCGAGGCCGAGACCATCTCGAGCGCGCGCGTCACCTTGCGCATGTTCTGCGTGCTCTTGATCTTGGTTTTGATTTCGCGTCCGCTTGCCATGCTCTACCCGCTCGTTATGCTCGCTGGTGGGAAGGGAGAAGATTGCCTCCCTTCCGATTCGCCACTACCCGTATTACCAGCTGCCGGTCTTCTTGTACTCGTCCAGCGAAGCCTTGAAGACGGCCTCGATGTCCTTGTCCCAGTTGCCGGTGGCCACGATGGTCTTCATCAGGTCGGCGTGGTTCTGGTGCATGAACGCGTGCAGGCCCTTCTCGAACGCCAGCACCTGGTTCACCGGCAGGTCGTCGAGGTAGCCCTGCTCGGCGGCGTACACCGACAGCGCCAACTCGGCGATCGACAGCGGCGAATACTGCTTCTGCTTCATCAGCTCGGTGACGCGCTGGCCGCGGTCGAGCTGGGCGCGGGTGGCCGGGTCCAGGTCCGAGGCGAACTGCGCGAACGCGGCCAGTTCGCGGAACTGCGCCAGCGCCAGCTTCACGCCGCCGGACAGCTTCTTGACGATCTTGGTCTGCGCGGCGCCGCCGACGCGGGACACCGAGATGCCGGCGTTCACGGCCGGGCGGATGCCGGCGTTGAACAGGTCGGTCTCCAGGAAGATCTGGCCGTCGGTGATCGAGATCACGTTGGTCGGCACGAACGCAGACACGTCGCCGCCCTGGGTCTCGATGATCGGCAGCGCGGTCAGCGAACCGGTCTTGCCCTTCACTTCGCCGTTGGTGAACTTCTCGACGTACTCCTCGGATACGCGCGAGGCGCGCTCGAGCAGACGCGAGTGGAGATAGAACACGTCGCCCGGATACGCCTCGCGGCCCGGCGGACGCTTCAGCAGCAGCGAGATCTGGCGGTAGGCCACGGCCTGCTTGGACAGGTCGTCGTAGACGATCAGCGCGTCCTGGCCGCGGTCGCGGAAGTATTCGCCCATGGCGCAACCGGAGTACGGCGCGACGTACTGCAGCGCAGCCGACTCGGACGCCGAGGCGACCACGATGATGGTGTTGGCCAGCGCGCCGTTCTCTTCCAGCTTGCGCACCACGTTGGCGATCGACGAGCGCTTCTGGCCGATCGCGACGTAGATGCACTTAATGCCGGAATCCTTCTGCGCGATGATCGCGTCGATCGCCAGCGCGGTCTTGCCGGTCTGGCGGTCGCCGATGATCAGCTCGCGCTGGCCGCGGCCGACCGGGATCATCGCGTCGACCGACTTGTAGCCGGTCTGCAGCGGCTGGTCGACCGACTTGCGCCAGATCACGCCCGGCGCGACCTTCTCGATCGGCGCGTTGAGCTTGGCGTTGACCGGGCCCTTGCCGTCGATCGGGTTGCCCAGCGCATCGACCACGCGGCCGAGCAGCTCCGGGCCGACCGGCACTTCGAGGATGCGACCGGTGGTCTTGGCGGTGTCGCCCTCGCGCAGGTGCTGGTATTCGCCGAGCACCACCGCGCCGACCGAGTCGCGCTCCAGGTTCAGCGCCAGCGCAAACGCGTTGCCGGGCAGCTCGATCATTTCGCCCTGCATCACATCGGCCAGGCCGTGGATGCGCACGATGCCGTCGGACACGCTGATGATGGTGCCCTCGTTGCGCGCTTCCGCACCGAGCTTGAACTGCTCGATGCGGCTCTTGATCAGTTCGCTGATCTCGGACGGATTCAGTGTGCTGCTGGACATGGTCATCTATCCCGAAATTGGATGCTTTTTTAAGAGTCCGGCCAAGGATGGCCGGTTTTTGCTCTTCGCGAAACGGACTTCGCGTTTACTCAATCTGTCCGGCCCGGACGGCCGGTTTTGCTCTTCGCGAAACGGACTTCGCGTGAAACTAGTGGCTGAGCGCGCCGGCCAGCTTCGCTAGCCGCCCACGCGCCGAGCCGTCGATCACTTCGCTGCCGGTATCGATCACCACGCCCGCCAGCAGCGAGGCATCGACCCGGGTGTCCAGTTCGATCTCGCGCTTGAAACGACGCTTCAGCGAAGCCTTGAGCTGTTCGGCCTGGGCCGCGTCGAGCGCCATCGCGCTGGTCACCTTGACCAGCAGCTGCGATTCGGACTCGCGCTTGAACGCCTCGAACAGTTCAGCCACTTCCGGCAACAGCGCCAGCCGGCGCTGCTCGGCCATCTCGGCAAGGAAGTGCCCGAACGGGCTGTCGGCCGCCATGCCGGCGGGCAGGTGCAGGCCCACCAGCTGTGCCGGCAGCACCCGCGGGTCGTTGCCGAAGCCGGCCACGCGCGGATCGTTCGCCACCGCGGCGGCGAACGCCAGCGACTGCGACCATTCAGCCAGCGAACCGGCCGCATGTGCCACCTCGAAGGCGGCGCGGGCATACGGGCGGGCGAGGGTGATTGCCTGGGCCATGGATCAGATCTCGGCCGCGAGCTGGTCGAGCAGGGCCTTGTGCGTGGAGGCGTCGACCTCGCGCTGCACGATCTTGCTGGCACCGGCCACGGCCAATGCGCCAACCTGCTCGCGCAGCTGGTCGCGCGCACGCTGCGCCATCGAGGCGATGTCGTCCTGTGCCGCCGCCTTCAGCCGGTTGATCTCGGCGATCGCTTCGGCACGGGCCTTGTCGATGATCTGATTGGCCTGCTGCTGGGCCTTGTCGATGATCTCGGAGGCCTGCTGCCGCGCCTGCTTGATCTCGCCGGCGACCTTGACGTCGGCGCTCTTCAGCTCGGCGTGGGCGCGCTCAGCGGCGTTCAGACCTTCGGCGATCTTGATCTGGCGGTCTTCGATGGCCTTGTTGATGTGCGGCCAGATGAAGTGGACGCTGAACCAGATCAGGATGGCGAACGAAATCATTTCGCCAATCAAGGTCGCGTTGAAATCCATCGCTGCGTTACCTGTAAATGCGGGTTGAAACAGGCCCGGGCGTCACGACACCCGGGCCGCAACGGCGACGCCGCGGCGTCGCCAGGGGGCTCACGCGCCTGCCAGCTTCGACAGCAGTGGGTTCGCCACGGCGAAGTACATCGCCAGCGCCACGCCGATCAGGAACGCCGCGTCGATCAGGCCGGCCAGCAGGAACATGCGGCCCTGCAGCAGCGGCACCAGCTCCGGCTGACGGGCGGCGGCTTCAAGGAACTTCGAACCCATGACGCCGATGCCGATACAGGCACCCAGCGCGCCGAGGCCGATGATCAGGCCCAGCGCGATGGCGGTGAAGGACTGGACTTGAGCAATGTGAGTGATGAGTTCCACGACGGTCTCCTGAGAAATTCAAACTGGAAAAGGCAAAGCGGTTGAACAGATGGTTTCGACAACGCCGATCAGTGGTGATCGTGTGCCATCGAGATGTACACGATCGTCAGCACCATGAAGATGAACGCCTGGATCGAGATGATCAGGATGTGGAAGATGCCCCACACCGTGTAGCCGATGACGCCTGCGCCGTACAGCGCCCAGCCGGCCAGGCCGGCGCCGGCGCTGAACAGGCCGGCGATCAGCATGAACACCAGCTCGCCGGCGTACATGTTGCCGAACAGTCGCATCGCCAGGCTCACCGGCTTGGACGCCAGTTCGACCATGTTGAGCAGGAAGTTCGGAATCCACAGCAGCGGATGCTTGCCGAACGGCGCGGTGAACAGCTCATGCATGTAGCCGCCGGCGCCCTTGGCCTTGAAGCTGTAGAAGATGATCAACACGAACACCGTCAGCGACATCGCGAAGGTCATGTTGATGTCGGCGGTGGGCACGGCGCGGAAGTGCTTGATACCGAACATCTCGGTGATCCACGGCAGCAGGTCGACCGGCAGCAGGTCCATCGCGTTCATCAGGAACACCCAGACGAACACGGTCAGCGCCAGCGGGCCCAGCACGCGGCGATCGCCATGGAACACGTCCTTGACCTGGCCGTCGACGAACTCCAGCACGATCTCGACGAAGGCTTGGCCCTTGCCCGGCACGCCGGCGGTGGCCTTGCGCGCCTTCAGCCAGAACCACAGGCAGAACAACACGCCCAGCACCAGCGACACGGTGACCGAGTCGATGTTCACCGCCCAGAAGCCGCCCTCGCTGGTGTGCGGGGTCAGGTGCTGCAGATGGTGTTGGATGTACTCGGTAAGACCGCCAGTCGGCTCGCTTGCCATGGATCAACCCTTGAATCTGAACGCCAGCAGATAAACCGCGTAAGCCGCCGCCAACCCCGTGATGGCGGCCAGCGGTGGCAACTTGAATTGGAACAGGATCACGACCAGCCCCCCGACGACCACGATCCACTTCAGGAACATGCCCGTCAGCAGACGGCCCAACACCAGGCCAGCCCCGCCGAGACCGCTGAAGAATCGCGCCGACATCAGCGCGGTACCCAGCGCCACTACCGCCGCGCCTGCCACCGCCGCCACTGCTGCGCGATAACCCAGCGGCAGGAAGCCCAGGCCAGCCAGCAACGCCACAGCAAGCTGCAGCAGGACGATGCGCAAGGCGAGACGTCGACCAGAGGCAAGACTGTTGAGCACGTAGCGTCTCCGCGCGGCCTGCTTCAGGCGGCACCGATACAGCTGCGGGCCACGATCCAATCCGCGGAAGTATATCAGTGCGGCAATTGAGGCAACAAGCCGTGCAGCCTGCGACATCGTGTCCCGTGATCCGCTCTCCAGCTCCGCACTGCATGCCTCCTGCACGAGCACACGCAAACAGGGCCGAGCATGAAGCTCGGCCCTGTTTCATCGCGTGAACTGCAACGGTACGACCGGATTACTTGGCGGCGGCCTTCTTGGCCGCAGCCACCGGCGCGGCGACGGCGTCGTTGGCGGCCTGGCGCTGCTCCTGCACAAGCGCATTCAGCGACTCGGCGGTCTTCTGGGTGACCGCGAGCACCTCCTGCGACACCGCTACGGCGCGCTCGGCGTTGTCGCGGCCCAGGCTGGCGCCCTTCTCCCACAGGCTGCGCAGGCCATTGATGTCGCGCGCCTCCAGCGCCTCGGCGACGAAGTCGGCAGACACCTTGGCCTGCTCCTCGAGCGCCTTGAGCTGCAGCCCGGCGACCGTCTCCAGGCCCTTCAGGGCCAGCGACTGCGCCTTGAACGCGCTGTCGGTGAACTGCTTGGTGAAAGCAAAAAGCTGGTTGTTGAGTTGCTGCGTCATGGCGTCGTCCTCGTGGAGGATGGGGGAGTGGCAAGCACTCTAGCAGCCATTTTTGTGCAATGCAATATATTTTGGGAATCCATCCAGCACAGTCAACAAATGTTCATGAAACATACTGACTTACGAAGCGTCACCGGCTATCGCATTGCGTCAAAAACTATCGCGGCTACAGCTGGCCCCCGAGGTGCACGTTTCATGCACCACCACCTTGTCCAGTCCCGCCAGACGCGACTGCAGGCGCTGCCAGATCCAGCGCGCGAGCGCCTCGCTGGTCGGGTTCTCCAGCCCCTCGATCTCGTTGAGGTAATGATGGTCGAGCTGGTCATGCAGCGGCGCAAACGCCGCCTTCACGTCGGCGAAGTCCATCACCCAGCCAAGCTGCGGATCCGGCTCGCCCGCCACGTGGATCTCGACGCGGAACGAATGCCCGTGCAGCCGCGCACACTTGTGCCCGGCCGGCACATGCGGCAACCGATGCGCTGCCTCGATCTGGAACACCTTGAAGATATGCATGGCGGACGCCCGCGTGTCGTGACGATGAGGAACCGGCGGAAAACACACGCTCTGGCCATTGGTGGCTATGGGTGGACTCGAACCACCGACCCCAGCATTATGAGTGCTGTGCTCTAACCGGCTGAGCTACATAGCCTTGGGGAGACCCGCCGTACCGGCATCAGGACGATGCAGGCGGGGCGCGGCAGTTTAGTCGCGTAGCCGTGCAGGTTCAAGTCCGCTGCTTGCCGCTGCTTCACGCGCTGTGGTTGAATCGGTGACGGGACTCAGCTGCGGCTTTGCCGGCCACGCCGCGCCGTTCGGCCCCAGGAGGCGACATGATTGATGCAGATGGCTATCGTCCGAATGTCGGCATCGTACTGCTGAACGCGGACGGCCAACTGTTCTGGGCGCGCCGAGTCAATCGCGACGGCTGGCAGTTTCCGCAGGGCGGGATGCGTTCGGACGAGACTCCGCTGGAGGCGATGTACCGCGAGCTGGGAGAAGAGACCGGACTCGCCCCCCATCACGTCGAGGTGATCAGCGCCACCCACGGCTGGCTGCGCTACCGCCTGCCGAACCGCTATGTACGCCATCACCAGCGCCCCACCTGCATCGGCCAGAAGCAGGTCTGGTTCCTGCTCAGGCTGATCGGCGACGAGGATGCGCTGAAGCTGGACGCCTGCGACAAGCCGGAGTTCGATCTGTGGCGCTGGGTCGACTTCTGGTATCCCGCCGCGCATGTGGTCAATTTCAAGCGGCAGGTCTACGAGCGGGCGCTACGGCATTTCGCGCCGCTGGTCGAGGATCTGTTCGGCGTCCAGTTGGGCACGCTGCCGCCACGTGATGGCGCCGGGAACCCGCCCACCCGCCCCCGTGACGGCCGCGCCGCTGCCTGAACGGATGCGGTTGCGGCCGTCGATTGATTGTTGACAATCATTCGCATTCGCGTTCCAATGCGCGGCATGTACATCTGCATGTGCAATGCCGTCACCGACCACGACATCCGCCGCGAGGCTGCCGATGGCGTGCGTACCTTCGCCGAACTGCAGGCCCGCACCGGTTGCTCGGACTGCTGCGGGTGCTGCGAGCACGACGCGCGCGCCACCTTCGACCAAGCCTTGTCGCAGATCACCTGTCAGCTGCCGCTCGCCGCCGCCTGACCCTCTTGCCTGCACGCGCGTTCGCCCCGCTCCCGCGAGGCGAACTGTTGCCGTTCTCATTCCCGTCATCGAAGCGTGGAATTTGTATAGTCCTGGTCTTTGCTGTCTTCTATCGGAGTGGAAGCCATGAAAGGTGATGCCAAGGTCATCGAGTTCCTCAACAAGGCGCTCTACAACGAACTGACCGCGATCAACCAGTACTTCCTGCATTACCGCATGCTCAAGGACTGGGGCTACGCCGAACTGGCCGAGCACGAATACAAGGAATCCATCGAGGAGATGAAGCACGCCGATCACCTGATCGAGCGCATCCTGTTCCTCGACGGGCTGCCGAACCTGCAGCACCTGGGCAAGTTGCGCATCGGCGAGAACGCCCTGGAATCGTTGCAGGGCGACCTGGATCTGGAGCTGGCCGCGGTGAAGGATCTGCGCGAGGCGATCGCGTACAGCGAAGGCATCGCCGACTACGTCAGCCGCGACCTGTTCAAGGACATCCTGCACGACGAGGAAGAGCACATCGACTGGCTGGAAACCCAGTTCAGCCTGGTCAAGGACATCGGCGCGGAGCGCTATCTGCAGAGCAAGATGCAGGGCTGAGCCGCACCACCCGCCGGCAGGCGGCGAACGGAAGCGTGCGTCCGTTCCTTGACGCTTTCGTCGCGCCGGGGCTATACCTCTGGCTTTCCCCGGAACGCGCCGCATGGCCTCACGACCACCTCCGCGCTTCGTCGTGCGCCGGTACGACGACACCGGCCATCGCCGGCGCCGGTTGTGGCTGGGTCTGGCCTGGCTCGGCAGCCTGCTGGCGGTCGGCTTGATCGTCGGTGTACTGGTGCGCCAGGCAAACGCCCCAATCACCGTGGACAACCGCCAGCAGCGTGCCCTGCGCGGCCAGATCGACGACTTGAAGCAGCAGGTCGCCAACCTGGAACGTGCGGCCCAGGTCAACGAGGTCGCCACCCGTTCGCTGCGCGGCACCCTGGCACAACGCGAGGAGGAACTGAACGGCCTGCGCGCCGACCTGGGTTTCTATTCGCGGCTGGTCGGCGGCGACGCCCAGCGGCAAGGGCTGAAGCTGCAGGAGGTCAAGCTGCAGCCGATCGTGGGCTCGCGTGGTTGGAACATCAGCCTCAGCCTGACCCAGAACGCGAAACGCGGCGACGAGATTTCCGGCAATGTTCTGGTCAGCGTGGAAGGCCTGCGCGGCGACCGGGTGGCGCGGCTGGACTGGCCTGCGCTGGGCGATGCCGCGCAAAAGGACGGCCTGCCGTTCCGTTTCACCTATTTCCAGCAGTTGCACGGCACCATCGTGCTGCCGGCGGATTTCCGCCCGACGCGGCTGCGCATCAGCATTCAGCCCGCCAGTGGCGAACCGGTCAACCGTGCCGTCGCCTGGGCCGCCGCACTGAGCGGAAACATCACCAACGCCGAAGGGGACCGCGATGCTCAACCGTAGACGCAGCGATCGCAACGATCGCAACAGCAGCAACGAAACCAGCCTGATCGCCCGCGGCACGGTGGTCCGCGGCGACCTGCGCTTCAGCGGCGCGCTGCACCTGGACGGCCGCATCGAAGGCAGCGTGCTGGGCGAGGGCGACGATGCCGTATTCACGCTCAGCGAGCACGGCCAGGTGCACGGCGAGATCCATGTGCCGCAGGCAGTGATCAACGGCCACGTGACCGGCGACGTCAACGTCAGCGTGCGACTGGAGCTGGCGGCGCAGGCGCGCATCGACGGCGACCTGCGCTATCACACGATGGAAATGGCCGCCGGTGCGCAGGTCAACGGCCGCATCTCGCGCCAGACCGGGGAAACGCCGCGCGAACTGCCGGCACCGGACGCCGAGCTCGACGAGGCGATGCCGGCCTGACGCGGTATGCTTGGTTACAGTCCACCCTGCCCCCACCTAGATGGCCATGGAAACTCTCGTCGCGATTCCCGATTACCGCAGCAGCGGCGCCCCACTGGTGTTCACCGCCGCCGCCGCGCACAAGGTGCATGAACTGATCACCGAGGAAGGCAACCCGGCGCTGAAGCTGCGCGTGTACATCTCCGGCGGCGGCTGCTCGGGTTTCCAGTACGGATTCACCTTCGACGAGGCGCAGGCCGAGGACGACCTGGCGATCGAACGCGACGGCGTGACCCTGCTGTGCGATCCGCTGTCGCTGCAGTACCTCGGCGGCGCGCAGATCGACTACGCCGAGAACCTCAGCGGCGCGCAGTTCGTGATCAGCAACCCGAACGCCAAGACCACCTGCGGCTGCGGCTCCTCGTTCTCGGCCTGAAGACGGCGCCGATGGACCGGGCCATCCAGCCCCCGCTGAACACCTTCGCCGGGCTCAGCCTGGTGCTCGACCGCGTCGCCGAATCGCGCGACGAATCGGTGTGGATCGTCGAACAAGCCCGCTCGCCGCAGGCACGCTACCTGCTGCTGGACGGCGCCGGCGAGGCCTTTTTGCACCGCGACCGCGACGCGTTGCGCTGGCTCGATGCGAACGAACGCGAGCAGTGGCTCGACGACCTGCGCGCCAGCCTGCTCGGCATGGCGTACGAACGCCCGCACTTCCTGCTGGTGGTCGACGACACCGGTCGCATTGGCGAACTGGAGCATGCGCTCGACGCCCGCCGCATGAGCCTGCGCGGCGCCGGCCTGCAGCTGGCGGCCGACGAGGCCGGCCTGTTCGCCTATGCCAAGGGCCTGTCGCACTGGCAGCGCGAGACGCGCTTCTGTGCCCACTGCGGCGCGCCGCTGCTGCTGGTCGCCGCCGGCCACCGCGCCCAATGCACCAACCCGGATTGTGCGCGGCTGCATTTCCCGCGCACCGACGCCGCCGTGATCATGCTGGTCGAGCACGACGGCGCCTGCCTGCTCGGCCGCCAGGCCGGCTGGCCGCCCGGCCGCTACTCCACCCTGGCCGGCTTCGTCGAGCCGGGCGAGGCGCTGGAGGACGCAGTGCGCCGCGAAGTGGCCGAGGAGGCCGGGGTGATCGTCGATACGGTGCGCTACCACTCCTCGCAGCCGTGGCCGATGCCCGCCTCGCTGATGGTCGGCTTCATCGCCACCGCCGCGTCGCGGCAGATCCGCATGCGCGACCACGAACTGGAAGACGCGCGCTGGTTCACCCCCGAACAGATCGCCGACGGGATTGCCGACGGCAGCTTCCTGCCATCCACGCGCCTGTCGGTGTCTTACCAGCTGCTGGCGTACTGGTTGCGCCAGCAGGCCGGACTGGAGCTGGACGCACTGGTGGCCGACGCCACGCCGGGCTGACCTGACGCACGTTCGCAAGCGCGACAGCATGGCCGCTGCGGATCGACGAACGCGACCCGGCAGCGACCGGCCTCTGCTGCTGTCGGCCGCAGTCCGTCGCTTACAATGGCAGCCACCGTCTGCGAGCCCGCCCCGCCATGGCCATACGTTTGCTAGTTGCCCTCGTCGCCCTCGGTCTGCTGCACGTCATGCCGCAATTGGCGCGCTGGCGCGGTGACGGCCTGTTCCGTCGCTGGGTCGCACAACTGGCGGACACCAGCGGTGGTGGACGCGTGGCATTGACCCTGCTGGTGCCGCTGGTGCTGTGTGCGCTGCTGGAGTGGCTGCTCGGGCGCTCGCTGCTGGGCGAGCTGCTGCCGCTGCTGTTCGCGCTGGCGGTGTTGCTGTACTGCCTCGGTCCACGTGAGTTCGAGGCCGACCTGGAGGCGATCCTGGGCGCCCCGGACGGCGCCAGCCGCGAAGCCGCGGCGCAGGCGCTGGCCGACGATGGCCGACCTGTCGCCTGGAACGCGCCGGCGCTGGGCGAGGCGATCGCCTATGCCGCGTTGCGCCGGCGTTTTGCCGTGCTGCTGTGGTTCTTCCTGCTCGGCCCGGCCGGCGCGCTGGGGTACCGGCTGGCGCAGACGCTGGGCCGTGACGACGCGCTGCAGCTCGATACGGACAGCCGCCGCGCCGCCGGCTACGTGGCCAACGCGCTGGACTGGCTGCCGGCGCAGCTGCTGACTTTCACCCTGGCCGTGGTCGGCCACTGGGAGGCGGTAATCAATGCCTGGCGACGCTGGCACAACCAGGCCGCACCGACCAGCTGGTACGCCAGCGCGCCGGGTTTCCTCGGTGCCGCGGCGCAGGCCGACGTGCTGATCGACATCGAGGCCGGCGACGGCTACGCCGAAGAGCACAGCGATCCGCTGGCCGAGCTGCGACGCCTGCGCAGCGCGCTGCTGCGCGCGTTGCTGGCGTGGCTGAGCGTAGTGGCGCTGGTGGTAGTCGGCGGCTGGATCGGCTGAGTCGGCGGTTCAGGCCCGTTCGCCGCGCAGCTCGCGCACCCGCGCCTCCAGCGTCGCCGCCGAGACCTGCGCCGGCGCCTGCGGCGTGTCCACCACCAGTTCCACCCTCGCCCGGAACCGTCGTGGCAGGCGCGCTCGACGCAGCATCGAGTCACGCCGGCTCCACACGCTGCCCCACAGGCCGCGCAGCGCCATCGGCACCACCGGCACCGGCCGGCGCGCCAGGATCTTCTCCACGCCCGAGCGGAACGGCGCAATCTCGCCGTCGGCGGTGAGCGCGCCTTCCGGAAAGATGCACACCACCTCACCCGCGGCCAGCGCGGCGTCGATCGCGTCGTAGGCTTGCTGCAGCACCGCGGGGTCTTCCTTCTGCCCGGCGATCGGGATGGCTTTCGCGGTGCGGAACACGAAACTGAGCAACGGGATGTTGAAGATCCTGTAATACATCACGAAGCGCACCGGTCGGCGCAGCTTCGCCATCAGCAGCAGCGGGTCCATGAAGCTGACATGGTTGCAGACCAGCAGCGCCGGCCCCTCCCAGGGAATCCGGTCGCTGCCGTCGGCGCGCACCCGGTACAGTGTGTTCACCAGCACCCAGGTGATGAAGCGCATCACGAACTCGGGCACCAGGGTGAAGATGTACCAGGCCACCAGCACGTTGAGCAGCGCCGCGGCGAGGAAGATCTGCGGCGCATCCAGCCCCAGCGCGCCCAGCCCCAGGCCGAAGCCGGCCGCCAGCACGATCAGCAGCGCATTCAGGATGTTGGTGCCGGCGATGATCCGCGACAACCTCTCGCGCGGCGCACGCGCCTGCACGAAGGCGAATAGCGGCACCACGTAGAAGCCGGCGAACACGCCGACCAGGGTGAGGTCGAGCACAATGCGCCAGCTGCCCGCGGCATGCAGGAAGGCCAGCCAGTCCAGCCCGCGCACGGACGCCATGCCGTGCCGCGCGAAGTACAGGTCGACACCGAACGCGGTCAGCCCGAACGCACCCAGCGGAACCAGGCCGATCTCCACCCGTCGGCCCGACATCTTTTCGCACAGCAGCGCGCCGGCACCGGTACCGATCGAGAACAAGGTGAGCACCAGCGTGTTGACCGAGCCGTCGCCGCCCAGCGTCTCGCGCGTGTAGATCGGCAGCTGCGCGATCAGCACCGTGCCGAAGAACCAGAACCACGAGATGCCCAGCACCGCGTTGAACACCGCGCGATCGGCGCGGGTGATCGCCAGCACCCGCGCGGTCTCACTGAACGGGTTCCAGTTGAATTCGAGTCCCGGCGCGGTGGCCGGCGCCGGCGGAATCCGGCGAGAGGCCAGGTAGCCGGCCACTGCCACCGCGATCGTGGCGCCGGACGCCAGCAGCGGCCCCACGCCAGCCACCAGCATCAGCGAGTTGCCGGCGATCATGCCGATCAGCATCGCCATCTGCGTGCCCATTTCGACCAGCCCGTTGCCGCCGACCAGCTCGACCGGCGTCAGCGCCTGCGGCAGGATCGCGTACTTGATCGGCCCGAACATGGCCGAATGCATGCCCATCATGAACAGCACGACCAGCAGCAACGTGGTGTGGTGCGTGTAGAAACCGTACGCGGCCAGCGCCATCGCGCCGATCTCGAACAGCTTCACGTAGCGGATGATCCGGCTCTTCTCGTACTTCTCGGCCAGTTGCCCGGCCGTGGCGGAGAACAGGAAGAACGGGATGATGAACAGTGCCGGTGCGAGGTTGGTGTACAGCGACACCGTGCGGTCGCCCAGCCCCATCTGGAACGCCACCAGCATCACCAGCGCATTGCGGAACGCATTGTCGTTGAACGCCCCCAGCGCCTGGGTCCAGAAGAACGGCGCAAAGCGCCGCTTGCCCAGCAGTGCAAACTGGCTCATGCAATGTCCTTTGTGTGTCGTCTCGCTGCGGCCAACGAGCGGCGGCGCCCGCTCTCCCGGCCATTATTGCCGGCGCTCGCGATGAGCGACAGCGCAGATCCCGTCATGTAGTCACCTTCGGCACGCACGCCGGGCACGAAAAAAGGCCGCCGGGTCATCCCCGGCGGCCTCCTTGCAACTACCACATGCGTGTTACTTCAGCTCATCAGAAGTCGTACGAAGCACCGAAGCGGACGTAGCGACCCGTCTGCATGCTGTACGGACGGCCGAAGCTCGAGCTTGCCTCGATCGGATAGGTCTGCGTGATCTTCTGGCTGTCGAACACGTTGTTGACCATCACGTTGAAGGCCAGCTTCTTGCCCGCCCACTCCGGCCGGTACTCCGCGCTCAGGCTGAGCGTGTAGGTCCACGGGTTGCGCGTGGCGCCCGGAGGCGACGGCTGACCCTTGCAGAAGTGGTAGTACGGACCGTAGCCGAGACCCGGGTTGGTCTGGGCAGCACCGTAGTAGCCCAGGCAGGTCTTCGGCGAACCGGACAGGATCGCCAGGTTGCCCGACACCATCCATTCCGGCGCGATCTGGTACGAGCCGTATGCCTTGAGCTGGTGGCGACGGTCGTTGGAGAGTGCGCCGTTGGCGTAATCCATGGTCGCGGCGTAATCCCAGTCCACCGTCGCCGACACGTCATCCTGACCGATGTCGGAGCGCACCTGGCCTTCGCTGTTGCCGTAGCTGCGCGAGAACAGGTAGTCGACCTTGCCGTACCACTTGCCGTCGAACGGATGCTCCAGGTACAGGTTCAGGCCATAGTACTTGCGCTTCATCGTGGTGTTGAAGTGGAAGTCGTTCTTCCAGTCCATCTCCACGGTGTAGTAGCCGCCGCCCAGCTTCGGAATGTTGAAGATGGAGGTGCTGCCCGGGTTGATCAGGATGCTCGCCGGCACCTGGGTGGCATCGTAGCTGTTCGGATCGATGCCCATCGCGTTCATCTTGGCGATGATCGAGACGTTGTCGCCGACGTCGTCGATGGCGTTGCGCAGGTTGCGGTAGGTCGCCTTGGCGCCGTACACCCACGAGTCGCCCAGCTTCTTGTCGAAGCCGAGGATGTACTCGTCCTGGTACTCCGACTTCAGGTTGGTCGAGGCCGAGGTCTTCGGATCGCGTGCCTGGCCGTACTCGCCGTTGGCCGACACGGGCGCACCGGCACCCAGGTAGGTGTCGAGCGGGGTCAGGCCGGTCGGGATGCCGTTGGCATCGATACCCGTGTACGTGAAGTACTCGCGGGTGTACAGCGAGGTGCCGGCGGAGCGCAGCGCCACGCTGGTCGGCAGCGCGAGGTAGTAACGACCGGCGTTGCCGTAGACCTTGAAGCTGGAATCACCATTGACGTCCCAGCTGAAGCCCACGCGCGGCGCCCACTGCGGGCTGGTCAGGCGCAGGTAGGGCTGGCCGACGGCGTTGTAGTTGGTGAACTGGTCGTTGCGCAGGCCGAGCTTGACCAGCCAGCGGTCGTTGACCTGCCAGCTGTCCTCGACGTACTGCGCACGCTGCGCCACGCGCACCGAGGCATTGTCGTGGTAACGGTAACGGGCCACGTAGTAGCCGGTCTCGCCACCCGGCTGGGAGCCGGTGTTGGCCACCCACGGCGAGTTCTGCCAATCGGCACCCGGCTGAGCGGTACCCGGGCCACCCATGACGTAAGTATCGGGATCGCCGAAGTCATTGTATTCCCACGCGTAGCCAAGACCCTCGTCGGGGAACTTGGTACCACCGTCAATGTTCTTCTGGTCCTGATTGTCGATACCGGCGGTCAGTGTGTGGTCGCCGAGCTTGTAGCTCACGTCGATGCGCAGGTTGGTGTTGGTCGAGCGGTGACCCGGCAGGTTGATCGTCGACACCGTCTGGCTGTTGGTGATCGTCGAGCCGCCGTTGAGGGCGGGGTTCTGGTCCTGGGCGCCGAAGATGTACGGATAGGTCGGATCGTAGTCGGCAACGCTGCTGTACCAGGTGCCCTTCATCTTGCCGTACAGCGCGCTGACGGTCAGGTCATCGGTGATGTAGCTGGTGAACTTCGCCGAGTAGACGTCCGCACCGTTCTTGGTGTGGGTGTCGTTGCTGTTGAAGCCGCCTTCGGTCAGGGTGGCGTAGCTGAAGTCGTTGAAGACGCCCTGGTAGGACGACTTGTTCGACGCACCGGTCAGCTCGAGGATGTTGCTGTCGGTGATGTTCCAGTCCAGCTTGCCGTACCACTTCGGGTTGTCGTAACGGTAATGGGTAACGAACGGCGCCACGTTGGAGCCGGTCGACTCGCCCTGCTGGCGCTCGGCCTCGACGGCGGCGAACAGGAACAACTTGTCCTGGATCAGCGGGCCGCCGACGTAGGCGTCCACCGTGGTGGTCCACGACTTGTTGTTCTTGCGGTACTGGCGCAGCTTGCCCTGCGAGCCGTCCTTGTTGACGTAGTACCAGTTCTTCGGATCGGCGCGCAGACCCTTCGGGGTCCACTGGATCTGGCCACCGAAGTGCCACTCGTTGGTGCCGCGCTTGCCGACCTGGCTGATCACGCCGCCGTCGGAACGGCCGTAGGCCGCGCCGTAGCCGCCGCTCATGATTTCCTGCTGGTCGATGGCGCCGTACGGCAGGGTGATGCCGCCGAAGCCGCTGAGCGGATCGGTGGTGTTGAAGCCGTTGATGTAGTACGCGTTCTCGGTCACCGAGGAGCCGCCGAACGACACCACCGAGCCACCGGTGAGGTTGGTGAACAGGCCGCTGCCCTGGACCACGCCCGGGGCCAGCAAGGCAATCGCCTCGGCGCTGCGCGCCAGCGGCAGGCGGGCCAGCTGCTCGGCGGTGATGACCGTACGGGAGTCGACGCCGCTGACGTCGATGCTGGGCAGGGCGTTGGCCTGCACCGTCACCGCCGACAGGTTCTGGGCGTTCTGGGCGCCGAAGGAAACCTCGGTACCCGAACCCACGCGCAGCGTGACGTTGGAGCGCGAGTCGACAGCCTGGCCGTCGCGCTGCAGGGTCACCGTGTAGTTGCCCAGCGGCAAGGAGTCCACCGTGTAACGGCCGGAGGTGTCGGCCGTAACTTGCCGGGTGATACCCGACGTGCTCTTGACCAAGACGGTGTCACCCGCCTGCGCCTGACCGAAGATGCTACCGGTAGTCGCCTGACCAAAAGCCAAGCCGCTGAGGCCCATACCCAGTGCCAGAGCAAGCGCGGTGCGCTGCGCCCCTCTCGTCTTGAAATTTTTACGCGAATTCATCAGTTAACTCCCCAAGGTTCGACCCGAATGGCTCGGGCAAATCAAACTTCAGTGTGTTCACAACTTCCCAACGGACGATGCAGGCCCGGGCCGATCTACGCGGTCCGGGCTGCGTTTCTCACGCAAATGTTTACGTAAGTTGTTGTGACGCTAATTCAAGAAATTGCGCAGGTCAACACTTTCATAACTTTTGCCGCGCTCCCGCCCCGGCTGGCCACGCAGGCTTGCGCAGGGCCACGCCCCCGATCCGCCCAGCACGGTACGCACGAATTTGCGCTTGACCCGCGGCGTACTGCGCTTTCCAGGGCAAACTGCCGCTGGTCGTACGGGTCGGCAACGCCAGCAGAACCCGCCCCCGGATGCTCGGCCCCCTTCGGGGGCGCGGCGTTCTGCCGCCGCGGGCGTACCCCGACAATCCCCCTGCCAGATGGCCTGATCTGATCTCGCCGTGCGGGTCCCGGCCGCATCGCCAGGCTTCCGCTCGCAGGCCGAGCCCTATCGGTGAAAGGCAGCCACAAAAGCCGGGATCCCCCGGGACCCGGCCACGTCACCAGAAGGTCGACCTATGGCAGCCCGCCAGCCAACCATCAGAAGCCGGAAGGCCTGATTGGCGAGAATGGCCTGCCCAAGCAACTGACCAGGCTGCCGGTCAAGAAGGCTCCGGATGCGGAAATGGCCGGGTACCCCGGTTACGAGAAGCACGAGCCGACGGCCAGCGCCGCCGGAAACGCGCGCAACGGCGCAACCACAAGATCCTCCAGGGCCGGTTCGGCGAACTGCCCATCGAGGTACTGCGCGACCGCAGCGGCACCTTCGGGCCGAAGCTGGCCCCCAAGCAGCAGACCCCGCCGGACCGGCTCCGACAACCAGACCCTGTCGCTGTACGCCCGTGACTCGATGGTGCGAGTGAAGGCAACCTACCCGGTCATCGGCATCATCATGCCCGGCGAGTAGGAGGTGCCAGGCCTGTGGCTGGCCCGGACCGAGGATGCGAAGTTCAGGATATAGGTGGTGACCCGGGCTACGCGCGGCGGGCAGGACATCTTCGTCGCCTGCGTGGGTGGCAAGCGGCGGACGCTGCCGGTCCGCGATCAGGGGGCCGTGTCCAAGCGCTTTACCGTCCCGTTCGAGGGACGCATCTTTCGGCTGCAAGCCCGATCCCGTTTGCACAAAATTCTGCACATACTCTGGGCGCATGAGCGTGGCGTGCAGCCATGCCTGATCGAACCAGGCAAGCCGAACCATGATGCCTGCACCGAGTCATTCAGCGGCCGCTTGCGCCACGAATGCCTCAACGAACGCTGGTTCCAGGCCCGTTGCACGCACAGCGCCGAGATCGAGCGCTGGCGACGGGAATACCATGAGGAGCGGCCGAAGAAGGCGTTGGGCAGACTGGCACCGCCGCCTATGCGAAACAGATAAAGTAAACCCGGCCCCCCAGTCGTCCCGCCACCCAAAGCGAGAGCGTCGGCAAGCCCCAAGATTCGATCCAAACAGCCGGAACATGAAACTTTCGTCTGTTCGCAACATCCAACAACGGCACCCAGGGAAAGCACGCGGTCCGCATGATCCACCGGATCAGGGTGACTTCTCGGGTGCGCCTCATCGCAAAGATTTACGGACGAATTTCAAGAAATCACGCGAGTCAACAGTTTCACAACATCGCCACCAGCTTTCCTTCACTCGATTTGCGTCATAGACGCTGCACTCCCCCCAACCCACGGCAGTTTTCCCATGGACACGCAAAAAAACATGAGCCCGCAAGCTACAGAAACCTTCGCCGAGCGCATCAAGTTACTGATCCAGCGCGTGGGAAGCGCCACCGAGATCGCACGAATGTGCGGTTTTTCCGAGGGCGTGGTGCGCAGCTGGCGTGATGGCAACACCGATCCGTCGCGCGCTCGTTGCGTGACGCTGGCCAAGACGCTGGGCATCTCGCTGGTCTGGCTGGTGGCGGGCGAAGGAACGCTGCAGATCGACCCCACCCACACTGTTGCGGATGAGCAGTACAGCTCGGAGAAAGCCACGCCGCACCGTGCCCACGCCCGCCTGACTTCCGCACACGGCCACGCAACCGCCTCCACCGCGGCAGTCGATGCGCAGCGGTTGGATACCGCCGTGCGCATCCTGCAGTCGGAGCTGAGCCTGGCCGACAGCCATCTTTCGCTGTCCGAAAACACCGATCTGATTAGTCAGCTCTATGAAATCCTTGGCCCCGGCGGCTCCCACGTGGATCCGCACGCCATGGTGTCGTTCAACCAGCAACTTGCCGAACGGATCCGCAAGGAGCGCGGTATGGCCTGATCCATGGCCCAGTCGGCAGTGAAGGCGTGGCAGGCTGCATGGTCGCCACGCCTTTTTTGTGCCGCCTCTCAGAGCAGGGCGATGTCGGCAATGGCGCCGAACTGCGCCTTCAGCTGACCCAGCAGGGCCAGCCGGTTGGCGCGCACTGCCAGATCGTCGGCATTCACCAGCACAGTGTCGAAGAAGGCATCCACCGGCGCCTGCAACTGGGACAGCCGTGCCAGTACGGCAGTGTAGTCACCGGCAGCCAGCGCCGCGGCACTGTCCTGCCGTGCCGAGTCCAGCGCGTCGGCCAGTTCGCGCTCTGCATCCGCCTCGAAGTGCGCCGGATCGACGACCTGCCCGACGGGAGGCGCACCCGGCTCCCCGGCCTGTTTGCGCAGGATGTTGGCGACCCGCTTGTTGGCGGCAGCCAGGCTGGCCGCTTCCGGACGACGGCCGAACTCGGCCACCGCGCGCAGGCGGCGGTCAAAGTCGGCCAAGCTGGTCGGCTGCACCGCCAGCACCGCCTCGAACTGGGCGTTGTCGAAGCCCTTCTCGGCGTAGTAGCCGCGCAGGCGATCAAGCACGAAGTCGTACAGTTCATCCGTCAGGATCGCCCGTCGCTGGCCCGCGTTCAGGGCCGGTGGCCTGCCGTCCTTGCCGGGCCTCAGGCCAGCCGCCAACGCCACGTCCGGCAGCAGTTCGAGTGCCTCGACGAAGCTGGCGCGCAGATCCAGCTCGAGGCCACCCTCGATCAGGGTGCGCGCCAGGCCCAGCGCTGCACGGCGCAGGGCGAACGGATCCTTGTTGCCGCCGGGCTTCATGCCGACGGCGAAGATGCCAGCCAGGGTATCCAGGCGCTCGGCCACGGCCAGCACCTGGCCGAGCCGGTCGGCCGCGATCGCGTCGCCGCCGAAGCGTGGCTGGTAGTAGCTGTCCAGCGCCTCGGCTACCGCGGCCGACTCGCCGTCGTGACTGGCGTAATAGCGGCCCATCACGCCCTGCAACTCGGGGAACTCGCCGACCATGCGGGTCAGCAGGTCGCACTTGCTGAGGGAAGCAGCGCGGGTGGCCAAGGCGGCATCGACGCCGACCCGGTTGGCGGTGACCCGCGCCAGCTCGGCCACGCGCACGCTCTTGTCCCACAGGCTGCCCAACGTCTGCTGGTAGGTGACGTGCTTGAGCGGTTCCTGGTAGCTGGCCAGCGGCGTCTTCAGGTCCTCGTCCCAGAAGAACTTGGCGTCGGCGAAGCGGGGCCGGATCACCCGCTCGTAGCCCTTGCGGATCGCGGCCGGGTCCTTGCTCTGGATGTTCGCGATGCCGATGAAATGCTCGGTCAGCCTGCCCTCGGCATCGAATATCGGCACGAATTTCTGGTTCGCCACCATGGTGGTGACCAGCGCCTCCGGCGGCACGGCAAGGAACTCGCGCTCGAACGTGCAGGCAATCGCCACCGGCCATTCGGTGAGATTGGCCAGCTCGTCCAGCAGCGCATCGTCCAGCCGCGGCATGCCGCCGGTGACCGCGGCCGCCAGGCCGACCTGGTCGCGTATGCGCTGGCGCCGCTCGTGCGGATCGGCCAGCACGTTGCAGGCACGCATCGCGTCCAGCCAGCCGTCCGCATCGGCCAGATGCACCGGCTGCGGGTGCATGAAGCGGTGACCGCGCGACTTGCGACCGCTGTGCAGGCCGAGCACGCGACCGTCCACGATGTCGGCGCCATGCAGGATCACCAGCCAGTGCACCGGACGCACGAAGCTGTAGTCATGGTCGGCCCAGCGCATCGGCCGCGGGATCGGCAGCGCCTGCAGCGCCTCGTCAACGATTTCCGGCAGCAGCGCCGCCACCGGCTGGCCCGGCTTGACCGTGCGCCAGACGAACCAGCTGCCCTTGTCGGTCTCCAGCTTCTCCAGTTGTTCGACGCCGACGCCGCACGACTGCGCAAAGCCGAGCAGCGCCTTCGAGGGCCGGCCTTCGGCGTCGAGCGCAGCATTCAAGACCGGACCACGCCGCTCCAGCGCCTGCGGCGGCTGCGCCGCGGCCACCGCCGGGATGTAGGCAGCGAGGCGGCGTGGCGAGGCATAGGCCCGGGCCAGGTCGAGCCCGGCAGCGATGCCACGTTTGGCCAGGCCGTCGCAGATGCCGCGCAGGAAGGCCGCGGACAGTTCGTCCAGCGCCTTCGGTGGCAGTTCCTCGGTGCCCAGCTCGATCAACAGCGACTTGGCGGCGCTCATGCGGCCTGCTCCCTGGAAACGTTCTTCAGGCCCGGAAAACCGAGCTTCTCGCGCTGCGCCACATAGGTCTCGGCCACGCTGCGCGACAGCGTGCGCACACGCAGGATGTAGCGCTGGCGCTCGGTGACGCTGATCGCGCGGCGCGCATCGAGCAGGTTGAAGGTGTGGCTGGCCTTCATGACTTGCTCGTATGCCGGCAACGGCAGGTTCGCCGCGACCAGTTGGTTCGCGGTTGCCTCGCACACGTCGAACCAGTGCAGCAACTCGGACACGTTGGCGTACTCGAAGTTGTAGGTGCTTTGCTCCACCTCGTTCTGGTGGAACACATCGCCGTAGGTCACCGTGCCGCGCGGACCGTCGGTCCAGACCAGGTCGTAGACGTTGTCCACGTTCTGCAGATACATCGCCAGGCGTTCCAGGCCGTAGGTGATCTCGCCGGTCACCGGGCGACACTCGAGCCCGCCGGCCTGCTGGAAGTAGGTGAACTGGGTGACCTCCATGCCGTTCAGCCACACTTCCCAGCCGAGACCCCAGGCACCGAGCGTGGGCGACTCCCAGTTGTCCTCGACGAAGCGCAGGTCGTGCACCAGCGGATCGAGCCCCAGTTCCTTCAGCGAGCCGATGTACAACTCAAGGATGTTCTCGGGATTGGGCTTCATCACCACCTGGTACTGGTAGTAATGCTGCAGGCGGTTCGGGTTTTCGCCGTAGCGGCCGTCGGTGGGCCGGCGCGATGGCTGCACGTAGGCAGCCGACCAGGGCTCCGGGCCGAGCGCGCGCAGGAAAGTGGCGGGGTGGAAGGTGCCGGCGCCGACCTCGGTGTCGAGTGGCTGCAGCAACACACAGCCCTGCGCCGCCCAGTAGCGGTTGAGGGTCTGGATCACATCCTGAAAGGTGCGTGCGGACATGGTTTTCCGTGACCTTGGGTAAAGCGCGTTAGTATAGCTGCAGCTTGCTTTTTCGCCGGATTCCGGCCGGAAAGCGCATCGAAGGGGACGCCTCCGGATGGCCGCTTCACCGCAAATCGCATCCCTGCTTGGCCGCCGTGGCCGGCTGGAACTGGACGAACTGCTGGCGACGCTGGTGGTCGACGGTTACCTGCTGGCCGATGACGCCAAGCAGGTGCGCATGGGCGCGCGGGCCGGCCGCAGCACGATCGAGCTGCACCCGCTGGTGCTGATCGCGAACGCACGGCTGGCCAACCAGCGCGATCCGGGACGCCCGCTGAGCCTGGAAGCCCTCACTGAGTGGCTGGCCGGCCACGCCGGGCTGCCGTACCTGAAGATCGATCCGATGAAGATCAACGTCGCGGCGGCGACCCAGGTGGTAAGCCATGCCTATGCCAAGCGCCACCGCATCCTGCCGATCGCAGCCGCCCCGGGCGAGGTGACGTTCGCCACCTGCGAGCCGTTCGAGGCCGACTGGGCGCCCGACCTCGCGCAGATGCTTCGGCGCGACGTCAAGCGCGTGGTGGCCAGCCCGATCGACATCAACCGCTACCTGCAGGAGTTCTACGGCGTCCAGCGCTCGATCCAGCTGGCGCAGGACGCCAAGGCCGGCAGCGATGCATCCTCGGCCATCCTCAACTTCGAGCAACTGGTCGAACTGGGCAAGAGCGGCGAGGTGGGCGCCGATGACCGCCACGTGGTGCACATCGTCGACTGGCTGCTGCAGTACGCATTCGAACAGCGCGCCTCGGACATCCACCTGGAGCCACGTCGTGACACCGGGTACATCCGCTTCCGCATCGACGGCGTCATGCAGAAAGTGTTCGAACTGCCCGCACCGGTGATGACCGCGGTGACCGCCCGCATCAAGATCCTGGCCCGCATGGACGTGGCCGAGAAGCGCCGCCCGCAGGACGGTCGCATCAAGACCCGCTCGTCCGGCGGGCGCGAGGTGGAGCTGCGCATCTCGAACATGCCCACCGCGTTCGGCGAGAAGGTGGTGATGCGTATCTTCGATCCGGACCTGGTGGTGAAGGACTTCGCCCAGCTCGGCTTCTCCGCCGACGAGGCCGCCAACTGGCGCAATATGGTCGAGCGCCCGCACGGCATCGTGCTGGTCACCGGCCCCACCGGCTCGGGCAAGACCACCACGCTGTACTCCACGCTGAAGCACCTGGCCACGCCCGAGCTCAACGTGTGCACGGTGGAAGATCCGATCGAGATGGTCTCGCCGGAATTCAACCAGATGCAGGTGCACGCGGCGATCGACCTCGATTTCGCCGCCGGCGTGCGCACGCTGCTGCGGCAAGACCCGGACATCATCATGATCGGCGAGATCCGTGACCTGGAGACCGCGCAGATGGCGGTGCAAGCCTCGCTCACCGGCCACCTGGTGCTGTCCACCCTGCACACCAACGATGCGCCCAGCGCCGTCACCCGCCTGCTCGACCTGGGGGTGCCGCACTACCTGATCCAATCCACCCTGACCGGCGTGGTGGCACAGCGGCTGGTGCGCACGCTGTGCCCGCACTGCAAGCAGGCGGACACGCAGGATCCGCACGCCTGGAACGTGCTTACCCATGGCTGGAACCTGCCGGTACCGTCGCAGGTGTTTCGGCCGGTCGGTTGCCTGGAGTGCCGCAATACCGGTTTCCTCGGGCGCACCGGCATCTACGAGATGATGAAGCTGTCGCCGCGGTTGCGCGGCATGATCTCGGCCCAGCTCGACCTCGGCGGATTCGGCCAGGCGGCGCTCTCCGAAGGCATGCGCCCGCTGCGCATCTCGGCCGCCGACCAGGTTGCCGCCGGACTGACCACGGTGCAGGAAGTCCTCACCGTATTGCCGCCGATTGACGTGCTCGGTGATGCCCAGCCGTAAAGACGTCCAGATGATTCACCAACGGTCTCCTGCATGAAGCGCGTACTGATCATCCGCACCGGCCGTGCGCCGGATTTCATCCGCGCCCGCCACGGCGACTTTCCACACTGGTTCCGGCTGGGCGCAGGGCTGCGCTTGCACCATCTGCAAGTCGTCGACGTAGCCGCCGGGGAAACGCTGCCGACACCGCGGGAGGTCGCCGGCGCCATCATCACCGGTTCGGCCGCCATGGTCACCGAACGAACGGACTGGAGCGAGCGTACCGCCGGCTGGATCCGCGATGCCATGGACGTCGAGCTGCCCCTGTTCGGCGTTTGCTACGGCCACCAGCTGATGGCCCATGCGCTGGGCGGGCGCGTCGACTACCTGCCGGATGGGCGCGAAATTGGCACCCAGACGATCGAGCTGTCGACTTCCGCCGCACACGACCCGCTGGCTACCGTGCTGCCGACCAGCTTCCGCGCGCATACCACGCACCAGCAAAGCGTGCTCGAGCCGCCCGCCGGGGCCATCGTACTGGCCCGGTCGGCGCGGGACCCGCATCAGCTGCTGCGCTACGGACCGCATGCGCTCAGCGTACAGTTCCACCCCGAATTCAACGCCGAGGTGATGCGTGCCTACATCCGGCACAAGCACGCTGACATGCGGCGCGAGGGCATGGACCCGCAGCAGATCCTCAGCGCCGTGGCCGCCACGCCGAGCGCCCGCCGGCTGCTGCGTCGGTTTTCGCGCCACCACCACTGGACCGCGGCCGCAGGCTGAACTTCCTCAGCCACGCAAGCGGCGGGCGATCGCATCGCGCGAAAACAGCGCGAACACCACGCCGAACAGGAAACCGCCGATATGCGCCCACCATACGTAGGCGCCATAACTCGGCCCCGCGTAGCTGAACAGCAACTGCAGCAGCACCCACAAACCGATCAGCAGGAACGCCGGCACCCGCACGAATTCCAGATACAGGCCCAGCGGCAACACCAGGCCGAGCCGCGCGCGCGGAAACAGCGCCACGTACGTGCCGACCACCGCTGATACCGCTCCGCTGCAGCCGATGATCGGCAGGCGCACACCGGTCAGCGACAGCGCGCCGATCAGATTCGCCACCATCCCGCCCGCGATGAACAGCAGCAGGAAGCGCAGCGAGCCCAGCGCCCGCTCGCCCGGCAGGCCGAAGATCGCCAGGAACAGCAGGTTGCTCAACAAGTGCAGCCAGGTCACGTGGATGAACAGCGCCGTGAACAGGCGCAGCAGGGCGGGATCGGTCAGCTGCGGCAGCAACGCTTCATGCGGGTCGAAGATATTCGCCGGCACCGTGCCCCACTCCAGCAAAAGGGAAACCCGTCGCGTGGCGGGCAGCAGTGCCAGGCCTACAAAGCACACCACGCAGACGGTCACCATCAGCAGGGTCGCCCAGTGCCATCGGGGCCGACGACGCGTTTCGACATGAACAAACAAGGACCGTTTCCCCAGGCATGCACCGGATCGCGGCGCGCCGACATCATAGGCGAAGGAGCATATTGACCGATGCCCGCGGTGTGTGAAGGCTGAGGTGGAGATTGGCGCTGGGCCAATCGCCCGGTGATGCGCCAAGCAGCCTTCGCTGCCGCTGCAGGCTGAGGCGAGCGTGCCCGCGACTCCAAAAAGACGAAGGCCTCCCCGGGTGGGGAGGCCTTCTGGAAAAAAGCCCCTGGCGGTGACCTACTCTTGCATGGCAAAGCCACACTACCATCGGCGCATGCGCGTTTCACTTCTGAGTTCGGGATGGGATCAGGTGGGACCACGCCGCTATGGCCGCCAGGGAAGGGGTGGGAGCAGCGCTTGAGCGCCGGCTCCACAGAGGGTGTAAACGAGTGACAAGCGTCGAGGTGAATCGGTTTACCGAGAGAAGTTCGTGCACGTGAAGCCACTTGGGGTTATATGGTCAAGCCGCACGGCTCATTAGTATCAGTTAGCTGAACGCATTGCTGCGCTTCCACACCTGACCTATCAACCACCTGGTCTTGATGGTGCCTTAAGGAGAGTCAAGCTCTCGGGAGATCTCATCTTGGGGCGTGCTTCCCGCTTAGATGCTTTCAGCGGTTATCACTTCCGTTCATAGCTACCGGGCAATGCCTCTGGCGAGACAACCCGAACACCAGCGGAACGTCCACTCCGGTCCTCTCGTACTAGGAGCAGCCCCCCTCAAATCTCCAACGCCCACGACAGATAGGGACCGAACTGTCTCACGACGTTCTGAACCCAGCTCGCGTACCACTTTAAATGGCGAACAGCCATACCCTTGGGACCGGCTACAGCCCCAGGATGTGATGAGCCGACATCGAGGTGCCAAACACCGCCGTCGATATGAACTCTTGGGCGGTATCAGCCTGTTATCCCCGGAGTACCTTTTATCCGTTGAGCGATGGCCCTTCCATACAGAACCACCGGATCACTAAGACCTACTTTCGTACCTGCTTGATCCGTCGATCTCGCAGTCAAGCACGCTTATGCCTTTGCACACAGTGCGCGATGTCCGACCGCGCTGAGCGTACCTTCGTGCTCCTCCGTTACTCTTTGGGAGGAGACCGCCCCAGTCAAACTACCCACCATACACGGTCCCTGGTCCGGATTACGGATCGAGGTTAGAACGTCAAGCACTTCAGGGTGGTATTTCAAGGATGGCTCCATGCAAACTGGCGTCTGCACTTCAAAGCCTCCCACCTATCCTACACAGAAGAACTCAACGTTCAGTGTAAAGCTATAGTAAAGGTTCACGGGGTCTTTCCGTCTTGCCGCGGGAACGCTGCATCTTCACAGCGAATTCAATTTCACTGAGTCTCGGGTGGAGACAGCGCCGCTGTCGTTACGCCATTCGTGCAGGTCGGAACTTACCCGACAAGGAATTTCGCTACCTTAGGACCGTTATAGTTACGGCCGCCGTTTACTGGGGCTTCGATCAAGAGCTTCGCCTTGCGGCTGACCCCATCAATTAACCTTCCAGCACCGGGCAGGCGTCACACCCTATACGTCCACTTTCGTGTTTGCAGAGTGCTGTGTTTTTGATAAACAGTCGCAGCGGCCAGGTTACTGCGACCCTTCAACGCTCAGTCACGCACGTGACCACGTCGAAGGGCGCACCTTCTCCCGAAGTTACGGTGCCATTTTGCCTAGTTCCTTCACCCGAGTTCTCTCAAGCGCCTTGGGATTCTCACCCTGCCTACCAGTGTCGGTTTACGGTACGGTTTTTCTCAAGCTGAAGCTTAGTGGCTTTTCCTGGAAGCGTAGTATCAGTCACTTCGCCCAAAAGGGCTCGTCTCGGTGCTCGGCATAAAGGATCCCGGATTTGCCAAAGATCCATGCCTACCGCCTTTCCCCGGGGCAACCAACGCCCGGTAGACCTAACTTTCTCCGTCCCCACATCGCACTTGAGAAAAGTGCTGGAATATTAACCAGCTTCCCATCGACTACGCATTTCTGCCTCGCCTTAGGGGCCGACTCACCCTGCGCCGATGAACGTTGCGCGAGGAAACCTTGGGCTTTCGGCGTGGGGGCTTTTCACCCCCATTATCGTTACTCATGTCAGCATTCGCACTTCCGATACCTCCAGCAGACCTTACGATCCACCTTCACAGGCTTACGGAACGCTCCTCTACCGCGTACACATAAATGTGCACACCCCGAGCTTCGGTGCATGGCTTAGCCCCGTTAAATCTTCCGCGCAGACCGACTCGACCAGTGAGCTATTACGCTTTCTTTAAAGGATGGCTGCTTCTAAGCCAACCTCCTGGCTGTCTATGCCTTTCCACATCGTTTTCCACTTAGCCATGACTTGGGGACCTTAGCTGCGGGTCTGGGTTGTTTCCCTTTTCACGACGGACGTTAGCACCCGCCGTGTGTCTCCCGGATAGTCTGTCCTGGTATTCGGAGTTTGCCATGGTTTGGTAAGTCGCGATGACCCCCTAGCCATAACAGTGCTCTACCCCCAGGAAGATTCGTCCGAGGCGCTACCTAAATAGCTTTCGAGGAGAACCAGCTATCTCCGAGTTTGTTTAGCCTTTCACTCCTATCCTCAGCTCATCCCCATCTATTGCAACAGATGTGGGTTCGGTCCTCCAGTGCGTGTTACCGCACCTTCAACCTGGCCAAGGATAGATCACTCGGTTTCGGGTCTACTGCCAGAGACTATGCGCCCTATTCAGACTCGATTTCTCTTCGCCTCCCCTATACGGTTAAGCTTGCCACTGACAGTAAGTCGCTGACCCATTATACAAAAGGTACGCAGTCACCCTTGCGGGCTTCCACTGCTTGTACGTATACGGTTTCAGGGTCTATTTCACTCCCCTCTCCGGGGTTCTTTTCGCCTTTCCCTCACGGTACTAGTTCGCTATCGGTCAGTCAGGAGTATTTAGCCTTGGAGGATGGTCCCCCCATGTTCAGACAAGGTTTCACGTGCCCCGCCTTACTCAATTTCACGCACGGTGCCCTTTCGCTTACCGGGCTATCACCGTCTATGGCCAGCCTTTCCAGACTGTTCAACTAAAACACTGTGCGCTTTTGGGCTAGTCCCCGTTCGCTCGTCGCTACTGAGGGAATCTCGGTTGATTTCTTTTCCTCCGGGTACTTAGATATTTCAGTTCCCCGGGTTCGCCTTGCATGGCTATGTATTCACCATGCAATACCGCTCGCGCGGTGGGTTTCCCCATTCGGACATTGCCGGATCAAAGCTTGTTGCCAGCTCCCCGACACTTTTCGCAGGCTGCCACGTCCTTCATCGCCTCTGACTGCCAAGGCATCCACCGTATACGCTTAGTCGCTTGACCATATAACCCCAAGTCGCCTCGGGATCACACGTCCAAACCACTTCGTTCGTGCCTTAACACTTGCCTCGGTTCGGTTCGAACCAAGACGCTTGTCACTCGTTTACTTGTTTTCAAAGAACATCACGCCGGCCTCAATGCCGGATGATTTCGAAATCTTGGGTGTGCTGATACTTCACGCTGAGTGGTGGAGCCAGTCGGGATCGAACCGACGACCCCCTGCTTGCAAAGCAGGTGCTCTCCCAGCTGAGCTATGGCCCCATGGTGGGTCTGGGTGGACTCGAACCACCGGCCTCACCCTTATCAGGGGTGCGCTCTAACCACCTGAGCTACAGACCCATGAAGGATGAATCCCAGAACCCGCGAGCCAAGCTACCTGGTTTCGTTCGACGCGGCCGTGAGCCCCGTTCGAAGCGGTTGTTGTGAAGAGTCCGGTCCGGACGGCCGGCTCGGCTCTTCGCAACACGGACGTTGCGTAAAGCAAACCCTTCGCGTGAAGTACAGGTGTCTTGTGTGGACGTCTTGCGTGATGACTCACGCCGTCGTTTCTTGAAAGGAGGTGATCCAGCCGCACCTTCCGATACGGCTACCTTGTTACGACTTCACCCCAGTCATGGACCACTCCGTGGGCGTCGTCCTCCTTGCGGTTAGACTAACGCCTTCTGGAGCAACCCACTCCCATGGTGTGACGGGCGGTGTGTACAAGGCCCGGGAACGTATTCACCGCGGCATAGCTGATCCGCGATTACTAGCGATTCCGACTTCATGGAGTCGAGTTGCAGACTCCAATCCGGACTGGGATCGGCTTTCTGGGATTGGCTCCACCTCGCGGTATTGCAACCCTCTGTACCGACCATTGTAGTACGTGTGTAGCCCTGGCCGTAAGGGCCATGATGACTTGACGTCATCCCCACCTTCCTCCGGTTTGTCACCGGCAGTCTCCTTAGAGTTCCCACCTTTACGTGCTGGCAACTAAGGACAAGGGTTGCGCTCGTTGCGGGACTTAACCCAACATCTCACGACACGAGCTGACGACAGCCATGCAGCACCTGTGTTCCGATTCCCGAAGGCACTCCCGCATCTCTGCAGGATTCCGGACATGTCAAGGCCAGGTAAGGTTCTTCGCGTTGCATCGAATTAAACCACATACTCCACCGCTTGTGCGGGCCCCCGTCAATTCCTTTGAGTTTCAGTCTTGCGACCGTACTCCCCAGGCGGCGAACTTAACGCGTTTGCTTCGACACTGATCTCCGAGTTGAGACCAACATCCAGTTCGCATCGTTTAGGGCGTGGACTACCAGGGTATCTAATCCTGTTTGCTCCCCACGCTTTCGTGCTTCAGCGTCAGTGTTGTCCCAGATGGCCGCCTTCGCCACTGATGTTCCTCCCGATCTCTACGCATTTCACCGCTACACCGGGAATTCCACCATCCTCTGACACACTCTAGCTGCCCAGTATCCATCGCCATTCCCAGGTTGAGCCCGGGGATTTCACGACAGACTTAAGCAACCGCCTACGCACCCTTTACGCCCAGTAATTCCGATTAACGCTTGCACCCTTCGTATTACCGCGGCTGCTGGCACGAAGTTAGCCGGTGCTTATTCCTCAGGTACCGTCAGACTGCACACGTATTAAGCATGCAGATTTCGTTCCTGATAAAAGTGCTTTACAACCCGAAGGCCTTCTTCACACACGCGGCATTGCTGGATCAGGCTTGCGCCCATTGTCCAATATTCCCCACTGCTGCCTCCCGTAGGAGTCTGGGCCGTGTCTCAGTCCCAGTGTGGCTGATCATCCTCTCAGACCAGCTAGCGATCGTCGCCTTGGTAGGCCATTACCCCACCAACTAGCTAATCGCACATCGGTTCGTCCAGCCGCGCGAGGCCTAAAAGGTCCCCCGCTTTCTCCCGTAGGACGTATGCGGTATTAGTCCCGGTTTCCCGAGGTTATCCCCCACGTCTGGGTAGATCCCGATGCATTACTCACCCGTCCGCCACTCGCCACCCAAGGAGCAAGCTCCTCTGTGCTGCCGTTCGACTTGCATGTGTTAGGCATGCCGCCAGCGTTCAATCTGAGCCAGGATCAAACTCTTCACTTAAGTTTTCGACCATCCGAAGATGATCTATCTTTCCGAAGCGTTCTTCCCAACCGAAAAAACTCATTACTGACTTTCTTTGGTGGGACGCTTGCATTGCTTGGACAGGTCGCAACCCATCAGCACAAGACGTCCACACAATTCACCTGCGCACACTGTCAAAGATCTTCACTTCTCCAACCACCCTTTCGGTGATCGCCCCGGGGCCTTTCGCACCGGGTGAGCCGCCCATTCTACATCGCTTTTCTAGACCGTCAACACCCGCAAGGAAGAATCCTCGCGACCCCGGCGGTCCGTCTGGCGACGTTGGGCGACTGCGGGCCGCGAATGATACGGGCTGCGCCGTATTTGGCAAGCGTTTCTTGAGAAAAATTTCATGGAATCTGCGCAAGCGCCTGTCGTGTCGCCGAATTATTCTTTATCTCGGGAACGCCACAGACGCCATCGCGCCGACGGGACCGTACCGGATCAGGCAAGCACGAGCTTCACACGAGCGAAATTGCGCTTGCCCACCTGCAGCACGCCCTCGAAACCGGCGCTGAATACACGCTGCGCATCCTCCACGACCTCAGCGTCGATGCGCACGGCGCGCTCCTTCAACTTGCGATTCGCCTCGGAATTGCTGGCGGTGAGTCCCGCCGCGGTCAGCAGGGCGGCCAGGCGCACGCCCTCCGCCGGCACCACGATGTCGGCCTGCGGCAGCAGCGAGGTGTCGCCCTCGCCGCGCACCACCGCGTGCCAGCCTGCCACGGCCTGCTCGGCGGCGGCCGCGCCGTGGAAGCGCACGGCCAGCTCGTGCGCCAGGCGCAGCTTCGCATCGCGCGGGTTGAGCATGCCGCTGGCGACGTCCTGCTTCATGCGCGCCAGCTCGTCCAGCGAGACGTCAAAGCTGAGCAGCTCGAACCAGCGCCACATCAGTTCGTCACCGATCTTCATGGTTTTGGTGACGATGTCGATCGCCGGCTCGTTGATGCCGATGTAGTTGCCCAGTGACTTGGACATCTTGTTGACGCCGTCCAGTCCCTCAAGCAGCGGCATGGTCAGCACGATCTGCGGCGGCTGGCCGTGGTGCTCCTGCAGCGCGCGCCCCATTAGAAGATTGAATTTCTGGTCGGTGCCACCCAGCTCCACGTCCGCCTTCAGTGCCACCGAATCGTAGCCCTGCACCAACGGATACAGGAATTCGTGGATCGCGATCGGCTGTTGCGTCGCATAGCGCTTGGTGAAGTCGTCGCGCTCGAGCATGCGCGCCACGGTGTGCTGGGCGGCCAGCCGGATCATGTCGGCCGCACTCATCTTGCCGAACCATTCGGAGTTGAAGCGCAGCTCGGTCTTCTCGCGGTCGAGCACCTTGTAGACCTGCTCGGCGTAGGTCTCGGCGTTGGCCAGCACGTCTTCGCGACTGAGCGGCTTGCGCGTGACGTTCTTGCCAGTGGGGTCGCCGATCATGCCGGTGAAGTCGCCGATCAGGAAGATCACCTGGTGGCCCAGGTCCTGGAACTGACGCATCTTGTTCAGCAGCACGGTGTGGCCCAGATGCAGATCCGGCGCGGTCGGGTCGAAACCGGCCTTGATCCGCAACGGGCGACCCTGCTTCAGGCGCTCGGCCAGGTCTTCCCGCTTGATGATTTCGTCGGCGCCACGCGCCATCGTGGCCAGCGCCCGGTCAAGCTCGCTCATTCAAGGTTTCTCAGTCGATGTAAATGAAGTGGGCGACGGTTCGCCATGCGACCGTGCCGCCTACGTTAATTGTGTGTTAACAGCAAATGCGTTGCAAACCCTTGATGCGAAAGGCGTTGACGCCCTTTGCACATGACCGCTATGGTACGCGGGGTTTGTTACTTTGTAGCGCGGGCGTGCACAGCATGACAGAAGAAAAACAGGGGGCGCGGCAAACCCGCAAGCAGGCGATCTGCCGCAAGGCACAACGGCGGCACTCCCATTTCTATGAACGCTGTGCCCACTGGTCCTTCAATCGCTCGGGCGAACTCGAGCCGATCCGCTGGCAACGCGAGCGCCTGGTGCTCGCCGGCACGGCACTGCTGATCACCCTGCTGTCCGGCTTCATCATGCCCGCCTGGGCCAGCGCGATGCGTCCCGCGCCCGTACCGGAGGCGCATTCGCTGCTGCCGCTGGCGCTGCCGAAGATCACGCCGGCCAACACCACGGCTCCGACCGTGGACGATTGGCAGGTGGTGCGGGTACAACCCGGCCAGACGCTGTCGGACATCTTCACTGCACGCGGCCTCGGCATGACCGACCTGCAAAAGGTGATGGATGCCGCCGGCAGCGCGAAATCCGCCCTGCACAACATCCGTCCGGGCCAGGAATTCGACTTCCTGCTCGGCAGCGACGGCAGCCTCAAGGGCTTCCGTTTCGACCAGGACCAGGCCAGCCGTGCCACCGTCCGCCTCGACGGCACGCAACCCACCGTCGCCATCCAGCAGCGCGACATGGACCTGCGCGAGCAAGTGGCGCACGGCGTGATCCGCAGCAGCCTGTACGCCGCCGGCGACCAGGCCGGCATGGACGCGGCGATGGTCGGCAAGCTCGCCGATCTGTTCAAGTACGACATCGACTTCGTGCAGGATCTCCGCGTCGGCGACAGCTTCACGGTGATCTACGACGACATTTACCGCGACGGCGTGCGCTACGGCCAGGGCAACATCATCGCGGCCGAGTTCATCAACCAGGGCAAGCGCTACACCGCCTACCGCTTCAAGAAGGCCGACGGCAGCTACGGGTGGTACAGCGAGGACGGACGGCCGATCCAGAAGTCGTTCCTGCGCATCCCGGTGGATTTCACCCGCATCTCCTCGCAGTTCAGCGTCGCGCGCCTGCATCCGATCCTCGGCCGCATGCGCGCGCACAAGGGCGTCGACTACGCCGCCCCCAGCGGCACCCCGATCCACGCGGCCGGCGACGGCGTGATCAAGTACCACGGTTGGGAGCGCGGTTACGGCAACTTCGTGGTGATCCAGCACGACAGGAGCATCAGCACCGCCTACGGGCACATGTCGCGCTTCGTGAAGGGCCAGCGCGTGGGCGAACGTGTGCGCCAGGGCGAGGTGATCGGCTACGTCGGCATGACCGGCCTGGCCACTGGCCCGCACCTGCACTACGAATTTCGCGTCAACGGCGTGCAGCGCAATCCGCAGACGGTGACCCTGCCGAAGCCGGAACCGTTGCCGGCCGCCCAGATGGCACGCTTCAAGGCCGAAGTGGTGAAGCCCCAGCTGGCGCGACTGACCGAACTGGACGCGCGCATCAGACTGGCGCGCGCCAACGCCCCCACCAACCACGACAACTGAGCGTACGCTGCGCGTGGATGACGCCTCGGCGCTCTACATCGGGCTGATCTCCGGCACCAGCGCCGACGGCATCGACGCCGTGCTGGCCGACTTCGGCCACGACATGCCCCGGATACTGGCCAGCCACACGCATCCCTGGCCGGACGACCTGCGCCGGCGGATGCTTGCGCTGGCCCAGGGCGAGGGCGCGCTCGACCTCGACGCGTTTGGACGGCTGGACGTCCAGATCGGCCACTCCTTCGCCGATGCCGCACTGCAGTTGCTCGAACGCAGCGGCACGCCAGCCTCGGCCGTCCGCGCGATCGGCTCGCACGGGCAGACACTGCGACATCGTCCCACCGGCGAATACCCGTTCACCCTGCAGCTCGGCGACCCCAGCGTGATCGCCGAACGCTGCGGCATCGACGTCGTGGCGGACTTCCGCCGCGCCGACGTCGCCGCGGGCGGGCAGGGCGCGCCGCTGCTGCCGGCGCTGCATGCGATGCTGCTGGCACGACCCGGACACACGCGGGTGGTGCTGAACCTCGGCGGTATCGCCAACATCACCGTGCTCGGCGCCGACGGCAGCGTGCTCGGCTTCGACACCGGCCCGGCCAACGGCTTGCTCGACGCCTGGTGCCTGCGTCAGCGCGGCGAGCCGTTCGATCGCGACGGCGCCTATGCCGCCAGCGGCCACCCCGACGCTGGCCTGCTCGACGCCCTGCTGGCCGATCCCTACTTCGCGCTGCAGCCGCCGAAGAGCACCGGCCGCGAGTACTTCCATCTGGACTGGCTGGCGGCACGCACGCCGCCGCGTGCCGCACTGGATCCTGCCGACGTGCAGGCCACCCTGCTGGAACTCACTGCACGCAGTGTCGCCGCGGCGATCTCGCAGTACGCGCCGGAAGCGGGCGAGGTGCTTGCCTGCGGTGGCGGCGTGCACAACGCGGCACTGATGCGGCGACTGGGCGAACTGCTGGCGCCTCGGGTGCTGCAGCGCACGTCGCGCTACGGCGTCGATCCCGACTTTCTCGAGGCCACCGCGTTCGCCTGGCTGGCGCGACAGCGCCTGCTCGGCCTGCCCGGCAACCTGCCGGCGGTCACCGGCGCGCGCGGACCGCGGGTGCTGGGCGCGATCTACTCCGCACCCGCGGCGGGTTCGTCGTAACGGATGCGCTCCGGAGCGAGCTGCGTCGGCCGGGTCTGCGCCAGCGCACGCAGCGCTTCCTGAAACACGCCCTGCTCCGCGTCTTCCCACTGGCCTTCGAGTACGGCCACCGCTTCCGGGTCGCGCAGACTTTCGCTGAAGCCCTGCGCGGCGGAAATGCCCAGGCCATGGCGCAAGGCATTCAGCATCACGTCGTTGATCGTGCACTGGCGTTCCCTGGCCAGCGCCCGGATCCGTTCGGTGAGAAGGCTGTCGACGTGCTGCAAGATCATGTCCGGCACAAGCGTCACTCCCTGGTTGCACATGCCCCTGTCGCACCGGATGTTGGCACGACCACGGCGAAGCCAGGCGCCGCGTCGGCGATTTCGTGGATGGCTTGGCAGTTTCGCTGTGAACGCCGCCACGCCACACCGGCTGGTTGCCTATGTGGCGGCCTCCGCCGCCGCGCGTGCGCGCTCCTCGCCGCGGAAGTATCGCCACAGGCCGGCGAACAGCAGCATCGACGGCAGCACCGCCAGCACCGTGATGACGAAATAGCCGCCGTAGCCGGTGGCGGTGGCGATGCCGCCGGCGAAGAAGCCGAGCAGCTTGCCGGGCAGGTTGACCAGCGAGCTCAGCAGCGCGTATTGCGTCGCGGTGTGCTGGCGGTTGACCAGCGAGGACAGGAACGCCACCGTCGGCGGCCCCAGCATGCCCAGGGTCAGGTTCTCGCCGGAGATCACCAGGGTCAGCACCAGCAGGTCGCCGGGGTGGGCGATCAGTAGCAGGTACAGCAGGTTGCTGCAGCCGCACAGCACGATGGTGACGCCGAGCGGACGCCACGCGCCCCAGCGCGCCACCATGGCACCACCGATGAACACGCCGACGATGCCGATCCAGATGCCGTAGATCTTGGTGATGGTGCCGATCTCGGTCTTGGAAAAACCCATGTCGCGGTAGAACGGGCTCATGATGCCGCCGATGGTGGCCTGCTCGGGCATCTTGAACAGCAGCAGGAACAGCAGGGTCACCCCAGCCAGTGCCCAACCGTAACGGCGAAAGAAATCGGTGAACGGGTCGAGCACGCTCTCGCGCATCGCCTCGCGCCAGCGCGTGGCGCGCACCCGCAGCACGTCCGGTTCGCGCGCGATCAGCGTGGTCGCCACCGGCACCGCCATCGCCAGCGCCATCAGTGCGTAGACCAGCCGCCATGGCAGGTGGTCGGCCAGTATCAGCGCTACCGCGCCGGCCAGCAGCAGGCCGATGCGGTAGCCCAGCGAGTAGGTGGCGACCAGCGCGCCCTGCGCCTCGATCGGCGCGATCTCGATGCGATAGGCATCCACCGCGATGTCCTGGGTGGCGCCGAAGAACGCCACCACCAGCGTGGCCGCCACGAAGGGGGTCAACTGCGCCGGCGTCAGCAACGCCATCGCCAGCAGGCCTGCGGTCACCCCCAGCTGCGCGAACAGCAGCCAGCCGCGACGCTGGCCCAGCCGGGCGAAGCCGGGGATCCGCCAGTGGTCGAGCAACGGCGCCCACACGAACTTGAATGCGTAGGTCATGCCGGCGCTGGCGATCATCGTGATGTCTTTCAGCTCGATGCCGTTTTCCTTCAGCCAGTACGCCAGCGTGCCGGCCACCAGCAGGAACGGCAGGCCGGAGGAAAAGCCGAACAGGAACATCGTCCACGCCGCCGGCTGGGCGAACGCCCGCCATACCGACGGCTTCGCTGGCCGGCCCGCTACCGGTTCAGCCGGCATAGTCGACGGTATAGGGCGCGTGATCGGAGAAGCGCTCGTCGCGGTAGATCGAGCAGGCCTTCAGGCGCTCGCGCAAGCCTGGCGAGACGACCTGGTAGTCGATGCGCCAGCCCACGTCGTTCTCGCGCGCGCGGCCGCGATTCGACCACCAAGTGTAGTCCTCGCCGGCGGGATGCAGCGTGCGGTAGCTGTCCACCCAGCCACGCTCGATCAGGCCATTGAGCCAGGCACGTTCCTCGGGCAGGCAGCCGGAATTCTTCTGGTTGGACTTCCAGTTCCTGATGTCCTTCTCGCTGCGCACGATGTTCCAATCACCGCAGATCACGTAGTCGCGACCACTCTGCAGCCACGCCTCGAAGATCGGCGTGATCCATTCCATCGCCTTGAACTTGAACTGCTGGCGCTCGTCGCCGGAGGAACCAGACGGAAAGTACAGCGAGACCACCGAGAGCTTGCCGAAGCGCGCCTCGATGTAGCGGCCCTCGTTGTCGAACTCGTCCCAGCCCAGTTCGGTCAGCACCTGGTCCGGTTCGCGCTTCGCATGGATCGCCACGCCCGAATAGCCTTTCTTGCTGCTGGCGTCGCGGTAGAAGCAGTGGTGGCCGTCGGGACGGAACATCGCGTCGCTGAGCTGGTCTTCCTGCGCCTTGGTCTCCTGCAGGCAGACCACGTCGGCCTTTTGCTTGCGCAGCCAGTCGAACACGCCCTTGGTCGCGGCCGAGCGGATGCCGTTGGCGTTCAGGGTGATGATGCGCATGCTGACTCCCGGGGCGATGAGGCCATCATAGCAACCACGCCGGCCCCGGCCGCACCGCTGCGGGCTGTACCATGACGCCCGCCATCCGGCTTCCACCGCTTGCGAGTTCCCCTGTGCACGACTACCAGCGCGACTTCATCAAACTCACCCTCGAGCGCGAGGTGCTGCGCTTCGGCGAGTTCACCCTGAAATCCGGCCGCCACAGCCCGTACTTCTTCAACATGGGGCGGATCGACTCCGGCGCCGCGCTGGCCCAGCTCGGCCGCGCCTACGCCGCCGCCCTGGCGAACGCGGGCATCGCGGTGGACATGCTGTTCGGTCCTGCCTACAAGGGCATCGCACTGGCCGCCGCCACCGCCATAGCGCTGGCCGACGTCCACGGCCGCGACCTGCCGTGGGCGTACAACCGCAAGGAGGTGAAGGACCACGGCGAGGGCGGCGTGCTGGTCGGCGCGCCGTTGAAGGGCCGCGTGCTGATCGTCGACGACGTGATGACCGCCGGCACCGCGGTGCGTGAGTCGCTGGCGCTGATCCGCGCGCACGGCGCCGTGCCGGCCGGCGTGCTGATCGCGCTGGACCGCCAGGAGCGCGGGCAGGGCGAACGCTCGGCCGCGCAGGAAGTGGCGGCCGACTACGGCATCCCGGTGATCGCCATCACCAGCCTCGACGACGTGCTGGCCTACGCCGGCGAGCAGCCGCGACTGGCCGCCGAGCACGCGCGCCTGCTGACCTATCGCGAGCGCTACGGGGTTCAGCGCTGAACTCGACGGGCGCGAGCGAACCCGGTCACACTGGCGGTCGCCGCTGCCGGCGTCGAGCTAGGCAGCGCGACGACGCTGGCTATACTGGGCCACCAGAGAGGTACCCATGCACAAACCATTGCTCGTCATCGCTGCCGTCGCGCTGCTCGCGGGCCTGTCGGTACATGCCCAGAACACCGGCAACGTCCGCTACAAATGGTACGACGGGCAGGGCCTGGTGCACTTCAGCGACAGCCTCACCGTCGAGGCAATGAAATACGGCTACGACCTGGTCAACGACCGCGGCATGGTCGTGCAGCGCGTGCCGCGCCAGCTGAACGCCGCCGAACGCGCCGCCGCCAACAAGCTGGCGGCCGAGCAGGCGGCCAGCCAGCGCGCCGCGCAGGAGCGCGCGAATGCCGATGCGCAGATGCTGGCGGCCTATCCGGACGAGGAGTCCTACCGCATCTCGCTGCAGCAGGCGCTGGATACCATCGACCAGCAGATCCACACCACCCGGATCAACCTGCGCAGCCAAGAAAAGGCGCTGACCGACCTGCTTGCCCGCGCGGCCGAACTCGAGAACGCCAAGAACCCGGTGCCGAAATTCCTGGTCGACAGCATCGCGCAGCAGCGCAACGTGGTCGGCACACTGCGCGACACGCTGCGCCGCCAGCAGACCCTGCGCAGCGACACCATGCAGCAACAGGTCGGGCAACTGGCCCACTACCGCGAAGTCCGGGCGGCGCAGGACCGGGCGGCCGAGTAGAACGACGCCGACGCGATCCCGGGCTGATCGATCACGCAAGCCGACGGCGGGTCGAGCGCGGGCAGGCGCTTCCCCGATAGCGGCTAGAAAGGCAGCTTCAGACCCGGCTCCACCGCCAGCAACTGCTGGCGGAAGACCTGCTGGATCCGCTGCAGCGCCGCCGCATCGTCCGCCTCGAAACGCAGCACCAGTACCGGCGTGGTATTCGACGCGCGCACCAGCCCCCAGCCGTCCGGCCAGTCGGCGCGCAGGCCGTCGATGGTGACCAGGCTGGCGTCCTCGAAGCTGGCCTGCTGACGCAGCTTGTCCATGAAGCGGTAGTGCTCGCCCTCGGCCAGCTCGACCTTCAGTTCCGGCGTGGAGACGCTCTTCGGCAGCGTGGCGAAAATCTGCCCGACGCTGCGCCCCTGCAGGTCGCCGGCAAGGATCTCCAGCAGCCGCGCGGCGGCGTAGATGCCGTCGTCGAAACCGTACCAGCGCTCCTTGAAGAAAAAGTGCCCGCTCATCTCCCCGGCCAACTCGGCGCCGGTCTCGCGCATCTTCGCCTTGATCAGCGAGTGTCCGGTGCGCCACATCAGCGGGCTGCCGCCGGCGTCCAGGATCTGTCCCTTCAGATGGCTGGTGCACTTCACGTCGTAGATCACCGTGGCGCCGGGCTGGCGCGACAGCACGTCGCGCGCGAACAGCATCAGCAAGCGGTCCGGATAGACGATCTCGCCGGAACGGGTGACCGCGCCCAGGCGATCGCCGTCGCCGTCGAAGGCCAGACCGAGGTCGGCGCCGCTGCTCTTCACGGCAAGGATCAGGTCTTCCAGGTTGTGCGGATCGGACGGGTCCGGATGATGGTTCGGGAACGTGCCGTCGACGTCGCAGTACAGCGGCACCACCTCGCAGCCGATACCTTCCAGCACCTGCGGCGCGATCGCGCCCGGGATGCCGTTGCCGCAGTCGACCACCACCTTCAGGCGGCGCTCGGCGAGCACGTCGGAAACGATCTTCTCGATGTAGTCCGGCGCCACATCGACCTGGCGCAGACCACCGCCGCCACCGCTGGCCAGCGCACCGCTGGCGATGCGCTGGTACAGGTCACGGATCGCACCTTCGGCCAACGTCTCGCCGCCGACCACGATCTTGAAGCCGTTGTAGTCCGGCGGATTGTGGCTGCCGGTGACGGCCACGCCGCAACCGGTGTTGAAGCGGTACACGGCGTAGTACACCACCGGCGTCGGCACCGCGCCGAGGTCGATCACGTCCACCCCGGCCTCGCGCAGGCCCTGGGCCAGTGCGCCGGCCAGCTCCGGGCCAGACAGCCGGCCGTCGCGGCCGACCACGATTTCGCGCAGGCCCTTCTCGGCCATCAGCGTGCCGATCGCCTGGCCGAGCAGGCGCGCCACGTCCGCGTTCAAGCTCTTGCCGACCACGCCGCGCACGTCGTACGCGCGGAAGATGCCGGGGTCCACGCCGACGGTCGCGGCCGCCGGCGGCTCCGGCGGCGACGCCGGCGGTGAAGCCGACGGCTTGGCCCGGACCGGGGCGGCCTGGCGGGCCGGCAGCGGCACCTCGGGCTCCTCGACTACCGGCTCCACCCTCCAGCGCCGGCGCAGATGCAGCAGATAGCCGCCGCCGCCCAGGCCGAGCAGGGCCAGCAAGCCGCTCAGCAGCCACGAGCGCGGCAACACGATGAAGGCCCCGGGCAACCCGGCACCGACACTGAACGTGCTGCCCGCGACCGGCTTGCCGGTGGCCTCGGCCTCGGCCGAGCTGGTGCCGTGCGAGAGCAACTGCACGTAGCCGTGGTCGTCGCCCTGACGCAGATCGAGCCGGCCGCCAGCCGGCGGGATCGCGTCGAAGCGCTGCTGCAACGGCGCGAACGACAGCTCGACCCACGCCCACGCCTGGGCCCGCTGCGGCGGCCCCAGCGGAATCACCAGGCTCAGCCGGCGATCGCCGTTGTAGGAGACGCTCTGCGCCAGCGGCACGCCTTCCGCACTTTGTGCAGCCATCAGCTGGGCCGCCTTGGCATAGCCGAATTCGCGGTAATTGGCCTTGAGCACCTCGTTGAGGTCACCGCTGTACAGCTCCAGCTTCTTCGCCTGCGGCAGTTGCTGGCGCAGCGCCGCGGCGGACTGCGCCGGATCGCTCATCAGGGTCGCCGGATCCACGCTGGCCAGCACTTTTTCGACCGCGCCGCGCTGGCTGGCGATCTCTCCGGACAGCACCTGGACGGCCTCGTCCTGGGCCTGGTGCACACGCTGGATCGCATTGCCCTCGTCGGCGATCAGCCAGGTCTGCCAGCTGCAGAACAGTCCCAGCAGCAGCAGCACGGTTGCGCCGGCCAGCGGCAGCAGGTCCCGCCACTCGACCTGCAGGCTGCGCAGCCGTTCTCTTGCGATGTTCAACGCCATACCCGCCCCCGCGGCTGTCACTGTGGAGCGGCCCGACGGCCCGGGCCGACCCCGCTGGTTACTGGATGCCGGTCGAACCGAATCCGCCGCCGCCGCGCTCGCTGGGCGCGAAGTCGGCCACCACCTTCAATCGCGCCTGCGCCACCGGCACCAGCAGCAACTGGGCGATGCGGTCGCCCACCGCGATGGTGTACGACTGGCTGCCGCGATTCCAGCACGAAATCATCAGCGGGCCCTGGTAGTCGGCGTCGATCACCCCGACCAGGTTGCCCATCACCAAGCCGTGCTTGTGGCCCAGCCCGGAACGCGGCACGACCAGCGCACACCAGCCGGGATCGCCGATGTGGATGGCGATGCCGCTGGGTACCAGTGCGCTTTCGCCGGGTGCAAGCGTCAGCGGCGCATCCAGCGCGGCGCGCAGGTCCATGCCGGCGCTGCCGGGCGTGGCCGTCTGCGGCAACGGGATGCTGTCGCCCAGCCGCGGATCGAGGATCTTCAGTTCGACGTCGATCGTCATCCGCGCGTCGCCCGGTAGCGTTCGGCCACGCAGGCGATCAGCTGGCGCGCCAGTTCGGGCTTCGCCGCCCGCGGCAGTTCGGCGACGCCGTCGGCCCAGTACAACGTCAACGCATTGTCGGCCGCCTCGAAGCCGAGGCCGCCCCCCACCTGATTCGCTGCAATCATGTCCAGCCTCTTGTGGCGCAGCTTGGCCTGCGCATAGCTCGCCACATCATGCGTCTCCGCGGCGAATCCGACCAGGAACGGGTGCGCGGTTTGCGCCGAGAGACTGGCCAGGATGTCCGGGTTCTCGCCGAGGCGCAGAGTCAGCTCGCTGCTATCGTGCTTTTTCAGCTTCTGCGCAGCTACCTGAAGCGGGCGGTAGTCGCCGACCGCCGCCGCGCCGATATAGATGTCCGCCTGCGCCGCGGCGTCCAGCACCGCCGCGTGCATCTGCGCCGCACTGCGCACGTCGATGCGCCGCGCCACCCCGGGCGGTGTGGCCAGGTCCACCGGCCCGGCCACCAGGCTGACCACGGCACCGGCCTGCGCCGCCGCCTCGGCCACCGCGAAACCCATCCGGCCGGAGCTGCGGTTGCCGATGAAGCGCACCGGGTCGATGTCCTCGTAGGTCGGGCCGGCACTGACCAGCACGCGCAGCCCGGCCAACAGCGGTTCGCCGAACGAGGCCGCCAGCGCGTCGCGCAGCTCGTGCGGTTCCAGCATGCGGCCACTGCCGACATCGCCGCAGGCCTGGTCACCCACCGCCGGCCCCAACAGCTGCGCGCCGTGCCGGCGCAGCGTCTCGATATTCGCCTGCACTGCCGGATGCGCCCACATCTGCTGGTTCATCGCCGGCGCCAGGTACAGCGGCGCGGCGCTGGCCAGGCACAGCGTGGTCAGCAGGTCGTCGGCCTGGCCGTGCGCCAGCCGCGCCAGCAGGTCGGCGCTGGCCGGCGCCACCAGGATGCGCTCGGCCCAGCGCGCCAGTTCGATATGCCCCATCGCCGCCTCGGCCTGCGCGTCCCACAGGCTGACCCGCACCGGTTGGCCGGACAGTGCCTGGAAGGTGGTCGGGCCGACGAAATGGGTGGCGCCCTCGGTCATCACCACGCGCACCTCCGCACCGAGCTCGCGCAGCCGGCGAACCACTTCGCAGGACTTGTAGGCGGCAATGCCGCCCGACACTCCGAGCAGGATGCGGCGCTGGGCAAGACTCATGTAAGACGGGCCTGACAATCGGGCAGAGGCCTAGCTTACCGGATTCACTCGTACGCACCGCTGTCCGGCGCGGACGCCAGCCGGCAAGCTGGGGGCATGAGCATCCGCGACTGGCCCGAAGGCGAACGCCCCCGCGAAAAACTGCTGGCACGCGGCAGCGCCGCCTTGTCCGACGCCGAACTGCTGGCGGTGCTGCTGGGCAGCGGCAGCCGCGGCAAGGACGCGCTGGCGCTGGGTCGCGAGCTGATCGCCGGCGCCGGCAGCCTGGGTGCGCTGCTGGCCCGGCCCGAGCGGCAGATCCGCGCCGGCGGACTGGGCCCGGCCAAGCACGCACGGATCGCCGCCGCGCTGGAGCTGGCGCGGCGCAGTCTGGCCGAACAGTTGCGCGAGCAGCCCAGCCTGGGCAACCCGCGCGACAGCGGCGACTACCTCAGCGCCCGCCTGCGCCACCTGCCGTACGAAGTGTTCGGCTGCCTCTATCTGGACAACCGCCACCGCGTGCTGGCGTTCGAAGAGCTGTTCCGCGGCACCATTGACGGCGCCAGCGTGCACCCGCGCGAAGTGGTGCGGGCCTGCCTCGCGCACAACGCCTGCGCGGTGATCTTTGCCCACAACCATCCGTCCGGCGTGGCCGAACCCAGCGCCGCCGACCGCGCGATCACCCGCGAACTGCGCGATGCGCTGCAACTGATCGGCGTACGCGTGCTCGACCATCTGGTGATCGGCAGCGGCGAGCCGGTGTCGATGGCGGCGCGCGGCCTGATCTGAAACTGACCCTCCGGACAAAAAAACGGCGTGGCACAAGCCACGCCGCAGGGCCGATTGGGGGAGGTGGGGAGAGCGGCATCCCCGGTCGCCATGTCATGGAGGGGAGTTCATGACCTAGCCTGGTCAGTATCGCAGTGCCGCATGACAAAACCGTGACGCGAACCTCGGCTGCAAGCCTCGCCCGGGTTGCCGGAACTTATGCACAAAACGGCGATATCGGCACTTGCCGTATCTACCACCTGTCGGCTCTAGTTAAATTCTTTAATCTATTGATAAAAAAAGAAAAATTCACTGGATACTGCCGGTGATTGACGGCTTCCGGCCCCATACAGGCCATGGGACCCCGCTTTCTCCCACAGACTTATCCACAGACCGGCTCGCCGCGGCGCATCAATATCCGGGCCCGTCCGAACCGCGCCCGGCATCCGCGTCGGGCACCGCTAGCCGGCGCGTTTCGCCGACAAGGCGGTCTGTTAGGATTGGCGGTTCCATCACGAAACCGACCCCACCCGTGAAAGAACAGCTGCGCGAATTGGTGCTGCAGGCGATTCGGACCCTGCAGGAAGCCGCTACCCTGCCCACCGACCTCAGCCTGCCCGGCTTCGTGATCGAGCGCGCGCGCAGCCGCGAACACGGCGATTTCGCCTGCAACGCAGCGATGCTGCTGGCCAAGCCCGCGCGCGCCAAGCCGCGCGAGCTGGCCGAAAAACTGGTCGCCGCGCTGCCGGCGAACACGCTGGTGGAGAAAGTCGAGATCGCCGGCCCCGGCTTCATCAACTTCTTTCTCGCGCCGGGTGCCTATCACGCCGAAGTGCGCCGGATCCTGGCCGAAGGCGACGCCTACGGCCGCAGCACCAGCGGCGGCGGCAAGACCGTCGGCGTGGAATTCGTCTCGGCCAACCCGACCGGCCCGCTGCACGTGGGCCACGGCCGCGCCGCGGCGATCGGCGACTGCCTGAGTCGGCTGCTGGACGCCACCGGCTGGAACGTGAAGCGCGAGTTCTACTACAACGACGCCGGCGTGCAGATCGCCAACCTGGCCATCTCGGTGCAGGCGCGCGCGCGCGGGATCACCCCGGACGACAGCAACTGGCCGGAGAACGGCTACCGCGGCGACTACATCACCGAGGTGGCGCGCGCCTACCTGGACCGCGAATCGGTGGTCGCCGACAGCGAGACGGTCACCGGCGCCGGCGACGTGGACGACCTCGAGGCAATCCGCCATTTCGCCGTGGCCTACCTGCGCCGCGAGCAGGACCTGGACCTGCAAGCGTTCGGCGTGGGCTTCGACACCTATTTCCTGGAGTCCTCGCTGTATACCGATGGCAAGGTCGAGGAGACCGTGCGCGAACTCATCGCCCACGGCCACACCTACGAGGACGGCGGCGCGCTGTGGCTGCGCACCACCAATTTCGGTGACGACAAGGACCGCGTGATGCGCAAGTCCGACGGCACCTACACCTACTTCCTGCCCGACGTGGCCTACCACCTGAGCAAGTGGCAGCGCGGCTACGAACGGGCGATCACCGAGCTGGGTTCGGACCACCACGGCTCGCTGGCGCGGGTGAAGGCCGGCCTGCAGGCGCTTGATTGCGGCATCCCGCAGGGTTGGCCGGAGTACGTGCTGCACCAGATGGTGACGGTGATGAAGGGCGGCGAGGAGGTGAAGATCTCCAAGCGCGCCGGCAGCTACGTCACCCTGCGCGACCTGATCGACGAGGTCGGCAGGGACGCCACGCGCTACTTCCTGATCTCGCGCAAGAGCGACTCGCAGCTGGTGTTCGACATCGACCTGGCGCGCTCGCAGTCGAACGACAACCCGGTCTACTACATCCAGTACGCACACGCCCGCGTCTGCAGCGTGCTGCGCCAGGCACCGGAGAAGGGCTTCACGGTCGATCTCGCCGACGGCCTCACCCACCTCGACCGGCTGGACAACGAGCACGAGCAGGTCCTGCTGACCGAGCTGTCGAAGTATCCGGAGCTGGTCGAGGCCGCCGCGGCGAACCTGGAGCCGCACCTGGTCGCCGCGTGGCTGCGCGAACTGGCCAACGCGTTCCACACCTACTACAACTCGCACCAGTTCCTGGTCGAGGACGCCGGCTTGCGCAACGCACGCCTGGCGCTGGTGGTGGCGACACGGCAAGTGTTGAAGAATGGTCTGGCATTGTTGGGCCTGAACGCCCCGGAGAAGATGTAATGGCAGCACGCAAGGGCAGGGGCCGGCAGGCCGTGCGCAACGGCAGCAACGGCTTCCCGGGCTGGGGCTACGCGATCGTCGGCCTGGTCGCCGGCGCGATCCTGATGGCGGTGATGATGCGCGGCAGCCTGCTTACCAGCCTGCGCAAGGCCGATGGCCCGCAGGCGAACCCGCAGGCCACCGCCGAGCGCGGCAGCGCACCGGGCGTGCTCGAATCGACCGGCGACGCCGCGCCGAAGAAGCCGCAGTTCGACTTCTACTCGGTGCTGTCGGAGAAGGAAGTGCGCATCCCCGACGCCGAGATCAGCGCGCAGGCGCGGGTCGAGCAGCAGCAGAAGCAGCAGGCGGCGCAGCAGCAGGCCCAGGCGGTGCCGACGATGCCGCCGGCGAACGCGCCGCAGGCGGTCAGCCAGGATGTTGCCGCCGCGCCGCCCAGCGCGGTGCCGCAGCCCGCCGCCGGCAGCGGCTACCTGCTGCAGGTCGGCGCGTTCCCGAATGCTGCCGACGCCGAGTCGCTGAAGGCCAAGCTGGCCTTGCAGGGCTTCGTGGCCAACGTGCAGCCGGTCGGCATCGGCGGGCAGACCTACAACCGCGTGCGGCTCGGTCCGTTCCGCTCGGCCACCGAGCTGGAGGCGACCAAGCAACGGCTGGCCGGCGCCGGCATCCACGCGATCGCGCTGAAGGAAGGCCGCTAGGTTCCGACCGCCCGGCCGCTCGGCAGCCCGAGGCCGCGCCCGCAGCGCGGCCTTTTTGTGTCTTAAGCACGCGTGATAACGGTGCACGGCGACCATCACGCCACGCTTCGCCGCCGCCGCCCAGAATCGCCGGCCACCGCCCGTCACCGACATGCAGGGGATGTCCTATCCATACAACGGGGCCCGTGCCCGGGGGAGATTCGCATGAAGAACAGCACAATCCGGCTGGCGCTGGCGCTGGCGTTCGCGCTGGCGTGCGGCAGCGCGCAGGCGGCGGACAACGTCCGCGTCACCCGCGATTTCACCGACACCGTGACGCCCGCCGAGCAGCAGGCGTACGTGGCCGGCTCCAAGGCGTTCAACCAGTGCCTGCGCCAGCACGATTTCAAGTACAACCTGACCGCCTGGACGCACGAAACCGGCGATACCTACAGCTACTCCTACGTCACCGACCCCGTGCCGTGGGCGACCTTCGACGCGATGGACGCCGCGGTGAAGGCCTGCCTGCCGGTGATCGGCTCGCAGGTCAACCCGCACCTGAAGGGCGAGTCCAGCGCATTCATGCAGGCAATGCCCGAGCTGAGCCACCGGTACGGGCAGAAGACGGCCCCGCCGCCACTGATCGAGGTCACCTATTTCACGCTCAAGCCTGGTCACCAGGCCGTGGAAACCTTCATGGCCGCGGCAAAGAAGATCGCCGCCGCCGCCGCGAAGTCGAACCGGCCGCACGAGTACCAGATCGTCCGGCTGCTCGACGCCGGCGACGGCGCCCCCGACTTCCTCCTGGTGATTCCCAGCAGGAACTGGGCGGACCTGGGCACGGAGCCCGACCCCGACGTGTGGAAGATGGTCGAGAGCGTGTACGGCAAGAGCGATGCCGTCGCGATCCGCCAGTCGATCAACGACGCCGTCGCCAAGCAGTCCTCGCACGTGGACAGCTACAACGCCGGGCTGAGCTACATCGCCGCCGGCAAGTGAGTGGCGCCGGCGATCCGGGTGGCCGCTACGGTCGCCCGGATCGGCGCCGGCGATTACACTGGCGGTCATGACGACCAAGACTGCCTGGATCACCGGCGCCACCTCCGGGTTCGGCGCCGCCGCCGTGGAACGCTTCGTGGCCGGCGGCTGGCGGGTGATCGCCAGCGGCCGCCGCACCGAACGGCTGCAGCCGCTGGTGGTGCGGCACGGCGCCGGACGCGTGCACGCGGCGGCATTCGACGTGCGCGACGAGACGGCGATGCGCGCGGCGCACGCGAACCTGCCGGCCGCGTTCGCCGACATCGACCTGCTGGTCAACAACGCCGGCCTCGCGCTGGGCACCGCGCCCGCGCAGCAGGCCGACCTGGCGCAATGGAAGCAGATGATCGACACCAACGTTACCGCGCTGGTGACGCTGACCCACCTGCTGCTGCCGCAGCTGATCGCGCGCCGCGGCGCGATCGTCAACATCAGCTCGATCTCGGGCACCTATCCCTACCCCGGCGGCAACGTGTACGGCGGCACCAAGGCCTTCGTCACCCAGTTCTCGCAGAACCTGCGCGTGGACTTGCACGGCACCGGCGTGCGGGTCAGCTCGATCGAGCCCGGCATGGCCGAGACCGAGTTCACCGTGGTGCGCACCGGCGGCGACCAGGCCGCCTCCGACCGGCTCTACGAGGGCGCCCACCCGATCACCGCGACCGACATCGCCGAGACGATCTGGTGGATCGCCAACCTGCCGTCGCACCTCGACGTCACCCGGCTGGAAATCATGCCGACCAGCCAGTCGGCGGCGGGGCTGCAGGTGGCGCGGGAAACGTGATGAAGCGGGCGCCCTAGTCGCTGTCCGGTCCGTCCACGGCGGCCGGATTCGCAGACAAACAGGACGCGAACCCCGTACCTCCCTTCGATCCGAATCAGCGTTTCCTCGACGGCCAGCCGTGCTCCGCTGCAACCGGGTGAACGTTCATGCAACCCGTTCGATCAATGGCAGCGGCAGCGTGCCGCCATGCCCAGGCCCGCAGTCGCCCGTCGGCACGCAGGCCGGGCCCGCTCAGTCGCCGTTGCCGCGATGCACGTCGTGGGTCACGAAGGGATGGTCGGGATCCGGCACGGCCAGCCACTGCGGGTGCGCCAGCGTGTGGCGCATGTCGTCCAGCCCGCTCTGCCAGTGGCGACGCATGCTGGCGGCGCTGAACTCGTAGTCCTTGAAGTGGCCTTCGTGCGGTCGGTCCTGGTAGATCAGGTGGATCACGTTGGTCAGTGCCGCCGCCGCGCGCGCCTCGGCATGGCGGTAGACCGGATCGTCGCGGCGCTCGGCCGGCACCAGCGCCATCACGTCGTGCAGCAGGCGCCGCTGTTCCTGCATGCGGCGCATGAACTCGGTGACCAGCCGGGTGCGGCTGGAATACTGGATCTCCTTGCTGCGCTCGGCCACGTCGGCGAGGTTGCGCGGCAGCGTGCCGCGGGCGCTCCACAGGTCCACCTGGAAAACCAGCGTGTCGCAGCCGGGGCGTTCGCTGAGCACCTCGTACAACGGCGTGTTGGAGACCATGCCGCCGTCCCAGTAGAACTCGCCGTCGATCTTCACCGCGGGAAAGCCCGGCGGCAGCGCGCCAGAGGCCATGAAGTGCTCGGGGCACAGGCGTTCGCGCCGATTGTCGAAATAGGCGAAGTTGCCGCTGCGCACATTCACCGCACCGACCGCCACGCGGATCGTGCGCGGATCGTTGAGGCGGTCGAAATCGACCAGCCGCTCCAGCGTGGCGCGCAGCGGCGTGGTGTCGTACCAGCTCACGCTGCCCGGCGTGGCGTGCCCACCCAGAAACGGCGGCGGCTGGCGCGGATGGAAGAAGCCGGCCTGGCCCTCGGTCAGCGCGCGCCATGCCGCCAGGCCGCTCAGGCCGTTGAGCCATGCGGTGGGCCACGCCACCGTGTCGAACCACGGCAGCCTCGGCACGTCCGGCCACAGCGGCGGGCGACAGATCGCTTCCCAGAATTCGCGCAGCCGCTCCACCCGCCGCCCGGGCGGATTGCCGGCGATGACCGCCGCGTTCAACGCACCGATCGAAATGCCGGCCAGCCGGTTCGGCTGCAGGCCGGCCTCGTCCAGCGCCTCGAACACCCCGGCCTGGTAGGCGCCCAGCGCACCGCCGCCCTGCAGCACCAGGGCGACGGTGCGGTAGTCGCGCGCCACCGCCGCGGCCAGCGATTCCGGCGGCGCGGTTTGCGTCATTGCATGAACCAGCCGTGGCTGACCACGATCGACTGACCGGTCAGCGCCGCGGACGGGAAGGTGGCCAGGTACAGCGCGGTCTGCGCGATATCATCGACGGTGGTGAAGGTGGCATCGACGGTGTCCTTCAGCATCACGTTCCTGATCACCTCGTCCTCGCTGATGCCCAGCTCCTTCGCCTGTTCGGGAATCTGCTTCTCCACCAGCGGCGTGCGCACGAAGCCGGGGCAGATCACGTGCGAGCGCACGTTGTGCGGTGCGCCTTCCTTGGCCAGCGTGCGGGCCAGACCGAGCAGGCCGTGCTTGGCGGCGACGTAGGCCGACTTCAGCTTCGACGCCTCATGCGAGTGCACCGAGCCCATGTAGATCACGATGCCGCCGCGGTTGCCCGGGTACATGTGCTTGAGCGCCGCCTTGGTGGTCAGGAAGCCGCCGTCGAGGTGGATCGCCAGCATCTTCTTCCAGTCGGCGAACGCGAACTGCTCGATCGGGTTGATAATCTGCACCCCGGCGTTGGAGATCAGGATGTCGAGCGCGCCGAACGCGGCGACCACCTGGTCGGTGCCGGCGTTCACCGCGTCCTCGCTGGTGACGTCCATCGCCACGCCGAGCGCCTTGCCGCCGGCGGCGTTGATCTGCGCGGCGACCGCGTCGGCGGCCTGCTGGTTGATGTCGGCGATCGCCACGCTGGCGCCGTGCTGCGCGTACAGCTCGGCGATCGCCTTGCCGAGGCCGCTGGCCGCGCCGGTGATCAGGGCGACCTTGCCGTTGAGAGTGGTCATGCGCTGCTCCTTGGATGGGACGGGGGAGGGCGCGATCGCGGGACCGCGCCCATGTGCCGGATTGTAGGCGCCGCCACGCCGGCCGCCATCGGACCTTGGGGCAGGCCGGGCGGCCGCCGTCACGCCGTCAGCGTACGTCCTCGGCCAGGTAGGTGTACGCGGTGAGCCCGCCGTCGAGCGCGGCGTAGAGCATCTCGGCCTCGTCGCCCCCGACGCCGGCGCTGGCGATGCGCTCGCGGTAGCTCTGGCGCAGCGCGGCGAGGTCGTAGCCGACGTAGTCGAGCATCAGGTCGGTGGTGTCGCCGCGGCGCACGTGGGCGAAGGTGTAGCCGTCGCCATCGATGCGCACGTTGACCGCGTCGGTGTCGCCAAACAGGTTGTGGATGTCGCCCAGGGTCTCCTGGTAGGCGCCGACCATGAAGATGCCGAGGCGGTAGCTCTCGCCTTCCTTGAGCGCGTGCAGCGGCAGGCTGACGTCGACGCCCTCGGCGTCGACGTAGTGGTCGATGCGGCCGTCCGAATCGCAGGTGAGGTCGACGATCACGCCACGCCGGGTCGGCTCCTCGCCGAGCCGGGCGATCGGCGCGATCGGGAAGATCTGCCCGATCGCCCACACGTCGGGGATCGATTCGAACACCGAGAAATTGACGAAGTACTTGTCGACCAGCTTCTCGTCCAGCTCGTCCAGCGCCTGCCGGTGCGAGCGTTCGGCCGGCAACAGGCGCAGCCGCACCGCGCCGGCGATCGCGTAGTACATCTCGTCCAGCCGCGCACGGTCGGCCAGCGCGAGCTGGCCCAGCGCGTACAGCGCCTGGCCTTCGCTCAGGTGATGCTGGGCTTCGTGGAACAGCTCCAGCGCGGGGCGCCGGTCCAGTTCCTCGTAGGTCTCGCGCAAGCGGCGCAATACCGCCGGCTCGTCCGCGCACGGCGGCGGGATCGTGCCGGCCGGCACCGGCTCCACCTCGGTCACGTTGACCACCATCACCGCGTGGTGCGCGGTCATCGCGCGGCCGGCCTCGGTGAGGATGTGCGGCGCGGCCAGGCCCTCGGCCTCGACCGCCTCGGCCAGCGACTGCACGATGGTCGCGGCGTACTGCTCGATCGAGTAGTTGATCGAGTTGTGGCTGCGCGAACGCGAGCCTTCGTAGTCCACGCCGAGGCCGCCGCCGACGTCGACGATCTCCAGCGGCACGCCCATCCGGGACAGCTCGACGAAATAGCGGGTAGCCTCGCGCATGCCGTTGGCGATGTCGCGCACGTTGGAAATCTGCGAGCCCATGTGGAAGTGCTGCAGCTTCAGCGTGTGCTTGAGGCCGGCGCGATCCAGCCGCTCGATCAGCGTGAGCACCTGCTGCGGCGACAAGCCGAACTTGCCCTTGTCGCCGCCGGTGTTCTGCCACTTGCCGGCGCCGATCGAGGCCAGCCGCACGCGCACGCCGAGCAGCGGCTCCACGCCCACTGCCTTGGCCTCGCTGAACACGTGGTCCAGCTCGGACAGCTTCTCGATCACGATGTGCACGCGCAGGCCGAGCTTCTTGCCGATCAGCGCCAGGCGGATGTACTCGCGATCCTTGTAGCCGTTGCAGATCACGATGGAACCGGGCCGCGCCATCGCCAGCACCGCCATCAACTCGGGCTTGGAGCCCGCTTCCAGGCCGAAGCCGTGGCTGCCGGCGGCGACCAGTTCGCCGGCCACGCCGCGCTGCTGGTTGACCTTGATCGGGTAGACCGCGGTGTAACCGCCGGCGTAACGCCACTCGTCGATCGCCTTGGCGAACGCGCCCTGCAGCCGCGCCAGGCGGTCGGCCAGGATGTCCGGAAAACGCACCAGCAGCGGCAGCCGCAGGCCCTCGGCGCGGGCGCGCTCGACGATCGCCGGCAGCGACAGCGCCGGGCCATTCGCGCCGCGCGGGCGCATCACGATGTGGCCGGCGGCGTCGATGTCGACGTAGCCGTCGCCCCAGTACGGCACGGCATAGGTGTGCCGGGCCGCGTCGATGTTCCAGTGGTTCGCCATCAGCGAGATCTCCCGATGAAAAGGATGATGTCGTCGCAGCGGCGAGCCTTGACGGTCTTGCTCCACACGAGCACGAGCCCGAGCGACCGGAAGCCTCGCACGCCGCGGGGCCGATCGGGCTGGTCGGCCACCGGCGCGCTGCGCCGGCGATGCCGGGCGCCATTGTAATGGGCGCCCGTGACGATAGGCGCATGGGGCGTCCGGACGCTCGCGCCCATCACGGTTGCCGCTACAATGGGCAGTCTTGCTCTCCCACCCCGGTTCGTCAGGAACACCCGCCATGTCGCAGCCCAGCTGGTTCACCGAAGCCCACCAGGCCTCCGGCTCCTCCATCGGTTTTCGCACCGAGCAACTGCTGCATGCGGAGAAGACCCCGTTCCAGACCATCGAGATCCATCAGACCACCGACTGGGGCAAGCTGATGGTGATCGACGGCTGCGTGATGCTGACCAGCCGCGACAACTTCCTCTACCACGAGATGATGACCCACCCGGCGCTGTTCACCCATGCGCGCGCCAAGCGCGTGGTGATCATCGGTGGCGGCGACTGCGGCACGCTGCGCGAGGTGCTCAGGCACGAGGAAGTCGAGCACGCGGTGCAGGTGGAGATCGACGAGCGCGTGACCCGCCTGGCCGAGCAGTACTTTCCCGAGCTGTGCGAGGCGAATGGCGACCCGCGCGCCGAACTGCTGTTCATCGACGGCATCAAGTACATGGCCGAGGCCGAGCCCGACTCGCTGGACCTGATCATCGTCGACTCGACCGACCCGGTGGGTCCGGCCGAGGGCCTGTTCAACGCCGCGTTCTACGCCAGTTGCCACAAGGCGTTGCGCCACGGCGGCCTGCTGGTGCAGCAGAGCGAATCGCCGCTGGCCCACCTGGAATTGATCAAGTCGATGCGTTCGGCCATGCGCACCTCGGGCTTCAGCGCGGTGAAGACGCTGCCGTTCCCGCAACCGTGCTACCCCACCGGCTGGTGGAGCTGCACGATGGCGCGCAAGGGTGGCGACCTGTCCGGCTTCCGCGAGCGCGGCGCCATGGCCAAGAGCTTCCCCACCCGCTACTACAACGCCGAGATCCACAAGGCCGCGCTGGCCCAGCCGGAATTCATGCGCGAAGCGCTGGGCGAATAAACCCGGGGCAGGGACACGGGATGCGGTAAAGCTGCGCAGCTCATCGCTCTTTCGCATCCCGCATCACGGCCTTCAAAACATCTTCGAGCGCACCTTCGGCAGCAGTACCAGCAGCAGCGTGGCGAGCGGGCCGCCCAGCAGCGACAGCAGGAACCACAGCAGACCGCTGCGGTTCTTGCCCTGTGCCAGGGCGGCATTGATCAAGGCCAGCGTGCCCCAGCCGACAAACCAGGGTGCGCCATCGGCGAACGTCGACAGATGATCCACTACGTGTCTCCCGAGCGATGACATGGGGCGCGGCCCTGCGCCGGGGACATCCATCCTAGCAAGCCCCGCCGCCGCATCACCTTTTCGTCGCTCTCCCGGATCAGCCGCGCTTAATCCGCAAAAGGTATGCTGCGCGCTTTGATCGCGGAGCCGAGTCCATGATGCGCCGATGGCATTGCCTCGCCCTGATTTGCGCGTTGTCGCTGGCCACCGCGCCGGCGTTCGCCGGCAAGTCCCCCGCCGGCAAGAACCGCGGCACGCCGGACCACGCCGCCCAGGCGCGCGACAAGGCGCAGCTCGCGTTCCAGCGCGACCTGGTCAGCGTACTGGCGCCCGGCGGCGATCCACTGCGGCTGCTCGGCGCAGCCCTGCTGGCGCGGCCACTGTTCAACCAGCCGCCCGAAAACAGCTTCCACCGCCTGATCGAGCGCGCCGCGCAGGCCGAAGGCGCCGGCGCAGCGATCCACTGGGTGCGCCTGGCCGATTGCGATGCCGCCGCCGACGCCTGCCCGAACAAGGAAGCCTTGCAGCAATTGCTCGCCCGGGCCCCGGACAACGCCGCGGCATGGCTGCTCAAGCTCGGCGCCGACGCGCGCGGCATGGACCAGGACGCCGCCCGCGAGGACCTGGGCAAGGCCGCCGCCGCGAAGCTCTACGACGACTACACCGGCATCAGCCTGCAGGCGCTGGCCAACGCGGCCGGCGCGCTGCCGCCGCCGCCGGCCACGCTGGACCCGGCCCACGCCGGCGGCGCGGCGGGCATGCAGGCCGTGCTGGTCTATGGCCTGGCCGGCACCCAGCCGCAGCCGAGCCTGCAACTGGTCGCCAAGCTGTGCGAGAACGCCGGCGAAGACGCCTCGATCAAGGCCGACTGCCTGAAGCTGGGCAGGACCCTCGAATGGGGCTCCAGCCCGCTGGCCCGCTCGCTCGGCCTGCATCTGCGCGAGGTGCTGGCCGATGACCCGGCGCAACGGCAGGAAGCGAAGGACGCCCGCCGCAACCTGGTCTGGCAGGTGCAGAACTTCGCCCGGCTGCTGGCCCGGGCGCCGGACGACGCGAAGCTGGCCCAGGGGCTGCTGGCACTGGCCCGCCGCGGCGGCACCGAGATGAGCCTGCAGCTGGCCGCCCTGCGCGACAACGGCATTCCGGTCGAGGCACCCGCCGATTGGCAGCCGCACAAGTCGCCGTAATCCCCGATTCGGGAACAGCCCGAAGCCCGTGCCACGCGGCCCGGACCTCCCGCCCCACGCGGGATTCCCCTTTCCCGCCCCGCCCGCTAGGCTTGATCCACCTTCCGTGGCAGGGGTGGTCCGATGCTTACGACGCTGGTGGCGAGCAGCAAGGGCGGATGCGGCAAGAGCACGCTGGTGACGCAACTGGCGTCGCACTGGGCCCAGGCGGGGCAACACACCGCGATCCTCGACGCCGACCGGCAGCACTCCAGTTTCCACTGGGCCGAACTCAGGCCGGACAACGTCCCCGGCGTGCTGGCCTTCGACGGCGGGCGGCGCAACCTGCAGCGCGTGCCGCCGGACACCCACCAGCTGCTGATCGACACCCCCGCCGGCGCCGCCGAGCGCGAGCTGGAACCCTATCTCGACGTGGCCGACGTCATGCTGGTGCCGGTGCTGCCGTCCTCGTTCGACCTCGACGCCACGCTGCGCTTCCTCGGCGAGCTGCAGATGGTCAAACGCATCCGCAGCGGCAAGCTGCCGGTGGCGCTGGTGGCCAATCGGCTCAAGCCGTGGACCCACGCCAGCCAGGACGCGCTGGCCCGACTCGCCGAACAATCGCCGTTCCCGATCGCCGCGCAACTGCGCGACAGCCAGGCCTACGTGCTGCTCGCCGGGCTCGGCAAGGGTATCTTCGACTACCAGTCCGAGCAGGTACGCAACCACCAGCAGGACTGGAAGGCCCTGCTGCGCTGGATCAGGCGCCAGCACTGAAGCACGCCGCGCTCGACACGTCCGCCGCGCCCCCGCACCACCACACCCGGAGCCCTCCATGCACGAACTGATCCTGTTGCGACACGCCGAAGCCGTGCCGATCGAAACCGCCGGCGACGACTCGCAACGCCCGCTCAGCTCGCGCGGCGAGCGGGAAGCGCAGGCTGCCGGGCTGTGGCTGGCCGCGCACGGCCTGCGCCCCGACCGCGTGCTGTGCTCGCCGAGCCGGCGCACCGACGAAACCACCCGGCTGGCGCTGGCCGCGATCGACGACGCGCCGGCGCCGCAGCAGGCCGGCGAGATCTACGACGCCACCCCCGGCGAACTGCTGGCCCTGCTCGATCAGCATGCCGACGCCGGCACGGTACTGCTGGTCGGCCACAACCCCGGCATGGAACGGCTGGTCGCGCTGTTGGTCGAGGGCCGCTCCGACGAATTCCGCGGCATGCCGCCCGGCGCGCTGGCCGTGCTGCACCTGGACGGCGCGCTGGAGCCGGGCAACGCCCGCCTGGACGCATTCTGGTCGCCCTGACGCGCACGCAGCCAGCCGTCCACGCCGCGCGGGCCGCCGCCTCCTCACGGCCACGGCACGCGCCAAACGTATGATGCGTCCATGTCTGTCCTGCGCCGATTCGCCCTCCCGCTCCTGCTTGCGCTGTCGCTGCTGCAAGGCTGCACGGTGTCGCGCGCGCAGATCCGCCGCGCCGACGCGATCGTTGCCGCCACCGCCGACCACGGCGTCGACTGCGCCCGGGCCGACCATTGCGCGCTGCCGTCGCCGCTGCTGGCCGCCGCCACCGCGGCACTGGCCGCTTCCACGCCGGAGCAGCCGGTGCACGTGGTCACTCTGCTCGACGACTCCGAACCGGCGCTGGCCGCACGGATCAACCTGGTGCGCGCAGCGCGGCACTCGATCGACGTGCAGACCTTCATCTGGGACCAGGACGACGTCGGCCAGCTGATGCTCGACGAGCTGGTGCACGCCGCGCGGCGCGGCGTGCGCGTGCGCATCCTGGCCGACCAGCTGTTCTCCTTCAACGACCCCGACCTGCTCGACCGGCTGGCGCGGATCAGCCCGAACCTGCAGGTGCGGCTGTACAACCCCACCTTCCACAAGGCGCGCACGCAGCCGCTGGAGTTCGCCGCCGGCATCCTGTGCTGCTTCATGCAGTTCAACCAGCGCATGCACAACAAGCTGCTGCTGGTGGACGACCGCATCGGCATCACCGGCGGGCGCAACTACCAGGACCGCTACTTCAACTGGGACAACACTTTCAACTACGTCGACCGCGACGCCATGGTCGGTGGCCCGGCAGCACTGCAGATGGCGGCCAGCTTCGAGCTGTTCTGGAAACACCCGCGCTCGCTGCCGTTGACCCACCTGCGCGACGTCAACCGGCGCATCCTGGCCGAGCACGCGCCGCCAGCCTGGCCAACCCCGCACTATCGCCATCCCGCACGCGTGGCCCAGGTGCAGCAGGCCGCCGAGGACCCGGCCTGGTTGAAGGCCTGGCTGGTCGATGCCTCGCTGCGGGCGGGCAAGGTGGCGTACTTCAGCGACCTGCCGGCGAAGACCGACAAGCCGGACAAGCAGCGCGCGCTGGATTTCACCCACCACATCATGCGCATGATCAGCGCGGCCAAGCGCGAGGTACTGCTGCAGACACCGTACCTGGTGATGAGCAAACGCGCCCAGCACATCTTCCGCACGCTGCACCGGCGCCCCGACCCGCCGCGGGTGATCGTCTCCACCAATTCGCTGGCCTCGACCGACGCATTCGCCGTGTACGCGATGTCGTACAAGCACCGCAAGCGCTACCTGAAGAAATTCGGCTTCGAAGTCCACGAACTGAAGCCGCACGCGCCCAGCGCCGCGCTGGACAACGAACTGGCCAACCTCGGCATGGACGCGGCGGGCCTGCCGCCGGAAGCCGTCAAGCTGGCCCGCATGCCCGAGGCGCGCTTCCACCTGCTCGGCAGCCGCGGCAGCGGCAACCTGCCGGCGCCATTGCACAGCGAGGGCATGCGCTTCGGCCTGCACGCGAAGTCGATCGTGGTCGACGACACGTTCGCGATGGTCGGCTCGCACAACTTCGACCCGCGCTCGGACCACTACAACACCGAGTCGGGCGTGATCGTCTACGACCGCGACTTCGCCGACCGGCTGCGCCACAGCATCATGCGCAGCACGCAGCCGGAGAACGCGTGGGTGATCGCGCCGCGGCAGTCGAAGGTGCCGGTGCTGACCGACATCAACCAGGCGATCGGCACGATTTCCGAGCAGCTGCCGCTGTTCGACCTGTGGCCGTTCCGCTACGCCACCAGCTTCGAGCTCAAGCCCGACTGCCAGCCGCTGCGCGCCACCGACCCCAACTTCTACGCCTGCTACGAGCCGGTCGGCGATTTCCCCGACGTGGCGCTGTCGCCGAAGCTGATCATCACGCGACTGGTGACGGCGTTCGGGGTGGGGGCCAAGGGCATCCTGTAGGCTGGGCTCGCCGCGCGTTTCAATCCGGAAAGATCACTGCCGCTGCTACGTTTTCAAAGCAAGAGCTTTCGTCCTCCTTCGGAGGGCGAGTCACTTTCTCTCGCTTGCCCGAGAGAAAGTAACCAAAGAGAGGGGCACCCCGCTTCCGCGCTTTCCGGGCACCCTGCCCGGAAAGTTCGCGTGCGGGCTACGGGGTTTGTCGACAGGGCATCCCGCCCTGACGACAAACTGGTTCGCATCCATGCGAACCACCCTGCGGGCTTTCCTTCACCCGCCCGCCGCTTCAGAGGGGACCCCGGGTAGAGCGGCGCGCATCCTGCGCGCACTGTTCAGAAGAGCAAGAGCAGGAGCAAAGCCACAACAAAGCGACGCTTCGCGGCGGCTTTTGTTCTTTGCTTTTCGGCTTCACCACCGAGTGCGGGCCAGGATGGCCCGCTGCTCTACCCGGGTCCCTTGCGCGGCGGTGAGGCGGGGTCGACAGGCCGCGCAGCGGGCGAGTCCATGGATGGGCTCGCCTTTTCGCGCGGGCAGGAGCCCGCTCGAAAAGCCCGGCCCCGGCTCACGGACTTGCCGGGCAGGAGGCCCGGCAAGCGCCAAGCGGGGTGCTCTTTCTCTTTGGTTACTTTCTCTTTGAGCACGCAAAGAGAAAGTAACTCGGGCGCCGCAGGCGCACGAAAGCTCTTGCTCTAGCTGCAGGCTCTCCGCAAACATGACG
>NZ_JAWPMI010000006.1:0-247995 GCF_033345435.1 Rhodanobacter sp. KK11
CGGCGATCCGCATGGACGCGGCAGTGATCGACTACGCCGTGCGCATCGCGCGCACCACGCGCGAGTGGCCGGGCGTGATCGGCGGCGCCGGCCCGCGCGGCGGCCTGGCGCTGGCGCGGCTGGCGCGCGCGCAGGCCGCGGTTGACGGCCGCGACTTCGTCACCCCCCGACGACGTGCGCGCGGTCGCGCTGCCGGCGCTGCGCCATCGCCTGCTGCTGGCGCCGGAGGCGCTGCTCGAACGCCAGCATCCCGACGACGTGCTCAAGGCGCTGCTGCACAAGGTGCCGGCGCCGCGCCAGTGATGCGACCCGCGCCCGCGCTGCTGTGGCTGCTGCTCGGCTGGAGCGCGCTCGGCGTGCTGGCCAGCCTCGGTCGGCTGCCGCTCGCGGTGTGGCTGGCCGGCGGCGGCGCGATCGCGCTGCTGGCGCTGCTCGACAGCTGGCGCCTGCGCCGACTGCCGTCGCCCACCGTGCAGCGCGAGCTGGCGCCGGTGCTGCCGCTGGGCCCGGAGGCGCGCGTGGGCCTGCGCCTGCGCGCCGCCGCGCGGCGGCCGCAGCGGCTGCGCCTGCATGACCTGCATCCCGGCGGCTGGGCGGTGCGCGGCATGCCGCGCCGGCTGACGCTGCCGCCGGGCGGCGAGCTGACGCTCGACTACGCGGTCACCCCCGACGCGCGCGGCCAGTTCACGTTCGACGGCTGCCACGTGCAGTTGCGTTCGCCGTGGCATTGCTGGACCGCGCGCCGCGTGCTCGGCGGCGTCTCCACGGTGAAGGTGTACCCGAACTTCGCCGCGCTGGCCGAGCTGGCCGGGCTCAGCGTGGAACTGGCCTCGCGCAGCGTGGGCGCGCGCCTGCAGCGCCGCCGCGGCGAAGGCACCGAGTTCCAGGAACTGCGCGACTACCGCCTCGGCGACAGCCTGCGCAAGGTCGACTGGAAGGCCACCGCGCGCAGCAGCCGGCTGATCTCGCGCGAGTACCGCGACGAGCGCAACCAGCAGGTGGTGCTGATGCTCGACTGCGGCCGCCGCCTCCTGGCGCAGGACGACCAGCTGGCCCACTTCGACCACGTGCTGAACGCCTCGCTGGCGCTGGCCAGCATCGCGCTGCGCCAGGGCGACGCGGTCGGCCTGCTCGCCTGCACCGGCCAGCAGCAGCGCTGGCTGCCGCCGCAGCAGGGCAGCGGCGGCATGGACATGCTGCTCGGCGCCGGCTACGACCTGCAGCCGATGCCGCTGGCCACCGACTACCTCGCCGCCGCCAGCGCGCTGCAGGCGCGCCAGCGGCGCCGCGCACTGGTGGTGCTGGTCACCAACGTGCGCGACGAGGACGACGCCGAACTGCGCGCCGCAGTGAACCTGTTGTCGAAGCGCCACCTGGTGATGCTGGTCAGCCTGCGCGAGCTGGCGCTCGACCGCGCCGCTGCCGAACCCGGCGACGAACTGGAAGGCAGCATCCGCAGTGCCGCCGCGCTGCACTACCTGGCCGAACGCGAGCGCGTGCACGAGGCGCTGCGGCGGGAAGGCGTGAACACGCTCGACGTGCGCTGCAGCGAGTTGTCCGGCGCGCTGATCGAGCGGTATCTGGCGATCAAGCGGGGGAGTCGGTTATAGCGCAGGTGGGTTGGCGCGAGGACGCGGCAGTCCGTGCTTGCCGCTGCGGACCCTGGGTGGGAGGATCGCCGTTGGGGTTGGCGCCAGCGGGAAAGACTGCGGGATTAGACGGCGGGATCAGGCGGCACGATTTGGGGGACTCGTTGATTCGGATGGAAGGCTCCCGTTGATCGCACCCCGATTTGTCGGGTTAGGCTGCGCGATTAGGCTTCATTCAACAACCGAATTTAAGTTGGACAACTCTGAGGAAGCGCAGGTGAGCGACGTCACTTTTCCCGGCGGGTCGAAGTCACGCGTAACGAAGGCGGGGGAACGCATACGGGATGAGTGCGCAACGGCCGAGGATCTGGAGGTGGTGGAGGAGTGGCGCGCTGCGCACCGCGGAGTCCTGAACACCTTCCAAGCTATTCTGCGGAACCGGACCCGCGGGACGAAGGTTACGGTTGCCCAGCGGCACAAGCGTAAGCTAACCATCTTCGACAAGCTCAAGCGCTTGCCGAAGATGAAGCTTGCGCGAATGGATGATGTAGCGGGATGTCGGCTGATCTTTCGTTCGGTCAAGGATCTCTATGCATTCCGGGCGAAGTTTCACGGGGCGCGCTTCAATCACACCCTGCGCAACGAGCCAGGTAAATACGACTACATCAAACACCCGAAGCCGACGGGCTACCGAGGCATACACGACGTTTACGAGTACAACGTCAACTCTGAAGCGGGCAAGGCGCTTCAAGGACTCTACATCGAGATTCAGTACCGCACCTTGGTGCAACATGCGTGGGCGACAGCTGTTGAAGTTGTGGGATTCATTACGCAAAGCCAGCCCAAGTTTCAGCGTGGCGACAATCGGTATGAGAAGGCCATGGCCCTCGCGAGCGAGCTATTGGCAAGAGCGCATGAGCAGCTCAAGGGCCCCTTCCCTGAACTATCGGACCAGGAAGTGCTCGACCAGTTTCTCGCCATGGACAAAGAGCTTCATCTGCTGCAGACACTGCGTGGGCTGAACAGCGCAAAGAGCGATCTGACTGACAAGCGGAACACCATCCTGATCTTTAGCAAAGAGGGCAACCTTCAAGCGCGCAATTTTCGGGACGCTACCGACGCCCTTCGGGCCCTGTTCGAGCTTGAGAAGGAAATGCCAGACCAAGACATCGTTCTGGTACGAGCGGATACAAGCGAGGACGTCCGACTTGCGTTCAGAAATTACTTCACGGACGCGCGGGAGTTCGTACGGCTGGTTGATGGTGCGTGCACAAAGCTCAGCGGCCGGCGTGTCCTGCACAGGCAGTCACCTCGGAGACTTCCTGGGTGAGTCGTCCAACTATGCGTTCAAGCCGACCGCTGGGGAGGCACTTAAAGGCACTTACTTACAGCTCCGTAAAGGGGACGGAGGTAATTAGGTAAAGGGGACGGAGATAATTAAATCTGGATAATTACCTCCGTCCCCTTTGTGCACAAAGCAATCATGGAGAAATGGAATGAAGATTTGCGCAGTGGCTGTTTGTCTCGTCTTCCTTGCGGGCTGTGGCAGCTCTGGATCGGACCAAGGAACTGCATCAGCGAGTGCTCCGCCAAGCACTGACTATACGGATGCGACGAAGCTCTGTGACGCGATGATACAAAGTGGTGCGTCAAGTTGTGAGCCAAAGGCCTTCTCTTTGTCAATCGACGCAACAATTCGCACCGATGTGGACAACGCGAAGCAAATTTGCGCGGGAGTCTCATCGCAAATCGCTAAGTATGCTCACTTCGATAAACTTAAGACGTTGAACATCTACTATCCAAATACGACAAATCCTATGGCCTCATGTCGCCTCCCATAGCAAATCATCCGGGTGCGCCACCTCTGACGGCTGCTCAAAATGCATACCGTAAAGGGGACGGAGGTAATTAAATCGGGATCATTACCTCCGTTCCCTTTGTGTGCCTTACCGTGAAGCGCAGCAGCCGGCCGTAGCGGACACTCCCGGTGCGCGCCCGCGGGAGGCCGCCTTTGGTACGGATTCAACGATCGGCTCTTTCGACCGCGCCCGGTGCGGTCGGCTGGCCGATCCAGCGTGTGGTATCCAGTTGCCGGTCGATGCTCCTGGCCAGCGCTTCGATCCGCTGGCGCACCGCGTCGGTGGTGGCGCCGCTGCAGCCGAGGTAGAAGTCCACCGTCTTGCTGCCGCTGCTGTCGGTGACGGTGATGGTGATGCCGGGCTGGTCGCTCAGCACCATGTCGCAGCCATCGTCGCGCGAGACGTAGCTGTCGCGCATCGAGCGCAGCCCGGCCTGCTCCAGCGCTGCGGCGATCGCCGCGAGCTGGGCCGGCGTGGCCTGGCCGCTGGCCTGGCGAGTCTGCACGTGGGCGTGGCCGGTGAAGCTGATCCGGCCGTCCGCGGCGACCGTCACGACATAGGCCGGGCAGTTGCCGAAACAGGTGCTGCGTTGCAGGGTGATGGTGGCGTCGTGACGCAGCCGGTCCGGCGCGGCATCGGCACGCACCGCGCAGGCGCCGAGCAGCAGCACGCCGCCGGCGAACAGGCCACGGGCGAGCATGATGCGTACTGGATTCATCGGGGTGTTCCGGGGTGGGCAACGAGGGCTTGCAGCATATCGCGGCCTCAGTCCTCCTCCGCATGCGGTTTCCACGCCGCGCTGAGCTGCCTCTGCACGGCGGGCGGCACGGCTTCGTAGTGGCTGAGGTCGAGGCTGTAGCGGCCGCGGCCGCCGGTCATGGACTTCAGTTCGGTGGGGTAGTCGGTCAGTTCGGCCAGCGGGGCCTGCGCCTTGATCACCAGCTCGCCGCCGCGCTGGGTGTCGGTGCCCAGGATGCGCGCGCGCTTGCCGGCAAGGCCGCCGGTGACGTCGCCCACGCTGCTCTCGGGGATCGCCACCTCGACGTTGACGATCGGCTCCAGCACGATCGGCTGCGCCTTGCCGACGGCATCGAGGAAGGCCTTCTTGCCGGCGCTAATGAAGGCGACTTCCTTCGAGTCGACCGGGTGGTACTTGCCGTCGTAGACGGTCACGCGCAGATCCTGCAACGGGTAGCCGGCCACCGCGCCGCGCTCCATCGCCTGGTGCACGCCCTTCTCGATCGCGGGCAGGAACTGGCCGGGGATCACGCCGCCCTTCACCGCGTCGACGAACTCGAAGCCGGCGCCGCGCTCCAGCGGCTCCACGCGCAGGAACACCTCGCCGAACTGGCCGGCGCCGCCGGTCTGCTTCTTGTGCCGGTGGTGGCCCTCGGCCTGGCCGGCGATGGTCTCGCGGTAGGCGATCCGCGGCGGATGCGCTTCCACCTCGACGCCGTAGCGCTCGCGCATGCGTTCCAGCATCACCTTCAGGTGCAGGTCGGACAGCCCGCGCACCACCGTCTCATTGAGTTCCTTGTGGTGCTCGACGCGCAGGCACGGGTCTTCCTCGGCCAGCCGCGCCAGCGCGTTGGAGAGCTTCTGCTCCTGGCCCTTGTGTTTCGGTTCCAGCGCCAGGCCGAACATTGGCGCGGGGAAGGCCGGCGGTGCCAGCGCGATCAGGTCCTCGTCGTGCGAGTCGTGCAGCACGGCGTCGAAATGGATCTCCTCGATCTTGGACACGGCGGCGAGGTCGCCGGGGATTGCCGTCTCGATTTCCACGTAGTTGCGGCCCTGCGGGCGCAGCAGGTGGCCGACCTTGAACGGCTTGCGGCCGTCGTCGACCAGCAGCTGGCCGTCGCGGCTTACCGTGCCCTGCCACACGCGGAACACGCCGAGCTTGCCCACGAACGGGTCGTTGACGATCTTGAACACGTCGGCGATCACGTGGGCGGCGGGGTCGGGGCGCACTTCCAGCGGCGTGCCGTCGCCGCGCACGAACGGCGGCGGGTTGCCCTCGGCCGGGTTCGGCAGCAACCGCGCCGCCACGTCCAGCAGTTCGGCCACGCCCGCGCCGGTGCGTGCGCTGGCGAAACAGATCGGCACCAGGTGGCCTTCGCGCAGGCACTGCTCGAAGGCGTCGTGCAGTTGCTGCGGGGTCAGCGCGCCTTCGCCGGCGTCGAGGTAGGTGTCCATCAGCTTCTCGCTGACTTCCACCACCTGGTCGAGGATGCGCTGGTGCGCCTCGGCCAGCGAGGAGAAATCGGTGGCGCCGTCGGCGTGGAAGAAGCAGTCCAGCACGCGGCTGCCGCGCCCGGCCGGCAGGTTCACCGGCAGGCATTCGGGGCCGAATTCCTCGCGCAATGCGTCCACCAGCGCGGCCAGCTTGGCGCCGTCGTAGTCGATCTTGTTGATCACCAGCATGCGCGCCAGGCCGCGCGCCTTGGCATGCGCCATCATGCGGCGGGTACCGTGCTCGATGCCGTTGACCGCGTTGACCACCACCGCCACGGTCTCCACCGCGGCCAGTGCCGACAGCGTGCCACCGCGGAAGTCGGCGTAGCCGGCGGTGTCGATCAGGTTGATGTGGCAGCCGGCGTGCTCGACGCCGGCGATGCAGCTGTCGATGGAGTGGACGCGCGCCTTCTCCTGGCTGTCGCTGTCCGAGACCGTGTTGCCGCGCTCGACCGAGCCGATCGCCTGGATCGCGCCGCCGGCGTGCAGCAGCGCTTCGAACAGCGTGGTCTTGCCCACGCCGGCGTGTCCGGCGAGCGCGATGTTGCGGATGCTTTCCGTGGTGTGCGACACGAGGCGACCCTCCCATGCAGGGCACGGCCTCGCGGCATGAACGGCGCCGCACGAGGCTGCGCGTTGGCGGCTGACGATGGCGGGCCGTCATGGTCGTCTTGCACTTGTGCAGCGCGTGGCGTGCACCGGGCAAGGGCGGTCATGGCGGAGAGACGGCGCGTGGCGCCGTCCGGCTAGCCTTGAGCGAACCGCCGGCACGGTCAAGCTGCAGTGCGGGGAACCGGCGCCGCGCCGCGGCGGTCTACTCTGCCGCCGTGGCGCCGCCGGCCGCCGTCCGGCGTGGGTTCAAGCGCCATCGGCCATGCTGTCGGCCGTCATCACCCGCGAGGCACCATCATCGTCCGTTCACAGCAGCTTGCCCGGCATTGCCCGCCGCCGGACCCGACGCCCGACCGGCCGCCAGGTCGTGGGCTGGTCCCGCTGGCTGGCACGGCGCAGGCACGGCTGCAGCAACGGCGCTGGCGCGAGCCGCGGCGCGAGCGTGGCCAACGCTGGCTGGCGCTGGCGGTGGCCGGCCTGCTGCACGTGCTGTTCGCGCTGGCGGTCTGGCAGCAGATGCAGGCGCCGATCATCCGCCGCATGGCGCCCGCGACGCCGGTCGACGTGCTGAAGGTGCGTTTCATCATGCGCATGGCGAGTGTCGCTCCCGTGCCGCATCCACCGGCCGCCCCGGTGTCGCCGCGGCGGCGCACGCCACCGCGCGTGCACGAGCCGCCGGCGCCGGGCGCGATGACCCTGCAGGCGCCATCGCCGGCAGCGGCCGCGCCGCGCCTGTACGACGAACAGGGCCAGCCGCTGTTGCCGGCGGCCGCGGCCAGCGCACCCGTGCCCGACTACGTGCAGCGCCTGCCGCAGGGCGACCCGGGAATCATGCAGCACCGCAGCCCGGTCACCTATCGGGCCACCCGCTTCGAGAAGGACTGGAACAGCAACGCCAACGCGATCGACAGCGCGCTGCAGAAGCTGGTGGACAAGACCACGCTGAAGAAGACCGTCCGCCTGCCTGGCGGCGTGCGTATCCATTGCGGCGTTTCGCTGGCCATGCTGGCCGGCGGCTGCGGCGGCGAACCGCCGCCACCGCCATCGGCGAAGAGCGGCGACGAGCGCCTCAACATGGCACCGGCAAAGCCGCTGGCCGGCGACGCGCATGCGCCGCCGAAACCCAGCGAGCAGGCGTGCATCGCGATGTACCGTGCCGGCAAACCGCTGGCCTGGGGTTGCCCGGTCGATACGCCGAATCGTTCGGTCGACGCCGAGCTGCGCGAGCGCGCCGCGGAAGCCGCCAGGCAACACTGAGCGTCATGCGGGTGCGAGGCCGTGCCGGCTACACTGGCCGCATGCCCCTGCCACCCCCGGATCAACCCGTTGCCGGCCGCCCCGTCAATCCTGCGCGGGTGATGCTGAGTTCGCCGCTGGCGGCAGCCACCCGGGCCAGGATCTATCACCAGCGTACCCGTCCGCGCCCGCGCGAACGCGGCCTGCGCATCTTCGCCATGGTCGGCACGTTGCTGGTGCATCTGGTGTTCCTGTTCGGCTTCGTGCTCGGCCCGGCGTTCCCGGTGGTGCCGCCGCCGGAGCCGCGGCAGCAACTCCTGCAGGTGCGCCTGATCGAGCCGCCCGAACCGCCGCCGCCACCACCGGTACGCGGCACCCCGCCGAAGGAACGTGGCCCGCGCCACCAGGGGCGCAGCAGCCGGCCCGCACCGAGCAGCGAGCGCAGCGCGAACACCACCGCGGTGGCGGCGGAAAAGCCGGCGGCCACCGCGCCGCCGGTGATCGCGCAGGCCGCGAAGCCGCGCGCGCCGGCGCCGAAGCCGGCCGCGGCACCGCCGGCACCGGTGAGCCTGCCGCAACCGGCGCCGACGCCGGAGCTGCAGCCGATTCCGCTGGCCGGCGAGCCACCGACGGTGAGCCTGCCGACGCCAGTCGTGCAGGCGCCGGTGCCGCCGAAGTTCCAGCCCGAAGCGGTGCGCAAACCGCAGCTGGAGGGCAACCGCCCGCTGCCGCCACCGCCGTCGCTGGCGCTGCCCGAGCTGCCGCCGCAGGCGGCGCCGCCGATCACCGTATCCAGCATCGCGCTGACTGCCGAAGTGCCGAAATCCACCGCGCCCGCCAGCGTGACGCCGGCCCGCGCGCAGCTTCCCGCCGCGCCGCCGGTGCCCGAACTGCAGCCCGTGCCGCTGCCCGCGCAACCTGCGCCGAGCGTGAACGTGCAGGTGCAGCTGAGCGTGCCGACGCCGACCGTGCCGAACGAGAAGCCGCAGCTGCAGGCACCGTCAATCGAGGTGGCCGAGGCGCAGCTCGAAGCGGTGCCGCTGGCGCCGACAGCGCCGGCGCAGATCGCGCCGCCGGTGCCGAGCGCGAAGATCGAGGTGGCCGAGGCGGCGCAGCCGACGGCTGTCCAGCCGTCCATCGAGCGGCCGCAGTTGAGCGTGTCGCCCGCGGTCGTTGCCGCCGCCACGCCGGCCCCGCCAGCCACCAGTCCGCCGGCGGCCGCGCCGTCGCCCGCGACCGCCGAACAGATCCCGTCCAGCACGGCGGAAAGCAGCAGCGGGCGCGACGTCAGCCGTGCCCCGGACGCCACGCCGCAGGGCAGCGACCTGGCTACGCCGGGCACGCCCGAAGGCGTGGTCGCTGCGCCGGAAAGCACCAGCACCGCCACCGTGACGCCTGCGCCGCGCCAGGGCAGCGGGCAGGGTCGCAGCGGCCCGTCGCCGGGTAAAGGCCAGCCTGGCGGCAACCAGCCCGGTGCGGACGAGGGCAAGCCGCAGGGTGCGCTGAGCAGCTACGTGCAGCTGAAGCCGCGCGGCGACACCGAGATCATGGGCCACGGCACGCCGAACATCGGCTACCGGCCGACCCGCTTCGAAAAGGACTGGGCGCCCGAAGGCGAAAGCTCGATCGACACCGCATTGCGTCGCGCGGTGGAGAAGACCACGGTCAACCACACCTTCCACCTGCCGCGCGGCGTGCGCGTGGAGTGCTCGATCAAGCCGCTGCTGCCGATCGCCCTGCTCGGCTGCGCCAACCCCGACCCGCCCGCGAAGCCGGTCGACGACAAAGTCTACGAACGTCTGCGCCTGGCGCCGGCCAACCCGGTGGCAACGCCTGCCCCGGCGGCCAGCAGCGTTGCCCCCGCGCCGATGGTCAAGTTCGACAACAGCGCCGAATGCGCCGCCGCCCGCGTCGCCGGCGGGCCGCCGCCGCCCGGCTGCGAGGGCATCACGCTGCCGGTGAAGCCTGCCGTGCCGGCGCCGGCGTCGTCCACCTCGTGGGTGCCGGCGAGCGATCAGTTTCACTAGCTTCAGCGCGGCTGGCGGCGGCGTTGCAGGCCATCGGCAAAAACGCGATGCTTGCCGTTCGCCAACGCGTGGGTCGGAGTGACCCGGGAGAGCGCAGTGATGCCTGAGCATCTGGATACCTGGACGGCAGCGGACCTTCTTTCCTACGAGAAGTACATCGAGTCCAGCAGCGGACTCGAACGCTTGAGCCGGGTCGCAACCGCGAACGAGGAGTGGGTCGTCAGCGACTGGGACGGCGAGCTCTACACCATCCGCTTCGACAAGAACTTCTCGAAGAAGCACCTGGCCACTTTCTCCAAGGATCGCGAACGCACCGAGAAGGAGGCTTATTTCGAGTGGCTGAACTCGGGCAAGACCCGCGATGCCGGGGAGAACTGGCAGCGCGCCGAGCACAAGTTCATGAACGAGAAGATGAAGACGACCGCGGACAACCGAAATGTCGCCAACGCCTGCGGATGCGGCCATCTCTTCAACCGCCACCCCGGCGGCAATGCCTGCAACCAGCCCGGCTGTGGCTGCGCGAAATTCGTCACCACTTTCGCCGCCAGTCGGATCGCCGCCGGCAAGCCCACCGAGGACCCGCTGGCCGGGATGAAGACGGCGAGAACCACCTTCATCGTGCTGAACTGGGTGCCGAAGGCCGAGTTCGAAAGCGTGGTGGTGCAGTCGATCCAGGCGCACGAGAAGCCGACGGGCTGGAAGCGCGGCGACCCGTTGGCCAAGGCGGTCAACGACGAAGCCGTGCTGAAGTGGGACTTCGGCGCTGCCCGCCTCGGTGCCGTGGTGCAGGCCCAGGCCGGCACCGATCCCGCCACCTGGACCAGGAAGCAGGGTTGCTACATCAAGGCGAAGAAGATCGCCACCGACTGGGGGCGGCAGACCTGGCAGGTCTTCCACATGGAGAGTAGCCCGCCGCACGCGGCGTTCTGAACCATGCCCGGCGGCGTTTCCGGTCGCCAGGAGAGTGGCCGGAAGCGAGGGGGGAAGAATCGACTTCCCGGCGCTTTGCATGCACGAGAGTGCGCGCCGCCTCTTGCTTCTCGGCTCCACCCCGGGGCACATCGGTGTGCCCCGGGCGCCATTCCGATCTCCCTTGTTCGCGTGAGGGCATTGCAGCAAGATCGGCGGGAGTTTTTTCCACTGCCTCGTTCAGATGGCAAAAGGGGAGTTCATGAGTCCGGCACAACATCTCGTTGCGGCTTGCACGACGTTGGTGGCGCTCACCTTCGTTGTTGGCCTGCGCATGTTCTTCGTCCGCATCTCGGAGATGCGGGCCAAGCGGATCCATCCGCAATCCGTCGCACTTTCGGCTCAGCGATCACAAAAGCTGGAAGACGCCCGTGCATCGGACAACTACAACCATCTGTTCGAGCTTCCGGTCGTCTTCTATGTCCTTTGTGTTGTGGCAATTGCCGCAAGCCACATTCCGGCCTGGCTACCGGCGCTCGCCTGGCTGTTCGTCGCCTTGCGCATTGTCCACAGCGCGATCCAGTGCACCTATAACAAGGTAGTGCACCGGTTTTCGGTTTTCCTGGCGGGTTTCTTTCTGGTGTTCGCCATGTGGGCGGCGTATGCCATTTCATATGTTGCCGCCTGACTGTTCCACACGGGCAACCAGGCTGGTCGAGCCGCGGTATTGACCGTTGCCGCACGCAGTACCCCGGGTTCCAGGCCGCGTCGCCACTCAAGGCAGGGCTGTTGCATGAAAGCCGCTCGAGCCCGGCGATCACAGCAACCGCAGCAGCTCCTTCATCAGCGGCAGCCGGCGCACGCGCACGGCGCTGGCGCGGAACACCGCGTTGGCCAGCGCCGGGGCGGCGGTGGGCATGGCGAGGAAACTGGCGCCGGCCGGCGCGCGGTCGTCGGCGACGGTGATCACTTCGACGTCGTTCGGCAGCTGCGCCATGCCGGCCAGCGGGTAGTCCTTGTAGCTGCGCTGCTGCACCTTGCCGCCCTTGATGGTGATCGCCGCGTTCAGCGCGATGGACAGCGCGTCCAGCGTGGCGCCGGCCACCTGGCCCTGCAGCCCCAGCGGGTTGATCACGCGGCCGACGTCGACCGCGCAGACGACGCGCTCGATGACCAGCGTCTCGCCCTGCATCGCCGCCTCCACCGCGTGGGCCACGTAGGCGCCGTCGACGTGCCAGCAGGCGATGCCGAGGCCGTTGACGGTGCGCAGCCAGTTCTTCCACTCGATGCGCTCGGCGACCAGCTTGAGCACGTTGGCCAGGCGACCGGTGTCCAGCGTGGCGCCGCTGCCTAGCGGCAGCTGGCGCGGTTCGCCGAGGATGCGCAGGCGGGTCTTCAGCGGGTCCTCGCGCATCTGGTGCGCGATCTCGTCGATGAAGCTTTCCACCGCGAACGCGTTGGCGAGATGCGGCATGCCGCGCATCGGGCCGCGCGGCGTCGTCGACTCCAACGCGTACCAGTCGCTGCGGTAGTTCGGCACCAGCGCGGCGGGCAACTGGTCGGCCTGCAGTTCGGAGCTCCACAGGCGGTCGCCCGGCGCGCCGCGGCGCACGAGGGCGGAGGGACTGGCCATGCGCTGGTGCCAGGCCAGCAGTTGGCGCTTGTGGTCGACGATCGCGCTGATCCGGTGCACGCTGCCGGCGCGGTAGTAGTCGTGGGTGAAATCCTCGTCGCGCGTCCACAGCAGGCGTACCGGCTTGTTGACGGCCTTGGCCAGCAGCACCGCCTCGGCGACGAAATCGTGGTCGAGCCGGCGGCCGTAGCCGCCGCCGACGCGCGGCACGCGGATCTCGATGCGGTCGGGCGCCAGGCCGGTCAGGCGCTGCACCACGGCCCAGGCCTTCTGCGGCGCCTGGGTCGGCACGACCAGGCTGGCGCGGTCCTTGTCCAGCCGCACCAGGCAGTTCATCGGCTCGGCGGTGGCGTGCGCCAGCCACGGCTGCACGTAGGTGGCGTCGAGGCGGCGCGCGGCCTTCTTGCCGGCGGCGACGACGTCGCCGTCGTTGCGCACGCGGCTGGTGGGTTCGGTGTCGCCGGCGAGCCGGTCCAGCGCCTGCTGCTCCAGTGCGGCGCTGTTTTCGCCGGCGCTGGCGCCGGGTTTCCAGTCGAGCTTGAGCTTGCTGCGGCCCTGCAGCGCGGCCCAGGTGTCATCGGCCAGCACCGCCACGGCCGGGGCGATCACCGTGTTGCCCAGCGGCTGGCCGGACTCGGGTTTCAGCTGCACCACTTTCCGTACGCCCGGCACGGCGAGCGTGTCGGTGGTGTCGATGCGCGCCAGCGTGCCGTCCGGCCACGGGCAGTGCGCCAGCACGGCGACCAGGGCGTCGCCGTAGTGGTGGTCGATGGCGTAGCGGGCCTGGCCGGTGACGATGGCGCGCGCGTCGACGTCGCCGGTGCTCTGGCCGATCAGCTTGTAGTCGGTCGCGCTTTTCAGCGGCGGCAGGTTGGCGGGCAGGGCGATCTTGCTGGCGTCCGCAGCCAGGCTGCCGTAGCCGAAGCGGCGGCCGTCCGGCGCGATCACCGTGCCGGCGTCGCAACGCAGGCGGCTGGCCGGTACGCCAAGCCGGCGTGCCGCCGCCTGCAGGAGCAGCCAGCGCGCCACCGCGCCGGCCTGGCGCAGGTCGTTCCAGGCGGCGGGGATCGAGCCGCCGCTGCCGCCGAGCTGGCGGCCGTAGGTCCAGCGGGGCTGGCCCTTGTTGTCCTCCACGCCGAGGCCGAGCGCGACCACTTCGACGCTCTTCCAGTCGGCATCGAGTTCGTCGGCGATGATGCGCGGCAGCGCGGTGGCCACGCCGGTGCCGGAGTCCGGGTCGCGTGCGCCGATCAGCACCTTGCCGTCGGTGTCGATGCGCACGTAGGCGCCAAGGTGGTAGAAATTGTCGCCGAACAGGGCCGGCGGCAGCGGCGCGTCGACGGCCTCGGCGGTGCGGATACCGACGACCAGCGCGCCGGCCGTGCCGGCCAGCACCTGCAGGAAGCGTCGGCGCGAGAGCCGGATGCCGCCGCTCACGGCTGCCCCGCCTTGCCGGCGGCGGCGCGCTTGATCGCGCGGCGCACGCGGCTCTGGCAGCCGCAGCGGCACAGGTTGGGCAGCTGGTCGATGTCGCCGTCGTCGGGGTGGGGCTTGCGCCTGAGCAGGTCGACCCCGGCGATCAGCCAGCCCGGCGTGCAGTAGCCGCAGCCGATCGCGTCCTCGTCGATGAAGGCCTGCTGCAGCGGGTGCAGGCTGCCGTCGGCGGCGGCCAGCCCTTCGACGGTGACCACCGCCTTGCCGGCCAGCTTCGCCATCGGCGTGTCGATCGCGGGGCTCGCCTTGCCGTCGAGCAACACCAGGTCGGCGCCGTTGCCGCCGTGCTCGTCGCCGTACTTGGTGCCGGTCAGCCGCAGCACGTCGCGCAGGTACCACAGCAGCGGCATCTGCGGGTCGCCGGTGTGGCGGTAGTGCTCGCCGTTGACCTCGAGCTCGATGCCGTCGCGCACCTTCTCGGCCGCGATGCCGCTTTCCGGGCCGGTCGGCAGGGCCTGGGCTTGCACGGGCGCCATCCATCATCTCCTTGAGGTCGATCCGCACATTGTGGCATTGCTGCCGCCCGCTTAGGGCAGCGTGCGGCTGAACAGGCGGCGCCAGACCGCGTACACCGGCACACCGGCGGCCATGATCAGCAGGCCGATGCCGGTGTTGCGCGGGTTGTCGCGCAGCGACAGCAGCACCACCACGGTCACCGCGGCGATGAACAGCAGCGGCAGCCACGGGTAGCCGGGCACGCGGAAGCCGCCGGAGGTGTGGTCGTGGCGGCGGTACCAGAACAGCGTGCCCACGCCGATCGCGCAGGCCAGCCAGTCGCCGAAGGTGGCGTAGTCCAGCAACTGGCCGTAGCTGCCCGACAGCGCCAGCACGATCGCCCAGCCGGAGAGCAGCAACAGCGCGGTATTCGGCGTGCGCCAGCGCGGGTGCAGCCGTGCCACCGCGCGGAAGAACAGCCCGTCCTCGCCCATCACCTGCAGCACCCGCGCACCGGCGACCAGGGTGATGTTGCAGAAGCCGAGGGTGGAGATCGCCACGCCGAGCGCGATCACCTTCGCGCCGACCGGGCCGGCCACTTGCTGCATCACGTCCGCCGCCGGCGCGCTGCTGGCGGCCAGTCCGGTGTGGCCGAGCACGGCCAGGTAAGCCACGTTGACCAGCAGGTAGGCGGCGATCACCAGCGCCATGCCCAGGGTCAGCGCGCGCGGCAGCGTGCGCTGTGGGTCGCGCACCTCGCCGGCCAGGTTGTTGAGGTAGGTGAAGCCGGAGTACGCGAACAGCACCGGCAGCGCCGCGCCCATGAAGCCGACCCCGTGGCGTGCCGGGTCGGCGGCCAGCACCTGGCCGTGGCCGGCGCCGGCGAGGAACAGCCCGCACACCACCAGCACCGCCACCGCCAGCAGCTTGAGCAGGGCGAACAGGTTCTGGATCTGCGCACCGAGACGGATGCCGGACAGGTTGATGCCGCCGACGAAGACCAGTGCGCCGACGGTCAGCGGCAGCGCCCAGCCCGGCGACAACCCGAACAGCGAAGTGGCGTAGCTGGCGAAGATCGTCGCCACCGCCGCGCTGGAGCCGGAGTAGATCACCAGCAGCATGGTCCAGCCGAACAGGAAACCGGCCAGCGGCCCGAACGCCTCGCGCAGGTAGACGTAGCTGCCGCCGGCGCGCGGCCGTCGCGCGCCGAGCTCGGCGTAGCACAGCGCGCCGACCAGGGTGAGCAGCCCCGCGCCCACCCACATCAGCAGCAGCGCCAGCCCCGACTCGGTGCGCTGCGCCACGATGCCGGGGTTGAGGAAGATGCCGCCGCCGATGATGCCGCCGACCACGATCAGGGCGGCGTCCCACGGGCGCAGGCTGCGCACGTAGCCGGGAGAGGTGTCGTTCATGCAGGGGAGGTCGCTGGCGGAAGGAGCCGTAGCTTGGCGGGCGTCGCCTGGACGGGCAAGCGTTCGGAGACGCCAGGTTCTCTCAGCCCAGCTGAAGCTCGCCGCGGATGCCCACGGCGCAGGCGCCGCCGATGCTGATGCTGCCGTCCAGCGCGTCGCGCACCACCTCGACGCAGCCGTCGCGGCCCACCTCGCGCCCCTGGCTGGCGCGATAGCGCAGGCCGTAACCGTCTGGGTCGCCGATGTCGGCTAGGAAGGCCATGATCGCGGCGTTGGCACTGCCGGTGACCGGATCCTCGGGAATGCCGTCGGCCGGGCAGAACGCGCGCACCGCCATGCTCGCCTCGCCCGCGCGCTGCCGACCGAACACGCTGACGCCGACCGCGCCGGTGTCCTGGCATAGCGCGCCGATCGTGGCCAGGTCGGGTTGCAGCTGGCGCACGGCGGCCTCCTCGCGCAGGTCGCAGACGAACCACAGCGGCCCGTTGTCGACCAGGCGCAGCTGGCTTTCCGCGAGCTCGGCGCGCACGGCCTGGCCGAGCAGGGCGCGCTGCTGCGCCGCCACGGCCCGCAGTTTGGCCTGCGGCGCCTGCACGTGGACGACCCGCCCGCTGCCGCTGCCTTCGACGCGCACCGGCAGCAGCCCGGCCGCGCACTCCTGCAGCAGTTGCTGCTTGCCCGGTGGCACCAGTCCGGACTCGATCGCGGCGTACGCACTGCCCACGCTGGGGTGGCCGGCGAACGGCAGTTCCTGGCGCGGGGTGAAGATGCGCACGCGGTAGTCCGCCGCGGCGCTGGTCGGCGGCAGCAGGAAGGTGGTTTCGGAAAGGTTGGTCCAGCGCGCGAATGCCTGCATCGTGGCGTCGTCGAGGCCGTCGCCGTCGATCACCACGGCCAGCGGATTGCCCAGCAGCGGCCTGGCGGAGAACACGTCGAGCTGGATGAAGCGGCGGCTGCGCGGCATGGCGGTTTCCGTTCGGGCAAGGGCCGGACGATCGCACCGGCGGGCGGCCCCGGCAAGTGGCCGGAGCGCGTGGGCAGCAGCGCCACCGCTGAAAGCGGAAAGCCGACACCTCGCGGCATCGGCTTTCCGTGCAGCGCGCCCGCAAGCGCGATCAGAGCAGGCCGATCAGAACACGCCGAGGAACACGGCCAGATTGCTCACGTTGAGCGTGCCGATGCCGGCACCCGGCTCGTAGCCGGGCTTGCCGACGTAGAACCAGTTGTCACCCGAGCGGATGTCGTTGAAGGCCGAGAAGGGGCCGTAGCCGAAGATGTTCTGCAGCGCGTAGACCTGCGGATTCCAGAAACCGACGCGCTCGTGGCTCGACTGCCTCAGCAGCGCGCTGATGCCGTTGAGCTGGGGTGCGACGAAACTGGTGCCGCCGAAAAACGTCTGCAGGCCCGGGCCATCCAGCGACGAGACCAGGCTGTAGCCGGTTTCCGGGTCGGCGTTCAGCGAAACGTCGGGCTCGTTGCGGCCACGGTAGTTCGCCGGCAGCGTGTAGTTGATGCCGAACGGCGGGAACAGCAGGGTCTGGTTCTTCTCGCTCCTGCGGATGCCGCCGGTGAACTGCTGGTAGCGCGGCAATTGCCAGAACACGCTGACGCCGCCACCGCCGCCGACCGAGAACACCTGATCGGTGATGTCCACGCCGAAATGGGTCTGGAAATAGCTGGCGATGTAATCCCAGCCCCAGACGCTTTCCTTGGTGAGCGATGCCGTCGGCCCGCCGCTGAAGCTGTAGGAGAACGGCACGGTGGTGCCGCCCGCAGTGGTGATGAACGGGTCGGAGCCGGGGGCGTCGGCGGTAAGCGGCGGCGGCACGGGATCGGTGAGCAGGCCGCCAAGCGAACGCACCGTGTCGTAGGCGCCGGAGTCGCCCGAAGTGGCGAACATCGAGATGCCCTGCGCGGCCGCCTCCAGGAACACCTGGTGGAATGCGCGCAGTTCGTCGGTGAAGTCGACGCCGCCGTTGAGCTGCGGGAAGTAGAAGATTTCCGGCGAGCCCCAGCTCACCGACAGACTGTCGACCTTGTTGTCGGACACCGCGCGGTTGAACACGTCGAAGAAGCCGGCGTCGGTATTCGGCGCGTCGTACACGATGATGTCCGCCCACGGCGCCACGCCGCCGGACTGCTCGACGTCGAGCGACGTCTCGCCCGAGCCGGCAGGGCCGCTGAGCGGGCCGCCGCCGTCCACGTGCACCTGGGTGATCCGGTTGGGTTTCACGGGCAGGCCGATCGCGTTCCAGTACGCGTACGCATCGCCGGGGATGAAGTCGGCCAGGGTGGCGATGCCGACGGTGGAGCCCTTGCCGTTCACGCCGAGCCTGTACAGCGGGTTGATGTTGTAGCGGTTGGCCACGTCACCCACGGTGAACTCGCCGGGCGTGCAGGTGGCGGTGGGGTTGCCGATACACGCCGCGGCGGGTGCCGCGCCCCTGGCCAGGGCGTTGGCGCTGGGGCCGGGCTGCGGCGGCAGGATCGCCTTGACGTGGTGCGGGTGGTAGCGCGCCTCGCTGCTCAGGCCCGAGGCCACCACCAGCGTGCCGGCCAGCGCGGCGGGGACGGTGGGCGTCACGTTCGGCTGATGGAAGGTCGAGCCGTCGCTGGCGCGGTAATCATGGATCGAGGTGTGGAAGGCGGCGTTGAACTGGCCGATCGTGCCGCTGACCTTGATGGCCAGGTGGTTCGGCAGCAGTTCGACCTGGGTCAACCCCTGCCGCTTGAGGAAGGCCTGGACGCCGGCGATCTCGCCGGCGGTGGCGCCATAGCGGTCCGCGAACTGCGCAGTAGTGAGGAAGCGATGGAACGAGGGGCTGCCGCGGGTGACGGTGCCGTAGATGAATTGCTCCAGGGCATTCTGGTTGTGCAGTCCGAGCACCAGCGTGACGCTTACCGTCTGGCCCGGATTGCTTGCCCCGAGGTCGGTGGGAGCCGAGCCACCGGCAGCGAAGCTGAGGGTGCTGAAGCCACAAAGCAGCAGCGCCACCGAAGTCGCGAGCGACGTGCGATGCAATTTCTTGAGCATGTCTTTATCTCCAAGGGTAGAGGCGGCGGTTGCCGCTCGGCGGGCGCTGGCATCGATGCTTGGCGTCACGTCTCGTGGCAGGCCGTTGGCCATGTATCGAGTCGATCCCAACATCCAGGCGCGGCCCCTGAAGACAATCCGCGCCGGGGGGTCGAGCCTAGACCCGTGCGTCGGAGACGGGAAGTGTCAGGACGACGAAATATCTTGCGAACCCATGCGGCCAGCGAGCACCGGAAGTGCGGCGCAGGTCCGGGCGGGCGACGCGCGCGTGGCATCAGGGGGGGGAGTTTTCGGCTTGCCGGCCGATTGCGGCACAATAAGAGGGTTGTGCGTCGCCGGGACCCGTTCGCGACGCGGCATTTTCACGAAGCGAAGCCACCTCATGACCGTCATCAAGCAAGCCGACCTGATCCAGTCCGTCGCCGACGCGCTGCAGTACATCAGCTACTACCATCCGGTCGACTACATCAAGAGCCTTGCCGCGGCGTACGAACGCGAAGAAAGTCCCGCCGCAAAGGATGCGATGGCGCAGATCCTGATCAACTCGCGGATGGCCGCCGAGGGCCACCGGCCGCTGTGCCAGGACACCGGCATCGTCACCGTGTTCCTGAAAGTGGGCATGAACGTGCGCTGGGACGACGCCACCATGTCGCTGGAGGACATGGCCAACGAAGGCGTGCGCCGCGCGTACATGAACCCCGACAACAAGCTGCGCGCCAGCGTGCTGGCCGACCCGGCCGGAAAACGCATCAACACCAAGGACAACACGCCGTCGGTGGTCAACATGACCATCGTGCCGGGCGACACCGTCGAGGTGATCGTGGCGGCCAAGGGCGGCGGCTCCGAGGCGAAGTCGAAGTTCGCCATGCTCAATCCGTCCGACTCGATCGTCGACTGGGTGCTGAAGACCGTGCCCACCATGGGCGCCGGCTGGTGTCCGCCGGGCATGCTCGGCATCGGCATCGGCGGCACCGCCGAGAAGGCGATGCTGATGGCGAAGGAAGCGCTGATGGAGTCGATCGACATCCAGGAGCTGATCGCGCGCGGCCCGGCCAACCGCGCCGAGGAGCTGCGCATCGAGCTGTTCGAGAAGGTCAACGCGTTGGGGATAGGCGCGCAGGGCCTGGGCGGCCTGACCACCGTGCTCGACGTCAAGGTGAAGGATTTCCCGACCCACGCGGCGAACCTGCCGGTGGCGATGATCCCGAACTGCGCCGCCACCCGCCATGCGCATTTCGTACTCGACGGCAGCGGTCCGGTGATGCTCGACCCGCCGTCACTGGAAGACTGGCCGAAACTCACCTACGACGCGTCCAAGGGCCGCCGGGTGAACCTGGACACCGTGACCCGCGACGAGGTCGCCAGCTGGAAGCCGGGCGAAACCCTGCTGCTCAGCGGCAAGCTGCTCACCGGCCGCGACGCCGCGCACAAGCGCATGGTCGAGATGCTCAACCGGGGCGAGCCGCTGCCGGTCGATTTCAACGGCCGCTTCATCTACTACGTCGGCCCGGTCGATCCGGTGCGCGAGGAAGTGGTGGGCCCGGCCGGCCCGACCACTGCCACGCGGATGGACAAGTTCACCGAACAGGTCCTGGCGCAGACCGGACTGCTCGGCATGGTCGGCAAGGCCGAGCGCGGCCCCGCGGCGATCGAGGCGATCAAGAAGCACCGCTCGGTATACCTGATGGCGGTGGGCGGCGCGGCGTATCTGGTCTCCAAGGCGATCAAGGCCTCGCGTGTGGTGGGCTTCGCCGACCTTGGCATGGAGGCGATCTACGAATTCACCGTCGAGGACATGCCGGTGACCGTGGCGGTCGATGCCGGCGGCAGCTCGGTGCACCAGACCGGTCCGCGCGAATGGCAGGCAAGGATCGGAAAAATCCCCCTGTTTATTCAATAACGATGTGCGCGAAGCGCACACCATCGCCGCCTCCCCTCCCAGGGGAGGATTGAGGAGGGGTAGCGCAGGGTCACCGCAAGCTCGACAAGCGAGAACGCCTTTGCCGGCACGAGCCCAGGGCAAAAGCACCCCACCCCAGCCCTCCCCTGCAAGCAGGGGAGGGAGCAAGGCGTGGGCTTTCGCCTCCTCCCCTGCAAGCAGGGGAGGGAGCAAGGCGTGGGGCTTTCGCCTCCTCCCCTGCTTGCAGGGGAGGATTGAGGAGGGGTAGCGCAGGGTCACCGCAAGCTCGACAAGCGAGGACGTCTTTGCCGGCACGAGCCCAGGGCAAAAGCACCCCACCCCAGCCCTCCCCTGCAAGCAGGGGAGGGAGCAAGGCGCGGGGCTTTCGCCTCATCCCCTGCAAGCAGGGGAGGGAGCAAGGCGTGGGCTTTCGCCTCCTCCCCTGCAAGCAGGGGAGGGCAAGGCTTGGACTTTCGCCTCCTCCCCTGCTTGCGGGGTGAGGTGGGAAGGCTTTCATTCGGACGTCCATACGTCCAAACGCAGCCGTCGGAAAAACCATTTGCAATTCCGATGCCGCAGCGCAACACTGGTTGGATGTCCATCATCCTGTAGCGAACCCCCGTGACCCCGCCCAATCCCGCACCGCTTCCCGCGGACGCTCCCTGGATCGTGATGAAGTTCGGCGGCACCAGCGTCGCCACGCTGCCGCGCTGGCAGAACATCCGCGAACTGGTCGCCAGCCGCCGTGCCGAAGGCGCGCGCGTGCTGATCGTCGTTTCCGCCTTGACCGGGATCACCGACGCGCTGAAACAGCTGTGCGGCGAGGGCGATCAGGGCAAGCGCAAGGCGGCGGCCGGCGCGATCGCGCAACGCCACTACGATCTGCTGGAGCACATGCAGCTGGCCTTGCCGGACACGCTCGGCGAGCGGCTGGGTGAATTGGTGCGGCTGGCCGAGGACGGCCCCGCGGCGCGCGGCGAGCTGGCCTGGCAAGCGCAGGTGCAGGCGCAGGGCGAGCTGATGTCCAGCGCGCTCGGCGCCGCCTTCCTCAGCCACAGCGGTCTGCCCACGCAATGGCTGGATGCGCGCGACTGCCTGGCGGCGGCGGCGCTGCCGAACCAGAACGAGCGTACCCGGCTGCTGTCGGCGATGGTCGAGGCGAAGCCCGACCCGGCCTTGAACGCGCGGCTGGCCGCGCTGGGCGAGGTGTTGATCACCCAGGGCTTCATCGCCCGCGACGGGCAAGGCCGCACCGTGCTGCTCGGTCGCGGCGGCTCGGATACTTCCGCGGCGTACTTCGGTGCCTTGCTGAAGGCAGCGCGGGTGGAAACCTGGACCGACGTGGCCGGCATGTTCACCGCCAATCCGCGCCAGGTGCCGGGCGCGCGCCTGCTGCAGCGGCTGGACTACGAGGAAGCGCAGGAAATCGCCTCGACTGGGGCCAAGGTGCTGCATCCGCGCTGCCTGTCGCCGCTGCGCGAACCGCGCGTGCCGCTGTTGATCAAGGACACCAACCACCCCGAACTGGAAGGCACGGTGATCGGTCCCGAGGTGCGCGCGCACGCGCCCAGCGTGAAGGCGATCAGCGCGCGCAAGGGGATCACCCTGGTCTCGATGGAATCGGTGGGCATGTGGCAGCAGGTCGGCTTCCTCGCCGACGTGTTCGCCCATTTCAAGACGCACGGCCTGTCGGTGGATCTGATCGGTTCGGCCGAGACCAATGTCACCGTGTCGCTGGACCCCACCGAGAACCTGCTCGACTCCGACGCGATCGCCGCCTTGGCCAGCGACCTGGCCAAGGTGTGCCGGGTCAAGGTGATCGCGCCGTGCGCGGCGATCACCCTGGTCGGGCGCGGCATGCGTTCGCTGCTGCACACCTTGTCCGGCGTGCTGGCCGAGTTCGGCCAGTTGCGCGTGCACATGATTTCGCAGTCGTCGAACAACCTGAACCTCACCTTCGTGGTGGACGAGGAAGTGGTCGACCGGCTGCTGCCTCACCTGCACGACCTGCTGATCGGCGCCGGCGCCCTGCGCACCGACGACAGCGCGCTGTTCGGTCCCAGCTGGCAGATGCTGTATGGCGGCGGCGAAGTCGTTCCCGCGGTGCCGGCATGGTGGCGCGTGGCGCAGCGTCCGCGCCTGCTGGAACTGGCCGCCGAGGCCACGCCGCGCTACGTCTACCACCTGCCCACGGTGCGCCAGCAGGCGCGCGAGCTGAAGTCGCTGGCGGCGGTGGACCGGTTGCACTACGCGGTGAAGGCGAACACCCACCCGGCGATCCTGCGCGCGCTGGCGGCGGAGGGGTTTGCGTTCGAGTGCGTGTCGCCGGGTGAATTGAAGGCGGTTGGCGCGGTGGTGGCGGCGTCGGTGCCGCTGCTGTTCACGCCGAATTTCGCGCCGCGCAAGGATTACGTCCACGCACTCGCCACCCGTGCCACCGTCACGCTCGACGCGCTGCATCCGCTGCAACACTGGGGCGAGCTGTTCCGCGGCCGCGAAATCGTGCTGCGGGTGGACCTGGGCCGCGGACTGGGCCACCACGAGAAGGTGCGCACCGGCGGCAGCACCAGCAAGTTCGGCCTGCCGCTGGACCAGCTGTCGGCATTCCTGCAGCTGGCCGAAACGCATGGTGCGGTCGTGCGTGGCCTGCATGCGCACCTGGGCTCGGGCGTGCTCGACGCCGGCCACTGGGGCGAGGTCTACGCGCAACTGGCCAGCCTGGCCGAACGCATCGCCAGCGTGGTGTTCCTCAACATCGGCGGCGGGCTCGGCGTGCCGGCGCATCCGGGCGAAGCGCCGCTGGACATCGCCGCACTCGACCGCGCGCTGCGCGAGGTCAAGGCGGTCTATCCGCAGTTCCAGTTGTGGATGGAGCCGGGCCGCTACCTGGTGGCCGACGCCGGGGTGCTGCTGACCCGGGTGACCCAGCAGAAGGACAAGGGCGGCTTCCGCTACCTCGGCGTGGACACCGGCATGAACAGCCTGATCCGCCCGGCGCTGTACGACGCCTGGCACAAGATCGTCAACCTGAGCCGGCTCGGCGAACCGGCCAGCGCGCTGTACCAGGTGGTCGGCCCGATCTGCGAGTCCGGCGACGTGCTGGGCAGCGACCGCCGCCTGCAGGAAGCGCAGGAGGGCGACGTGGTCCTGATCGCCCAGGCCGGCGCCTACGGCAAGGTGATGTCCTCGCACTACAACCTGCGCGACGAGGCCGACGAGGTGGTGATCGACGACTGATCCGGCGCGCGCCTGTCCAGCCTTTTGCCCGCCGAAAGCCGTCGAACGGACACCGCGCGAAGCTAGAATCAGCCTGTTCGCTCCCGACGATGCGGGCGATGGAGAAAGATGTGAGCAACACGATGCAACCCCGCCTCACCCGGGTTTTCCGCTTCGTGCGTTCGAACTACGCCGATGGCGTGGCCGAGCTGGCGTATGCGTTCGACGACGGCGAGGAACTGGTCGAGCGGATCCGTTTTCCGCAGGCGCCGGCGGTTCCGGCTGAGCGGCGCGCGGCGTTCGCTGCCGCGCTGAAGCTGCTGCACCTGGTGGCCGGCGTCAGCTACTACAAGGCCGGCGTGCCGCCGCGGCTCGAGCTGGCCGAGGGCCCGCTCGACGACGCCACCGCGGAGCTGCTGGACCAGTTGTACCTGCACGGCCTGGCCGAGTTCGCCTATCGCAACGGGCTGGACCTGCGTGGGCGGATTTCGTTCCCGCGTGGCGGTGTGACGCCCGCGGTCGGCGCGCTGGATTTGCCGAAGCGCACCTTGGTGCCGATCGGCGGCGGCAAGGATTCGCTGGTGGCGGTGGAGGCGATCAAGGCGATCGGCGGCGAGGCCACCGCGGTATGGGTCGGCAGTTCCGCCCTGATCGCGGCCTGCGCCGAACGCACCGGCCTGCCCACCTTGAACATCCAGCGCGAACTGGCGCCAGGCCTGTTCGAGCTGAACCGGCTGGGCGCGTGGAACGGACACATCCCGGTGACCGCGGTGAACTCGGCGATCCTCGCCGTCGCGGCGATCCTCTACGGCTACGATTCGATCGCGTTCGCCAACGAGCGCTCGGCGTCCGTCGCCACACTGGAATACGACGGCCAGCAGGTGAACCACCAGTGGAGCAAGAGCCTCGCGTTCGAGCGCCTGCTCGGCGACTGGCTGCACAGCCACGTGGCCGCCGACCTCGACTACTGCTCGCTGCTGCGGCCGTACTCGGAGTTGGCGATCACCCGCGCGTTCGCGAAGCTGACGCCGTACTTCGACGTGTTCTCCAGCTGCAACCGCAACTTCAAGCTGCTCGGCCCGAAGCCGGTCGACCGCTGGTGCGGGCAATGCCCGAAATGCCACTTCGTGTTCCTCGCGCTGGCGCCGTTCCTGCCCAAGCCGCGGCTGCTGGCGATCTTCGGGCGCAACCTGCTCGACGACGAGAACCAGGCCGCCGGCTTCGACGCGCTGCTGGAGTACCAGGACCACAAGCCGTTCGAGTGCGTGGGCGAGGGCGCCGAAGCGCGCGCGGCAATGGTCGCGCTGAGCCAACGGCCGGAGTGGCAGGAAGACGCCCTGGTCACGCGCTTCCGCAGCGAGATCCTGCCCCAGCTCGACGTGGCGCAGCTCGCGCTGGAGCCGTGGCTGCAGCCGTCCGCGGAACATCGCGTGCCGCTGCGCTTGCAACCCGCACTGGCGGCGATCGGCGGATGAACCACGGCATGTTTTCCGTAGGAGCCCGCTCGCGGGCAATGCTCTTTCGAGCCAAACAGGAGCCAGGAGCATCGCCCGCGAGCGGGCCCCTACAAGGGAGCTTCGATGCGCATCGCTGAACTGGCGGGGCGCCGCGTGGCGATCTGGGGCTTCGGCCGCGAAGGCCACGCGGTAATCAAGGCCTTGCGCACACGCCTGCCGACGCAGGCGCTGACCCTGTTCTGCAGCGCCGCCGAAGTCGACGCCGCGCGCGCGTTCGACGCGGCGCTGGACATCGTACCCGGCGAGCTGGATGCGGTGGCACTGGCCCGGTTCGATGTGGTGGTGAAGTCGCCCGGCATCTCGGCGTACAAGCCGGCCCTGCTGGCCGCGCAGGCGCACGGCACGCAGTTCACCTCGGGCACGGCGCTGTGGTTCGGCGAGAACCCCGACGCGCGCGTCATCGCGGTCACCGGCACCAAGGGCAAGAGCACTACCAGCGCGCTGATCGCGCATCTGTCGCGCGCGCTCGGCGTGCGCACTGCGCTGGCCGGCAATATCGGCCTGCCGCTGCTGGAACTGCTCGGCCAGCGTGCCGAGCTGTGGGTGATCGAGCTGTCCAGCTTCCAGACCGGCGAGGCCGGGCCGCTGGAACTGGGCGTGGTCACCAGCCTGTACGAGGAACACCTGGACTGGCACGGCTCGCGCGAACGCTACGTCGCCGACAAGCTGAAGCTGGCCGACGCCGCGCACACGCTGCTGGTCAACGGCCAGCAGCCGGGCCTGCTGGAACGCACCGCCGCCCATCCGCATCGCCTCAAGTTCGGCACGCCGGAAGGCTGGCACGTGCGCGATGGCATGATCTGCCGCGGCGCGCAGGTCGTGTTCGACAGCGCCGCGCTGGCGGCGCCCGGCCTGCACAATGCGCTCAACGCCTGCGCCGCGCTGACCGCGCTGGACACGCTGGGCCTCGACGCGATCGCGGCGGCACCCGCGCTGGCGACGTTCCGCCCGCTGCCGCACCGCCTGCAGCCGCTGGGCGAACACGACGGCTGGCACTGGGTCAACGATTCGATCAGCACCACGCCGCTGGCCACGCTGGCCGCGCTGGAAAGCCTGCATGGCCGTACGGTGACGGTGCTGGTCGGCGGCCACGACCGCGGCCTGGACTGGACGCCGTTCGTCGCGGCGATGCGCAGCGCGCCCGCGCACGCGATCGTCTGTATGGGCGCCAACGGCGCGCGCATCGAGGCGGCGCTGCGTGAGGCGGAAATACGTTGTCCGATCTTGCCCGTCGACGACCTCGCCGGCGCCGTGGCCGAGGCGAAGGCGCACACCCCGCGTGGTGGCGTGATCCTGCTCTCTCCCGGCGCACCGAGCTTCGACCAGTTCAAGGACTACGCCGAGCGTGGTCGCCGCTTCGCCGCGCTCGCTGGTTTCGATGTCGCCATCATCGGCATCGAGGGCCTGGGTGTCGGCTGAGTCGATCCACGGATCGTGTGGCGTGTCGCGAAGGATGACGGACGGCAAGGCGCCGGCCGACTTGTTGCGTCTGCGGGGGTCTGCTATTCAACCCGCTGCGCACGTTCCATTGATGACCTGCGCGGGGGACACCAATGAAAAGGGGCAGGAACGGGGGATTCGCGATGGCCAGCCGTGGCACGCCGAACGCACGCGAGGTGGCGCCATCGTGGGGCCCGCAGCGCGGCTGGCTGAAGCCGATGGCGGCATTCGGGCTTGCGCTCCTGACGACAACCACAGCTTGCGAGGCATATGCGATGGGACGGATGTGTCTGTTTTCCGCCGTGAAAGGGGTGGTGCTCGATCATGGCAAGCCGGTCGAAGGAGCAACCATCGAACGCAGCTACAAATGGGCATGGAAGGATCGCTCGGGAAGCGACAGTGCGACGACCGATGTGCAGGGCGCGTTCTCCCTGCCAGCGATCTGGGGACGTTCGCTGCTGGGTTCGATTTTGCCGCATGAGCCGTTCGTGACCCAGACGATCCTCATCAAATACAAAGGCAAGAGCTACGAGGCCTGGCTTTCCGACAAGCGTGGTTACGAGGAAAACGACGAACTTGATGGCCGGCCGATTTCGCTGATGTGTCGACTGGAGGCCGAGCCGGCACGCCATGGCAAGGTTTTCGGTATCTGCGAACCGCAGTAAAAAATTTCCAAGGATGGATGCATGAACACACTCACACCAGATCAGGCAGCAGCAATTGCCAGTGGCGTTTACTTCCTGCGTGAAAGTACGGTCAGCGAATCCGTTTCGCGTAATCGTGTGTTGGGCAGCGAGGGCCTGTTCAATGTCACCGATAGCTCCCGTTTTGAAGGATTCTCGGGCGGGCTTTACGGGTTCAAGATCCTCAGCGGCTTCGGCTATATCGCCGAGGGCATCGGGAAGCATCAAGGCGAAATTCTTGTAGCCACGCGCGGCACCGCGATCGCGATTGACTGGTTGACCAATGCCAGCGTCGGGTTGCAGCGCGGTCCCGGTGGCGAACTGGTGCACGTTGGCTTCCATGAGGCATGGAAATCCATGGCTCCCGACATCAGCCGTTTTCTGCGTGGACGCCACCCTTCCGTCATCCACTGCGTGGGCCACAGCCTCGGCGGTGCACTCGCCACGCTCAGCGCCGATTACTTCTCCGGCATCCGCGCCGGCACGGTCAAGCTGTACACCTTCGGCTCGCCGCGCGTGGGCACGTCGATGTTTGCGCAAAGCCTGGACCACCGCATCGGTGCGGCAAACATGCATCGGACATTCCATTGTGCCGATGTGGTGCCGATGGTTCCGCTGTTTCCGTTCTTCCACGTGCCGGCAGCGACGTCGGGGTATCAGCTGGGCAACGGATCGAGGGGACTGGTCAGTTCGCAGGCGCATGACATGGAAAAGAGCTACATAGCCGGCGTTTCCGGCCAAAGCTGGACGGCGCTGCGCAACCGTGATCTGGGCAACGACCACAAGATGAACGTGCAGCTCTGGCTGGAGCAGGTCAGCGTGGGCAGCGCCGGGATCGTGATGGGCAGCACGTGGGTGCTCGCGATGATCTGCAGGGCGCTTACCTGGCTGCTGGACAAGGCAGCGCTGCTGGTGTTTTCGGGGTTGAGCGCCGGCATCACGGCGAGCCTGACCGTGCTGGATCAACTGGCCTTGCTGCTGGCCAGAGGCGCTGCGCTGTCCAGCGAGATTTCCACTCACCTCGCGATCATCATCGCGGCCATCTTTCGTTTTCTCGGCCGCTCCATGGTGGCGGGTGCGTCGATGACGGTGAGCTTCATCCGCTGGGTACTCGAGCTGTTCTACCACTGGGTCGCCACGGTCGCTGGTCGCGCGCTTTCCGCCTTGCGTTGAGCCGTCATCCAGGCGTTGCGTGTTTGCTACGCTCGGATTGTCATGCGAATGGGTCGACGGAAATCCCGTGAAGATCCGTGAGAGCGGCATGCCCGACGAAGCCCGGTGGGTCGGCTTCTTCGACTGCAAGGCGGCCATCGTGAAGCTGTTCGGTGCGGCGCAAGTGCATGGGCGACGTGATCGAGTTTGGCTGCGGCTACGGCTCGTTCACGGTGCCGGCCGCGCAGCGCACCTACGGGCTGGTCACTGCGCTGGATATCGAGCCGGCGATGATCGCTGCCGTGCGCGGGAAGGCCGCTGGCCTCGGGCTGCACAACGTCCGGGCCGAACTGCGTGATTTCGTGGCGGACGGCGCGGGCGTTGCTGCCGGCTCGCAGGCGCAGGCGATGATCTTCAACTTGTTGCACCCGGCGCAGCCAGTGGCGTTGCTGCGGGAGGCTCGCCGGAGCCTGCAGGATGGCGGAGTGCTTCCGGTGATGCACTGTGGCGCAGCGACATCCCGACTCCGCGCGGGCCGTCGCTGGAAATACGTCCGACGTCGCCGTGCCGGTAACGGATGGCCGACGCCGGGTTCCGCGCCATCGAGTACGTCGAACTGCAGGAGGCGTGCCCGTTTCACTTCGGGCTGGTGGGCCGGCGCTGATGCGCGGGAAACGATCGCGTCTTGCCCAATTTCAGCGCGCGTAGCGCGCCCGCGGCTCGTTGACCCGTTTCTTCGCATCGGTCCGGATGTGCTGGCGCAGCCAGGCGGCAAACTCGGCCTCGGAGAGGCTGCCTTCGGCGAGGGCGATCATGCTGACGTACTTGTCTTCGTCGCTGGCGACGAGGTCGGCGCCGTTGAGTGCGAGGAAGACGCGATAGCAGACATGCGCGGTGCGCTTGTTGCCATCGACGAAAGGATGGTTGCGGGCCAGGCCGAAGGCCAGGCTGGCGGCAAGGTCGGCAAGATCGGGCGGCGGATCGCCGTAGGCGTGTGCCTGTTGCGGGCGGGCGAGTGCCGAATCCAGCAGGTTCTCGTCGCGCACGCCGCTGCCGCCGCCATGCTCGGCCAACTGACGTTCGTGGATGGCGATGGCGAGCGGTCGTTCGATCCAGATGATCATGGCCGCTGCCTATTGCGCCAGTTTGCGCAGGACGTTGCGATCCTTGCGCATGACTTCCTCGGCCACCTCCATCTGTTTGGCCAGGGTGGGATCGTAGGTGGTGAGGCGGATGCCGTCGGGGGTTTCCAGCGCGAATAGCTCGTCGCCTTTTTCCAGGCGCAGGCGGGCCAGCAGTTCGCGCGGCAGGATGACGCCGGCGGAGTTGCCGATGGTGGTGATCTTCAGCTTCATGGCGGCCTCCGGAGTTTGTTATAACGCATGTTATACATGACGATGGCCTGGGCGCAATGTCGTGATGTCGCGGGTTATGCTCACCGGCCCGCGCAGCGGCGGCCGGTGAAAAGGAAGGAGGAGAACATGACATCGACAGATCGTCCGGATGACGGCATGGCGGCCGTGCACATCACCCAGCGGATCGAGGAACTGGGCGATTGGCGGGGCGCCATGCTCGCACGCGTCCGCCAGCTCATCCACGAGGCCGACCCCGCGATCCAGGAAGAGTGGAAATGGGTCAAGCCCGGCTCGGGCGGTACGCCGGTGTGGTCGCATGACGGCATCGTCTGCACCGGCGAGTCGTACAAGGACAAGGTGAAGCTCACCTTCGCCCGCGGCGCGTCCGTCAGCGACCCGAAGAAACTGTTCAATGCCAGCCTGGAGGGAAACGCGCGGCGTGCGATCGACCTGCGCGAAGGAGACAAGCTCGACGAGACGGCGTTCAGGCGACTGGTCAGCACCGCGGTGGCGGCCAACGGCGCAGCGCTGGCGCAACGAGCGGCCAGGAGGAAGTAGGCCCGGGTTTCCGACGGGACCGATCCGCCGCCGCAACCGTCATGGTTCCAGGCAAAAAGGGCCGCATTTGCATGCGGCCCTTCGTTTTCAGTGCAGGGAAACGCCTACCAGATTTTCACCCGCTGCTCCGGCGCCAGGTACAGTTTTTCGCCCGCCTTGACGTCGAACGCGGGATACCACTGGTCGAGGTTGCGTACGGTCTGCGCGCGGAAGTCGCCGGGGGCGTGCACGTCGGTGGCGAGGCGCTGGCGCAGGGCGGCGTCGCGGATCTTGCCGCGCCAGGCCTGGCCGTAGGCGAGGAAGAAGCGCTGGTCGCCGGTCAGGCCGTCGATCACCGGCGCCGGCTTGCCGCCGAGCGATTTCTGGTAGGCCAGGTAGGCGATGGTCAGGCCGGAAACGTCGGCGATGTTTTCGCCCAGTGTCTGTTCGCCGTTGACGTGCAGGCCGGGCAGCGCCTCGTACTGGTCGAACTGCTTCGCCAGCCGCTTGCCGGCGGCCTTGAAGTGGGCCAGGTCTTCCGGCGTCCACCAGTTCGCCAGGCGGCCTTCGGCGTCGAACTCGGCGCCCATGTTGTCGAAGCTGTGGCTGATCTCGTGGCCGATCACCGAGCCGATCGCGCCGTAGTTCGCGGCGGCATCGGCGTTCGGGTCGAAGAACGGCGGCTGCAGGATCGCGGCGGGGAAGTTCAGCGCGTTCTGCAGCGGCAGGTTCACCGCGTTGACGGTCTGCGGAGTCATCCACCACTCGGCGCGGTCCACCGGCTGGCCGAGCTTGGCGCGCTGGTGTTCGTACTCGAATTTCTCGGCGCGGCGCTGGTTGCCGAGCGCGTCGTCGGCACGGATCTCCAGCGCGGCGTAATCACGCCAGGTATCCGGATAGCCGACGCCCACGCGCACCGTGGCGAGCTTGGCCTTGGCCTTTGCACGCGTGGCCGGGGTCATCCAGCTCAGCGTGTCGATGCGCTCGTCGAACGCGGCGAGCAGGTTCTGCACCAACTGCTCCACTTCCGCCCTGGACGAGGCCGGGAAGTAATGCTTCACGTAGAGCTGGCCCACGGCGTCGCCGAGGTCGGTGCTGGTGGCGCCCACCGCGCGCTTCCAGCGCGGCCGCTGCTCGGGCGTGCCCTGCAGGGTGCGGCCGTGGAAGTCGAAGCCGAGGTCGGCAAAGGCCTTGGGCAACAGGTTGGCGCTCTGGTCCAGGGTGTGGAAGAGCAGCAGGTCCTTCCATGCTTGCAGCGGTTCGCTGGCGGTCAGCGCGGACAGCCCGGTGATTGCGCCCGGCTGCCATACGTCGATCCGCGGCTGGCCGTCCAGGCCGGCGGCCTTGAAATACGCGGCCCAGTCCAGTCCCGGCGCCTTGTGCGCGAAGTCGGCCATGCGCCACGGATTGTTCGCCTTGTGCACGTCCTCGCTGTCGAGCAGGCTGGCCTGCGCCCTGGCGATCTTCGTTTCCAGCTCGAGGATGGTGTTTGCCTTTGCCTCTGCGTCGGCGATGCCGGCCTGTTTCAGCAACGCACCGATGTAGGTCCGGTACTTGGCCCGGGTGGCGACCATGTGCGCGTCGTCGGACAGGTAGTACTCGCGGCTGGGCATCACCAGGCCGCCCTGCAGCAGGTAGGCGATGTTGTGCGAGGGATCTTCCAGCCCCTGCGTCACGAACAGGCCGAACAGGTTCGTGGTGTGGTAGTTGGTGGCGTTCATCGGATCGACGTCGGCGCGCAGGCGGCTGCCCAGCACGCGGGCCAGGTCGGCGCGCGAGGCGATCGCGTCGATCTGCGCCAGCTCCGGCTTGAGCGGGGCCAGGCCGTGTCGCTCGATCGCGGCGGTGTCCATCCAGGCGGCGTAGTAGTCGGCGATCCTGCGTGCGTTGCTGCCCGCGGCGGGCTGGCTGGCGCCGGCGTTGCGGATCAGCTCGGCGGTGTTCTTCTCGGCCTGCTCGAACACCTTGAGGAAGGTGCCGGTGCTGGAGCGGTCGGCAGGAATCTGCGCGGTCTTCAGCCACTGGCCGTTGGCGTAGCGGAAGAAGTCGTCGCCCGGCTTCACGTCGTGGTCGATGCCGGCCAGATCGATGCCGGAAGGCTGGCCTGCCGGCATCGCTGCCCATGCCGCGGGGCTGCACAGGATTGCTGCCGCGAGTATCCATCGCATGCGTTGCATGGTCGTTCCTCTGCCTTGGGAGAGCATCCACGATAATCCGCCGGGGCGGCCTTGTGGGCATGACCTGTGGGCTACGCCGACGGTCGGCGGCTACTTCTCGATGCGGTAGTTGAGGCTGGCGCGGCTGAACTCGGTGGCCTGCTGCGCCTCGAAATTCCAGCGCTGGCTGAGCCGGTAGCGCAGGGTGATCACCTGGCCGGGCTCGAACAGGCCCACGCCGTAGCTGAGGTACAGCCGTGGCGACAGGTATTTGCCCACGGAGAACGCCGAGCTGCCGCCCAGCGCCGCGTTGCTGGACACGCCGATATCGTCCACGCCCAGCTGTGCGCCGATGCTCCTGGCCAGCAGGTCGCCGGCGGCCGAGCCGAGCGCCTGTGCGGCGGCGCCGACCATGTCGCCTTCGCCGCCCTTCACCTGCGACAGCGGTTTGCCGGTGACCAGGTAGGACAACGCGTCGGACTGCTCCATCACCGGATTGGAGAACACGGTGAGGATCGGCCGCTGTGCCGTGCCGGAAACCAGCAGGCCTACCTCCTGGCCTTCGTCGATGGTGGCGTTGGGATTGAGCTTGCGCACCGCGCGGATGTTCAGTCCCGGGTTGTCGATCGGTGTGCTGGCGAACAGCAGCTGGCCGCGCTGGATCTGCAGGTTCTGGCCATAGGCCTTGTAGGTGCCGTTGACGGCGAGCTGGCCCTGGCCGGTGGTGGCGCGACCGGGGCGCTCGGCCACGGTGAGCGTGCCGCTGACGCGGCCGTCCAGGCCCATGCCGACGACGTGCGTCCGGCGACCGAGGTCGACCTTGACCAGGCCGCTGATCGGCAACTTGCCGGCGGCCTGTTGCTGATGCTCTTCGTCGACTACCACCACATCGGGCGAGGCCTGGGTGGCTCCGGCGCCGGGCAGCTTGTCGGCGTTCACCTCGGCGCTGTCGATACCGAGCGCGCCGCCGACAACGATGCCTTTGGCGTCCTGCTTCACGGTAAGGTCGGGCGAGACCACCACCCTGGCGGCGGGAATGTCGGCGGCGGTGAACTGGCTGCCCTTGAGCGTCAGCGCGGTTTCTGCACCGGCGCCGAGGCCGGCGTTGCCGGCGATGGCGAGCGTGCCGGCGCCCGACTTCACCTGGCCATGGATCAGCAACTGCCGCGCATCGGTGGTGCTCAGCGTGAGCTGGCCCTCGCTGAGCCTGAGCCCGGCCGAGGGGATTTCGGCAGCGAAGCCGCGCAACTGGGCCTGGCCGGTGAGCGCCGGTTGGTCGAGCGTGCCGGCGAAGCGGAAATTGCCGTCGGCGCCGCCCTTGACGCTGGCCAGCTCACTGGTGAACAGCTCGATGAAGGCGAGCTTGTTCAGACGCAGATCGAGTTGTCCGCCAAGTGCCTGCCGGGCGCCGCTGATCGTGAGCTGGCCGTCCAGGCGGCCGCCGTCGTCGAGGTCGCCATGCACTTCGATGCGCTGGCCGGCGGGCGTGAGATCGGCGTCCAGGTGCAACTGGCTGTAATGCAGCAAGGGCTCGTCGGCGCGATCGGTATAGCTGATCGTGCCTCGCGCGGAGCTGATCGCGGCGTTGCCGCTGAGCGCGCCGGCGGCGCTGCGGCGAAGCTTGCCGCTGCCTTCGATGGTGCCGTCGGCGCGCATCGGCAGGTCGGCGTTGCCGCTGGCGTTCAGCAGCAGCGCCAGCGGCAACGCCTGCAGCCGGAAATTGGCGTCGAGGTTGCCGGGCTTGTCCCGCCTCGCGGTCACGCATAGCTGCGGATCGCCGGCGCTCAGGCACAGTTCGGACAGGCTCATCGCGCCGTCGTTGTAGCCGAGCTGCGAGGGATGCAGCAGGCGCCAGCCGGGCATGCCCTGCGGTTCCAGGTCGAGCGTGGAGAGCGTGCCGTTCCATGCCGACCCTTTCAGCGCGCCGCGCAGGACGAGCGAGCCGGAGAGCTGGCTGCCGCGGGCGTCCAGGCTGAGGCGATGGCTGCCCTCGCTGCCTTCGGCGAGCAGGTGCAGCTGCCGGAACAGCAGGCCTTGCAGGGCGGCGTTGCCGGTCTGCAGCTCCAGTTTTCCCGCCAGGCGGCTGGTATCGGGGAGACCGACGATCAGGCGCAGCGTGTCGATCCGCTGTTGCCGCCAGGCCAGCGACTGCCCATGCAGCTGGCCGTTGATGCCCAGCTTCGGCAACTTGCCGCGGAGGCTGAAATGGCCGTCCAGACGTCCGCTCGCATTCGGCAACCAATCGCCCAGCGAGGCGATGGCCAACTGCAGGTCGGCATCGTTGCTGGTGCCGGGGCGGGCCGTCAGCTCGATGCTGCTGCCAGCCGAGGCCAGCCGGAGCTGGCCGTCCACCACTTCATCCGCTGACAGGTGCAACTTGCCGCTGCCGGCGAGGGCGCGTTCGCGCAGTTTGCCGGCCAGTCGGCGGATGTCCAGGCTGGCCTCGGGGCCGTTCTTCGTCAGGCTGCCGCGGCTGGCGATGTCGAAATCCAGTGCACCGTTCCAGCCGGCAAACAACTGGCCGGGGTCGAGCTTGTCGGCGCTGGCCTCGGCCTGCCATGCCAGCATCGGTTGCAGGGTCAGCGTGCCGTGTGCCTGCAGGCCGCCGCGCGCCTGTTTCAGTTGCAGCGTGTGCAGGGTGACGAGCCGGGCCGTGCCATCCAGATTCAGCGCCAGCTTCGCGGGTTTGCCCGGCGGACCGATGTCGACATCGCCTTCAGCGTGGTACGCATCGGCGCTGCCGCTGGCCTTGAGCGAGCCGCGGCTGGCCAGCGCCTGGCCGACCCGGCCCGCCGGCAGCAGCAGGTCGTTCCAACGGATATCCAGTGCGGCGCTGATCGGCTTGGCGGCCAGTTGCACGGTACCGCTGGCTTCCAGGCTGCCCCTGACCTGCGGCGAGCCGAGCTTGAGCTGCTGCAGGCTCAGCGTGGCGAAGTCGTGGCTGAACTGCGCGCGCAGCGGTTGCAGCAACAGCTGGTAGTCATTGAGATCGAATCGGCCGTCGAGCGTGCCGCTGTAGCGGTCGCCATGGCCTTGCACGGCGATCGCCAGCGCCTTCAGCGAACTGTCGCCGAGCAGCGGTTTCGGGTCGAAGCGCGGCGCGTCGAGCTGGCCGGTCCAGGCATAGTCGCCGGACTGGACCAGGTCCACTTGCAGTCGGGCCACGGCCGGCGCGGTGAGCCTGAGGTCAAGCTGCGCCCGCTTGCCGTCGCTGTGCGCATCGAGGCTGCCGGCATAGCCGGTGTCGCCGATTTTCCAGGCGAAGGCGGCCTTGCCCTTGCCCTGGTAACGCATGCCGATCGCCAACGTGCCATCCAGATTGGCGTGGCCGTCGGGCGCCTGCAGAACGAGCCGGCGCAGTTCGATGCCGTGGTCGGTCCAGCTGCCGGCGAGGTCGAGCCGATCGGAGGCGAACAGCGGTTGATTATCCCGCATCACTTTCAGCGTGCCCACGTGTGCGCGGTCGAGGGTCAGTTCGATCGGTGGCTGCAACGAGAAGCTGGCGGAGCGGGCGGTGTCGTTCGGTGAGGATTTGGGCAGGGTCACCTCGACGCCGTCGACGTCCAGCGCGAGCACGTGCAGGCGTCTGGCCAGCAGCGGCCAGAAGCGCAGGTCCAGATGCGCCTTCGCCACGGTCGCCACGGTGCCCTTGCCGTCGTCGTAGCGGATGCCGGCCAGGTCGAGCGGACCGAGCAGGCGGCCCTGCGCTTGTTGCACATGCAGCGCGCCGCCGGTGGCGGCCTGCGCCCGGGCGAGTGTGAAGCGCAGGCCGGAGCCGGTGCCGAGCAGCCACCATAGCGCCGCCGCCGCGAGCAGCAGCAACGCGGTGAATGCGATGGCGATGCGCTTGAACCATTTCATGCCGTCAGCTTGCTCCATCCGTCGCTTTTGCCAGGATCGTTTCAGGTTTGGCGAAGAGCGACCCCTCCCCAGCCCTCCCCTGCTGCGCAGGGGAGGGCGAAAGGTAGGTGCAGGTCGGTACTCTCTTCATCACAGGTCCGGCCCGATCACCAGATGCAACTGGATGCCGTGCGCGCGATCGTCGTGGATCGGCGTGCCCAGGTCGACGCGGATCATGCCCACCGGCGAGCGCCAGCGCAGGCCGAGGCCGGCGCCGATCTTCGGCCGGTAGTCGGTGCCGCTGAACGCGTTGCCGGCATCGACGAACGCCGCCATGCCCCAGTTGCGCGTGAAGTAATGCTCGACCTCGCTGCTGGCGACCAGCAGGTTCTTGCCGCCGATCACGCGGTCGGCGCTGTTGCGCGGGCCGATCGACTGGTAGCCGTAGCCGCGCACCGAGCGGTCGCCGCCGGCGAAGAAGCGCAGCTGCGGCGGCAACGCGGCGAAGTCGTTGGTCCAGGCCACGCCGGCGCTGCCGCGCAGGATCAGCCGGTTGCGGGCGCGCGCGCCGAACGCACGTATCCACTTCGCGTCGGCGGTCAGTTCGCTGAAGCTGGCGTCGGACAGCAGTGTGCCTGCGGTGCTGCGCGCGGCCACGCTGAGCAGCCAGCCGCGGTGCACGAAGTCGGGGTTGTCGGCGCGCTTGCGCGTCAGCGCGGCCTCGGCGAACACCAGCGTGCTGTGTCCGTGCTCGATGCCGGGCGCGTTGTCCGCTTCGCCACCGCGCTTGCCCACGGTGAACGTGCCGGACAGCACGTGCACGCCCATGCTGCGGGTCCATCCATGCCACTGCCGGGTTTCGTTGCCGACCAGTTCCAGCGTGCGCGATTGCGAGGTGGAGGTGTTGGCGTCGCGGAAGTTCGCACCGACGTTGTAGCTGCGCTGGTTGTCGCCGGGCAGCGGGATCGAGTACAGCGTGGACAGCGTCTTCAGCCTCTGCGCCACCACCAGTTCGTTCTTCCACTTGTGTCCACGCCGGTTGACCCAGCGCCGCTCCATTCCGCCGCGCACCCCGAAGCCGGTGTCGGTGCCGATGAACGGGCCGCCGGTGTAGATCGAGCGTTTGGCCGGCGCCAGTTGCACGGTGACGTCGACCGTGCCGTTCTTCGCCGTGTCCACGTCCGGTTGTACGTTGACCACCGCGAAATAGTCCGCGCCGTTCAGCGCCTGCTGCAGTTCCAGCAACTGGTCCTGCGAAAAGTAGTCGCCGGATTTGAACGGCACGTAGCGGTCGAGGAAGCCGTCGTCGAACTGCGAACCCTCGAAATGCACCTGGCCGTAGCGATAGCGCGGGCCGGCTTGCCACGCCAGCTTGATTGCCGCGCTGTGGTTGGCGCGGGTGACTTCGACCCGGTGGGTGAGCAGGCGGGCGTCGAGGAAGCCGTTGGCGGTGAGCTGCGCGCTCAGCGCGTCGCGCGCGGCGTCGTAGGCGCCGTGGTCCAGCGGCTTGCCCTTGAGCCGCTCGAGCGCGCGCTTCGCGTGGCGAACGGCGGGGATGTCCGACGCTTCCTGCTCCAGCTGCACGTCGACCGCGGTGACCTTGACCGGTTCGCCCGGCTGCACGTGCAGGGTCACCCGCCAATCCTTGCCGACCTGCCGCAGCTCGCCGGTGACGCTGGCGTCGTAGTAGCCGTACGGTCGCAGCGCGGACTGCACCTGGCCGGGTGCGCGCTCGTACAGCCGCCGCACCTGGGCGTCGCTGACATCGCGGTTGGCGTACTGCGACAATTCCACGCCGGCGACCGCCGCCGCTTTCAGCGGGTCGGCGACGCCATCCACCACCAGTTGCACTCCGGCATGCGCCCGTGACGCCAGCAGCAACAACGGCAGTAGGAAGCTAAGGCGTCGGCGGGGGCGGCGCATGCGTGGGGTTCCGTCCTCGTGGCGTGCTCGGATGCAGGGAGCTTACCCAACTTCATGTGGGCTTCGTATGAAGCCCTGGTGCTGCCCGATCGGGACAACGTCAACCGACCTTGTCACCCGACCTGTGCGCGATCCACGCGCCGATCACCGCCGAGACGTATGGAATCGACTGCGCGGCGAGGATGAACATCCACAAGGTGCCTTCGATGTAGCGTGTGCCGTAGCCCAGCGCCATGCCGGCGATGCACAGCATCAGCGCCAGCGCCATCAGCAGCTCCTCGCGCACCGGCGCGAACGCGGCGAAGCTGGAGCCGCCCATGCGTCGGCTCTTGGCGGTCACCACGAACGAGGTCTTCTGCCGGGTCAGCCCGTGCAGGATGCCGCGCGCGATGGCGTGGCTGAGGCCCATGCTGGCCAGCGAGGCCATCAGGGTGTCGTACCAGCCGCAGGGCACGCGCGCGCGGTACAGCACGATGCCGAAGATCGCCTTGGCGAAGAAGAAGCCGATCACCGGGATCAGGAACAGCTGCATCGGCAGGCTGAAGTACTGCGGGAAGGCGACCATGCCGGCGGTCCAGAACAGCGCCATCAGGGTGAACACCAGGTGCAGCGCGTCGGCGAACCAGCTGAACCAGCCGGTGAGGAAGTGGAAACGCTGGCCGGCCGAGAGCGGCCCCTTCTGCGTCATCCAGCTCCAGCGGCCCTTGAGGATCTGCATGGCACCGAACGCCCAGCGGTAGCGCTGGCTCTTGTATGCCTTGAAGTCGGCCGGGGTGAGACCCTTGCCCATCAGCTCGTCGACGTAGACCAGCTCGTAGCCGGCGTGCATCAGGCGCAGGCCCAGCTCGGCGTCCTCGCAGATGGTCCACTCCGACCAGCCGCCGGTGCCTTCCAGCGCCGAGCGCCGCACCATGGTCATGGTGCCGTGCTGGATGATCGCGTTGCGCTCGTTGCGATGGTGCATGCCGATGCGGAAGAAGCCGTCGAACTCCCACGCGGTCATGCGGCGGAAGCGGTTGTGCCCGAAGTCGCGGTGCGCCTGCGGGCACTGCACCACCGCCACCTTCGGGTCGTGGAAGTGACCGGTGAGGGTGGCCAGCCAGTCCGGGCGCACCACGTAGTCGGCGTCGATCACCGCCACCACCTCGGCCTCGGGCGCGGTTTCCTTCAGGCCGAAGTTCAGCGCGCCGGCCTTGAAGCCGGGCCACGGCTCCAGGTGGAAGAAGCGGAAGCGCTTGCCCAGCTTCTCGCAGTACTCCTTCACCGGACCCCACACCGCCGGGTCCTTGGTGTTGTTGTCGATCACCAGCACTTCGAAGTTGGCGTAGTCCAGTTCCGCCAGCGAATCCAGCGTGACCTGCACCATCTCCGGCGGCTCGTTGTAGCAGGCCAGGTGGATCGAGACGAACGGCTGCTTCTCGGGCGGGTCGGGGTGCAGCATGCCGGCTTCGCGCATCCACCGGCGCCGCCACAGCACCTCGGTGAACTCGAAGCCGTTGATCAGCAGGATCGCCAGGATCGCGATCTGCGCCGGGAACAGCAGCGTGAGCATGGTCCAGTCGACCCAGCTCAGGTAGAAGTTGAACGGCAATGTGGCCGACCATACGATCAGCCCGCAGGCCAGCTGGATCAGCATGCAGAAGAACAGCCGGCCCATCAGCTTGAAGCGGCTGAAGCGGCGCGCGAAGAAGATCATCGGCAGTAGCGCCAGCAGGCTCGCCGCCAGCGCCTTCCACGGCCACGAGGTGTCCTCGACCACCGGGCCGGTCAGCGGGAACTTCAGCTGGCGATCGGCGTTGAACATGCCCCAGTACGCGCCGGTGCGGCCCTCGCCGAGGTTTTCCTTCCACGGCTGGTCGAACGCCTCCAGCAGGTAGTAGTCGATGTGCGCGAGCTTCGCCTTGTTCATCCAGTCGCGGATGAAGATCGCCTCGTTGGAGACGGAGGGATCGGCGTACTCGTGGCGGTCGCCGTTCGACGGCCAGCCGATTTCGCCGACCACCACCGGCTTGCCCGGGTAGCGCTGCGCGATCGACTGGTAGGCGCCATAGGCGGCGTCCACCGCGTCGTGGCGTGGCACGCCGTTCCAGAACGGGAACAGGTGGATGGTGATGAAGTCGACGTGCTGGACCAGCTCGGGGTACTTCAGCCAGATGTAGTCCGGTTCGGCGATCGACACCGGCTGGTGCACGGCGGCGCGCACGCGGTCCAGGTAGGCCATCATCTGTTCGGGCGTGAGGTCGTTGCGGAACAGCACCTCGTTGCCGACGATGATGCGGGTGATCGTGTCCGGATACGCGCGCGCCTTGGCGATCAGCAGTTCGATCTCGCGCTCGTTGTTGTCCAGGCGCTTGTCGATCTCGGCGCCGGCCATCACCTTCAGGCCCTCCTTCTGCGCCAGCCGGTACAGCTGCGGATTCTGCTGCATCGTGTAGGTACGGATACGGTCCGTGTACCGGTGCAGCAGCTTGAGGTCGGAAGCTATCTCGTCGTCGCTGGGATAGTCCTGCTTGAACGGGCTCTGGTAGCGCTGGAACACCGACACGGCGTAGCCGCCGATCTTGCCGTGCCAATCCTCCGGGCCGCGCGGCAGGTTGCCGTACCACCACAGCCCGATGTTCATGGCCGCCACGAGCAGGGCGAGCACGATCGCCGTGAGCAGCGGATACCGGCTGTTGTGGGTTGCTGCGGTGGCGCTCAAAAAAGTCCCCGGAGGAAGCCTGCGCAACAGGCGGTAGAGCCGCAAGAGCTTACCGAATGTGCGGCTGGCGGCCAATAAACCCGCGGGAAGCCGGTCAGCGCAAGGTCAGGCCCGACCTTGTGCGCGCTTCGGCGCAAGGGATGCCTGCCGGGTGTCGCTGGCGTCGTCGCCCGTCCGTTGCCGCCGGTGTTGGTGCGCATCGTTTTCGCGCACTGCCGGGTGCTTGCCCTGGATCGCGGGTCCGCGTTTCTGTCGCCGGGATTTTCTGGCATGCGTGGTGCCGTTCGATCCTGCTCGCGACATGGCGCCGATGAGGGCTTTCCGGCGCACGCCGACCGTCGGCATTTCCTCCGGGTCCGGATGTTTTAGGAAATGTTCCTATGGATTCCGCATGCCTGCTTGCGAACAATCGCCGCCTTCCGACGCCGGCCGAAGTGCCGGGGCGTCGACTGGATAGTCCACCGGATCAGCAGGGAGCGCACGGGTTTGTCACAGGGATTGTTCCGCCAGGAAGTCCTCGACGCCAAACGCGGCGAGTGGCTGGGTTCGATCATCGTCGCCGCGCCGCTGTCGCGCTGGCTGCTGACGTCGCTGGCGCTGGTGGTGGCGGCCAGCATCCTGCTGTTCCTGTTCCTTGGTCACTACACGCGGCGCGAGACAGTCACCGGACAACTGGTGCCGAGTGCGGGCCTGCTCAACGTGGCAGCGCCCGGCGCCGGCACCGTCACCCGCCTGCTGGTGCGCGACGGCCAGACGGTGAGGGCCGGCGACGTGCTGTTGAGCATTTCCAGCGAGCAGGACAGCGCCTCGCTGGGCGACACCCACGCGCTGGTCGGGCAGCAACTGGCGGCGCAGCGCGAGCGGCTGCAGGACGACCTGTCCAACCAAACACAATTGTCGCGGCAGCAGGCTGGCGCGCTGCAGGCCAAGGCGGTCCTGCTGCGCGCGCAACTCGCGCAGATCGCGGGGCAGATGGACATCCAGCGGCAGCAGGTCGAGAGCAACCGGCGGATGCTGGAACGCATCGAGCCGCTGGCCGGCAAGGGCTACGTGTCGGCGGTGCAGGTGCAGCAGCAGAAGGCCGCCCTGCTGGAGGCGCAGACGCAGTACAAGACGCTGGTGCGCCAGCAGCTCGATACCCGCCAGCAGCTCGACGCGACGCAGCAGCAACTGGCCCAGTTGCCGCTGGACGACGCCGTCCGGCGCAACGACACCGAGCGCCAGCTCGCCAGCGTCGCCCAGTCGATGGCGCAGAACGAAATGCAGCGCGCGGTGGTGCTGCGCGCGCCGCGCGACGGGGTGGTGTCCACGGTGCTGTCGAAGGAAGGGCAAATGGTCGGCGCGGGCCAGCCGCTGCTGTCCATCCTGCCGGCGGGCGCCGTTCTGCAGGCGCAGTTGCTGGTGCCCAGCCGGGCAATCGGTTTCATCGAGCCGGGCAGCCGGGTGGTGCTTCGCTACCAGGCGTTCGCCTACCAGAAGTTCGGCCAGCAGTACGGGCGCGTCGCCGATGTTTCGCGCAGCGCGCTGACTCCCACCGAAGTCAACGCGCTGGTGGGACAGCAGCCGCGCGAGCCGGTGTACCAGGTGAAGGTGACGCTGGACAGCCAGCAGGTGCTGGCCTATGGCAAACCCGAGCCGGTCAAGCCGGGCATGGCGCTGGATGCCGACATCCTGATGGAGCGCCGGCGGCTGATCGAGTGGGTGTTCGAGCCGCTGTACGGCATGGCGCAACGCATGGCGGGAGGGGCGGCGCATGGCTGACGGCATCCGGAAGGATCGGCTCGCCGGCTCCCTGCGGAGCCATCGCGTGCCGTTGCAGTTCGGCTGGCGCCGTCGCCTGCCGATGATGCTGCAGACCGAAGGCGCCGAGTGCGGCGTGGCCTGCCTGGCGATGGTGGCCAACTTCCACGGCCACGACCTCGACCTCGCGGGCTTGCGCCGGCGTTTCTCCACTTCGCTCAAGGGCGCCACGCTGGCGCGGCTGATGGCGATGGCGGCGCAGCTGGGCTTTGCCTGCCGCCCCCTGAAGCTGGACATGGACGACCTGGTGCAGCTCAAGACGCCGTGCGTGCTGCATTGGAACCTCAACCATTTCGTGGTGCTCAGGCGCGCCGGTCCGCGCGGCATCGTCATCCACGATCCGGCACGCGGCATCCGCAAGCTGAGCCTGAAAGAAGCCTCGGACCACTTCACCGGCGTGGCGCTGGAGCTGAGCCCCGCAGTCGATTTCGCCCCGGTGCGCGAGCGCCAGGCGGTCTCCCTGCGCGCGCTGACCGGGCGCGTGCGTGGGCTGGTGCCGGCACTGGTGCAGATCCTGCTGCTGGCGCTGGCGCTGGAGGTGTTCACGCTGGCCGCGCCGTTCTACCTGCAGTGGGTGATGGACCAGGTACTGGTGTCGGCCGACCACGACCTGCTCACCCTGCTCGGCTTCGGCTTCATCGGCATCGCGGTCTTCTCGGCGACGATCACCGCGGCGCGCTCGTGGGCCGTCACCTGGCTGGGCGCCACGTTGAACGTGCAGTGGGCCAGCAACCTGTTCGGCCATCTCATGCGGCTGCCGCTGGACTGGTTCGAGAAGCGCCACGTGGGCGACGTGGTGTCGCGTTTCGGCTCGATCCAGAGCATCCAGCGCACGCTGACCACGCAGTTCGTCGGCTCGCTGCTGGACGGCGCGATGTCGCTGGTGACCCTGGCGGTAATGGCGCTCTACAGTGCCTGGCTCACCGCGCTGGTGGTCGGCCTGTTCGCCGGCTACGGGCTGATCCGCTGGGTGTTCTTCAACCCGCTGCGCCGCGCCAACGAAGAACAGATCGTCCATGCCGCACGCCAGCAGAGCGAGCTGCTCGAATCCATCCGTGGCGTCATGCCGGTCAAGCTGGCCAACAAGCAGGGCGAGCGGCTGTCGCGCTACGCCAACGCCACCGTGTCCACCGCGAACCGCGACATCGGCATCCAGCGCCTGAGTATCGCCTTTGCCCTGAGCAACCAGCTGGTGTTCGGCATCGGCCGGGTGGCGATGATCTGGATCGCCGCCACGCTGGCGCTGGAAAACCGCTTCTCCGCCGGCATGCTGGTCGCCTTCATCGCCTACGCCGACCAGTTCACCACCCGCGCCACGGGCCTGGTCGACAAGTGGGTGGAATTCAGCATGCTCAAGCTGCATGCGGAGCGGGTGGCGGACATCGCGCTGACCGAACCGGAGAAGGCGGCCGACGTCGCGTGGGACGGCCCGGCGCCCGAAGCCAGCATCGAGCTGCGCAACGTCAGCTTCCGCTACGCGGAAGGCGAACCGTGGATTCTCAGGAACTGCAGCCTGCGCGTCGAGGTCGGCGAATCGGTGGCCATTGTCGGCCCCAGCGGTTGCGGCAAGAGCACGCTGGCGAAGATCGTGCTGGGCCTGCTGGAACCCACCGAGGGTGCGGTGTGCTTTGGGGGCATCGATATCCGCAAGCTGGGCCTGGACAGCTATCGCCAGTGGCTCGGCGCCGTCATGCAGGACGATCAGCTCTTCGCCGGGTCCGTCGCGGACAACATCGGCTTTTTCGATCCCGAGGCCACTTCGGCGAAAGTCGAGGCGGCTGCGCGGCTCGCGGCCGTGCACGACGACATCGCGGCGATGCCGATGGGCTATCAGAGCCTGGTGGGCGACATGGGTTCCAGCCTGTCCGGGGGGCAGAAGCAGCGGGTGATCCTGGCGCGGGCGCTGTACCGGCAGCCGAAGCTGCTGGTGCTGGACGAAGCCACCAGCCATCTGGATATCCAGCGGGAGCGATGGGTGAACGCCGCCGTGCAGCGGCTGAAGATCACCCGGATCGTCATCGCCCATCGGCCGGAGACGATCGCAAGTGCGGACAAGGCCATCGTCCTGCACGGCGGCGTTGCGACCCTGCTGGTCAGCGATACCACGACGATGCGGGCCGAAGCCGGAGCGGCCTGAATTTCCGCTAGTGCGATCGAGGGGCAATGAGGGGGCGGCTCGGGCAATTCCGGATCCAGGCGGCTGGATTGCCTGGGGGACAGGTACGGGGCCTGTTCGTGGCGGCCGGGGCCGGCCTGTGCGATCCGGTGGATATCGGGGGGATTCGCAGGGGATGGGGTATGCCGTCCGGTGCGCGGACGGGCTCGCGAGTTTTGAAGCCGCGCGGCCGCGGGCTGCGCCGTGCGGGGGAAGTGTGGCCGGCAGGGGGCTGCTGTTCCCCCGGCCAGGCGAAGTCTTTGGAAGCGGCACGCGGCCGTTTCCCACCATGGCCGGGCGATACCGCTTCGGTCTTCAACCAAGAGGAAGGAAGTCATGCAGACGTTGAGTTTTGAGGACATCGAGCAAGTTTCTGGCGGCATGATCAACGCTTGTCAGGGAATCCTGATCGGCTCGTTCGCGCTCGAGGGTTTTCTTCTTTCGGGTGGCAATCCTGCCGGTGCCTGGGTCGGCGCCGCCGCCGGGCATTGGATCGGCGACGCGATCGGCGGCGGCTGCGCCGGCTGACGACGTGGTTTCGGCTGCGCAATAACCGGGTTCGGCAAGATTTTTGCCGAGTTCATCGAATTCGAATGGAGCATCTATGCGCGAGATAAGTCTGGAAGAAATCGAGAGCGTTTCCGGCGCCGTACTCTCCTGCAGCGACAAGTGGGAGATCGGCGGGGGCATCGTTGGTGGGATCGTCGGCGGCTGGGCAGGGGCAGCGGCCGGTATTGCGCTGGGTGGCATAGGTTCCCACGTGTTCGGCTGCTGATGGATAGTGGCGGCGTGCCTGACGTGCACGTCGCCACTACCGCGATGGGAGGTGATATGTATTCGTGGGCGGACGCTGTATCTGCGGGATGCTTGTCGACCGTTTTCTTCATTTCGGCTTACAAGAAAGTCTCGGACCGCAAATCGATCGTGCTTTGGGTGGCCAACAAGGCGGGTATTCCGCTGCAGCGGTCGCTGTGGCTCCTGGCCGCCATGGTTCTTGTGGATATTTCCCTGGGTGGAGCGGCCCTGCTGTGGGGCCCCTCGAACCGGTGGGTGCTCTGCGGCCTGGGCGTGCTCCTGCTGGCCATGCTTTTCGCGGGCAGGCTCCTGTTTGCGCGCTCAGGGTGCCCCTGCTTCGGCGTGGCGTCGATGGTGGACGGGCGCACCAACACGACGATGGTTGCCACCGTCCTTGGCCTGTCGGCACTGGTCGCGGGAGTCGGGGCGCTGGGCGTGACCACTTCCTGCCTGACGCTGCTTTCGGCCCTGCTGGTCCTGTGCGGCTTCAGGATGGGCGCGAGCCTTTCCAGGGCCGGCTACGCGGGCCTGCGGGCGAAGGACGTGAGCGGGATCCTGCCGGCGATCGATGGAGTGGAAGCCGAAGGCAAGACGACGGCGCTGGTCTTCGTTTCCATCAAGTGCCCGGTGTGCATGGTGTTCTTGAAGTACCTCGAAAAGGTGTCGATGTTGCTCGGCGGCACGTTCAATCTCATCGTCCTTGCCGAAGGCATGAACCTGGAGGAGCCGTGCAGGTTCGGCGGCGGTTTCATATGCGGTGGGCGGGATGATCTTCGGCAGGCGCTCAAGGTCCGGCTTTCGCCGGCGCTGGTGATCGCGTCGAAGGGTCACTCGGTAAGGTATTCCGGTATCGATGCGTGCAATCTCGGGGTGGGCAAGATGCTGGTGGCGGCGTTCAACGGAGGTGCCAAGGCATGAGAGGCGAGCTTTTCGTCAAGGACATGGTCGAGCTGCAGGGACTGGACCGGGCCCAGAGGAAAAAAGTCGGGAAGCTGCTGTTCTGGCTGGCCCTGGGGCACTGGCTGACGTGGGTCGGGGTCGTGACCATGGCCGTCCTGATAGCGGTTGTCTATCAGGCCTCCCATTACAACATCCTGGCCTTGGCGGTCGCTTCGCTCATACTTGGTATCGGGTGCAACAAGCTCGCCATTTTCGTCTTGCGCCGGAAATACAGCGACGACCTGCACCGGCTGTGCAGCCAGTACGCGCCTAAATAGCCGGGGTTCCCGGCCGGATTTCGCCGGCAGCGGAAACGGGCTCCTGCCGCCGGGCCTGCCTGCCTCCCCGGCCGGGCGAGCCGGACAGTGGCGCCGGGCGTTGGGGCGGTGCCCGGCGAGGTGCCGGGAGTGCCGTGCGCGTCGCCTTGCCGGCGACGCGCCGGCGTTTGCTTACCTGAGCAGCGAGCGCAGCATCCAGGCGGTCTTTTCGTGCTCCTTCAGGCGCCCGGTGACCATGTCGGCGGTGCCGTCGTCGCCGGCCGCGTTGGCGGCCTTGAGTACGTCGCGCGCGGTGGCGGCGGCGACCTCGTGGCCTTCGACCAGCTGACCCACCATCTCCTTCCATTCCGGCACGCCGGACTCTTCCTTGATCGAGCTCAGCTTGGCGAACTGGCTGTAGGAGCCGGGGGCGAACACGTCCAGGGTGCGGATGCGCTCGGCGACTTCGTCGGCGGCCAGCCACAGTTCGTTGTACTGGGTCTCGAACATGGCGTGCAGGCTGTTGAACTGCGGGCCGGTGACGTTCCAGTGGAAGCTGTGGGTCTTCAGGTACAGCGAGTAGGTATCGGCCAGCAGCTTGGACAGGTGCCTGGCGACCGCCTCGCGGTCTTTCTTGGCGATGCCGATGGAAATGGCCATGTGCTGCTCCTTCTAGTGATGAGTCGATGGATCAACGGTAACGGCTCGACGGCCGCGATTGAAATGAATCCTTCGGATGCCGCCGATAGCCTGCGGCTATCAGATTGAAGCGCGCCAACGGCTATCATGTGCGGTCCGATGAGCGACCTCCACCCGACCGCCGATGATTCCGCCGCCGCCTCCGGCCTGCGCACGCTGCGCCGGCAACTGGAGGCGGTGTGCAGCCGCGATTTCGGTCGCCTGCTGGGGCGCTGGCGCACGCTGTCGCGCCGTCCCGACGAGAACAAGATCGGGGCGCTGGCCGCCGATATCGAGCGCTCCGCGGCCAAACGCCGCGCCCGCGCCGCGGCCAGGCCGCCGATCCGGCTGGACGAGTCGCTGCCGATCAGCGCGCGCGCCGACGACATCGTCAAGCTGATCCGCGAGCACCAGGTGGTGGTGGTCGCCGGCGAGACCGGCTCGGGCAAGACCACCCAGTTGCCCAAGCTGTGCCTGGCCGCCGGCCGCGGCGAGGCCGGCATGATCGGCTGCACCCAGCCGCGCCGGCTGGCCGCCCGCTCGGTGGCGCGGCGCGTGGCCGAGGAGCTGGGCACGCCGCTGGGCGAGGTGGTGGGTTTCCAGGTGCGCTTCAACGACCAGGTATCCGAGCGCAGCCTGGTCAAGTTCATGACCGACGGCATTTTGCTCGCCGAGACCCAGGGCGACCCGTGGCTCTCCGCCTACGACACCTTGATCATCGACGAAGCCCACGAGCGCAGCCTCAACATCGACTTCCTGCTCGGCTACCTCAAGCGTCTGGCGCTGAAGCGGCCCGAGCTGAAGATCATCGTCACCTCGGCGACGATCGACACCGCACGCTTCGCCGAGCACTTCGGCGGTGCGCCGGTGGTGGCGGTGGAAGGGCGCGCGTACCCGGTGGAGCTGCGCTGGCGGCCGGTGGGAAAAGGGGGTCAGAGTCACTTTTCGGCAGAGGGAGTGTCCAGCGCACCGTCGCGCCGGCCGAAAAGTGACTCTGACCCCCTTTTCCAGCAGGGCAGCGCCGAGCACATCGCCGCGGTGCTCGACGAGATCAGCCACGACGACCCGCGCGGCGACGTGCTGGTGTTCCTGCCCGGCGAGCGCGAGATCCGCGACGCGCACCAGCTGCTGTCGCGCCGGCAGTACCGCGAGACCGAGATCCTGCCGCTGTACGCGCGGTTGTCCGCCGGCGATCAGGACCGCGTGTTCAAGCCCGGCGTGAAGCGCCGCGTGGTGCTGGCCACCAACGTGGCCGAGACCTCGCTCACGGTGCCGCGCATCCGCTACGTGATCGACACCGGCACGGCGCGGGTGAAGCGTTACAGCCAGCGCAGCCAGCTCGAACGGCTGCACGTGGAGCCGGTCTCGCAGGCGGCAGCCGACCAGCGCAAGGGTCGCTGCGGCCGCGTCGGGCCGGGCATCTGCTACCGCCTGTACGACGAGGCCGACTTCGCCGGCCGCGCCGCGTTCACCGATCCCGAACTGCTGCGCTCCTCGCTGGCCAACGTGATCCTGCGCATGCTGGCGCTGAAGCTGGGCGAGGTGGACGACTTCCCGTTCCTGGACGCGCCCGACCCGCGCGTGATTGCCGACGGCTTCCGTCGGCTCACCGAAATCTCCGCGATCGACGACGCGCGCAGGCTCACGCCGATCGGCCGCACGCTGGCCCGCCTGCCGATCGACGTGCAGCTGGCGCGCATGCTGGTCGAGGGCGAGAAACTGCATGCCTTGCGCGAGTTGCTCGTCATCGTCGCCTTCCTCAGCATCCAGGACCCGCGCGAGCGTCCCGGCGACGCACGCCAGCAGGCCGACGCCGCGCACGCCGTGTTCGCCGACCCGAGGTCCGACTTCAGCGGCGTGCTGAATTTGTGGCGCGCCTACCAAGGGGCGCACGAGGAACTGACCCAGTCGAAGCTGCGCGACTGGTGCTCGCGGCACTTCCTCAGCTTCATGCGCATGCGCGAGTGGCGCGAGCTGCATCGGCAGTTGCTGCTGGTGGTGGAGGAACTGGGGTGGAGGCTGGATGGACCGCCGCAAGCTGCGCGCTCTGCTCCTCCCCCTGCGCGCAGGGGGAGGCTGGGAGGGGGTGAGGCTTTTCGCGTCGCGGCACAAGATCAAAACCGAACCCCACCCCAACCCTCCCCTGCGACCGAAGGAAGTCCCTTTGGGACGAGCAGGGGAGGGGGCGAGAGCGTCGACGCTGAGCGGTTGTACGAATCGGTGCATCGCGCTTTGCTTGCCGGCCTGCCGACCCAGGTCGGCCGCAAGGACGAGAAGGGCGTCTACCAGAGCACGCGCGAGCGCAAGTTCCAGGTGTTCCCCGGTTCGGCCTTGGCCAAATCGCCGCCGAACTGGATCTTCTCCGCGCAGATCCTCGACGTGGGCGGGCGCGTGTGGGGCATGATGAATGCGCGCGTCGAGCCGCCGTGGATCGAGCAGCAGGCGGCGCATCTGTTGCGCACGCATTGCCGCGATGCGCACTGGTCGAAGAAGCGTGGCTGCGTGGTGGCGTACGAGCAGGTCAGCCTGTTCGGCCTGGTGCTGGTGGAGAAGCGGCCGGTCACGTTCCAGGCGCAGGACCCGGCGCTGGCCCACGCGATCTTCCTGCGCGAGGCGCTGGTGCGCGGCGACATCGAGAGCGCCGACCATGGACGGTCAAGTGCCGCGGGCGCAGGACGCGCAAGAGCGGCCGCGGATTTCGTACGCGCGAACCAGCGCGTGCTGGAGGAGGCGCTTGGCATCGAGGCGAAGCAGCGCCGCGAAGGCCTGATCCGCCACGAGGACGAGCTGGTCGCGTTCTTCGAGGGCAAGCTGCCCGAGGAGATCGCCAGCAGCCGCGCGCTGGACGCGTGGTACCGCAAGGCGCGTCCCGCCGAACAGGCTGCGCTGCATTGGTCGTTGGGCGACGTGATGGTCGGCGGCACGGGGCTGGACGCGAAGGCGTTCCCGGCGGCGATCGAGGTGGCGGCACAGAAGTACAAGCTCGAATACCGCTTCGTCCCCGGCGACGAGGCCGATGGCGTCACCCTGCAGCTGCCGCTGGCGATGCTGAACGCGCTGCCGGCGGCGCGCTGCGAATGGCTGGTGCCCGGCCTGCTCGTCGACAAGGTGGCCGAGCTGATCCGCGGCTTGCCGAAAGCCCTGCGCCGCAATTTCGTGCCCGCGCCGGATTTCGCGCGGGCCTTCGTCGAGGCCGAGCCGCCACGCGACGAAGCATTGGCGAAGGTGCTGGCCGCATTCCTGAAACGCACCACCGGCGTCGACATCGCCGCCGGCGAATTTGCCGCCGTCGCGCTGCCGCCGCACTTCCTGATGCGCTATCGCCTGCACGACGAACGCGGCCAGACGCTGGCCAGCAGTCGCGATCTGGCCGCGTTGCGCAGGCAGTGGGAAGGCCAGGCACGCGAGGCGTTCTCGCGCAAGACGGATCTCGAGCTGACCCGCGAGGACGTGACCAGCTGGGACTTCGAGGAGATCCCGGCGCAGGTGCGTTCCGACGGCGGCCTCGCCGCCTTCCCGGCGCTGGTCGACTTGGGCGAGACGGTGGCGCTGCGCGTGTTCGAGCGCAGCGACGAGGCACGCGCGGCGCACCGGCAGGGCGTCGTGCGGCTGCTGCGCAACGCGCTGGCCAGCGAAGCGAAGCAGGCGCGCCGGCGCCTGCCGATCGGCAATGCGCTGGCCTTGAAATACGCACCGCTCGGTGGCGTGGACGGGTTGCGCGAAGACCTGCTCGAAGGCGGCTTCGCCGACCTGCTCGGACGCCACGAGCTGGACGTGCGCACCGCCGGCACGTTCGAGGCGCTGCGCACGCAGTGTGCGCGCGAGCTGTTCGGCGCCGGCGTCGAGCGGCTGAAGCTGGCCGAACCCGTGATCGAGGCGCAGGCCGATCTCAAGCCGTGGCTGCAGCCGCCGCTGCTGGGTTTCGCCCGCGCCAGCTACGACGACCTGCGCGAACAGTTCGATGCGCTGCTCGCGCCGGGTTTCCTGCGCGACTTGGCGCCGGCGCGGCTGGCGCATTACCCGCGCTACCTGAAGGCGATGCGCCTGCGCGGCGAACGCCTGCGTCAGGACCCGGCGAAGGACCAGCAGCGCCTGCTGCAGGTGCTGCCGTACTGGCGCGCGTACCTGCAGCATCGCGCCGCCGGTGCCGATGCGGCGAAGCTCGCCGAGCTGCGCTGGTTGATCGAGGAATGGCGCGTATCGCTGTTCGCGCAGGAACTGAAGACCGCCGAACCGGTCTCGGCGAAGCGGCTGGCGAAGGCGCTCGCCGCATTGGGCTGAACCGCGCCCGCCGGGGCGTTTCGCCGGTACTGCGGCTAACATGAGCGTCGGTAACGGACATCCGCGCATGGCACCCATCGCCCAATCCAGCAGTCTGCAGTCATGGCGCGAACGCGCCGGCGTGCTGCCGCCGCTGCTGGCCGACGCGCTGCAGGCCTGCACCACCCGCGCGGTCAACCAGGCCGAGTGCGCCGACGTGCTGGATCTGCTGGGCATGCTCGGCTGCGACGCGCAGACCCAGGCAGCGGCGTTGTGGTTCGAGCTGGCCCGGGTCGAACCCGCGCTGTGGGCGCAGCACCGCGTTACATTGCCGGCCGAGCTGCAACGGCTGGTGGACGGCCAGCAGGCGGCCGAGCAGGTGTGGGCGCTGCACGCGCAGCGGCCGCCGCAGGGCGCCGCCGAGGGGCTGCGCCGGTTGCTGCTGGCGATCGTGCGCGACCTGCGCGTGGTGTTCGTGCTGCTGGCGCGGCAGCTGGCGCGCATGCGCGCGGCGCCGGCGCTGGCCGAGGGCGAGCGGCAGGCGCTGGCGCGGCTGACCCGCGACATCCACGCGCCGCTGGCGAACCGGCTCGGCATCTGGCAGCTGAAGTGGGAACTGGAAGACCTCGCCTTCCGCTACCTGCAGCCGGACACCTACCGCCGCATCGCCAACCTGCTCGACGAGCGCCGCGCCGACCGCGAGGCGTTCATCCGCCAGTCGCTGGACGAACTGCAGCGCGCGCTGGCCGCGGCCGGCATCCACGCCGAGCTGGCTGGGCGGCCGAAACACATCTATTCGATCTGGAAGAAGATGCAGCGCAAGTCGCTGGACTTCTCCGACCTCTACGACATCCGCGCGGTGCGCGTGCTGGTCGACAGCATCACCGACTGCTACGCCGCGCTGGGCGTGGTGCACGCGCTGTGGCCGCACCTGCCGGGCGAGTTCGACGACTACATCGCGCGGCCCAAGGCCAACGGCTACCAGTCGCTGCACACCGCGGTGATCGGGCCGCAGGGCAAGACGCTGGAGGTGCAGATCCGCACTCACGCCATGCACCGCGCCAACGAGCTGGGCGTGGCCGCGCACTGGCGCTACAAGGAGGGCGGCAGCGGCGACGCCGAGTTCGAGGCGAAGATCGCCTGGATGCGCAAGCTGCTGGAGCCGCGCGGCGAGGACGACAGCACGCTGGCCGCCGAGCTGCAGACCGAATTGCTGGAAGACCGCGTCTACCTGCTGACCCCGAAGGGCGAGGTGTTCGACCTGGCACGCGGCGCCACCGTGCTGGACTTCGCCTACCTGGTGCACACCGAGGTGGGCCACCGCTGCCGCGGTGCCAAGGTCAACGGCCGCATCGTGCCGCTGACCTTCCAGCCACAGAGCGGCGATCGCGTGGAGATCCTCACCGGCAAGCTGGCCGAGCCCAGCCGTGACTGGCTGTCGCCGCACCACGGCTACCTCAACACGGCGCGCGCGAAGGAAAAGGTGCGCGCGTGGTTCCGCAAGATCGCCCACGACGCCAACCTCGCGGTGGGCCGCGGCATGTTCGAGCGCGAGCTGAAGCGCCTGGCGCTGAGCAGTGCGGACGTGACGAAGCTGCCGGCGCACTTCCACCTGAAGAACCACGACGAGCTGCTGATCGCGCTGGCGCTGGGCGAGGTCACCCCCGGCCAGGTCGCCCGCGTGCTGCAGGAGGCGGCGCAACCGCCGGAGGCGGAGGTTACCCAGTCCGGCGCGCCGGTAGCCTCGCGCCACGCCACGCTCGATCACAGCGCGCTGCGCATCGAGGGCATCGGCAACCTGCTGACCACGCTGGCGCGTTGCTGCCAGCCGCTGCCCGGCGACCCGGTGCGCGGCTTCGTCACCAAGGGTCGCGGCGTGTCCGTGCACCGCACCGACTGCGGCAGCCTGGCGCGGCTCGCCGCGCGCGATCCGGACCGGGTGATCGAGGTGAGCTGGGGCAGTGCCGCGGCGCAGGCGTACGAGGTCGACATCGAACTGCGCGGCTACGACCGCAAGGGCCTGCAGAAAGACGTCACCAGCGTCGTCAGCAACGCCGGCACGCACATCATCGCCTCGTCCAGCCGGCTGTTCGTGCACACCGGCGAGGTGGAAATGCGCTTCACCCTGCGCGTGCGCGATTTCGAGCAGCTGTCCACCCTGCTCGGCAAGCTGCAGGCGCTGCCGAACGTGCTCGACGTGCGCCGCGTCGGCACCGGCTGAATGACCGCGCAATGCCGGCAGGCGGGCAGAACGGCAGCTGGTGGCCCGATGTTAAGCTGCAGCGACAACCTCCACAGTCACGAACCATGAGCGGACGCAGGGACCAGCACGACGAACATCCACCGGTGCGCACCGAGCCCACCCTGGGCGATCTCGATCGGCTGGATGCCCCGCGCACGCCGGCGGTGGACGGCCTGCCGCAGGTTTCGGTCGAGCCGCGCCGCCCGCACGGCCGGGCAGCCGTCGCGCCGCGCCGCAAGCGCCGCCGTGGCGGGATCGTCCTGCTGTCGCTGCTGGCGATCATCGCGGTGGCCTGCGGCCTCTGGCTCAACCAGAACCGCCTGCGCGGCATGGTGCCGCGCACCGACTTCAACACGGTGCTGGCGCAGGCGCAGCAGGCCCTGCAGGATGGCCGTCTGGACGGCCAGGACGGCACCAGTGCGCGCGAGCTGTTCCAGGCCGCGGCGGCGCTGGAACCGGACAACGACCGTGCCCGCGACGGCCTGCGCCAGGTCGGCCAGGCCATGCTGGCGCAGGGCGATGCCGCGCTGCAGGCGGGCCAGCTGGCGCAGGCGGCACAGCAGGCGGCGGTCGCCCGCGAGTTGCTCGGCGGCGGCAGCGACATCGACCGGCTCGATCGCGCGATCGCCGCTGCCCGCGCCGCGCAGGTGCACACGACGGACCTGGTCGACCAGGCGCAACAGGCGCTGGCCGCCGGCAAGCTGGACGGTCCCGAGGGAGCCGGCGCGCTGTACCAGCGCGTGCTGCGCGCCGACCCCGGCAACGCGGTGGCCGCGCATGGGCTGGACCAGGTCGGCTACGCGCTGGCGGTGCAAGCCCGTGCGGCACTGGACGCGAAGGACAACACGACGGCCGACGCGCGCATCGAGCAGTTGGCCGCGCTGCAGCCGAACAACGGCGCGCTGCCGGCGCTGCGTGCGCTGCAGGCGCAGACGCGCAGGCAGGACAACGACGCACTGGCGGTGGCACTGAAGGCCGGTCAGGAGGCGCTGCGCACCGGCCGCATCGTCGGCGATGGCGACGACACCGCGCTGGCCCGCTTCCAGGCTGCGCTGAAGCTCGATCCGGACAACGCCCAGGCGCACGCCGGTCTCGGCAAGGTGGCGCAGGCGCTGACCGTGCAGGCAAGCGCCGCGCTCGACGACGGCGACACCGCGCAGGCGGCGAAGCTGCTCGACCAGGCAGCCGAGCTGGCGCCGAAATCGGCCGACCTCGCCGCGGCGCGTGCGCGGTTGGAGCGGGCGTCGGCGGCGCCGGCTGCGCCCGCCGCCGCGGACAATGCGTCGATGCCGGTCGCCCCGCCCAGCGTGACGCCGCAGCAGAGTGCGGCGGTGGCGCGGCTGGTGCAGCGTGCGCAGGTGGCCACGCGCAACGGCGACATCATGATGCCGCCCGGCGACAGCGCGTACGACCTGTACCGCAGCGCGCTGGCGATCGACGGCAACAGCGCGGCGGCGCTGCAGGGCCTGCAGGCCTTGCCGCGCCAGGTCGAGTCGCAGTTCAACCAGGCGCTCGCCGCCGGCAACCTGGGCAAGGCCGGCGACATGCTGGCCAACCTGGCCGAGCTGGCGCCGGGCGATGCCGCGCAGGGCGCGCTAAGCAACCGGCTGGCCGGCGCATGGCTGGACCAGGCCGAGCAGCAACTGGCGCGCGGCGACCGCATCGGCGCCGGCCAGTCGCTGGAACGCGCGCGCAAGCTGGCGCCTTCCAGTCCGCGCGTGCTCGACCTTGGCGCCCGCCTGCAGGGCGGCGGGTGAGCGCGGCATGACGGTACTGGTGTTCGGCGGCAGCAGCCAGATCGGCCACTTCCTGTTGCCGCGCCTGCTCGCCAGCGGCGAGCCGGTGCTGGCCTTGAGCCGGCAGCCGCGGCCGGCGCAAGCCGGTGTGGAGTGGCTGCAGGGAACCTTGCCCGACCGCGTGCCGGCGCTGCCGCCGCTGTCGGCGATCATCAGTTTCGGCCCGCTGCAGGGGCTGGCCGACTGGCTGGCGCAGGCTACCCTTGCCGATGCCCCGCGGGTGATCGCCACCAGTTCGATGAGTGCCGAGACCAAGCGCGATTCCAGCGTGCCGGCCGAGCGCAACCTGGCGCGCCAGTTGCGCGACGGCGAAGCCGCGCTGGCGGCCGCCTGCGAGCAGCACGGCTGCGCGTGGACCGTGCTGCGGCCGACCCTGGTCTACGGCGCCGGCCTGGACAAGAGCCTCACCCCGATCGCCCGTCGCGCGATGCGGCTGCGGCTGTTTCCGCTGCCGGCCGGGCGCGGCCTGCGCCAGCCGGTGCACGCCGACGACATCGCCCAGGCGGTGCTGGCCGCGCTGGAGTGCCCGGCGGCGGCCGGGCGGATCGTGCCGATCGGCGGTGGCGAGCGGCTGCGTGCCGGCGAGATGTTCGCGCGGGTGCGCCGCAGCCTGCCGGGAGCCACCCTGCCGCTGCCGCTGCCGGCCTGGCTGCTGCGGCTGGGCCAGCGTGCGCTGCCGCCGCTGCGCGGCCCGCTGAGCCGGCTGGACAGCGACCTGGTCGCCGACAACGGCGAACTCGAGCGCCTGCTTGGCGTCCGCCCCCGCCCGTTCCGCCTCGAGGCGGCGATGTGGCGGCCGCCACGCTGACGGCACGTCGCTTGCCCGCGTTTCGCCCGCAAACCGCCCGCCGCATTCATATGCCCGCCGGGTAGCAGGCCCTATGATCGAACCATTCGATAGCCGGATTTCCCCGCGTTGGCCTTCTTGACCCGTACTCGCGCGTTGGCGCGCCGCAGCTGGCCGTGGTTGCGCATCCCGTTCTGGATCGGCATGGGCCTGCTGTTCGGCTTCGTGCTGCCGTACACGCTGGTGTTGAACAAGCGGGTGCAGGACCGCTTCAACGAGCTGGTGTTCGCGGTGCCCACCAAGGTCTACGCGCGGCCCTTGCCGCTGGCGGCCGGTACGCCGATGACGAGCGCGGCGCTGGAGCTGGAGCTGACCTTCGCCGGCTACAGCAGCGACGGCAAGGGCCAGGTCGCCGGCAGCTGGGCGAAGCAGGGCGCGCGCTACACCATCGCCTCGCGCGGTTACGCCGGCCCGGACGGCGGCGAGCTGCCCAAGCGCATCCGCGTCACGCTGGGCGGCGGCGAGGTGCGCTCGGTGCAGGACGCGGCCAGCGGCAAGCCGATCGCGCTGACCCACCTCGACCCGGCGCGCATCGCCACGCTGTACGGCGCCAGCCAGGAAGAGCGCCGCTTCGTGCGCCTGGGCGACGTGCCGCCGCTGCTGGTCAGCGGCCTGCAGGCGGTCGAGGACCGCGACTTCAACCATCACATCGGCATCGACGTCAGCGCGATCGCGCGCGCCGCGTTCGCCAACCTGCGCGCCGGGCACACCGTGCAGGGCGGCTCCACGCTGACCCAGCAGCTGGTGCGCAACCTGTTCCTCAGCCGCGACCAGAACCTCACGCGCAAGATCAACGAGGCGCTGATGTCGCTGCTGCTGGAGGCGCACTACAGCAAGGGACGCATCCTCGAGGCCTACGTCAACGACGTCTTCCTCGGCCAGCAGGGCGGCCAGGCGGTGCACGGTTTCGCGGCGGCGTCGGAGTTCTATTTCGGGCGCCGGCTGGAGGACCTGCGGCCGCAGGAGATCGCGCTGCTGGTGGGCATGGTGAAGGGGCCGAGCTACTACGACCCGCGCCGCTCGCCGCAGCGCGCGCTGGCCCGGCGCAACCTGGTGTTGCAGGAGTTCTTCGAGACCAACCTGATCAGCGCCGCGCAGCTCAATGCCGCGCAGGCGGCGCCGCTGGACATCGTCAAGAACGGCCAGCTGCCGCACAACCGCTTTCCCGCCTTCATGGACCTGGTGCGCAAGCAGATCACCGCCGACTTCGACGAACAGGCGCTGCGCGAGGGCAACCTGTCGATCTTCACCACGCTCGATCCGGCCGCGCAGCTGTACACCGAGCAGGCGATCACCAGCACGCTGAAGGGGCTCGGCAAGCGTGGTGACGGCGTGCAGGCGGCCGCGGTGGTGACCGATGCGCACAGCGGCAGCGTGCTGGCCGTGGTCGGCAGCAGGATTCCGGGCGACCCGGGCTTCAACCGCGCACTTGACGCGCGCCGGCCGATCGGCTCGACGATCAAGCCGTTCGTCTATCTGGTGGCGCTGACCCAGCCCGAGCGCTGGAACCTCGCCAGCATGATGGACGACGGCCCGGTCAGCATGCGCCAGCCCGACGGCAGCTACTGGACGCCGCAGAACGACGACCATCGCAGCCACGATCCGCTGATCATGGTCGACGCGCTGGCACACTCGTGGAACCTGGCCACCATCCACCTCGGGTTGCAGGTTGGCCTGCCGCGGATCCAGGCATTCCTGAAATCGTTCGGCATCGGCGACATCAACCCCAGCCCGTCGCTGCTGATCGGCTCGCAGGACCTGTCGCCGCTGCAGCTGACCCAGCTTTACCAGTACCTCGCCGCCGACGGCCATGCGTTGCCGCTGGTGGCGGTACGCGGCGTGCTCGACGGCAATGGCCGCACCATCAAGCGCTACCAGGTGCAGGGAGGTTCCGGCGAGTACCAGGAAGCGGTGCGGCTGACCACCTGGGCGATGCAGCAGGTGGCCGAGTACGGCACCGCCAGCGCGCTGGGCAATTCCGCGCTGGCCTCTCTGCACGCCGCCGGCAAGACCGGCACCAGCAACGACAATCGCGATAGCTGGTTCGCCGGCTTCACCGGCCAGCACCTGGCGGTGTTCTGGATGGGCCGCGACGACAACAAGCCGACCACCCTGTTCGGCGCCAGCGGCGGCTTGCGCGCCTGGCGCGACCTGTTCGCCAGGCTGCCGACCCGGCCGCTGTCGGCCGCGCCCGGCGCAGGGCTGGAAATGGCCTGGATCAACCCGTCCAGCGGCAGGCGCACCGAGCCGCAGTGCGAAGGCGCGCAGCAGGTACCGGTGATCGCCGGCACTCTGTCGGCCGACACCGAAGGCTGCTTCTGGCAAAGCCTGTTCGGCGGCGGCGATAATCCACCTTCCCCCGGCGCGGCCGACGCCGTGCCCGCCGTGCCAAACGGAAACTGATCATGCCGTACCCGAGCAAACGTTCTTTCCAGGCGCCGTTGCTGCTGGCCACCGTTCTGCTGGCCGGCTGCGGCATGTTCGCCACCACGCCGCCGCCGGCTTCGCCGCCGCCGCTGCCGGCCTACGACCAGGTGGCTGCGATCCGCGCCGCCGGCGAGCGCGAGAAATCGGTCATCGCCGTGAACCCGCTGCGCGACCCCGGCATCGCCGCGCTGCAGGACGCCGCCAAGCGCGACGAGCAGGCCGGCAAGTTCGCCGACGCCGCGGCCACGCTGGACCAGGCGTTGAAACTCAGCCCGGATTCGCCCGACCTGCTGCAGGAGCGCGCAGAGGTGGCGGTGCGCCTGAAGGATTTCTCCGCCGCCGAGAAGCTGGCTCACCGGTCGTGGTCGCTCGGCCCCCGGCTCGGCCCGCTGTGCGCGCGCAACTGGCAGACCGTGGTGGAGGCGCGTCTGCAGGCGCGCGACCAGGAGGGCGCCGACACCGCGCGCAAATGGGTGGCGCAGTGCCACAAGCCGGGGATTCCGCGTTACTGAGCGTGCGCGCGGCGGTTGGCCCGCGCACGGCCCGTGGATGTCAGAACAACGCCGCCAGTACCAGCGCCACGCTCCACGTCAGCATGAACAATCCGGTCGTCATGGCGCAGCTTCCCCGTGATGGTGCTGTCATGCTGAGGCATGGCCGATACGATGGCCAGCGGCGGCCGGCGACGCTACGCCGCGCGCCTGGCCGGGATGCGGGCGAGCAGCTGCTCGACCCGTTCCAGCGGGATGCGGTCGCCGGCGTCGCGGCCGTAGTACGCCTCCACGATGCGGCCGCGTTCGTCGATCAGGAAGTCGGCCGGCATCAGGTTGCCGGTGTTGAGGCCGGCCAGGCCGACCAGGCACAGGCCCTTGAGCAGGGTCGGCACGCGCGTCACGATCGCCCTCAGTTTGCGCCATAACGAGCGCTCGATGCCGTAGAGCTCGTGCGCGCTCGACGTGGGGTCGGCGGCCAGCGGGAACGGCCGCGGCCGCTGTCCGGCGAAGCGCAGCACCTCGGCCTGGCTGGCGCTGAACACGGCCACGATGTCCAGTCCGCGTGCAGCCAGCTCGGCATGCCGCTGGGTCAGCTCGTAGATGCGGAAATTGCAGAACGGACAGGCCGCGTCGCGGAAGAACGACAGCAGGGTGAGGCGGCCGCGGCTGCTGGTCGTGATCGGCTGGCCGCGGATGTCGAGCAGATCCAGCGCGGGTGCCAACTCGGGTGCGAACAGTCTCACGTCGGTTCTCCTTCGTACGGACGGGGGGCGATGTTGCCGAGTTGATGCAGCGGCGGCAGCCGAGGTTCCTGCCGCCGTTTTGCCGCGCGCGGCCGCTCCGCCATACTTGGCCGATGAACGACCTCGATGACGCCGAGTCCGACGACGTCGGCGCCCTGCTCGGTGCCGAGGGGCTGTTCGCGCGCGAGCTGCCGGACTTCGCGCCGCGGCTCGCCCAGCAGGCGATGGCGCGGGCGGTGCAGCAGGCGATCGCCGGGCGCGACACGCTGGTCGCCGAGGCCGGCACCGGCACCGGCAAGACCTACGCCTACCTGGTGCCGGCGCTGCTGTCGGGCGAGCGGGTGATCATCTCCACCGGCACCAAGGCGCTGCAGGACCAGCTGTACTTCCGCGACCTGCCGAAGGTGCGTTCGGTGCTCGGCGCACGGCTGAAGACGGCGCTGCTGAAAGGCCGTGCGAATTACCTGTGCCTGTACCGGCTCGAGCAGACCGTGCGCGACGGCGGCAGCCTGGCGCCGGCGCAGGCCGCGCAGCTGGCGACGATCCGCGCCTGGTCCGCGCGCACCCGCCGCGGCGACCGCATGGAGCTGGCCGAGGTGCCGGAGGAATCGCCGCTGTGGCCGCGGGTGACTTCGACGCCGGAGAACTGCCTCGGCGTGGAGTGTCCGTTCTACGACGACTGCCACGTGTTCAAGGCGCGTCGCGAGGCGATGGAGGCCGACGTGGTGGTGGTCAACCATCACCTGCTGTTCGCCGACCTGGCGCTGAAACAGGAAGGCTTCGGCGAGATCCTGCCGGGTGCGGCGGCCTTCATCCTCGACGAGGCACACCAGCTGCCGGAGCTGGCCGGCCAGTTCTTCTCGCAGAGCGTCAGCGCGCGCCAGCTGACCGACATGGCGCAGGACACGCTGGCCGAATGCAGCGGTGTCACCGGCGCGATCGGCCTGCTGCTGGAGCCGGTCGAGGCGCTGCAGAATGCCTTGCGCAAGCTGCGCCTGGCGATGGAGCCGCTGCCGTCGCGCGGTGCCTTCGCGCTGCTGGAAGACCGCGCCGAGCTGCGCAGCGCGCTGCGCGAGCTGGGCGAACTGCTGGCCACGCTGGCCGAACTGCTCGCCTCGCAGGCCGAGCGCTCGCGCGGCTTTGCCAACCTGCATGAACGCGCCAGGCTGTTCGTCGAGCGGTTCGACCGCATCGTCGAAACACGCGGCGACCACGACGTGCGCTGGTACGAAACCTTCCCGCGCGGCTTCGCGCTGTACGCCACGCCGCTGGATCTCGCCGCACCGATGCGCGGCCTGCGCGAGCGCACCCAGGCGGCGTGGATCCACACCTCGGCCACCTTGTCTGTGGCCGGCAACTTCGACCACTTCGCGCGCCAGCTCGGCCTGGACGAGCCGCGGACGCTGTGCCTGGACAGTCCGTTCGACTACGCGCACCAGGCGCTGTGCTACCTGCCGCCGGGCCTGCCCGATCCGAACGCGCGCGACTACACCGAGCAGGTGATCGACGCCGTGCTGCCGGTGCTGCATGCCTCCGATGGCCGCGCCTTCCTGCTGTTCACCTCGCACCGCGCACTGCGTCGCGCCGCCGAGCTGCTGCAGGACAAGGCGCCGTGGCCGCTGTTCGTGCAGGGCACCGCGCCGCGTCCAAGGCTGCTGGAAGAATTCCGCGCCAGTGGCCACGGCGTGCTGCTCGGTGCGGCGAGTTTCTGGGAAGGTGTCGACGTGGTCGGCGAGGCGCTCAGCGTGGTGGTGATCGACAAGCTGCCGTTCGCCGCGCCCGACGATCCGGTGTTGATGGCGCGTCTTGCTGCACTCGAACAATCCGGCATCAACCCGTTCATGGGCTGGCAGGTGCCCAGCGCGGTGATCGCGCTGAAGCAGGGCGCCGGCCGGCTGATCCGCAGCGTGCACGACCGCGGCGTGCTGGTGCTGTGCGATCCGCGCCTGACCAGCAAGGGCTACGGCAAACTGTTCCTCGCCAGCGTCCCGCCGATGCCGCGCACGCGCGAGCTGGCGGACGTGAAGGCTTTCTTCGATCATGCGGAAACCGCGCGAGCTACCGCGAACTAGAGGAGGCGGCACATGGCCAAGGTGATCGGACTCGGCGGCATCTTCTTCAGATCCCGCGACCCCGCCGCACTGGCTGCGTGGTACGCGAAACATCTCGGCCTCGATGCCGAGGAATGGGGCGGGGCGCGTTTCGTCGAAAACGAACAGCGCCCCGGCTACACGCTGTGGTCGCCGTTCGCCGCCGACACCGGTTACTTCGGGCCAGGCGCGCAGTCGTACATGATCAACTTCCGCGTCGACGACCTCGACGCGCTGCTGGCGCAACTGCGCGGCGCCGGCGTCGCGGTGGACGAGCGCGTCGACCAGAGCGAATTCGGTCGCTTCGGCTGGATCACGGACCCGGAAGGCACTCGCATCGAACTGTGGCAACCGCCAGAGTAGCGACACCTTCGTCGCCGCGGAGCGATCCCGTGAGCCGAACATCGAACAGTGGTCGAGAGCGGACGCCCAATCCCGCCGAACCCGAGCTGGTCACGGCGCCCGAACTGCTACCCGTGCTGGAAGCGCTGCGCCGGCGCGAACCGATCTTCCACCGTCCCGAATTCGGCAGCAGCCGCGCCGACTTCGAACGCATGGCCGCCGCCGACTTCTGGGAAATCGGCGCCTCCGGCCGCCGCTACAGCCGCGGCCACGTGCTCGACGTGCTGGAACACCGCGCCCCCGATCCCGCCGAACACACCTGGAGAACCCGCGACTTCCACTGCCGTGAACTCGGGCCGGATACCTACCTGCTCACCTACACCCTGGAGCAGGGCGAACGGGTCAGCCGCCGCAGCACGATCTGGCGACGCAACGGCGACGAGTGGGTGATCGTGTTCCATCAGGGGACGCTGGTGTCGTGAGGCTACCCGGGAGCCGACATTCAGGTGGCGGGCCGCATCCGACTTCACGCCACCATGCGGCCGCCACTACTCAGCGCGACGTGTTCCAGGCAGGCACCGCAAACGCCTCGACGAGGAAGTCGACCAGCCGGCGCGTCTTGATCGGCAGGTGTTTGCGCGAGGGATACACCGCGTGGATGCCGAGCGTCATCGCCCGGTAGCCCGGAAAAAGTTCGACCAGGTCGCCGCGGCGCAGGTCGTCGGCGACCAGGAAATCCGGTTGCAGGATGATGCCCTGGTGGTCCAGCGCGGCCGCGCGGCAGGTGTCGCCGTTGTTGGCGTGGATGCGCGCGCGGGTGCGCACGACGACCGGGTTGTCGTCGGGTGCGACGAACGTCCACTCGTTCCTGGCCGCCCAGTAGCTGTAGGAAATGACCTCGTGCTGCGCCAGGTCGCGCGGGTGCTGCGGCGTGCCGTGCAGCGCCAGGTACGACGGTGACGCGCACGCCACCATGCGGGTCGACGCGAGTTGCCGGCTGACCAGTTGCGAGCTGGGCAGGTTGGTGATGCGCACCGCCAGGTCGTAACCCTCTTCGACCAGGTCGACGACGCGGTCGCTCAGTTCGATGTCCAGCGACACTTTCGGGTACAGCTGCGCGAAGCGTCCCCACAGCGGCGCCAGGTGCATGACGCCGAAGGTGAGCGGTGCGTTGATCCGCAGCAGTCCGCTGGGCTCGCCGCTGCGCGAACTGATTTCCGACTCCGCCTCGTCGATTGCGGCCAGCATCTCCTTCGCGCGGGCGAAGAACAGTTGGCCGTCGTCGGTCAGCGACAATCGGCGCGTGGTCCGGTGCAGCAGGCGCGCGCCGAGGCGCTGTTCGAGTTCGGCGACATGCCGCGACACCGCCGCCTTGGACAGCCCGGTCGCGTCCGCGGCGCCGACGAAGCTGCCGGCTTCGACCACGGCGACGAAGCTGGCCATTTCCTGGAATTTGTCCATGGCGTTGTCCTATTGCCTCGTTTTACGAGACAGTTAGTCATTTCAAAGCGAGTTTATCCGTATTTCATTGGCCAATAGAGTACTCCCATGCCCCGGATGTCCCGGGCAACAGACGGAGACTACTCATGAACATCACCCTGATCGGCACCGGCAACATGGGCTCGGCGCTTGCCAAGCAACTCACCCGCGCCGGCCATGCCCTGCGCATCACCGCCCGCGATCCGGCCAAGGCCCAGGCCCTCGCCGCCGCGAACCCTGGCGCCGTGGCCGTGGCCCCCGCCGACGCGCTGGCCGGTTCGGACGTGGTCATCGTGGCCACGGGTTACGCCGATGCGGTGCCGGCGTTGCGTTCGCTGGGTTCGCTGGCGGGCAAGGTGGTCATCGACATCACCAATCCGCTGACCGCCGACTACATGGGACTCACCCTCGGCCACGACACCTCGGCCGCCGAGGAGATCGCCAAGGCCGTGCCCGAAGCCGAGGTGGTCAAGGCGTTCAACACGCTGTTTGCCCAGGTGCTGGCCGATGGCCCGCGCTTCGCCGATGGCCAGATCGCCCCGGCGTTCTTCGCCGGCGACAGTGAACGGGCCAAGCAGACCGCGAAGGCGCTGATCGAAAGCCTCGGCTTCGCGGCGGTCGATGCCGGCCCGCTGAAGAACGCGCGCTATCTCGAACCGCTGGCCGCGCTGAACATCTACCTCGGCTACGGCGCCGGCCTCGGCACCTCGATCGCGCCGACCTGGATCCACAAGGCCTGACGCACCGCGCATCGACTACTCATCGCCACTTTCCAAGGAATCCGCATGAACACCTCACTGACTTTGTTCGGCCGCGTCGGCCTCTCGCTGATCTTCATCATCTCCGGCTGGGGCAAGATCGCCGCCTACGCCGGCACCCAGCAGTACATGGCCTCCGCCGGCGTACCGGGCAGCCTGCTGCCGCTGGTGATCGCGCTGGAGCTCGGCGGCGGCCTGGCCGTGCTCACCGGCGCGTTCACGCGCTGGATCGCGCTGGCGCTCGCCGCGTTCTCGCTGGCCAGTGCCGCGCTGTTCCATGCCCATCTCGGCGACGCCGCGCAGGCGATCAACTTCTGGAAGAACGTGGCGATGGCCGGCGGCTTCCTGATGCTGGCCGCCAACGGTGCCGGCACATTCAGCCTCGACCATGTGTGGAACAAGCGCCGCAACGCCTGACTTCCAACCTGCCGTTCAACGCAACGGGCGCAGCAGCGCCCGCTGCCATTTCCAGGAATCGCCATGACCGCTCCCTCGCTCTTCATCTCCCACGGCTCGCCGATGTTCGCGCTGGAGCCGGGCCAGCTCGGCCCGAACCTGCGCGCCATCGGCCAGTCGCTGCATGGCGTTACGGCCGCGCTGGTGGTGTCGCCGCACTGGCAGACCCGGGGCGTGCGCGTCGGCACCAGTGCCGCGCCGGAAACGATCCACGACTTCGGCGGCTTCCCCGCGCCGCTGTACCAGCTGCAATACCCCGCGCCGGGCGCGCCGACACTGGCGCAGGACGCCGCGCGTCTGCTCGCGCAGGCCGGTTTCGAGGTGACGCTCGACGAACGCCGCGGCCTCGACCACGGCGCCTGGGTGCCGTTGCGCTACCTGTTCCCGCAGGCCGACGTGCCGGTGTTCCAGGTGTCGCTGCCGCACGACATCGACGCGGCCGGCGCATTGCGCCTGGGCCAGGCGCTGGCGCCGCTGCGCGAGCGCGGTGTGCTGGTGGTCGGTTCCGGCAGCCTCACCCACAACCTGTACGAATTCCGCCAGCACATCCGTGACCCGGAGTACGCGCAGCACTTCGCCGACTGGGTTCGCGATGCGGTGGCCGCGCGCGATGTCGCAGCGCTGGTCGACTACCGTCGCCGCGCGCCGCATGCCGAGCGCGCGCATCCGACCGAGGAACACTACCTGCCGCTGCTGGTGGCCGCGGGCGCAAGCTCTGGCACGGACGCGACGCGCCTGGTCGAAGGCGGCATGACCTACGGCGTACTGTCGATGGATTCGTTCGCGTTCGGCCTGCCGGAGCCGGCGGCCACCTCGCCGGAGTCTGCCGCATGAAGACCTTGTCACCGCTGTCGATCGATCCCGCCTTCGCGCTGGCGTTCCGCACGCTGCAACCGCCACCGGCGAAGCCGGCGTCGCTGCTGGTGCTGCTGCACGGCGTGGGCGGCAACGAGAACAACCTCGCCGCCCTCGGCGCCGAGGCCGGCAGCGACACGCTGGTGGTGTTGCCGCGCGGTCCGATCACGCTGGGGCCGCAGGCGTTCGGCTGGTTCCGTGTCGCCTTCACCGGCGACGGCCCGCAGATCGTGGCGAGCGAAGCGGAGGCCAGCCGTCGCACGCTGATCGACTTCATCGGGCAGCTGCAGCATGCGCACGGCATCGACGCCGCGCATACCGTCGTCGCCGGCTTCAGCCAGGGCGGCATCCTCAGCGCCAGCGTGGCGTTGACCGCACCCGAACGCGTCGCCGCGTTCGCCGTGCTGGCCGGCCGGATCCTGCCGGAACTCGAGCCGCAGCTCGCCGACGCGCCACGCCTGGCCACGCTGCGCGGCTACATCGCGCATGGCAAGCACGACGACAAACTCCCGGTGAGCTGGGCGCAGCGGGCCAGCGTCTGGCTCGACCGCCTCGGCGTCGACCATCTGACGAAGCTCTATCCGAGCGGGCACGAACTGGGCCCGGCGATGCGCGCCGATTTCCTCGCCTGGCTGGCCCGCGGCGACCAACGCTGGAACCGGCCCGGCGCAAGGCAATAAGCCGGGCCACGCGGGAACGCCATTCAGCCCGCACGGCGGCACGCACGCCGCGCCGACAGCTCATGGCCGCCCGGTTGCCCGCGTTTCGCCCGCGCTTGCCCGCTGCCGCGCCGCCGGCGCTGCTGTGATCGGCACTCCGCATCGAGGGAGCTGATGACATGGGCAAGTGGACGCAGAGCGTGACCGCCAAGGTGCTGGGCATCGGCGTGCTGGCGTTGCTGATGACGATACCGCTGCTGCAGGTGCGTGGCCTGGTCAGCGAGCGCCAGCAATTGCGCGAGGGGGCGATCGCGCAGATCGCGCAGGGCTGGGGCGGCCAGCAGGTGCTGGGCGGCCCGGTGCTGGTGGTGCCGACGCAGCGCCTGTTGGCGCCGGAGGGGCAGGCGGCGCCGCGCTGGCAGGCCGGCAGCGAGAGCATGCTGGCCGACACGCTGAAGCTCGACGTGGCGATGACGGTGGAGACGCGCAGCTACGGCATCTACACGGCGCCGGTGTTTGTCGCCACGGTGCGGCTCGATGCGCGCTTCCGCGCGCAGGACCTCGCCCAGTATCGGCGCGCCAGCAATGCGACGTGGCAGGGCGGCAAGGCCGAGCTGCGGTTGCCGGTCGGTGATCTGCGCGGCCTGCAGGAAATCATCGAGTTGCGCATCAACGGCCAGCCGGCACGCTTCGAATCCTCGGCCGATCGGCTCGGCGCCTGGCCGAACGTGGTGGTGCCGATCGATCTGGATGCGCTGGACGGGCAGCCGATCGACGTGCAGTTGGGCCTGAAGCTGGCCGGCACCGAATCGCTGCAGCTGCTGCCGCTGGCGCGAAGTACGGACGTGGCGATGCGGGCACCGTGGGGCGATCCGAGCTTCGTCGGTGCGGCGTTGCCGCTGGAGCGTACGGTCGACGCCAATGGCTTCAGCGCGCGCTGGCACCTGCTCGACCTCAACCGCAGCTACGGCCAGCATTGGACTGACCGCGACGACGTGCGCAGCGTGCTCGCTGCGTCCACCTTCGGCGTGCAGCTGTACCAGCCGGTGGACGTCTACCAGCGCAACGTGCGCGCGGGGAAGTACGGGCTGCTGTTCATCGCGATGACCTTCGTGGCGTTCTTCCTGTGCGAGGTACTCAAGCGGCTGCGCGTGCATCCGGTGCAATACCTCTTGGTCGGCGCGGCGCTAGCCACGTTCTACGTGGTACTGCTGGCACTGTCCGAGCAGATCGGTTTCGGCGCGGCGTATGCCTTGGCGGCCGTCGCGGTGGCCGTGCTGGTGGGCGGCTACGCGATGGCGGTGCTGCGTGCGCGGCGCGCCGGGCTGCTGCTGGGCGGTGTGCTGGGACTGATCTACGCGATGCTGTACGGGCTGATCGCGGCCGAGCAGTACGCGCTCTTGATCGGCGCGCTGGTGCTGCTGGCGATGGTGGGCCTGATGATGTACCTGACCCGCCGTATCGACTGGTATGCGTACGTACCGACGTCATCTGATCCGACCGAGCCGCCAGCCGCTATCATGGGGAAATCATGAACCTGCTCGCGATCGAAACCGCCACCGAAGCCTGCTCCGTCGCCCTGATCCACGGCGACGAACTGATCGCGCGCAGCGAGATCGCACCGCGCCGGCACACCGAGCTGGTGCTGCCGATGGCCGACGAGCTGCTGGCCGAGGCCGGCATCGGTCGCCACGCGCTGGACGCGATCGCGGTGGGCCGCGGCCCCGGCGCGTTCACCGGCGTGCGTCTTGCCGTGTCGCTGGCGCAGGGCATGGCGCTGGCACTGGACCTGCCGGTGATCACCATCTCCTCGCTGGCCGCGCTGGCGCTGGAAGCGCCGGAGGAAGAAGGCAGCGCGATCCTCGCCGTGATCGACGCGCGCATGGGCGAGATCTATGCCGCCTGCTACCGCCGCTACGACAACGGCGGTTTGATTGCGCTGGATGACGAGCGCATCTGCACCGCCGAGACGCTGGTGTTGCCGGACGCCGCCGTTTGGCAGGTGGTCGGCAGCGGCTGGGCCACCTACGCCACCGTGCTGAGCCAACGCCTCACCGGCACCCTGCACTCGGCCGACGGCGTGCGCTACCCGCAGGCCGCGCATGTCGCCGAGCTGGCGCTGCGCGAGTTCAAGGCGGGCCATGTGCAGGCACCGGAGCTGGCGTTGCCGGTGTATCTGCGCGACAAGGTGGCGTTGACGCTGGTGGAGCAGGGCAAGGCCTGAAGCGGGAACGGGCGTATCCGGTACTTCCTTCCCCTGCCGGCTGGGGAAGGTGCTGACTGCGAAGGCAGGATGCCGAGGCGAACGGCGAAGCCGGTCCGCAGGCATGCCGCAGGAACGCCATGCAAGGCGGAAGGAGCTGCTCTTGCCGTTCCGCTTCCCCGGCGCCTGCACTCACAACCGCCCGACCACCAATTGCACCACCAGGCTGCTGACCGCGACCGCGATCCACACGCCCAATCCCAGCAGGATCGGCCGCGCGCCGCTGGCGGCCATCTTGCGCAGGTTGGCGGACAGGCCGATCGCGGTGAGTGCCACGATGATCAGGAACTCGGCCAGCAGGTGGATCGCCGGCTGGATCGCCACGGGGATCAGGCCGGCGGTGCGCACCGCCGAGGCGACCAGGAACCACAGGATGAACCACGGGAAGATGCGGGCGAGGCTGAACTTGCTTGTGCTGCCTGCTGCGGCATGCCGGCGCTTCTCGCGCGCGGCGACCACCAAGGCGAGTGCCAGGCAGACCGGGATGATCAGGGTGGCGCGGGTCAGCTTGACGATGGTGGCGTAGTCGCCGGCGGCGTGGCTGTAGCTGTAGCCCGCGGCGACCACCGACGAGGTGTCGTTGATCGCGGTGCCGGCCCACAGGCCGAAGCCAAGGTCGGACAGGTTCATCAGGTGGCCGAGCGGCGGAAAGACCAGCACCGCGACCAGGTTGAACAGGAAGATGGTGGAGATCGCGAACGCGGTGTCGTGGTCGTCCGGGCGGATGATCGGGGTCACCGCGGCGATCGCCGAGCCGCCGCAGATCGCGGTGCCCACGCCGATCAGCACCATCAGCTTGTCGTGCACGCCGAGCCAGCGGCCGAGCAGCCAGGCGGCAAGGAAGGCCACGCTCATCGTGACCAGGGTCACCGACAGCGATTCGAGGCCGGTCTTCGCGACCTGGCTCAGGCTGAGTCCGAAACCCAGCGCGATGATCGACCACTGCAGCACCTTCTTGCCGGCGAACGCGATGCCGGGGTTCCAGCGCTCGCCCGGCGACAGCAGGTTGCGCACGAGAATGCCCAGCACGATGCCGATCACCGGCCCGCCGATCAGCGGTGCCCAGCGCCCCAGCAGCAGCGCCAGCAGGCCGATGCCTGTCGCCAGCAACAGGCCCGGTGCGCGCATGCGCAGCGTGGGGTGGACAAGGGTGGCGATGGACGACGCGGTCATGCATGGGCTCCGGCAATCGCGCCATTGTCCGCTTGTGCATCAATCAGGAAAATTTGGAATATATGATCGGATGTATAAGATAGGCTGATGGTCAACATCAGCCCGCGCCAGTTGGACGTGTTCGTGCAGATCGCGCTGCACGGCAGCGTGCGTGCCGCCGCCGAGCGGCTGCACCTGACCCAGCCGGCGGCCAGCATGGCGTTGGCGGAGATGGAACGGCAGCTGGACGCGCCGCTGTTCGACCGCGAGCGCGGCCGCTTGCGCCTGAATGCGCGTGGCCGCGAACTGCTGCCGCTGGCGCAGGAGCTGCTGGAGCGGCACGCGGAATTCGGCCGCCGCGGGCGCGAGGAAGGCGCGGCGCTTTCCGGCGAGCTGCGCATCGGCGCCAGCAATACGGTGGGCAATTACCTGGTCGGCGAACTGCTCGGCGATTTCGTGCGCGCGCACCCGCAGGTGGCGATCCGCCTGCGCGTGGCGAATACCGAGACGATCGCCGCCGCCATGCTCGAGCACAGTCTGGACGTCGGCTGCGTCGAAGGGCCGGTGGCGCACCCGCTGCTGGAAGTGCGGCCGTGGCGCGACGACCGGCTGGTGGTATGCGCGCCGCCGGAACATCCGCTGGCGCGCAAGCGCGGCCTGAAGCCCGCCGATTTCGCCGGCGCGCGCTGGGTGCTGCGCGAGCCCGGCTCGGCCACGCGCGCCACCAGCGAGCGCGTGCTGGCGCAGTTGCCGCCCGGCGAAACCGTGCTGGAACTGGACCAGATCGAGGCGATCAAGCAGGCGGTGGTGGCCGGGCTGGGCATTGCCTGCCTGCCGGCGGTGGCGGTCACCGATGCGCTGGCGACCGGACGGCTGAAGGCGTTGAAAACACCATTCCTCGACCTGCACCGCAAGCTCGCGCTGCTGCTGCACCGGCGCAAATACCGCGGCGCACTGCTGGATGCGTTCCTCGACGGGGTCGACTTCGATCGTAGCCGCTGAGCCGGCGGCAGGCCGTCCCTGGCCTGCGCGCGTGCCGGTCTATTGCTTCATCGCCACGAACGACATGTGGCTGCCATGCAGCTTGTCGTCGATCGCGATGGTCATGCTCTTGCCGTCCGCGGCGACGGTCATCTTCGCCACGCTGATGACCTTGCCGTCGCGCTTGTCGGTTTCCTGCATGACGTGCTGGCCGAGCTTCTTCACCGAGACGCTGGTCGTGCCCGGATCGCCCTTGTAGGGGGCGTCGCTGCCGTCCATCTTCGCGCTGTACGACTCGCCAGTCGGCGAGCTCATGCTGAGGGTGTCGCCGTCGACCGTGTAGCTGCGGGTGAGCGCGTTGTCCGAGACGCTGCCGTAGCTCTCGGTGCGCCACGAGCCGGAGATCGCGTGCGCGCCGGCCGGTCCCTTCGCCACGCGCTGCATGGTGCCGTTGCCGGTGACCGGTTCGGCGCTGCTGTCGCGGTTTTCGGTGAACTCGAAAGTTGCCGTCTTGCCGTCGCCGGCCACGGTGGTGGTCGAGGTCGAGATGACCTTGCCGCCCTTCTTCGTCGTCTCCTGGATGGTATGGTCGTCGACGACCTTCACCGCCAGCGTGTCGAAGTACGGATGGCCGCTGACCGGCTGGTCGCTGCCGTCGGCCTTGACGGTGATCGGCGGAGCGCAGGTCTTGCAGTGGTACATGCCGTCCTGCAGCAGCATGACGTCGGGCTTCTTCGGCGTGTGCACCTGTTTCAGGTCGATCTTCCAGGTGCCGTCGAAGGCGCTCTGCGCGGTGGCCGGCGAGGGCATCAGGAATGCCCCCAGCAGCACGCCCAGAAGAACAGCGACAAGTGACTTGTTCATGATGACACTCCCCATGGCCGTGGATCGGTTCGATGAGATGCGGAGCTGTCGTGCCGGATTCCGGGCGGCGAAGAGCGTGCACGCAGCTGATTCCCCTGAACCGCGAAGATTGCGCCCGCAAATGTAAAGCGCAGCGAAACGATTCGTGACGAGGCGGAGACGAGCCCGGGTTTCAGTGCGGGGCGGCTGCGCCCACGATATCGCTCAGCATCGCCTCGGCCTGCTCGTGGGTATGCGCGCGCAGCAGCTGCGCGGCGTGGCGGCGCAGGTTGGCGTGGTCGAGCGCGGCGAGGCGGTCGCGTACCTGCAGGATCTGCGCCGGGTGCATGCTGAACTGGTCGAGGCCGAGCAGCAGCAGCAGTGCGGTGAAGTTCACGTCGCCGGCGATCTCGCCGCACAGGCTGACCGGTTTCCTCGCACGGCGGCCGGCGCCGAGCACGTGCGAGATCAGCCGCAGCAGCGCCGGCTGCAGCGGGTTGTAGATGTTGTCCAGCGCGTCGTTGCCGCGGTCGGCGGCGAGCACGTACTGGGCCAGGTCGTTGGTGCCGATCGCCAGGAAGTCGGCGTGCTCCAGCAGCGCGCGCACGTTGATCGCGGCCGCCGGCACCTCGATCATCGCGCCCAGCGGCAGCTTCTCCGGCAGGTCGATGGCTTCGCGCTTGAGCTCCTGCCGCGCCAGCTTGAACAGCGTACGCACCGCGATCAGCTCGTCCGGCTGGGTCACCATCGGCACCAGCACGCGCACCGGGCCGTAGCAGGCGGCGCGCAGGATCGCGCGGATCTGGGTAGTGAACACTGCCGGGTAGCGCAGCGACAGGCGCACGCCGCGCACGCCGAGCGCCGGGTTGTCCTCGCCGCGCAGGATGAGCCCGGCGGCGTCGGCCTTGTCGGCGCCCAGATCCAGCGTGCGGATGGTCACCGGCAGACCGCCCATGCCCATCACCAGGTCGCGGTAGGCGATGAACTGCTCGTCTTCCGACGGCAGGCCCTTGTGCTTGAGGAACAGGAATTCGGTGCGGTACAGGCCTACGCCGTCGGCGCCGCGGGCGCGCGCCATGGCCACATCGGCCGGGGTTTCGGCGTTCGCCAGCAGGGCGATCTCGACGCCGTCGCGGGTGCGCGTGGGCGCGTTGGCCAGCTTGTCCAGGCGCCGGCCCTCGATGGCCGCCTCGCGCTGCCAGGCGCGGTAGCGCGACAAATCCTGCGCGGCCGGGTGCACGATCGCCTCGCCGCGTTCGGCGTCGAGCAGGATCAGGTCGTCGTCGTGGATGTTCGACAGCGCGTCGCGGGTGCCCACCAGCATCGGCAGGCCGAGGCTGCGCGCCAGGATCGCGCTGTGCGAGTACGCGCTGCCGGAACTGGCGACCACGCCGAGCAGGCCGTTGCCGGCCAGCTGCGCCATGTCGGCCGGGGCGATCGAGTCGGCGATCAGGATCTCGCCCACGCGCGCGGCCAGTTTGCGTTCCTCCGGGCTGGTCTGTCGCTGCAGCGCGGAGATCACCCGGTTGATCACCTGCTCGACGTCTTCCTTGCGGCTGCGCAGGTAGGGGTCGTCCATCGCCTCGAACACGGCGGACAGGCGGTCGCGTTGCTTCTTCAGCGCGGCACCGGGACGGTAGTGGCCGATCCTGACCAGGTCGTCCAGCCCGCGCAGCAGTTCGGCGTCGTCCAGCAGCAGACTGTGCGCGTCGATGAATTCGTTGACCTCGCGCGCCAGCGCGCCATGCAGCTTGCCGCGCAGTTCGCGCAGCTCCTGCCGCGCGGTGTCCAGCGCCTGGTGCAACTTCGCCAGCTCGTTCTCGATCTCGTCCTCGGCCAGCGGGCGGGTATCGACCGCATAGCGACTGGGCTGCACCAACCGCGCGCGGCCGAGGGCCATGCCGTGGGCGGCGACGGTACCGGTGAGGACGTGCCTCATTTGCAGCCGCTCGCCGAGCCATGAGCCGGGAGTCGGGAGCCCGGCGAGGGGACTTCCCTGCGGTCGTCGGGGATGTGCCGGTGCGCGGCGCGCGCGGGCAGGCGGTTCGCCGTCGGCTGCATGCCGCCGGTTTTGCCGATTCCCGACTTCCGACTCCCGGGTCCCGTGTCCATCATGCTCCCTCGTCGAACTTGCGCTCGAACAGCTCGACCACCGCGGCCAGCGCGGCTTCCTCGTCGGGGCCGTCCACGCGGACGGTCAGCGGGCTGCCGAGGCCGGCGGCCAGCATCATCACGCCCATGATGCTCTGTGCGTTCACTTCGCGGCCCTTGCTGACCAGGTGCACGGTGGCTTTGAAACCCTGCACCAGTTGTACCAGCTTGGCCGAGGCGCGGGCGTGCAGACCCAGCCGGTTGGTGATGACGATCTCCTTTTCAAGCATGGTCGATGAAGATTCCTCCGCGGCCACCACTGGCCGCGATCTCGGCCAGTTCGTCCAGTGGTTTTTCCGCATAGTTGAGTACGCGCAGCAGCATCGGCAGGTTGAGGCCGGAGACGCAGCGCAGGTGCACGCCGAGCGCGCCCAGCGAGAGGCCGATGTTGCACGGCGTGGCGCCGTACAGGTCGGCCAGCACCAGTACGCCTTCGCCCTGGTCGAGTTCGCGCGCGTGGCGCGCGGTGAGCGCGCGCATCACGTCGGGGTCGGCCTGCGGCGGCACCTCCACTGCGTCGACCCGCAGCGGCAGCCGCGGCATCACGTGCTGCGCGGCGGAGATCAGCGCCTGGCCGACCGCTTCGTGAGTCATCAGCAGCACGCCGACGCTCATGGCCGTGGCCTCGCGCGGGAGGGGCTGGCCGACGGCGCGGCCATCAGTCGAGCTCGCGGTGGAAGGTGAGCACGCCCTCGCGCCGGCCGCGGTAGTGCGCGGCGAGCTTTTCGACCAGGTACACCGAGCGGTGCCGGCCGCCGGTGCAGCCGATCGAGATGGTCACGTAGCTGCGGTCGTCCTGGTCGAAGCGCGGCAGCCAGGCGTCCAGCCAGCGCGCGGTGTCGGCGAAGTATTCGCCGACCAGCGGTTCGGCGTCGAGGAATTCGCGTACCGCCGCGTCCTTGCCCGACAGCGGGCGCAGGCGCGGGTGCCAATGCGGGTTCGGCAGGCAGCGCGCGTCGAACACGAAATCCGCGTCCAGCGGCAACCCGCGCTTGAACGCGAACGACTGGAACATCAGGGTCAGCCCCTCGGTGGCCTGCGCGTAGCCGGTAGCGACCAGCCGGCGCAGCTGGTGCACGTTGAGCTCGCTGGAGTCGATCACCTTTTCGGCGATCGCCATCAGCGGGCGCAGCAGCCGGCGCTCCTCGACGATCGCGTCGGCCAGCGACACGCCGCGGTTGGCCAGCGGGTGGCGGCGGCGGGTTTCCGAATAGCGCTTGATCAGCACCTCGTCGCGGCAGTCCAGGAAGATCAGGTGCACCTGCACGCCGGCGCCGGCCAGTTCCGACAGCACGGTCGGCATGTGCGCGAAGTCGGTGCCGCGGTTGCGCACGTCCACGCCCACCGCGATGCGCCGCGGCCGGCCACGGCGGTCGCCGCTGGTGGCGGCGTCGACCAGTTGCGGCAGCAGCACCGACGGCAGGTTGTCGACGCAGTAGAACTCCAGGTCCTCCAGCGCGCGCAGCGCCACCGTCTTGCCGCCGCCGGACATGCCGGTGAGCACGATCAGGTGGGTGTCGTGCGGATCGACCAACGAGCTGGGCGGGTAAGTGTCGTCGCTCAATGCTTTCACCATGGAGGCAGTCGGCGCAGCTGGTGCGCCTGGCGGTCGATGAAGGTCTGTGCCGGGTCGATGCCCTTGCTCTTCAGCGCATGGCTGCGCACGGCGGCCTCGACCAGTACCGCCAGGTTGCGGCCGGAAGCCACCGGGATCGTGATCATCGGTACCTTCACGTCGAACACCTCGCGGTGGCCGATGTCGCCGGTCAGACGGGTCAGCGCGTCGCTGCCGGCGTCGAGGTTGAGCTCGCCGTCGCGCAGCGGCTTCAGGTGCACCACCAGGCGCAGGTACTTGGAGGCCTTCACCGACATGTGGCCGAACATCTCGCGCACGTTGAGCACGCCCAGGCCGCGCACTTCCAGCAGATCCTGCAGCAGTTCGGGACAACTGCCGTCGATCACGTCCGGCGCGATCAGGGTGAATTCGGTGGCGTCGTCGGCGACCAGCCGGTGGCCGCGGCTGATCAGTTCCAGCGCCAGCTCGCTCTTGCCGGAGCCGGCCTCGCCGGTGATCAGCACGCCGATCGAGAACACTTCCAGGAACACGCCGTGCAGGGTGATCTTCGCCGCCAGCGTGCGCGCCAGGTGGTATTGCAGGTAGGTCAGCAGTTCGTGTCCGCGCTTGGGGCTGATCCACAGCGGCGTGTCGGTTTCCTCGGCCACTTCGCGCAGGTCGGCCGGCACGGTCTGGTCCTTGGTCACGATCAGCGCCACCGGCTGGTAGGCGGCGATCTTGTGCATCACCTCCCAGCGCTGGCGCGAGTCCAGCCCGTCGAGGAAGTTCAGTTCCTCGGTGCCGATGATCTGGATCTTGTTCGGGTAGATGACGTTGAGGTAGCCGATCAGCGACGGCCGCCGCGCCTGCGCCGCGCCCGGTTCGAGCATGCGCGATTCCCCGCGCATGCCGGACACCCAGCGCAGGGCCATGCGTTCGTGGACGCCGTCGTAGAGTTGTCGTGCGCTGATCCGGTCCAAGCCTTCGGTCCTTTGCGCCGCGGACAAGCCCCGGCGGGCCTTTGCGGCGATATGGCCATTGTGCCAGCTTGCACGGGCAGGCGTATTCAGGAAAAGCAACGGCCCGCGCGTGGCGGGCCGTGTCGGGGTGGATGCGGGGACGTCCGCTTCAGCCGTACTGGCGTTCCTCGCGCGCCTCGCGCTGGTGCTTGTCGGCGACCTTTTCGCGGTACTTGCGCAACTGGTTGACCAGTTTGTCGAACAGCACGTCGATGGAGGCATACATGTCGGCTTCGGTGGCTTCGGCATGCAGGGTGGCGCCGACCACGCCCAGGGTGCCGTCCGCGCGGTGCTGCAGCTTGTCGACCGACAGCACGATGGCGAGGCTCTTCAATTTGTCGTCGAGGCGGGTAAGGCGGTCGAGCTTGGCGGTGGCATGGTCGCGCAGGGCCGGGGTGACTTCGATCTGCTGGCCGCTGAGTTGGAATTGCATGGTTCGCCTCCTCTCTGGTGGTGCAGTGCCGCGTTTCGCGGCGGGGTGGACGCGCCGGGCCGGGAGCGGCGACGGCACATCGTCAATCATCCTGCTGCAGGTATGGGAGCGTTTTCCGGATAAGCAAGTTCCCCGCGCAGCCTGCGACCATCAGCTCGCGCGCTGGCGTTCGCTGGACGTGGGGATGCGCAGCCCCTCCCGGTATTTGGCGACGGTGCGGCGGGCGACCTGGATGCCCTTGCGCTGCAGTTCCTCGGCGATCGCCAGGTCGGACAACGGCTTGCGCGGGTCCTCGGCGTCGATCAGCTTGCGCAGCATGGCCTGGATCGCGGTGGCCGAGGCGCTGCCGCCGTCCTCGGTGGAGACGCCGCTGGAAAAGAAGTACTTCAGCTCGAAGGTGCCGCGCGGCGTGTGCATGTACTTGCGGGTGGTGACGCGCGAGATGGTGGATTCGTGCATGCCCACCTCCTCGGCCACCTCGCGCAGCACCAGCGGGTGCATCGCCTCGGGACCGTAGTCGAGGAACGCGCTCTGCCGCCGCACGATCGCCTCGGCCACCTTCAGCAGGGTCTCGGCGCGCGATTCCAGGCTCTTGATCAGCCAGCGCGCTTCCTGCAGCTGGCCGCGCATCCAGCTGGCGTCCTCGCCGCGGGCCTGGGCGATCAGGCCGCAGTAGTGCTGGTTCAGGCCCAGCCGCGGCTGCGCGTCCGGGTTCAGGCTGACCCGCCAGCGGGTGCCGTCGCGCAGCGCGTAGACGTCCGGCGCCACGTATTCCACCGGAGTGGCGTCCAGTGCTGCGCCGGGGCGCGGGTCGAGGCTGCGGATCAGCACGGCGGCCGCGGCCACGTCGTCCTCGTTGGCGCGCAGGCGCCGCGCCAGCCGGGCGATGTCGTTGCGCGCGAGCAGGTCGAGTTCGTCGTCGACGATGCGCAACGCCAGCTCGCGTTGCGGCGTGTCCGGGTCGAACTGTTCCAGTTGCACGCGCAGGCAGTCGCGCAGGTCCAGGCTGCCCACGCCGGCGGGATCGAAGCCCTGCAGGCGGCGGCGCACTTCCTCGATTTCCGCGATGCTGGCGTCGAGGTCGGTCGGCAGCGCGGCGAGTATCGCCTCCAGCCCTTCGGCCAGGTAGCCGGCGGGGTTCAGGGCGTCGATCAGCACGGTGGCGATCAGATGCTGGCGCGGGGTGAACGAGGCCAGGTTGAGCTGCCACAGCAGGTGCTGCTGCAGGGTTTCCGGCGCGGCGTTCTGCGGCTCGAAATCGTCTTCGCCGCGTGAACCGCTGCTGCTGCCGACGCTGCTGCTGGAGAAGTCGATCGGCGCCTCGGCGACGCCGCCGCCGTCCGACCAGTCGCTCGCCTCGCCGTCATCGCTGCTGCTGCCGGCGACCGCCTCGGCGCTGGGGTATTCGCTTTCGGCCTCGGCGCTCTCGGCTGCCTCGTCGTCCTCGATTTCCTCGGCGAATTCCAGCAGCGGGTTGCCCTCGGCGATCTGCCGCAGTTCGGCTTCCAGCTCCAGCTGCGACAGCTGCAACAGGCGGATCGCCTGCTGCAGTTGCGGCGTCAGGGTCAGCTGCTGGTGGAGGCGAAACTGCAGTGCGGGTTTCATGCCAGCCTGGTCGAGGGGGGGCTTCGTAATCCTAACGCGTGCCCGTGGACGCGGCCATAGTCGCGTCCACGGCCGTGAGCGGGCCGTGACAGGTACCTCCGGGGCAAGGGAGCGGGCTCTCAGAGCCGGAATTCGCGGCCCAGGTAGACCTCGCGCACTTTCTCGTCGGCGAGGATGTGCGCGGGAGTGCCGCGCGACAGCACCTCGCCCTCGTTCAGGATGTACGCGCGGTCGCAGATGCCCAGCGTCTCGCGCACGTTGTGGTCGGTGATCAGCACGCCGATGCCGCGTTCCTTCAGGTGCCGCACGATGCGCTGGATTTCGCCGACCGAGATCGGGTCGACCCCGGCGAACGGCTCGTCCAGCAGCATGTAGCGCGGGTTGGCGGCCAGTGCGCGGGCGATCTCCACCCGGCGCCGCTCGCCGCCGGACAGGCTGATGCCCTTCTGTCCGGCGATGTGGGCGATCTTCAGTTCGTCCAGCAGGTTTTCCAGTTCGGCATTGCGCTGCTGGGCGTCGAGGCCGTCGCGCAGTTCCAGCACGGCCATGATGTTGTCGGACACGCTGAGCCGGCGGAACACCGACGCCTCCTGCGGCAGGTAGCCGATGCCGAGCCGGGCGCGCGCGTGCATCGGCGCCCCGGTGATGTCCAGCTTGTCCAGCTTGATCGTGCCGGCGTCGGCCTCGATCAGGCCGACCACCATGTAGAAGCAGGTGGTCTTGCCGGCGCCGTTGGGGCCGAGCAGGCCGACCACTTCGCCCTCGCGGATCGAGAAGCCGAAGTCGCGCACGACCTGGCGCGACTTGAAACTCTTTTGCAGGCCTTCGGCGGACAGCATCGGTTACGGGTGTCCCTGCGGCGCCGGGCTGCTCGTGGCCGGCGCCGGGGCGGCGGGTGGCGGCGTCTTGGGCTTGAAGGTCATGTGGACCAGGCCGTCGCCGCCGCTCTCGCCGGTCATCTCGCTGGTCTCGGTGTTGTAGGTGAGCCGGTCGCCGCGCGCGTCGCCGCGGCCCTTCTGGGTCACCGAGGCGTTGCCGCTGAGCACGGCGATGCCCTTGAGGTTGTCGTAGTCGAGCGTGGCGGCGTCGCCCAGCACCAGGTTGCCGCTGTCGTCCAACTGCTCCAGGTGGGCCGGGTTGCCGGTGATGACGACCCGGCTGATCTGGCTGTCGGCGTCGAAATACACCTTGGCCTGCGCGCCGGTGGCCTTCAGCGTGCCCTGGCTGATCACCACGTTGCCGGTCAGCGTGCTGACGCTGTTCGGCTTCTGGAAGCCGTCGAAATTCTTCGCGGCGACATGCATTTCCTGCTGGCGGTCGCTTTTCCTGGCCAGTGCCGGCTGCGCCGCGAGCAGGCCAAGCGCTGCGATGGCGAGCGCGAACCTAGCGCTTGCGTGGCGGGAAGGTGGCATGGACGTCATCGAGCAACTCCAGGTGTTTGTCGTTGAGGTCGGCACGCATGCCGACGCCGCTGATTCTAGTGCCGCCTTGCACCATCTGCGCCGGGGCGGCGGTTTGCAGCCGGTTCTGCTTCGGCCACGCGGTGACGTCGGCGGTCTGCATGTGCGCCGCCGGCGTGTCGCCGAAAGCCTCGCGCTGCATCTCCACCGGACCCTGCAGCTTGAGCTGGCTGCCGTCCTTGTTGACCCAGCCGTACAGCGAGCGGCCCCGCCAGTCGGGCACGCCGGCCTGCTTGGACGGCAGCTGGAAGGTGGGCGCGTTGAGGTACAGCGAGTCGTCGCCCTCGCGGCGCTCCAGATGCGGCGACTGCAGGTGGAAGCTGGGTTGCCCCTCGGCGTTGAATTCGGTCATGCGCGCGTCGCTGAGGGTGTAGCTGGAGCGCGGCGGGCCGACGAAGTCGCTGGTCCGCGGCGCCGGCCCGAACCACCACAGCAGCAGCTGGGCCACGCCCGCGGCGAGTGCGATGGCGATGGTCGCGGCCGGCACGCGCCGATCGCGCAGCCAGCGGCGAAGGCTCACTGCCAGCGCTCCCGTTCGGCGACGCTCTTGCCCTGGGCGTGCAGGATCAGGTCGCAGACCTCGCGCGCCGCGCCCATGCCGCCGCCGCGTGCGGTCTGCCAGTGCGCCGCCTCGGCCACCCACGGGTGCGCGTTCGCCACCGCCACCGCCAGCCCGGCGATGCGCATGGGCGGCAGGTCGGGCAGATCGTCGCCGATGAAGGCGGCCTGTTCCGGAGCCAGCTGCAGCGCGTCGAGCAGTTCGAGCAGGCAGGCGCGCTTGTCGCCCTGGCCCTGGTAGACGTGGGCGATGTCCAGTTCCTCGGCGCGCAGTGCGACCGGATGGCTGATCCGCGCGGTGATGATCGCCACCTGCACGCCGTTCGCCTGCAGCCGCTTCAGGCCGAGCCCGTCGTGCACGTGGAACACCTTGGTCTCGCGGCCGTCCTCGCCGTACCACAGGCGGCCGTCGGTCAGTGTGCCGTCCACGTCGAAGACGGCCAGGCGGATCTTCGCGGCGCAGGCGAGCAGGTCGGCGGAGAGGTTGGTCAGATAGTCAGTGGGCACGGGCGGGATTCTGGGAGAGCAGGATCAAGAGCGGCGTGTCTGATTTGTCTGATACGGCAAGCCGCATCAGACAACACGCGCACGCAGCAGGTCGTGAATGTTCAGCGCGCCGACCACGTGCTGCCCGTCGTCGACCACCAGCAGCGCGTGGATCTGGTATTTCTCCATCAGTTGCGCCGCTTCGGCCGCCAGCTTGTCGGGGCCGATGGTCTTCGGGCCGCGGGTCATCAGTTCGGCCACGGTGGCGCCGCGCAGGTCGACCCCGTCGTCGTCCAGTGCGCGGCGCAGGTCGCCGTCGGTGAACACGCCGAGCAGGCGTTGTTCGGCGTCGACCACGGCGGTCATGCCCAGGTGCTTGCGGGTCATCTCGACCAGGGCGGCGGTAAGGCTGGCGTCGGGCGAGACTCGCGGTATCTCGTCGCCGCTGTGCATCACGTCGCTGATGTGCAGCAGCAGGCGCCGGCCCAGTGCGCCGGCCGGGTGCGAGCGGGCGAAGTCGTCGGAGGTGAAGCCGCGCGCCTCCAGCAGCGCGATCGCCAGCGCGTCGCCCAGCACCAGTGCCACCGTGGTGCTGGTGGTCGGCGCCAGGCCCAGCGGACAGGCTTCGCTGGAGATGCTGCCGTCCAGGTGCACGTCGGCCTGGATTGCCAGCGAGGAGTTCGCGTGGCCGGTAATGGCGATCAGCGGGATGCCCTGGCGCTTGATCACCGGCAGGATGAACAGCAGCTCGTCGGTCTCGCCGGAATAGGAAATCGCCAGCACCACGTCCTGCGGCAGGATCATGCCGAGGTCGCCGTGGCTGGCTTCGCCCGGGTGCACGAAGAACGCCGGCGTGCCGGTGGAGGCCAGAGTGGCGGCGATCTTGCGCCCGATATGGCCCGACTTGCCCATGCCGCTGACCACCACGCGGCCACGACAGCCCAGGATCAGCCGGCAGGCCTCGACGAAGGCCGGCCCGATCCGCGACTCCAGCGCCTCGACCGCCGCCGCTTCGGTGGCGATCACCGTGCGTGCGCTGCGGGTGATGGCGTCCGGGTTCAGCTCGATCGGGGCGGATGGGGCGATGCGTGCGTTCATGGGAGCTCGGTGAAGGGTGGGCGGATGCCCGGGTGATCCCGGCGTGCGGCCCGCCAGGGCCGGCCCGGAACCGCCGTCATTTCTGTGCCAGCGGATTTCCATTACCATGGCAGGTCCGCATTTTAACGTCATAAGCCTGCGCGATGGGTTCCGGTTGCAGCGGAATCCGCAACCGGCTGCCCAGACTCCCGCATGGAACCCTTCCCGATGGACCCTTCCCGCATCCAGGCGATGATCGAGCACGGCCTGCCCGGCGCCCAGGCCGAGGTCAGCGGGGCCGACGGCGTGCATTTCGAGGCTACCGTGATCGCCAGCCAGTTCGCCGGCAAGCTGCCGCTGGCGCGGCACCGGCTGGTTTACGCCACACTGGGCGAGCTGATGGGCGGTGCGATCCACGCGTTGGCACTGAAGACCCTGACACCGGAGGAAGCCGGGATTCGTGACTCGTGATGCGGGATTCGCCGAAACCGAACCCTGCCAACGTCCCGCCTCCCGTTTTTCCGCATCCCGCATCCTGAATCCCGAATATCCATGGCCAAAATCCTGATCAGCGGCGGTACGCCGCTCCATGGCGAGGTCGCCATTTCCGGCGCCAAGAACGCCGTGCTGCCGATCCTCGCCGGCTGCCTGCTGGCCGATGGGCCGGTCAGCATCGGCAACGTGCCGCACCTGCACGACGTCACCACCTTCATCGAGCTGCTCGGCCAGATGGGCGTGCGGCTGGTGCTGGACGACCGCATGAAGATGCACGTCGACCCGCGCACCACCAGCACCTGCGTGGCGCCGTACGACCTGGTGCGCACCATGCGTGCCTCGATCCTGGTGCTCGGTCCGCTGGTGGCGCGCTTCGGCCAGGCCGAGGTGTCGCTGCCCGGCGGCTGCGCGATCGGCTCGCGTCCGGTCGACCAGCACATCCGCGGCCTGCAGGCACTGGGCGCCGAGATCACGGTCGAGAACGGCTACATCAAGGCGAAGGCGTCGCGGCTGAAGGGCGCGCGCATCGTGATGGACATGGTCACCGTCACCGGCACCGAGAACATCATGATGGCCGCAGCCCTGGCACACGGCACCACGGTGATCGAGAACGCGGCGCAGGAGCCCGAGGTGGTCGACCTGGCGCATTGCCTGGCCGCGATGGGGGCGCAGATCGAGGGCGCCGGCACCTCGACCATGGTCATCCACGGCGTCGAGCGCCTGCACGGCGCCGAGTACGAAGTGCTGCCCGACCGCATCGAGACCGGCACCTTCCTGGTCGGCGCGGCGATGACCGGCGGCAAGGTGCGTGCGCGGCACGCCCGCGCCAGCACGCTGGACGCCGTGCTGGCCAAGCTGGAAGAGGCCGGTGCGCACATCTCCACCGGCGACGACTGGATCGAGCTGGACATGGGGGGCCGCCGGCCGAGGGCGGTCAACATCAGCACCGCGCCGTACCCGGCGTTTCCGACCGACATGCAGGCGCAGTTCACCGCGCTGAATTGCGTGGCCGAGGGCACCGGCGTGGTCACCGAGACGGTGTTCGAGAACCGCTTCATGCATGCGCACGAATTGCAGCGGCTCGGTGCCGACATTCGCCTCGAAGGCAACACCGCGGTGGTGCATGGCGTGGCGCAGATGAGCGGCGCGCCGATCATGGCCACCGACCTGCGCGCCTCGGCCTGCCTGGTGCTGGCCGGGTTGGTGGCCAAGGGCGACACCGTGGTCGACCGCGTCTACCACATCGACCGCGGCTACGAGAACATCGAGGAAAAGCTCGGCGTGCTCGGCGCGAAGATCCGTCGCCTGCCGAACTGAGCGTCCCTCTGCGGTACCCCCTCCCCTGCATCGCAGGGGAGGGCCGGGGTGGGGTCGGCTCTTGATCTTTCGGCAGGTCCGGAGCTACCCCCTCCAACCTCCTCCTGCGGGCAGGGGAAGGGATCGAGGCTCCGTTGCTGTGCTGAGGTCGGCCAGGCTCCGCTTCAGTCGACCCGGTAGCTCACCAGTTCCATCACCATGTCGCCGCCATCGTGCTGCGACAGTTTCAACGGCAGCGGGAATCGCTCGGGCGCGTACCAGGCGCTGAAGCCGCGGTCGGCGTCGGTGCGATCGATCCGTTCGGCGTCGAAATGGCCGGCCGGGACGCTGACGGCTTCCTTGCCGACCACCCGGAAGTGCTGCACCTGCACCTCCTGACGCACCGCCACCGGCAGCGCGACTTGCGGCTTGCCGTCGCGCAGGGCCAGGCCCAGCGCCAGCGCCAGGGTGTTGCGCTCGACCATGCCGGGGCTGGCCGGATAGCTCTGCGGGCCCTTGCCCTCGTCGACGGTCACGCGGTGCTGCGGCCAGTCGACCACCAGGCGGCGCTGCTTCTGCTTGACCGCCGCCTGCAGCCGGTAGTCGTAGCTGATGGCCTCGGGCACGTCGCCTTTCCAGCGGAAGCGCGAGCTTTCCGAGACGTTGGCGCCGAGCAGGGCGGCCAGACCACCGGTGCCCTTGATGTCCTTGCGGTAGATCCATTCGCCGTTGCCGGCCGGGCGCAGGCTCACCGTAGCCTGGCCCATCGGCTGACCACCCTGCGACACGTTGTAGACGGCGGTGAAGGCGGGAGGCGTGGCAGCGGGGGCCGCGCGGACGCCCAGCAGCAGGCCGAGGCCGAGCAGGGAAGCAAGCAGGGGGCGGATGGTCATGCGCCGAGTCTGCCCAGACCGGGCTGAACCGGCTTTAAGGAACCAGGCCGTCGGCGCCCAGGCGCAGCGGTGCCGTCAGCGGCTGGCCGTCGAAGCACGGGGCCTGGTCGCTCCACTGCAGGCGCCCACCGACCAGCAGGCCCAGTACGGCGGGCAGCAGCCGATGCTCCAGCGGCAGCAGGCGTTGCGCCAGGCGCTCCTCGTCGTCGCCGGCCTCGATCGCCAGGCGTGCCTGTGCGATCACCGGGCCGCCGTCCAGTTCGGCGGTGACGAAGTGCACGCTGGCGCCGTGCTCGGCATCGCCCGCCTCCAGCGCGCGGCGGTGGGTGTGCAGGCCGCGGTACTTCGGCAGCAGCGAGGGGTGGATGTTGATGATGCGGCCCACCCATGGTTTCAGCGCCTCGCCGTCGAGGATGCGCATGAAACCGGCCAGCACCAGCCAGTCGGCGCCGCTGGCAGCGATGCGGGCGAACAGGTCCAGATCGAACGCGCGACGGTCCGGGTAGCTGCGCGGGTCCAGCGCCAGGGTGGGGACGTTCGCCGCCTCGGCCAGGCGCAGTGCGCCGGCGCCGGCCTTGTCGCTGCCGACCAGCACGAACTCGACCGGCAGTTCGCCGCGCGTGCGCGCGGCGAGCAGCGCGGCGAGGTTGCTGCCGCGCCCGGAGGCGAGCACGGCGACCTTGGCGGGTGCGGTTGCCAAGCGGATCAGCCGATGTGCACGCGCTCGTCGCCCTGCGCCGGCACGATGGCGCCGATCACCGAGCTGGCCAGGCCGTGCTTCGCCAGCAGCGCGGAGGCGCCGGCCACCGCACCCGGCGGCAGGATCACGCTGAAGCCGACGCCGCAGTTGAACGTGCGCCACATTTCCTCGCGCGCCACGTTGCCTTCGCGCTGCAGCCAGTCGAACACCGGCGGCAGCGCGATGGCGGAGGCGTCCAGCGCGATGCCGAGGCCGTCCGGCACCACGCGGATGATGTTTTCCTTCAGGCCGCCGCCGGTGATGTGGGCCATGCCGTGGATGGCGGCGCTTTGCACCCCCAGCAATTCCAGCATCGGCTTCACGTAGATCGTGGTCGGCGCCATCAGCGCGTCGACCAGCTTCACGCCGCCGAGGTCGAGGTCGAGCGGATTGCCGGCGCGCTCGAGGATCTTGCGGATCAGCGAGTAGCCGTTCGAGTGCGGGCCACTGGAGGCCACGCCCAGCACCACGTCACCGGCGACGATCGCCGCGCCGGTCAGCATCCGCGATTTCTCCACCGCACCCACGGTGAAGCCGGCCAGGTCGTATTCGCCCGGCGGGTACATGTCCGGCATCTCGGCGGTCTCGCCGCCGATCAGCGCGCAGCCGGCCAGCTCGCAGCCTTTCGCGATGCCGCCGACCACCGCCACCGCGGTGTCCACGTCCAGCTTGCCGGTGGCGAAGTAATCGAGGAAGAACAGCGGCTCGGCGCCCTGCACCAGCACGTCGTTGACGCACATGCCGACCAGGTCGATGCCGATGGTGTCGTGGCGGCCCAGCGTCTGCGCCAGCTTCAGCTTGGTGCCGACGCCGTCGGTGCCGGACACCAGCACCGGCTCCGTGTAGCGGCCGCTCAGGTCGAACAGGCCGCCGAAGCCGCCCAGCCCGCCCATCACCTCGGGGCGCGAGGTGCGCTTGACCAGCGGCTTGATGCGTTCGACCAGGGCATTGCCGGCGTCGATGTCGACGCCGGCGGCGCGGTAGGTAAGGGCATCGGACATGGCGAAAACCGGCGTGGGTGAAACGTGCAAGTTTACCAGCTTGTGGCGCGACTGCCGGCAGGCCGTGCCGAGCCGGTGACGGCTGCGATGGACGGGAGGGGGCGCGATTGGGCAGACTTCCGCAGAGCTTTCCCGGAAGATGCCCCTCCATGCGCCTGCCCTGCCTGTTGATCGTCACCCTGCTGCTGGTGTTCGCCGCGTTGCCGGCGTCGCACGCGCAGGTCGCCAGCTCGCCGTATGCGGTGGTGGTGCCGGTGGCCGACACCAGCGACGCCCAGCGTGACCAGGCGTTCGCCACGGCGCTCGGACAGGTGTTGACGCGGATCGCCGGCGGGCAGGACCTGCGCAGCAACGCCGGCTATGCCGACGCACTGGGCAAAGCCGGTTCGATGGTGCAGAAATTCCAGTACCAGCGCGCGGCGACCGGGCTGGTGCTGGACGTGGAATTCGAGCCGGGCTCGGTGCGCCGGCTGGTGTCGAGGCTGGGCGTGCAAAGCGCCGGCATCAAGCCGCCGGTGCTGCTGCTGGTGCAGGGCAGCGATGGTCGTCTGCTCGACCAGGCGGCGCTGGCCAGCCTAGCTTCGGCCGCCGCCGCGCGCGGCACCAACGTGGTCTACCCCGACGGCGACCTGCCGGATCTGGCCAGGGTCGCCGCCGCCGACCCGGCTGCCCTGGTAGCGGTCAACCGGCAGTACCACACCGGGCTGGTGCTGCTCGGCAAATTGCGCGACGGCGGCGCCGACTGGACGCTGATCTCCGGCGGCCAGCCGCAGCGCTGGAGCGACCAGGGCGCGAGTGCGGATGCGCTGCTCGATGACGCCGGCAACGGCCTGGTCGATCGCCTCGGCAAGCAGCTCAACGTGATCGGCGCGGGCCCCAGCGAAGGCAAGTTGTGGGTCAGCGGGCTGGATTCGGCGATGGATTACGCGAACCTGGTGGCGATACTGCAGGACGACCCCACGGTGAAACAGGTGCAGACCCTGGGTGCGCAGAACAGCGGTGTGCTGCTGTACGTCAAGGCTTCCGTACCGATCGGTGCTCTGGCCGCGAACCTCGCCGCCGGCGGCCGCCTGCTGCTGCAGGGCGAGCCGCATCCGGGCGCGGACGCGAACCTGCGCTGGTTGCACTGATTTGATGCGAATCCCTCGCAAGACCCCGCACATCCATGTGCGGACTGTTCAAATAGCGGGTAACCATCCTTTGCCGGGGCGTACCGAGTGAATCAAGACAAGGACATTTCGCGCCGTTGGCAGCTGTTCGCCATCACGGCGGTCATCGTTTACCTGATCTGGCTGCTGGCGTCGGTGCTGATGCCGTTCGCGGTGGCTGCGATGCTGGCCTATCTGGGCGACCCGCTGGCCGACCGGCTGGAACGGCTGGGGCTGAACCGGATGTGGGCGGCCACCATCGTGTTCGTGGTGATCATGGTGGCGGTAGTCGGCGTGCTGCTGCTGCTGATTCCGCTAATCGCGCGCCAGATCGAGAACCTGGTCAGCAACCTGCCGCGCTACGGCGACTGGGCGCAGAACACCGTGTGGCCGTGGCTGCAGGCGCGCCTGCACCTTGACCCGCATACCTTCGACAGCGACCGCCTGCTGGCCGCGATCAAGGGACACATGTCCTCGATCGGCGGCGTCGCCTCGGTGGTGCTGGGCAAGGTGTCGCGCGGCGGCCTCGGCATCGCGATGTGGCTGACCAACCTGGTGCTGATCCCGGTGGTGGCGTTCTACCTGCTGCGCGACTGGGACAAGCTGGTGGCGAAGGTCGACGGCATGCTGCCGCGTTCGATCCAGCCCACCATCGCCTATCTGGCCAGCGAGTCGGACAAGATCCTCGGCGCGTTCGTGCGCGGCCAGCTGCTGGTGATGCTGGCGCTCGGCGTGTTCTACGGCGCCGGCCTGGGCGTGGTGGGGCTGACCGTGGGCCCGCTGATCGGCATGGTCGCCGGCCTGCTCAGCTTCGTGCCGTACCTGGGCTTCATCATCGGTTTCGTCGCGGCGATCGTGGCGGCGCTGGTGCAGTACGGCGACTGGGCACATGTGCTGATGGTCTGCGGCGTGTTCGCCGTCGGCCAACTGCTGGAAGGCTACGTGCTGGTGCCGAAGCTGGTCGGCGACAAGATCGGCCTGCATCCGGTGGCGGTGATGTTCGCGGTGCTGGCCGGCGGCTATCTGTTCGGCTTCCTCGGCGTGCTGTTGGCGCTGCCGGCGGCGTCGGTGATCATGGTGCTGCTGCGCTACCTGATCGAGCGCTACCGCATGAGCGAGCTGTACAACGAAGCGGGGCCGGACGACCCGGTGATCGCCGAGGTGGAGCTGGCCGTGCATCGCGATGGCGCAGTCGAAGCCTCGGTCGAGTCGCCACAGGACGACCGGACCGGACCATGATCCCGCAGTTGCCGCTGGCGCTGCGCTGGCCGCGCCGCCAGCGCTTCGAGCATTTCCACGCCGGCGCCAATGCCGCTGCACTGGCCGCGGTGCAGGCAGTGGCGCTGGAGCCCGGTGCGCCGTGGGTCTACCTGTATGGCGCCAGCGGCAGTGGCCGCAGCCATTTGCTGATGGCCGCCTGCCAGGCAGCGAGCGCGGCCGGGCGGCAGGTGCAGTACCTGCCGCTGGCCACGCTCGCCGATCAGCCTGCAGCTCTGCGCGGCGTCGCCGGTAGCGAGCTGCTGGCGCTGGACGATCTCGGGGCGATGGTTGGCAACCGCGACGCGGAACACGCGTTGTTCGACCTGTACAACCGTGCCCGCGCCGAAGGCAGCGCACTGCTGTTCGCCGCCGATGCCACGCCGACGCAGCTCGGCATCGAACTGCCCGACCTGCGCTCGCGCCTCGGCGCCTGCACCCAGTTCGCGCTGAAGCCGCTCGACGACGACGAGCGCCGCGCCGTGCTGAAGGCGCAGGCCGCCTCCCGCGGCATCGAACTGGACGAGGGCGTGCTGGACTGGCTGTTCGCCCGCTACGCCCGCGACCTCGGCGCGCTGCTGGACCTGCTGGACAAGCTGGATCAAGCCTCGCTGGCCGCCAGACGGCGAATTACCGTGCCGTTCCTGCGCGAGTTCCTGCGCGAAGCAGGGCAGTCGGTTCCCTGAGCGCAGCTCGTCAGGCGGGTCGCGCCTTGGATGACGCGGGGAGTGCATCGTCAGTCACCTTGTGCGCCATCGGTGCCGGCGAAAGCCGTGTCGACCGCGCCTGGGGCGCCCGTCGCCGGCCGGGGCCGCTTGATCTCCGTATTCCCTTGGAGCCTGGCGCCTGGTCCCGGGGCTGAGGGAATGACCCTGACGGAAGGGTTGCCGTTGTAAGCTCACCTCGCAACATATTGCGAAATGGACACAGGGGAGTCATCGCATGCTGGATAAGCAAGCCGTGTTGCGGCCGTGTGCCGTGTCTTTTGCCGTTGCATTGGCGTTGGGGTTGTCCGCATGCGGCGGCGGTGGGGGTGGCGGGTCGAATGTCCGGCCTACGCCGCCACCGACAGGACCAGGAGCCGTCGATGTCAGCTTTGACGGCACCACCACGACCACCTGGTCCAACGACATCACTGGCGCAGGCGGCCTGATCAAGGGTGGCACCGGAACGCTGATCCTGACTGGCACCAATACCTATTCCGGCGGTACCAAGATCAACCTCGGTACGCTGCAGATCGGTAACGGCGGCACCACCGGTTCGATCGTTGGCAACGTGACGAACAATGGATCGCTGGTGTTCAACCGCAGTGACGACGTGAGCTTCGGAGGCATCGTCAGCGGCAGTGGTTCCTTGGAGCAGGCCGGCACCGGCAGGCTGACCCTGACCGGTGCCAACACCTACACCGGCGGCACCACGATCAGCAACGGTACATTGCAGATCGGCAACGGCGGCACGACCGGTTCGATCACCGGTAATGTGATGAATAACGGCTCATTGGTGTTCAAGCGTAGCAACGATGTGAGCTTCGAGGGTTCCATCGGCGGCAGCGGTTCGCTGGTGCAGGCCGGCACGGGTACGTTGATCTTGACGGGCACCAACTGGTACGCCGGTGGTACCACGATCAGTTCCGGTACGTTGCAGCTCGGCAATGGAGGTACTAGAGGCAGGATCAGCGGTGACGTGACGAATAATGGGTCGATGGTATTCGACTACGGATACCAGTCTGGTGTCATGCAAGGCTTCTCGGGGGTGATCAGCGGCAACGGCAACGTCGTGAAATCAGGCCAAGGTACATTGATACTGACCGGCGACCATACCTATACCGGTGGCACTACGATCAGCGCCGGTACGTTGCAGATTGGCCAACTTGGCGGTGTGATTGGAACCGCCGGTTCGATTATCGGTGACGTGACGGACAACGGGGCACTGGTATTCGCCCGTGGCGAAGATCTGACCTTCAATGGTGTCATTCGCGGCAATGGTTCGCTGGAACAGGCCGGTACGGGTACCTTGATCCTGACCGGCGCCAATACCTACACCGGCGGCACCACGATCAGTCTCGGCACGTTGCAGATTGGCAATGGTGGCACGACCGGTTCGATTGTCGGTGACGTGACAAACGACACGTATTACGGATCATTGACATTCAATCGAAGCGATGACTTGAGCTATGGCGGTGTCATCAGCGGAAGTGGCAGGGTGGTGAAACTGGGCAACGGCACTCTGACCCTGAGTGGTGCAAATACGTATACCGGCGGCACTGCCGTGAAGGCTGGCACGCTGAAAGTAATCGCTGGCGCGGCGCTTGGTTTAGGAGTTTCGGTAGGCGGTGCCAATCAGGATGCTGCTCTGGAAATCAGTAAGGATGCGACGGTATCAAGCGTCACCCTAGAGCAAGGAGGGCGGCTGGATAATGCAGGGTCCGTTGTGTTGAAAATTCCTGGATCATCGGCAGTGCAGGGATATGTCAACGGTGCTGCGATAGTTGTTTTAAATCATGATGGCGGCCTTATTGAGAGCGATTTTTCGCAATCAGGGTATGACATTCCTGCCATAAATCTTGGATCAAATAGCACCCTGGTTAACAGCTTCGGGAGCACCATTCGCGGTTATACGGGCGTGAAAACCGAAGGGGTCGTGAACAATGCCGGCAGCAGTATTATTGGCATGACTCGTGACGGTGTCAGGGGAGCTGCGGTAGTCAACAACAGTGATGGTGGCAGTATCCTTGCGGGATTAAATGCAAACACACGCATAAATATCAGTTCTGGCGTCTATACTGATGCAACGAATGCTTCAGTAAGTAATACTGGCAACAGCACCATCAGGGGGTTTTATAATGGAGTTGTATTGTCCGATGGTGGTACGGTGACAAATGATGGTGGCAGCATTATTTCCGGCAGCATAGGAGTCAGCATAGCAAGTGGGTCAAGCGCAACAGGGGCTGTGAAAAATAATGGTGGCAGTGTGATTACAGGCGATCGAGCAGGTATCATGTTGAAGTATGGTGGCACGGTGGCCAATGGCCCGGGCTCCACCATCGAGGCAACCGCCCTTGCTTCCAGCGACTGCTCGGTCATGCTTGCCTGCAGCATTTTTGTCCCTGTTTACAGTGGCATTGGTAGCTACGGATCAAACGGAATGCTGCATTTGACAAATGCGGGAGCTATTATCGGCAGCGTGCAAATGGATCCAACGGCCATTAATGACACCACCCTGATGGCCGGTGGTTTCATTCAGGGTGATCTAAGGATTGGTTCGAATGCACAGTCCACTTTGACGCTTGATGGCAGTGCAGGCACCGTGCAGTCGTACTCGAATGCAGTCACGGGGATGACGACGTTTGGCGGCATCCTTGTCAAGAATGGTGGCGGTACCTGGGTTATCGATAACGGCGATCTGCAGGGCGTAGTCGATACATCCGTCAACGCCGGGTCTTTGCAGGCAGCGCAAGCACTCTCTGGCAACGTAACCGTGAACGCTTCCGGCAACCTTGATGGTGTGCCTGGCGTGGCTGGCAATCTCTCCAACGCCGGCAAAGTAGCCGTTCACGGCGGTGATTTAGCAGTGGGCGGCAACTATGTTCAGTCATCCGCCAGCACCTTCGCAGTCAGTCTCGGCAGCAAGCTCGCGGTAACCGGCACTGCCACACTCAACGGCGGCACGCTGGAAGTAACAGGTGCCGATAGCGGCTACGTCAGCAACACTCACACTGATGTACTTACCGCAGCCGGTGGTGTCACCGGCACCTTCGACCAATTGGTCAAGGGCGCTGGCGTGGTGTTCACGGCAACCACCATCAACTACGACGCCAACAGCGTGTGGCTGGACACCACCGGCCTCGATGTGACCATGGCGGCCGCAGGCAATGGCGTGAGCTATACCCCGGCTTCCATGGGCAGCGCGCAGCGCGTGCAGGGCGCGTTCGAGCAACTGGACGGCAAGATTGCGGCCGGCACGCTCTCCGAGGTATCCGGCGACTTCCTGCGTGCCGCCGGCCAGTTCCAGCAGTCGCCTACCCTGCTGGCCGCACAGGCCTCGCTGCAAAGCTTGTCCGGTCAGTTGCACGCGGCCAGCGCGGCGATGACCTTCCAGGCCATCGATGCGTCCAGCCGCGCGTTGTCGGACCGCTTCGACCAGTTGCTCGACAAGGGCACCGGCTTCGGCATGTGGACGCACGACCTCAACCTCGGCGGCGACATGGCGCGCGCCGGTTTCGACGACGTCGGCTTCCAGTTGAACGGGTGGCTGGTCGGCAGTGACCGCCAGGTCGGCCGTTCCGGCGTGGCCGGTTACGCGTTCGGCCAGAGCCGCGGCCAGCAGCGGCTGAACCAGGGGTTCGACCGCGACAACAGCCGCAGCACCGAGGGCATGCTGTACGCGGGCTGGCTCAACGGCAACTGGTATACGCAGGGTCGCGTCGGCTTCGGCCATTTCCGGCAGGACGTCAGCCGGCAGGTTCTGCTGGGCAACAGCGTGCAGGGCGCACGGACCCAGTACAACGGCAGCTACGACGTGGCCTATGGCGAGAGCGGTATGCACTTCGGTCGTGGTGACAGCCGCATCACGCCGTTCGTCAATGTGCAGTACGCGCGCGTCGGTCGCGGCGGCTTCGCCGAGCAGGGCGCGGGCGGCTTTGGCCTGCGCAGCGATGCGCAGACACTGGACCGCTGGCAGGCGGGCCTCGGCGTGCGCGCGGGCCATCGCTGGAACCTGGGCCGTGGCCGCAGCGTGGACTTCAGCGCGCGTGCGCAGTGGCAGCGTACCCTGGCCTCGCATGGCGACGTGTTCAACGCCAGCTTCGTTGGCCTGGAGCAATGGCAGCCGCTGGTCGGCATCGGCTTGTCGCGTTACAGCGGCGTGTTCGGCGTCGGGTTGGACGCGGCACTGTCAACGCGCACGACGTTGAAATTCGGCTATGACTACGAAACGGGTCAACGCAACCATGGACAGACACTGTCGACGCGCCTGAATGTGGCCTTCTAGGGTCAGCGCCCTGCAGGGCAAGAAAAAAGGCGCCGAAAGCGCCTTTTTTCTTGCCCATGAGACGCCGGATTCAGGCCTTGAGCAACCCCGGCGTGGCCTGCTGGCCGATCGCGTCGACCAGCGCCTTGGCCACGTTGAGATTGCCGGCGACGATGTTGCCGCTCTGCGGGATGCCGTCGCGGCCGGCGAAATCGCAGTAGCGGCCGCCGGCTTCGTGCACCAGCAGGACGCCGGCGGCCATGTCCCAGGCTTTCAGGCCGATCTCGAAGTAGCCGTCGTAGCGCCCGGCGGCGACGTAGGCCAGGTCGAGCGCGGCGGAACCGGAGCGGCGGATGTCTTCGGCCTGGCCGAGGATGGCGCGGGTCATGTCGAGTTGCGCGGCAAGGTGCTCGCGCTGGCGGAACGGGAAGCCGGTGGCGATCATCGCGCCGCCCAGGTTCTCGCGCTTGCCCACGCGCATGCGGCGGTCGTTGAGATAGGCGCCGTCACCCTTGCTGGCGGTGTACAGCTCGTCGCGCAGCGGGTCGAAGATCACCGCGTGGATCGGCACGCCCTTTTCCAGCAGCGCGATCGACACGCAGAAATGCGGGATGCCGCGCAGGTAGTTGTGGGTGCCGTCCAGCGGGTCGATCACCCAGGTCAGCGGGCCCTTGCCGATGGCGCCGCTTTCCTCGGCGAGGATCGCGTGGTCGGGGTAGGCGCGGCGCAGTTCCTTGATGATCTCCGCCTCGGCCAGCTTGTCGACCTCGGAGACGAAATCCATCTGCTGCTTCTCGACGACGTTGAGGCCGTCGATGCGGTTCATGTAGCGCAGGATCACATTGCCTGCAGAACGCGCGGCGCGCGCCGCGATCGTGACGTGTGGTCTGGCCATGGGTTTCGACTTTGGGAGAGAGCGGGGGTTGCGGCCGGCGATTCTAGCAGAGGCGGCGCCGGGCCGCCCCGCGTCCATTATCCTTGCCGATTCCTGTCGCCAGGCCGTCCCTCGCATGACCGATCTCCAGCAACTCGCCGACCGCCTCCGTTACGTGCTGGTGCGCACCTCGCATCCGGGCAATATCGGCAGTGCGGCGCGGGCGGTTCGCACGATGGGCTTCACCCGCATGGAACTGGTGGCGCCGCATCGTTTTCCCGATCCGGAGGCGAATGCACTGGCTGCCGGCGCGGACGACGTGCTGGCCAACGCCGGCATCCACACCGACCTGGTGGACGGTCTTGCCGGCAGCAGCCTGGCGCTGGGCCTGTCGGCCCGTCGGCGCGGGGTGCACCTGCCGGAGCTCTCCCCGCGCGAGGCGGCGCAGCAGGCGCTGGCCGCGGCCGCCCGCGGCGAGCAGGTGGCGCTGGTGTTCGGCAACGAGCGCACCGGCCTGGAGAACGAGGAACTGGCGCGCTGCCACGCGATGGTACGGATTCCCAGCGTGGACGATTTCAGTTCGCTCAACCTGGCGCAGGCGGTGCAGGTGATGGCCTACGAGCTGCGCGTGGCGATGCTCGGCGATGAACCGCCGCCGGCGCCGCCGGCACACGACGAGCCGCCCGCCGACGCGGCTCAGATGGAGCAACTCTACCGCCACCTGGCGCAGACGCTGGACGACATCGACTTCCACAAGGGTCGCGAGCCCACCACGATCATGCTGCGCCTGCGCAAGCTGTTCCAGCGCGCCCAGCCGGATGAGCGTGAGCTGCGCGTGCTGCATGGCATCCTCGCCGACGCGCAGCGGATGGCAAGGTTGGCGAAGGGCAAGTAGCGGTTTCCTCCCCCTGCTGCGCAGGGGGAGGGACCGGTCCCGAAGCTGTGCGTCTTGCTCCCTCCCTTGCGAGGCAGGGGAGGGCTGGGGTGGGGTCGCTCTTCGGTCAAGCCAGAATCAAGAGCGCACCCCCTCCTGACCTCCCCCTGCTGCGCAGGGGGAGGGACCAGCCCCGAGGCCGCGCGTCTTGCTCCCTCCCCTGCAGCGCAGGGGAGGGCTGGGGTGGGGTCGCTCTTCGCTCTCAAGCCAAGATCAAAAGCGCACCCCCTCCTGACCTCCCCCTGCTGTGCAGGGGGAGGGACCAGCCCCGAGGCCGCGCGTCTTGCTCCCTCCCCTGCAGCGCAGGGGAGGGCTGGGGTGGGGTTGCTCTTCGCGACGCAGGGTCAAAAGCGCAGCCACTCCTGATCTCCTCCTGCAGGCTGGAAGGAGGTGTCGGGGCTACTGTTCGTCGTCGGACGGTTTCCGCGAAGGGGCGGGGGTGACCAGCAGCTTGTCGATGCGCGCGCCGTCCAGGTCGACCACTTCGAAGCGGATGCCGTGCCAGGCGAACACCTCGCCAGTCTGAGGGATGTGGCCGAGCGCGGTCATCACCATGCCGGCGGCGGTGCGGTAGTCGTGCTCTTCTTCGCCTGGCAGTTCGCCGATCTGCAGCAGTTCGCGCAGATCGTCGGTGGACAGGCTGCCGTCGATCAGCCAGCTGCCGTCGGCGCGCTGCATGATCGGGCTGTCCTCGCTGCTGCCGGCATGACCGATCTGGCTGGCGCCGACCACCGCCGCCAGCAGGTCGTTGACGGTGACCACGCCCTCGATGTCGCCGTACTCGTCGACCACCAGCGCCAGCGGCGTCTCGGCGTCGCGGAACTCCTCCAGCAGGTCCAGCGCGCGCGCGGTGGCCGGCACGAACAGCGGCTTGGCCAGGTGGCCGAACAGCTCCGGCGTGCCTTCGGCGAAGCTGTGCAGCAGGCGCTTGACCTCGACCACGCCGACCACCTCGCTCTCGTCGCCGCGATACACCGGGTAGCACGAGTACGGGGTCTCGCGCAGTACCGCGATGTTCTCCTCGCGGCTCGCCGCGATGTCCAGCCAGGCGATGCGCATGCGCGGGGTCATCACGCTGTCCACGGTGCGGTCGCCCAGGCGCAGCACGCGGTTGACCATGTTGTGCTCGTCCGGGTCGAGCACGCCCTGTTCGGCGCTTTCGGCGACCAGCAGGCGGATCTCCTCCTCGGTGACCACGCCGCTGCCTTGCGTGTCGACCCGCAGCAGGCGCAGCAGCAGGTTGCTCGATGCGTTCAGCAGCCACACGAACGGCGCGGTCAGATACGACAGCAGCAGCATCGGGAACGCTGCATACGAGGAGACCTTTTCCGGCGCCGACAGCGCCAGCCGCTTGGGCACCAGTTCGCCGATCACGATCTGGATGAACGAGATCAGCACGAAGCCGAGCGCAATACCGATGGCTCGGGCGTACGGGGCCAGCCAAGCCCACGTGTCATGTTGCAGCAGCGTGGCGATGTGGCCGCCCATCTTGTCGCCGGCGACCCCGCCGGTGACCAGCATCAGCACAGTGATGCCGACCTGCACCGTGGACAGGAAGCGCTCCGGCGCCTCGGCATGGCGCAGCGCCGCGGCGGCCTTGCGGCTGCTTCGTGCCATCTGCTTGAGGCGGCTCTTGCGCGACGCCACCAGCGCCATCTCCGACAGCGCGAAGAAGCCGTTGCACAGGGCCAGTACGAAAACGAGCGCGATTTCGGTCAGCATCGCGGGGGTGACGGGGGAGGCTGCATGGGCACAGTGTAAGGGCTGCGCGGGCTGCAGTTCACCCGGGTCATGATGCAGGGCAGCACGGCTGTCCTGTAACATTCCCGTCATCCCGATCCCTCAGGCATGGCCCGCATGTTTTCACTGCAGACGATTTTCGGCAAAGGCGACAAGTTCTACGGGCTGCTCGAGCAGAGCGCCGCCACCGTCAGCGAAAGCGCCAAGGCCCTGCACGAACTGCTGACCCAACCTGACAAGGGGCCGGTGATGGCGGCATTCACCGCGACCCGGGCGCGGGAGAAGGCGCTGGCCGCGCAGATCAGCGAGGAACTGGTGAACACCTTCGTCACCGCGCTCGATCGCGAGGACATCGAAGCGCTGAATTCGGCGCTGTACAAGATCCCCAAGACCATCGAGAAGTTCGCCGAGCGCTACGAGATCGTCGCCGATCGCCTGGCCGGGGTGGATTTCGCCCAACGCACGCTGGTGCTGCAGCGTTCCAGCGAAGTGGTCGCCGAGATGATCGGCGAGCTGCGCCGCGGCCTGCGCATCGACCCGGTGAAGAAACTGCAGGACCGCCTGCAGGCACTGGAGTCGGAAGGCGATCGCATGCTGCTGGCGCCGTACCGCACGCTGTACATGGAAGGCGGCGACGCGATGCGGGCGATGCTGGCGAAAGACCTGTTCGAGCTGATCGAGAAGGCCATCGACAAGTGCCGCGACGTCGGCAACATCGTCTATTCGATCGTGCTGAAGAATTCCTGAGGCCGTGCCCGTGATCCCGCGCATTCCGCATTGCCCGGCGCCGGTGCCGGGCGTCTGTTCGTCCACGGCCAAGGATCGCGCATGAGCGTCGTCATCGCGGTGGTGGTGATCGCGCTGGTCTTCACCTACATCAACGGTTTCCACGACACCGCCAACTCGATCGCCACGGTGGTGGCGACCAAGGTGCTCTCCCCCGGCCAGGCGGTGCTGTTGGCGGCGGGTACCAACCTGGTCGGTGCGTTCATGGGCACCGCGGTGGCGGCCACCATCGCTTCCGGGCTGATCAACGCCGGGGTGATCGAGATGAGCTCGCAGCTGCTGGTCTGCGCGCTGCTGGCGGCGATCGTGTGGAACCTGATCACCTGGTGGCTGGGCCTTCCGTCCAGCTCAAGCCATGCCCTGATCGGCGCGCTGGTGGGGGCGGCGCTGGCCGCTTCCGGCAACAACTTCGACGCGGTGATCTGGGTCGAGGGCAGCTTGCTGAAGGGCCATGGCGTGATGCCCAAGGTGGTCATCCCGATGGTGCTGTCGCCGCTGGCGGGTTTCATCATCAGCTTCTTCCTGATGGGGGCGCTGTATGCGCTGCTGGCCTGGTTTGCTCGGCGGCACGGCTGGCTGCGCCGGTTCGGGCGCACCCCGTTCGTCAATTTCTTCTTCGGCAAGGCGCAGATCGTCTCGGCCAGCGCGATGGGCGTGGCGCACGGCATGAACGACGCGCAGAAGAGCATGGGCATCATCGCGCTGGCGCTGGCCGGCGCCACCGCCGCGCACCAGTTCGACCACCTGCCGGCGTGGCTGGGCTTCCTGCGCATCGACGGCGACCCCGCCGGCGGCTTCGAGATCCCGGTGTGGGTGAAGGTGGTCTCCGCATTGACCATGGCCGCCGGTACCGCCGGCGGCGGCTGGCGCATCATCAAGACGCTCGGTCACAAGATGGTCAAGCTGCACCCGATCAACGGCTTCGCCGCCGAGACCAGTTCGGCCGCGGTCATCCTGGCTGCCTCGGCGTTCGGCATCCCGGTGTCGACCACCCACAACGTGTCCGCCTCGATCATGGGCGTGGGCGCGGCCAAGCGTTTCAGTTCGATCCGCTGGTCGGTGGTCGAACGCATGGTGTGGGCGTGGATCCTCACCCTGCCGATCACCGCGCTGCTGGCCTACGGGCTGGTAGTGATGTTCCGGCTGGTGTCCTGACCAGGTTCTTACAGCGCGTCGTCGCCGACGCTGATGATTCGTTCCAGCTGATCGCCAAGCACGCCCAGCTCGCGCACCACGCGCTGCAACTCGGCGCGATCGAGGAATTCATAGGGGCGGTTTTCGCACAGGTGCAGATAGGGCGAGCCGTCCAGATCGGCCACCGCGAGGAAGCCGGTGCGCTGCTGCCAGTTGAAGCGCAGGCAGCGGACCGGGTCGGTACCGGCGAGCGGCCCGATCGGGGTGGAAACCCGCAGATAGCGCAGCCCCGCCTCGTCTTCCAGTTCGGCCAGGTAGATGCCCTGATAGCGGTCCGGCGCCAGTTTCAGGTCGAAGCTGATCAGGTAAGGATCGTTCTGGCGCAGCTCGTGCAGGCTGCCGATGTGGGAACGCACGGCTTCGAAGTGACGCATGCGGCGGCTTCCGCTGGCGAGGGTCGGAAGTTACTCTGCCATGGTTATCCGCTAGCGTCGCGTGAACCATGAATGAGGCCGCTGCCCGCATCTACGCCGCCATCGCCGCGATTCCGCGTGGCCGTGTCGCCAGTTACGGTGCGATCGCGGCCCGCGCCGGCCTGCCGGGACGCGCGCGGCTGGTCGGCCGGCTGCTCGGCGAAGTGCCCGACGGCATGGAACTGCCGTGGTACCGCGTGCTGCGTTCCAGCGGGCACATCGCGATGCCGCCGGGCAGCCGCGGTTTCCGCGAGCAATCGCGTCGGCTGCGCGCCGAGGGCGTGGAAGTGAAGAACGGCCGCGTGCCATTGTCGCGCTTCGGCCTGGACGGCGATCTCGACCACGCGTTGTGGGGTATGCCGGACGCCTGAACAGCGGTGCTGCCGCCGCGTCGCCGCTGCTTTTCCCGGCGGCCGGTCCGGGCGGGTTTGCTAGCATGTACAGGATGAATGTCTCCGCCCTCGAGCTGCTGCAAAGCGTTTTCGGTTATCCCAGTTTCCGCGGCCAGCAGCAGGCGGTGGTCGAGCACCTGACGGAAGGCGGTGACGCACTGGTGCTGATGCCCACCGGCGGCGGCAAGTCGTTGTGCTACCAGATCCCCGCGCTGCTGCGCCAGGGCACCGGCATCGTGGTGTCGCCGCTGATCGCGCTGATGCAGGACCAGGTCGATGCGCTGCGCGAGGCTGGCGTGGCCGCGGCCTACCTCAACTCCAGTCTCGGCGCGGAAGAACAGCGCGAGGTCGAGCGCCAACTGCTGGCCGGCGAGCTGAACCTGCTCTACGTGGCGCCCGAGCGGCTGCTCACGGCGCGCTTCCTGTCCCTGCTGGAACGCACCGAGGTGGCGCTGTTCGCGATCGACGAGGCGCATTGCGTGTCGCAGTGGGGCCACGACTTCCGCCCCGAGTACCGCGAGCTGGCGGTGCTGCACCAACGCTTCCCCCAGGTGCCGCGCATTGCGCTCACCGCCACTGCCGACCCGCGTACGCGCGAGGAGATCGTCGAGCGGCTGTCGCTGCAGCAGGCGCGGCAGTTCGTTTCCAGTTTCGACCGGCCCAACATCGGTTACCGGGTCGGCCAGCGGCACAACGCGAAGCGCCAGCTCGGCGAGTTCCTGCAGGGCCATCAGGGCGAATCCGGCATCGTGTACTGCCTCAGCCGGCGCAAGGTGGACGATACCGCGCAATGGCTGGCCGAGTCGGGCGTCGAGGCGTTGCCGTATCACGCCGGTCTCGACGCGGCCACGCGCGCGAGGAACCAGCAGCGTTTCCTGCGCGAGGACGGCGTGGTGATGGTGGCCACGGTGGCGTTCGGCATGGGCATCGACAAGCCCGACGTGCGCTTCGTGGCGCACCTGGATCTGCCGCGCAGCATCGAGGGCTACTACCAGGAGACCGGCCGCGCCGGTCGCGACGGCCTGCCGGCCGAGGCGTGGATGATCTACGGCCTGTCCGACGTGGTCACCATGAGCCAGATGATCGCGCAGTCCGAGTCCGACGACGAGCGCAAGCGCGTCGAGCGACAGAAGCTGGAGGCATTGCTGGCCTACGCCGAGGCCACCGGCTGCCGCCGCCAGCTGCTGCTGGGGGCGTTCGGTGAAAACTACCCCGGCCCCTGCGGCCATTGCGACAACTGCCTCGCGCCGCCGCAAACCTGGGACGCCACCGTGCCGGCGCAGAAGGCGCTGTCGGCGGTATACCGCACCGGCCAGCGCTACGGCTCCGGCCACGTCATCGACGTGCTGCGCGGCGAGGAGACCGAACGCGTGCTCGCCCTCGACCACCACCGGCTCAGCACCTTCGGCATCGGCGCCGATCTGGACGAGAAGCAGTGGCGCTCGGTGTTTCGCCAGTTGCTCGCCGCCGGCCTGCTCGAGGCTGACGCCGAGGGCTACGGCACGTTGCGCCTCACCGCCGCCAGCCGCAGCGTACTCAGCGGCGGGCGTCAGGTGAAACTGCGCGAGGACGCCCGCCCCGAGCGCGCCAGCCGGCGCCGACGCGACAGCAAGCTGGTCACCGGCAGCAGCCTCGGCATCGAGACCTGGGAGCAGGAGCTGTGGGATGCCCTGCGCGCGCTGCGCACGAAACTGGCCAGGCAGCAGGGCGTGCCACCCTACGTGGTGTTCCACGACGCCACCTTGCTGGCGATGCTGCGCGCGATGCCGGCCAACGAGGACGAACTGGCCACCATCAGTGGCGTGGGCGAGGCCAAGCTCAGGCGCTACGGCAGCGATTTCCTGGCAGTGATCAACGCGCCGGCCTGAGCCCCTCTCCCCCCGGGAGAGGGGTTGGGGTGAGGGTACGGGGCCGCATGGAGCTCCACGCTCCGCCCGCACCCTCATCCGCCCTCCGGGCACCTTCTCCCACGGGGAGATAGGGAGGAATGGCAGCGTAGCCTGCGCGCACCCGCTGCATACGTATTCAACCGGACACGGCCGGGACCCGCGGTGCAGACTCGTGCGCATCTTGAGGCGTTGGGGGAGACGCGATGAGCACGATGGACACGACGGCCGACGGCTTGGGCCAGCGCGCCACCGCACGGGTGGTGCTGATCTCGGCGGCGGCGGCGCTGGGCGGCTTCCTGTTCGGTTTCGACACGGCGGTGATCAACGGCGCGGTCGACGCGGTGCGCGGCGGCTTCGCGCTGGACGCGGCGCAGATCGGCTTCACGGTGTCCTGCGCGCTGCTCGGCTCGGCCGTCGGCGCCTGGTACGCCGGCATGCTGGCCAATCGCTTCGGCCGCGTGCGCACGATGCAGGTGGCGGCGGTGCTGCTGGTGGCCAGCGCGCTGGGCTCCGGATTGGTCACCGCGGTGTGGGACCTGATCCTGTGGCGGCTGGTCGGCGGCATCGGCGTGGGCGTGGCCTCGGTGATCGCGCCCACCTACATCGCCGAGGTGTCGCCGGCGCACATCCGCGGCCGGCTCGGCTCGATGCAGCAGCTGGCGATCGTGCTGGGCATCTTCGCCGCGCTGCTCAGCGATGCGTGGCTGGCCGGCGTGGCCGGCGGCGCGGCGCAGCCGCTGTGGTTCGGGCTGGCGGCATGGCGCTGGATGTTCCTGGTGGCGACGCTGCCGGCGCTGGTCTACGGCACCCTGGTGCTGGGCGTGCCGGAATCGCCGCGCCACCTGGTCGCCAAGGGCCGCATCGACGAGGCACGGGTGGTGCTGCGCAAGGTGCTGAACATGCACAGCGAGGCCGCGCTGGACAGCAAGCTGCGCGACATCGAGGACAGCCTGCGCTCGGAGCACAAGCCGCGCCTGCGCGACCTGTGCGGCAAGACCGCCGGGCTGCTGCCGGTGGTGTGGATCGGCATCCTGCTGTCGGTGTTCCAGCAGTTCGTGGGCATCAACGTGATCTTCTACTACTCGTCCACGCTGTGGCATTCGGTGGGCTTCAGCGAGGCCGACTCGTTCACCATCACCGTGGTCACCTCGATCGTCAACGTGCTGGTGACTCTGGTGGCGATCGCGCTGGTCGACAAAGTCGGCCGCAAGCCCTTGCTGGTGGTCGGTTCGGCCGGCATGGCGATCACCCTGGGGCTGATGGCGTGGTGCTTCTCGCAGGCCACCGGCAGCGGCGCCACGCTGAGCCTGCCCGGCGCCACCGGCGTGGTAGCGCTGGTGGCGGCGAACGCCTACGTGGTGTTCTTCGGGGTGAGCTGGGGCCCGGTGGTGTGGGTGCTGCTGGGCGAGATGTTCCCCAACCGGATCCGCGCCACCGCGCTGGCGGTGGCCGCGGCGGCGCAGTGGCTGGCCAATTTCGCGATCACCAGCACGTTCCCGGCGCTGGCCGAGCTGGGCCTGACTTTCGCCTACGGGCTGTACGCCGGCTTCGCGCTGCTGTCGCTGCTGTTCGTGCTGGCCGGCGTGCGCGAGACCAAGGGCATCGAGCTGGAGGACATGCGCGCATGACGGCCATGTCCCGCGTTGATCACCCGCTCCCGTGCGCCTGCCGCGAGGCGCGGCAGGCGCATACGACAGGCGGTGCGCAAACCGGCTAGGATTCGGTGTCGCCGGCATCGCGCCGGGCAGCAGGTGGACTCCGGATCAGGCTGCGGATGAAGGGAAAAGCCACTTCGATCGACATCGCCCATCTGGCCGGGGTATCCCAGGCCACGGTGTCGCGCGCGCTGCGCGGCAGCCCGCTGGTCAATGAGGAAACCCGGCGGCGCGTCCAGGCCGCCGCCGAGCAGCTCAATTACAAGGTCGACAAGAACGCCTCCAATCTGCGCCGGATGCATGCCGGCACGCTGGCGCTGCTGTTCTTCGAGGACCCCACCGCCGACGAGTCGCACATCAACCCGTTCTTCCTGTCGATGCTCGGCTCGATCACCCGCGCCTGCGCGCTGCAGGGTTACGACCTGCTGATCTCGTTCCAGCAGTTCTCGCGTGACTGGCACGCCGACTTCGCCGACAGCAAGAAGGCCGACGGCCTGATCCTGCTCGGCTACGGCGACTACCTGGCCTACACCGACAAGCTGGAGAAACTGGTCGCCCAGGGCACCCGCTTCGTGCGCTGGGGCGCGGTGCTGCCGGACCAGCCCGGCGTGTCGATCGGTTGCGACAACTTCCGCGGCGGCCAGGCGGTGGCCGGACATCTGCTGGAGCGCGGCTGCCGCCGCATCGCCTTCCTCGGCGACGCTTCCAGCCACTACCCGGAATTCTTCGGGCGCTACCGCGGCTACGTCGACGTGCTGCAGCAGGCCGGAGTGGAGGTGGATCCGGTGCTGCAGGAAAACGCCGAGAGCACCGAGCGCTCCGGTTACGAGGCAATGCGCAACCTGATCCTGCGCGAGGCCGGCTTCGACGCGGTGTTCGCCGCCAGCGACCTGATCGCGATCGGCGCCATGCGCGCGCTCGCCGACCACGGCCTGCGCGTGCCGCAGGACGTGGCGCTGGCCGGCTTCGACGACATTCCCATGGCCAGCTTCGCCAACCCGCCGCTGACCACCGTACTGCAGGACACCAAGCAGGCCGGCGAAGTGCTGGTGGACAGCCTGCTCGCCCTGATCCGCGGTGAGCCGGCCGACAGCGAAGTGCTGCCGGTGAAGCTGGTGGTGCGCCGTTCCAGCCTGCGCTGAGCGCGGTGCGGCGCCGCTATCGCCTTCACGCAAGATCGCCTAATCTGTTTTCCGGCTGCCGTAGCCGCCTGCATGACGGACGCTTGCCATGGACAACCCCCGGCTGGAACTGGATTTTCATCAGGTATTCGAGCGGGTCACCGACGCCTGCGTCGCGCTGGATCGGGACTGGCGCTACACCTACCTGAATGCGACCGCCTGCGAGCTGTTCGGCCGCAAGGCGGAGGAGCTGATCGGCCGGCACATCTGGACGGAGTTTGCGGAAGGCGTCGTGCCGCCGTTCCGTCTCGCCTGCGAAAAGGCGATGACCGAGCAGTGCCCGCAGCAGGTCGAAACGTTCTACCCGCCATACCACCGCTGGTTCGAGAACCGTGTCTACCCGTCGGCGGACGGGCTGACGATCTATTTCCGCGACGTCACCGAGCGCAAGCGCGCCGAGCAACTGGAGGCCGGTCAGCACGAGATCCTGGAGGGGGTGGCGGCACAGCGGCCGCTGGCGGAAAGCCTCGAGCGGATCGCCCGCCTGCACGAGACGATGAACCCCGGCACGTTGTGCTCGCTGCTGCTGCTCGACGACGACGGCCGGCACGTGCTGCATGGCGCCGCACCCAGCCTGCCGGATGCATACAACCGCGTCGTGCACGGGATGGAGATCGGCGAGGCGCAGGGCTCCTGCGGCACGGCTGCGTGGCGTGGCGAGCGTGTGGTGGTGGCCGACATCGCCAGCCACCCGTACTGGGAGAACTACCGGGAACTGGCGCTGGCGCATGGCCTCAGGGCCTGCTGGTCGACGCCGGTGCTCGGCAGCCACAACGAAGTGCTGGGCACGTTCGCGGTGTATTTCCGCGAGCCGCGCGAGCCGCGCGAGGAGGAGCTGCACAGCATCGACCGCATGCTGCCGATCACCGGCATCGCGATCGAGAGCGAGCGCCTGGTCGCGCGCCTGCGCGAGCGCAACCGCTTCTTCGAGATGTCGCAGGAGATCTTCTGCATCCTCGACCCGCAGGCCGAACGGCTGCTGCAGTTCAATCCGTCACTGACACGCCTTACCGGCTACGGCGCCAGCGAGCTGATCTCGCGCCCTTACCGCGAATTCCTGTCGCCGCAGGACCCCGGCGAGGACTCCGACCCGATGCTGGTGCGGGACCGCTCCGGCGAGCGGGTGTACGAGTTCGTCAACCGCTGTCGCTGCCGCGATGGCAGCGAACGCCTGCTGGAGTGGGTCTCCTTCGCCGCGCCCGACGGGCTGCTCTACGCGGTGGCGCGCGATATCACCGAGCGACGGCGGGTCGAGGCCGAACTGGCCCACGCCTCCAGCCATGACCCGGTCACCGGCCTGCCGCAGCATCTGCTGCTCGGGCAGGCGCTGCGGGCCATGCTGAAGAATGCGACGGCGCCGGTCTGGGTGCTGGTGATCGGGCTGGACCGCTTCCAGGGAGTCAACGAATCGGTCGGCCACCTGGCTGGCGACGACGTGCTGCGGCGGCTGGCCGGGCGCCTGCAGGCGGCGCTGGGCGGGCAGGGCCAGGTCGCCCGGTTCGCCGGTGACGAGTTCGTGGTGACGGCGACCGGGCTGACGGCGGACGGCGCGCAGGCGCTGGCCGAGCGCCTGCGCACCGCCGTGGCCGAGCCGGTCGAGGGCAGCGATTATCGCCTGCTGCTGACCGCCAGCGTGGGCATCAGCCATTCGCCTGACCACGGCACCGACCCGAACAACCTGTTGCGCCGCGCCGAGGCCGCGATGAACCAGGCCAAGCGCGAAGGGCGCGACCGGGTATCTAGGTTCTCGGCCGAACAGATGCACGACCTGGAAGACCGCCTGGTGATGGGCAACCAGTTGCGCAACGCGGTCCGGCACGGCGAGCTGGAGTTGCACTACCAGCCGCAGTATCGCGCGGCCGATCGTCGGCTGACCGGCTTCGAGGCGCTGCTGCGCTGGAACAGCCGGCAACTCGGCCCGGTTCCGCCGACCCGCTTCATCCCGATCGCCGAAGCGCTGGGCCTGATGCCCGAGATCGGCGCGTGGGTGCTCGACGCGGCCTGTCGGCAGCTGCGGGCGTGGCGGGACCGAAGCCATCGCGATTTCACCATTGCGGTGAACCTGTCGGCGCAGCAGGTGCAGCGCCCCGGCCTGGCAGCACAGGTCGAGATGGCGCTGCAGCGGCATGCAGTGCCGGCGACGATGCTGGACATCGAGATCACCGAGAGCTCGTTCATGGAGAACGTGTGGCGCGTGCAGCGCACGCTGGCCGAGCTGAAGGCGCTGGGCATCCGGCTGTCGCTGGACGATTTCGGCACCGGCTACTCCAGCCTGGCCTACCTCAAGCAATTCCCGATCGACAAGCTGAAGATCGATCAGGCGTTCGTGCGCTCGCTGCCGGCGGACGCCGCCGATGCAGCGATCGTGCGCACCATCATCGCGGTGGCGCACGAACTGCGCATGGACGTGGCCGCCGAAGGCGTGGCGAGCGGAGAACAGGCGGATTTCCTCGCCGCCGCCGGCTGCGACGAACTGCAGGGCAACCACCTTGGCCCGGCCTTGCCCGTGCAGCAGGCCGAGGAGTGCTTCGGCCGCGGACACGCGTAGCGCGTTCGCGGAGCCCGGCTCAGGCCGTGCCGGGTTCCGGACCCGCGCGTTCCTGCAGCGCCTGCAGGGCGGCGATCGCCCGGCTGGCCGACTCGACGGGTACGAACAGGTGGTCGTGATGTGCGGCGGCGACCACGTTGCAGCTGATGCCCGCCTCGGCCAGCGCCGTCGCCACGGCGGCGGTCAGGCCGACTGCGTGCAGGTCGGAGTGCACGCTGAGGGTGATCCATGCGGCGCGGAACAGCACCGCCAGCCCGGCATCCTGCGCCTGTGGCTCCTCGACGATCAGGGTGAGTCCCTCGCGCTCGCGGAACGTGGCGATCGGCACGAGCCGGTCCGGCACACGGCCTGCGGGCAGCGTGGCGAACGCGTACACCCCGCGATTCAGCACGGGCTGCATCGAGCGCAGCAATTCGGCGAGGTTGGAGACGGCGTGGCCCATGGCGGCGGATCCGTGGAGCGGGCGCAAGCGATCAGCGTGCGCCCGGAAGTGGCCGCCGGCTTATTTCGATGGCGCCCGGCGGAACAGCCGCAACCAGAACGCCAGCTCGAACAGCACGCCGGCAAGTACCAGCACGCTGCCGAGCAGCGGCGCGCCGAAGAACAACGGGCCGAGGCCCACGGCATAGGCGGCGACGGCCGCGAGCAGGATGGCGAAGGTGATCAGGTGCCGCATGGGTCCACCTCACTGGATGGTGCGTTGCGCGTGGTTGTGCGGAAGGCAGGGCCGAGGCCCTGCGGCGTCACAGCGAACGGCCGTCGTAATGCGTGACCGGGATCGCCGCCAGGTCGATGCCTTCGATGCAGCGGATGTTGATGGCAGCCACGGCGTTGCCCTTCGGGTCCGTGCCTTCGCCGTACGGATGCATGCCGCAGGTCGGGCAGAAGCGGTGCTTGATGACGTGCTTGTTGAACGTGTAGCTGCTGGCCGCGTCCTCGGGCGTGAGCAGGTGAAGCTTCTCGCGCGGCACGAACCACAGCAGCGAACCCTTGCGCTGGCAGATCGAGCAGTTGCAAGCCAGCGCGCTGTCGATCTCGCCTTCCACCTCGAAGGCGACCTTGCCGCAATGGCAGCTTCCCTTGTAGTTCATGGCGGATCTCCCGATTTTGGCGTTGTGGTCAGCGGCCCGATGGCGAACCCGCGACGGGTCGCGCCATGACGATGTCCCGCTGTGGATCGCTGCCCAGGGGAAACACGTGCTCGCCGATCTCGACGAAGCCGAATTTCCGGTAGAACGCGATCGCCCGTAGATTGTGCTCCCATACGCCCAGCCAGATCACGTCCGACCCGCGTGCTTCCATTTCTTCGATGCAGGCGTGCATGAGTTCCTGCGCGATCCCCTTGCCGTGCCAGGCATCGGCAACGTACAGCCGCCGGATCTCGCCGGGGGACTGGGCCAGGACGCAATCCGGGGCATCGCCCCAGCGCAGCTGGGCAAACCCGGCCAGCCCTTCGTCGCCTTCGCACAGCAGGGTCAGCATGTGCGGGTCGGCAATCTCGCCGGATTGGATGGCTTCGCCGTAACTGGTGCGGCAATGAAGGTCCATGTCCTCGCCCGTGTTCACGGCACCGAAAGTGCTTCGGAACGTGGTTTCAGCAAGCCGGGAGAGCGGTCCGGCGTCGCGGCGGCTGGCTTTTCGTATGGCGGGCAACGGAATCTCCTAAGGGCGGCCGATGCGCATAACCTCGACCAGGCATCGGCACCGATGTTCCGTTGCCTGGTCGCGCGGACGGCGCCGGGAAAACGTCCCTGGCGTAGTTTCTCCGCTTGCGCCGCCACACCGTCAGTCGCATTGCGTAGGTGGTGTATCAAAACAAGACCTGACCTTGCGGCTGGGTTGTGCAGGTGATGATGTATCAAGACAAGGCCTGGCCCTGCGGATTTGCAGCGGGCCAAGGCCGTCGCCCCGGAAAGGGCCACGCCCGAACAACGCTGGATTTGCTCCCTGGCCGCGCGGCTGCCGTTCGGCAAGGTACTGGTCGCCATTGCCAACAAGCATGCACGCCAGTTGTGGGTGATGCTGACCCACGAGGTGGACTACGACCCCTGCGCCAGTCAGCACCACCCGACGCATCGTCCCGCCCAGCTCGCCTGAGGAGCCCTTGCTTTCGATTCACCGTCAGCGCCACGCGGCAACAACGGGTCAGACCCACCCGGAGAGAACCTGACTAACATTCTGGACGTCCAAACGTGCTTCGGCCGATCCCCGAGCACCGACGACACCGCTGAACGAATGAGGTCTCCGGGCGCGGTTTATACCCTGGTCCGAGCCAGCATCACCGGCTCAACAAGACCGTCTAAGGAAATGCAGTCTGGCAACGTTCGACGCCGCATCCCACTGACAAAGCAGCAAGCAACAAAGGACAAACACGACCACCAGCAGTCGCCCGAAAGCTCAGGGCAAAAGCATCATGCGCCCGGGGTTGACGGGAAGTCTCCTAAGGAGATGTTAGGCCACGCCGGAGGTTACGCTACCTGCGCGCGGGCTGGATGAGTAAACCCGATAGACCACGTAGAACACTGCGGGAAAAATCAGAACGATTGCGGCGACGCCGGCACCTTTGAGCTGCCCATGGTCAAAGAAGGCGAGGCCAACGACGAAGCTATATAGGCCGATTGCGAGATACGAGAGCGCTAGCAGCTTGGCGGTTTGCCGATTGACCAGAAAACAGCAAATCGCAAGGGAAACGACAGAGAAGGATGCCCACAGATAATAGTCGGGGTTGGACATGAACGCGGCTACGTTACCGAGGGCGTGCATCGCGAGCAACGAGCTAGCAACAGACTTGTTCAATACCTGCTCCCAGACGGCCTAACGCTGGAGTTAAGCGGCGGCGGAGCCGTCCGCCTTGAACGATTGGTTAGGCGCCGCTACTCGAAGTGGATGCGCCGGATTGTCACGAATGAAAGCCTCTACGTCCGCGAGTCTGTTGGGCAGAGACGGCCCTGAAGTGCTGCGATAGCTGAAGAAGCGGAAGCCTGCGGCAAACAAGGCTTGTACTTTTGCCCATTGCTCCAAGTCTTTTGCAGGTGGCGCCTTGAATGAGCGACCCATCTCATGAAGCGTGCCTCCGCAGTTTGGGCAGATGGCAACGTAGTCAGGACGCGGAGCCACCTTGAAGCTCTTGCGGCAGCCAAAGCACGCGTGGGCAATCAGGTACTGCGGGCTAGGCATGCGATTTTTCCTGTATAGGCGCCTAACGCCAAAACTCAGCTGCCGTCGAACCGCGTAGCGGTTGGGCGGTCGGCTGGAGTGCCCCGTTAGGTATCATGCTACGGCGAGCCCATGCCGTGGCTAAGAGAAATCGCCTGTTGATCTTGCATGTAGCAAAAGGCAAAAGCGGCGACGATGCACGCAGCCAATACGAGAGCCCCAAACGTAACCAATCCGGCGCGAGATTGACGATTGGAAGCGAGCCCTATTTGCAAGACCTCGACACCCTTGATTACGAGATAAAAGGCGAGCAGATACGTCAGAATTTGAAGCATGCCAGCCATGTTGTGCCCCCTGTGTGTTTGATGCCTAACGCCCGAGGTAACCGGCGCAAAGACCGCGTAGCGAGATTTGCGTCCGGTTGACCGAGTTGTTATGCGCCGCCGCCACAGCAAGAACTCCCTTGCTGGATTGGTGGGCACTTGACCGAACCGTATGAACAGAAAACACAGCAGTCTCCGGGGAGCGGCTTGAGCAAAGCGTGACACGCCTTGCACTCGTAGAACCACTGGCACGCATTGGTTGGCATGGTTTCCTGCGCGGTGGCACCACACTCCGGACAGGTAATAACTGACTCTAGCTCGACACGCGACACGTTGGCACCTTGACGGGACGAAGCAGATCTAGGACTGACATGAACAGCATGAGCGCAATGCCTGCGTAGAACATGTAGATGCTCCAGCCTTGGCTCCAGACCACCAGCAGCGCAACCAATACAGCGACCGGGCCAAGCACCGAGAGCAAGCCGCGCGCGAGCTGGCGATGCCGATACCACGCCCAGGCGTTTACCAAGAGCGCGAGCACCGCCAAGCCGGGCAGCAGCTTGTGAAACAGAAAACCCTCGTACTGCCCGAGGAAGCCGAGGCCGATGGCGGCGCCCAACGACCCCAGCACGGGAAAGCAGCCGGCGCAGGACATTGCAGAAACCAGCGCGCCTAAACTGCTGGTCTTGTCGAGTACACGTGTGACGCTCAATTCATGACCTCAATTTGCGAAGTTGTTTTTTAGGCGCATAACGCTAAGTAGATTTCAAATTGCAGTCTAATCCCACAGCCTATCCCGTGCCATTGGGGCTGTTTTGCCGTTGCACACTCCAAGAATCAAGGCGTTAGCTTCCTGCAGGCCGTCTAATCCAGCAGCCTAATCCGGCAGTGTTTGATTGGGCGAATCAGCGCTCAGGATGCCCGCGCTCCTGCATCAGCCGGGTGAGTTCGGCGACCAGATCGGGACGGGTGGCCGCCGCATCCAGCAGCCAGACCTGCACGTCGTGCGCGGCGACGCTGGCGCGCAAGTGGCCGCCTGCGGGCACGTCGATCGCGCTGCCGCCGAGCGCCGGTGTCCAGCGGCCGGCCTGCAGGTAGTCGCCGATGTCGAACTGCGCGGCGACGTCGCCCTTGTTGAGCAGCACCAGCGCGATCTGGTGCACGTCGCCTTGCTGGTACACGCGATAGAACGCGGCCTGGTTGCCGGCGAAGCGTAGCGGCAGCATCAGGCCGCGTTGCAGGGCGGGGGTGTTTTCGCGCAGCTGGGCGATGCGCTTGAGCTGGCGGTAGATCGGGCTGTTCGATGCCGCGTCGATGCGCTGCTGGCCGTAGTAGTTGCGGTTGCCCTGGTGCTCGGCCCTGCCGCGTTCGAAGCCGGTTTCGGAGCCGTAGTAGATGGCGGGAATGCCGCGCGCGGTGAACAGGAAGTTGTTGACGTCGATGAAACCGGCGTCGCTGGCGGCGAGGCGGGCCATGTCGTGGTTGTCGTAGAAGGTGACCAGCTCGTACGGGTTCTGGTACGGGCCGTTGGTGAGGTAGAGGCGGTCGAGCAGTTGCGCGTAGTCGCTGCCGGGGTGTTCGAACACCTCGGCGAGACGCCCGCGAAGCGGGAAGTCGAGCACGCTGATGCTGCCGCTCGAAGGCCAGGTGTACTGGCCGATGTTGTCGGGGCTGTAGTCGAACGCCTCGCCGAACATGAAGAAGCCGGGGTGCTTCGCGCGGATGCGCGCGGCGAACTGCTTCCAGAATGCGGTGGACATGTGGCTGATGGTGTCGATGCGGAACGCGTCGGCGCCCTGGTCGGCCCACTGCTCGTACGCGCCGACGAAGTAGTCGAGCACGGCGGGGTTCTGGTCGTCGTTGTTGGACAGCTGCACCAGGTCGTCGTAGGCGTGGTAGAAGCGGTGCAGCGGGTTGCGTACCGGGTCGAGCCGGTACGGCGGCAGGTTCTGCTGGTCGGCGACCAGCTTGCCGTCCTTGTCGAAGATCTGGCCGAACTGCGGCTGACGCACCGGCATGCTGAAGGCGGGTGAGCCGTGGTTGGCCACGATGTCCTGCACCACCTTGAGCCCGGCCTGGTGCATCGCCGCGGTGAACTGGCGGAAGTCGAGTCCCTTGCTGGGCAGGTGTTCGTCGAGCTTGTAGAAGTTGACGCCCCAATAGCCGTGGTAGCCGGTCTTGCCGCGGTCGGTGAACTTCGAGCCCCACGTCACCGGGTCGCCGCCGGTGAACGCCTCGTCGGGGTTGTCCACGATCGGGGTGATCCACACTGCGCCGAAGCCCATGCCGCGGATGTAGCCGGCGTTGTCGAGAATGCCCTTGAAGTCGCCGCCGAGGTAGCCGATGTTCGCGCTCTCGCCCGGCGGCGCGCCGGGCACGGGGATGTCGAAGGTGCGGTGCACGCCGCCCTGGTCACGGTGATCGTTGGACGGGTCGCCGTTGACGAAGCGGTCGGTCAGCACGAAGTAGATCGCGTTCGATGCGAACGGCGCGTCGGTGCCGACGAATTCCGGCGTGGCGGTCGTGGCGGCCTGCGCGCAGCCGCAGGCCAGCGTCAGCGCGCCGGCCAGCAGGGCGGTTCGGTTGATCATGTCGGGTTTCCGGTAGCGAGGGCGGCGGGTGGCGCGTAGACCGGCTCGCGCACGCGCAGGGTGAACAGGCCGGCGACCAGCAGGCAGGCGCCGCCCAGCGCCAGCGCCCAGATCGGCTGGTTGTGGAAGCACAGGCGCAGCAGCAGGCCGAGCACGCTGGCGGCGAGCAACTGCGGGATCACGATGAAGAAATTGAAGATGCCCATGTACACGCCCATCTTCGCCGCCGGCAGGTTGTCCGACAGCAGCGCGTAGGGCAGCGACAGGATCGAGGCCCAGGCAAAGCCCACGCCGACCATCGAGGCGAGCAGCCATTGCGGGTCGCGGATGACCAGGAACGACAGCAGCCCCGCGCCGCCCAGGGCCAGGTTCAGCAGATGGCTGATGCGCAGGCCCCAGCGGCGCACCATCAGCGGGATCACCACTGCCGCCACCGCGGCGAAGCCGTTGTACGCGGCAAACAGCACGCCGACCCAGTTGGCGCCCTCGTTGTACAGCGCCGAGTGGACGTCGGTGGTGCCGTAGATCGTCTCGGTCACGCCCGAGGTGGTGTAGATCCACATCGCGAACAGCGCGAACCACGAGAACAGCTGCACCCACGCCAGTTGCCGCATCGACACCGGCATGCTGTAGAGGTCGCCCATCACTTCGCGCAGCATGCCGCGGCCGCGGCTGAAGCTGAGCCAGACGAACAGCAGGCCGAACACGATCAGTCCGGCGCCCAGCACGTAGACCTCTTTCTCCAGCGCGAAGTGCCGGATCGCGAACAGCACGCCGACGCCGACCGCCAGCAGCAGCACGCCCCAGCGCCACGCCTGCGACGTATCTGCCGCCGGCTGCCTGGCGACGCTGTCGCTGAACGACTGCAGTTGCTCCGGCGGGTATTCGCGTGTGCTCAGGATGGTCCACAGCACGGCGCCCAGCAGCACCGCGCCGCCGGCGTAGAACGCGTACTTCACCGTGTCGGGGATGCCGCCGTCCGCGGCCACGTTGGCCACGCCGAACTGCGCCAGGATCCACGGCAGCGCCGAGGCCACCACCGCGCCGATGCCGATGAAGAAACTCTGCATGGCGTAGCCGCTCGGGCGCTGCTGCGTCGGCAGCTGGTCGCCGACGAAGGCGCGGAACGGCTCCATCGACACGTTGATCGATGCGTCCAGGATCCACAGCAACCCGGCGGCCATCCACAGCACCGGTGCGTTCGGCATCCACAGCAGGGCCAGCGAGGCGAACACCGCGCCGACCAGGAAATAGGGGCGGCGCCGGCCCAACCGGTTCCAGGTTCGGTCGGAGAAGTGGCCGATGACCGGTTGCACGATCAGCCCGGTCAGCGGCGCGGCGATCCACAGTGCAGGGATGTCGTTCAGGTCCGCGCCGAGGGTCTGGAAGATCCGGCTGACGTTCGCGTTCTGCAGCGCGAAGCCGAACTGCAGGCCGAGAAAACCGAAGCACATGTTCCAGATCTGCCAGAACGACAGCGCCGGTTTGTTGTTCGAGGGTCTGCTGTCCTTCATGGGGTGTCCTGGCCGGGGGCGAGCGGAGCGATCACCAGGGCGTGCACGTCGGCGCGGTTCAAGGGGCCGGAGTTCCCGCCGGCACCGCCGGTGTAGTGCGCGAAGTGGGCGAGGTAGCTCATGTTGAATCCGTCGTCGAGGGCGAAGCGGCAGGCGCTGCCGGCCTTCGCGGTGAACGTGCCCCAGGTGGAGCGCTGCGCGCGCACGCTGTGCGGCATCACGATCGGCAGGCGTTGCTCATCGCTGCCGGCGCAGCGCACCTGCAGCATCTTCACCGCGGCGGTGATGCCGGTGTTGATCGGGCCGTGATCGTTGGCGTAATCCAGCGCGACGCGGTAGCGGCCGCTGGCCGGCGCGGTCCACGTGCGCGGCCAGCCGCCGGCAACCTGTGCGGTGTCGCCCACGCAGGTGTCGGGGCTGTGCAGCGATTCCAGGCCGTGTGCGTCCACCCGCGTGGCGCTGAGGCAGGCCAGGCCGGGCTGCCGCGGAAGTGTCGCGCTGCCGTCGATGTCGCCCTGCGCGCGGCCGTCGAGGTAGAGCCGTACCTTGCCGTCCGTGGTGACCTGCCAGTTGTCGCCGTCGGCGCGTACCACCGGTGCGGCGGGGGCGATCGGCGCATACAGCGGCGCGTCGGTGCGCAGCGGCTGATCGGGCACCTGCACCGCCTTCAGCGTCACCGTGGTCAGCGTACCTTGCGTGCGGGTGCGGCCGGCGACCAGCAGGTTGCCGCTGATTTTCTCCGGCAGCTGCAGGGTGATCTGCCGCTCGCGCAGGTCGAGCGTGATCGCGCGGCGCGTGCCGAACAGCATCGGCACCAGCGCGGTCGGCAGCTTCGGTTGCACGCTGCCGTCCTCGTTCAGGCCGAACACGCCCTCGGTGACCACCGCCAGCGCCGCCGCCACCGACCACAGCTGGCGCGGCGAATTCACCACCGGGCCGCTGAGCTTGCCCTCGTCCACGTGCTGGCCCTGGGTCAGCAGCTCGTAGTTCTCCATGTTGGAGCCGTACAGTGCGGCGCCGCGCAGCACCGACTCGATCTCGTGGGCGATGCGCGCGGGTTGCTCGGCAATACGCGCGGCGCGCAGCGCATAGGCGCTGACGAACGGCCAGATCGCGCGGTTGTGGTAGATCGGCTGGTCGTTGCGTTCGGGCCAGATCACCGGGCTGCCCGCCGGCCAGGTCGGATAGTTTGCCAGCGCCTGCCGCGCACGTTCACCGTCGGCCACGCCGCTGTCGATCGCCAACGCGATGCCGAGCAGGTCGTAGCTGTCGTACGGCGTGCCGTCGCCGCCGATATAGCTCATGTACATGCCGCGCTCGGCGCGCCAGAAGTGCGCGTTGATCGCCGCCTTCAGCGCTGCAGCGTCGGTGCGGTAGCCGGCGGCGGCTTTCGCGTCGTGGTGGGCGTCGGCCAGGCGCACGGCCAGCTGCAGCGCCTGGTAATGCAGCACGTTGGTGGACAGCGCGTAGGACTGCGCGATGAACGTCACCTCGTCCGCGGTCCACGCCGGGTAGCTCTGCTCGCGCCAGTCGAGGAACGAGGTCTCGCCGCGGTACAGGCCGAAGCCGGCGTCGAACGCGTACTGGCAGTCCTGCGCCAGGGTGGCGGCGAGCGCGCGGTAGACGTCGTCGGCGAAGGCCTTGTCGTCGAGCAGGTGGCGCGCGCCGAGGAACCACACCACGCGGTCGGTGCTGATCGGCCAGCTGCCGCCGGAGCCGGTGTCCTGCATCGGGTACAGGCCCTGCGGCGCGGTGGCGACGCGCACGTCGGACAGCTTGAACTTGAGGCCGTTGCGCGAACGCGCCGGGTCGAAGCGCCACAGGCCCAGGTCGATCGCGTAGGACAGGTCGCGGGTCCACACGTACGGCCACTTCAGGCCGGTCACGAAGCACTGGCAGGGAATCGGCTGGCCGTGGTCGAACGCGCCGTCGCGGATCGCGCTGACCGAATCCTGCGCCAGGTCGTCCTGCGCCATCGCGAACAGTCCGTCGAACAGCGCGCTGGCGGTTTCCGTAGAGAGCGGTTGCGCCGCGATCACGCGCTGGCCGTACGGCCACGCCAGCGTGTAGGTGTGCTGCGCGTCGTGGCGGATGTCGACACGCACGCCGTGCCAGTCCAGTCCGCCGTGCCAGGCCGGCGCGCCCGCGCCGGCGGCCAGCGCCGCAGTCAGCAGCAGGCCCAGCATGGGCAAGTTCGGCGAAGCAGGATGCGGGTCGTGCTGGTCATCGACGTGAGCCCTCCGGCAGCTGTTATGTCACGGTGCGGCATCTGCCGCATGTTGCGGTCGCAACATCGGTCACCGCCCGGCGCGGGGATGAGCCCCGCATGGTAGGTAGCGTCGCAATGCAGCAACCAGTGGTTGCATACGTATTCATGCGGGGCAGCCGGCGTACGGCGCGGTTCGCCGTGTGTTCCGCGCAGGATCGGTTCTTGTAAAGCGCAAGGCGATGGCGGCATAGTCAATCGACACCGGCAACGACCACGGGAGATTCCATGCGGGTACGCCTCGAAGATGTGGCGCGCGCGGCGGGCGTATCGCCCAAAACGGTGTCCCGTGTGCTCAACGACGAGGCCAACGTGAGCGACGCCACGCGCAAGCGCGTGCGCGCCGCGATGGAGGCGATGGATTACCGCCCGCACCCGTCGGCGCGCAGCCTGGCCGGCAACCGCTCGTTCCTGGTGGCGATGCTGTACGACAACAACGACAACCCCGCCTCGACCTACCTGGCCGAGATCCAGGATGGCGTGCTCGAGGCCTGCGACGCGTATCGCTACAGCATGATGGTGCGCCCGCTGCGCATGCGCAGCGACGATTTCATCCGCCGTCTCGACGCGCTGATTTCCGACCACCACCCGGATGGCGTGGTGCTGACGCCGCCGATCACCGACTACGCGCCGCTGCTGAAACGCCTGCGCGAACGCGGCGTGCCGTATGCCAGCGTGTCGCCGCAGAGTGACGGCGGCATCGGTGTGCGGATGGACGAACAGGCCGCGGCACGGGCGATCGTGGAGCATCTGCTGGGCCTGGGACATCGGCGCATCGCCCACGTCGTCGGCATTGCCGACCACGGCGCCAGCCGCTGGCGGCTGGCCGGCTATCGCGAAGCATTGGCTGCGGCCGGGGTGGCCGAGGACCCGGCCCTGGTGGTGCAAGGCGCGTTCACGTTCGGCTCCGGCGTCACTGCCGCACGCGAACTGTTCGCCCTGAAGCAGCGGCCCACTGCGGTGTTCGCCGCCAACGACGACATGGCCACCGGCGTGATGTGGGCAGCCGGCGAGTACGGATTGAAGGTGCCGCACGACCTTTCCGTGTGCGGCTTCGACGACACCCCGCTGGCGCGCCAGCTGTGGCCTGCGCTCACCACCATCCGGCAGCCCAGCCGCGACATGGGGCGGATCGCCGCCCAGCAACTGCTGGCTGTGCTGCGCGGCCGCGGGCCCGGTGAGCTGGTGCAGGTCCCGTTCGTCCTGCAGATCCGCGGCTCCACCGCCCGCGTTCCCTGAAATCCCTGGTTGGCCGGCTCGGTGGCGCCGGGTTGGCCGACCTGCCGCACACTCATGCTGCGAAGCAAATTGACAGCGCTGTCATCCCTGTCAGTATGCGGTTCAGACGCGTGCCGCCGGTGCGCCAGCCTGGAGCCTTGCCGTGCGATTTCCGCCCCACCAGACCTCGTTGTCGTGTCGTGTTTTCCTGACTGCATTCCTCGCTGGCGCGCTGAGCATGCCCATTCATTTCGTGCTGGCCGCGGACACCGCGGCCACGGTCCACCCCGCGTCGTGGCCGCAAGGCCATTGGCCGTTGCCGCCGGATCCCGCGCTCGAGGCCAGGGTCAGGGCGCTGCTGGCGAACATGTCGGTGGAAGACAAGGTGGGCCAGATGATCCAGGCCGACATCAAGTACGTGACCCCGGACGACGTGCGCAAATACCGTCTGGGCTCGATCCTGGCCGGCGGCAACTCCAAGCCGTACGGGCAGCGCACCGCTGCCGCGGCGCAATGGCAGCAGTTGTCCGATGCGTTCTACCGCGCGTCGATGGACACCTCGGGCGGGCGGCCGGCGATCCCGGTGCTGTTCGGCATCGACGCGGTACATGGCCACAACAACCTGGTCGGCAGCACGCTGTTCCCGCAGAACGTGGGCCTGGGCGCCACGCGCGACCCGCAGCTGATCCACCAGATCGGCGAGGTCACCGCGCGCGAGCTGCGCGCCAGCGGCATCAACTGGACCTTCGCGCCTACCCTGACGGTGCCGCAGGACGGGCGCTGGGGTCGGGCCTACGAAGGCTATTCGCAGAACCCGGCGCTGGTGGCGCAGTACGCCGGCGCGATCATCGAAGGCCTGGAAGGCCGGCTGGGCACGCCGCAATACCTCGATGCCTATCACGTGATCGCCACCGCCAAGCATTTCGTCGGCGACGGCGGCACCAGGGGCGGCAAGGACCAGGGCGACGCCGAAGTCAGCGAAGCGGTGCTGCGCGACGTGCACGCGGCCGGTTATCCGCCGGCGATCGGTGCCGGCGTGCAGGTGGTGATGGTCTCGTTCTCCAGCTGGAACGGGGTGAAGATGGCCGGCAACAAGGCGCTGATCACCGACGTGCTGAAGGGGCGCATGGACTTCGGCGGCTTCGTGCTCGGCGACTGGAACGCGCACGGCCAGGTGCCCGGCTGCAGCAACGAGGATTGCCCGGTGGCCTACAACGCCGGACTGGACATGCTGGAGGCGCCGGATTCCTGGAAGGGCCTGTACAAGAACACGCTGGCCGAGGTGAAGTCCGGGGTGATCCCGATGAGCCGGGTCGACGATGCGGTGAGCCGCATCCTGCGGGTGAAGCTGCGGCTGGGCATGTTCGAGGCGGGCTTGCCGTCGAGCAACCCGCTGGTGCGCGACTCGGCGCAAGTCATCGGCAGTCCCGCGCATCGCGCACTGGCGCGCCGCGCGGTGCGCGAATCGCTGGTGCTGCTGAAGAACGACGGCGTGCTGCCGATCGACCCGCGCCAGCACGTGCTGGTCGCCGGCGACGGCGCCGACGACATCTCCAGGCAGAACGGCGGCTGGACGCTGACCTGGCAGGGCACCGGCCTGACCAATGCGGATTTCCCCGGCGCCACCTCGATCTGGGCCGGCATCCGGGCGCAGGTGAAGGCCGCCGGCGGCAGCGCCGAGCTTTCCCCCGACGGCAGCTACGAGCAGCGGCCCGACGTCGCCATCGTGGTGTTCGGCGAGGATCCCTACGCCGAATTCCAGGGCGACCTGCCGAACCTGGCGTACCGGCCCGGCAACGACCACGACCTCGACCTGCTGCGCCGCCTGCGCGGGCAAGGCATCCCGGTGGTGGCGGTGTTCCTGACCGGCCGGCCGCTGTGGATGAACCGCGAGATCAACGCCGCCGATGCGTTCGTGGTGGCATGGCTGCCGGGCAGCGAGGGCGAGGGCGTCGCCGACGTGCTGTTGCGCACGCGCGACGGCCGCGTCGCGCACGACTTCCGCGGCAAGCTGGCCTACGCCTGGCCGCGTACGGCGGTGCAGATTCCGGTGGCCGCGGCGGCGCGCGGCGAGCCGCCGCAGTTTCCCTACGGCTTCGGGCTGACCTACGCCGATCACGACCACGCCGACCGGTTGCCGGAGGACGCCGGGATCGAGCTGAGCAGCGCACGGGCCGGCGTCTGGTTCAGCCATGGCAAGCCGGCGCAGGGGTTTGCGCTGCGGTTGAGCGGCGCCGACGGCGCGGCCGTGAACGTCACCGCTACGCCGGCCGCCACGGCGGACGGCAACCTGCGCATCAGCGCGTTCGACTACAGGGCGCAGGAGGATGCGCGCGCACTGGTCTGGTCCGGCAGTGGCACGGCGCGCGCCGCGCTGGTGGCGCCGGCGCCGCTGGACGTGGAGCGCGAGACCAACGGCGACGTGCTGCTGGTGACCACGCTGCGGGTCGATGCGCTCTCCAGCGATGGCGCCTCGATCGGGGTCGGTTGCGGTACCGGCTGCGGTGCCGAGGTGCCGGTCGGCGGGCAACTGGCCGCGCTGCCGCGCGGACAGTGGCTGCGCGTGGGCATCCCGCTGAAGTGCTTCCGCGACGCCGGGGCCGACATGAGCCGGCTGCAGCAGCCGTTCGAGTGGACCAGCGGTGCCGGCGAGCGGATCGCCGTCACCGAGGTGTCGTTGGGCACGGTGGCGGATCGGACGCTGGATTGCGCGGCGAAGGGAGGCCGGCGATGAATGCGATCGCCATGCCCGGCACCGTCTCGCGCGCCCGCACGGCGACCTTGCTGGCCTGCGTGCTGGCCGCGCTGGCCGGCCTGATGTTCGGCCTCGACATCGGCGTGATCTCCGGCGCCACCCAGCTGATCCAGGCCGAGTTCGCGGTGCCCGACCGGATGATCGAGTGGATCGTCGGCGCGATGATGCTGGGCGCGGCGATCGGCGCGGCCGGCGCCGGCTGGCTGTCGGCGACGCTGGGCCGCAAGCGTTCGCTGATCCTCAGCGCGCTGCTGTTCGTGGCCGGCTCGCTGCTGTGCGGCCTGGCCTGGTCGCCCGGCGCGCTGATCGGCGCGCGCCTCGCGCTGGGCCTGGCGATCGGCATGGCCGCGTTCACCGCACCGCTGTACCTGGCCGAGGTGGCGCCGGAGCAGATCCGCGGCGCGATGATCTCCACCTATCAGCTGATGATCACCATCGGCATCTTCGTCGCCTTTCTGTCCGATCTGGCGTTCAGCTACAGCGGCGCCTGGCGCTGGATGCTCGGCATCATCGCCATTCCCGGCGCGCTGTTCCTGCTCGGCGTGCTGCTGCTGCCGGAGAGCCCGCGCTGGCTGTTGCTGCGCGGACGGCGCGAGGAGGCGACCGCGGTACTGGCGCGCCTGCGCGGCGACGACGCGGTGGTCGGACGCGAGGTGGCCGGGATCGAGGCGCAGCTCGAGTCGCCGCAGCATGGCTGGCAGCTGTTCCGGCACAACCGGAACTTCCGCCATTCGGTCGGCCTCGGCATCGCGCTGCAGGTGATGCAGCAGCTCACCGGCATCAACGTGATCATGTATTACGCGCCGCGCATCTTCGCCAGCGTGGGCTTCGGCACCAGTGCGCAGATGTGGACGACCGCCATCGTCGGCCTCACCAACCTGCTGGCCACCTTCATCGCGATCGGCCTGGTCGACCGGCTCGGTCGCAAGCCGATCCTCTACGTGGGCTTCGCGGTGATGGCGGCCAGCCTAGGCGCGGTCGGCACGACGATGCACCTGGGCACCGCCACGCATGCTGCGCAGATGTTCACGGTGTCGGCGCTGCTGGTATTCATCGTCGGCTTCGCGATGTCGGCTGGCCCGCTGGTGTGGACGCTGTGCTCGGAGGTGCAGCCGCTGCGCGGGCGGGACTTCGGCATCGGCTGCTCCACCTTCGTCAACTGGACCGCCAACATGATCGTCGGCGCGACCTTCCTGACTCTGCTCAACGGCATCGGCCATGCCGCCACGTTCTGGCTGTACGCCGCGCTCAACCTGCTGTTCATCCTGGTGACCTTCCTGTGGGTGCCGGAAACGCGCGGCGTCACGCTGGAGCAGATCGAACGCAGACTGATGGCCGGCCGCCCGCTGCGCGAGATCGGCCGCTGAGCCAGCTCTCGCCTCCTGCCGTTTATTGCGACGGCGCTTTGTCGATGGGGACATAAAAAAGGATGCCCCGTTGCCGGGGCATCCAGTGGCGAACGGCGGGAGGAATCCGTCGCCGGGGGAAACGCGGGAAAGCTAGAACCAGACGCCGAGGGTGAGGCCGTAGGTGCGTGGCGGCAGGTACTGCGAGGTGGAGATGAAGCTGCCGTCAGGCAGGGCGAAGCGCCCGGCGCTGGTGCGCACCTTGCCGTCGGACACGTTCTGCACATAGGCCGCGACCCACCAGCGATCCTGTGGCTCGGTGTAGCGCACGGAAACGTCGCCGCGGGCATAGGCCTTCTGCTTGTCGCCGTCGCCCAGGTTGAACGTGCTCAGCCACTGCGAGCTCTGGTACTGCGCGGAGACGCGCGGGGTGAGCCGGCCGCCGTTGGAGAGGCGGAAATCGTGCTCGTAGATCGCGGTGAGCGAGGCGTTCGGGGCATGCGGCAGGTCGTTGCCGCTGACGTCGATGCAGGCGCTGATGCCGGACGCCGGGTCGCAGGCGGGCAGGCCCTGGTAGTCGTTGCTGCCGGCGTACTTGAGCGTGCCCAGCTCCTTCTTCGGGATCGCCGAGAACACCAGGTTGAGGCGGTCGTTCTCGCCGGACAGCGCCAGCTCCGATTCGAAGCCCATCACCTTGGTGGTGCCCTTGACGTTGGAGAAGCCCAGGCCGCGGTTGCCGTCGGGGTAGGTGATCGGCGCGGCCAGCTGGAAGTTCTTGAACTGCTCGTAGTAGATCGCGCTGTTCCAGGTCAGGTGCCCGTCGAGGAAGCTGAACTTCGAGCCGATTTCGTAGTTGGTCAGCGTCTCCGGTTCGTACAGCGTGCCGGCGTCCTGGGTGCCGCCGGACTTGTAGCCGGTGGACACGCTGGCGTACAGCAGGCCGTGCTGGCCCACGTCGGTATCGAGCCGCGCCAGCCAGGTGGCCTTGCTCTTGTCGTACTTCGCGTCGTTGACGGTGGAGACGTTGAAGCCCACGTTGCCCGGCTCGACGTCCGGCGAGATTGGCACCTGCGGCACGCTCGGGTCGTAGGCCCAGCCCCAGCCACGGCCGCCCTCGTTCTTCTTGATGTCGTTGGACCAGCGCGCGCCGGCGGTCAGGCGCAGGCTGTCGCTGATGTGCCAGGTGGCCTGGCCGAAGAAGGCCTTGGTCTCCACCGTCTCCTTCGGCTGGATGAACGAGCCCTGCCAGGCCACGGTGCCCTGCGCGGTGCCGTTGAGGATCGGGATGTCGAAGCGGATGTTGTTGTCCTCCGCCGCGTAGTACAGGCCGATGATCCAGTCGACCGTGTTGTCGCCGGCCGACTTCAGGTCAAGCTCGTGGCTGTAGTTCTTGTAATTGGAGAAGTTGGTGCGGTCGGCCTGGTAGGACGCGCCGGTGGTGAAGCTGGTCGGCACCTGCGCACCGTTGTCCTGGTCGAAGTTGCTCTTGCCGGAGAAGCGGTTGAAGCCGGCGACGTAGCTCAACGTCATCGCATCGTTGATGCTGAAGTCCATCCGGCTGCGCACCGTGTGCGAATCGCGCTTCAGGTAGGGCGCGGTGTCGATCAGTGCCGACCAAAAATCCTGTCCCGCGCGCGGCTGCTGCATCAGGCTCATGCCGGGCGTGCCGCGGTCGCGGAAGTACTCGTAGGAGAGGTTCCAGGTGAACGCGTCGTTCGGCTGCCACATCGCGCTGACACGCGCTGCCGACTGGTCCTGCGCGTTGTACTTGTCGCCGCCGGTCACGTAGTTGCTGGCGTTGATCGGCTGGAACGTGGCCAGGGTACCGCCGCTGGCCAGGTAGTTCGCCTGCTGCTGCGCCACGCTGGGCAGTTGCTGCGTGGGGTTCTGGTAGTCCACGTAGCCATCGTGCTGTTCCTGCGCCATCGCGAAGCGCAGCGCGAACGTGCCGCTGATCGGCAGGTTCACCGTGGCGCGGGTGCCGACGTGGCTGTAGTTGCCGGCCTCGATCTGTGCATTGCCGTAGAAGCCGCTGGTATCCGGCTTGGCGGTTTCGAAATTGACCACGCCGGCGGTGGAGTTGCGGCCCCACAGCGTGCCTTGCGGGCCGCGCAGGACTTCCACGCGGTCGATGTCGAGCAGCAGGCCGGCGGCGGCTTCCGGTCGCGGCGAATACACGCCGTCGATGAACATCGCCACTTCCGGATCGGCATACTCGGTCTTGGCGCTGTCGTTGCCGATGCCACGCATGGTCAGGGTGACCACGCCATGATCACCCTGCGAAGTGGCCTGGAAACCGGGCACCAGCCGGGTGATGTCCTGCACCGTCATCACCCGCTCCTTGTCGAGCGAGTCGGCGCTGATCGCGCTGATCGCGACCGGGGTCTTCTGCAGCGGGGTCTCGCGTTTGGTCGCGGTGACCTGGACGCTGTCCAGATCCTTCACCTGCCTGCTGGCCGCCGTGTCCTGCGGGGTGGGGTCCTGCGTCGCAGCGTGGACGGCACCGGAGGCAAATATGGCGGTCATGGCGACGTACAAAGCCGAGTAGCGTAATTTCATTTCTCCCTCTCCCCGAATCGGTAGGCATGCAGTGGTCGTGGACATGCGGCAGTCTCTGCATGACAGCGCTGTCAAATAGAATGACAGCGCTGTCATCGAGGGCGATCCTACTGCGAAAATCGATGCTTGGCTTGTTGCACAGCAACAGGCGGAGAGGTGGGGAAATGGCGCGCACTCAGCGGATCCTGGTGGCGGGCGGCGGCGCGGCCGGTTGGCCGGCAGCCTGCTATCTGGCCAAGGCGTCGAACACCGTGGCACCGGAAAGCATCCGGGTCGAGCGGGTCGAATCGTCGAACATCGGCCTGTTCGACGTGGGCGAGACCACCTTCCCGTCGATCCGCGGCACCCTGGCCGCGGTCGGCCTGGACGAGCGCCGCTTCCTGGTCGGCGCCAGCGCGACGTACAAGCACGGCATCCAGTACGTGAACTGGATGTGCCCGCCCGGCGCGCCAGGTCCGGACCGCTTCTTCCACCCCTTCAGCCTGCCCAGCCTGCGCAGCCAGCAAAGCGGCGGCCCGGAGTTGTTGCCGTACCCGCGGCCGGACGCCCCGATCCTGCCGTTCACCCGCGCCACCGCGCAGCAAGCCGGCTGGATCGGGGACATCGGCCTGCAGCAGCGGCGCGGCATCGGTTACGTCTATTCGTCGCGGCATGCCGACGTCACTCGTGCAGAAGAGGTGGTCCGCGGTTACGCGGGCGCCGCCGGGCTGGAGGCGCTGCAGATCAGGTTCGAGACCGGCTAGCGTCCCGAACACTGGCGCCGCAACTGCGTGGCGGTGGGCTTGGCTGGCGGCTTCGTCGAGCTGCTGGAGTCGACCGGCATCGCCCTGGTCGAACTGGCCGTCTGCCTGATATCTGCTGCCCGGCGACGTCGACGACATGGAACGCACCGCGCCTGTTCAACCGGATGGCATTACTGCCTCACGCGGCGTCGCGACAGCGCGCTCCGGATCGACAACACTGACCTCGACGGCATCCCGCCGGCCCTGCAGGACCGCGCAGGACCGCTTGCGCTATGGCGAAATCGCCCGCCGCACCGTCTGAACTTCGTCACCGACCGGGAGACGTTCATGCCGGCCAGCTGGCAGTACGTGCTGTACGGCATGGAGTTCAAGGCCGGCCTCGAACCGATGCGCGGCGCCTGCCCGCGGATGGAGGCGGCGCAGCGCGTGTTCGCGACGATCCGGCAGATGGCCGGGCGCGCCTTGAACGATCTGCCCGACCATCGCGCGCTGGCCGAGCAACTGTGCCGCGCGCACGCGCAGCGGGAGCGGCGGCGCGAAGCGGCAGGCGCAAGCTGGGCACGGCGGCGGGGCGGGCAATGCCCGCCCCGCGCAAGGGGACCGCAAGCATACGGGTCGGGCCGGAGCGTGAAGCAGGGTGGAAGCCGCTTCAGCGCAACTCGATCACCACCAGCCCCTGCACCGGCACGTCGATTGCGAGCTTGCTGTCGTGCACGTCCATCGTCTGCGGCGCGGCCAGCCTGCCGGCTTCGCGCAACTGCACGATCTGCGCGCGGCTGGGCGAGTCGGGGCGACCCATGCGGTCGAACGCGGCGACTGCGTTGCCGTGGGTTGCGTCCACGCGCCAGACAGTGGCGCGGGCGGCGACGGGCAGGTGTTCCACCACGACGTCGAAGCGCTTCGGCGCGCCGGCCGGCTTGCCCGGCGTGTAGCCGGCGGTGTCGCCGACGGGAGGGGCGTAGTTCCACAGCGCGATGACCAAGCTGCCGTCGCTGCGGCGCGTCGCCAGGGCGGCGTCGGAATCCACCGCGAGCCGCCGGTCGCCCAGCTTGTGCAGCACCGCGAACGCGTTGAACGCGGGCTTGGGAATGCGGTTGGCGGCGATCAGGCCGAAGCCGCCGTAGAACGGATTGCGCACGATGCCCTGTTCCTCGAACACGTCGGAGAACGACCAGTAGCTCATCACCTCGACCTTGCCGGCGCATTCACGGATCGTGTTGGCGAGCCACGGCCCCATGAACACGGTGTCGGTGACGTTGGGCAGGTTGGCGTAGCTGGCGTTGTACTCGCTGAAGACCAATGGCATCTGCGGGTAGGGCGAGGCGGCGATTTCCCGGTGCACCTTGTCCACCGCGCGGCAGACCATGTCGCGGCGTGGCACGTTCTCGTCGCTGTGCAGCACATTGTCGGCGGTGTCGTCGCCGTAGACGTGGGTGCTGACGAAATCCACCGGCACCTTCGCCTCGTGCGCATGCTTGAGGAAGTCCGGAATCCACGCCGCCTGCGCCGTGCCGGGGCCACCCACGCGCAGGCGCGGGCTGACCGCCTTGAGCGCACGCACGGTGTGGTCGTACAGCGTGAAGTAGCTTGCCTGCGCCGGCGTGCCGGTCCAGAAGCCGATGTTCGGCTCGTTCCACACTTCGAAGTACCAGCTGGCGACTTCGTCGATGCCGTAGCGCTCGACCAGGTGTTTGGCCAGCGCGCCGATCATCGCGTCCCACTTGGCGTAGTCCTTCGGCGGCGCGATGTTCGGGTGGTACCAGAACGGATGCAGCGCAGCAGGGTCGGAGGTCAGCTCCGGCGGCATGAAGCCGAGTTCGACGAACGGCTTGAAGCCGTGCTCGAGCAGGCCGTCGTAGATCTGGTCGACGTAGGAGAAGTTGTAGGAAATCTTCCCTTGCGCGTCGCGCTGCACCAGGCCGACGTCGTGGTCGAGGATGCCGTGGAAGCGGATGTAGCCGACGCCGGTGGCCTGGTGCACGGCGTCCAGATCCTTGCGGTAGTCGTCGCGCAGCGCCAGCGCGGCGCGGCCGGAGCCGAGCATGTGTTCCCAGAAATGCGGGAAGGGCGTGCCTTGCGCGCTGGCGTCGACGCGGATCTGTTCGCCTGCCGCCGGAACGGCGTGCACGGCGCCGGCGAGCAGCAGGGCGGCGGCGCAGGCGGAAAGAAGGAAGTGGCGGGCAATAGACAGCTGGGTCATGCGGATGTCCATGTCGGCGCGAGGGCGGGCGGGGCGCACACGATGACACCGAGGCGGAGAGTCTCGTACGCCCCGGCCAGCGCGTCCACTGTCGCGGGAAATCCGCCGCGTTCAATGCCCGGATGAAAGCACCACGGCCTGCGCCGTGCCGGCGGCGATCCGCACCCAGGTCACCGCGCCGAAACGATCGCGGCCGCTGGCCCAGCCTTCGCCCGGGCTGCGCTGCAGGGTGTCCGGGTCGGCGTAGGACGGCAGGCGCTTGCCGTTGCCGGTGACTGCACCGGCTGCATGGCCGTGCACCTTCAGCAGGTAGAAGCGCAGCGCCGGCTTGAAGCTGCCGGTTGCGACGCCGAGTTCCAGTCGCACCGTGTCGCCGCGGCGCTGCGCCGAGAGCGATTGCAGGAAGTACGCGCCGTGTTCGTAGTCGTAGCTGCTGCCGTCGTCGTCGTAATAGTCGAACGTGCTGCGTTGCGCGGCGGGAAACACGTCGACGTCGAGCTGGGTCAGCGGCCGTTCGCCCACGTAGTCCACCGGATCGGCGCGGCTGGGGATGATCGCGCCCTCGCGGACGAACAGCGGGATGTCGCTCAACGTCTTGCTGTCGATCGCCAGGCGGATGGTCTGGCTGCCGTCGTAGCTCTTGCCGCTGAACCAGTCGGTCCAGCGTCCGGCAGGCAGGTAGATGTCCTTGGCGGCCTGGCCCTCGACCACCACCGGCGACACCAGCAGCCAGTCGCCGAACAGCCAGCTGTCGACGTCGTTGCGCAGCTTCGGATCGTGCGGCCAGTCGAACAGCAGCGGACGCACCAGGCCCACGCCGCTGGCGCGGCGCGCGTGCTCGTAGCTGTAGATGTACGGGATCAGCGCGTAGCGCAGGCGGATCGCCGCGGTGGCGGCTTTTTCGGCGACCGCGCCGTACACCCACGGCTGGCGCTTCTGGCCGAAATCGCCATGCACGCGGAAGATCGGCGTGAACGCGCCGAACTGGATCCAGCGTGCATAGTTCTCCGGCGTCGGCGTGCCCTCGCGGAAGCCGCCGCCGTCCATGCCCCACTGCATCGCGCCCACGTTGACCGCGCTGAGCATGCGCGCGCGCTGGCCGGCCATGCTGGCGAAGCCGGTGGCGATGTCGCCCGACCACAGGCCGTAGGCGTAGCGCTGCGCGCCCAGCCAGAAGTTGCGGTTGATCGACCACACGCGCTGGTCCGACACGGCGCGCTGGCTGTCGTACAGCGCGCGCTGCATGTTCATGAACTCGGTGTCGCTGCCGACGGTGTCCGCCTCGTCGTTCCACCAGCCGGCGATGCCGTGGTCGTAGCCGTACTTGATCGCCAGCTTGCCGTACCAGTCGCGCGCGGCGGCCAGGTCGAAGTCGATGTCCTTCACCGGCTTGTGCGAGAAATAATCGTCGCTGACTTGTTCGCCCGGCACCCAGAAACCGTGCGCGCTGGCGTAGCGTCCTTCCACCGTGTCGACGTGGATGCGCGGCTTCATGATGCCGGTCAGGCGGATGCCGCGGGCGCCCAGCTGCTTCGCCAGCGCGCCGCCGGGGCCGTCGGGGAACTTGGCCGGGTTCCAGCGGAACTCGCCGTAGTCGTCCTCGCCCCAGGCCTTCCAGTCGAAGTCCAGCGTGATGTTGTCGAGCGGGATGTGCTTCATGCGATAGGTGTCGACGATCTGCAGCAGTTCCTTCTGGTCGATGCCCCACTGGCTGTTGGTGAAGCCCATCGCCCACTTCGGGAACAGCGGCGTGCGGCCGGAGAGATCGGCCAGTCCGGCGAATAGCTGGGGCGGCGTGCCGGCCATCAGGTAGACGTCCACGGCCGGCCTGGAAAGCTTGTCGACGACGAGGCGCGCAGCGTGCGAGGCGAAGTCGGCGCCGTCGCTGTCCACCAGCACGCCCCAGCCCGTGGTGCTCCACACGAACGGCGCGCCGGCGTGGCCCTGCTCGCCGGCCTTGGCCACCCACGCACCGCTGCGCAGCAGGCCGGCGGAGGCATCGGCGTCCTTGTCGTAGCCGGCGATGCCGTAGAGCGCATCAGCACGCGCATGACCCAGCACGACGCGGCCTTGCGCGAGAGCGGCGAGATCGAGCGTGAGCAGCGGACGGTGCTGCGCGTCGGCGAGCGTGAGCGTTTCGGCCTTGCGGTTCCAGCGCGCACTGAGCCGTGCATCGGCCAGCGTGGCGCCGTCATCGTCGCGTTGCACGCGGGCGGTGTCGTCGGCGAATGGCGCGGCATGCGGATCCATCACCAGGGTCGGCACGTCGCTGGCGCCTTGCGGCAAGGCCTGCACGTGCAGCACGCCGTTGCCGGCCAGCCGTACCGACAACGCCGTGCCGCCGATGCGGAACGCCAGGGCATGCGCGTCGGCGGAGATGGCTGCAACCGCTGTGCCCGCCAGCGAAACCGCCGGCGTGGCCAGCAGCAGGAAGCTGGCGAGGGCCAGGGAAAGCGGGCTGCGTCGCGTCGTCATTGCAGTACCACGCTGGTGTAGGCCGGCACGCTGAGCGTGTTGTCATGGATCGTGGCGCCCGTGCCGGTTGCCTCGAGCACGCGCGTGTAGCGTGGTTCATCCGGCACGTCCAGCGCCATCGTCTGCGTCTGGCCGGAGAGGTTGTGTACCACCAGCACGCCGCCCCCGGGCAACGGGCGCTGCCACGCGGCCAGGTGGTCGCTCGCGTGCGGGTAAGCGGCAAAACCGCCTGCGCGCAGCGCCGGGATTTCGATGCGCCAGTGGACAAGCTCCCTGTAGCGGTTCAGCAGCGAGTGCGAGTCGGCTTGCTGCGCGGCCACCGACAGCGGCAGGTTGGCGGCGTCCACCGCTTTCCAGCGGGTTTCGCCACGGGTGGCGGGCGAGGCCTGCCAGCGCATCGGTCCGCGCAGCGCGGGGTCGGGTTTCCTGCCCAGCATGCCCAGCTCCTCGCCGTAGTAGAGGAACGGTTCGCCCGGCAGCGTGAGCAGCATGGCAGCGGCCATGCGCATGTGCCGAGCGTTGCCGTCGAGCTGGCTCATCACGCGTTCCTGGTCGTGGTTGGAGAGGAACGGCGCGTCCCTGATCGTGTCGCAGCGGCAGGCGTGGCGGTAGCTGGCGTAGCTGCGCTCGAGCGTGGGGGCGAGCCCCTGGTTGCGCTCGCTCTTCGCCGCGTCGATCAGCTGCGCCGCCAGCGGGAAGTTGAACACCGCGTCCAGCGGTTTCAGGTAGGGCGCCAGTTGCGAAGCGGCGGGCTGCGTCACCTCGCCGACCAGCCGGGCGTGCGGGTTCACCGCGTCGAGGCCGCGGCGGTAGGCGTTCCACCAGTCGAGGTTTTTCGCCAGCGTGGCGGGGTCGTCCGCGTCCCAGGGAAAGTTCTCGTAGATGTGCCGGGCCGCGTCGAGACGGAAGCCGTCCGCGCCCTGCTGCAGCCAGAACCGGCCGGCCGCGATCATCTCGGCGCGCACCGCCGGGTTGTCGTAGTTCAGGTCGGGCATGCCCGACGCGAAGATGCCCAGGTAGTGTTGCTTGCCCGCCGCCTGCCAGGCCCGGCTGCCGGCGGCGCTGCCGCTGGCCAGGTCGGTGTACTTGCCGGCCCAGCTGTACCAGTCGCGGTAGCGGCTGTGCGGGTCCAGCGCGGCCTTGAACCACGGGCTTTCGTCGCTGGTGTGGTTGATCACCATGTCGATGATGACCTTGATGCCGCGCCGGTGCGCCTCCTCCGTCAGGCGGCGGAAATCGGCCAGCGTGCCGTACGGCGGGTTCACCGCCCGATAGTCGGTGACGTCGTAGCCGTGGTAGCTGGGCGAAGGGTTGATCGGCATCAGCCAGATGCCGCTGACGCCGAGCGACTGCAGGTAGTCGAGCTTCGCGGTGACGCCATTCAGGTCGCCGATGCCGTCGCCGTCGGTGTCGTACCAGCTGCGCACGAAGATCTCGTACCACACGCCGGAGGGTGCGGCGGTGCGAGCATGGCCAACGGGTACGGGCTGCGCCGGCGCGATGCCGCCGATCAGCGCCAGCGTGAGTGCGGCGAGGGCGAAGCCAAGCTGACGGAGTGCGGGGTGTCGCATGTGGCCTCCCGTGGAATCTGCGCGGACGCCGTTGCCACAGCGGTCCGGAAAAATCCCGGCTCCGGAAGCGAGCGGGCCGGGCAGGGGAGAGCGGACCGGGCATCGCGATAGACGCGATGCCCGGCAGCGACCTTACAGTGCGTAGGTAAAGCCCATGTAGTACTGGCGGCCGAACCACTGCAGGGTGCCGGTCTCCAGCGGGTTGCCGAAGTAGGTGCGGGTCGGCTGGTCGGTGAGGTTGTTCACCTGGAACAGCACGCTGAGGCCGTTGTTGAACGCATACGAGGCCTGGAAGTCGGCCACGGTCTCCGGCGCGTAGTACACCAGCTGCGAATCGATCGCCATCTGGCTGGAGACGAAGCGGCTGCGATGGCGTACCGAGACGCGGGTGTCGAAACCGCCCAGGCTGTAGAACAGCGTGCCGTTGATCACCTTCGGCGACAGGCCGGGCAGGCCGATCTTCTGCGAGGCGCCGCCCAGGGTCGAGGTGGAGGTCACCGCGCTCTGCGAGTACGAGTAGCTGCCGGCGAAGCCCAGGCCCGACCAGGCGCCCGGCAGGAACTTGAACACCTGCGAGTAGCTCAGCTCGATGCCGCGCACGTAACCGCCCTTGGTGTTGTTCACCGCGGTCTGGTATTGGCCGTTCTCGTAGGGCTGGCTGGTGGCCGGGTTGATCGGCACCTGGATGCCGGCAGCGGCGAAGTCGAACGGGTCGATCGTATAGTTCTCGATGAACGAATCGATGTGCTTGTAGAACAGCGCCGCGGCGAACGCGCCCGACGAGTCGGGCATGTAGTGCTCGAACGACAGGTCGTACTGCTTGGCGTAGAACGGGTCGAGGAACGGGCTGGTGTTGCCCCACATGTTGTACTTGTTGCCGTCGATCCACGAGCCGGAGCCGGTGAGCATCTTGTTCAACGGCGGGCGCGACATCACCTTGGCCGCGGCGAAACGCAGCTGGTTGTTGTCGTCGAGGTGGTAGTTGAGGTTCAACGAGGGCAGGTAGTCGGTGTACGACTTGCCGCGGCGCACATGGATGTAGTCCGTGCTGACCACGCCGAGCTGGTCAGTGATCGCCTCGCCCTGGCCGCTGCCGATCTGCTGCAGGCCGTTGCTGTACTGCGAGGTGTGCACCACGCGCACGCCGACGTTGCCGGTGAGGCTGCGGTCGCCGACGCGGGTGTCGATGTCCGCCATCACATAGCCGGACGAAATGTGCTCATCGACCTCGGCGCTCTGGATCATCGTCCAGTTGTTCTGCCAGCTCTTCACCGGCGTGGGCGTGATGCCGTTGGCGCCCAGCACGGCGAGCGTGTTGATCGACAGGAAGCACGGGAAGCCGGACAGGTTGCCCTTGAAGCACACCTTCGGCGCATTGCCCGGGTTCAGCGCCAGCGGCTCCTGTCCCGTTGCGTACTGGCCGAAGTCGTTGCCGTACTCGAACGCGCTGCGGTCGGCGTTGTAGGTGCGCCGAGCGTAGCGCACGCCGGCCTCGAGGCCGGACAGGAAGCTGTTGTCCACGAAGTCGTAGCGCACGTCGGTCTTGAACGACTTGCTCTCGTCCTTGTAGATGTACGGATACACGCCGGCCTTGCCCAGGCCCATGCGGTTGTAGTCGGTGTAGTCCTGGTTGAAGCCGACGGTGGCCGGATTGAGGCCGTTCAACTGGTAGTTGACCGACTGGTTGGCGGCAGGGTTCGGGTGCGCCGAGCTCATGTCGTCGTACAGCAGGCCCCAGGTGACACCGTTGTTGAAGTCGCTTTTGGCGCGCGAGTAGCCGACGTCGGAGCTGATCGTCCAGCCGCCGAAGGTCCACTTCGCGTTGAGGCCGCCGGACAGCACGCTGGTCTTCAGCGTGTTGTCGTCACTGGTGGTCTGCACCGTGAAGTACGGATCGCCCGGGTTGCTGCTGACGGTGCCGCCGACCATGGCGCCGTTGGCGAGCACGGCCGGGTTGGTGATGATGCCGTCGGACAGCGTCTTGACGCGGAAGCCGCGGCCCGAGGAATTGTTCGTGAACTGCGAGTAGAAGCCGTCGGCCTTCAGTTCGAAGCCGTCGCTGGGTTTCCACTGCAGCACGCCCATGTAGCCGTTGCGGCGAAGCATGCCGCCGTTCTGCTGCAGTTCGAAGCCTTCGCTGATGTATTCGTTCTGGCCGTCGCCGTTCAGATCCTTCTGGCCGTTGTAGGCCAGACCGTTGAACTGGTCGGCCACATGCGGCTGGTACAGCGAGGCGAAACCGGCGGCGACACCCAGGGTGTCGTTGAGGAACTTGCCCTGGAACGAGGCGCTGACGCGGTAGCCGTTGGAGTTGGCGCCGACCGTCTCGTTGGCGCGGTCGTTGTAACTGCCGCGCATGTTGAGCACACCGGAATACTGCTTGGCGTTCTCGAGCGGGTTGGCGGTGTCCATCGCCACCGTGCCGGCCACGCCACCCTCGATCAGCGAAGCCTTCGGCGACTTGTACACCGCCGCCTGGGTGATCAGCTCGGCCGGGTATTGGTCGAACTCGGTGACGCGGCTGCCACTGGTGGCAGCCTGTTCGCGGCCGTCCAGGGTGGTTTCGACGAAATCGCCGGAGAGTCCGCGAATGTTGATCGCACTGGACTCGCCGTTGATGCGCTCGGCGGAGACGCCGGGCAGGCGGGTCAGCGCGTCGGAGATGGATACGTCCGGCAGGCCGCCGATATCGGCGGCGGTGATCACGTCCTGGATCGTGTCGGCGTCGCGCTTGATGTCGATCGACGATTCCACGCTGCGGCTGAAGCCGGTCACCGTGATCGCCTGCAGGTCCTTGGCGCGGGCGTCCTGCTTCGCCTTGGCCTTGGCCTTGGCGGTGGACGTGGCGTCCTGGGTCGTCGCGTCCTGGCCGATCGCCCGGTCGCTGTTGCCGACTTGCGGCGCCGCCGCGTAGGCCACCGAGGTGGCGCTGAAACCGATCGATGCCAGCGCCAAGGCAAGCACATTGCGTTTGAGTATCACCGTTGTCCCCTCCCGGAGTTGCGCGTCACTTTTTGTAATTGCTCTAGCCCCAACGTCGTGACGGCCGGCACGCATGCGCGTGGCAAGGACAGTCTGGACGCGGGAGCCATGGTAGGGCGGCTCCCGACAGTCGGACCGTTCCTGCATACGTATTCATTGTGCTGCTGTGCATCGCAACCGACAGCGAAAGACGCGATGGGCGCATCGTCAGCGCGAATTTCCCGCGCGGCCGATGGTGCCGTGCGAACGCGACTGCACCAATGTTCGCCGCGCTTCGGCGCAACCGCGCGGAGTCGTCTGTGACGCTGCGCAGGCGCATTGCTGCTTTGCGATAGCAGGATCTGATGAATACGTATGCACTGCCGCGGTGGGCTCACATGCACCCGCTAAGCTCCCCGACGAACGGAAAAGCGGCGCCTTCGGACGTGCCGCGGCATTCCGTCAGGCATTTTCGGGAGAAGCAAATGACCGATGCACCCTGGTGGCGCGGAGCCGTCATCTACCAGATCTATCCGCGCAGTTTCCTCGACACCGACGGCGACGGCGTGGGCGATCTGCCGGGCATCATCGAGCGGCTCGACTACGTGGCCAGCCTCGGCATGGACGCGATCTGGATCGCGCCGTTCTTCAAGTCGCCGATGGCCGACTTCGGCTACGACATCGCCGACCAGCGCGACGTCGATCCGCTGTTCGGCACGTTGGCGGATTTCGACGCGCTGCTGGCGAAGGCGCACGCGCTGGGCCTGAAGGTGATGATCGACCAGGTGCTCAGCCACACCTCGGTCGAGCACGCGTGGTTTCGCGAAAGCCGGCAAAGCCGCGACAACCCGAAGGCCGACTGGTACGTGTGGGCCGAGGCGAAGGACGACGGCAGCCCGCCGAACAACTGGCTGTCGCTGTTCGGCGGCTCGGCCTGGCAGTGGGAGCCGCGCCGCGGCCAGTACTACCTGCACAACTTCCTGACCTCGCAGCCGGACCTGAATTTCCACCACCCCGAAGTGCGCGCGGCGGTGCTCGACAGCGTGCGCTTCTGGCTGGACAAGGGCGTGGACGGCTTCCGCCTGGACGCAATCAACTTCTGCTTCCACGACGCGCAACTGCGCGACAACCCGCCCAAGCCGAAGGACAGGCGCGTGGGCCGCGGCTTCAGTCCGGACAATCCGTACGCGTTCCAGTACCACTACTACAACAACACGCAGCCGGAGAACCTGGCCTTCCTTGCCGAACTGCGCGCCCTGGTGAACCGCTACCCGGGCGCGGCCACGCTGGGCGAGATCTCCTCGGAGGATTCGCTGGCCACGATGGCCGAGTACACCCGGCCCGACCGCCTGCACATGGGCTACAGCTTCGAACTGCTCACCGACGACTTCAGCGCTGCCTACATCCGCGACACGGTGCGCGCGCTGGAGGCGCAGATGAGCGAGGGCTGGCCGTGCTGGGCGATCTCCAACCACGACGTCGAACGCGTGCTGACGCGCTGGGGCCGCGACCGGCCGTCGGCGTCGCTGGCCAACCTGCTCACCGCGATGGTCTGCTCGCTGCGCGGTTCGGTGTGCGTCTACCAGGGCGAAGAACTGGGCCTGACCGAGGCCATGCTGCCCTACGAGGCGCTGCGGGATCCCTACGGCATCGCGTTCTGGCCGCAGTTCAAGGGCCGCGACGGCTGCCGCACGCCGATGCCGTGGAGCGATGCCGATGCGCAGGCCGGCTTCAGCCGCGGCCTGCCGTGGCTGCCGGTGCCGGCGGAGCACCGCGCGCTGGCGGTGAACCGGCAGGACGCCGATCCGGCCTCGGCACTGAGCGGTTTCCGCCGCTTCATGCACTGGCGCCGGTCGCAGCCGGCGCTGCGCTGGGGCGACATCGCCTTCCTCGACACCGCCGAGCCGGTACTGGCGTTCACCCGTCGCCATGCCGGCGAAACCGTGCTGGTGGCGTTCAACCTGTCCGCTGCCGCCACCGAACTCGCACTGCCGGCAGCGTTCGCGCGCCAGCGTCCGCTGGACGGCCATGGCCTGGCCGGCGGCAGCTTCGACGGGCAGCACCTGCATCTGCCCGGCCTCGGCGCGTGGTTCGCCCGCGTGGCGTGACCATGCATCGTCGCGCAGCCTGCGCGGGCTGAGGCAGCTCGGCTATTCGATCAACCTGGACCGTGCGGGGCATCCGTCGCGGCAGGCTGACGCGGCGCTGTTTCCGCTGCCCGGCGGCGTACACAACCAGGCGTCATGGAAGCAGATGCTGCCGCTGTTCCTGCGCTGGGCCTGCGGGCGGCACTGACCGCTCTTGCTCCTCCCCCTGCGTGCAGGGGGTGAGAGGGGGTGCTCAGGCTGGCGGGAAGATCAAGAGCTGACCCCACCCCAGCCCTCCCCTGCGGACAGGGGAGGGAGTACTGCCACGGCTATTTGCGTTCGGCGGCGCTGGCGTCGCGCAGTGCGCGGAACTCGGAGTCCCTGCTCCAGTTCGGCCACTGACCGGAGTTCGCCAGATTGCTGCCGACGGCGTAGAGCAGCTGCAGGTCGCGCGCCATGCCGGTGAACGGCCAGCTGGCCTGCCATTCGTCGGCGGGCTGGTGGTAGCGCCTGGCGTTGTAGTCGTCTTCCGCCGCCTTGCCGGCCTCGAGGCCGCCGTCGACCCAGTCGTTGCCGGAGCCGAACGACACCGCCGGCACGCCGCGCTTGGCGAACGAGAAGTGGTCGGAGCGGAAGAAATAGCCGGCCTCCGGCTTCGGGTCGGCGGTGTAGGTCATGCCGTGCCGTTTCGCTTCGGCGATCAGGTCGTCCAGCAGGTCCAGCTTCGCGCTGCCGGAGATGGTGAAGTTGCGCGCCGGACCGTGCGGGTCGAGCGCGTCCAGATTGAGCACGCCCACCGTGGTGGCCGACGGGTACAGCGGGTTGGCGGCGTAATACTCGGAGCCGAGCAGGCCTTTCTCCTCGGCGGTGACGTTGAGGAACACCACCGAGCGCTCGGGTTTCGGCCCCTGCGCGAAGGCGCGGCCCATCTCGATCAGCGCCGCGGTGCCGGTGGCGTTGTCGACCGCGCCGTTGTAGATGCGGTCGCCCTTCGCGTCGGGCGCGCCGACGCCGAGGTGGTCCCAGTGCGCGCTGTAGATCACCGTCTCGTCCGGGCGCTTGCTGCCTTCGACGCGGCCCACGATGTTGTGCGAGGTGATCACCTCGGCGTCGACCTTGAAGTTCGCCGACAGGCTCTCGCCTTCCAGCGTGACCGGCTTGAAGTCGCGCGTCTGCGCCTGCTTCTTCAACGCGTCGAAATCCAGCCCGGCGTGCCTGAACATGCGTACCGCGAGATCGCGCTGGATCCAGCCTTCCAGCTCCGGATGCACGGAGCCGGGCTTGTCGCGCACGATGTCGAACATCGCGTTGGTGTTGGAGTTCTTCACCGTGGCCCAGCCGTAAGAAGCGGGTGCGGTCTCGTGCACGATCAGCAGGCCCAGCGCACCCTGCCGCGCGGCCTCCTCGTACTTGTAGGTCCAGCGGCCGTAGTAGGTCATCGCCTTGCCGCCGAAGTCGCCGTGGCCGGTCTCGAAGTCGGGGTCGTTGATCAACGCCACGGCGATCTTGCCGTGCAGGTCGACGCCCTTGAAGTCGTCCCAGTTGCGCTCCGGCGCCTTCACGCCGTAGCCCACGAACACCAGCGGCGCGTTCTCGATTGCCACCGTGGTCGAGCCGTCCATCGGCGCGCGCACGGCGATCTGCTCGCCCTGGGTCAGCGTTTCCTGCTTGCCGCCGAGGCTCAGCTTCAGCGCGGGCGTGCCGACGATCCGGCTGCGCCGCAGCGGCACCGCCTGGGTCCAGCTGCGCTTGCCGTCCTTGAGGTCGCCGCCGGGTTGCAGCCCGGCGGCTTTCATCTGCGCCACCACGTAGTCGATGGTCCTGGCCTCGGCCGGCGTGGCCGGGCCGCGGCCCTCGAACGCGTCCGAAGACAGCGCCTTCACCTCGGCGGACAGGCGCTCGGTGCTGAAGGTCGGCGCGTCGGTGGCCTGGGCCGCCGAACACGCGGCCATGATCAGGACGGAAAGGAGCAATCGCTTCACGGGCGTCACCTGTCGGGGAAAGGAATCCCCGATGGTAGAGAGCGTGCGACGTCCGGTCCATCCGGCGCCGGGCGGGGACCCTGACAGGGGGTGTTGGTAAGCAGCCCCTAATAAGTGCCGATCACCTTGCCGCTGGTGGCGTCGATCTTCAGCTTGACGCGGTTGCCGGCGGAGTTCCTGGCCTTGGCCTTCCACATGCCGTCATCGAAGTCCACGTCGTGCACCCGCGTGTAGCCCTGGGTTTCCAGTGCCGCGCGCACGTCCTGTTTGCTCAGCCGCGACACCTGTTTGTCCGGGTACACCTGGCCGCTCTTCGCGTCGATGCGCAGATCCACCCGACTGCCGTTCGCGCTCCTGGCCTCGGCGTGCCACATGCCATCCTTGAACTTCAGGTCGTGTACCCGGGTGTAGCCCTGCGCGGTGAGCCGGCCTTGCGCCTGCGGCTCGGTCATGGCTTGCTGCGCCGCCGCGGTGGCGGAAATTCCCAGCGTCAGCGTGGCCAGCGCCAGGGTGAGGGTCGATCGGGCAAGCTTGCTGGTCATGGGGACACCTCGTTGCCTGGGGGGGAGCCCGAAGTCTCTGGCCGGCCCGTTCAACCGACAGTGAACACGGGTTGCCGGCGGCGGCCAGCGTTCAGGCATGTGACGCGCGCGTCAGTCTTGTCAGGCGGCGGTGGCATGCTCTTCATGACCGGGTGTCGCCAGTTGGCTATAGTGCCGGCTGGCCAGGGGAATGGGGTTTCGATGAGCGAGCGTGGGCAGGCGTCGTTTCGGCGTTCCGGCGAGCGATCTTCTGGACCGCAGGGCACCCGGTTTTTCTCCACCGAGGCGTTGCGGCGGTACGCCAGCGACGCCGGGAGCGCGACGGACGACCGGGCCAGCGTGCATGAACCGGTGCTGGAAGGCACCAGTGCCGGCATCGAAGGCCGGCGCTTCACCCTGCGTCCGGGCCGGCAGGCCATCGGCCGCCGGAGCGACAACGAGATCGTCATCGACGACCTGAGCGTATCCGGCAACCATGCCTGGATCACCAACCAGAATGGCCGCTGCGTCATCGTGAACACGCTGTCCACCAACGGCACCTTCGTGAACGACCGGCGCATCCACGAGGTGGCCCTGCGCCACGGCGACCACATCCGGCTGGGGCAGGCGGAGTTCGTGTTCCTGACCCGTGAGTGCGACCAGCCGGACCCAGCGTCGCGGCGCTGGATCGGCATGCTCGTGCTGCTTGCCGCCCTGGGCGGGGCGGGGGCGCTGGCGTGGTGGTGGTTCGGGTCACCGTGAGCGAAGGCACCACCCCGCGGCAGGTCGGCCGCTACCGCATCGATGGCGTGCTCGGTGAAGGCGCGATGGCGGTCGTCTACGCCGGCTTCGACCCGGACATCGAGCGCAAGGTGGCGATCAAGTGCCTGCACCGCGAGATTGCCGCCGACCCTGCCTACCGGCGCCGCTTCCTGGTCGAGGCGCGTGCCGCCGGCCACCTGACCCATCCGCACATCGTCACCATCTTCGACGTCGGCGAGACCGACGACGGCCGCTCGTACATCGCGATGGAGCGGCTGTCGGGCGAGACGCTGGCCGGCAAGGTCGCCCGCGAGGGGTTCCCGCCGCTGCCGGTGGTGATCGAGCTGGTGGGCCAGCTCGCCGCGGCGCTCGACTACGCGCATGCGCGCGGCGTGCTGCACCATGACGTCAAGCCCGAGAACATCATGCTGGTCGACGGCTGGAGCTACGCCAAGATCAGCGACTTCGGCATCGCCGAACGCCGCGGCGCGCCGCGCGACGCCGGCGGCGTGCCGGCGGAAATCGGCGGCACGCCGGCCTACATGGCGCTGGAACGCCTGCGCGGCGAACGCACCGACGCACGCAGCGACCTGTTCTCGCTGGGCGTGGTGCTGTACTGGCTGCTCACCGGCAAGCTGCCGTGGCCGGACATCGGCAACGTGCAGCAACTGGTCCGCAAGCGCCTGCGCTCGCCGCGCCCGCCGATCCGCCCGCGCGACCCGGCCACGCCGTCGATCCTGGTCAGCATCGCGCGCACCCTGCTGGCGCCGGCGGCGGAGTCGCGCTACCAGCGCGGCGCCGAGGTCATCGACGACCTGCGCCTGGCCGCGCGCGAGTACGAGCGCGAACGCGAGAACCCGCTGGCGACCCGCATCATTTCATTGCGCCTGCGCTGGGCCGGCGGCCTGGGCGCGATCCTGAGCCTGGTGCTGATGCTGGGGTTGGCTGCGATCTACGCCAAGCAGGGCACCGCGGTGACCGGCGTGGCGCTGGATTTCGGCAGTTCGATGGGGCGCATGATCGCCAGCGAATCGGCCGAGGACCTGCTGCTCGGCGACCACGCCGCCACGCGCGCGCTGGTGACCGACGTCTCGCGCAACCGGCAGATCCGCTATCTGGCGATTGCCGACCGCGATGGCGGCATCATCGCCAGCACGCAGCCGCAGGAGGTCGGCCAGCGGCTGTCCGCTCCGGACGGCGAAAAATACCTGCCGCGCTCGGACGGCATCCAGAGCTACCTGAGCCACACCGCGGGCGAACGCGGGCAGGGCGGGATGCTGCTGTTCGACGTGCCCATCCACTACCAGGCCAAGGTCGTGGGCGACCTGCGCCTGGGCATCAGCAACGCGGCCCTGCGCGCGGCGCAGCGAACCACGTTGTGGGTGATCGTCATCGTGCTGGTGCTGACCCTGGCGGCCGTGGTCGGCGCGGCCTACTGGCTGTTCCGCCGACCGCTCAACACGCTGGACCTGCTGGCCGACGCGCTGCTGAAGGTGGCGCGCGGCGACTTCCGCCACCGTATCCGGCTGGTCCGCCGCGACGAGCTGGGCCGGCTGTTCGCCGCCTTCAACCTGATGAACGGCGCGCTGCAGGCCCGGCAGCACCGCTCCGGAGCATCCGCACCGACCGCTGGCGAGGACGTCACGCGGCCGACACGGATCATGTCGGCGGCTAGGGAAGACGGCGCCGGCGAACCCTGAGTCGCGCTCAGTACTGCTTGAGCCGCTGTTTGAGCTCGAGCGCGCGGGTGCGGTAGACGGTCGCCGGCTCGTAGTCCGGCGCAATCGCCAGGATCCGTTCCCACAGCGCGATGGCCTGGTCCAACTGCTGGTCGCGGTACAGCACGATCGCGCGTTCGTGGTACGTGTCGAGCAGCTGTTTCCGCAGCGTCGCGGCGTCGGCCCCGGCCGGCTTCAGGCGGGGGTCGAGGGTCAATGCCTGGTCGAGGCGGGCCAGCGCCTGCGCCTTGTGCCCCTGGCCGAGCAGGGACACGCTCTCGTCCTGCAGTCGGCGCGCCGCCGTCGCCGGCGATTCGCTGCTGCGCACGACCGCCGTCGGCAAGGTCGAGGCGCCTGTGGCGGCATCGGTTGCGGCAGTCAGCGGCATGCGCAGCGTCTCGCCGGCGCGCAACTGCGAAGGGTTGGTCGAGCCGTTGTAACGGGCCAGGATCAGGAACAGGCCCGGATCGCCGAGATAACGGCCAGCCAGGGTGCTGTAGGAATCGCCCGGCTGCACCACGTGCGCACGCCAGCGCTCGCCCAGCATCTGCCGCGGATCGGCGGTGAGCTGGCGCAGCATGGCTTTCGCCGTGCGGTCGCCCGGGTGCCGTTCCAGATATTGGCGCAAGGCCTGCTCCCCTTCGGCGTAATGGCCGGACTGGAGCCTTCTGCCGATCGCCGCCAGCGACAGTTCTCCGGGTGTGTCGACCGGCACCGTCGGTGCCGAAGGCACCGGCGAGGGCGGTGTGACCACCACCGAGGAGTGTGTGCCGCGCAGCGGCGTGCAGCCGCTCACGCCCAGCATGGCCAGGGCTGCGGCCATCAGCATCGCTGACGTTCGCCGCCAGCTCGTGGCGACGCGCGGCAGGGCGCGGATGTCGGTCGGCATGCTCGTCATGCGGCGGTTCCCTGGCAACGTTCGACTATGCCTTCCGCGTCCGCCGCGGCTTCGCCTGCGCCGCCGCGATCAGCTGCTGCAGGTAGGCGATGCCCTCCTCCTCCGGGAAGAACGCCACCACGTCGGCCACGCTAAGTTCGTGCCGCTTGCGCAGCGCCAGGAATTCCTCCCGCGCCATTGCCAGCCGCTGCGCCGCCGCGGCCTTCTTGCCGAGCGGCTTGGCCGGCTGCTGTTGCTCGACCTTCTGTTCGAGTCGTGCCAGCTCTTCCTGGAACTGGCGGAAGTCGTATTTCTGGGAAGTCATAAAGTGGAGGCGTGATCGGTGATGGTCCGATCTTCGCACGTCGGTGCGCTGCGGCGCAGGCGCAATGCGGTGTCGCTTGCCACGGAACGGGCAACCGGGGCCGTCACCTATTGCCGGTGGCGACGAGGCAACGGCACGGGAGTGTTGTCCCGCGCACCGCGTGCCGCGTTGTAGGCCTGCGAAAAAAGCGTGGCGAATCGTTCACCCGTGTCTATGACGCGCGGCTGCGGGGTGGTCGTCACGACGACGAGGTGGCGAGGTGGCCTCGTCGCGGCAGGCGGCGCTTCGGCCTCGCGGGTGTAGCTTGCCAGTGTCTCGCGGCAGCTTGCGTATCGCTGCCGCAGCCGTTCGGCCAGCAAATGCTGCGTACTGCCTGCGACGCCCTGCTTGCGATCTTCATCCATGGCGGCTTCTCGAAAAGTAGTTCGGGGCATGGCAAAGCAGCATCCGTGCCAATGCATGTAACCGTGATGGTCATCACGCAATGGAATGGGTGGGGCATGGTAGCGGGTGAGCGCCGCACCTCGGTGCAGAACGGCGCGGCACGGCGGGCCTGAAGGCGCGCAGACCAGTTCCGGCGGGTCGGATTTTCCGTGGCGAGCCGGTGCGGGCACGGCTTGGCTCTGCGCGACGGGGCGCCGTCCGTCCCCCCGCCGAGGGATGATCGACCATACAAAAGTTGTCGGGGAGTGACCCAGAGCGGCCAGGCGCCGCGGTCTGCGAACTGCCGTTGTGGCGGTGGCTTGCCAGTCGACCAGGCAGCGTGCCGCAGGCTCGTCCGTTCGCGTCGCCCGAAGCGGCGGCGCGAGCACGATGGAAAGGCTGTCGCGTGCGCACCCTCGCAGGGCCCGCTGCGGGAGCAGCCCTACTCAGCCACTGCATTGCAAAAGGTTGTCATGCACGGTGGCCGGGACGGAATCGAACCGCTGCACGGGATCTTCAATCAATCGGTCTACGAGTATGTCCGGCTCGACCGTTGACTGGCTCAACCGCTGATTGGAATGGTTTTGGCGCAACGTTCGCCTCGGTACACGGCGGCGGGAGGCTGCTGAAGAAGCGCTCCAGTATGTCCGGCGATGAAGCCGAAGTTGGGCGTGAAAGGGAAAAATCGCGGGTGCCTCGCCGAACATGTTTCACGTTCGGGTGTTTGTGCGTGGCTCAGGGCTACGGGTCAGCTGGAGAGCTTTCTCTTTCGGCGCGCCGGTCAATCAGGCCTGGACACCCCAGTCACTCGCCGTGCCGTTGTTGCAGTGCGCGAACACCTCCCCCCGCCCCCGGCGTTTTCACGGGAAGGTCACTTGCTCAAGGCTAAACCAAGGAAAAGTGCAGCGGCCTGGACCCGAGTGACAGCAGTTGCGTTTGAAACAGCCAGGGTCCACGACCGTACGCTCACGAGCCTGTCACACAAGATCATCAAAAAATGTGACTTGCTTCACATTTGGGGTGCGAGAGTGATTACTTCCGTTCCGTCGCGACCAGTCATGCGGACGGAAGAAATCATCGCTGCGGGAGGCGCAGACATGTACGGATTATTCCGATTTCGTGCGCTGCACTGGCAGTTGCTGCTGGCGTCGGTCGAGTTTGTCCTGCTGGTGGCGAGTGTCTATGCGGCGGTGGTGCTGCGTTATCTGGGAAATGTCGACACCCAGATTGCGTTCAGCGAAGCGCTGCATTGGCGTGGGCTGCTGGTGGCGATGGTGCTGATTGTCTCGATGGCGGCGCTGGGGTTGTACCAGGTCCATCTGCGGGCGAGCTGGCTCGGGCGGCTCAGTCGACAAGGCGTTGCCTTCATGCTGGGCGGTACCGCGCTTACCGTGTTGTATTACGCGGTTCCCCCAGCCTATCTGGGTCGCGGGGTTCTGGGCATCGCGCTGATCGTCGGCTACTTCGTCGTGGCGCTGTGGCGGATGGCGTTTCTGGGTTTCGTGGACGCCGACTTGTTCAAGCGCCGCGTGGTGATGTTCGGCGCCGGCGAGCGTGCTGCCGAGGTGAGCCACAAGATGCGCCGCAAGACCGATCAACGCGGCTTCAAGGTTCTGGGTTACGTGCCGGTTGGTGCCGATCCGGTATCCGTCTCCGCGCCTTTGCTCCTGCATCCCGACGGAAACTTGTATGAGTGGGCGACCCGGCTTGGCGTGGACGAAATTGTGGTGGGGCCGGACGATCGTCGCGGCACCTTGCCGGTGGACGCGTTGCTGGAGTGCAAGCAACGCGGCATGGCAGTGACCGAGCTTACCGAGTTTTTCGAGCGCGAGGCCGGCAGGATCAAGATGGATCTCACCAACCCCTCGTGGCTGATATTTTCGGGTGGATTCCACAGCTCCCCGATGCGGCGCACGATCAAGCGAGCCTTCGACGTGGCCGTCGCCGCGCTGGTGTTGCTGGTGGCGTGGCCATTCATGTTGTTGACGGCCCTGGCCATCCGGCTGGAGTCAGGTCGTGGTGCGCCGATTCTGTACCGCCAGGAACGCGTTGGTGAAAACGGCGAGCCGTTTTCGATGATCAAGTTCCGCAGCATGGGCACCGACGCCGAGCGCGATGGGGTGGCCCGTTGGGCCAGCAAGAACGACTGCCGGGTGACCCGAGTCGGGCATTTCATCCGCAACGCCCGGCTTGACGAGTTGCCGCAGCTCTGGAACGTGCTGTGCGGCGACATGAGCATCATTGGTCCGCGCCCGGAGCGGCCGCAGTTTGTGGACGACTTCAATACGCGCATTCGCTATTACCGCTTGCGTCATTGCGTGAAGCCGGGGTTGACCGGCTGGGCTCAGCTTCACTACCCGTACGGGTCGTCCCTGGAGGACGCCGAGCAGAAGCTGAATTTCGATCTGTTCTACGTGAAAAACCACAACCTCGTGTTTGACCTGAGCATCCTGGTCCAGACCGTGGAAGTGGTGCTGTTCGGACGTGGCGCGCGCTGAAATCGGGGAGAACAAGCGATGAAACCGCTACCGGGAAATTACGTCTTCTGGCTGGTGATGGTAGCTGGCTGGTTGCTGCTAGGCGGTTGCAGCAGTGCACCGACTATCGATGGTTCGGCCGCGGCGGCGGCGCCGGTGGATCGCTACATCATCGGTCCGGGTGATTCGCTGGAAATCTTCGTGCGCGACAATCCCAGCCTGAGCACCACCGTGCCAGTGCGTCCCGACGGGCGCATCTCGATCCCGTTGGTGCAATCCATCGTGGCAGCCGGCGAAACCCCGGAGAAATTGGCTGGCGACCTGGAGAGCGCGCTGAGCCGCTACGTCCGTTCTCCGCTGGTGACCGTGATCGTCAAGAGTTTCGTCGGCGCCTATAGCCAGCAGGTGCGCGTCGTCGGGCAGGCAACGATGCCCAAGGCGGTGCCGTACCGTAGCGGCATGACCCTGCTCGACGTGATGATCGAAGTCGGTGGCCTAACCAAGTTTGCCGCAGGCAACGGTGCGAAGGTTGCGCGCCGGCTGCCCGACGGCAATGAGCAGACCATCCCGGTGCGGCTCGACGATCTGATGAACGGCGCGATCAAGTACAACATGGCCATGTACCCCGGCGATATTTTGATCATTCCGCAGTCATTGCTTTGACGCGACGGGCGCGAGTGCATGGCAAACCGACAATGACATCGGGGGAAGGGAAGCGATGCAGAAACAATCGATCGATTTGCGAGAACTGTTTCAGCATGTGCTGCTGGAGGCACGCACTGCTTGGCGCTACCGATGGCATGCGCTGGTGGTCGCGTGGTGCGTGACGATCGTCGGCGCGCTGCTGGTGTTCAGCCTGCCGAACAAGTACGCGGCCAACGCCCAGGTGTATGCCGACACCGAGGCGTTGACGAATCCGCTGCTGCGGGGTGTTGCGGTGCAGCCAGACGTGCGGGGGCGCCTCCAGATCATTACCCAGACCTTGCTTTCACGCCCCAATCTCGAGGCAGTAGCAGACAAGACCGGCCTGTCCCTGCGCGCCACGAGCCCGGCAGACAAGGATGAGTTGCTGGCGAATCTTGGCGCTGCCGTCACGGTGAAGGGTGCCGGCCCCAAGGACCTCTACAACCTGAGCTACGTCGATCCCGACCGGCAGATGGCGCAGAAAGTGGTGCAGGCGTTCCTGCAGATTCTCATGAACGACACTCTGGGTGCGAATACCGCCTCCACCGAGGCGGCCCAGGATTTCCTGCAGCAACAGGTCCAGGCTTACGCCAGCCGGCTGAACGAGGCGGAGCAGAAACTCGCGGATTTTCAGAAGGCCAACGTCGGCTACATTCCAAGCCAGGGCGGCAGCAATTATTTCACGCGCCTGCAGGAGGCCGAGACCCAACTGCAGAACTTGCAAGGCCAATACGATGCAGCCGTTGCGGGTCGCGCGACCACCCAACAGCAGATGCGCGACATGGCAAACAGCAGCTCGACTTCATCGGGAATCGATCCACGCACCCAGGAGGTCGACAAGCAGATTACGGCTTACCAGCAGCAGCTCAACCAGCTGTTGCTGCGTTATACGGATGAATACCCGGACGTGATTTCCACCCGGCGCATGATCACGCAACTTCAGGCGCGGCGCGAAGCCTTGCTGAAGAATGCGGCTGGGACCTCGGTAATGGGCGTGGTCTCGGACAACCCGGTATACCAGGAGATGCAGAAATCCATGTATTCCACCCAGGTCAGCATTCAGACGCTGGCCACGCAGGTCGCTCTGCAGAAACGGCAGATTGCCGACCTCAAAGGCAATGTGGACAAGATCTCCGACGTGCAAGCCACCTTGCAACGGCTGATGCGCAATTACGACGTGACCAAGAAGCAGTACGACCAATTGGTGGAGCGTCTGAACACGGCCGAGCTGTCCCAGGACGCAACGCAGAGCGGCAACAATCTGAAATTCCGCGTTATCGATCCGCCGGTCGTTCCGCCGCTGCCGGTTAGCCCGAAACGCGGGCTGTTGTTATTGCTGGTGCTCGTGCTGGCGATGGCTATCGGCGGCGGGTTTGCGTATTTCCTGCACAAGATAAATCCGGTGTTCGTGAGTCTCAAAAGTTTGCGGGAGTACGGCGATTATCCCGTACTCGGGGCGCTCAGCTTGATCGTGTCGCCATCACGGCGCCGCGAGCAGCGCCGCGAGGTGGTCGGGTTTTGCACCGGGGCCGGTCTACTGGCCATGGTGCTGGTGCTGGGGTTCGCCTTTGAGGGACAGCTTACCCAGATGGTGCAGCATTTCTTTGTGGTGGGGGCCGCATGAGCATCGTTGAGAAGGCAGCCGAGAAGCTCAAGACCTTGCAGCCTGAACCGCCGCTACCGCCACCTGTCGAGGCGGCAGTGCCGCATTCGGCGCCGACGATCGAGCGTTTGTCCGGCAAGGCGCGGGTGGTGGAGCAAGCCACGGAAGCCGCGCCGCTCTGGCACGTGGATCAAATGGCGCTCGAGCGCGCGGGTTTGCTCCCCGCTGGCGACGAGGCGAACGATCGACTCGCGGATGAGTTGCGTCGCGTCAAGCGGCCATTGATGGAAAATGCCATCGGAAATGGCCCCAAGGTATTGGCGCACGCAGAGCGCATCGTGGTGACCAGCGCGGTGCCAGGCGAAGGCAAGACCTTTACTGCGCTGAATCTTGCCCTGAGTCTGGCGCGCGAACTGGATTTCGAGGTGTTGCTGGTGGACGGCGACATACCGAAATCCCACATCACCCGCGTTTTGGGACTCGGCGGGCAGCCCGGCCTGATGGACGTGCTGGTGGACGAGCGGCGCCAGCCCGCCGAGGTCATCGTGCGGACCGATGTACCGAATCTGCTGGTGGTGCCGGTAGGGGGACGCCATCCACTGACCGCCGAGTTGTTCGGCAGCCTCCGCATGGAATACGTGCTTGAAGAGTTTGGCGGCCGGAATCCGCACCGTCTGGTGGTATTTGACTCTTCACCCTTGCTGGCGACTCCGGAGTCGCAGGCGCTGGTTTCCCACATGGGCCAGGTTTGTATGGTGGTAGCCGCGGGTCGCACAGGTCAGCATACCGTCGATTCGGCTATGCAAAGTTTGAATGACTCGCAGTATGTCGGCCTGATTCTCAATATGAGCTGCTTGCCGGCAAGTGAGAGTTACTACGGCTACCAGGGCCTGTATTCCCAGGGCCGCCTTGCCGGGGAAGCCTAAGATGCGTGCCCTGTCGGCGTCGGTTGTCTTGTCGTCGATCACCCTGGGCGGTTGGCTGGCCGGAGCCGCAGCCCAGAACGTGGACGTGGGGGCGGTGCCTGCGTCGAGCTCGGCCCCCGGCGGGCTCGACGGGAACTCCGAGAATCTGCCCCCGGGCGTCATCCCGCAGCCGAGCGTCGACTCACCGGGCGTGGTCACGGGTGTCACGCTCGGTGAGTTGTACACCGATAACCTCATGCTTGCGCCCAGCGGGAAGCCGAAACAAACGAGCTGGATCACCGAGATTCAACCGTTCATCAAGTCAGCCTACAGCGGGCCGCGGCTTTCCGGAGTGTTCGACTACACGCTCACCGGATATCTGTACGAGGGGCAATCGCGCCATAACCAGTTGACGCAAAACCTCGACACTCACGGCACGCTCACCCTTCTTTCGCAGCATTTCTTCCTCGACGGCAGTGCGTTGTATGGACGCCAGGTCATCAATAGTGAATTGCCGGCCGGATCCGGCACGTTTTTCCTGGACAATAACAGCGCCAATGTCGCGCGGGCCACGCTAAGCCCGTACTGGATCCAGGACCTCGGCAAGGTCGGCACCGCGATGTTGCGTTACAGCTACGGGCGCGTTTGGTACAACAACAAAGGCATTCCCGCGCAAAGCAACGATTTGCTGGTCGGCATATCCGACATCACCAGCAATGCGCTGCAGTTCAACCTTGTGAGCCCACAGTACGAAACGTGGAGTTGGAACTTCGGCTATTCCGATCAGCGGATCGAGTTTGATTCCGGCCGCAAATCGCGTTTTGCGATGGTCAGGCTGGGAGCCGCCGTGCAGATCCGTGACAACGCCAGCTTGCTTGCCGATGTCGGCAAGGAAAACAAATTCCTGGCAGATGGTTCGGTGGACAGGCTGGGTGCGAGCTTCTGGGATGCCGGCGTCGAGTGGTCGAATACGCGGAATCATTTCAAGGTACTGGTCGGGCACCGGTTTTATGGTCGCAGCTACCAGTTGTCCTGGACGCATACAGCCGCCTTGCTGACGACTGCCGTAAGTTATGTGGAACGACCAACCGATCTCAACCAGCAGTTGCTGGGGCAGGGAGCGGACGCTATCCCGTCACTCGGATTCCCGTTGATTCCCTCACTCAGAGAGCAGCGGGTCTATCTCATGAAGCGCGCCAGTGCGTCGGCGGCCTACGAGATGCCCAAAGGCATATTGCGGGTGACGTTATACGACGAACGACGCACTTATTTTCTGTTGGGCAGCGCTCAGGAAAGAGTGGCGAATGCGGAGGTCGCCTGGCTGTTCAATATCGGGCCGTTCACCACGTTGACCCCCACTTATGGCTGGCAGCGTTACCGGCACCAGGATGGGCAGACCAACTACAACCAGTACGCGCAACTGGCGGTCGTGCATCAACTCAACCCGAAAAATTTCGCCAGCCTGCGGCTGCGTCGTGATTCCCGCAATGTGTCCATCGGATCGGCGGGCGCACGGGGATACCGCGCGAACGTGATCTTCCTGCAGTTCACCCATCTGTTCTGAGGACGACATGTATCAGGCGTTTTACAAACTGCGTGGCAAGCCTTTCCAGTTGACCCCGGATCCGGGAATGCTGTTCCCCAGCAAGAGTCACAAGCGCGCCATGGCGTATCTGCTCTACGGCTTCGAGCAGGGCGAAGGTTTCGTGGTGATCACCGGTGCTGTTGGAACCGGCAAGACGCTGCTCATCCAGAAGCTGTTCGAAGCACTCGCGCATCGCAACATTGCCGTAGCCAGTATCGCCTCGGCCAATCTCGATGGCGACGATATATTGCCGGCCGTGGCTTCGGCACTGGACCTGCCTTATGAGGGGCGCAGCAAGGAGGCTCTGCTGCAGGATGTGAAACGGCATCTGATATCGCTGCGCGCCCGTCTCACGCACTCCCTGCTGGTGGTGGATGAGGCGCAGACGCTTACCCCGGCGGCGCTCGAGATGCTGCGCATCCTGTCGAACTTCGAGTTCAAGGGCCGTGCGCTCCTGCAGGTATTTCTTGTCGGCCAGACCGAACTGCGGCGCATCATCGTCAGCAACCACATGGAACAGTTACGCCAGCGCATCATCGCCTCCCACCGGCTTGATTCCATGAGCGAGGAGGAAAGCCGCGCGTACATCCTGCATCGCCTGCATGCCGTCGGCTGGAACAACGATCCGGAACTGACGCCCGACGTTTTTGCCGGGATTTACCTGGCCAGCCGCGGGATCCCACGAAAGATCAATCTCGTCATGGACCGCCTGTTGCTGCACGGTTACCTGGAAGAACTGCACGAGCTGGACCAATCGGCGCTCACCGTGGTACTCGACGAGATCCACGATGAGATGCCAGGCGTGCCGCCGACACTGGAAGTGCCCGCCATGCCCCAGGACCTGGACCTGACGCACGCCGCCACACCATCGCAACGGGATGGCGGACTCGCCACGATGGACCGCGAACGCAGCAAATTCATGTTGCAACTGCTGCGCGAAGAAGTGAGGCGCAGGGAGGTGCTGCTGGCTGCGTCGTCGATGGCACCGGTCGTGGACGAGGCCGCGATGGCCGACGCGCGGTACCCGCGTTCGGGCCAGGAAGGCAAATGAGCTCCTTGCCGCCACCAGGCGATCCCGTCACCAACGCCATGACGGTGGATGTGGAGGACTACTTCCAGGTGGCTGCCTTCGAAAAGTGCATCCGGCGCGAGGATTGGCCGCACTGGCCCGTTCGCGTCGAAGGCAACACCCGGCGCGTGCTGGAGCTTTTCGAGCGTCACAGCGTGCACGCCACTTTCTTCGTGCTTGGCTGGGTGGCGGAACGCTTCCCTGCGCTGGTGCGCGACATTGGCGCCGCCGGCCATGAGGTCGCAAGCCACGGCTTCGGCCATGAGCGCTTGACGAATCTGAGCCGGGCGGAGTTTCGCGACAGCATCACGCGCACAAAACGTCTGCTTGAGGACATCACCGGTACCGCAGTGTATGGCTATCGGGCGCCCAGTTATTCCATCGGACCCACCACGTTGTGGGCTCACGAGGAGTTGCGCGAAGCAGGTTACCGCTACAGTTCCAGCATCGTGCCGATCCATCATGATTTGTACGGCATGCCGGCGGCACCGAGATTTCCGTTTTTTGCGAAGCGCTCCGGCTTGCTCGAAATCCCGGTGACGACGGTGCGGCTGTGCGGGCGCAACTGGCCGTGTGGCGGCGGCGGTTATTTCCGCCTGCTGCCATATGCGCTGTTCAAGCACGGCCTGCGACGCGTCAACCGGCGCGAGCGGCGCTCCGGCGTTTTCTATTTTCATCCATGGGAAGTGGATCCGCAGCAGCCGCGAGTGCCCGGCGTGACGCTCAAGAACCGGGTGCGCCACTATCTGAACCTGACCCGCACGGCGCCCCGGCTCGAGCGGCTCGTGCGCGACTTCCGTTTCGACCGCATGGATCGGGTATTTCTCGCCCGCACCCACGCCGATTATCCGGTGGTAGCGCTGCAGGTCGCCGAACTCTGTGCGCATTGAGAAGGCCTGCGACATGCTCGACCGCGCGGACGACAGTCATTCCGCCGACCCTTGCACCGTCAGGCGCTTGGGAAGGGGCGACGAACGGCACTGGGACACTTTTGTCGAGAGTGCACCGCGGGCCACGTTTTTCCACCGGGTGGCCTGGCGCGGGATCCTCGAGCAGGTGCTTGGTCACCGCTGCCACTATTTGTACGCGGAACGGGATGGGGTCATCACGGGCGTTCTGCCACTCACCGAGATGCGCAGCCGGCTGTTTGGCCACGCGCTGATTTCAACGCCGTTTTGCGTGTATGGCGGAGTGGTGGCGGGCGACCCGGACAGCGAGGCACAGCTCATCCAGGCCGCGACCGCACTCGCCGACGAGCTGCGCGTCGATTACCTCGAACTGCGCGACCGCGAGCTGCGCCACCCCGCGTGGCCGGTCAAGGATCTGTACGTCAGCTTCCGCAAGGCGATCTGTCCGGACCATGACAAGAATCTCAAGGCGATCCCGCGCAAGCAGCGCGCCATGGTGCGCAAGGGCGTTGGCGCCGGCTTGCAAGCGCGCCATGGCGGCAGCATTGCCGAGTTTTACCGGGTGTACGCCGAGAGCGTGCGCAATCTGGGTACGCCGGTGTTGTCGCGCAACTATTACGCGAGCCTGCAACAGGCGTTTGGCGAGGATTGCGAGGTTACCGTGGTCACCCACCAGGGGCAGCCGGTGGCCGCGGTCATGAGCTTCTACTTTCGCGATGAGGTGCATCCGTATTACGGCGGCAGCGTGGCGCGTGGCCGTGATCTCGCGGCCAACGATTTCATGTATTGGGCGGTGATGCAACGTGCGGTCGAGCGCGGTGCCCGGCTGTTCGACTACGGCCGCAGCAAGCAGGACAGCGGTTCCTATCACTTCAAGAAACATTGGGGCTTCGAGCCACAACCGCTGCCCTATGCCTATTACCTGGTGCGAGCCAGCACGGTTCCCAATATCAGTCCCACGAACAGCAAATACAGTCTGTTCATCGAGGCTTGGAAGCGGCTGCCGCTGCCGGTGAGTTGTGCGCTGGGCCCATGGCTTGCGCGGGATCTGGGGTAACGCATGCAATCGGTATTGTTCCTCTGCCACCGACTGCCCTGGCCACCCAGCAAGGGCGACAAGATCCGCTCGTACCACGTGTTGCAGCGGCTCGCCGAACGCTACCGCGTGTATCTCGGCACGTTCGTGGACGATCCGGCCGACTGGCGACACCTTGCGCCGGTCGAGGCCTTGTGCGCCGAGATGTGTATTCGGCCCTTGCCGCCTTGGCGTGCGGGCTGGCGCGCGCTTGCCGCGCTGACGCGAGGCGAAGCGCTTACCGTCGGGGTTTACCGCGACCGCGTGATGCGCCACTGGGTCGAACGGTTGTTGGCCGAGCACAAGCTGGAGCTGGCCTTGTGCTATTCGTCTGGCGTGGCGCCGTTCGTCATGCGGCACACCCAGCTGCGCCGGGTCATGGATTTTGTGGACGTGGACTCTGACAAATGGCACCAGTATGCGCAGCAGGCCCGCGGTGGCGTGAAGCGCATGCTGTACCGGCGGGAAGCGCGGCGGTTGGCGGAGTTCGAGCGCACGATTGCCACGCAATTCGACGCCAGCGTGTTTGTCTCGGAAGCCGAAGCGGCGTTTTTTCGACACCTGGTGCCGGAGTCGGCCGGCCGGGTACACGGCATCCCCAACGGGGTGGATGCCGGGTACTGGGATCCGCAACGAGCTTGTTCCAGTCCCTACCGGCCGGGGGAACGGGTGGTGGTGTTTGTCGGTGCCATGGATTACAGCGCCAACGTGGATGCGGTGCGCTGGTTCGCGCAGGAAGTCTGGCCGCGGATTGCCGCCCGACGGCAGGACGCCCGCTTTTACATCGTGGGGAGCAGGCCGACAGCCGCGGTCCGCGCGCTGGGCCAGCTCGCGGGCATTACGGTTACCGGGCGGGTGGAGGATGTGCGGCCGTACCTGGCGCATGCTCATGCCGTGGCGGCACCGTTGCGGATTGCGCGCGGCATTCAGAACAAGGTGCTGGAGGCGCTGGCCATGGAGAAGGTGCTGCTGGCGACGCCTGCGGCCTACGCGGGCGTCGCGGATTTCGCGGGTCGTCAGGGCTGCATCGATGAATCGCCCGAGGTCATGGCGGCGGAAGCCCTGCGCTGGCTGGATGCGCCGCAAGCCGTGCGGGTGCCGGCGGCCCGCGCCGAGGTGCTGTCCCGCCATGACTGGGTACGTAGTCTCGACACGTATGAAAACGTACTGTGCAATGCCCAGTCCGGTGCAGCTTCCGTGGAGACCGTGGGCACTGCCGGATTGGAGGCGTGCCCATGAACAGGCCGCTTGCCGCCGCGGCTGGCTTTTCCGCGCGCACTTCCGGCTGGGCGCTGGCCGCGGCCGCATTCGCCGTCGCGGTCGTCGTGCTGCTGGCCTGCTACTGGCAGACCGTGCAATCACTGGTGTGGACCTGGGATCACGATGGAACCTACCAGTACGGCTTTCTGATCTTTCCGTTGAGCCTGTGGGCGGCGTTCAATCTGCGCCATCAACTCCAGGCGAACCCGCCGGTGCCGAGTGTGTGGGGTCTGGCAGCGGTGACTGCATTGGTGCTTGTCTGGTATGCCGGCCGCCTGCTCGACATCAATCTGGCGCAGCATTTCGCGTTCGTGGCGCTGTTCCCGGCGCTGGTGCTGGCCTGCTGGGGATGGCGCGCGCTATGGGTGTTGGCGTTCCCACTCGGCTATCTGGTGGTGTTCGCGATTCCCTGGGGCGACGCGCTGGTGGGTCCGCTGCAGGACATTACGGCGCATTTTGCAGTGCGCGCGCTGGAGCTGACCGGCACACCGGTCCTGCTCAACGGCCGGCAGATCATCACGCCCTCGGCGGCATGGATGGTGGCCGATGCATGCAGCGGCGTGAAATTCTTCATCGCGTGCACTGCACTCGGCTGCCTGTATGCCTACCTGATGTACCGACGCTGGTGGAAGCGGGTGGTTTTCGTGGCGCTGGCGGCGGTGGCGCCGGTCGTCGCGAACGGCTTGCGGGTGTATTTCACCGTGCTGATCGGTGAAACCTGGGGGCTGGAATACGCGACCGGCACGGACCACATGATCTTTGGCTGGCAGTTCTTCGGCACGGTGCTGGTGCTGCTGTTGCTGGTCGGCTGGTTTTTCCGCGACCCATTCGTCGCACCGGAGCATCCCACCGCACATGGCGGCATGCCTGCCATTGCGCGCACTGTGGTTTGGCTGGCGACAGTGGAGCTGTTGATCGCGGGCCCGGCCTTGGCCACCGGACTGGTGGCGCCGGCACCGCCGGAAACGATGCACCTGACCGCACCAACGGTCGCGGGCTGGAGCGGGCCACAAGCTGCCGCGGACGGCTGGCGGCCGATCTTCAGGGGGGCGGCGGGGCAGGTACGCGTGTCCTATCAGTCGGTCGCCAGTGGTGATGTGGTCGAGTTGTTTCATGCCATCTATACCGGCAAGCCACGCCGCGGACATACCCTGATCACCTACGGCAACGATCTCTACGATCCGGCGCACGCAAAAATCCTGAGCCGCGCCGGCCGACAGCTTGAGCTCGCCAACGGATGGAGCACGACTGCCGGAGAGCTGCGGCTGGTCGGTGCGACCGGCTCGCGGTTGGTGTGGTACTGGTATTGCGTGGATCGTCGCTGCACCCGCTCGCCAGTGTTGACCAAGTTGCTGCAGGCATGGGGTGTACTGCGTGGGCAGGTCCCGCAATCTTCGGTGTGGGCATTGTCGTCGTCGGTTGCCAGCGACGATGTCGATCGGGTGCGGACGAGGCTGCATGCCTTTGCGCAGGCGCTGCCCGCACCCGGCACGTCGGATGTGCAGGCGCAGCGGGCACCCGATCTTGCGCGGAGCCGGCCATGAACGAGCGGCCCCTGATCGTGCACGTGCTCTACCGGCTGGACACCGGTGGCATGGAGCGCGTCGTGGTGTCGCTGATCAACGCGACGCATGATCGTTACCGCCACGCCGTGATTGTGCTGACCGGCTTCGGAGCATGGCGGCATGAAATCGAGAATGCAGCCGTCGCATGCGTGTCGCTTGAAAAAAAGCCGGGCAAGGACTGGCCCTGCTATTTCCGATTCTGGCGCGCGTTGCGCGCGCTGAAGCCGGACCTGGTACAGACTTACAACATCGGGACGCTGGATCTGGCGCCGGTCGTGAAACTGGCCGGCGTGCACCGACAGGTTCACGCCGAACACGGACGCGACGCTGCCGATCCGGGCGGCGACAATCGCAAATACCACCGGCTGCGGCGTTGGATGGCGCCGCTGGTTGGGCGGTACGTCGCGGTGTCACCGGACTTGCGGATCTGGCTCACGGAGCGTGTGCGCATTCGATCGTCCAAGGTGATGTATATCGCGAACGGAATCGACGCGGCGCCGTTCGATGTGCCGTGCATCCGGTCCGGGCCACGCAGACAGCTGGGCGATTTTGCGCCGCCGGGCACCGTGCTGATTGGCAATGTGGCACGCCTCGACAAGGTCAAGAATCACGCGGGTTTGCTCCTTGCATTCAAGCTTTTGTGTGAAGAAAGCGGGCGAGAAAATGCCGCGTGCCGCTTGATCATCGCCGGTGACGGGGCGCAACGCGCGGAATTGGACCAGCAGATTGTCCAGCTTGGCTTGATGGAAACGGTGCGGTTGCTCGGCAACCGCGGTGATGTGGCGCAACTGCTGGCGGAGTGCGATGTGTTTGTCTTGTCTTCCGTTGCCGAAGGCATGCCGATCACCTTGCTGGAAGCCATGGCTGCCGGGCTGCCCGTGGTCGCAACCGACGTCGGGGGCGTCGCCTCGGTGGTCGAGACCGGGGTGACCGGTACGCTGGTGCCGGCCGGCGATCCACGCGCCCTGGCGACGGCTCTGCGCGCCTATGTCGCAGATGAAAAACTGCGGCGTCGGCATGGCGACGCCGGATGCGCGCGCGTCGCTGCGCATTTCAGTTTGCGCGCAATGGTGTCCGCGTATGTCGCACTGTACGACGAACTGCTGGGTCGGCAGACGGGCGCCCTGCAGCCACGCGTGATGTCCGGCTTGACCGGGCACAAGGAGAACTGACGTGTGCGGTCTGGCCGGAATCGTCTTGTCGCAGCATGCCGGTGTGGATGAAAGGGTTCTGCTGGCCATGCGGGATGCGCAGCGGCACCGCGGACCGGATGCGGTCGGGATGTATCTCGGCCAGGGCGTGGGCCTGGGGCATCGTCGCCTGTCCATCATTGACCTGGACAATGGGCGGCAGCCGATGGTGGATGAAGTGGCCGGTCTGGCGCTGGTCTACAACGGCGAGCTGTACAACTTCCCATCGCTCAAAGCCGAACTGGAAGCGCAGGGCGCGGTATTTCGCAGCCGCTGCGACACGGAAGTACTGCTGCGTGCCTGGCAGCAGTGGGGTGAGGCCTGCCTGGCGCGCCTGGTCGGCATGTTTGCGTTCGCGGTGTGGGACATGCGTACGCAGCGCGTCTATCTGGCCCGCGATCACCTTGGCATCAAGCCGCTGTACTACGGCTTCACCGGCTCCGGCGATCTGGTGTTCGCTTCCGAACTCAAGGGACTGCTGGCGCATCCCGGCGTCGAACGTCGGCTCGATCCGCAGGCGTTGGAAGATTATCTCGCACTCGGTTACGTGCCGGATCCGAAAAGCATCTATCGCGGAATTTTCAAACTGTCGCCCGGTCATTGGTTGAGCTGGCACGCCGGCGAACCAGAACCGGCCCCCCGGCAATACTGGGATGTGCCGTTCAAGCTTGCCGCCGGCATGACGGCGGATGAGGCTGCGGCGCAGCTCCACGGCTTGCTGGACAGCGCGGTGGCAGGCCAGATGATTGCGGACGTGCCGCTCGGCGCGTTTCTTTCCGGTGGCGTGGATTCCAGCGCCGTGGTGGCGAGCATGAGCCGGGCGTCGCAGCAACCGGTGCGCACCTGCTCCATCGGTTTCGACCACGGCGGTTTTGACGAGACCGTCTATGCGCGACGCGTGGCCGAGCATCTGCATACGCAGCATTTCGAGCGGCGGGTCAGCGCCGATGATTACGATCTGCTCGACACGCTGGCGACGGTTTACGACGAACCGTTTTCCGACAGCTCGGCGCTGCCGACGTACCGCGTGTGCGAGTTGGCGCGCACCCAGGTGACCGTGGCGCTGTCCGGTGACGGCGGCGACGAGAATTTCGCCGGCTACCGGCGCTACCGCCTGCATGCGTGGGAAAGCGGGCTGCGCGCGCGCTTGCCGCTGGCGTTGCGCAAACCGCTGTTTGGTCTATTGGGCAGCATCTATCCCAAGGCGGACTGGGCACCGCGCCCGCTGCGCGCCAAGACCACGCTGCAGGCCCTCGCCGGCGACGATGTGGAAGCCTACTTCCATACCGTCAGCACCACCTCGGCGGCGCTGCGCCAGCAGCTGTACAGCGCGAGCTTCAAGCGCGAACTTCAGGGTTACAGCGCACTTGCCGTGTTCCGCGCCCACGCAAAACGCGCGCCTACCGATCATCCGCTGCTGCTGGCCCAGTACCTGGACTTCAAGACCTGGCTTCCCGGCGACATCCTGACCAAGGTTGACCGGGCCAGCATGGCGCACAGCCTGGAGGTCCGCGTACCGCTGCTCGATCACCGACTGGTCGAGTGGGCGTCCTCGTTGCCGCCCGGGTTGAAGCTGAGAGGAAGTACCGGCAAGTACATCCTCAAGAAAACGCTCGAGCCGGATTTGCCGCACGACGTGCTGTACCGGACCAAGATGGGTTTCAACGTGCCCTTGGCGGCATGGTTGCGTGGCCCACTCGCACAGCGCGCTCGGGACGCCTTGCTTACCGGAGCCGTTGCTGAATGCGGGTATTTCGAGCCGGCCATGCTCGATCGGCTGGTGCGGCAACATGCGGCTGGCCGGTGCGATCACAGCGCGACGCTGTGGAGCCTGCTGATGCTGGACGCCTTCCTGCGCCGCATGCAGCAGCCCGCCGCCGCGGCCCCCGCCGGGCCGGCGCGCAGGGCCGTGACCGCCGGGGCACAACCATGAAGACAGCATCCGTCAACGGCGTTGCCAGTGGTGTCCTCCCGTCAGCTGAAGCAAGCTTCGAGGCGGCGCGGCGGAGTGCCGAAGCCGGAGCTGAAGAGGGTGGCGAACGCAAGATTCGCCTGCTGGTATTCACCAGTCTGTACCCGAATGCCGTCCAGCCGCGCCACGGTGTATTTGTCGAGGAACGGTTGCGCCACCTGGTGGATTCCGGCCGGATTACCGCGACCGTCGTGGCGCCGGTGCCATGGTTTCCGTTCCGGCATGCGCGCTTCGGGGCCTACTCGGCATTTGCCAGGGTGCCCGTGCAGGAGCAGCGTTATGGCATCCAGATCAGCCATCCCCGTTATCCGGCCATTCCGAAGCTGGGCATGAGCATCGCGCCATGGTTGATGCATCGCGCCCTTCTGCCGATCCTGCGGAAACTGCAAGCCGACGGGACCGACTTCGATCTGATCGATGCCCACTACTTTTATCCGGATGGCGTGGCTGCAGCACGGCTTGGCGCGGCCCTGGGCAAACCGGTGGTGATCACCGCGCGCGGTACCGACGTGGCGTGGATCCCGCGCTATCGTCGACCCAGAGCGCAAATCCGGTGGGCAGCAGAGCGCGCCGCTGCCATCGTGGCCGTATCGCAGGCGCTGAAGGACAAGGTCGCTGCCTTGGGCGTGGATCCCGGGAAGATTGCGGTTTTGCGCAATGGCGTTGACCTTGATCGTTTCGAGCCACGGGACCGCACGGTGATCCGTGCCAGATTGGGTCTCACGGGTCCGGTATGGTTGACGGTGGGCCATCTGGTCGCACTCAAGGGTGTGCACATTGCCATTGCGGCGCTGGCGCGCGTGCCGGATGCGACGCTGTTGATCGCCGGCGAGGGACCGGAACAGGGCAAGCTGCAGGGCCTGGTGGAACAGCTTGGTCTCCACGCGCGCGTGCGGATGCTTGGCGCCATCCCCCACGCGGAGCTGTGTGACTACTACAACGCGGCGGACGTGCTGGTGCAGGCATCGAGCCGTGAAGGCATGCCCAACGTCGTGCTGGAATCGCTGGCCTGCGGTACGCCGGTGGTGGCCGCGCCGTTCGCCGGGATCAGCGAATTGCTGGATGCGCCTGAAGTGGGGGAAATCGCCGCACAGCGCAGTGCCGAAGCCATTGCCGCCGCATGGCTGCGGTTGCGGGACCGGGCGCCGACGCGTGCCGCCACCCGCGGCGCGGCGGAGCGGCTGGGGTGGCAGCCGGTCGTGGAAGCGCAGCACGCACTTTATGCGCGGGTACGGTTGGCCGCTGCAGGTGGCGCGACACCCGGAGCGGCGCCATGAACGACGTCCTGAGCGTTGCGCAGCGTCAGGCTCGGCCGGGGGCCTCGGCTGACCGGCCGTTGCGTATCTTGCACGTGCTCGACCATTCGCTGCCCTTGCACAGCGGTTATACCTTCCGGACGCTCGCCATCCTCGGCGCGCAGCGTGCGTTGGGGTGGGAAACGATGCAAATGACCGGTCCCAAGCAGGGCAGCGACCGGCAGCGCGAGGAACATGTCGGCGACTGGATGTTTTACCGCACCCTGCCGGCGTCCGGCTTCCTGGCAAGGTTGCCGCTGTTCCAGTATCGCTACCTGATGCGCGCATTGCAGACCCGGCTTGCCGAAGTGGTGGACAGCGTGCATCCGGACATTCTTCATGCGCACTCCCCGGTGCTGGACGCATTCCCCGCGCTCGCGGTGGGCCGGGCCGTCGGCATCCCGGTGGTGTATGAAGTCCGCGCGTTCTGGGAAGACGCTGCCGTCGACCTCGGTACAGCGCGCGAGGGCGGGGCGCGATATCGGCTGACGCGCGCGCTGGAAACACGGGCCCTGCAACAGGCAGACGCCGTGACCACGATCTGCGACGGTTTGCGCGACGACATGCTGAAGCGCGGCATTGCCGCAGACAAGATCACCGTCATTCCCAACGCCGTGGACATCTCCCAGTTTCGGTTCATGGCCACCGCCGATGCGGAGTTGCTGGAGAAATATGGACTCACGCGCGGAAACACGCTGGGGTTCGCCGGCTCGTTCTACGCCTATGAGGGGCTGGATGTGTTGCTCCGGGCCATGCCGCTGGTGCTGCGCGCCGTGCCGCAGGCACGCCTGCTGTTGCTGGGAGGTGGACCGCAGGACGCCGATCTGCGGGCACTGGTCACCCGTCTCGGCCTCGAGCGCGTGGTGCATTTCGTCGGTCGCGTGCCGCACGGCGAAGTCGCCAGGTACTACAGCGCCATGGACGTCATGGTCTATCCGCGTATCTCGCGACGGTTGACGGAATTGGTGACGCCGTTGAAGCCGCTCGAGGCGATGGCCATGGGCAAGCTGGTGGCCGCTTCGGATGTCGGCGGCCACCGCGAGCTGATTCGCGACGGCCACAATGGCCATCTTTTTGCCGCAGGATCGGCCGAGGCCCTCGCGCAGTGTTTGATCAAGCTGCTGGAGACTCCCGCGAGCTGGGACACGGTGATAGCCAATGGGCGGGAATTCGTCGAGCGCGAACGCACCTGGTCGGCGAGCGTGGCACGTTACCGCAGCGTCTATGGCGACGTGCTCGACCGTCGCGGTCGCAACGCAGGAGCGGCACGTGGCCACTGATACGCCCGCCGTGGTACTGGGCGCCGGAGCCAATGGCTTGGGCGTGGCACGCAGCCTGGCGCGCGCGCGGGTCCCGGTCTGGCTGCTGGATGCCGACACGCGTCGCGCTGAAATGCATACCCGCGCGGCGAAGCCGTTGCAGATACGCGCGACGCACGGTGAAACGCTGGTCGAAGACCTCGTGCGCCTGGGTACGACGCAATTTTCCGGTGTGCGCCCGGTGCTGTTCATGACCCAGGAGGAAAGCGTCAAGACCGTTTCGCATCATCGCGATCGCCTGTCGGCCCTGTACCGATTCAGCCTGCCGCCCATGGAAGTTGTGGACACGTTGCTGCACAAGGAGGGGTTCCAGCGTCGAGCCGAACAACTCGGCAGTCCCATTCCGCCGCTGGTGCACGTCCGCGTGCTTGCGGATCTGCCCGCGCTTGGAGAGCTGCATTATCCGGTGGTAATCAAGCCTGGCGAGCGGGATGCGGCCTATGCACGGCAGTTCAAGAAGGCTTACCGCGCTGGCAGTGCGGCGGAAGCGGCAGCGTTGATTCGCCGCATTCTGCTGGTGATGGCGGACGTCGTGGTGCAGGAGTGGATCGAGGGACCCGATTCGAATATTTATTTCTGTCTGCAATACGTTGATCGATACGGGCAGGCTGCCGGGTCTTTTGCCGGACGCAAAATCCGTTCCTGGCCACCGCAAGTGGGCGGTACGGCCAGCTGCGTAGCCGCCCCCGAAGTGCATGCGGAACTTTCCGCCATGACCACCCGGTTTTTCCAGGCCGCAGGCGTGGTCGGCATGGCCAGCATGGAGTACAAGCGCGACACGCGCAGCGGCGAATTCCGCATGGTGGAGCCGACGATCGGGCGTACCGATTATCAGGAAGAAGTGGCGACCTTGAACGGCGTCAACCTGCCGTACGCGGCCTGGTGTTCGGAGCTGGGTTTGCCGCTTCCGCCGCCTGCTGCAACAAAACGACCAGTGGTATGGCGGGTGCGCTCCGAGGACGCGCAGTCCGCAGCCGCCCAAGGCCAGCACATCACGCAGGGCTATCCGCGCGGTGGGCAGGTGGCCGATGCTTTGTGTCGGTGGCGTGATCCCATGCCGTGCCTGGCGCAAGGGCTGCGGCATGTTTGTCGCGCGCTGCTCGAGCGAGCTTCGAAGAGGTTGCCGGAATCACCGGTGGCCGGGAGCAAGTCATGAACGTGGTCGCGAGACTCCTGTCCAGACCATGGACGCGCCCTGCCGTGGATGCGCAGGATGGATTGCAAGCTGCCGCCGAATGGCTGGCGCGCGCCCAGGACGTCACCGGTTGCGGCGGCGTCAGCGCCTATTACGATGCAACGAAGCGGCAATGGGCCGGTGCCTATCCGGAAACCACCGGCTACATCATTCCGACCTTCTTGCGCTACGCGGAGTTTTCCGGTCAACGCGAGTACCGGGAGCGTGCCATCCGCATGGCCGAGTGGGAAACCGCCATCCAGCTTCCCGAAGGGGGCGTGCGCGCCGGCACGATGGACGCAACGCAGATCGTGCCGACGATCTTCAATACTGGACAGGTGTTGTTTGGCTGGCTGTCCGCGTGGCAGCAGACGCAAGACGCGCGCTTGCATGCCGCGGCGATGCGTGCGGCCGATTGGCTGGTGGCCGCCCAGGACCCTGATGGCGCATGGCGTCGCTACGCTTCACCGTTTGCCTCCCAAGGCGCGAATACCTACAACACGCGCGTGGCGTTTGCGCTGGCCAAGGCCAGTCAGGTCTTGCAGGAGCCGCGTTATCTGGATGCGGCGGTACGCAACGTGCAGTGGGCACTTACCCAGATGCAGCCCAATGGATGGTTGCAGAACAACGATCTGGAAGACAACGAGCGGCCGCTCACGCATACCATCGCGTATGCGACGCGCGGCATTCTGGAAGTTGGATCGATCGCTGCCGACGGTGCCTTGATCGAGGCTGCGGCGCGCGTGGCGCAAGCCGTTGCGCGCACCCAGCGCCGCGATGGGGCCGTGCCCGGCCGGTTGGATTCCACCTGGCAGGCGGCGAGCCGCTGGACCTGTGTGACCGGCAATGCGCAAATGGCCATCATTTGGTACCGCCTGGCGACGGAAACCGGCGAGCACGCATGGAGGGCTGCAGCGGAGCGCGCCATTCGCTTCAATCTGTCCATCCAGAAGGTGACGGCGAGCGACGAGGCAGTGCGTGGCGGCATGCCGGGTTCGTATCCGCGGTCGGGCGACTACATGAAAAATCGTTATCCCAACTGGGCCGCCAAGTTCTTCATGGACGCGCTCATGTCGCAATTGGAAGCGGGCTGACACCATGCGCGATATCGCCCTTGCGTTGCTTATCTTCGGAATGCTTCCCTTCATTCTGAAGCGGCCGTACTGGGGCCTGCTGGCGTGGTCCTGGCTCGGCTACATGAACCCCAATCGGCTGTGTTTCGGCTTCGCCGTCAGTTTCCCCTGGGTGCAACTGATTGCCATCGTCACGCTGGTCGGCTTGGCGTTCAGCAAGGAAAGCAAAAAGATTCCCAAGTCTACGATCAGCGTGCTTCTGTTCCTGTTACTGATGTGGACCGGAGTTACCACTTTCTATGCGGCTGTGCCAGATTCGGCTTGGAGCAAGTGGCAGGAGTTTGCCAAGGTTTTGATCATGGTATTTGTCACCTTGATGATGGTAAACAACAGGGAGCGTATTCACTGGCTTATATGGATCATTGTCGTTTCACTGGGGTTTTATGGCCTCAAGGGGGGGCTGTTCACGGTTATGCACGGTGGTAGAAGCAATGTGCTGGGACCTCCCAATAGTTTCATTGCCGACAATAATGCCTTGGCACTCGCGCTATGCATGACGCTCCCGCTCATGCGCTATCTGCAACTGCATTCGCCTCTGCGAGTCGTACGCATTGGGATGGGTATTGCCATGTTGTTTACCGGCATAGCGGTATTGGGCACGTATTCGCGGGGCGGCCTGATAGGTCTGGCCATCGTCGCCGGCGCGTTGTTCTTGAAGAGCCGCCGTCGGCTTGCTGTTGTTCTGGTTGCGGTTGCGGTGGGTTTAGCCGCCTATCATTTCATGCCGCCCGAATGGGCGGCGCGCATGGACACACTGCATCAGGCCAAGGAGACTTCTTCAGGCGAGTCACGGATACAATCTTGGAAATTTGCCGCGAACGTCGCCATTCACCACCCGTTGGTGGGTGGAGGGTTCGACGATTATCTAAGTACACCCCTGTGGGATGCTTTTGCGCCTGACGGCGCCGAGCCACGTGCCGTACACAGCATCTATTTTCGCGTATTGGGTGAGCAGGGTTTCCCCGGGCTGATTCTTTTCCTCGCGCTCATGTTCGCCAGCTGGCGAAGTTGTAGCCGCGTTCGGAAGAATGCGCGGGACCTGCCAGATCAAAAATGGGCGTACGATCTTGCATCCATGTTGCAGGTGGCCTTGATAGCGTTTATGGCGGCCGGGGCCTTCCTGCCGATGACTTATTTTGACCTGAGCTACCAGTTGATTGCCGTGTGCGCACTGCTGGGGCTGCACGCGCAGGAGGGTGGGGCACAACTGACGGGCGAACGAAGCCACGGCCTCGGTGTGGCCGTGCGATCACCACCGGTGCACAGTGCGCTTGCGGAGTGAGGATGTGAACAGGAAAGTCTTGATGATAGCTTTCCATTTTCCGCCCGCTGCGATGGGTAGCGGACACCTGCGCACGCTCGGTTTCGCGCGTCATCTTCCAGAGTTTGGCTGGGATCCCGTTGTGTTGTCGGCACGGGCGCTGGCCTACCCGCGTACCGCGCCGATCGCTCCTGATGCCATCCCGCAAGGGTGCGTGACACACCGCGCGCTGGCGTTCGACGCCCGGCGTCATTTGGGCATCAAAGGGAAATACCCCGGTTTTCTGGCGCAGCCTGATCGCTGGATTTCCTGGTGGCCGGCGGCAGTCGTGCAGGGACTGCGCCTGATCCATCGTCATCAGGTGTGTGCGATCTGGTCGACGTATCCCATCATGTCCGCGCATTGCATCGCCCGGACTTTGAGCGGTATCACCAAGTTGCCGTGGATCGCGGATTTCAGGGATCCGGTGAGCAGTTCGGTCGAAGCGGAAAACCATTTTTCGGTTGCTTCGCAGCATCGCTGGGAGCGCAGGGTGCTGCACAGCGCTACACAGGCCGTATTTACCACCCCAAGTGCGCTGCAGGATTATGCCGAGCGTTATCCCGGAGCCGGTCGCAGCAGGCGCTTGTCAGTCATCGGCAATGGCTATGATGAGGCGGCGTTCGTTGATCTTCCGAGTGCACCACCACCACAAAATGGGCGGCCGTTGATGCTGGTGCACAGTGGCTTGCTGTATCCCGAAGGTCGTGATCCCTCGCCCTTTTTCAATGCACTCGCCAGGCTCAAGGCTGCCGGGTTCGCGGTGGCGACGCAGCTTCGGGTGGTATTGCGTGCGAGTGGCTGGGAGGCGCGCTATCAGCAGGAAATCGACCGTCTCGGAATTGCCGACATCGTGACCCTGGCGGCGCCCGTCGGCAACCGCGAAGCGCTTGTCGAGCAGGCGGCCGCGGACGGATTGTTGCTGTTCCAGGGCAGCAAATTCGATCGGCAGATACCCGCCAAGGTATACGAGTACCTGCGCATCGGGAGGCCGATTTTCGCGCTGGTCGGGCCCGGGGGAGACACGGCATCGGTGTTGCGGGATACCGGTGGCGCGATGGTTGCGCTGCCGGAGAGCATCGATACGATCGAGGCTCGCCTAGTCGCGTTTGTAAATGCGTTGCGTGACGGTCGTGCTCCCGTCGCCGGATCGGCTGCAGTGTCCGGGTACTCACGGAAAGAAGGGGCACGTTCGCTGGCTCGTTTGCTGGAGAAGGCGCATGGTTGATACACCAGCTCGAAGGGGTGGCCAGCGGTTCCCGGCATCCGCGAAGAGCAGCGGGGTGGTGAACTGGAGAGCTTCCGGCAGGTGTTGCGACAAACGAGGACACGTGCGATGGGAGTGAGCAACGACAAGAAACCGGAGAACAGCACGCGGCGCGCCCTGACACTGTCGTTCGTCCAGCGGATCGTGACGCTCGTTTTCAGCTTTGGCTCGACGATAGCCCTCAGCCGGCTGCTTACGCCTCCCGAGATCGGTGTGTTTTCGGTAGCTGCCGGGTTGCTCGCGCTGGTCAACATGCTGCGGGACTTCGGGGTAAGCGAGTTCCTGGTTCAAGAGCCCCATCTGGACAAGGCGCTGATTCACACCGTGTTTACGATGAACCTTGTTATTGCATGGTGTCTGGGCGGCATGCTGCTTAGCGCCAGTAACGTCATTGCGACCTTTTACGCGGACCCGGGCGTCGGCCAGGTGCTAAGGGTCATGAGCATCATGTTTTTCCTGTTGCCGTTCGGCACCACGACCCAGGCGCTGTTGTCGCGCGAGCTGGAGTTCGGAAAACTCGCCAAGATCCACACGGTGGGGTCGATCACACGATGTTGTACCAAGGTTGCCTTGGCCTATGCCGGTTTCAGCTACATGAGCCTGGCGTGGGGTGCCGTGGCCGGAATGATTTTCACGATTGCCGGCTTTACATTGTGGGGTTGGCGTTATCGTGCAAGAGGCATAAGCTTCGTCCACTGGCGACGCGTGATGCATTTCGGTTCCAGACGAACCGTCTCCGACGTGGCATCCCAGTTGGGGGATCAATCCGCCAGCCTCGTGATCGGCAAGATGCTTGGAATGACAAGCGCCGGACTGTTTTCGCGTGGCTACGGCGTGGTCAGCATGTACCGGGAGAATATCGTTGGTGCCATCGAGTCAGTTGCTTTTCCAGCTTTCGCAAGGGAGCACCGGGAGCATGCAAAGGCCCCCGAGTTGCTTCTCAAGGCGTTGGTCTACACGACTGGCATCGGGTGGCCCTTTTTTTCGTGCGGGATTCTTCTCGCCTACCCGGTCATCCGCATCCTGTTCGGCGATCAGTGGGATGCAGCGGTCCCGCTCATGCGTTGGTTGTGCGCCGCTGCCCTGATCGGAACATTGATGTACCAGTGCAACCGTTTCCTGGTGGCGGTTGGTCGGGTCGGAACCGCCACGCGCGTGGAAGTCGCGTATCAGTGTGCCCGAATCGGCATCACGATCGCCGCGGCTTTTTACAGTCTCGAAGCGGTTGCGGCGTCGCAAGTTCTGGTCTATGTCTTCGCGACGGTGATCTACTACCGACAGTTGCGTGTCTACGGTGCGTTGGCGATCGGTAACTGCGCGAGGGCTCTCGCTCCCAGTGCCGTGGTCACGCTTGCCACTTGCATCGTTCCAGCCATGATCGTCTTCTGGCCCGGTCTCGTGATGCAGCACATGGTTGCCTCATTCGTGTTGGCTTTCGTGGGTGGCGTCGCTGGCTGGATAGTGGCTATCGTGGCCACCCGGCATCCCTTGCACGGCGAACTCCAGAGCGTACTGTCCCGCCTGCGCGCCCGCTATTGTCCATTGCGGGCATAGACCGTGCGCACGACGGACATCACGCGGACGCTGGGTGATCAGTTCCAATGCACGCGCTGTCATGCCGCGAGTGACTGGTTGCAGATCGCACGGCCTGCCCTACGGCAAAACTCCATCGTTCATCGTTTGCAGTGCGCTCGGTGTGGCGATCAAATTGTGGCCAAGGTGAGCCTGGGGGACGAGCCGGGTGGCGGAGATGGCGACGCCAGGACGCACTCTCGCCGCGAGTACGAGACTTTGCGCGCGTTGCAGCTTTTGTTCCCGGCGAACCAGCGCTACGCAACACTGGAGCCACTGGGCTATCTTGAGTCCGTTGGGTTCGGCACGGTGATCACCCGCCTATTCCACGGCAAGGATCTCATCCGCCACATGCGGGAGCTGGACACGAACGGTGTTGCAGAAGCCTGCCGTGAAGCAGGAAATTGGCTACGTACATTGCATGAAAGTGGCGCCAGCGAGGTTCGGCGAAAAGGGCTCGATATGGCGGACAAGCTCAGCTATCTGACAAGCAGTTACGGTCCCGTCCTGCGTGGAAACTCAAAAATATGGGCCGCGTACCAGTGTCTTGTGCAAGAGGGCACGCGGATCGGCACACCTGTCTTCCGCGCTGTCCGGCTGCATGGTGATTTCAAGCCTGAGAACATGCTTTGCGACGGGAGACGATATGTAGGGCTGGATGTGCAGTGGCGGACTACGGGCCCGGCCGTATATGACTTGGCGCCTTTCCTGAATCATCTTTGGCTTGCCGGGCACCACCTTGGTTCGACTGCGAATCGCCATTACCAGCAAGCCGAGAAAGAGTTCCTTGCGGGGTACGGGCAGTTGGATGACATCCGCGTCCTGCGTTGGGTGCAGTTGTATTTCGCGCTGTGCCAACTGGGCGGCTATCGCAAGCGCGGCCGCCTGGCTGCGAGCTACGCGCGCTGGAAGGTGTGGCCACTGGTGCGAAAACTCACCGGGCAACTTGTGTGAGCGGCATGACCCGCGAACATGGCGCGCGCAGCCCATGCCCGGGATACGCTGTCAGGAGAATCTGTGACCATGTTGCGCCGGGCCAGATGATCATGAGTCAGTGCGGAAACACCGCCCGGGTATGCTGTGGACCGCCCTCGCGGCCGCACGATTACGTGCTCGTCGGGATGAATACGCTGAATGCCGCAAGGAGTGTTGGGAAGTCCGGCGAAAAACCGGAAGAATCATGCAATACGGCTGTAGCTTGCCTGGACGGCAACCTGTCGATCACTTGTCTCGATGTTCCCCTGCGTGGATTGAGAATGAACCATGAGCAAGGATATTGGTGCTTCGTCGCAACCCTTTGACCACAACACCGACTGGAAATCAAAAACCGTCGCCGAGCATTATGACGAGCGAAGGTTTACCAGCCTTGGTGGCCGCCTCTACGACAGGATGGAGAAACATGCTGTCGCCTCATGCCTGGATGCCGCGCAGAGAATCTCGCCCATCAATACGCTGCTGGATCTGGCCTGCGGTACCGGGCGGATGTCCGAGTTTCTCGCGTCCCGCGGCTACCAGCTTACTTGTGGGGACATTTCTGAAGAGATGCTTGGCGTCGCAAAAAGGAGATTGGCGTCGGCTGGATTTGCCCAAGTGGCGTTTTTGCATCTGGATATCTACCAAACGGATCAGAGGAGTGAAGCCTTCGATTGTGTCAGCGCGTTCAGGCTGTTTCAGCATCTCACCAGTGAGCAGCGGGCCGAGGCCCTGCGCGAGATGGCGCGGGTTTCACGACGATTCGTGCTCGCGAACGTGATGTACACGTCGGCTTATTACGGGGCGGTGAGAAAATTGCGGCTGGCGCTCGGGCGATATACGACGCGGTACACGTCCACCCAGTCCGAAGTTGACCAAGAGCTCGGCTATGCCGGATTGAAAATTGTCCGGTCCGTGTTCAGTCAACCGGGATTCAACGGCAACCGCGTGCTGCTGATGGAAAAGAGCGAGGGAAATGGTTGACGGCGTCTTATATGAGATGCCCGATTCAGCGCTCGTGCTGAGAGCAATCGAGGTTTTGCGGTCACGCTTGTGCAAGCGCGGGGTTGCCATCTACGTGTCGGGCATTGATGGGAGTGGGAAGACCACTCTCGCGCGAGCCCTGGTTGAAGTACTGGAAGCATCGGGTATCCGGGCACGTCATCTGCACGTATACCAGTGGTATTGGAGTGTCGCACTGACGCCAGTTTTGCTGTTATACAACCGCCATGTCAGTCGCAAGGTGTTGGTATTCGATCGCGGCATTTACGATAATATTTCTGTTCTGGCGGTGAGACCTCATTGTCCAGAGTGGTTGTCACGATCAGTATTGGGTGTGGTGCACGCGCTTTATCCGAAGTTTGACTATTGCTTTTACCTTGTCGCTACGTTTCCTGAGATAATCTCGCGTCGCCCGGATACTTGTGAAATTCGATTTGTAGCACTGGGCAAGGTCTATGACCGGGTTGCGCTGCGTTTGCGAAGCATGAGACTTCAATCGAATACGCGTTTGCTCGGCGCAGCGCTACGCGGCATTGCCGAGTGAGTGGTCGACGAGCTCGTCGCGCGCTGCTGTTGCAAGGGATGATCCGGTTTTGCTATTGACGACCAGATCGCTCGTTACCGCCAAAACGGAGCGCAGTGATCGCAGGTGTGCGCTGCGCGACACTGTTTGCAGGCGCCTGGACGGCGGATTGGTTTCATCCGGAGGGTAGCGGCCCAACGCTGATTGCCATCAGGAAAACGGGGTGTGTACGGATTGGCTGCAGCACTGCATGTGGAGGAGTCGGCGCGGTCATGTTCGGATACTTCCCGACGCTTCGGTGTCATCATGCCCAGTCATGTTCTGGTGGGGCGATCGACGGTGAGCTGCGTGCTGCAAATGCACACAGCGGAGTCTGGAGGGGCAATTGCATGATTGATTTGATGATAAGGAACGGCAACCACGACTTGTTGCCGATGACACCATGGATCTGAATGTACTTCCATTCGGCCGCGGGACGGATGCGCTGCCGCCGTGCTGAACGCGCTATCGGTCTTCCTTGCCAATGGTGACGTCTCCGGCGAGGCACGTGCTGTGCGCTCGTTGGAGCGCCAGGGTTTTTCCCATGCCGTGCGAATTGAGTGGGATGGTGGCAGCGTTGCCGGGTGGGGCTACCCCGGCCAGAGGCAGGTTGAGGATTGCATCGTTCAAACTCCATTGGGGACAGCCTGTTGCGTCGGCCCACTGTGGTTCCGGGGCCATTTTGGCCGGCGGGCATTGGCAACACTTCTCGACGAAGTCCGCATAACCGGGCGCCTGGAAGAAAGCGCATTACGCGGCAACTTCGCGCTGTTTCTCAAGACAGGTGAGCACACTTGGCTGCTGAATGATGCGTTGGGGTTCGTACGCATTCACGCCAGTGCAGATGGCTGCTTTTTCAGTACCAGTTGGCTCGCTGCCTGTGCCTACCTGCAGCAGGTCGAAGTTGACGCTGCTTCAGCGATTGAATACGTGCTGTTGGGAGCGGCGCATTCCCGTCATTCGGTGGCGCGTGGGGTCGACCTGGTTCCCCTTGGTCAGACCCATGACTTGAAGCGTCGATCCACGTGGCAGCGTTTTCCGGATGGATTCGTTTCGCGCGCGCCCGGGTTCGTCTCGCCGGATGAGGCTGTAGAAACCATCACCGAACATCTGCGTACGGTATCGACCGAGGTGGCTTTGGCCTTCCCGGCCCGGGTCAACACCGCTTTGTCGGGCGGGTTCGATTCGCGGCTGATCGTCGCGGGGTTGCTTGCGGCTGGCGTGGAGCCACGGCTGTTTGTGTATGGGAATGACGATTCCGTCGATGTCGCGATAGCCAAGACGGTGGCTAGTGCGACCAGCCTCGCACTGGATGCGATCGACAAGCGGGTGTTGAACCGAAGTTTGCCGGTGCCAGACATTGGATCGTTGGAGCAGAGCGCGTTGTTCTTCGACGGATTGCCCAACGACGGCATCTATGATCCGGGCGCCGACCGCCGCACCCGGTTGCAGCAAACTGGTGACGGGTGCATTGCGCTGAATGGTGGCGGTGGTGAGATCTTTCGCAACTTCTTCCACCTGCCGGATAGTGCATTTTCAGCTGATGACATCGTGAGAACCTTCTACCGCGGATTCAGCCGCGGCATGTTTCGCGAACCCGGCGGCTTGGAGAGGTACGAAACACGTCTCGCCGCGTCGATAAGGAACATCGCAGGCATGTCCGCGGCAGGTGACGAGCGCCTCACGCGCACGCAGGTCGAGCTCCTTTACCCCTTGTTCCGCTGCCATTACTGGATGGGCGTCAACAACAGTGTCGCGGTGCGCCACGGGTACTACGCGACGCCACTGGTGAATCTGGAGTCCGTACGTATGGCTCTTCGGGTGCCGTTACACTGGAAAAATGCGGGTGCCTTGCAAAGCCGCCTGATCGCCGCACTGCACCCGGCTATCGCTGCGCAGCCGTCGGCCTATGGCTTTCGCTTTGATGTTGGGCCGGGTTGGAAGGCACGACTGGCCGAATGGGCAACCTGTGCGCGTCCAGTGGTGCTGCGCCCGCTGATTAATGCCACACGCCGGAGTCTGCAGAATGTACGGGTCGCCCCCGCGGTGTGGCAACGGTACCGCACGCTTCTGCCGGGCGAGTGGTGCATGGACTCACTGCTCGACCTCACGCAATTGGCGGACGAGCAAGCCTTGGGACGCGCCCTGTCCATCGAAGTAGCGTGGCGCAGGTTATTTTAGCTGGCTGTAAGTAGCCATTTGTCGATGGCTGGGTCGACGCGATTGTCGCGGACCTGTGCGGGCACCAGCAGGTTGCATCCCGGTTCGCGTTCCGGCCACGACGGATTTGCGAGGCCTCACATGCGGTCCACTTCGCAAGTCCCATCTGGCTTTCTCCATCATGGCTCGCGCCCCAGCACGGCATTCATGTGTGCGGCAAACACCGGATAGACCTGCAGAGCTCCCGCTTTGCTCAGGTGACCCGAGTCATAGTAGAGAAACTCATGTTGTGTCGCCCACGGGCATATGTCTGCGTGGCACAGCGCGTTGCCGACTCCCAGTACCGATGCCAGCGGGTACTGCGAGGCGACCGATTCCAGTATCGAGTTGGCGTCCGCCTGCTGCTGCTCATAGCCAGGGCGCGTCACCGCGACGGCATTCAATTGCTCGTCAGACGGATCTTTGGCAAATCGGATGCTCGCCTTGGGGACCGACGTGCGTTGATGCGGGTTGTCTTCCATGAGCACGACAGGAATTCCCAGTTTCTGATAAAAGCTCAGTGTTTCGCTCAGCGCGGCGCGCAACGCCTGCCCGCCTGTGATGGAGTGTTGGACGTAAATCTTTCCCACCCTGATATAGCTCGTCCAGGTTTCGATCAATACGACTGCTTTGGGCCGTACTTCGCTGGCGAACTGGGTGACCTTCTTGCTCAATTCGCGACAGGCATCCGGATAATCCGTGCGCACGATGACGCCTGTCAGTGGCAGGCAACTCCCCATGGATGAAAAAACAATGCGCGTATGGGTGGCCTTGCCGTACTTGTCCAAGGTCGGGATCATGGCTCTGGCGTGGCTGTCGCCGTAAGCCAGCACCACCGTTTTGGAGTGTATGTCGCCAATCTCGCAGTACCATTGGTCCGGCAGATACGCGTCACGGCCCTGTTTCTGAAGAAACGTCATGTTGGTCTGGGGGTTGAAACAGTCCCGGGAGTTGGCAAGGGTGCCCAGTTGCATGGATTCGACATACTGTTCGGCCTTGGCGGAAACGAAGCTTGCTGGCCGATCTGGCACGCCAGCCGCCCCGTAAACGGCCAAGCCCGCCAGACCCAATGTCGCAACGGCAATGGTGAGACCGAGCCCTGTAAATCCTCGCCGACTCCGGCGGATCGGGTTCTCGAAATAGCGGTAACTCAGCCACGCCAGCAGGATCGACACCACTACCAGCACGAGTCGTGACGCGTGCCGAAACGTCGGATTGTTGTCACCAAACACGATGACCGCCAACGAGAGCAATGCCCAATGCCACAGGTACAGTGGATAGCTGATCAGTCCCACCCACACCGCCGGGCGCCAACTCAGCAAGCGCCCGTTCAAGAACGTGTTCGGCCCCGCATTGACGATCAAGGCGGTCCCGAGCACGGGGAGTAATGCCCAGAAACCCGGGAACGCGCTGATGGGTTGGATGAGTGCAAGCCCTGCAGCGATGAGGGCAACTCCTCCCCAGGATTGCGCAGAGCTCCATCTGGACAACCATGGCAGGCCGTGCCGGTGCCCAACCGCGAGCCACGCTCCCACCATGAGTTCCCAGGTGCGGGAGACGGGAGAATAGAAGGCATGGGTGGTGTGGCCGCTGAAGACGAGGGATATGTTCAACACGAAGGTCGTTGTCGCGATCAGGCCTATGGACCTCAGCAGCGGCCAATGCCGGCGGGTGATGGCCCATAAAAGCAATGGCCACGCAATGTAGAACTGCTCCTCTACCGACAAACTCCACAGGTGCAACAGGGTTTTGTCGATCGATGCGTGATCGAAGTAGCCGGATTCATTCCATAAGACAAAGTTCTCCACATAACCGGCGCCTGCCGCAACGTACTTCCCGAGGCGCTCGTATTCCGAGGAAAACAGCACCAGCCAACCAATGACCAAGCATGCAATCAACACAAGGATGAGCGAAGGAAAGATTCGGCGTATGCGGCGTTGGTAGAAGTCCAGCAGCAGGCCACGAAAGGTCGAGAACTCGTTTTCCTCGATTGCCTTGACCAGGATTCCTGTAATCAGGTAACCACTGATGACGAAGAAGATGTCGACGCCGATGAAACCACCCGGAAAGTTCGCTGGCGAATAGTGGAAGGCAACTACCGCCAATACCGCCAGCGCACGCATGCCGTCGATATCCGGGCGATAGAACCCCTTGGGGCGCACGCGGTTGAAGATGTCTCGGATGACCATCGACAGACCTTTGCGGAGAGAGTGTCGGATTGTAGTCGGTGCATTCAATCAGAAATGCCACCCGCGCGCAGCGCTACATGACATTGCGGGTGAGAGCTGAGCTGTGCGAAGCGGATCTGGTCGTGGCCGGTACCACGGCGCACTAGGCAATTCAGCATCCCGCCGTCAGGCTTCCAGGTTCTGGTAGAGTCGCGCCAGCGCATCATCGTGTCAGCGCATCAGGCATGGCGCACAAGCGCCAGACGTGCCGAGCAAGAGAATCGTGCGAGACGTCAAAGGTGGACCGATGGGCATCAGGCGGATATCACGCATGGTCATGGAGCGCATCATCGCGCGCTTCGGCTATGAACTGAAGGTTGTTGGCTCCCCCCCATCTGGATACTCCAGCTTTCTCCGTCGCATGGTGGAAGCCGGAGTGCGCCCGCAAACCGTGTTTGATATAGGAGTGGGAAACGGTACGCCCTGGCTTTATGCGGCGTTTCCACAAGCCCATTTCGTGTTGATCGAACCGCAAGCGCAGTTTGAGCCAGCGCTGCGCGAGATCTGTGGGCGCATTGACGCCGAATATCATTTGGTAGGGGGCGGCAGCAAGCAGCAACGTCTGCCGATTTATCGCTTGTTGAGCAGCCCTACAGGATCGTCATTCTTGCCACCGAACGCAGACACTGAACAACGGTGGGGAGCGTCGGAAAAATCTGGCGAGTTACAGATCGTCCCATTGGATACCTATCGTGCGCAGCCGGGTCCGTTTTTCGTGAAAATCGATACGGAGGGCTTCGAACTCGAGGTGTTGCGTGGCGCCGTAAAGGTTCTGGAACAAACCGATGTCGTTCTCATGGAGGTCGCGATCACGAAACGGCAGGAAGGGGAGCCGGATTTGATCGAGATCGGGGCGTTCATGAAAGACAATGGTTTTCGCTTGATTGATTTTCCCGTACTTACCCAGCAGGCAAGAGGTGGCCCACTTCTTTATGTGGATGTCGCGTTCGCGCGCGCCAAGCAACTGTGATCCAGACCTGCGGTTGATGCCGCGCGCCCACCGCCGCACCAGGACAGACTGTGTATCAAGTCTGATCCGGACCAGGCAAGCGGACGCATGGCAAGGAAGGGCATCGGCGTGTCAGGGTGGCGTGGAGCGTGGGAGGATCGCGAAGTTGGGATAGTTGTTGTAGCCGTACCGTGGCGGTTCTGGCCGCACGCTGCGCGACTCGAAAATCTTCCACGCCTCATGCGCGTTGGGCAGGCCACTGTCGGCCGCTGCCGCCAAACCAACTTGCAGGTTGGCCGGAAATCCCGTTGGCGAATGCGCATAGCCAGACATCTGCCCCACCTTCCATGGCTGCTTCTCCTGCTTCGCCATCGCCGCCACCATGGCCGGCGAGTTGCACTCCAGCCCTACAAGGTTCGGAAACGTCGCTGCGTACACTGCCTTATAGTCCGGCAACCAGTTTCCGTGGGCATCTTTCACCACAAATGTGTAGCCGGACGCTTCCAGCCAACAGAACCCGTGCGTCGGGTCCGATTGCCAACCGGTCATGACTTCGATGTTCATCCTGGATAACCAGTCCCGCAGTTCCGCAGCCCCTGCAAACCCCAGTTCTGCCGCGTGTCCCGCTGACCAGGTGAAAAAGTCGTGCATCCACGGCGCCATGCCTTTTTCGCCCGTAGGCTTGCCAGTGGCATCTTTCACGGGATAGGTGGCGCCACTTTCCATCGTCTGCAGTGGGTTGGTGCCGGCCTTGTTGATGTACTTGGTATTCCAGTCTTCCAGCGAGTTCTTGACGCTCGCGTTGAACTCGGCTTTTAGCGGGTAGTGATCGGGCAACAGCCACGCTGCGTCAGCCATTTCGCGCAGTACCCAAGCCTTGCCGCGTACCTGGCTGTAACTTGCATCAATCAGGCCCTTCCCGTAGTCACGGTAGACAGGATTCGGCGCAAGCTGGTTGCGCGAGGCAGCGAAGGCCAGCTCGGACATGTAGTAGTACGAGCCGGTCACCATGTACGGAACGTATGCTTGCGAGGGTTGGTGTGCATTGTCCCACAGCGTTGGGCTCCCCGTTCCGTACCAGCCCGCCCTGCATCCCCTGACCACGTCATTGTTCACGCAATTGGGGAGTAGATCACGCCGGTAGGCAGCAGTCCTCGCTTGGTTGGCGGCAGGCCCGGTCATTGCCTGGTGCGCAATGCTGTTCGCGGCGGCCCAGGCCGCAGTGGTGATATTGGGATGATCCCGAATACTGACCGGCCAGCCGGTTGCCGCATCCCGGTAATGAATGTCATATGCACCGAGCGCATCCGTGTTGGCCAGCATCCAGTTGTAGGCCCGCACATCCGGGTCGACGATGTACACGCTGGTCCAGCGTGGCAACGGACCGATCGCTGCCTGCGCGCCGGCCATGTGCATCTTCTGGGTCTGGTCACAGTGATCCAGCGGCGCGCAGGTCTGGCGCAAGCTGGCCAGGAACTTCTCGTCCGGCTTCAACGGCATGTAGCGCGATACCGCCTTGCTGTCCTGGATATACCTGGTGTCCTGTTGCAGATAAACCTCCGGCTGAGCTTTGTTCCACCACAGCACCTGATGCCAACGCGTGTAGGCGTACTGCGTGAGTGCCGGACTGGTGTAACCCGCGCTCCCTGAGGTCAGGGTCGCGGTGTATTGCGGCTGCGCCTGTGGCGTGTAGGCCGAGGTGTTTTCCACGATGACGTCGGTTTGTACCTGGCGTACGGTGCCACGCGAGCCGTCCGCGTAGGCTCGCACTGCGAAGTAGATTCTCAAGTTCGGATTGGTCGTGCCATCCGCCGCCGTCACGGGGCCGTTGACGATCCATTCGCTGGCCTGGGGGCCGGAAAGCCACTGGTTGCATTGGGTGCCCCACGGCTTGCACGCATTCGCGTTGTTGGCCGCCTGCAGCAGCGCGCGGGCATTTGCGGTGTATTTGCGACCGCCGATGTTGAGCGACACGTTGGTGTCGTAGCTTGTCGCAAGCACCTGCGACAAGCTGACGGGCTGATCAAGTCCCGTCGCCGTTGGCGCCGGTCCGGTAGACAGCGTCAAGGGCAAATTGGCATTGCCTGACAGCGAGGGAACCATCGCTGTCAGCACTGCGTGGCGCAAGCTGCCGTCGGGATGGGTGGCCTTGCCATCCACCTGCAGGGCGACCGGCTGGCCATTGAGGGTGGCGGTAACCGTCTCGCCCCGGGGTATGTCGCCGGCCTTGAAGATCTGGCCGAAGGTGACGGGGACATGGGTCTGCGCTTGCGTGGCCGTGCTGATCACGTGGTTTGTCACCACCGTTCCCGCTCTTGCCGTCCCTGCACCGAGCAGCAACACGCAGCCTGCGCACCTACACAAGACCTTCACAAAGACTTGATTCATGGAGACTTTTGCCCCGTGCCGGACGTCAGCCAGTAGAGCGCTTTCATGGCCGCATTTGCAAGCTCGCGCGGGGGCGGTCGTGGGTGGCGGTGGTTCAGAGGAGCTTGGAGGTCGAGGCCCCTGGATGGAGATGCCTTTCGATTTCGCCTCTGAACGTCCTGTCCTGGATTGCCGAACCGCTCGGAGCCTGCCTGTGGCGGTCGCACGCAGTGGCGTCGCGGGGGTGCGTGTGGCGTGCTCCTGCGGCGGATCCGACACTTGGCGGATCGGCAGTGAAATGACGATACCTGATTCTACAAATCGTGATCGGGTGTCTGCTGGCCGACGTCGCAAATCCGCGGACGGCTCATGAAGGGACGCTGCCTACGCGCGTTTCCGAGCCATTCCCATAGTGACGTCGAAGTCGCGGGCTCGGTCATTTCTCGTGCATTCGCGACAAGCCCGATGTCATTCAGGCTTGCTCCCGACGTGGTGGCTTTCCGGCATAAGCCGCAGCGGCGGCCCAGGCTGCCGTGCCCGTCAATACTGCCGTGATATCGGGATAGCGGCCAGGTATCCAGAGCTGTGTCCATTCAACTGCAAACAAGAGCAGCACGACCGCCGGCAGCAAATACCATAGGGATCGCATTTCCAGGCGGAGGCAGAGGCAGGCCAGCGCGAGTGGTGGCCAGACTGCGTCCGCGAGATTGGCCAGGCCGTTGATGGGTTCCGCCAGTTGGGCGTGCAGCGGTATCCAGTTGAACGCGTGAAGCACGATGTTGGGCGCGCCGGGATGCAACCCTTCCGCCACGATGTAGACAGGGATCAACAGTGCGCCACCAACCAGCGCACGTCGTCGGCCACTGGCCCACAGCACCACGCCGAGTGCCACGCCCACGCAGGTGCCGGCGAGGGCCTCCGGCGACAGTTGTCGTCCGGTGACCAGTACTTTCAAAGGCAATACCGCAAGCAAGCAGACGGCTGCGGCGCCACTCCGATTGCGTAAACGCAGCACGCTGCCACCGGTTATCGTCAGCACAGCCGTGGCTGCGGCATAGACGGCAGCGCACCAGAGGTCGACTGGTCGCGCGCCCTGCAGCGTGTGCCACAGCGGTTGCAACCCAGCCTTCAAGGCGCTTACATCGAGTGAAGGTACGAACGGGATCAGTTGCGCACACCCCCACGCAGCCAGTGCCGCCATACCCAACCAGGCGACACGATCACCCGGCAGTCGCAATGCCGGATTGCGGCCCCACCCGCCATCCGGCCAGTGCGTCATTGCGGCGGCGGTAGCAAGCACGGCACCAGCGCCGGCACCGAAAACGTTCGTTGCAACGTCCAGCCACGACGCTACGCGTTCCGGGAGAAACGCTTGCAATATTTCCACGCCGAGACTGAGCAGCAGGGCCGCCAGCAGAATCACCGGGATCGTACGCAAACGCCGGCCCAGAGCGGACAGAAACCCGAGCGGCATATACAGGAAGACGTTCGCCAATACATCCGCGGCCGACACATGATCGAGCGCGGCGGCGCTGAACAGTCGGTGGAAGTTGCCCGGTGTACGCCAGCCGGTGAACGGGTACAACGTGCCATAGATGATCAGGCACACGCAGGCGCCCAGTAACATCCGGCGCAGGTGTTTCGATCGCGCTCTTGCGGCGCCGCAGGTCTCGGTCGACATCAAGTGGCATCATGTCACCGGGCGACGCGCCGGCGCCATCGTGACGCTTGTGAACGGTTGGTCGCGAGACTGGGTTGGTCGTGCCGCCTTTGGCGGCACGATTGCAAGCCCAGTCGGCGAACTGACGGCGTCATTGCTGGTGGCGGCTACGCCAGGGTCACGGTGCGCCGCTGTTTTTGGTCGTCGTCACGGTGGCTTTGTAATCTACCGTCTTGCCGTCCGCACCCCATACGATCAGCCGAATCGGATAAGTACCGGCATAGCGGTACGTAACGGTTTGGTTGCCGATCGTATTTGACGTTCCGCCATTACCCCACTGCCACTGCTCTTTCACTGCACCCACCGATTGATCAGTGATCGAGACAGTTGCGCCATTCACAACGAACTTGAACGATGCCGAGACGACTCCGCTTGCCGCTGGCGGAGGTGGTGGAGGTGGTGGAGGTGCCGAGCCCGCGTTTGCCGTCGTGGTCACCGTGCTCCTGTAATCCGTCGTTTTGCCGTCCGCGCCCCATACAATCAGCCGGATCGGATAAGTGCCCGCATAACGGTACGTGACGGTCTGGTTGCCGACCGTATTTGACGTTCCGCCATTACCCCACTGCCACTGCTCTTTCACTGCGCCTACCGACAGATCGGTGATCGAGACGGTTGCCCCGTTCACGACGAACTTGAACAACGCCGACAGAGACTGTCCCGTCGTGGGTGGCGGTGTATCCGTGGGAGGGGGTGCGGGATCGGTCGGCGGAGGCGTGGTTGGCGGTGGCGTACCCACGCTACCGCCCGGGGCCGACCGCGGGATGACGGCGAAGTTGGGGTAGTTGTTGTAGGCGGTCGTGCCGCTGGGTTTCACGCTGCGCGACTCAAAAAGATTCCACGCCGCGTGCGCGTTGGGCACGGAACTATCGGCCGCGGCAGCCAAGCCGACCTGCAGATTGGCCGGATAGCCCGTAGCCGAGTGCGGATACCCGTGCATCTTGCCGGCTTGCCACGATTGCTTTTCCAGCGCTCCCATGGCGGTCACCATGGCCGGCGAATTGCATGCCAGTCCGACCAGACTCGGGAACGTCGCCGCGTATATGGCGCTGTACGAAGGCAGGTAGGTCTTCCCCGTGGGCTCGGTAACTACAAGCGTGTAAGCGGAGGCCTCCAGCCAGCAAAAGCCCTGGGTGGGATTGGCCTGCCAGTCCGTCATCAAGCCGATCTCGAACTTCGCCAACCAGTCGCGCAGCTCCGCGGCTCCCGCAAAACCCAGCTCCGCCGCGTGGCCCGCCGACCAGGTGAAGAAGTTGTGCATCCACGGCGCCATCGCGTTCCGGGTGCCACCGTTCACGCTATAGCTGTGGCCGCTATCCATCAGTCCCAGTGAATTGGCGTTCGGATTGTTGATGTATTTCCGACCCCAGTCCGCGAGCGAGTTATTGACATTCGCATTGAACTCGGCCTTGAGCGGGTAGCCATCAGGCAACAACCACGCCGCGTCGGCCATTTGGCGCAGTACCCAGGCCTTGCCACGCACCTGGCTGTAGCTGTCGTCAATCAGCCCTTGCGAGTAACCACGGTAAACGGGATTCGGCGTAAGCGCGTTGATCGAGGCCGCAAACGCCAGTTCGGACATGTAGTAGTACGAGCCCGTTACCATGTATGGCACGTATGATTGCGCCGGCTGGTGCGCGTTGTCCCATTGCGCCGGGTTTCCGGTTCCGTAATACGACTCGGTACATCCCGTGACCACGGCGTTGTTTGTGCAGTTCGGCAATAGGTCGCGCCGATAGGCGGCAATCTTGGCTTGGTTGTCGGCAGATCCAGTCATCGCTTGCTTTGCGACGCCATTGGCATAGGTCCAGGCCGCGGTCGTGACGTAGGGGTGCTTCTGGATGCTGAGCGGCCAGCCGGTCGCCTGGTCTCGATAATGGATGCCATAGGCACCGAGCGCATCCGTGTTGGCCAGCATCCAGTTGTAGGCCCGCACATCCGGGTCGACGATGTACACGCTGGTCCAGCGCGGCAACGGACCGATCGCTGCCTGTGCGCCGGTCATGTGCATCTTCTGGGTCTGGTCACAGTGATCCAGCGGCGCGCAGGTCTGGCGCAAGCTGGCCAGAAACTTCTCGTCCGGCTTCAACGGCATGTAGCGCGACACCGCCTTGCTGTCCTGGATATACCCGGTGTTCTGCTGCAAGTAGACTTGCGGCTCGGTGTGGTTCCACCACAACACCTTGTGCCAACGCGTGTAGGCGTACTGGGTAAGTGCCGGAGTGGAGTAAACCTCGTTTCCGGAAGTCAGGGTCGCGGTGTATTGCGGCTGCGCCTGTGGCGTGTAGGCCGAGGTGTTTTCCACGATGACGTCGGTTTGTACCTGGCGTACGGTGCCACGCGAGCCGTCCGCGTAGGCTCGCACTGCGAAGTAGATTCTCAAGTTCGGATTGGTCGTGCCATCCGCCGCCGTCACGGGGCCGTTGACGATCCATTCGCTGGCCTGGGGGCCGGAAAGCCACTGGTTGCATTGGGTGCCCCACGGCTTGCACGCATTCGCGTTGTTGGCCGCCTGCAGCAGCGCGCGGGCATTTGCGGTGTATTTGCGACCGCCGATGTTGAGCGACACGTTGGTGTCGTAGCTTGTCGCAAGCACCTGCGACAAGCTGACGGGCTGATCAAGTCCCGTCGCCGTTGGCGCCGGTCCGGTAGACAGCGTCAAGGGCAAATTGGCATTGCCTGACAGCGAGGGAACCATCGCTGTCAGCACTGCGTGGCGCAAGCTGCCGTCGGGATGGGTGGCCTTGCCATCCACCTGCAGGGCGACCGGCTGGCCATTGAGGGTGGCGGTAACCGTCTCGCCCCGGGGTATGTCGCCGGCCTTGAAGATCTGGCCGAAGGTGACGGGGACATTGGTCTGCGCTTGCGTGGCCGTGCTGATCAAATGGTTTGTCACCACCGTTCCCGCTCTTGCCGTCCCTGCACCGAGCAGCAACACGCAGCCTGCGCACCCACTCAACATCTTTGCAGCGGCTTGACCAAGCCAGTTTCCTTGTCTGAACCGTCCCGATAGCTCGCTTATACGCATTAGTTTTTGTGATCCTGCTGTCTTGTGATCATGATGTCTGGAGGGCTGGTCGCATGAGTCGGATTGCTTCGACAAATGCGTCCTTTCGCCGACGATGTGGTTGCTCCCGCGATGTTGCCGACCAAGCCCAGACGCAGCTGCCGGTGGGCTAGCCCCAGGCATGCCTGCACGGCAGCCCCTTGGACTTCACTGCTCCTTCGTGACCCGCCACGCTTGGCGCATGATTCGCGTTGCGCTTTGAGGGCACGCAACATGCCCGTCAGAGCCCGCTCCTGCTCGCGAAAGCGCTCTGAGGTGGAAACGCGGTTTTACCGTTGATCAGTTAGCGGGCTGCTCTATGAATCATTGGTGAAGATAGAGTGAAGAAACTCGAGGGCGTGAACCAGTTCACGTAACTCCTGATTTTTTGTCCGGTTGCCAGGCTCTCACGCCTGAACACCCCGCGCTCCCCCCGTCTCACCGGCCGGCAAGGCAGCAGTCCGCACCTGCACTAACCTCATACCCAGCCGTCACTTCGCCTCCCCGATCGTGATCGTGTCGCGATGTCAGTTTGCCGAAGCGAAGCGGTGGCTTCCTTCCATCAACGTTTGCGGTAGTTGACGGATTCGATGCGCATCTGAAGGGGGATCGATCTTGAGTGTTCGTTGTGTTACACGATCTGTCGCCAGCAAGAAGTCAGGCACGATGTCCCATCCCAAATGACGATACTTGGTCTGCAAATCGTGATCTTGTGCCTGGTGGCCGCGGCCATCGTGCTCTGGGCGCTTTATTTTCCGTATCCATCGCCGCTGATACGGCGCTGGCTTCCACCACGCAAACGCTGGCCGGAAGCGCAAATCCGCACCTGGCTGAAGCAGGGGGGATTTCAGCGTGCGTTTCTGCGTCATTTTTACAGTGATCCGGAGCGTATCGCGCCTTCCGGCAACAGCATGCTGGCTCCGGCAGACGGGTTGGTGACCAGTGCGGAGAAACACGGAGGAGTGCGCTATCTGGTGATTGCGCTCAGTTTCTGGGACATGCATGTGCAGCGCAGCCCGGTGTCCGGAAGGGTGCTCAGCGTGGAGTCGTACGGCGACGGCTTCATGGACGGAGAGGGAAGGGAGTTTGCTTTTCTGCGGGAGAAACCCTGTCCGGTGCAAAAGCGCCTGGTGATTGCGACGGATGCCGGACAAGTCGCGGTGCGCCTGATTACCAGCCTGGCGGCACGGCGTATCGAAACCTGGGTCCGGGCGGGCGAGGAGATCGAGCGCGGCCAGCGGATCGGCCGGATCCTGCTGGGCAGTACCGTGGTGCTCGAGTTGCCGGCCGCCGTGAACCTGCTCGTGCGTACGGGTGATCGCGTCTGGGCCGGCGAAACTGCTGTTGCAGAAGGCGCGGCCTCCCATGAGTGACTTCTTGTGGTCGTCCGGGCATCTGGGCTGGGGCGTTTTTGCGCTCGCCGTTTTCACCGGTCTGTGGTGGTTGCTGAGCGATCTGTACTGGCGTCTGCAAAGCGTCCGGATCGGTCGGCTTTTGGTTGTACTGGCCGCCGGTTGGGTTGTCGGGGCTGGGCTGATTCTTCTGGGCTTCCATATTGGAAGTCGGTAAAAGCGCGAAACCGCGATGCCTACCGCCTACTTGGCGGTCACGCCGGTCAACTCGCGATACAGTTTTTCCGCGGCTGGCTTACCCTGAAAATCGGCGCCGGATTTTTGCAGTGCCGCGAGCGTGCTTCGCGCGCCGGCCTGGTCCCCGGTGCGCGCCTGGGCCACGGCCAGGTGATATTGAATCGCCGGTGCCTTGGGTGCCGCCTTGGCTGCTTGCAGCAGGATCGGCAGTGCGGTCCTGGGCTGGTCATGCGCGATCAGCGCCCAGGCATAGGTGTCCGCGATGCCCGGCGATTCAGACGCCAGTTTGTAGGCACGCTCCGCCAGCGCCAGCGCCTTAGGATTGTTTTGCTCCGTGTAAATCCAGGCGAGGTTGTTGAGTGCGTCGATGTTGGACGGATGCATTTTCAACACCTGCTCGTACTGGCCGGCAGCCAGCGCGTTCTGCGTATGCTTCAGGTAGTAGTCGGCTAACAGCAAGTGGGTGGGAGCATCGTCCGGATGCTTGGCCAACCAGTCGCGCAGTACGCCCTCCGGGGCGTTGGCCCCGCTTTCGTTCAGCGCCAGGAAGCTCTTCACCACCAGCGGCCGGTCGTACTGGAGCTTCAAGCCCTGCTGATAGGCTTGGGCGGCTTCGCGATAAGACTTGTTCGCCATGTACAAGTCGCCCTCCAGCGTGAAGCCCGCTGCCTTGGTGGCGGGTTGCTTCTGCAGCATTTGCGCGAGGCCAATGGCGCCCGGCAGATCGTGCTCCTGCGACTTCAGGAATGCCCGCAGCACCACTGCCGTCACTTCGCTCGGGCCGGCCTTGATCACCGCGTCGAGATTGCCTTCGGCAGCCTTCGTATCTTTGCCAAGGATCTGAGCGCGCGCCAGATTGGTGCGATACAAGGGCACCTGTGGCGCGAGGTTCACCGCTTGCTGAAGCGGTTTCAACGCTTCGCCGTGATGGCCGGCATTGAGTTCCGCCGCCCCGAGAGCATTGAGCGCCGCCGGGTTGTCGGGGCTGGCGGCCGCCAGCTGTTTGGCCATACTCACGGCTTCGTCGAATTTGCCGTCTTCGCCGTACAGCACCACCAGTGCGATATACGCGGTGGGGGACTTCGGTGCCGCGTCGATGGCCTGCTTGAATCGCTTGGCGGCTTCCGCCCTGTCGCCCTGCAGCACGGCGAGCTGACCGAGCGCGGTCATCGCCGCCGCGTTGCGCGGGTCCTTTTTCAACACCGTTGCGTAGCTGCTGGCGGCAGCTTCGTAATGGCCTTCCAGTGAATCCAGGCCGCCCAGGCTCAGGAGCGCGGCAAGATTTTCCGGGTCCAGCTTCAAGGCCTCGGAGTACTGGGCGCGTGCTTCGGGGCGCTGGCCGGCCGCGACCAGCGCGGTCCCGTACAGCAGGTGCGCGGCGCTGTCGCGCGGATTGCTGGACGCATATGCGGCTGCGACCTTGACCGCTTCGGCCGGACGCTGCTCGCGCACGTAGGTCATGACCAGCATGCTGTTGCGGCGCGCCTCGGTGGAGGCATCGCCCGCGGGAATCTCCTGCAGCAGGCGGGTTGCTTCCGCTTCATTTCCGCTGGCGAGGGCGTTGCCGGCGCGTGCAAACTGGGCGTCGGGCGAATTGCTCGCACCGCTGGTTGCGGCGGCTACCGCCCCTGGTGAACCGGCACCCGTGGCGACGGCTCTCTGCAACAGCGCCAGCAGCTCGGTGTCGGACGGTGTGCCCGGCGTGGCGGGTCGAAGTGTATCCAACGCCTGGCGCGAGCGCCCTTCGCGGTAGAGCGTGAGCGCCAGCAACTTGCGGGCATCGACATTCTTCTGATCCATGCCCATGGCATTGCTGAGGTACATTTCCGCTTGGCTGTAGTTGCCTTGTGCGTAGTTGACTGCGCCCATGAGCACTTGCGCCCGGGCGTTATCCGGTGACACCTGGAGCACCTGCTGAAGCTCGGAAATTGCAGCGTCCAGATGTCCCTGCTTGTACAGCACCATGGCGTGCAGATAGTGCAGATACGGATGCTGCGGCGACATTTTTTCCAGCGTCTGGATGGTGGCCAGCGCCTTGTCGAACTGGTTTTGCTGTGCCTGTGCGTTGGCCAGCCGGGTCAACGCGTAGAAGCGCTCTTGGGGCAACCAGTCAGGGTTCTTGAAGCCCATCACCTTCTGGTAATCCGCTTCGGCGCCGGCGAAATCGGCGCCGTCGAACGCCAGATCACCCTTCGCGACCCATACCTGCGGATTGTCCGGTGCGGCGGCCAGTGCCTGTTGCACATAGTTGCGGGCGGAATCCGGATCGTTGGCGGTGGCCGCCAGCTGGGCCAGTCCCACCAGCGCGCCCGGGTTTTTCGGGTCCGCTGGCAACACGGCCATGTACGCTTGCCGAGCCTGATCGAACTGCTTGAGCCCGCGATAGGCGTCACCCCGCAGCACGGCTACACGTGCCTTGACCTTGGACTCGTAGGGCTTGTCGGGAGTCAGGGTTGCAAGCAGCTTGTCGTATTGTTGTGTCGCCAGCAGCGCCCGTCCCATGGGTACCGCCCAACGTTCTATTGGCACGCCATTCGCCTCGGCGTTTTGCAGTTCGCTCAGGGCGTCCTTTGGATTGCCGAGCATCAGAGAGGCTTGCCCGAGCAGCAGCCAGGCCTCGCCGTTCTTGCTGTCGCGCTGCAGGACCTTCTTGGCCTCGATGTAGGCCGCACGATACTCTCCGTTCGCCTGGTACTTGATGCCGGCATCGACGCTGCCGTGTCTGCTGGTGATGCCGCAGCTGCTCAGCAACAAGGTGGCGCACAGAAACGCCAAGCCGTAATGAACGATTCGCGTGTTCAACTTGATCAAGCGCATGTCTTTACCCTCAGTTCGCCACGCGTCACGCGCGGGTCAATCTGCATCGGTAGGCTTTTTCAAGCCATGCTTGTCCAGAAGATCATAGAGCGTCGGGCGACTGATCCCGAGCAGGCCCGCGACATTCGAGAGATTGCCACCGGCCTGGGTCAGGGCCCGCTGGATCGCACGTTTCTCAGCGTCGTTTCGTACTTTGCGCAAGTCCAGAATATCATTGCTGGCCGCACCAAGGTGCAGCTCTTCCAGCTCGATCTGCTTCCCGTCCGCCATGATGACTGCGCTGTTGACTGCGTTCTCCAGCTCGCGCACGTTGCCGCGCCATGGAGACGCCTCGATCGCCTTGAGCGCCTTGGCAGTAAAACCATGGACCGCGCGGCCGTGGCGGCTGGCCGCCTGCTCGAGAAAATGCCGGGCCAGGGGTGCTATGTCGCCGGCACGTTCACGCAGCGGCGGAAGCCGGATGGTCACTTCGCTGACGCGGTAAAACAGATCCTCGCGGAAGCGCCCTGCACTGATCAGCGCCGGCAGGTCCTGATGCGTCGCGCAGATGATGCGCACATCCACCGGAATCAGTTCGCGCCCACCGATGCGCTCGACCACCCGCTCCTCTAAAAACCGCAGCAGCTTGGCCTGCAGCGCAAACGGCATGTCGCCAATCTCGTCAAGCAGCAGAGTGCCGTTGACCGCCAGTTCGATCTTGCCCTTGGTCTGCTTGTGCGCACCGGTGTAGGCGCCTTTCTCGTGGCCAAACAGCTCGGCTTCCAGCAGGGTTTCGGGAATGGCAGCGCAGTTGATTGCCACGAACGGCCCATCGCACCGCGTGCTCAGGCGGTGTATCGCGCGTGCGAACACCTCCTTGCCGGTGCCGGTTTCGCCGAGCAGCAGGACGGTGGCGTTGGAAGGGCTGACCTTCTCTATCAGCCGGTAGGCGTCGAGCATGGCTTCACTGCTGCCGATGATGCCTTCGAGCACCGTGGTCGACTGGCTTCTGAGCTTGCGGTTCTCGGCCTCCAGTTCATGTACCCGGAAGGCGCGATCCACGATCAGGCGCAGGACGTCCAACTCCAGCGGCTTGGAGCAGAAATCGTAGGCGCCGCAACCGATGGACTTGACCGCGTTGTCGTGGTCGCCGTTGCCGGTGACCACGACGATCTTGGTGTGCGGCGCGTCCTGCAGGATTTCCGCGATCGTGGCGAAGCCTTCGGTGGTACCGGTGGCGTCAGGGGGCAAGCCCAGGTCCTGCAGTACCACCGCCGGCTCATGGCGGCGCAGCAGGGCGAGCGCGGTCTGCCGATCGCCGGCCATGATCACGTCGTAATCCTCGAAGCTCCAGCGCAGCTGGCGCTGCAGGCCGACATCGTCCTCGACGATCAACAGGCAGCGTGGCTTCTGGCTCATGGCGCGGTCCGCTGCTTGTCAGCCACCATGGCAGCCTTGGCGGGCTCGACCAGCGGCAGTTGAATGGTGAATACGCTGCCTTGGCCCGGGGTGCTGTTCACACGCATCGTTCCACCCAGCGAATGCACGTACGCGCGGGCCTGATAGGCGCCGATACCCATGCCCTTGCTTGCCTTGGTGGTGAAAAATGGCGTGAACAGCCGATTGCGGATGAAATCCTCATCCATGCCCGCCCCATCATCCTCGATTTCAATGATGGCGTGTCCGGATTCGCGCTTGGATCTCAGCGTGACATGACCGTGGGCCTGCGCTGCATCCTGGGCGTTGCGGATCACGTGGCCGAGCACGGTGGCCAGCTGTTCGATATCTGTCTGCACCCACAGGTCGTCCGCAACCGGCAGGTACTCCGGTCGCGGCGACTGTGTACGGCACTCGTCGAGCGCCTTGTCGAGCACCGCCGCCAGCGGCACGCGACCGGGTTTGGCTGGTGCCACATCGCCGCGCAATTGCTCGAGCAGGCGCGAGATGCGCTGCACTGAATTTGCCACGGTCGCGAGCATGTCGTCCACGAACGCCGGGTTGTGCTTGTGGCGTTCGGCGTTCTGCAGCAACAACGATTGCTGGGCTGCGAGGTTCTTGAGGTCATGCATCAGGAACGCGGTGAGCCGGTTGAAGCCTTCAAACTGCCGCGCCTCGGCAAGGCGCCGGGCATCGGCCGCCTGCGCCATGATGCCGGCCACCTGGCTGCCGGCTGCCCGGAGCAGATCAATGTCCTCCCAATCGAACGCACGGCGCGCGCGCGCCTGCGCCAGTACCACGAAGCCGACGAGCCGGTCTTCCAGTACCAGTGGCACCAGCAGCCAGGCGCGCGGCAGGTCAGTCAATTCGGCCGGCGCCCGCAGTTGTTCGTCGCCCAGCGGCGGCGGTTCGCTCAGATCATAGATCCATCGACGCGTGCGCATGAGCGCGAACGCTGGCAGGCCGGCCGGGAGCTTCAGACCAGCTGGCGTCGGCATGTTCCAGCGCGCTTCCGGCACGAATTCATCAGTGTCGCCGCGCATGAACAGCGCGCCGGCCGGGCTGTCCATGATCTGCGCCATCGCGCGTACCGCGCGCTGCGACAACTCCATGTCGCTGGCAGACAGCGTAGCGGTCAGCCGCAGCCATTCCTCACGATAGTCGTGGCGGAGACTGAAGAAGTTCTTGTGCAGGAACATCCGCAGACGCGAGCGCGCCTGGCCGGAGAATGCGATCAGTAGCACCAGCAGCAGCGCGAAGCAGACGAGCGTGATTTCCGCCACCCGGCCCCAGTCGCCGCCATACAGGCGCACGTAATAACCGCCGATCGCCGTGGCGATGATGTAAAGCCCCACCACCAGCAGGCTGGTGGAATAGAACACCGCGCGCCGCGACACCCCCACATCCAGCGACCACTGCGGGTTGCGCGCCGCCGCCACCAGCAACAGCGGCACCAGCAAGGCATTGATGAAGCCGCGCGCCGCCCACGCGCTGGCATTGAACTGCCGGTACAGCACCGCGTAGGAATACAGGAAGATGTCGTAGGCGAACAGCAGGCCGAGCGCGATCACCAGAAACTTGAGCGCCCAACGTTGTTCCAATTGCACGTTGCGGTAGATCTGTTCGAGAAACACTACGCCAGTGAGGGCGAGCAGCAGCGTGCCGACCAGCGGCACGTTGGTGCTGAACGGCAACCAGGTCGGCTGCGGGAAACCCGTCACCGGCCCCAGACAGTAGAGCGCGAGCGCGACCCAGAGTGCGTGCGCAACAACGTGCAAACCGCGGAGCAGGCCGGACATCGGCCACGCGCTGAACAGGGCGCTCACGAAAACGATCCAGGCGCCGTAGCGCAGAACCTCGGCCAGCAGCACCCAGTTGACCGCCACCGTACGCTGCCACTCGACGTAAGCCAGAAACACGCCCCACAGGACCGAGACCATCATGGCCAGGACCAGCAGGGCACCGGTGCGTTGACCGCGCCAACTGACGCCAAGCAGCGCCGTGCCGGCGAGGAACGCCGCGGCGGCGGTCAAGTAACTGGCGATGATGATGACGTGCATATCTGGACGATTCCCGACGTGCAACGCGGTGGTCCGCGCTCAGCCGGGCATGTGTCCGCCCCCGGGTTCAGACGCTGCCCAGCGTACGCTGGTTGACGGTGAGGGAACCGCCGTTGCTTCGGCAACGCGTGGCGGTGCGCTCAACAGGCGACGGCGGATGTCGGCCGCAACGCGTGCCGCGGTATGTCCGTCCCAAAGCTGGGGCTTGCGACCACGCGGCCAGCGACCGGCGAGAATTTCGTCCACCGCTGGCGCCAGCTCGGCGGCAGTCACCAGACGGTTGGTCCCTTGCGTGATCGTGATTGGCCGCTCGGTCGTGGTGCGCAATGTCAGGCAGGGTATGCCGAGATAGGTGGTTTCCTCCTGGATACCACCCGAATCCGTGATGGCCAGGTGCGCACCGCACACCAGGTTCATGAAGTCCACATAACCGAGCGGCTCGATCACTTGCAGGTTGGGTGCGTCCGCCAGTCTCGACCACAGGCCGAAGGCTTCCAGGTTTTTGCGGGTGCGTGGGTGCACCGGAAACACCAACGGCAGTCTGGCCGCCATGCGGGTCAGTTGAGTGACCAGCGCCATGAGCGGACCGGGTGCGTCCACGTTGGATGGGCGGTGCAGGGTCACCACCGCGTATGCGCGATTCTCCAGCCCGAATCGGCGCCGCTCTCCACTGGCATCGATGCGCTCGCGCATGAGTTCGTAGGAATCGATCATGATGTTGCCGACGCGGGTGATCTTTTCCGGCGGCACGCCTTCGGCGGCAAGGTGCTCGTCCGCGTCCGGCGACGGCGTCCACAGGATGTCCGCCAGCGTGTCGGTCACCAGCCGGTTGATTTCCTCGGGCATCCGGCGGTCGCCGCTGCGCAATCCGGCCTCCAGGTGCGCGACCGGGATGTGCAGCTTCGCGCCGACCAGGGCGCAGGCCATCGTCGAATTGACATCTCCGACCACCACGACCAGGTCCGGCCGATCCGCAGTGCAGGCCTCTTCGTAGGCGAGCATCACGTCGGCGGTTTGTTTCGCGTGGCTGCCGCTTCCCACGCCCAGGTGCAGATCCGGCGGCGGCAACTTCAGGTCGCGGAAAAAAGCCTCCGACATGTTCTGGTCGTAATGCTGGCCGGTGTGTACCAGACGCAGGCGGCACCACGGCTGCTCGTGCAACACATGGAACAGTGGCGCGACCTTCATGAAGTTGGGTCGCGCGGCGGCGATCAAATCAATCCTGAGCCGCTGCATGACGGGACACCCCCAGTTCCGTGGTGGCTTTGAGTGTAGCAAGACGTTGGCGCATGCCGGCGTGGTCTCGCGGGAGTGAACCGGCTTGCTTCCGGGTATTTGTGCTTGTGCGTTTTCGGCCTTCACGCCGTCGTAACTTTGCAGGCTGGCGGGTCGAGTCCATCGAGGAGATTCCCCTGTATCGGGCCATGCGGAAAACCAAAAAGTGCCCCGCCAACGGGTTCCTTACCGATGCATGAAACGGCGGCGCGCCACGGACAGAAGCAACCGTTGCAGTGGATTGTTGTTGCCCCCCGGTCGCCACGTGCGGGCTAGCTTGTTGCGGTAGGCGTCGAAGTGCAGGCCGTGAGGTGCCGCGAGCACCTTGCCCCTGCCAAGCAGGATCTTCAACGCCTGGGTGCCGGCTATCCCGGCGCAGATTTCACATGCCATGGGCGTCGATGGTCCCCGGTGGTTGACCAGGTCCACCGCAGACGGGTCGACCAGATAGCCTTGATGCAGCACGGCAGGCGCCAGACCCACCATGAAGCGCAGCAACTGCTCGTCGGTCGTTCTCCCTTCCAACCGGAAATACTCTTCGAATGTCATCTGACCCGGCAGGAACGCCAGCACCGCGGCGCCCATGCCCAGTGGCGCTGCAGTGATCGCCGGGATGCCGCGCTTGGCACATAACGCAAACAGCCTGGCGCGGATATCGAGCACAAAAAAATCCAGTCCGTCGACGTACAGATCCACCCCCGACAGGAACTGCTCCATGTTGTCGACGGTGACGCCACCGGGGAACTTGTTGATGTCCAGTTCCGGATTGATGTCGCGCGCCATCCGGGATACCACGTCAACCTTGGGCTGGCCCACGGTCGACAGGAACGCCCCAGCCTGGCGGTTGAAATTTTCCGTGCCGAATCGGTCGAGATCCGCCAGGTTGAACGACTGGATGCCGAGCCGGGTCAGGGTCAGCAGATGGCTGCCGCCAACACCGCCGAGTCCGGCGATCGCCACGCGCCTGGAACGAAGCTTCGCCTGCTCGGTCGTGGTTATCCAGCCGATCGTCCGGCTGAATGCCGTTGCGTAGTCGAACGGCTCAGTCGTGTCCGGTGCATCAGACATCATGAGACATCTGTCCTCGGCGTGATTGCGTAAAGCCGTTGCCAAGCCGTAACGGTGATACCGACTTGCTTGGAAGCATTGCCGGGCGCTCTGGGAGCTGCGGCGTTGGTTGGACAAAAAAGCAATGACCGAGCCGGGAGGTGGTGCCGGTCAGGTGGTCCCGGACCAGCCATTGCTCGGCTTTGCGGCTCGAATGATGGTCGCCACTTGAAGGACAACTCGCTACGCGGCCAGTCAACCGGTTCAACGCAAACATGCGGACAATGGCGCCGCTTCGCGAGAAGCGGCGCCATCAATCGTCAAACCGCATGCATGGGGTGCGTGCTTTATACGCGCCCTTCAGTCTCTTTGCGGCGCCGCCCGACAAGCAAGCCCAGGAAGGCCAAGCCAAGGCCCAGCAGGCCCATCTCACCCGGCTCGGGCACCGTTCTGCCAATCAGTGTGGCTGTTCCCGTAATCGGGTAGTGGCAGATACTGGTCGGATCCGGTGACGGCGTACTCGCACACCCTCTGACTATCGAATTCAGGAACTCCGAATTGAGCGTGAAGTCCGCGAATCCACCCAGTCCGTCGGGTTGTGTGTGGGTCTGGAAGAAGGACGCCGCAGGACCTCCGGTCGCGTCCAGAAAGCCGATTCCGTTGGATCCAGTCAGGGGATTGGTAACCGTGCCAACGACCTCGGAGAAAAGCTGCGCGGTACCCACAAAGCCAAGCACCGCACCCGTATGGCCGGACAAGGTGAGCCACGGCGTACCAACCCCTGCCGTAGCCGGGTTCAGCACATTGAAGCTACTGGTATTGTCGACGAAAAAGCTGATGGATCCAGGACTGAACTCAACCCGGTTGCCGATGATGCTCGACACCGTGTACTGGAAGGTGAAACTGAGATCGCAACCCGGGCAGAACGTTGCCTGGTTTGTCCCATTGAACGAGCCAATCACTCCGTAGCCCGTCAGCACGTCGCCGACGCTCGAAATGCTCGATTCGCGGAAGTTGAGTGCCTGGACGGTCAGGTCCAGCGGACTAGTGGGATCCCACACGACCCCGCCCACGTTTATGGGAGTGGCAAGCGTCGATCCACTCCATGCACCCAGCGCCAGCGCGCATGCGAGTGCGATTCCGATGCTTTTCTTCTTCAACATGATTTTTCCCTCCATCGAGAACCAACCCAGACAATCGCAACGACAGTAGCGCCCGATCGACATTGCCCTGCGGGTTTTTAAAAGCAACAGGCATGCCATGCATATAACATGCTGTTTTTATTATTATTTATTATGAAAGACTGCCGAATTCACTCAGCATTTGTAAGACATTCCGGCGCCATGTCGCGTCGGCCAGGCGCAAAGCAGCTGTGCTTCAACCAGATCTTTCCTCCCACTAGCATGGATTTAACTCATTGAACTAGCACATGTTTAAGCAGAAAAACGGTTCATGGCCGCCGACCGCGGAAGCCAATTTCCCGGCTATTCCACCGAGTGCCCGCAAACCCCAGGGTATGGATGTAATAAATTGTTTTATATGGAGTTTATCTAGCCGGATTGACTGCAATCCGCATTTGTAAAGAATTTCGACACTGGGTGGAAAGCGCGGTCTTTCGCCCTCGCGGCGTGAAATCACGGGGCGAAGGAAGGGGCGGCCGACGCGCTTTCGTTTTCGATGCTGCATCGCCGGGTGCTTGCGGCAAGCCGCAGCGGATGGGCGAAGAACAAGATCGCGCAGTGCCTTAAGGCGATCGCGCACAAACGCGTATCCTTTTATTATGGGGAAGCGCCGAAACTTGCGGGCGCTCGTCGCCCACTGCGAGTGCGCGGTGCGGACCGCACATGGCCAAGCCGCAAAAACACCAGCCCATGCCCCGGCGCGCACAGGTCGTGCAGGGCCGAGCCGAGACGCGAGAGCGGCTGCTGAAAGGGCGGCTCGACGGGTACGAACCCCAAGCTGAGAACCCCCGCCGCCGCATACGGCTGGACCGACAGCCCGTCGAGGGTGGCCTGAAGCCACACGCGCTGCAGTGCGCGGCCCCCGGCGAGTACATCGGATCGCGCTGTGGACGGAACGACGAGCAGACAGAGTCCTGGCGACAACCGAATTGGCAGCCAGGCCGAGCGCCACCCCAGAACCGAAGCCGCGCCCAGTCGATTGAGCATGGTCATCACTGCAGGACGACGCATTGCCTGAAACACGGGGCGCAGCGGTGGTTCCACGGCGAGCGTCGCCGGAGCCAGGCCTTCCTCGCAGGCGGTGTGCCAGCCAGCGGCAAAGCGGATACTCGAAAACAGTTCCGCGTGCAGCAGGGGACTCCTGAAACGCAGCGTCTCGGCCAGTCTGATGACACTTAGGGCGGCTTTTTTCTCGTGCGGTGCCTGTGGCCAATAAAGCCGCTGCCCGGGAATTTCCCGGGCTTGCGCATCCAGGCGTGCCTGCGTAGCGGTGGTGATGGGCCCCCTCCAGGGGAAACTGCGGTCGGTTTGGCGCCGCTCGATGGCATCAGCCAGCGGCTCGACCTGGTCGCACTCGGGATCGCGGCGCCAACGGATGCGGGCGACCCACAGCCCGTCGTCGTGGTGCGGGAATGTTTGCAGATCCGCCACATAACCGAGCGACCTGGCGTGGATGATCATGTTTTCCAGACACGCGCCGGCGGCCAGGTCGCTGAGGACATATCGGGTATCGGATACGCGGCCGCTGCGATCCGCATCGATTCCAAGATCCAGGTCGTCGCCGTTCCACGCAAACCGCCACGGCTGCGAATTATCCGCCGAGGGCGCAGCGATGCCTGCGCGCAGGATGCCTGCTTTCGTATGCCGATCCACGGTCCGTGTCCGCCTCTGGATTGGAGCTGACTCCAGCCGGTTACGCTCGCCTGTACGTCCAGCAATCAGCCGGCCCATGCGGCACTATACGCGCACCGAAACACGTCCAAGAACCGGAGTAGGGGTTGCTCGCCATGAGCAGGATGTGCGCTGCGTAGCGTATTCACGCGGCGTCGACTCGGAGGCGGGGCACGATCACGTTCCTGAACGCTTCACACGTATGGCGACGCCGCTCACACAATCATCGGTAGCAGCGTTGTAGACTCACGCGGGACGCGCGCGTTACGTCGTGCTGCACGTCGCGTGGTGATGAAACATCACATTGCAGCACCGACAGCCCCCGTTTCGGCTGACTTGGCAAAGTCGGCGCCAACCCATGTGGTCAGGAGGACAGCATGCCTTTAAGCAACATGTCCCTAGATCAGCGGTTGAAGCATGAATTTAATCAGATCGGTAGAAGTTCCCGAGACAGTCATCGACATTACGGCGGCGCGTCTCAGTCGTTCGGTGGTGCGCGACAGCGAACCACCTTGTTTCTGCGCGACCAGCCTTGAACAGGTGGAATCGGCTTGGCGGCTGGTATATGAGCGCTACTCAGAGATGGGGCTGATCGACGAAAACCCGTTTGGCGTGCATGCCGTTCCCTCTGCCGTGGGACAGCATGCATGCGTGATATGGGGGCCGGAAGGGCCGGAAGTCGGTTATACGATGACACTGTTCCGCGACAATCCCATGGGGCTCGCGCTGGACAGCGTATATGCGGGATATCTGGACGAACTGCGACGAAAAGGGCGCCGCCTACTTGAGGTAGGGATGCTGGCAGATCGTCGCAGGGGTGCGTCACGTGGCGCCAAGGCCTTGTTCGGCATGATGCGCTGGGCCATACACTATGGATTGCACACCGGTTTGACCGATATCGTTATCGGGGTGCATCCGCGGCATACCCAGTTCTACGTACGTTGTTACGGCTTCGAGCAATTCGCGCCGCCGACAAGCTACCCCATGGTGCGAAACAATCCGGTGGTGCCCTTGCGCCTTCGTCTGCTCGAGGGACTGGCGAAGGACGAGTTGCCACGAGGACTCGCTGATGCGCGCATCAATCCTCTACCCGGCAGCAAGTTCTCGCATCGCTTCATGTTTGAACCCGAGCAACTGCGCGGCTCCCCGATAGCGGGCCTTTTGAAAGCCCGCTATGGCATTGATCCGTGCCGGGTAACCAGCCCCGGCTTGGCCTGTTCGGCCTAGACCTTTCCGACAGACTCCATCTGGCCAAACGTCTTTCCGGCGCGTCGGCGAGCTATCGCCGGTGATTTGGGGAAGATGGCGTACCGGTTTGGAATGGGCTTGCTCGAAGAGCTCAACCAACCGCAGGGTACGCGGCGGATTCAACCATGAAGTGCGTCATGGTTGAAGGCGACATCGAAACGTGTCGTGGCTACGGTAACCCGATCGTTTTCGCGGTCGTCGACGATGCTTGTCTTCAATCGCCTGGGTCGCGGTGTCAGAGTAAACACTCAGTTCGCCCTTCTTGGGCAGGACTGCCGCATCAACCCGTTGGTGGTCCCGCGCTACCAGGACGGGATGCAAGGGGAATGGTGCGCCTGGCTCTGGCTGTAGCCGCTCCGCCTACACGGCGCATCCGCAGCGAGCCGGAGCAGGGTGACGCCCGGTCTGCCGGCCACCGTTGATCGTGACATCGGCGCGTTGCTGCCGTGCAGCGGGCTCACGCCCCTTGCCCGCCCGGCCGTACGAGATCTTTGGCGGCGGCCGCGAATCAACCCGTGAAGCGGTTCGTCCGTCTGCCCCTGGCGAAGTGCAACCTCGGACTTGGTCAGTCTGTCGGAAGGTTTTACAAAATTGCAGCGTTTATGGATTGGGGAAAAGCACAAATATAGTTAAATCAGCGATTTGTAAACTTGGCTCAAAATGTGCTTGGAAACTGTTTGTAGAAGCTGCTTGCTGCAAAGAGGAATACCAGAAGTTCGGAAGGCCCTGGCTGCTTTTGGCGCCGGGTGGTGACAAGTCTCAACATAGGTCAATAATCGTGAAAAGAATCCTGATTCTGACAGGCATCACTCTGGCCGCTCTGACCCTGCTGCCCTTGCAGGTCGCCGCGACCCCCATCTCGACCACCATCAATCTGAACATCGTTTTTGCCGGCAATACGCCGGATGGCAGTGCGCCCTGGCTAAGAGCCCAGTTCACCTCCTCCGTGGGTTCGAATACGGGAACGCTGGTGCTGAACTCCCTCATGACCGGGCCGGATTTTGAACAGGGGTTGAGCAGTATAAAATCCACCGTCGGCTGGGCCTTCTATCTCAATCAGGCGCTCTCTCCCTCTGGGATCATGTGCACCGCAGGTACTTGCGCGGGCAACGGCGCGTTATACAGCGCCAGCGGTTTCAATACGGGTCCGGTGCCGGGTACGTTCAACCTCGCCTTCGGCTGGGCGCCCAGTGGCCGATTCCTGGCCGGCGATACAGCAACCTATGATCTGACGTTCTTGAGCCCGCTGACGGGTAATCCGTTTGTGGAGAACGACAGCAACTGGTCATCGGTGGCACACGTCCAGGGCATTGCGGGTAACTGCAGCGGCTGGATCGTGTCGGGGGATGGAACCGGTGCCGAGGGCAGCGGGCCCTGCACCGGCGGTCCGCCCGTGACGGTGCCGGAGCCCGGCAAGCTGGGCATGTTCGGCCTCGGCCTGTTGTTTGCCGGACTGTTCCTGGGTTTGCGCCGGCGTTACAACTGAGGGCTCTTGGAGGCTTTCGATTTTCCCCAAAAACAACCCCCTTGGCGGGGGTTGTTTTTGGGGCCGTCCTGGACAAGCGGATCTGTCGAAGATGGCCCGTGGCCATACTTGTTCGTGCTGCGCGGATGAAATGCGTGCAGATTTCGGCGACCCACGAAAAAGCCCACTTGAGAAAGTGGGCTTTTTCGTGGCTGTGAATGGTGGCCGGGGACGGAATCGAACCGCCGACACGGGGATTTTCAATCCCCTGCTCTACCAACTGAGCTACCCGGCCGGGAACCTGGCGATCAGGAACAACCGCGGGGGCTGTTGATGATGCGTGGAGCCGCGCATTAGACCGAATGCACGGCTTTTCGTCAAGACTCCAGGTCGGGCGGGGTGAAGCCGGCGGCATGGTCGAAGTCGCCGCCGAACAGGAATTTCTCCATCTGTTCGCCGAGGTACTTGCGTGCCTTCGGGTCGAGCGGGTTGAGTCGGTATTCGTTGATCAGCGTGGTCTGGTGGGTCAGCCATTGCTGCCAGGCGGGCTTGGAGATCTCGGCGTAGATGCGCTGGCCGAGCGGGCCGGGCCAGGGGGCGAAGTCGAGGCCTTCGGCGTCGATGCCGAGCTTGGCGCAATGGATGGTACGACTCATGGTTCGGATCCTGGTGGGGCTGTAACGTTAGTGCGCGTAGCCTGCGGGGCGGTTCAGGCGTTGTCGTTGATCTGCAGCAGGAGGCTGCGCACCGGAGCGGGCAGGCCGAGTGCGCCCAGTTCGTCGGCGCTGCACCAGCGCAGCTGCGGATTATCGGCGATGCCGCGCTGCGCTGTCGCGCGGTCGAACAGCAGCGGTTCGACCGCGAGCTTGTAGTGGCTGAACACGTGGGTGAACGGGGCGAGCGCCTGCGCGTCGTCGATCCGCGCATGCCGCTGCGCGAGGCGCCAGGCGCCGTCCGGGCCGGTGGCCTCGGGCAGGCTCCACAGGCCGGACCACACGCCGTGCGGGCCGCGCCGCTCCAGCAGCACGCGGCCACGGCGATCGCGCAGGATCAGCATTACGGTGGCGCGGGTGGGCATGGATTTAACCGGTTTGCGGCTGGGCAACCGGGCGGTGAGGCCGTCGCGGTGGGCGACGCAGTCGGCGGCCAGCGGACAGTCCTCGCAGCGGGGGCGCGAGCGCACGCAGACGGTGGCGCCCAGATCCATGATCGCCTGGGTGTAGTCGGCCACGCGCGCGGTCGGCGTGTGCGCCTCGGCGTGCCGCCACAGCTGCTTCTCCACTGCGCTCGCGCCGGGGTGGCCGTGGATGCCGTGGTAGCGCGCCAGCACGCGCTTGACGTTGCCGTCGAGGATGGGAAAGCGCAGGCCGTGCGCCTGCGCCAGGATCGCGCCGGCGGTGGAGCGGCCGATGCCGGGCAGCGCGGCCAGTGCGTCGAAGTCGCGCGGCAGTTCGCCGCCGTGGCGCTCGACGCAGAGCTGCGCGGCACGGTGCAGGAAGCGCGCGCGGCGGTAGTAACCGAGCCCCGACCACAGCGCCAGCACGGTGTCCTCGTCGGCGGCGGCAAGGTCGCGCAGGGTGGGCAGCGCGGCCACGAAGCGCTCGAAGTAGCCGACCACGGTGGCGACCTGGGTCTGCTGCAGCATCACCTCGGACAGCCACACGCGGTAGGCTTCGCGCCGACCGTCGTCGAGCGCGTGTTGCCACGGCAGATCCTTGCGGCCGTGCCGGTCGAACCAGCGCAGCAGGCGGGTGGCCAGGGATACGTTCACGGCTGTTTGCCGGCGGCGGGCTGCGCCGCCGGTGCGGCGGTCGTGCCGGCGGCTGCGGGTACGTCGTCGCCGGCTTGGATGGCGAGGCCTTCGATGCTGATGCCGCCTGCTTCGAGCCTGGCGATTTCCGCGTGGCCGCTACCCGGCGGCACGCTCAGTTGTGGCCCTTGCGCATCGCCCAGCTGGCTCCACCAGTGGGCCAGCGCCAGCGGCGGCAGGCGCAGGTCGGCGTGGTTGGCGGGGCCGTCGAGTTTCAGCGCGAGCAGCAGCGGGTTGCTCTGGTCGGCGGGGGTCAGCAGCAGCGAGATGTCGTATTGGCCGGCACTGGCCTGGTCGAGCTTGCCGGCGAGGCTGGCGGCGGCATCGGCGGCGCCGTGCCAGCGCGCGCTGCCGGTAAGCGCAAGCGTCATCGCGCTGCCTTGCGCCAGGTGCAGGGTGATGTTGTTCAACTGCAGCGCGTTGCCTTCGATGCGTGGCGTGGCGGACAGCCGCAGTTGCAGCGGCGTGCCTGCCGCGGTGACCGCGGACAGGTCGAGCGGGAACGGCTGGCCGGAAATCAGGCTGCCGGCCTCGAGCGAAACGTTGCCGAGCAGAACCTGGTTGCCGCGCACCACGCTGCCGCGGCGGATGCTGACGCCGGTGTCGATGCGCGGGATGTTCGGCGGTGCGCCCGCGGGCTGCGCGGGCAGCGCGGCGAGCCAGTCCTGCAGCGCGTCGAGGTCGACCCGGGGCGATTCGATCTGCAGTTGCGAGATCACCGTGGGGCCGCCGAGCACGGTATGCCATGGCAGCACCAGCTGGCCGTGTGCAGCCAGCAGGATCGGCGCGCTGGCGCCTTCGGCGCTGAGCGTGATGCCGTCCAGGTCCAGCGCCGGCCGCGGGAACAGGGTCGGGCTGGCCGGGCTGGCCAGGTTCAGTTCGAGCCCGGCGCTGCGCGCCTGGGTCTGCAGCATGCGGGTGAAGCGCTCCGGTTGCAGCAGCAGGTAGACGGCAATCACCGCGGTGAGCACCACTGCCAGCGCGAGGCCGCCAAGTACCAGCAGGATCAGCCGCAGTCGGCGCGACATGGGTTCAGCCTCGCCGTCGCGGTTCAGTCATGGCCCTGCGCCTCGCCGCCGAGGCTGGCCGGCAGCAGGCCGTCGACGAAGGCCGTGGCCTCGAACGTGCGCAGGTCGGTGGCGCTTTCGCCCAGCCCCACGAAACGGATCGGCAGGCCGAACTCGCGCGCCAGCGCGAACACCACGCCGCCTTTGGCGGTGCCGTCGAGCTTGGTCACCACCAGGCCGGTGACGCCGACGATCTGGCGGAACTGGCGCACCTGGTTCACCGCGTTCTGGCCGGTGGTGCCGTCGAGCACCATCAGCACTTCGTGCGGCGCGTCGGCGTCGAGCTTCTTCAGCACGCGGGCGATCTTGCCCAGTTCGTCCATCAGGCCGCCCTGGGTGTGCAAGCGGCCGGCGGTGTCGGCGATCAGCACGTCGGTGCCGCGCGCGCGCGCCGCCTGCAGCGCGTCGAAGATCACGCTGGCGGCGTCGGCATCCTGGCCCTGGGCGATCACCGGTACCTGGTTGCGCTCGCCCCAGGTCTTGAGTTGTTCGACCGCAGCGGCGCGGAAGGTGTCGCCGGCGGCCAGCATCACCGTGCGCTTTTCATCGCGCCAGCGGCGGGCGAGCTTGCCGATGGTGGTGGTCTTGCCGGCGCCGTTGATGCCTACCACCAGCACCACGAACGGCTGCTTGCCGCGCACGTCCAGCGGCTGCTCGACCGGCTTGAGCAGGGCGACCAGCGCCTGGCGCAGCGCGGCCAGCAGCGCCGCGGCATCGGCAAACTCGCGCTTGTGCATGCGCTTGCGCAGGCCCTCGACCAGCTCGGTGCTGGCCTCGACGCCGACATCGGCGGTGATCAGCGCGGTTTCCAGTTCGTCGAGCAGCTCGTCGTCGAGCCTGGGGTTGCGCACGAACAGCGAGCCGAGGCTGCGCGCGAACACGCTGCCGGACAGGCGCTCGCGCCAGCCGCGTCTGGTCGGAGCGGCTTCCGCGGCGGCGGGTTCGCCGACCGGCGCTTCGAAGCGTTCGGTGTCGGGGCGGGTTTCCGCCGGCGCGGGAATTTCCGCCAGCGCCTCGTGCAGGGTGCCGTTGCCGCTTTCCGGTGCGACCGCGTCGGCGGACGCCTTGGCGGCAGCCTGTTGCGCCTCCTTGTCGGCGGGGCCCGTGTCGGTGGGCTTTTTCTTCCAGAACTTGAGCATTGCGGCCGTGATTCAAAGACAATGGGCGGCATGCTAACACTCCAACCTGTACTGGCTGCTGAGGGTCCGGCCGCTGCGGGCGCGGTGGCGTGAGCGGCGTGCACGGAGCCGCCGGGCGCATCCGCGTCATCGGCGGCAGTCTGCGCAATTCGCGGCTCGACGTGCCGGAACTGCCCGGCCTGCGGCCTACCCCCGAGCGGGTACGCGAAACCCTGTTCAACTGGCTGGCGCCGGTGATCGATGGTGCGCGCTGCCTGGATCTGTGCGCGGGCACCGGTGCGCTCGGCATCGAGGCGCTGTCGCGCGGCGCGGCCGGCGTGCAGTTCGTTGAGCGCGACGCGCGTGCGGCACAGGCGCTGCGGGCGAACCTGGCGCGGCTCAAGGCCACCGGAGGCCAGGTGACGACGCTGGACGCGGAGGCCTTCCTGCGGGGCGCGGCGCAGCCCTGCGACGTGGTGTTCCTCGATCCGCCGTTCGCGCTGGAGCTGTGGTCGGCGTTGGCACATCAACTGGAGCGGGGCGGTTGGTTGGCCGCGCAGGGCTGGATCTACGTGGAGTCGCCGCGCGGCCTCGCGCCGGCACTGCCGGCGAATTGGCGGCTGCACCGCGAGAGCCAGGCCGGCGAGGTGCGCTTTGCGCTCTATCGGCGCGCGCTTCCGTTAAGCTAGGGTCAATTCATCCGCCGTGGCTCTCCCGTGAGCAAACCTTTGGGCAATCCGCGCCTGGCCGTCTACCCGGGCACTTTCGATCCGATCACCAACGGCCATTCCGACCTGGTGACGCGGGCCGCGCCGCTGTTCGACAAGGTGGTGGTGGCGGTGGCCGACAGTTCCAGCAAGGGGCCGGGTTTCAGCATGGCCGAGCGGATCACCTTGGCGCGGCTGGCGCTGGCCGACCTGCCGAACGTGGAAGTGCGCGGCTTCGATTGCCTGCTGGCCACCTTCATCCAGCAGATCGGCGCCGGCGTGATCCTCCGCGGCCTGCGCGCGGTGTCGGACTTCGAATACGAGTTCCAGCTGGCCAGCATGAACCGGCATCTGATTCCGCAGGCCGAGACGCTGTTCCTGACCCCGGCGGAACAATACAGTTTCATTTCCTCCTCGCTGGTGCGCGAGATCGGCCGCCTCGGCGGCGACATCTCCGGTTTCGTGCATCCGGCGGTACAACAGGCCATGCGGCAGCGCTGGCAGAAGGGCCGGACCGGCCACAACAAGCAACCCGAAACGGAAGGTGACAACCATGCGTAAGTTCGCTCTCATCGCTGCCCTCGCGCTGACCGCCAGCCTGGCCCTGAGCGCCTGCGGCAAACACGAAGCCGCCGAGCAGGCCGGCACGCAGGCCAGCCAGCAGCTGACCAAGCCGACCGATCCGAACGACACCAAGGCCTGGAACGCCTACCTCGGCCAGATCGTGCAGAACAACATGCAGGGCATGAAGGCCGATCGTCCGTACCCGTACCTGGTGCCGGGCGGCGATTCCGAGGAGGCGGTGGCGGGTCGTGGCCGCCAGCTGTCGAACGTGCAGGACACCGTGGCGCGCGGCGTGCTGCCGGGCAACATGCTGGTGTTTGCCGGTCCGGATTCGGCCAAGACTGCCGACCTGGTGGGCGAGGCGTTCAAGGATGCCAAGCCGGGTTCGTTCAAGGACGTGATCATCCTGTTCATCGGCGACCAGGCCGACCAGCAGCGCGTCGACGACGTGCTGAAGCCGACCGGCGCCACCGTGCGTTTCGTGCAGATGTGAGGATCGGGAGTGGGCGGCGGGGAGCGGGGGAAAGCCGGTTGTGCGGCGAGCCCTCGTCCTCACCCCACTGCTCACTCCTCCTCCCGCGCTCTTCGTTTGCCCCATGTCCCTGAAAATCCTCGACACCTGCGTCAATTGCGACGTCTGCGAACCAGTCTGCCCGAACAAGGCCATCTCGCTGGGCGAGGAGTTCTACGTGATCGACCCGGCGCTGTGCACCGAATGCGTCGGCCATCATGACGAACCGCAGTGCGTGGTGGTGTGCCCGGTCGAGTGCATCATCAGCGACCCGGAGCACGTCGAATCGCACGAGCAGCTTGAGCTCAAGTACCGCCAGCTGATGGCGAAGGAGCCCGCGGCATGAGGTTTTCCATGAGCTGGCGCCAGCCGCTGTCGGGCCTCTTGTCGTTGAGCCTGCTGCTGCTCGGCGGCGTCGCGTTCGCCGCCGACGGCACACCGAAGACAGCACCGGCCGCAGCGGTCCATGCCGCGCAGCAGCGCCCCGGCCATGCGGCCATCGCCAGCGCGAACTTCCATGCCACCGAGGCCGGCCTCGAAGTGCTGGCCAAGGGCGGCAACGCGTTCGACGCGGCGGTGGCAGTGGCGGCCACGCTGTCGGTGGTGGAACCGCAGAGCTCCGGCATCGGCGGCGGCTTCATGGCCGTACTGCACCGGGCGCAGGACGGTCGCAACATCTTCATCGACGCGCGCGAGACCGCGCCGGCGGCGGTGAACCCGAAGGATTATCTCAACCCCGACGGCAGCCCGAATCGTGACACCGCGCTGAAGGGGCCGTTGTCGGCCGGCATCCCGGGTCAGCCGGCCGGCCTGGTACTGATCGCCAAGCGCTATGGGCGCCTGTCGCTGCAGCAGTCGCTGGCGCCGGCGATCCGCATCGCCCGCGACGGTTTCGAACCGGATGTACGCCTGCGCAATGCGATCGCCGAAGAACACAAGGACCTGCAGCGCTGGCCGGCATCGGCTGCGAAGTACCTGCCGAACGGCAAGCCGCCTGTGGCAGGCGCGATCTGGCGCGACCCGGATCAGGCGCGCACGCTGGAACTGCTCGCGGCACACGGTGACGACGGCTTCTATCGCGGCGAGACGGCGCAGAAGCTGGTCGATGCGGTGCGCGCGGCCGGCGGCAACTGGACGCTGGCCGACCTGGCGAACTATCAGGCGAAGGAACGCACGCCGATCAGCGTGGACTACCGCGGCTACAAGATCGTCACCGCGCCGCCGCCCTCGTCCGGCGGCGTGGCGATCGCCGAGATCCTCAACATCCTGTCCGGCTACGACCTGACGAAGATGGACCAGCCCACGCGCGTGCACTACATCGTCGAGGCGATGCGCCGCGCGTTCCGCGACCACAACGACTACCTGGGCGACCCGGATTTCGTGCAGATGCCGCTGGACATGCTGCTGTCGCCGTACTACGCCGCCGGCCTGCGCCAGGGCATCCTGCCCGACAAGGCCACGCCGTCGTCGATGCTGCCGCGCGCCGAGGCGCCCGAGCCGGGCATGCACACCACGCATTTCTCGATCATCGACGCCGACGGCAACATGGCGGCGGTGACCTCGACGGTGAACTACACGATGGGTTCAAGTTTTGTCGCCGCCGGTACCGGCGTACTGCTCAACGACGAGATGGACGACTTCGCGCTGGTGCCGAACAAGCCGAACGTGTACGGCCTGCTCGGCAGCACGGCGAACGCGCCGGCGCCGGGCAAGCGGATGCTGTCGTCGATGTCGCCCAGCATCGTGATCGGCGCCGAGCGCACCGCGGTGATCGGTTCGCCCGGCGGCTCGACCATCATCACCCAGGTGCTCGAGGGCATCCTGCACTTCATCGATGGCCAGAGCGCGCAGCAGATCGCCGCGCACAAGCGCTTCCACCACCAGTACCTGCCGGACGTGGTGAACGTGGAAGAGGGCACCTTCGATGCCGCCACCAGCGAGGCGCTGACGAAGATGGGCTACACGCTGAAGCCGCGCGAGTCGTGGGGCTTCATGAACGTGGTGACCTGGGACCGCAAGGCCAACCGGCTCGACGCCGCCAGCGACCCGCGCCGGCCGTCGGGGCTGGGCAAGGTGCAGTGAGGGTCCGAACAGCCGGCCATTGCCCGTCATCCCGGTGCGACGCCTTGCAACTGCGAAGCCGGTCAAGCCGGGGTCCTGCGCCCCGGGGTTTGAATGAATTAGAGTCACCGGGTTCCGGTTTCCGCCGGGACAATGGCCCGGATCACGGGTTCTTCGAGGTTCCCAGCAGGTTCAGACGATGGAATTGTTTTCGCTCACCGGCAACTCGCAGCAACTCGACGGCGGCGCCATGTGGTTCGGCCCCTCCGTGGGCCTCACCCCGCGCGTTGCACGGGGCCACCTGCGGCGTCCGGATTCGCTCCCGGCGAATCCGTCGGCAACGCGAGGTATTTGAAATGGAACTCTGGTCCCTGCTCGGCAATTCGCAGCAGCTCGATGGCGGCGCCATGTTCGGCAACGCGCCGAAGGCGTTGTGGTCGCGCTGGATCGCGCCGGATGCGGAGAACCGCATTCCGCTGGCCTGCCGCTGCCTGCTGGTGAAGGGTCTGGAGGGCCGCAACGTGCTGTTCGAGACTGGCATCGGCGCGTTCTTCGAGCCGGCGCTGCGCGAGCGCTACGGCGTGGTCGAGACGCGGCACGTGCTGCTGGACTCGCTGGCCGAGGTCGGGCTCACTCACGAAGACATCGACGTGGTGGTGCTGTCGCACCTGCACTTCGACCATGCCGGCGGCCTGCTGGCGGCATGGCAGGAGGGCCAGCCGCCGCGGCTGCTGTTCCCGAACGCGCATTTCGTGGTGGGCGCGGAGCACTGGCGCCGCGCGCTGCAGCCGCATCCGCGCGACCGTGCCTCGTTCGTGCCGGAATTGCAGCCGCTACTGGAAGCGAGCGGCCGGCTGGAGCTGGTCGATGGCGAATATTCGCGGACGCTGGGCGAGTCGGTGCGCTTCTTCTTTTCGGACGGCCACACGCCCGGCCTGATGCTGGCCGAAGTCGGTGGCGTGGTGTTCTGCGCCGACCTGATCCCCGGTCGTTTCTGGGTGCATCTGCCGATCACCATGGGCTACGACCGCTATCCCGAGAAGCTGATCGACGAGAAACGCGTGTTCCTGGAAGACAAGCTGGCGCGCGGCGTACAGCTGTTCTTCACCCACGACCACGACTGCGCGCTGGCGCGGGTGACCCGCGACGAGCGTGGCCGCTTCGGCACCGCCGACGAGCAGCGCGCGTTGCGCGGCGTCGTGCCGCGTCAGCAGGACGGAGCGGCTTGATGAGTTGGCGCAGGAAGGTGTCCATGCGCGGGCTGGCGTTGGACGTCATCGGCGCTCTGCTGGTGCTGGCCGGCATCGGCCTGGTGGCGACCACTGCCCGCAGCCTGCTGAACTACCGCGCGGTGGCCGGCCTGCACGGCGGCGAGGTGGTCGACCTGGGGACGAACTCGCCGCCGAGCGGCGGCCAGCACGGCGCCATGGCGCGGGTGGTCGGCACGCCGACCGTGGTGGAGGCGCCGCGCGACCCGGATTTCAACCTGCTGGTGGATACCCCGGTGCTGGTGCGCCACGTGGAGATGTTCCAGTGGCGCGAAGTGCGTGTCGGCGGCCGCGCGCACTATGAACTGGACTGGGTCGACCACTTGCTCGACGCCAGCCGCTTCGAGCAGCCGCAGGGCCACGCGAACCCGACCCGTTTCCCGATCGACGGCAAGCAGTTCGACGCCGGCCTGGTCCGGCTCGGCGGGTTCGCGCTGGGGCCCGAGCTGCTGCACGCGATACCGGGCACGCAGCGGGTCACGCCGGATCCTGCGGCGCTGCCGGCGAACCTGGCGGCGAGTTTCAGCCGTTACCAGGATTATCTGGTGACCAGTGCGCGGCCGGGCGACCCGCGGCTGGGCGACGTGCGGGTGAGCTGGAACGAGGTGCCCCTGCAGCAGCTGACCGTGGTCGGCCGCGTCGACGGCGACCGGCTGGTCCCGGCCACCGATGCCGCCGACGGCAGGGGTTTCGTCGTGCAGGTCGGCGACGTGCCGGTGCTGGACATCTTTCCCGATCTGCCGGTGCCGCCGGAGTTCGTGCTGAGTTGGCGGATCCTCTCCGTGCTGCTGGCGTCGCTGGGCGCGTTCATGCTGCTCGCGGCCCGGCGCAACCGGCACGACCCGCTGCTGGCGCTTGGCCTGGGCGCGCTGGTCGTGGGCATCGTGGCCAGCGTGCTTTGGGTCGGCGACGACACGCTGACCATGTTCGGCTGGCTGGCGTTGACACTGCTCGGCCTGCTGCTCACCGGGTGGCGACTGCACCGCGCGCGCTGAGCACACGGCGGCGCCGCTTCATGCGCTGGCCGCCGCCTTGCCGCCGGCGGACGCGAACACCTGGTCGGCCCACTGCGTGGCGCCCAGGTAGATCGTGGCCATGCGCTGGATGCGCTGCGGCACGGCGTGTTCGCTGGTCAGCTCGCCGGCTTCCCAGGCGAGGATCTGCTGCAACAGCGGCGCGAACGGGCCGCCGCGGCCGGTCAGCGCGTCGCTGATCTCCGGCACCAAACGCAGGTGGGTCAGCAGGAACTCCATCGGCGCGCACATCAGGGTGTCGAGCAGTGAGAACAGGCCCACGGTGAAGGCCATCTCCGGATAGCCGTTGGGCATGCCGGTGGCCAGCTTCTCGCACATGTGGGCGCGGATCAGCGCGGCGCGCAGCAGCTCCGGCGGACGGTCGTCCATGCTGCACATGGCCATGGTGTCGATCCAGTTGCGCATGCGGGTGACGCCGAAGAAGATCGCCGCCTGCTGCACCGACTTCAGTTGCCGCGGCAGCGCGAAGTAGGCCGAGTTGACGCAGCTGAGCAGCTTGTAGCTGAGTACCGCGTCGTCGCGGATGATGTTGCCCAGCTCGACCGGCCCGGGATTGCTTTCCTGCAGCACGCGCATCAGGCGCAGCATGCTCAGCCGGTTGGCGGTGAGCACCGGCACCGCCACCGGTTGCGGGATCAGCAGGTAACGTCCCTGGATCGCTTCCAGCGGAAGCTCGAGGCAACGTTCGTAGGTGGGATGGTCGTTGACCTGGCCGGCCACCACCTGGATGCCCCGCAGCCGCAGGTGCCCGGCGTGCTCTTTCAACCGCTCCGGCGCCAGGTAGCTGGCGTCCAGCCGTACCAGTTGCACCATCTGCAGCAGCGTTTCGAGCGGCCGACTGCTTTGCAGGTCGGCGTCGGTCACGTCGAGCATGAACTGGCAGCCGCGCTGCGCCATCTGCTGCAGGCGCTTCATCAGCGCTGCATCGTTGGCCACGTGCGGCTGCAGCACCACGCCGAGGCGCGGCTGGTGCAGCAGCACGTCGGAGTCTTCCGGCAGCAGTTCGGCCGGCATGTTGAGGAATGCGCGGTTGCCGCGCACCAGCCGGGTCAGCGCGCCATCCGTGATGGTCGACAGCACGCGCTGCAGCAGAGTCTGCTCGTCGCCCGGTTCGCGATGGAACACGATCTCGTAGGCGAACAACTGGCGTTCGCGGTCGAGCATCGGCACGCGCAGTACCGGCAGCGGCGTCGATGCGGACAGTCCATCGAGGCCCGGCGCGCCGGCAGAAGAGGAGACAGCGGTGGAGGCGTTCGGATGGCTCATGGTCGGTCGTCGCGGTCAGTGCGAGGGCATGCCGGGGGCGGCAGCATCGCGATCGGTGGAAAGATCATCGGCGCGGGCCGGCGGCGGGATCGCCCGTCCGAAGTCATACCGCGGCCAGCACCTGCGAGCGCAGGCTGGCGCGTAGCTCGCCGGAGCGGCCGTACAGTTCGTTTTCGCCGGCATGGCCGGTCAGCACCGCCAGCGCCCGGCGCGTCTGGCTCAGCCGCTGGCTGACCACACTGCCGTTGCGCTGGTTGAGCAGGTGGCAGTACTGCAGCCGCTGCACGATCCGGCTCCAGCCGGTCGCCGCCGCGGCTGCCGCGGCCGGTCGCTCCGAGGCCAGCTGCTGGCGCTCGGCGTCGAGCTGCTCCAGTTGCAGCATCAGCGCCTGCTTGTGCGTGCCGGCCTGGTCCAGCGCCTCGTTGTCGCGTGCGTCCAGCGCGGCGCGCTCGGCCTCGAGCACCTGCGCGAGCCGATCGACTGCTTGCTGCATCTCGCCCAGTACCGCCGCGAACGCGTCGTCCAGTTCGTGCTGCAGCTGCCGGTTCATGCCTTGTCCGTGCCGCCGAGCTGCTGTTCCAGCGCGAGCATGCGGTCGGCGATGTGCCCGGCATCGACCTTGTAGCTGCCGTCGGCCAACGCCTGGCGCAGGCGTTCCACCCGCGGCACGTCGATCGCGGAGCTGTCGTCGGTGCGGGCGGCCTGCTGCAGCGCGAGGGCCGAGTCGGTCAGCTTGAGCTGGTCGCCGGCCTTGGGCGCAGCCGCGGCGGACTCCGCCGGGCCGGCGGCCGTCGTGGCCGGGCCGTTGCCCGGGCTGCCGGCAGCCTGCGTGAATTTCGGCAAGCCGTTGTTGGGAATGGTCGTATTCATGGGTCCGTTCTCGCTGCGGTGTGGCCCTGTAGCCACAGGATCGGCCGGTGTCGCGGAAACTTTAGGGTAAAAGCTGTTCGGGTACGGGGGCGTGGGTGCTCATGGCAGTGCGACCACCACGCCGGGGGCGCTGACCATCGCCTCGACCACCTTGCCCGAGTTTTCGTTGCGCACCCGCAGGCGGGCGCCGTTGTCGCCGCTGCCCATCGCCACGCCGGCCGCGCGTACCTCGATGCCGTCGAGCCGGGCCACCATTTCGACGCGGTCGCCGGCCCGCACCATGCGACGGCCACCCAGCGCGCCGGGCGAGAGCACGCTGCCGGCAGGCAGTGACCGGGCCAGGGTGCGGCCGGCCACCTGGGCGAGATTCTCGAGGTAGCCGTAGCCGAGCCGGGTGACGTCCCGCTCTTCCGCGCGCACGTCCGCGACGTCCAGGCCGTCGCCGCGCAGCAGCGGGCGGCTGGTCACCAGCACGTTGCGGAACAGCTGCAGTTGCAGCGGCACCCGCACGGTCCAGCCACCGGGCTGTGGGCACTGCACCCGCACCGTCATGTGCGGAGCCGCTGCCGCGTAGGGGGAAATCACGGCACGCAGCGGTTCGCGGCAGGCATCCAGGCGCAGGCGCAGGTCCAGCGGCGCGGAGCTGACCACCACGCGGCTACCCGGCAGTGCGTAGCGCTCGTGCAGGGCCTGCTCGGCCGCGGCGCGCACGCTGTCGGGGGATTGCGTCGCAGCCGCGGCGTTTTCGGCTCGGGCGGCTTGCGGCCACGGCGCGCCGAACCACAGCATGGTGGCCAGCAAGCCGGTGGCGGTGGCCAGTCGCAGCGTCATGCGTCCGCCAGCAGGGCGCCGAGTTGCCCCAGCAGGGCTTCGCGTCCGGATTCCGTCTGCTGCGACAGCGCGGTGGCCTGTTCGAGCTGGCCGTCGCACAGCAGCGCGACGAAGCGGTCGCCCTGTTCGCACAGCCGGGCGCCGCTGTCGCCCAGGCCGGCGCTGGCGGGGTGGCTCCGGTACAGGGCACCCAGCCGGTCGGTGCTGCGGTTGATCGCGTGGGTGTCGAACCAGCGCCGGTCCAGGGCGCTCGGTTCCAGCAGCGCCAGTTCCATCGCCTGGCGCAGGTTGAGGGACGCCTCGCGCAGGGTCAGGCTGAGGCTGGCCGGGTCGTTGCCGCTTACGCCTTCCAGCCAGTCCAGTCCCAGCCGGTGGGCCAGCAGGGCGGCGCGATGCAGTGCGTCGGACTGGCGGCGCGCCTCGTTGCCCCGGCGCTGCAGCGCGCCGAGCGCGGCCTGGGCCGCGGTGGCGCGTGCGTGCTGCGCGTCGTGGTTCTGCTGCAGCTTGTGGATGCGCCCGCTGGCGGCCCGCAGGACTTCGCCGCCCTCGCTCAGGGTGGCGCCGGAGCGACCGATGCCGGCCTGCGCGCGTTCGAGCTGCTGCAGGCCGTGCTGCACGTCGCCGTCCAGTTGCAGCGAGAAGTCGCCGATCGAGCCGGTGACGGTCTCGATCTCGGTGGTGGCGAGCGTGGTTTTTTCCGCCAGCTGCTTGACCTCGTCGGCGACCACGGCGAAACCGCGGCCCGCCTCGCCGGCACGCGCGGCCTCGATCGCCGCGTTCAGCGCCACCAGATTGGTCTGGTGCGCGATCTCCTGCACCACGCCGGTCAGCTTGCGGATCTGCGCGACCTGTTCGGCCAGCTTGCTCTGGTTGCGGTTCATCGCCGACAGCGCGCTGCGCAGCAGCCGCAGCTGGCCGTCGAGCTCGCTGACACTGCGTTCGCCGGCCTGTCCGGCCTGGCTGGCCCGGTCGAGGTCGGCGCCGATCTGCTGCAGTGCCGTCGAGATACCGGCGCTGCCATCCGTCAAACGATCGACGCTGCCGCGGCCTTCGCCGGCGGCCTTCTCCAGCGCCGCCTGCTCGCGCGACAGCTGCTGCACCGCGCCGAGCACCAGGCTCTGCTGCTCCACCGTCTGCAGCGCCACGGAGGCGGGCGGGCGGCTGGCCATGCGCGCCAGCAAGGGCGCCAGGGCGCGTGCCGCGCGCGGGTACCTGCGGCGCAGCGCGGCGACTTGCGCGTCGTCGCCTGCGGCGGCGGCCTCCACCAGTGCAGTGATGTGGTGGTTCCAGATCAGGCTCATGGGGCGGACGTCACCTTGGCTACGTGGGGCGGGAGTGCAACCGCTGCATCGACAAAAACTTCCGGAACTTGAGGAAGCAAACCGCATGCCACCCCGACGCAGGGCAGACCCCACTCCACGCCTTGCCGGGGCAAGGAAGCAGGCCGCGGCGGCACTCAAGCCTGCCGTGTCGCGGCCGATAGCCACCGCGTACGGCCGCCGCGGCGGCAACGCACCCGAGGAGGCCGCATGGTCGGCACGTTGCTGGAAAAAGTGGAGCAGCACACCCGGCTGGCCGGGCACAACCGCGTGGCCATGCTGCTGTTCCGGCTGGGCGACGAACAGCTGTTCGGCATCAACGTGTTCAAGGTGCGCGAGGTGCTGCGCCGCCCGCCGCTGGAGCGCATGCCGGGCGTGCACGCCTTGCTGGCCGGCAGCTGCGATTACCGCGGGCAGACCATCCCGGTGATCGACCTGGCCGCCGCGCTGGGCTACGCGCCGCTGCGCGACGTGGCGTCGGCGCACCTGATGGTGACCGAGTTCAGCCGCTCGCTGCAGGGCTTCCTGGTGGCGGACCTGCAGCGCATGGTGCAGTGCGCGGGCGAGACGCTGGTGGCGCCGCCGAGCAACCTGGGCTTCGGCGCGCGGGTCAATGCGGTGACCCGCATCGACGGCGCGCTGATGGCGGTGGTCGACGTGGAACACGTGCTGGCCAGCATCGACGCGGCGCCGGCCGAGCTGTCCGTGCAGATGCAGCGTGTCGCCGGCGCCCATCCACTGGCTCCGCGGCGGGTGATGCTGGTCGACGACTCGCTGATCGTGCGCCGCCGGCTGGTCAACCTGTTCCGGCAGATGAACATCGAATGCGTGGTGGCGACGGACGGTCGCGAGGCGCTCGACCGCCTGCTGGAGCTTGCGGCGGGCGATCCTGCCGACGGGGTCAAGCTGGTGGTGTCGGATATCGAGATGCCGCGCCTGGACGGCTACGCGCTGACCCGGGCGATCCGCGAGGCGCCGGGGCTGCGCCAACTCAAGGTGGTGCTGCACAGTTCGCTCAGCGGCATCTTCAACGAGGCGATGGTGAAGGAGGTCAAGGCCGACGCCTTCGTCGCCAAATTCCAGCCGGACCTGCTGGCGCAGGCGGTGCTGGAACTGTTGCCGCAGCCGGCGGAAACGCCGGCGGAGTGATGCCCGCCGTGGCCCGCGGCAGCTAGCGTCAACAATCCGTCTTTGCCCGCAGCCGGCATCCGCGGCAAATCGGCGGCTGCCGCGCCAGCCCAGCCGCAGCAACGCTTCCCCCGCAGTGGCATGCAATTTGCCTCCGGCTCCGTGCGGCAACTGCACGCGGAGCGAAGCGATGAGCCTGACCCCTGACAACCTGTTCGGCATCCATACCCGGGCGCTGGACCTGTGGCAGCGTCGTACCGAGGTGCTGGCCAACAACCTGGCCAATGCCGACACGCCCGGCTACCTGGCTCGCGACATCGACTTCCGCAAGGCGCTGGCGGATGCCGGCGGCGGCGCAGGCAACCTGTCCCTGCAGACCACCACCGCGGGCCAGATCGGGGCGAGCGGGCAGGCGGCGGACGGCGCCCTGGCGTACCGCGTGCCGACCCAGCCCAGCATGGACGGCAACACCGTCGACGCGCAGGCCGAGCAGGCTGCGTTCGCCGCCAACGGCGTGCACTACCAGGCCAGCCTGTCCTTCATCACCGCGCAGATCCGCATGCTGCGCATGGCCATCAACGGAGGCCAGGGCTGATGTCACTGTTCTCGATCTTCAATGTGGCCGGTTCCGGCATGGCGGCGCAGTCGCTGCGCCTGAACACGGTGGCCAGCAACCTCGCCAACGCCGACAGCGTGGCCACCACGCCGGAAGCGGCCTACCGCGCACGCGAACCGCTGTTCGCCACGGTGAAGAACCGTGTGGACGGTGGCAGTGCGCCGGGCGAAGGGGTGCAGGTGCTCGGCGTCACCGAGAGCCAGGCGGCGATCCCCAGCCGCTACGAACCCGGCAACCCGCTGGCCGACGCCGACGGCTACGTCTACAGCAGCAACGTCAACCCGGTGGATGAGCTGGTCAACATGATCTCCGCCTCGCGTTCGTACCAGAACAACGTCGAGGTGATGAATTCCACCCGCCAGCTGATGCAGAAGACGCTGGACCTGGGCAAGTGAGGCGGCAACCGATGAGGCACACGGCATGAGCGGCATGAATGTTTCCAACGTGGGTGCCAGTGCCGCGCAGGCGGTCAGCGCGGGCAAGGACAAGGCGCTTAGCCAGGCCGATTTCCTCAGCCTGCTGACCCAGCAGATGCGCAACCAGGACCCGACCAAGCCGATGGATTCGTCACAGATGGTCAGCCAGCTGGCGCAGATCAGCCAGGTCTCGGCGACGCAGGCGCTGCAGAGCTCGTTCGACGGCCTCAGTGCCGCGCTGCAGGGCAACCAGATCCTGCAGGCCAGCGGCATGGTGGGGCGCAGCGTGGTGGTGCCGTCCGCGGCCGGCACGCTGCGCGACGGCGGCCTGGACGGTGCGGTGAACGTGCCCGACGGCGGCGGCCAGGTGCTGGTGAAGATCAGCGACTCCGCCGGCAACGTGCTGCGCACGATCAGCCTGGGCACGCCGGCGGCGGGCCTGGTGCGCTTCCACTGGGACGGCATCGGCGACAGCGGCGAGCCGTTGGCGCCGGGTACCTACGGCTTGGCCGCGCAGGCCGGCAACACCGCCGTGGCTACCTATGTCAGCGGCAAGGTCAATGGCGTGGGCATGACCGGCAGCGACGGCACCTATCTGGACGTGGACGGTTTTGGCGGGGTCCTGCTGAGTCAGGTCGCGCAGATCAACTGATGGCCCCGCGGGGCTTCAACACAGAGGAATTACCCGATGCCTTTCAACATTGCCTTGAGCGGTCTCAACGCGGCCTCGAAGGATCTGGAGGTTACCGCCAACAACATCGCCAACACCGCCACCACCGGCTTCAAGGGCTCGCGCACGCAGTTCGCCGAGCTGTTCAACGCCGCCGGCCCCAACCTCAGTTCCAGCCAGACCGGCAGCGGCGTGCGGCTGACCAATGTGGCGCAGCAGTTCACCGCCGGCAGCGTCGAGACCACCAACAACAGCCTGGACTTCGCCCTCAGCGGCGACGGCTTCTTCACCGTGCGCGACGGCAAGGGTTATTCCTACACCCGCGCCGGCGCATTCCAGAAGGACCAGAACGGCTACGTGATGAATGCCAGCGGCCAGCGCCTGCAGGTGTTCCCGGCGGTCGCCGGGGGCGGCTTCGACACCAGCACGCTGACCGACCTGCAGCTGTTCACCGCGCAGAATGCGGCCAGGGCCACCGGCGCCGTGCGGATGTCGCTGAACCTGCCGTCGGACGCCACGCCACCGGCCACCGCGTTCGATCCGCTCAACGATCCGTCGAGCTACAACCAGGCTACGCCGTTCACCGCCTACGACTCGCTTGGTGCCACCCACAGCGGCGTGGTGTATTTCGTCAAGGACCCGGCGGCCAACGTGTGGAATGCCAACCTGTACATCGACGGCGCCTCGACCGGTCCGTCGCAGCAGCTCACCTTCAACAGCAGCGGTGCGCTGGTTGCGCCGGCAAACGGGATGCTGAACTTCCCGGCGGTGTCGGTCAGCCCCGGTGCCGACCCGATGCAGCTCAACCTGGACATGAGCAAGGCCACCCAGTTCGGCAACGCCTACGCGGCCAGCGCGATCAACCAGGACGGCTACCCGACCGGCATCCTGTCCAGCATCGACGTGTCCCGCGAAGGCGTGGTGCAGGCCAAGTATTCCAACGGCCAGACCACCGCGCTCGGCCAGCTCGCGCTGGCGCAGTTTTCCAACGAGCAGGGCCTGCGCCAGCTGGACAACACCAACTGGGCCGCTTCCTACGACTCCGGCGCACCTGTCATGGGCGCGGCCGGCAACGGCACCTTCGGCAGCGTGCAGGCCGGCGCGCTGGAGGCGTCCAACACCGCCGACCTCACCGCGCAGCTGGTCAACATGATCAAGGCGCAGCGCAACTACCAGGCCAATGCGCAGGTGATCTCCACCGACAACCAGCTGACCCAGACCATCATCAACATCCGCAATTGACGTGACGCATTCTCCCGCCGCGTCGGGAGAGTGCATCGAGGTTTCCCATGGATCGTTCGCTTTACGTCGCCATGACCGGTGCCACGCAGATGATGCGCGAGCAGTCGGAGGTGGCGCACAACCTGGCCAACGCCGACACGGTCGGTTTCAAGGCGCAGCTGTCGGCCTTCCAGCCGCTGGCGGTGCAGGGCCCGGGCCTGCCCACGCGGATCAACGGCGTGGCGCAGGGGCTGGGCGTGGACATGCGCGAGGGCGGCCAGATCGAGACCGGCCGCGAGCTGGACGTGGCGGTGCAGGGCCCGGGCTGGATCGCGGTGCAGAGTGCCGACGGCGGCGAAGGCTATACCCGTGCCGGCGAGCTGCGGCTGACCCCCGACGGCCTGCTCACCGATGCCCGCGGCAACCTGGTGCTGGGTGACGGCGGTCCGATCAGCGTGCCGCAGAGCGCACACGTGAACATCGGCGCCGACGGCACCGTGTCGGTGGTGCCGATGGGGCAGGGTCCGGAGACGATCGCCGCGGTCGGCCGCATCAAGCTGGTCAACCCGGCCGCCGAGCAGCTTGCGCTGGGCAGCGACGGGTTGATGCACCTGAGCGGCGGCGGCACGGTGGACACGGATCCGGCGGTCACCCTGAAGTCCGGCGTGCTCGAGTCCAGCAACGTCAACCCGGCGCAGACACTGGTGCAGATGATCCAGCTGTCGCGCCAGTACGAGCTGCAGATCCGCGCCATCCACAGCGCCGACGAAAACGCGCAGTCGGCCTCGCGCCTGCTGCAGATGACCTGATCTTCGGCATTCATCCAGACATCCAGACGTCCATTCGGAGTTCTTCGACATGTTCTCATCCCTGTGGGTAGCCAAGACCGGCCTCGATGCGCAGCAGACGCGCATGGACGTGATCTCGAACAACCTCGCCAACGCCAACACCACCGGCTACAAGAGCGCGCGCGCCTCGTTCCAGGACCTGGTCTACCAGAACCTGCGCCAGCCCGGCGGGCAGACCACCGAGCAGACCCAGGCACCGTCCGGCCTGATGCTGGGCACCGGCGTGCGCGTGGCCGGCAGCGAGAAGCTGTTCACCCAGGGCAACATCGAGCAGACCGGCAACTCGCTGGACCTGGCCGTGCAGGGCCGCGGTTTCCTGCAGGTGACCATGCCCGACGGCAGCATCGCCTATACCCGCGACGGCTCGCTGCACATGGACCAGAACGGGCAGATCGTTACCGCCAACGGTTACCCGCTGGACCCGGCCATCAGCGTGCCGGCCAACGCGCAGAGCATCACCATCGGCAGCGACGGCACCGTCAGCGTGAGCGTGCCGGGCCAGGCCGCGACGCAGCAGATCGGCACCGTGCAGCTGGCCGACTTCATCAACCCCGCCGGCCTGCAGCCGAACGGCGACAACCTGTATCTCGAAACCGCCTCCAGCGGCTCGCCGCAGATCGGCCAGCCCGGCCTGAACGGCCTGGGCACGCTGGCGCAGGGCGCGCTGGAAAGCTCCAACGTCAACGTGGTGGAGCAGATGGTCAACATGATCGAAACCCAGCGCACCTACGAGATGAACTCCAAGGCAGTGTCCGCCGCCGACTCGATGCTGCAGTTCCTCACCAACAAGACCTGAGGCACACCGTGATGCTGGACCGTTGCCGTTTCCCCCTCGTGCTGTGCGCGCTGGCCCTGCTGGCCGGCTGCGCCAGCGGCCCGCGCGCGCACGACGATGCCGAGTGGGCGCCGACGCCGCCGTCCGCGCAGCAGGTCGCGCCGGCGCAGGCCGACGGCTCGATCTATCACGACCAGCAGAACATGGAACTGTTCGCCGATCCGCGCGCGCACCGCGTCGGCGACATCCTCACCGTGGCGCTGGTGGAGAGCACCCAGGCCAGCAAGAAGGCCACCACCAGCACCAGCAAGACCGACAAGGCCAACATCGCCTCGCCCACCGTGCTCGGCCAGAACCTGTCGATCGGCGGCAAGGTGGCGAACATCGGGCTGGACGGCGAGCGCAGCTTCGATGGCGCCGGTTCCAGCACGCAGAGCAACCAGCTGGTCGGGCAGATCACCGTCACCGTGGCGCAGCGCCTGTCCAACGGCAACCTGCTGGTGCGCGGCGAGAAGTGGCTGACCATCAACCAGGGCCAGGAGCTGGTGCGCATCTCCGGCATCGTGCGCCCGCAGGACATCGGCCAGGACAACGTGGTGCCGTCCACCCGCGTCGCCGACGCGCGCATCAGCTACACCGGCCGAGGCACCTTGGCCGACGCGAACACGCGCGGCTGGCTGTCGCGCTTCTTCAATTCGAAGTGGATGCCGTTCTGATGAAAGCCGCGCGCGCCGTTCCGTGTGTTTCCGCTCCGGGCGAGGCACATTCGCCGGAAAGCGGCGGGCAGTGCCCGCCCTACGGACAGCATCCGCCCCACGGGGAGCACGTAGGGCGGGCACTGCCCGCCGGTATCGCCACACGCAAAGCGAAGAGCTTGCCGGTGGCCGCTCTGCTGCTCTTGCTGGGACTGGTCGCCCCCGCCCACGCCGACAAGATCCGCGACCTGGTGCAGGTGGCCGGCGTGCGCAGCAACCAGCTGATCGGCTACGGTCTGGTGGTGGGCCTGGACGGCTCGGGCGACCAGACCACGCAGGCGCCGTTCACCACCCAGAGTCTGGAGAACATGCTGCAGCAGTTCGGCATCACCGTGCCGGCCAGCGCACGGCCGCAGCTGAAGAACGCCGCCGCGGTGATGGTGACGGCGGACCTGCCGCCGTTCGCCAAGCCCGGCCAGACCATCGACGTCACCGTCGCCTCGATCGGCAACGCCAAGAGCATCCGCGGCGGCCAGTTGCTGATGGCGCCGTTGCGCGGCGCCGACGGCAACGTCTACGCGGTGGCGCAGGGCAGCGTGGTGGTCGGTGGCGTCAGTGCGCAGGGCAAGAGCGGTTCCAGCGTGCAGGTGAACATCTCCGCCAGCGGGCGCATCCCGAACGGCGCCTCGGTGGAGCGCACGGTGCCCTCGTCGTTCAGCGGCGGCGGCGACCTGATGCTGAACCTCAACACCGCCGATTTCACCACCGCCACGCGGATCGCCACGGCGATCAACCTCGCTTATGGCGCCGGCACCGCACAGCCGCTCGACGGCGGTTCGGTGTCCGTGCGCGGACCGCAGGACCCCGCGCAGAAAGTGGCATGGCTGGGCGCGATCCAGAACCTCGACGTGCAGCCGGGCGACGCGCCGGCGCGGATCATCGTCAACTCGCGCACCGGTACCGTGGTGATCGGTTCCGACGTGCGGGTCAGCGCCGCGGCGGTGGCGCACGGCGCGATCCAGGTCACCATCGGCGAGCAGGCGCAGGTCAGCCAGCCGGCGCCGTTCAGCCGGGGAAAGACCGCGATCGTGCCCAGCAGCAGCGTGCAGGTCAGCGAAGAGGGCGCACACATGTTCAAGTTCGGCCCAGGCGTCAGCCTGGACGCCATCGTGCGCGCGGTGAACCAGGTCGGTGCCACGCCGAGCGACCTGATCTCGATCCTGCAGGCGCTGAAGCAGGCTGGTGCGCTGCATGCCGATCTGGTCGTGATCTGAGCAGGGAACGACGCCATGACGCCGCTGAATCCCGCCTCGCCTGCACTGGACACCTGGACCGAACTGTCCGGCTTCCAGCAGCTGCGCGCGCAGGCGCGCAGCGACGACGGCAAGAGCGCGTTGCCGGCGGTGGCGAAGCAGTTCGAAGCGATCTTCACCCAGATGATGCTGAAGTCGATGCGCGACGCCGGCGCCGGCATGGGCAGCGACCTGGCCGGCAGCGAGCAGGTCGACTCGTACCGCGAGATGTTCGACCACCAGCTCGCGCTGAGCCTGGCCAACGGCAACAACGGCCTGGGCATTGCGAAGATGCTGGTGCGCCAGCTTGGCGGCAAGCCGGCTGCCGCCACCGACGCCCACGGCCCGCTGCCGATGCCCGTCGCCGGCGTGCCCAACGCCAACGTGCGCGCATTGCTGCACCTGGGCGCCGACGACGAGGCGACTGACGCACCGGTCGGCCTCATGGCGATGCCGTCGACGGCCGACGCCGGCTCGGCATGGAGCCAGGTGCTGGACCGCATGGCGCAGGGCGCACTGGATGTGGCCGGCGCCGCGGCGCAGCTGCTGCCGGGCGGCGACCCGGTCGGCTTCGTCCGCGCACTGGCGCCGCACGCCGAGCAGGCGGCGAAGCAGCTCGGCGTCTCGGTGCGCGCGCTGCTGGCGCAGGCGGCGCTGGAAACCGGTTGGGGCAAGCACCTGCCCCGCCACGGTGACGGCGGCAGCAGCAACAACCTGTTCGGCATCAAGGCCGGCAGCAACTGGGGCGGCGACAAGGTCAGCGTGCCCACGCTGGAGTACGAGAACGGCGTGGCGGTGCGCCGGCGGGACCATTTCCGCGCCTACGACTCGCCGGCCGAATCGTTCGCCGACTACGCGCGCCTGCTGGCCGACAGCCCGCGCTACGCGCCGGCGCTGGGCCAGGGCGAGAACGTCGCCGGCTTCGCGCGGGCGCTGGTGCGCGGCGGCTACGCGACCGACCCGGCCTACGCCGCCAAGCTCACCGCGATCGCCAACAGCCCGCAGATGCGCGAGGCGCTGGCGGCACTGCGACCGTCGGGTGAATTCAAGTGAACACCCGCCCGGCCGTTACCGTGACCACAGGCCGTGCCGTTCCGGCGGCGCTCCCGCTGTCGAGGATGATCCATGGCTGACATGCTTTCGACCGGCGTGTCCGGACTGCTTGCCGCGCAGATCGGGCTCAGTACGGTAAGCCACAACGTGGCCAACGCGAACACCGACGGCTACAGCCGCCAGCTGGTGTCGTTCGGCGCCCGCCTGCCCGAAGGACAGGCCAACTACTACGTCGGCACCGGCGTCAACACCGTGGCGGTGCAGCGCGCCTACAGCCAGTTCCTCAACAGCTCGCTGTGGTCGGCCACGTCCGCGCAAGGGCGTGCCGGCACCATGGCCAGCCTCACCGGCCAGCTCAACAACCAGCTTTCCGGCAGCAGCAATCTGCAGACTTCGCTGGACAGTTTCTTCGGCGCCGTGCAGGACATGGCCAACGCGCCGTCGGATGCAGCTTCGCGACAGGTGCTGCTGGCCCGCGCGGGCGGACTGGCCAGCACGTTCCGCGCGCTGTCCGGCCAGTTCAGCCAGCTTTCCGGCCAGTTGCAGCAACAGATCGGCGAGGCCGTCGATGCGATCAACAGTGCCAGCCAGTCGATCGCCAAGTTGAACGGACTGATCCGCTCCTCGCAGGCCACCGACGGTACGCCGCCGGCCGACCTGCTCGATCAGCGCGATGCGCTGGTGAAGAAGCTGGCCGGCCAGGTCGGCATCAGCGTGGTGCCGCAGAACGACAACACCATCAGCGTGTTCGTGGGCAACGGCCAGGCGCTGGTCACCGGCACCGAGGCCCATGTGCTGGGCACCGCACCCAACGTGTACGACGCCACCCGCCTGGAAGTGGTGGGTGCGGCGTCGGGCGCGGTGCTGAGCGGACGCATCGGCGGCGGCGCGCTGGGTGCCTTGCTGGATTTCCGCGGCAACGTGCTCGACCCCGCGCAGAGCCAGCTGGGTCGCAGCGCGCAGGCGCTGGCCAGCGCGTTCAACGCGCAGCATGCGCAGGGCATGGACCTGCGCGGCGCGCTCGGCGGCACCTTCTTCGACGTGGCCGGCCCGACCGTGCAGGCGGCCGCCAGCAACGGCGGCAGCGGCACGCTGGATGCCAGCATCGGCGACATCGGCGCGCTGACCGGCAAGGATTACGTGCTGAGCTACGACGGCAGCAACTGGAGCATGCGCGACACCAGCGGCAACAGCGTCGCGCTCAGCGGCAGCGGCAGCAGCGCCGATCCGTTCGTCGCCGCCGGGCTGAGCCTGGTGGTGGGCGGCATCGCGAATGCCGGCGACAGTTTCCGCGTGCAGCCCAGCCGCAATGCCGCCGCGGGTTTTTCGGTGGCGATCGACGACCCCGACAAGATCGCCGCCGCCGCGCCGCTGAAGGCTGCCGCCGCGGCCGGCAACACCGGCACGGCAGCGCCCAGCGTCAGCATCAGCGACGGCAGCGACGCCAATCTGTTCAACAGCAGTTCCGTGGTGTTCGTCTCGGCCACCAGCTACAGCATCGACGGCGGCCCGGCGCAGGTCTTCACCCCCGGCCAGCCGATCGTCCACAACGGCTGGAGCATGCAGCTCAGCGGTGCGCCGCAGGCCGGCGACAGCTTCGGCGTGCAGGCCAACAGCAATGCGCAGGGTGACAACAGCAACGCGTTGATGCTGGGCAAGGTGGCCAACCTTGGCGTGCTCGATGGCGGCGTCACCAGCGCCGGCCGTGCCTACAGCCAGCTGGTCGGCCAGGTCGGCAGCGCCGGCGCGCTGGCCAAGGACGACCTGACCACGCAGACCGCGGTGTACAACCAGGCGATGAGTTCGCAGCAGAGCCTGTCTGGCGTGAACCTGGACGAGGAAGCCGCCAACCTGTTGCGCTACCAGCAGGCGTACCAGGCTTCCGCGCAGGTCATCAGCACCGCCAACAACATCTTCGGCGCGCTGCTCGGCGCCGTGAAGGGGTAAGCCATGCGAGTTTCCACCAGCTGGATGCAGCAGCAGTCCGTCGGCAGCATGATGGACCGGCAGAGCGACCTGTCCGACCTCAACATCCAGCTGAGCACCGGCAAGCGCATCAACCAGCCGTCCGACGACCCGGTCGGCGCCGCGCGCGCGCTCGACCTGACCCACCTCACCGCCGACGCCGCGCAGTACCAGCGCAACATCACCAGTGCCAACGCGCGGTTGGGCCTGGAGGACCAGACCCTGTCCAACGTCAGCAACGTGCTGGGCCGCGTGCGCACGCTGCTGCTGCAGGCCGCCAACGGCTCGCAGACCGACGAGACCCGCGGCGACATCGCCGCAGAAATGGTGCAGCTGCGCCAGCAGTTGCTCGGCCAGGCCAACAGCAAGGACGGGCAGGGCGAGTACCTGTTCGCCGGCAACCGCACCGGCACGATGCCGTTCGTCGCGCAGAACGGCGTGAGCTACGTGGGCGACGACGGCCAGCGCATGGTCGCCGCCGGCCCCGGCCTGCAGGTGGCCACCGGCGATCCAGGCAGCGCGGTGTTCGCCGACATTCCCACCGGCAACGGCAGGTTCGCCGTCAGCGCCGGCGCAGCCAACACCGGCAGCGCGGTGGCCGGCGCCAGCAGCGTCAGCGACCCCAGCGCAAATCCGTCGGCGTGGGACGGCGGCAGCTACAGCATCGTGTTCACCGCTGCCGACGCTTACGAAGTGCGCGACGGTGCCGGCACCGTGCTGGACAGCGGCAGCTACGACGCGAGCCGCGGCGGCAGCATCACTTTCCGCGGCGCGCAGGTGGCCTTCAGCGGCACGCCCGACGTCGGCGACACGTTCGCGCTGGGTGCGTCCGCGAAGCAGGACGTGTTCACCACGCTGGACAACATCATCAACGCGCTGCGCCAGCCCAACGGCGGCGGCGCGGCCATGCAGAACAGCATCAACACGCAGTTCGCCAATCTCGACCAGGCGATCGACAACATCAGCCGCACGCGCGGCATGGTCGGCGCGCGCATGAATGCGCTCGACCAGCAGAGTTCGCTCAACGACGACCTGACCCTGCAGTACAAGAGCGCGCTGTCGGACGTGCAGGATCTGAACTACTACGACGCGATCAGCCAGCTCGGCGCGCAGACCACCGCACTGCAGGCGGCACAGCAGACGTTCACCAAGATCCAGGGTTCAAGGTTGTTCGACTATTTGCGTTGACAAGGCTCAAGTTTCCGTGGTTGGGGTCGAAACAGTCACTGAGGCGGCGGTGTTCTCATCGGAATCCCCGCTGGCTGTCACCGCCGGCCACCGGCACCTACGACCCCTTCTGGAGATACTCCCATGGTCATGAGCGTCAACACCAACATCAGCTCGCTGAACGCGCAGAAGAACCTGGCTTCGTCGCAGAGCAAGCTGGCTACCGCGATCGAGCGCCTGTCCTCCGGCATGCGCATCAACAGCGCCAAGGACGATGCCGCCGGCCTCGCCATCTCGACCCGCTTCACCACCCAGATCAACGGCCTGAACCAGGCCGTGGCCAACGCGAACGACGGCATCTCGCTGGCGCAGACCACCGAGTCGGCGCTGAACGAGGTGACCAACAACATGCAGCGCATCCGCACGCTGGCGGTGCAGTCGGCCAACGCCACCAACTCCGACAGCGATCGCGCCGCGCTGGACGCCGAAGTGCAGCAGCGCTTGTCGGAAATCACCCGCATCTCGCAGCAGACCACCTTCAACGGCCGCCACGTGCTCGACGGCAGCTTCGGCAGCGCCGCGTTCCAGATCGGCGCCAACGTCGGCGAGACCATTTCGGTCAACCTGAGCCAGGGTGCGGGTGCGGCGCAGGTGGGCCAGATCGCCTCGGCCACGAGCGCGACCGGCGTGTTCGCTGCCACTGCAAGCGCCTCGGCGACTGCCGGTACGGTCTCCGCCTCGGGCGTCGCCGGTTGGACCAGCGGCACCATCGCGTTCACGATCGGCTCCGATTCGGTCAGCGTCACCGCGAGCACCGACCAGACCACCACGCTGGCTGCGATCCAGTCGGCACTGGACGCCGGCAGCAACAAGTACACTGTCGCGGCGGATGGCGCGAACGGATTCAAGCTGACGGCCAAGACCGCCGGTGCCGATCCGATGACTGTTACCGGCGTGAGCGGCGCCACGTTTGCTGCCCCCACGGCAGGCAAGGATGCGGTGAGCGTGGGCGATCCGACCCCGCTGACGCTCGGTTCCGGCGACTTCACCCTGCAGGCCGGTTCGGGTTCGGCGGTAGGGATCGAAGGCACGTTCAAGGACGCCGGCGAACTGGCCGCGGCGATCAATGCCAAGGGCATCAGCGGCGTGTCGGCCTACGTTGATTCGAGCAACGGCGCGCTGAAGCTCGCATCGCAGGAAGCACTGACCGTCGGCGGCACCAAGGGCGGCACCGGCGCGGGCAACCTCGGTTTCAATACCGCGGCCTACGCCGTTGGCGGCGACCTGGCCAGCAGCAACGTGAAGACTGTGGCCGGCGCCAACGACACCATCAGCCGCATCGACTCAGCGCTGAGCACGATCAGCTCGATGCGCAGCGACCTCGGCGCGGTGCAGAACCGCTTCACCTCGACCATCGCCAACCTGCAGACCATCTCGCAGAACCTGTCCGCCTCGCGTAGCCAGATCCAGGATGCGGACTTCGCGGCCGAGACGGCCAACATGTCCAGCGCGAACATCCTGCAGCAGGCCGGCGTGTCGGTGCTGGCGCAGGCCAACGCCACCACGCAGAGCGTGCTGAAGCTCCTGCAGTAACCGCTTGACCCGGAACGGCCGCGAATCTTTCGCGGCCGTTCCCTTCATTCCAGGAATCCACATCCATGGCGATCACCGTAGGCTCCACCACACCCACCTCGGGTTTGCTGACCTCCATGGGCGTGGGCTCCGGCATCGACGTCGGCACCCTGGTCACCACCCTGGTCAACGCCAAGAAAAAGCCCCAGCAGGACCAGATCACCAGCCAGTCGGCACTGGCCAACACCCAGCTTTCGGCCCTGGGCCAGGTCGGCGCCGCCTTGTCCGCGCTGCAGTCGGCCATGGCTCCGCTCACCGATGGCAGCGCCTTCAACGCGCGTACTGTGAGCAGCGGCGACAGCACGGTGCTCGCTGCCAGCGCCAACGGCAGCCCGGTCAGCGGCAACTACCGCATCGTGGTGAGCCAGCTGGCTACCTCGCTCAAGGCTTCCTCCGGCGCGTTTGCCGACGCCAACACCAAGGTCGGCACCGGCACGCTCACCCTCGCGGTGGGGGGGCAGTCGATGAGCCTGTCGCTGGACGCCGGCAACAACTCGCTGGCGCAGATCCGCGATGCGATCAACAAGGCCAGCGACAACCCCGGCGTCAGCGCCACCATCGTCAACGGCAGCGATGGCGCGCACCTGGTGCTCAGCGGCACCCGCACCGGCGCGGCCAACGGTTTCACGGTGAGCAGCAGCGGCGGCGATGGCGGGCTGGCCGCGCTCAGCTACGACGCGGCCGCCAGCAGCGGCAACGCGCTCAGTGTCATCACCACCGCGCAGGACGCCGAGTACACCATCGATGGCCTCGCCGGCCGCAGTGCGGGCAACAGCATCAGCAGCGCCATCGACGGCCTCACCCTCAACCTGGCCAAGGTCGGCGAAAGCACGCTGGCGGTGGCCAACGACAGCAGCAAGGCCACCAGCGCGCTGACCAACCTGGTCAACACCTACAACAGCTTCGTGGGGATCTACCAGAACCTCACCAGGTACGACGCTACCAGCGGCACGGCCGGCGCCATGCTCGGCGACGCCACGCTCAACAGCATCAACAGCACGCTGTCGCGCATCATCGGCGGCACCGCGAACGGCGCGACGCTGTCGTCCATCGGCATCTCGTTGCAGGTGGACGGCACCCTGAAGCTGGACAGCGGCAAGCTGGCCGGCGCACTCGGCGACGGCGGTCGGCAGGTGGGCAACCTGTTCGGCGGCGACAACGGTTTCGCCGCGCAGTTGAATACCCAGTTGAACAGCTGGGTGGGCAGCAGCGGCGTGCTGGCCAACCGCACCGACAGCATCGGCCTGCAGCTCAAGGACCTGACCACGCAGCAGGCCACGCTGGACAGCCGCATGGCCGACCTTACCGCGCGCTACCAGGCCCAGTTCAGCGCACTCGACACGTTGATGAGCAAGCTCAACAGCACCAGCAGTTATCTGCAGCAGCAGTTCGATGCGCTGACCAACAGCAACAAGAAATAAGCCACCAGGAGACGACCATGGGTTTCGGTTATGGCGCAGGCGCCTATCAACAGGTACGTTCGCACGGTGGCGTGGAATCGGCCGATCCGCACGGGCTGATCACGCTGCTGATGGATGGCGCGCTGGAGCGCCTGGTGAAGGCCCGCGCGCACATGCTGCGCGGCGAGGTCGCCGCCAAGGGCGAGGCGATCTCGCGCTGCATCGAAATCCTCGGCGGACTGCGCGGCAGCCTCGACCCCAAGGCAGATCCGGTGCTGGTCGAGCGCCTGGACTCTCTCTACGACTACATGAGCCGCCGCCTGTTGCAGGCCAACCTGCGCGACGACGCCAGCCTGATCGACGAAGTCAGCAGTCTGCTGCAGCCTGTCCGCGACAGCTGGGTGAAGATCGCCCCTTCCGCCGCCCAGCCAGCGGCGGGTGCGTAAGCCATGGACGTCCTGGTACGCGCGTTGGAGTTGACTGGCCGCATGCTAGCCGCCGCGCAGGCGCAGGAGTGGTCGCAGCTGATCGAACTGGAGGCCGAGCGCGAGCCGTTGCTGTTGCGCCAGCATGCGTCCGACCCGGACAGCCTGGCCCGGCTGGACGCGATTCTGGCGTACGATCGCCAGTTGCAGGCGATCGTCGGCAGCGCGCGGGACTCGGCAGCCGAGCAATGGCAGCGGGAGACCGACCGCGCACGTGCAATCGCCGCCTACGCCCGGCCGTGACGGCCGGCGGCGACTGAGTTCCATCTCCGGGACCGCCGGCGTGGCGGTTTCGGCTTCACCGCGTCGCGGAGCCACGCCATGACCCCAGGCAACACGACCCCAGGCAGCGTGGCTTCGGCCAGCTGGGACGATTTCGAGCAGCGGGTCAGCTGCGAAGAGAGCCTGCACGCCGACTGCGAGCCGCTGGCCTGGCCGCCGCCGCCGGCGCGGCTGCAGCAGCTGGCCGAGCGCAACGCGAACGTGCTGGCGGCGATCGCCGCGCTGGAAGAGCGCCGCGCCGACGCCGGCGAGGACGACAGCCCGCTGATGCAGGAAATGCTGCGGATGGACGCCAAGCTCAACGTGCTGGTGGAGATCGTCAACAGCCTGCTGGTGCCCGACGGCACGCTGCCGCCGCGGCAGTTGCTGCGCTTCAATGCGATCGGTGCCGTCCTGCCCGCGGGCCTGGCGCCGGCCGGCGACGGGCTGCTGCTGCGCATGCGCTTCGACCCCTGCCGCAGCCTGCCGCTGGAACTCGCCGCGCAGGTGGCGCGTCAGTTCGACGATGGTCGAATGTTCGTGGCTTTTGCGCCACTTGGTGACGCACTGGGTGACGCAATTGAGCGCATGGTTTTCCGCCATCACCGACGCAAAGTGGCAGGGGCACGCCAACCCCTCGTTTGACGCGCGATCCGGTTGGCAAACCTGGTGTGATGCAGTTCGCAATTACGAGATCCGGCCGCCGGTTCCCACGACACGGGTCACGCCCGGCACGCGCACCAGGTCACGCCACGGGTGTCGCGCAAACGACTCATGTTTCATGCGGTTACGGGATACGCCGGCGCAGGTTCGGCGTTCTGGCGGCGTCGGCTTTCCCGACACGTGACGTTTTCTCGTCGCGATGACCCGAAAAATTGGCCTCCTTATTGCTCACGGTTCATCAGGCCGGTGACGGAAACCCGGCACGGATGAAAAGCGTTCCCGCTGGAAGCATGGGATCGCCGAATGAGCAGCATGGTTAAGGAGAGAGCGGTGCAGAAATTCGATTTCCTGGTCATCGAGTCCGACCAAGCGCGTGTGGATTCCGTGCTCTCGGCACTTCACTTCCTGGGCTATCGGCCACAACACGGCGCCACCTGCAGCGAGGTGGACGAATCCACCCATGCATGGCGTGCGGTATATATCGGCCATGTCGACGACGCCGCCGAAGCGGAACGCCAGTTCGCCCTGCTGGGCGCCGCCGCATCGCACGTGCCGGTGCTGCTGGCCGGCGATTCGCCCTGGCTCGGGCGCTTCAGTGCGCCGGCATCGCCGTTTGCCGGGCGGATGGCCACGCTGGCGTTCCCGCTGCGCTACGAGAAGATGGCCGAAGCCCTGCGCAACATCTATGCGCGCCTGCTCGGCGGGCAGTCCGGCGCATTGCGCTTCGTCGGCGACTCGGCGCCGATGGTCCGCGTCAACGCGCTGATCCGCCAGGTCGCCCCGTTCGATTCCACCGTGCTGGTGCTCGGCGAGTCGGGCACCGGCAAGGAAATGGTGGCGCGGGCGATCCACGAACACTCGCCGCGCCGTGACAAGCCCTTCGTGGCGATCAACTGCGGGGCGATCCCGGCGGAACTGCTGGAGAGCGAATTGTTCGGCCACGAGAAGGGCTCCTTCACCGGCGCGATCAGCGCACGCAAGGGTCGCTTCGAGATGGCCGAGGGCGGCACGTTGTTCCTCGACGAGGTGGGCGACATGAGCCTGCCGATGCAGGTGAAGCTGCTGCGCGTGCTGCAGGAGCGCGCCTACGAGCGGGTGGGCGGCAGCAAGACCATGCGCTGCGACGTGCGCATCATCGCCGCCACCCACCGCAACCTGGAGCAGTCGATCGCCAGCGACCGCTTCCGCGAGGACCTGTTCTACCGGCTCAGCGTGTTCCCGCTCGAGCTGCCGTCACTGCGCGAACGGCTGGACGACCTGCCGGTGCTGATCGGCGAGTTCAACCAGCGTCTCGCCCGCCGCGGGCTGGGCGTGGTGCGCTTCAGTGCCGGCGCGATGCAGGCGCTGCGCGCGCATGCCTGGCCGGGCAACGTGCGCGAGCTTTCCAACCTGGTCGAGCGCATGGCGATCCTGTTCCCGCACGGCGAAGTGCGCGCCAGCGACCTGCCGAAGAAATACCGCGGCCAGCAGGCCGGCGACGAGGTGCTCGGCGCGGCGCTGCTGGCGCTGATGGAGGACGAACTGCCGCCGTGCGAGGCGGGCGTGCAGCCGGTGCCCGAGGCGCTGCGCACGCTGCCCGAACAGGGCCTCGACCTGAAGGACCACCTGGCCGACATCGAAGTGGGGTTGATCCGCCAGGCCCTCGACGCCACCGGCGGCGTGGTGGCGCACGCCGCGCGCCTGCTGCACATGCAGCGCACCACGCTGGTGGAAAAACTGCGCAAGTACGGCCTGCAGAACAGCCTGGCGGCGTGAGAGATGGGCCGCTCCCCCCTGCAAAGCAGGGGGAGCTTGGGAGGGGTGGCTTTTGACCTTGCTGCACGAAGAGCGACCTCACCCCGACCCTCCCCTGCAAGCAGGGGAGGGAGCAAAAGGCCTCCACTCCCCACTGGCACGGCTCGTGCAACCACTCACTCGAAACCCCGTCACGCGTCGGGAATCCGTCATGAGGACGCATCGCGATGAGCACCATCGACGTCAACAACCTGCTGTCACAGATGCGCCAGATGACGGCGCAGGTGCGCGCGCCGGAAGCCGCGGTGAAGCCGGCGGCGGTGGCCGGGCAGGCCGACTTCTCCGACGTGCTCAGGCAGTCGCTTTCCACCGTGGGCCGCAACCAGCTGGAAGCCGGCCGCATGGCGGCGGGTTTCGAGCGCGGCGATCCCGGTGCCGACCTCGGCCGCACGATGATCGCGCTGCAGAAGGCCGATCTGTCGCTGCGCACGGTGGTCGAGGTGCGCAACAAGCTGGTCGATGCCTACAAGGAAATCATGAACATGCCGGTCTGACGCATCCGCGTCGATCCGGCTCCGCCCCTTAGCCCAAGAGCAGCAGCATGGCCGACAACGCCATTGCGACGAGCGCCGACAACGGCTCGCGCCTGGACCCCTTCAAGCAGATCGCCCGCAACCCGGCGACGCGGCAGCTGGTGCTGCTGGTGGCGGTGGCCGCGGCCGTGGCCCTGGGCGTGGCCGTGGTGCTGTGGTCGCGCGGGCCGAACTACGGCTTGCTGTACGCCGGCCTGGAACAGAAGGATGCCTCGGCGATCACGCAGGAATTGCAGGCAAGCAACACGCCCTACCAGTTGGGCAGCGACGGCTCGTCGATCATGGCGCCGGCCGCCGACCTGGCCGCGCTGCGACTGAAGTTGGCGGCGAAAGGCCTGCCCCAGGGCAGCGCCGGCAGCAGCGTGCTGCCGGCCGCCGATTCGCCGTTCGGCATGAGCGACCTGGCCGAGCGCACCCGCTACCAGCAGCTGCTGGAAGCGGACCTGGGCGCCACCATCGGCGGGCTGCAGTCGGTGCGCGCCGCGCGCGTGCACCTGGCGCTGCCGAAACCTTCCGCCTTCATCCGCGACAGCCGCGAAGCCAGCGCCTCGGTACTGGTCACGCTGTATCCGGGCCGCCAGCTGGACGCCGGCCAGGTGGCGGCGATCGTGCACCTGGTGGCGGCCAGCGTGCCGAACCTCGAAGCGCGCCAGGTTTCCGTGGTCGACCAGCAGGGCCAGTTGCTGACCGCCGACCCGGAAAGCCCGGGAGCGGTCGGCGACAACCGCCTGCGCATCGCCACGCGGATCGAGAACACCTACGCCCAGCGCATCGAGGAACTGCTGACGCCGCTGGTCGGCCCCGGCCGGGTGCATGCGCGGGTGAACGCGGACCTGGACTTCAGCCGTACCGAGAAGGCCACCGAGACCTTCGGCCACGACCACCCGGCGCTGCGCAGCGAGCAGACCAGCAGCGAGCAACGCGGAGGCGGCGATGCCGCCGCAGGCGGCGTGCCAGGTGCGCTCAGCAATCAGCCACCGGCCACGGTCGCGCAGCCTACGGCGGCCAGGCCGGATGCCGGCAAGGCCGCTGCACCCACCGCCACCGCGGCGAGCGCCAGCCCGGGCGAGAGCTCCAGCAGCGCCACCCGCAACTACGAGCTGGACCGCACCATCAGCCATGTCAGCGACCCGGCCGGCCGGCTGGCCCGGCTTACCGTGGCGGTGGTGCTGGACAACAAGCTGGTCGCCGCCGACAAGCCGGGCACGCCGGACGATCCGGCCGACGATTCGGCGGCAACGCCCAGGAGCGTGCCGTTCAGTGCGCAGGAGCTGCAGCACCTGACGGACCTGACCAAGAACGCGGTGGGCTTCGACGCCACCCGCGGCGACAGCGTCAGCGTGGTCAACCAGGCGTTCCAGCGCGGCCCGGCGCTCGAGGCGCCGCCGCAAACCCCGCTGTGGGAGCGGCCAGGCGTGCTCGACCTGCTCAAGCAGGGCGCCGGCGTGCTGATCGCACTGCTGGTGGCGTTCGGCCTGCTGCGCCCTTTGCTGAAAGGCCTGCTGCACGGTGGGCCGGCGACTCGTGCGCTGCCGTCGCCGATGCCGCAGATCTCGGTGCGCATCGACGACGAGCCGACGGTCGACGAACCGGCCCGGCTCGGTGGCGTCATGCCGACGCTTTCGTACGAGCAGCGCGTCGGCCAGGCCAGGCGGATGGTCGGCGAAAATTCCAGACAGGTGGCGCAAGTGGTAAGGAACTGGGTGAACGAAGATGGCAACTAACCGTTCCGATGCGCCCGTCACCGGTGCGCAGCGCGCGGCGATCCTGCTGCTGACGTTGGGCGAGCAGGACGCCGCCGAAGTGCTCAAGCACTTGAGCGCCCGCGACGTGCAGGCGGTCGGCACGGCGATGGCCGGGCTCACCAGCGTCTCGCGCGAACACGTCGAGCATGCGCTGGCCCGGCTCAACCAGGACATGGGCCAGCAGACTTCGCTGGGCGTCGGTACCGAGGAGTACATCCGCAAGATCCTCACCAACGCGCTGGGCGAGACCAAGGCCGGCGGACTGATCGACCGCATCCTGCTCGGGCGCAGCAGCAAGGGGCTGGAATCGCTCAAGTGGATGGAAAGCCGCGCCATCGCCGAGATGATCAACCAGGAACACCCGCAGATCATCGCGCTGGTGCTGGCGCACCTGGAGCCGGACCAGGCCGCCGAGGTGATCGGCTACCTGCCGCCGCGCGTGCGCTCCGACGCGGTGATGCGCATCGCCACGCTCGACGGCGTGCAGCCGCATGCGCTGAACGAACTGGACGAGATCATGGAGCGCCAGTTCTCCGGCAACAACAAGAAGCTCAAGTCCGCCAGCGTCGGCGGGCTGAAGGCCGCCGCCGATATCCTCAACGCGATGGAAACCAGCCGCGAAACCGAGCTGATGGCGGCCATCCGTAGCCAGGACGATGCGCTGGGCGGGCGCATCGAGGACTTGATGTTCGTGTTCGAGGACCTCGCCGAGCTGGACGACCGCGGCATGCAGCTGCTGCTGCGCGAAGTGCCGTCGGGCACCCTGATCACCGCGCTCAAGGGCGCCGAGCCGGCGGTGCGCGAGAAGATCTTCGCCAACATGTCCAAGCGCGCCGCCGACATGATGCGCGACGACCTGGAAGTGAAGGGGCCGGTGCGCCTGAGCGAGGTCGACGCGGCGCAGAAGGAAGTGCTGGGCATCGCCCGCAAGCTTTCCGACGCCGGCCAGCTCAGCCTCACCTCCGGCGGGGATGAATTCGTCTGATGGTGGCCACCGTCCACGACGCGACCGCGGATTTCCGGCGCTGGGAGCTGCCGGACGTGGCTGGCCGGTCGCCTGCGGCGGCCAAGGCGCCGGCGCAACCGACCGTGCGCGAACTGGCGGAGCTCGAACAGCAGGCACGCGAGGAAGGCTATGCGGCGGGCCATGCGGAGGGAACGGCCGCGGCGCAGCAGCAACTGCGCCAGCGCATGGCCGAACTCGACGCCCTGTACGACGCGGCGGCACGCCCGCTGCAGGCGCTCGACGAACAGACCGGGCAGGAGTTGGCGCAGCTGGCCATGATCGTGGCGCAGCGGGTGATCGCGCATGAACTCGAGCTGTCGCCCGCGCTGGTCATCCAGGCGGTGCGCCAGGCGGCCACCGTCTTGCCGGCCGCCACGCGCGAGCTGCGCGTGCACCTGCATCCGGCCGATCTGGCCCTGCTGCGCGAATCGGGCGCCGCCGAAACACACTGGCAGCTGCTGGCCGATGCAGCGCTCGCACGCGGTGACTGCCGCCTGGAAAGCGAACGTTCGCGGCTGGATGCGCGGGTGGAAACACGCCTGGCTGCGATGATCGACGCCGTCCTCGGCGACGGCAGCGGAGCCGCCGAATGACCCGCGCGACCGTGATCCCGTCCTCCTCCCCTGTAGGAGCCCGCTTGCGGGCGATGCTCTTGCTGCCGGGATTCGGGATTCGCGGGAGCAAGAGCAGGAGCATCGCCCGCAAACGGGCTCCTACAACAGCAATGGCAACGCAACGGCAACGACAGCGACGGTGGGCGCGCCATGAACACTGAGGCGTTCATCGCGGCGCGTCAGGCTAACTGGCAGCGCCAGTTCGCGCGGCAGGGCGCACGCGCGGGAACGGCGCGCACCCTGGTCGTCGAGGGCAGCCTGCGCCGCGTGGTCGGACTGACCCTGGAAGCCGAGGGCTGCGAGGCCGCGCTCGGCGCGCGCTGCCTGGTCGACACCGCCGACGGTACCACGCTGGAGACCGAGGTGGTCGGCTTTGCCGACGAACGCCTGCTGCTGATGCCGGTCGGCGACATGCACGGCGTGCTGCCGAACGCGCGGGTGCGCCCGTATGCGCGCAGCGGCGGGCTGCCGGTAGGCATGGGCCTGCTCGGCCGGGTGATCGGCGCCGACGGCGTACCGCTGGACGGACTCGGCGCGCTGGCGTCGGACGAGCACGCCGCGCTCAAGCGCGAACCGATCAACCCGATGGCACGCAAGCCGATCGACGCGCCGCTGGACGTCGGCGTGCGCGCGATCAACGCGCTGCTTACCGTCGGCCGCGGCCAGCGGCTGGGCCTGTTCGCCGGTTCTGGCGTCGGCAAGTCGACCCTGCTCGGCATGATGACCCGCTACACCAACGCCGACGTGGTGGTGGTCGGGCTGATCGGCGAGCGCGGCCGCGAAGTGAAGGAATTCGTCGAGCACACGCTGGGCGAGGAAGGCCGGCGCCGCGCGGTGATCGTCGCCGCGCCGGCCGACGCGCCGCCGCTCAAGCGCCTGCGCGGCGCGCAATACGCCACCGCGATCGCCGAGTGGTTCCGCGACCGCGGCCAGCGCGTGCTGCTGCTGATGGATTCGCTGACCCGCTACGCCCAGGCGCAGCGCGAGATCGCACTGGCGATCGGCGAGCCGCCGGCGACCAAGGGCTACCCGCCGTCGGTGTTCGCGATGCTGCCGGCGCTGGTCGAGCGCGCCGGCAACGATGCCGACGGGCGCGGCTCGATCACCGCGTTCTACACCGTGCTGACCGAGGGCGACGACTACCGCCACGACCCGATCGCCGACGCCGCACGCGCGATCCTGGACGGCCATATCGTGCTGTCGCGCGACCTCGCCGAAGCCGGCCACTACCCGGCGATCGACATCGAGGCCTCGATCAGCCGCGTGATGCCGGCGGTGGTGGCGCGCGAGCACCTGCGTGCGGCGCAGCGCTTCCGCCAGGTCTATTCCGCCTATCGCCAGCAGCGCGACCTGATCGCGGTGGGCGCGTACCAGAAGGGTTCCGACCCGCAGGTCGACCAGGCGATCGAGCTGTGGCCGCAGCTGCGCCACTTCCTGCTGCAGGAAGTGGACGAGCCGATGACGCTCGAAGCGGCGATCGAAAAACTGGATGAACTTGCCGCGCAGGTGAGCGGATGAGTTCGCGCGCCAAACAACTGGAGCCTGCGGTGGAGCAGGCCAGGCAGCGCAGCGAAGACGCCCTGGCGCAGCTGGCGGCGCAGCAGCAGGCGCTGGCCAGGGCCGAGCACCAGCTCGGTGAGCTGCGGCGTTATCGAATGGAATATGCGGCGTCCGCCGACGGCGTGCAGAGCGTGACGGCGCTGCTCAACCGGCAGCAGTTCGTGGAACGGATCGACCGGGCGATCGCACAGCAGGAGGCCGAGGTGGCGCGGCACGGCCGCCAGCTGGCGCAGGTGCGCAACCACTGGCGCCAGGCGCATGCGCGCGAGAGCGCGCTGGACAGCGTGGTGGCGCAGCATCTCGAACACGAGCGTCGCGCTGCCGATCGCCATGAACAGGCCGAAATCGACGAACGCATGCAGCATCGGCGGCCGCGATGAAGGCGCCGCCCGCCTCGCCGCTGCCGTCCCAACGCTGCGCGTCCTTGCTGCATGCCGCATGGCAGGCCGCGCAGGCACCCCTTGCAGGAGGATTGTCCACGCCATGACCGCTTCCGCCATCGGCACCGTCACTGCGCCCCCTGCCGCGACAGGACAGCGATCCGCAGGCGCGCCGCGCGATGACGCGGGCAGCGGCGCGCCGAAGGATTTCGGCAGCCAGTTGCACGCTGCACGGCAAGAGCATGACGAACGCGCCAGGCAAGGCGTGCCGGACAGCCGGGACGGAAGCCGGCCCGCATCGGCAACGCCACCCTCGCCGGGCCGGCAGTCCGACACTGCCGAACCCACCGGCCCGGCTGCGCTGCCGGCAGCCGCAGCGCAGGCCGAGGCGCCGGCCGCTCCAGCGGACAGAGACGAGCCGGACGACCAGCCGGCGGTCGCCGTGGCCGGCGCGATGCTCGCCTTGCTGGGTTCGTCGGTGGCGGCTGCGCTGCAGCCCGTCGCCGGCAAGGCCGGCGCGGCCGCCGAGGCCGGCAAGGCAGTCGACGCTGGTGCTGCCGTCATGCTCCAGCTCGACCCCGCAGGCGGCCCGGGCGCGGCGCGTTCAAACGTGCTGCCGTCCGCCGACATGCCGGGAATGGCCCACGCCGAGCCGTCGGCAGCAGCCATCGGCAAGGAGGCGCCGGAAGGACACGGCCTGGCAATGGCGCTGCCGGCTCCGCCTGCCGCCGCCGCGCCGGCGGTGCCGCACCAGTTGCAACTGCCCTCGCCGCCGGGAAGCCCGGCGTTCGCCCAGGACCTGGGCCACCAGGTGGCCTGGCTGGGCGGCCAGGACATCAAGCAGGCGCGAATCCGCCTGCATCCCGAGGAGCTGGGCTCGCTCGACGTAAGCGTCAGCGTGACGCACGGGCGCGTCGACGTGGTGTTCAGCGCGCAGCACGCGGCCGCGGTGCCGGCGGTGCAGCAGAGCCTGCCGCAGCTCGACCAGATGCTGGCACGGCACGGCTTGTCGCTCGGCCACGCCGAGGTCGGCCAGCACGATCGCGGCGACCATCGCGGCCAAGGCGGAAATACCGGCACGACGGCGGTGGACGAGATCGCCGACGTCCACGGCGGCATGCCGGTGACACTGGGCAAGGTCGGCCTGCTCGACGCGTTCGCCTGACCCGATTCGGCGGCGACGCCCAACGGGTCGCGCCCTTCTCCCTCCTTGCAGTCGCCGTGGGGAGAGGGTTCCAGGCGGCTGAGTTCCGTCGCCGATCGGGTCGCCTGCATCCGTGCATCAACATGGTGCTTGTCCGGGCGCCGCCGAAATCGCGTCGCGACGACTCGCCGGCGCCCGTCAAGAAAGCGCCGCGCACGCTGCCGCATTCGCCGTGAAGCAAGCAGGCACAACGGTTTCCATCGATGGCACGCGGCTTGCTTTTGATGCATGGCACGCGCCGCGCGCGTGCCTTTCCATCATCTGCGGATCGAGGTTTCCATGGTCGACGAGGAACGAGCTGGCGAGGTGGTCGACACCCCGCCCGAGCGCAAGAGCCGCAAGCTGCCGCTGACCGCGGTGGCGGTGGTGCTGCTGCTGGCGCTGGGCATCGGCGGCTACCTGTGGCAGTCGCGTCAGCCTGCATCCGGCGGCACCGGCGAGTCCACGCCGAAGCAGGCCAAAGTCGAGCTCTACCTGCCGCTGGACCCGGCTTTCGTGGTGAATTTCCGTGATGCCGAATCGCTGCGTTACCTGCAGGTCGGGGTCACCCTGATGTCGCACGACCCCGCGGCGATCGAGGTGGCCAAGGCCGCCGACCCGGTGATCCGCGACGCGCTGGTGGCGCTGTTCAGCAACCAGGACTTCGCCATCATCAGCGACGCCGCCGGGCGCCAGAAGCTGCAGGCGGATGCGCTGGTCGCCGTGCGCAGGATCGTCAAGGCGCGTCTGGGCCGGCCCGGCATCGACGCGCTGTACTTCACCAGCTTCGTGATGCAGTGACGACAGGGGCGCAGGCATGAGCGATCTGCTTTCCCAGGACGAGATCGACGCGCTGCTGGACGGTGTCAGCGGCGGCGCGGTGGCCACCGGCGGCGACGAGCCGCCACCGCGCGATGCGGTGATCGCGTACGACTTCACCCAGCAGGACCGCATCGTGCGCGGGCGATTGCCCACGCTGGAGATGGTCAACGAGCGCTTCGCGCGGTTCTTCCGGCTGGGCGTGTTCAACGTGTTGCGCAAGACCTGCGAGGTCTCGGTGCTGGGCGTGAAGATGATCAAGTTCGCCGAGTACGTGCACAGCCTGGCGGTACCGAGCAATTTGAACCTGGTGCGCATCAAGCCGTTGCGCGGCACCGCGCTGGTGGTGTTCGAGCCGCGTCTGGTGTTCACCGTGATCGACAACTTCTTCGGCGGCGACGGCCGCTACCACGCCCGCATCGAGGGCCGCGATTTCACCGCAACCGAGAACCGCGTGATCCAGATCATGCTGGAGGAGCTGTTCGGTGCGATGGCCGAAGCGTGGGCACCGGTGCTGGGCCTGCAGTTCGAGTACCAGAACTCCGAGATCAATCCGCAGTTCGCCAACATCGTCAGCCCGACCGAGACGGTGGTGGTGTCGCGCTTCCACGTCGAGCTCGACGGCGGCGGCGGCGAGGTGCACCTGACCCTGCCGTACGCGATGGTCGAGCCGATCCGCACCCTGCTCGATGCCGGCGTGCAGAGCGACCGTGCCGACCGCGACGACCGCTGGGCGGAGATGCTGCAGGAGGAGGTGTTCGACGCGGAGGTGAACCTGAGTTCGCTGCTGCTCGACGTGCAGCTCAGCCTCGGCGAGTTCCTGCACCTGCGTCCCGGTGACGTGATCCCGGTGCAGCTGCCGGAGCTGGCCACCGTCTACGCCGAGGACGTGCCGGTGTTCCGCGGTCACTACGGCCAGTCCGGTGGCCGCAACGCCGTGCGTTTCCATGCCCAGGCCGGGCGGCGCGAGAAGCGCGCGGCCGGCGACACATTCAAAGAGAAGACTCCCGCATGAACCAGTCCACTGAAGTTGCGTCGGCCACTGCCGGCGAGCGCGTCGAATTCGATTCGCTGCACGGCGTCGCCACGGCCGGCGGCGAGGTCAACCTCGACATGATCCTCGACGTGCCGGTGACCCTGGCGATGGAAGTCGGGCGCACCCGCATCAGCATCCGCAACCTGCTGCAGCTGAACCAGGGCTCGGTGGTGGAACTGGACCGCGCCGCCGGCGAGCCGCTGGACGTGTTCGTCAACGGCACCCTGGTCGCGCACGGCGAGGTGGTGGTGATCAACGAGAAGTTCGGCATCCGCCTGACCGACGTGATCAGCCCGGCCGAGCGCGTGCGCAAGTTGCGGTGAGGCCGTGAACAGGGCAACGGGAACGGCGAACAGGGTCGTCGCGGCGCTGGCGCCGGCGGCGCTGCCCGCCGCCGACGTCAACGTCGGCGGCGAGTTGCTGCGGGTGCTGCTCAGTCTGGCCGCGGTGGTGGCGATGATCTTCGTGGCGGGCTGGCTGAGCCGGCGGCTGCAGTCGCGCAACCGGCCGGGCGGACGGCGCATCCGCTGCGTGGAGGCGATGGCGGTGGGCGCGCGCGAGCGCGTGCTGCTGCTCGACGCCGATGGCAAGCGGCTGCTGGTTGGCGTGGGTCCGGGCGGCATGCGCACGCTGCACGTCTACGACGGCACGCCGGCCGAACCTGCCGTGGTCGAGCCCGTCGCGGCGCCGCTGCCCGCGTTCGGCGAGCTGCTGGCGCGCTGGAAGCGCGGCGCATGAGGACCTGGCGCTGGATCGTCGCGCTGTCGCTGATGCTGTTGCCGCTGGCGGCGCTGGCGGCACCGCCGCCGGGCATTCCGCTGGTGAACGTGCAGAGCGCACCCGGCGGCGGGCAGAGCTGGACGCTGTCGCTGCAGCTGCTGGCGTTGATGACGGCGCTGACCCTGCTGCCGGCGATCGCGCTGATGATGACCTCGTTCACCCGCATCATCATCGTGCTCGGCTTCCTGCGCCAGGCGCTGGGTACGCAATCGACCCCGCCGAACCAGGTGCTGCTGGGGCTGGCGCTGTTCCTCACCCTGTTCGTGATGTCGCCGGTGCTGAACAAGTCCTACGCCGATGGGGTGAAGCCGTACATGGACGGCCAGTTGGCCGCCGAGCAGGCGCTGCCGGCCGCCTCCGCACCGTTCAAGCAGTTCATGCTGGACCAGACCCGCGAGGCGGACCTGGCGCTGTTCACCCGGCTGGCCGGCGACAAGCCCTATGCCAGCAAGGCGGATGTGCCGTTCAAGGTGGCGATGCCGGCGTTCCTCACCAGCGAACTGAAGACCGCGTTCCAGATGGGCTTCCTGCTGTTCATTCCGTTCCTGATCATCGACCTGGTGGTGGCCAGCGTGCTGATGTCGATGGGCATGATGATGGTCTCGCCGATGATCATCTCGCTGCCGTTCAAGATCATGCTGTTCGTGCTGGTGGATGGCTGGACGCTGCTGCTCGGGACCCTGGCGGGGAGCTTCTACACGTGACCGCGCACCAGCTGGCCGAGGCTTACGTAGGAGCCCGCTCGCGGGCGATGCTCTCGCTTGTCTTCGCATTCAAAGCGAAGAGCTTTCAGAGCAAGAGCTTTCGTCTGCCTTCGGCAGCCGAGTTACTTTCTCTTTGCGTGGCCAAAGAGAAAGTAACCAAAGAGAAAGGCCACCCCGATGGCGCGCCCTGCGGGCATCCTGCCCTTCGGGTGCGCGGGTGGGCTACGGGGTTTTTCGACAGCACATCCTGTGCTGGCGAAAAACTGGCCGGCATCCCTGCCGGCCACCCTGCGGGCTTTCCTCCGCCCACCCGCCGCGCCATAGGGGCCCCGGGTAGAGCAGCGCGCTCCCAGCGCGCACTCTTCAAAAGAGCAAGATCAAGAGCAAAACATCGCTTTGCTGTTGCTCCGCTCTTTGCTTTTCGGCTTTCCACCGAGTGCGGGCCAGGATGGCCCGCTGCTCTACCCGGGGTCCCTTGCGCGGCGGTGAGGCGGGGTCGACAGGCCGCGCAGCGGGCGAGTCCATGGATGGACTCGCCTTTTCGCGCGGGCACGATGCCCGCTCGAAAAGCCCGGCCCCGACTCACGGACTTGCCGGGCAGGATGCCCGGCAAGCGCCAAGCGGGGTGTCGTTTTCTCTTGGTTACTTCTCTTTTGGACAAGCAAAAGAGAAGTAACTCGGGCGCCGCAGGCGCACGAAAGCTTTTGCTTCTGGAGCTCTTCGCCCCGGATGCGACAAGCGCAACAGCATCGCATACCGAGTGCGCTTCTACAGGTACGACTGAGCGGAAGCCGTTCGTCAGCGGCCACGCGGGAATCCGTCCATGACCCCCGAATCCATCATGGAGATCGGCCAGCACGCGCTGTACGTGGCGATGCTGGTGGCCGCGCCGCTGCTGCTCACCGCGCTGGCGGTGGGTCTGCTGATCGGCGTGATCCAGGCGGCCACGCAGATCAACGAGATGACGCTCAGCTTCATCCCCAAGCTGATCGCGATGGCGCTGGTGGCGCTGATCGCCGGGCCGTGGATGCTGCGCCTGCTGGTGCAGTACACCACCCAATTGATCGAGAGCCTGCCGGGCGCGGTCAGATGACGGCGCTGGACCTGGCGCAGTTGCCGGCGTGGCTGGGCAGCCTGTTCTGGGCGATCGGCCGGGTCAGCGGACTGTGCCTGGTGGCGCCGGTGTTCAGCGCCACGGTGGTGTCGGCGCGGATCCGCATCGGCGTGGTGGTGCTGCTGTCGCTGGTGCTGGCGCCGCTGGCGCCGGCGGCGATCGACCCGCTCAGCGGCGACGGCGTGGCGACCATGGCCGGGCAGGTGCTGATCGGCGCGGCGGTGGGTTTCGTGCTGAAGCTGGTGTTCGAGGCGGTGGCCTTCGGCGGCGAGCTGGTGGGGCAGAGCATGAGCCTGGGCTTCGCCGAAGTGGTCAGCCCGCAGGCCGGCGGCAGGTCGAACGTGCTGAGCCAGTTCTACTTGCTGCTGGTGACCTTGCTGTTCCTGGCGATGGATGGCCACCTGCGCCTGATCGCGCTGCTCGCCGACAGCTTCCACAGCCTGCCGCCGGGCGTGCCGACGATCGACGCCAACGGCCTGCACGCGGTGCTCGGCTTCGCGGCGCAGCTGTTTGCCGGCGCGGTGCGGGTGGCGTTGCCGGCGATGACCTCGCTCTTGGTGGTGAACATCGGTTTTGCCGCGATCAGCCGCGCGGCGCCGTCGATGAACCTGTTCGCGGTGGGCTTTCCGATCACCGTGTCGCTGGGCTTCATCGCCTTGTGGCTGTCGCTGCGCAGCCTGCCGGGCGCGTTCGAGGCGTTGCAGGACGACGCCTGGTCGTTGATGCGCAACCTGCTGGGGAGCTGACGCGATGTCCGACGACAGCGACCAGGAAAAAACCGAACAACCGACAGAGAAGAAGCTTCGCGAATCGCGCGAGAAAGGCGAGGTCCCGCGATCGCGCGACCTGTCCGGCGCGATGGTGGTGCTGGCCGGCGTGGCGGCGCTGATGAGCGGCGGCGAGCAGGCGTTCGTGCATGCCCGGCGGATCTTTTCGCTGGGCATGCATTACTCGCGCGACGCCTTGTTCACCGATGATTTGCCGGGCCGCACGTTGCATGCGGTGATGTATGAGGCGCTGGGGCTGTTCTGGCCGGTGGCGCTGGCCACCATGCTGGCCACGCTGGCTGCGCCGCTGCTGCTGGGCGGGCTGAATTTCAGCGCGCAGGCGTTGCAGCCGAAGTTCGAACGGCTCGACCCGATCAAGGGGCTGGGCAAGATTTTCGCCATGCGCGGCCTGGTCGAGCTGGGCAAGGCGCTGCTGAAGCTCGTGTTCATCGGTGCGGTGCTGGCGCTGCTGCTGCGGCACTGGCAGGGCGAATTGCAGGCCACCGGCCGCGGCTCGGTGGCGGCCGGTATCACGCAGTCGATCGGCCTGCTCGGCCGCGCCGCGCTGTGGTTCGGCACGATGCTGGCGCTGATCGGCGGCATCGACGCCATCTACCAGAAGTTCGACCACGCGAAGAACCTGCGCATGACCCGGCAGGAGATCAAGGACGAGATGAAGGAGAGCGAGGGCAACCCCGAGATGAAGGGGCGCATCCGCCAGGTGCAGCAGGCGCAGGCGCGCCGCCGCATGATGGAGGAACTGCCCCGCGCCGACGTGGTGGTGGTCAACCCCACCCACTTCGCGGTGGCCTTGCGCTACGACGACGGTCGCATGGGCGCGCCGCGGGTGATCGCCAAGGGCGTCGACGTGCTGGCGCAGCAGATCCGCCTGGTGGCGGGCGCCCATCGCATCCCGCTGGTGGAGGCGCCGCCGTTGGCACGCGCCTTGTATGCGACCACGGAGCTGGGTCGGGAAATTCCGGCGGCGCTGTACGTGGCGGTGGCCCAGGTGCTGGCCTACGTCTACCAGTTGAAGCAGGCCGCGGCGCACGGCGAGACGCCACCGGCGGCGCCAACCCCCGAGGTCGATCCCGACCTGATGGGGCCTTACCGCGAATAACGACGAGTCAAATCCATGACGGCTGCAGACGTACTGGGCAACTTCAAACAGCTGGCGCGACGGGGCATTGGCGCGCCGGTGATGATGCTGGTGATGCTGGCGATGATGATGTTGCCGCTGCCGCCGTTCCTGCTCGACATGCTGTTCAGTTTCAACATCGCGCTGTCGCTGGTGATCCTGCTGGCGGTGGTCTACGTGATGCGCCCGCTGGAGTTCGCCGCGTTCCCCACCGTGGTGCTGATGGCGACCCTACTGCGGCTGGCGCTGAACATCGCCTCCACCCGCGTGGTGCTGCTGCACGGCCACGACGGTCCCGGCGCCGCCGGTAAGGTGATCGAGGCGTTCGGCGAGTTCGTCATCGGCGGCAACTTCGCGGTCGGCCTGGTGGTGTTCGCGATCATCACCATCATCAACTTCGTGGTGGTCACCAAGGGCGCCACCCGCGTGTCGGAGGTGACCGCGCGCTTCACCCTGGACGCGATGCCCGGCAAGCAGATGGCGATCGACGCCGACTTGAACGCCGGCCTGCTGACCCAGGAACAGGCGCGCGAGCGCCGCCAGGAAGTGCGCGAGGAAGCGGACTTCTACGGCTCGATGGACGGCGCCTCCAAGTTCGTGCGCGGCGACGCCACCGCCGGCATCCTGATCCTGCTCATCAACATCGTCGGCGGTTTCTTCGTCGGCGTGATGCAGCACGGCCTGTCCGCCGGCGAGGCAGCGCACACCTACACCCTCCTGACCATCGGCGACGGCCTGGTCGCGCAGGTGCCGGCGCTGATGCTGTCGGTGGCGGCGGCGATCATCGTCACCCGCGTGTCGAAGTCGCAGGACATGGGCAAGCAGGTGATCGGCCAGGTGTTCGGCCAGCCGCGCGCGCTCGGCGTGGCGGCGGCGGTGCTGGTCGTGATGGGCATGATCCCCGGCATGCCGAACGTGGCCTTCCTGCTGCTCGGCGCCAGTTGCGGCGGCGTGGCGTGGCTGCTGCTCAAGCGCGAGCACGAAACCCGCGCCAGATTGGCCGAGACGGTCGCCGAGAAGCCGGCTGCCGCCGTACCGCCGGAGCGGATGGAGCTGGGCTGGGAGGACGTGGCCAGCGTCGATCCGCTGGGCCTCGAAGTGGGCTACCGGCTGATCCCGCTGGTCGACGTGCACCAGGGCGGCGAGCTGATGGGGCGGATCAAGTCGGTGCGCCGCAAGCTGTCGCAGGAGCTGGGCTTCCTGGTGCCGGCGGTGCACATTCGCGACAACCTCGACCTCGGCCCCAACACCTACCGGATCACCCTGATGGGCGTGCCGATGGGCGAGGCCGAGGTGCACAACGAGCGCCTGATGGCGATCAACCCCGGCCAGGTGCACGGCACCCTGCAGGGCATCGCCACGCAGGACCCGGCGTTCGGACTGGAGGCGGTGTGGATCGAATCGGGCCAGCGCGAGCTGGCGCAAAGCTACGGCTACACCGTGGTCGACCCGGCCACGGTGATCGCCACCCACCTGTCGCACATCCTGCAGGGCCATGCGCACGAGCTGCTCAGCCACCAGGACGTGCAGCAGCTGCTGGACCGCCTGGCGCAGAGCGCGCCGAAGCTGGTCGAGGACCTGGTGCCCAAGCGGCTGTCGCTGGGCGTGGTGGTCAAGGTGCT